>NZ_JABFTT010000002.1 GCF_021404465.1 Billgrantia zhangzhouensis | reverse complement strand
GCCCTTGAAAATGTCCATGACCACAGCGGCTTTGCGCTTGGCGGTCCAGCGTTTGACGGTGGGTTCGTTGCTCATTTCGTCCTCCTGATGGCTGCACTATAGCCTGTGCAGCTCTGGAGGGAGGCACTTCAACAGCCCACGCCGTCTAACAGCCTAGGAGTGGTCAGCATGCCTCGCTTCAAGCCTTATAAGCATGTTTGCACACTCTCCAGCTTCACTGTTTCATCGGAAAGTAGAAGAATGGGCCCGCAGTGTACGAGATTTCGTAAGTAACAGGACAGGTTTTTTAGCTGCAAGCCACCCTTAAAAAGCCGCTGTTGTGAGCAAGCTATGCGTAAAATGATTTAAGCCGGTGCGGAGTACCTACTCTTATGGTTGGTCTGTAAGGCGCTTGGAAAACCCATGTTCGGACAGCCATTCGTCATTGTAAATCTTTGACACATACTTTGTGCCGCTGTCTGGCAAAACTGTGACGATTGTCGCCGGTGGAGTTAGCTGTTTTGCAAGTTGCATACAACCCCACACATTTGCCCCAGAGCTTCCTCCACATAAGAGGCCCTCCTTTGAAGCTAGTTGGTGGCAGGTTGAGAATGCATCATGGTCGGTAAACTGCATGACATTAGTGATGACGGAGAAATCCATGCATTTGGCTAAATGGTCTTCTCCTACACCTTCGACATAATAGGAACTTACCTCTTTCTCATTGATTACGCCGTCATGAAAATAGCGGTAGTAGATTGAGCCGACTGGATCGAGAAGTATTGCCTGGATCTCAGGGTTCTTTGATTGCAAGTATCTGGCTGTTCCGGAAATGGTTCCCCCTGTACTTCCCGACGCAACAAATGCTGTTATGGAATCACCTAAGCTAGACCAGATTTCCGGCCCTGTGGTTTGGTAGTGCGCATCTGCGTTTAGAGGGTTATCATACTGATTTAACATGAAGGCCCCAGGTGTTTCGTCCCTTATTCTACGTGCCGTGGTGACATAGTGATCTGGAGAGTCTGGGTTTGATGTAGTAGGGCAAACCACGATTTCTGCCCCCAAGGCGAGAAAAGTATCCTGTTTTTCTCGACTGACTTTATCTGGCATAGTCAGAACTACATGATATCCCCGCGCACAAGCAAGCATGGCGATTGCCGCCCCAGTGTTGCCTGATGTGTTCTCTACAATTGTTGCTCCTGGGTGTAGCTCTCCACTCATCTCGGCCCGACTTAGTATGAACTGCACCATTCTGTCTTTGATGCTTCCTCCTGGGTTTAGAAACTCTAGCTTTGCGAAGAGCTTGACACCGTCAGGAAGTCCTAGGTTCGTTAATTCGATCAGGGGAGTATTTCCAATAGTATTTTGTAGACTGTTTTTCATGGCGTCCTCCTGGCTAACATTTCACTGAATCAAGAACTGCTACGGTGTGCCCGATTTCGATACCGTTATTCATCGCTCCTAGAGCTTCTTGGGCTGTCATTACATGAGGTGATAGAGCATGTTCAATTGCACGTGCCTGTGCACCCGCTGTGACATGTTCAACTGAGCGAAACATTTCTTCGAGATCTTCAATAGGGTAGAACTGGAATGGGCCAAAACCTTCACGCTCCCATTGCGCATAACCAGTAATTACCTCCTCTGGCTCCGATTGTCGCTTCCAGGTGAATATCAGAATTTCGCATGAATAGCCATATTCTTCGCCAAGTCGTCCGATGACCTCCAAAGGGATTCGTCCTCCAATTGAGGAGAGTATACGGCCGCCATTTCTAAGTAAGGGAAACGCCTGCTCTAGCGCCAAATAGTGAAGTGTGATCAGGTGGCGACTAACGAAGTCTGGAATTTTTTCTGAACGATTGGCGATAAACGTAGAGCTTATCTGACCATCCTTCAGGTTGTCTTTTGGATTAATTGGAATATTGGGTAGATTTTCACAAATAAGGTCCAATGAGAAATTCTCTCCTTTGAGCGGATAGAGTAGATCACCAACCCCTGAAAAGATTGTCAATCTACTGGCTTTATCCGTGTTCTGTAGAATATTCTGCCGTGCCAGCGTGACGACATCATCATGCAAATCGGTAATAATGATGTTCCGTGCGTTGAGGATTTCGATAGCAGCAAGGGCATCGAGTCCTGTTCCAGTGCCGATTGTGCAGAAGTCCCTCACTTCTGTGCCGGTTTGCTTAAGGGCTAAAAATGCAGGTACGGCTACACTGGCCACCCAATCGCTTCGTGGATCGCTTACTTTTGGGAGGTAGCTGCGCTCGGTTAAATAAATAGTTGCATTTCTCTGAATTCTTAATGTGTTTCTTAACCCGAATAGAGCTGCTATGTCGATCTGAACTTCTTCGCTGGATATGAGATTGTTGCTGCTTAACATTGCTTTTCCCTCCATCTTTCTTGGGTGGACAGGATCAGTCCAATCACAATTAGTCCTGCTCCGATGAAATCCGTAGAGTGAAGTGATTCCCCCAATATCAAGTAGGCAAGCAGAACGCCAAAAAATGGGTTGAGCAGGTGGTAAGCCGATGCCGTCGCAGCCCCGCTAATACGGATCAGCACCAGCCAGAGGCTCATTCCACCGACGGTGACGATGAGTACCAAATGTGCAACGGCAATCATGCTATTGGTGGAAGGGGTAGCAAGCGGCTGTCCGAAAACCAATGCCAAGGGGAGCAGTACAGTAGCTCCAGCAGTGGATTGCCAGAAATTGGCCTGCAGGACGGGGAGGTTCGTTCCTCGGCCCTTGAAGAATACAGTGCCACATGCAAAGGCTAGCATTCCTGCGGTCGCCATCAGGATTCCCCAGGGATCGACAGTCATTCCACTGGCCACCCCTGAGATGACTACCACACCTGCCAATCCTAACGCCGCTCCCAGTAGCTTCATTAGTGAAAGTGCTTCTACTCCCCACCATGCAGACAACAGGCCCGTAGCAAGTGGTGCGCAGCTCACAATGACGATAACGAGCTGAGGCCTAATGGTTTGCAATGCGGCAAAGCTCAGTCCAAGGTAAAGCGCGTTGTTAAGAACGCCAAGCAGCAACCCATGCTGGATAGCAATACGGTTTCCGATGTATCCGCCGCTAGCAAGACAGAAGGGTAGCATCAGTAGCGCACTCAATAAGAAGCGAATAGTGAGGAGAGTGAAAGGATCAAAATCATCGAGGGCAATCGCACCCGCGATGAACGCTGAACTCCACACCATGCTGAAAATCATGACTAGGACAGCTAACATCACATTGTTCACGAAACCTCCAACCTGGTGGCCTTCACCTTCTCTTCATTATTTGAAATCATGATGGATGGAGCACGAATAGATTGGAAATTAGTAGTTCGGTTGCCATAATTAGTTGAGCTTATTTTGAGTCGGGAAAGGCTATGTGATTGGCACTGTCCTTCGGAAGTATTCATAGCTAGCATTACAATCAGGAGATGTAGAACGGCTTTAGTGAAAAGGCGGCTTCATGCCGGGCGATCCAGCGAAAGCCATGTTCCTGTAACAAGCTAGCGATGATCTATAAGTAACAGCGCGGAGTAGTTACATGTTCGATACTCAACCATCACCTCTGGGTGATAGACGTGTCACCCTTGAGCACCTTCGGGCTTTCGTGCTGCTAGCCGAAGGCATGGGGTTTCAGCAGGCAGGACTCCAGCTGTATCGCAGTCAGTCTGCCGTCACACAAAGTCTCAAACGTCTAGAAGAGATACTAGACTGTAAATTGCTAGAGCGCCGCCAAGGCCATATAATGGGCTTAACGGAAGATGGCGAAAGATTTCTACCAGCTGCCAAAGAGATCCTCATACGGACGTCTGAGGCCTTGAGTGCTATGAAGCAGCCGGAAATCTCTGGTCGCTTGCTGGTCGGTGTTCCGGACGACTTCAAGGTTGCAGATCTACATGGTGCCATATCTCGGTGTGCGGAGCTGAATCGCAAGCTGCGCCTAGAGGTCATTTCTGCACTTTCCTCGCAACTACTCTATCAGATTGAAAATAGTGGACTTGATCTTATCATTCTAAAGTGCTTAGAGAATTTCGTACCAAGCGATAATCGCTGGAAGATGCACTCATTGCGGAGAGAGCCACTATACTGGGTGGCTGCACAGCAGTACGGATTTGATAGCATGACGGAAGTACCTCTTGTGATCTTTCCTGATGGATGTTGCTATAGAAACGCGGCGCTCACAGCGCTGGATAAAGCAGGAAAGAATGCTTACGGTGCGTATGTAAGTGCGTCCTACGAGAATATACGTGCTGCAGTATCGGCTGGCCTCGGTATCGGTGTTCTTCCTGCAAGTGCGCTTGCGGAGGATCATATCATTCTTGGAGACGAAGAGGGATTTCCAGAATTACCGATGGTCGAGCTCGTTATGATTCAGGCAACACATAAGTATGCAACCAAGCAGCTGGCGGAATTCCTCTCTCGCTCAGCCTTTACACGACACACCATGGCTTCCATAGGGCGAGGTGAGATCGCCTGACTCAGTACGAATACTGCCACAACGTGGAGTCGACATCGGGAATGAGGTGCAGATCCCTGCATTTGTTTTCGTGACGACATGTTGCGCCTACCCGTGCACGCCTACACAGTGATCTTGCCCAGCAACAGTGGACACCCCGTTAAGGTAGTACCCTGAACGAGGTGACCCCATGGCAAGGCAAGCAACGTCGATGACAAAGAAGACCCGTACCCGTTACTCCCAGGCCTACAAAGCCGAGGCCCTGGCACTCGCTGACCGTGTTGGAGCCAGTGCCGCAGCTCGTGAGCTGGGTCTTCAACCTAGCCAGCTCTATCAATGGCGAGCCAAGGCTCAGCAGCAGCAGAGTGTCTCGGCTCGTGATCGGCCATGTTGGTGACCAGCAGCAGCTTGCCATCCATCATCCTGGCGCGATCCAGTGCACGCTGATCCAGCACATAGTTGAACGTCTCGGTCGTTAGGTCGACCTTCAGGATATGCCCGAGGTGAGCGTCAGTGACGGCCTTGTAGAACCTGGCGGTAACGCCGGCATCGGAGAGCTTTCTGCCGCGGTAGCGACGCCCGGCATCCTGGTTATCCAGCTTCTCGAACCACTGGCGAGCATCGGCCTGCAGTGCCTCGATCTTCTGATCGCGTGCCGCCGTCTGCGCCTTGGCGACCTCCGGCCTGTGCGCCACGATCAGCCCGATGATCCTGCCATGCCATCTCGCCGTAAGCTTCGCGATCGGCGTCCTGGCAGTGCGTCTGATGAAACACCTTCAGCAGGTGCTTGACAGAAATGTTAGCTGGTCAACTTTGATGCTTTGACGTCATGGTGCTACAATGTCTTGACGTCGCGAGGTTTGGAGGAGCTCATGAGCGAGACATCGAAGCGTTCTACGGTTTATTTTGACCCTCAGTTACACGCTGCGCTGCGGCTGAAGGCTGCGCATACGCATCGTTCCTTATCGGATATCGTCAACGATGCCGTTCGTGCGGCATTAGCTGAGGATCAGGAAGATTTGGCGGCGTTCGAGGAACGGATTGCTGAGCCAACAATGAGCTATGAGGCTTTGCTGGACGATTTGAAGGCTCATGGCAAACTATAAGCTTGTGTTCAAGAAATCTGTCTCGAAAGATCTTCGTCCAATCCCCAACAAAGACGTTGCCCGCATTCTGCAGCGCATGGAGGAGCTGCAGGAGAATCCCCGTCCAGTCGGGAGTGAAAAGCTTTCAGGGCAAGAGCGCTACCGAATCCGGCAGGGTGTGTACAGAATCATATATGAAGTGGCAGATGAGCTCGTTGTCGTAACGGTCGTGAAGATTGGTCATCGCAAGCATGCCTACAAGCGCAGCTAGCTAGGTATTGAGTTCGTTACCACGTTATCGAGCGTTTCACCCATGGCGAGTGGTCCTCATGAATTCTGAGAGCCACTCGCCATTTTCGTTTCAGGCTTAGCCTAGACCTGGTCGCGGCGGTGCTGGCAGCGTCCCCCGGCCCAGGTTTCCAGAATGCTGCGGTCGTCGCCGAGCATCATCAGGGCGAACAGCCGCTCGCCGAGGGTTTTGCAACGTGCGTGACGGCGCCCAAGCAGCGGGGAGCCATCGGGGTCGATGACGACGAAGTCGGCTTCCATGCCGGGGGCGAGGCGACCGATCTTGTCGTCCAGCGAGAGCGCCTTGGCGTTGCCAAGGGTGAGGCCGTAGAGGCCTTGCCAGGCGGTTAGCGGTTGGCCGCGCAGTTGGCCTACCTGATAGCCGGCCTTGAGCGTGGCGAGGCCGGAGAGGTCGGTGCCGCCGCCGACGTCGCTGGCGTAGGTGATGTTGAGGCCGACCTCGCGTGCCGCCAGGCGGTCGAACAGGCCGCTGCCGAGGAACATGTTGGAGCTGGGGCAGAAGGCGATGTTGGCGCCGCGCTCGGCCAGCCTGCCACGCATCTCCTGGTCGAGGTGGATGCCGTGGGCGAAGGTGCTGCGCGGGCCGACCAGCCCGGACTGCTCGTAGACTTCGAGGTAGTCGCGGCTCTCGGGGAACAGTTCGGCCACCCAGTCGAGCTCGCCGGGGTTCTCGGAGAGGTGGGTCTGTAGCCACAGGCTCGGGTCGTTGCGTAGCAGTGCGCCGGTGGCGTCGAGCTGCTTGCGGGTGGAGGTCGGCGCGAAACGCGGGGTCAGGCTGTAGCCCAGGCGCCCTCTGCCGTGCCACTCGCCGATCAGGCGTTCGGTGTCGCGAATGCCGCCGTAGGTGTCGTCGCACAGCGCCTCGGGGGCGTTGCGATCCATCAGCACCTTGCCGGCCAGCATGCGTAAATCACGCTCGCGGCAGGCCGAGAAGAAGGCTTCCACCGAGGTGGGGTGGCTGGAGCAGAACACCTGGGCGGTGGTGGTGCCGACCCGCAGCATCTCGTCGAGGAAGGCATTGGAGATCACCTCGGCCCGCTCGCGCTGGGCGAAGCTGCACTCTTCGGGGAAGGTATATTCGTTCAGCCAGTCCAGCAGCTGACGCCCGTAGGAGGCCATGATCTCCAACTGCACGTAGTGCACGTGGCTGTCGATGAAGCCGGGCATCACCAGCTTGCCGCGATGATCCACCGTCTCGATGCCTTCGGGCAGGCGTGGCGCCAACGCTGCGTAGTCGTCGATGGCCTTGATGCGGCCGTTCTCCAGCCACAGCGCGCCGTCGGCGTAGTGGCGCACGCTGCCTTCGGCGGGGCTGTCGCCTTCGCCGGGATCGGCATCGAAGCTCAGCAGTTCGGCGCGTATTATGCGGGATTCGTTGATCGTCATATCTGGGGCTCGTTGATTGCAGTCATCGGGCTGTTCCGGCCACAGGAGGCCATCGGGGAGGCGCTGTGAACCCGTCCCTGGGCGCTACCTTCGCCATCCATGGCGAAGGACCTCCCCTTTGGCCTGTCCCCGGCGCCCCTCAAGTAATCAGTTGAAAAGAGCACGCAGCACGGCCGGCGCCAGGCCGCGTTGATCGGCGCGCTCGGCATTGCCCACCATCGGCAGCAGTTCGGCCAGGGCGGCGATGGCGATGGCGTAGGGCGTCTTGTCGCCGCCTCGGATCGGTTCGCCATCCGGGCCTCTGGCCAGTCCGATGGGGCAGCGCACCCGGGCCAGGGCCGTGTCGTCGTGGCCGGCATCGGTAAGCCGCGAACGGAAGCTGGCCCACTTGCTCTTGGAGCCGATCAGGCCGATGGAGGCGATGTCGTCCCGCTGGAGCAGGGCGTCGACCAGGGCGCGATCCTCGGCGTGGTCGTGGGTCAGCACCAGCGCGTGGCTGCCTGCCGGCAGCGCCGCCACGGCAGCATGCGGGTCCGGGGCGTGATGGCAGGCCAGGCGCGACTGCTCCTTGCTCCAGGCGGGGAATACGCCCTCACGGCTGTCGTGCCACAGCACGCGCCAGGGCAACGGGGCGGCCAGGCGTACCAGCTCGTTGCCGACGTGGCCGGCACCGAAGACGGCCAGCGTGGCCGCGCTGCCGGGGAACACCTCCAGCAGCACGTTGACGAAGCCGCCGCAGCATTGGCCGCTGCGCCCGCCCAGGGCGAAGGCTTCGAGGCTCATGCCGGCTTCGCCCCGCGTCAGCTTCTCGCGGGCGGCGTCGATCACCTGGAACTCGAAGGTGCCGCCACCCAGGGTGTCGAACACTTCGCTCTCGCTGATCACCATACGCGCGCCGGGCTCGCGGGGTGTGGAGCCGGCGCTGGTCACCACCGTGGCCAGCGCGTGGGGCAGCCCCTCGAGCTGCAGCCGGTGCAGCGCTTCGTGCCAGGGTGTGGGCCGTGGCGCGTTCATTACGGCGCGCCTCGTTCCAGTTGCGCGCTGTCGTAGCGGCTGCGCAGCTCCTCGGCGGCCAGCAGTACCCGCTCCGGGGTGGCCGGGGTGTCGAGTCGTGGGGCTTCGGCGTAGTCTGCCAGGCTAGCCAGGGCATCGCGCAGCGCTGACCACACCGCCATGCCGAGCATGAAGGGCGGCTCGCCCACCGCCTTGGAGCGGTAGATGCTAGCCATGGAGTTGGGGTGGCCCTCCATCAGCTTGACGTTGAACACCGGCGGCAGATCGCCGTAGGTCGGGATCTTGTAGGTGGCGGGGCCGTCGGAGATCAGCCGGCCGGCCTCGTTCCACTTCAGCTCCTCGCTGGTCAGCCAGCCCATGCCCTGAATGAAGCCGCCCTCCACCTGGCCGATGTCGATGGCCGGGTTCAGCGAGTCGCCCACGTCGTGTAGGATGTCGACCCGCTCGACCTGGTACTCGCCGGTCAGGGTGTCGACGCTGACCTCGGCCACGGCGGCGCCGAAGGCGTAGTAGTAGAAGGGGCGGCCCTGGCCGGTGTTGCGGTCGTAGTGGATCAGCGGCGTGGCGTAGAAGCCTTTCTCGGAGAGCGAGATGCGGTTGAGATAGGCCGCCTGGACCAGCTCGCCCCAGGGAATGCGGCGCTCGCTCTCGCCGTGGCCCGCCACCAAGTGGCCGGCTTCCAGGCGCATCTCTTCGCGGTCGAGGCCTTGATCCTTGTAGAGATGCTCGTGGGCGAAGTCGAACAGGCGCTGCTTGAGCTTCACGCAGGCATCGCGGGCGGCCTGGCCGTTGAGGTCGGCGCCGCTGGAGGCCGCGGTGGGCGAGGTGTTGGGCACCTTGTCGGTACGGGTGGCGGTGATGCGCACCTCGTCGGTATCCAGCCCCAGCTCACGGGCCACCACCTGACAGATCTTGGTGTGCAGGCCCTGGCCCATCTCGGTGCCGCCGTGATTGATCATCACGCTGCCGTCGGTATAGACGTGCAGCAGGGCGCCGGCCTGGTTGAGGTGCTTGGCGGTGAAGGAGATGCCGAACTTCACCGGCGTGAGCGCCAGGCCGCGCTTGATGATCGGACTCTCGGCGTTGAACTCGGTGATGGCACGCCGCCGTGCCCAGTACTCGCTGCTGGTTTCCAACTGCTCGACCAGCTCGCGCAGCAGCTTGATCTGATCCACCTGCTGGCCGTAGTGGGTGGTCTGGCGGCCGGGGCGGTAGAAGTTGCGCTTGCGCACCGTGAGCGGATCTTCGCCGATGCGCCGGGCGATATCGTCCATCGCCGCCTCGATCACCATCATGCCCTGGGGGCCGCCGAAGCCGCGGAAGGCGGTGTTGGAGGCGGTGTGGGTGCGGGCGCGGTGGCCTGTCACCCGGGCTTCGCCCAGGGAGTAGGCGTTGTCGCTGTGGAACATGGCGCGGTCGACGATGGCGTCCGAGAGGTCGGGGGAGTAGCCGCAGTCGCCGATCACGGTGATCTCGCCGCCCTGGATCACGCCCTGCTCATCCACGCCGAGACGGTAGCGGTTGTGGAACGGGTGGCGCTTGCCGGTGACGCGCATGTCGTCGGCGCGGGGCAGGCGCACGCGAGTGGTGCGGCCGGTGCGCCGGGCGATCAGCGCGGCGATGCAGGCCCAGGGTGAGGCCTGGGTCTCCTTGCCGCCGAAGCCGCCGCCCATGCGGCGTACTTCCACGGTCACGGCGTGGAAGGGGATGCCCAGCACCTCGGCCACCAGCTTCTGGGTCTCGCTGGGGTGCTGGTTGGAGGTGTGGACGATCACGCCTTCGTCTTCGGTGGGCTGCACCAGGCAGGCCTGACCTTCCAGATAGAAGTGCTCCTGACCGCCGACGAACTGCTCCGCCTCGACCACGTGGGCGGCGTTGGCCAGGGCCTGTTCCCAATCGCCGCTCTGCTGCACGTGGGTGGGGCGCACGAACTCGCCGCGCTCGGTAGCGGCCACCGGATCGAGGCAGGCCGGCTGCTCGTCGATCTCGGCGATGCCCTGGGCCAGGGCGGTGTTCACCGCTTCGCGGGCGGCGCGATGGCTCTCGGCGGCGACGGCGAACAGTACCTGACCGACGTAGCTGATCTCATCCTCGACGAAGATCGGATCCCCTGGGAACACGGGGCCGATATCGGTGTGGCCGGGCACGTCATGGAAGCCGACCACGTCGACCACGCCGGGCATGGCGCGCACCTTGTCCAGATCGAGCCGGGTCAGGCGGCCATGGGCGACGGGCGAGAGCGCCAGTGCCACGTGCAGGGCATCGGCCGGCGCCTTGATATCGTCGATATAGGCGGCGCGGCCGGTCACGTGCTTGATCGCGCTCTCATGGGCGCGAGAGTGCGGATGCGTGCCCGGGGAGACGGTATCCCGCGCCAGCGGGCTGGCGCCCTTGATCTCGCCCCTGAGTTCCTCGCGCGCCACAGCGGAGTCCGCGCTCATGTCGGCGGTGGCGTCTTTATTCACCTCAGGCGCGGCACCGGGCGCCTTGGAAAGCTTAGTGAGCGTACGCATGGAGCATCACCTCCCGGGGGCTGTCGGTGTCGGCCTGGGCGATCACAAGACGCAGGCGCTCGAGCAGGTTGGCGGCGGAGAGCCGGCGGTAGTGAGCGCTGCCGCGCACGTCGCTCATGGGCTGGAAATCGTTCGACAGGGCCTCGCGGGCCGCCTGGAAGGTCGCCAGGTCCGGTGCCTTGCCTTCCAGGGCGGCTTCCGCATTGGCGGCCCGCTTGGGGATCGCCGCCATGCCGCCGTAGGCGAGCCGCACGTCGCGCATCACGCCGTTCTTCAGGCGGTAGGCGAAGGCGCCCAGCACCGCTGAGATGTCGTCCTCACGGCGTTTGGACAGTTTCCACACCTTGAGAGTTTGGTCCGCCTCGGGGCGCGGCAGGAAGATCGCGCGAATGGCTTCGCCCTCGCGTAGTGCGGTGCGCTTGTAGTCGAGGAAGAAGTCGTCCAGCGGCAGTTCGCGCTCGCCTTCGGGACCCACCAGCCGCAGACGCGAGCCCAGCGCCAGCAGCACCGGCGGGGTGTCGCCGATGGGCGAGGCGTTGGCGACGTTGCCGCCCAGGGTGCCGCGGTTGCGCACCTGCTGGGAGCCGAGGCGGTGCAGCAGGTGGGCGAAGGCGTCGTAGTGCTCTTCCAGCAGCGGCTCGAGGCGCGAGTAGGTGACGGCGGCGCCGATCCACCAGCCGCTGCGGCCATCTTCCAGCGTGGCCTCGTCGATGGCATTGAGCTCGGCGACCCGGGTTACGTCGATCACGCGCTCGAAGCGCGCCAGGCGCTGGGTCGATTCGAGCCACAGGTCGGTGGCGCCAGCAACGAGCCGCGCCTTGGGGTGCCGCTTCAGGCAGTCGGTGAGTGCCGCAAGCGTGGTGGGCTGCAGGAAGGCGGTGTCGTTGTCGGCCGCCTTCGCCTCATTCTTGGTTTCCGCGGCAGCGTCGAGCCACAAGGGGCGATTCTCGGGATGCTGGTTCATGCTCAGAGCGGCATCGCGGATCGGGCGATAACCGGTGCAGCGGCACAGGTTGCCGCCCAGTGCGGCCTCCAGGCGCTGGGGAGTCAACGGGGCCGGTGCTTGGCGTTGCTGTTCGTGCAGGGTGAACAGCGACATGACGATACCCGGGGTGCAGAAGCCGCATTGGCTGCCGTGGCACGCGACCATGGCCGCCTGGGCCGGATGCAGCGCGTCGCCGTGGGCGAGGCCCTCTACGGTGACCAGATAACGGCCATTGAGCTGGTGGGCAGGGGTAATGCAGGCATTGGCGCTGTGGTAGCGCATCTCGCCGTCAGGGCCGGGTTCGCCGATAGCTACCGTGCACGCACCGCAGTCGCCCGAGGCGCAGCCCTCCTTGGTGCCCGTGACACCCAGCGTTTCGCGCAACAACTCGAGCACGCTGGTTTCGGGAGAGGCCTCGCTCCGGCACGGCTGTCCGTTGAGCATGAAGTCGATCATCGCCTTGTCTCTTGTTTAGGACTCTTTGTTAAGAACGCTTGTTAAAGGCTCTTGTTAGGGACTCTTCCAAGAATTTGTAACGGTCTCTTATTGACTATTGACCTTGTGTCCGTCTTGCAGGTTCTGACCAAGTGGTCAGGATATTGTCAGCATGGGCCAGGATGTCGCACTTTGCAAGAGCCAGTGGCGCCGATGGTCTCATTTGCAGGAACTGCCGCGGTGGGGCACTCTCTTGCTTTGTCTCACCACCTCACGAAGGGCAGGGCCTTTGGATGACAGACGTGACCGAACCCGAGTCCATGCTGCGCTCGCGGCAGGGCAGCGAGAGCAATGGCGCTACCCGTGAGCGCAACGAACGTGAAATTCTCGAGGCTGCCGAGCGGGTCTTCGCCCAGTACGGTTACCGTGGCGCCAGCGTACAGGCCATCGCCGAGGAGGCGGGGCTGCCCAAGTCCAACGTGCTCTACTACATGGGCAACAAGCGGGGCCTCTACGTGCGGCTGCTGGAGCGCATGATGGCGCGCTGGAATGCCCTGCTCGACGACATCAGCGTGGAGGACGACCCCGCAGAGGTGCTCGAAGCGTTCATTCGCAGCAAGATGCAGCTCTCCCGTCAGCACCCGGAAGGGTCGCGGCTGTTCGCCGCGGAGATACTTGGCGGTGCGCCTTTCCTGCAGGGCTATCTGCGTGGCGAGTTGCGCCAGTGGGTGCAGACCCGGGCGCGAATCTTCGAGCAGTGGGAAGAGCGGGGCCTGATGGACCCGGTCGATCCGGTATGGTTGATCTTCCTGATCTGGTCGGCCACCCAGCACTACGCCGACTTCGAGGCTCAGGTGCTGGGCATTACCGGCAAGGACGAGATCAGCGATGCCGACGTCGAGCGCATTACTCGGTTCCTGACCCAGGTGATCCTCAAGGGGTGTGGGGTGAGGCCTCCCTCGGCAACGCCAGGCTGATCGCCACCGTGGCCACCAGCATGGCGCTCGATACCCACAGCGTGGCGGTGAGGCCGCCGGTCATGTAGAGCCAGCCGGAGAGCAGGGTGCCGATCAGTCGGCCCATGGCGTTGGCCATGTAGTAGAAGCCCACGTCCAGCGAGACCCCGTCCGAGCGCGCCATGCGCACGATCAGGAAGCTATGCAGGCTGGAGTTCACCGCAAACACCGCGCCGAACAGCAACAGCCCGCCCAGCAATACCACGTGCGGTTGCCACTCCCACTGAAGACCGAGCGCGATCAATGCCGGTAGCGCCGCCAGTGCCGCGGCCCAAGCGATGGCGGCGCCGCGTCCCGCCGTGCGCCCGGTGATGCGTGGCGCCACCGCCTGCAGTGCCCCGTAGCCGATCACCCACAGCGCCAGGAAACCGCCGACTCGCCAATGGTCCCAGCCGAACTGGGTAGCGAGGAACACCGGCAGCGCCACCACGAACCACACGTCGCGGGCGCCGAACAGAAACATTCGCGCCGCCGAGAGAATGTTGATTGCCCGGCTCTTGGAGAGGATCTCGCGGAATTTGGGCTTGGCCTTGGCTCGCCCCAGGTCGGCGTCGAGGCGGACGAGCGAGAGGCAGAGCACGCCGATGAGCATCAGCGCCATGGCCAGTATCGCGCCCTGGAAGCCGATCAGCGTGAGCAGCAGCCCGCCGATAAAGAAGCCCACTCCCTTGAGTGCGTTCTTCGAGCCGGTGAGCAGCGCCACCCAGCGGTAGAGTGAGGTGTGTCCCTCGTCGCCCGTCGGTACCAGGCCCTTAATCGCGCTCTTGGCGCTCATCTTGTTGAGGTCCTTGGCGATGCCCGAGAGTGCCTGGGCCGCCATTACCCAGGGCACCGTGAGCCAGGCCGTGGGAAGGAGCAGCATGGCCAGGGCGACGATCTGCAAGCCCAGCCCCAGGTTCATGGTGCGGTTGAGCCCCAGCCGCGCGCCCAGCCAGCCGCCCACCAGGTTGGTCACTACGCCGAAGAACTCGTAGAACAGGAACAGCAGCGCGACTTCCAGCGCTGAATAGCCGAGCTGGTGGAAGTAGAGCACCACCAGCATGCGCAGGGCGCCGTCGGTGAGCGTGAAGCCCCAGTAGTTGCCGGTCACCAGCAAATATTGGCGAACCTCGCGGGGCAGAGCGGCAACGCGGGCGATCATCTTCCGCCGCTCTCCACCCCGGTGGCTTTCCCCACCTTGGCGGCCAGTTCCACGGTGCGACAGGCGTAGCCGTATTCGTTGTCGTACCAGGCGTAGAGCTTCACCTGGGTGCCGGCCACCACCATGGTGGAGAGGGCGTCGACGATGGAGCTGCGCGGGTCGCTGCGATAGTCGATGGAGACCAGCGGGCGCTCCTCATAGCCCAGGATGCCAGCCAGTTCGCCCTCGGCGGCCTGCTTGAGCAGCGCATTGACCTCCTCGACCGTGGTTTCGCGCGCCACCTCGAACACCATGTCGGTGAGCGAGGCGTTGGCCAGCGGCACACGCACGGCGTGGCCGTTCAGCTTACCCTCGAGTTCAGGGAAGATGGCAGTGATCGCCTTGGCCGAGCCGGTGGTGGTCGGGATCAGGCTCATGCCGCAGGCCCGGGCCCGGCGCAAATCCTTGTGCGGGCTATCCAGAATCACCTGGGTATTGGTGATGTCGTGAATGGTGGTCATCGAGCCGTGGCGGATGCCGAGCTGCTCGTGGATCACCTTGACCACCGGCGCCAGGCAGTTGGTGGTGCAGCTCGCCGCGGTGACGATGCGGTGGCTGGCGGGGTCGAAGAGGTGGTCGTTCACCCCCATCACCACGTTGAGCACGCCTTCTTCCTTCACCGGTGCGCTGACCACCACGCGCTTCACGCCCTGGTCCAGGTAGCCCTGGAGCTTGGTGGTGCTCTTCATCTTGCCCGAGCACTCGATCACCACGTCGCAGTCGGACCAGTCGGTATCGGCGATCT
Source organism: Billgrantia zhangzhouensis (assembly GCF_021404465.1). Lineage (GTDB taxonomy): Bacteria > Pseudomonadota > Gammaproteobacteria > Pseudomonadales > Halomonadaceae > Halomonas > Halomonas zhangzhouensis. The sequence goes on along the minus strand of NZ_JABFTT010000002.1, from coordinate 386,644 downwards.
CGCGGTTGGCGCTGAAGGCGATGCGCTTGCCGGATACCACGATGGCGTCTTCGGTCGACGTGATATCATCGCCGCCGCCGCTCCACTGGCCGTGTACCGAGTCGAATTGCAGCAGGTGGGCGAAAGTGGCGGCATCGCCGCCCGGGTCGTTGATGCGCACGAACTCGAGGTCCGGGTTGGTCCAGCCGGCACGCAGCGCCAGGCGGCCAATACGGCCGAAGCCGTTGATGCCGATGAGTAGGGTCATGAGGTGTCCTGTGGCTTGGCAGAAACATATGGCAAATCGTATATGAGGCGAGATGACAATTCGATGACGCTAGCCGGCGAACTGCCTATCGATGCCCAACTGCCGGCGATCCGCCAGGCGTTGGCCGCGCACTCCCGAGTGCTGCTCGTCGCCGAACCCGGGGCGGGCAAGACCACTCGGGTGCCGTTGGCGTTGCTGAACGAGGCCTGGTGTTTGGGTGAGTGTGGCAAAGGCCGCCTGCTGCTGCTGGAGCCGCGTCGGGTGGCCGCTCGCTTGGCCGCCGGCTTCATGGCGGAAAGCCTGGGCGAAGGAATAGGCGAGACCGTTGGCTACCGCATGCGCGGCGAGAGCCGGGTGGGGTCCAACACGCGGCTCGAGGTGGTCACCCAAGGGGTGCTGACGCGCATGCTGCAGGACGATCCGTTGCTCGAAGGGGTGAGCGGCATCGTCTTCGACGAGTTTCACGAGCGCAGCCTGGAGGCCGACCTGGGGCTGGCCCTGGCGCTTGATGCCCAGTCGGTGCGTGACGACCTGCGTCTGCTGGTGATGTCGGCCACCCTTGACGTCGAGGCTTTGCTTGGTGTGCTCGGCGAAGCCACGCCGCTGCTCAAGAGCCAGGGGCGCAGCTTCCCGGTGGAGACCCGCTATCGTCCACTCAGCACTCATATCAATTCCAGGGACGACGCCGCAGGCCAACAGGCCAAGGCGATAGGGGAAGCCCTTGCCCTGAGCGAAGGCGATGCTCTGGTGTTCCTGCCCGGCGTGGCCGAGATCCGCCGCCTGGCGCATGAGCTGGCGAGCCGCCAGCCCGAACTGGCGGTGCGCGAACTGCACGGGCGGTTGCCCCTCGAAGAGCAGCGCCGCGCCTTGAAGCCCGAGCCTGACGGCCAGCGGCGCGTGGTGCTCTCCACCGCTATCGCCGAATCCAGCGTCACGGTGGATGGCGTACGCATCGTCGTCGATGCCGGCCAGGAGCGGGTACCGGTGTTCCAGCCGCGCAGCGGGCTCAGCCGGCTGGAGACTCGCCGTGTCAATCGCGCCAGCGCCGATCAGCGTCGCGGCCGGGCCGGGCGTCAGGGACCGGGGCTTTGCCTGCGACTGTGGGCCGAGGAGCAGCCGCTGCCGGCTCACGGCGAGCCGGAAATGCTGCAGGCCGATCTCGCCCCGCTGGCCTTCGAGCTGGCCCGCTGGGGCATCGTCGATCCGGCCGGGCTGGCCTGGATCACGCCGCCGCCCGCCGGGGCGCTGGCCGCGGGGCGGCGTCTGCTGCAGCGGCTCGGCCTGATGGACGAAGGCTTCCTGCTCACCGAGCTGGGCCGTGCCTGCGTGCGTTGGCCCACCCATCCGCGCCTGGCAGCGATGCTGGCGCGTGCCGGCGAACTCGACGCCGTGCCGCTGTCCTGTGCCCTGGTGGCGGCGCTTGAAGGGCGCGATCTCGACGGCGAACAGGACCTGGAGCGCACGCTTCAGGCTCGTCTGGCGCAGCCCGCTGCTCACCGTCAATGGCAGCGTGAGGCCCAGCGCCTGGCCCGCATTGGCGGTGTGCGCCTGGAGGTCTCGAGTTTGGCCCCGCTGGGGGAGCTGCTGGCGCTGGCCTATCCGGACCGGGTGGCGCAGCGTATCCATCACGACACCGGGCCGGGTCGCTTCCGCCTGGCGTCCGGTGGCTTGGCGACCCTGCCAGAGCGGCATCCGCTGGCCCATGCCGAGCTGCTGGTGGCCGCCGATCTCGACGGCCAGGCCAGCGGCGCGCGAATCTTTCGTGGCGTGGCTATCGAGCGACCGCGGCTCGAGGCGCTGTTTCCCGAAACGCGAGAATGGCGGGCGAGCCTGGAGTGGTCGGAGGAGCAGGGGCGCCTGATCGGCGAGCAGGTTCGCGGCCTGGGAGCGGTAGTGCTCGAGCGCAAGCCGCTTTCGTCGCTGCCGCCGGAGGCAGTGCGTCAAGCGCTGCTCGATGCGCTGCGCCGGCGCGGCGAGCTGCCCTTCGACCACAGCGCCGAGCAGCTGCGTGGCAGGGTGGCGCTATTGCGCCAGGAGCTGGGCTCTCGTTGTGATGATGAGCAGAATTGGCCCAACTGGTCGCTGCCGGCGCTGCTCGATGATCTCGACGCCTGGCTGGGGCCGCACCTAGACGGTGCCAGAAGCCTCGACACGGTGACACGGCTGCCGCTGGGCCGCTTGCTGTTGGATAGCCTTGACTGGTCGCTACGCAGCCGCCTCGATGTGCTGGCGCCGGAGCGCCTCGAAGTGCCCAGCGGCTCGCAGATACGCCTCGACTACACGCCGTGCCTGGAGGGGCGGGCGCCGGTGCTGGCGGTGAAGCTGCAGGAGACCTTCGGCTGGCAGGAGTCGCCGCGAATCGCCGAGGGGCGGGTGGCGGTGCTGCTGCACCTGCTCTCGCCAGCACGGCGTCCGCTGCAGGTTACGGCGGATCTCGCCAGCTTCTGGGCCAACGGCTACCCCGAGGTACGCCGCGAGATGCGCGGCCGTTACCCCAAGCACCCCTGGCCGGAGGATCCCACCACCGCCGAGGCTACCGCCCGCACCAAGCGACGCTCCTGATCAATTGGCGGCAGGAGCGGTCGCGACGCGATCGCTTTCCGTGTGTGTCTGACGTCGACGCAGCACCCACTTCTCGGCCTCCACGATCAGGTAGACGGCGATACTGGCGACGAGGATCGCCCCCCAATGGCTCAACGTGAGGCCCTCGATGCCGAACACCAATTGCATGAAGGGCAGGTAGGTCCAGCCCAGCTGCACCACGACGACCAGCGCGATCGCCAGCAGCACCGGGCGGCTGCCGAACAGGCCTGACAGTGAGAGTGTATTGTTGAGCAGGTAGCGGCTGTTGATGAGATAGGCGATCTCCCCGGCCACCAGCATGTTCACCGCTCCACTGCGGGCTTGTTCGGCGCTGCCGCCCTGGCCGTACAGGATCCAACTGAAGATGGCGAACACGCACACGACCAGCAGTATCGAGACGAAGATGACCCGCCACAGCATGAACAAGTCGAGCAATGGCGCATGAGGATCGCGGGGCTTGCGCTCCATCACGTTGTCCTCGGCATGCTCGAATACCAGGGCGATACCCAGGGTGACGGCCGTGATCATGTTGACCCACAGCACCTGAAGGCCGGTGATCGGCAGGGTGATGCCGGCGAGAATGGCAAGAAGAATGGCCAGGCTCTCGGCACCGTTGGTCGGCAAAATGAAGGTGGTGGTCTTGCGGATATTATCGTAGACCTTGCGACCTTCGCCCACCGCAGCCACGATCGTGGCGAAATTGTCGTCGGTGAGCACCATCTCGGCGGCTTCCTTGGCCGCCTCGGTACCCTGGACACCCATGGCCACGCCGACATCGGCGCGTTTGAGCGCCGGCCCGTCGTTGACTCCGTCGCCGGTCATCGCGCAGATGCCGCCGCGCGCCTGCATGGCCTGCACCAGGCGCAGCTTGTGCTCGGGGGCGGCGCGGGCATAGACGTCGACCTCGGTGATCTCCCGCTCCAGCTCCTCATCGCCCATGGCCTCGATCTCATGGCCGCTCAGGGCGCGCTCCGTCCGTGCAAAGCCCAGCTGATCGGCGATGGCGGTGGCCGTGACGGCGTGATCTCCCGTCACCATCACGGGGCGGATCCCGGCCTTCTGGCAGTTGGCGACCGCTTCGATGGCGGCTTCCCGTGGGGGATCGAGCAGACCCACCAGGCCGAGCAGGGTCAAGCCGTGTTCGACATCGTCGTCCTCGAGTTCACCCGAGACGTCTCCGGCTTCCTTTTCGGCCAGGGCCAGCACGCGCAGACCGCGTGACGAGAGCTCGTGTATTCGCTCTTCCCAGGCGTCGCGGTCGAGTTCGGTGTCGCCATCCGTGCCGCGCTCCTTTTCGCACATGTCGAGCAGGCGATCCGGCGCGCCCTTGAGCAGCAGGCGCTTGCCCTCCAGGTCGTTGAGGGTGGCCATGTACTTGCGCTCGGAATCGAAGGGAATCTCGTCCTCGCGAGGGTGCTCGTCATTGAGGTCGTGAGTGTCGAACCCCGCCTTGGCGGCAGCGACGACCAGCGCGCCTTCGGTAGGGTCGCCTGCTATCGACCACGCCTCGTCTTCGTGGCATGGCTCGGCGTCGTTGCACAGCGCGCCCACTTGAAGGAAATGGGTGAGGGCGGGGTAGTCCTCCGGTGAGATTTCCTCGCCGTAGTCCTCCTCTTCGCCATGCCGTTCCTCTTTACCGTGCCGCTCCTGCTCGTCGTGCTCGCCCGACGTGCCGTTTCGCGGGGCAAGATGGAACTTGCCCTCCGGGGCGAAGCCGATGCCGGAGAGACGAAATTCACCCTCGGGCAGCCAGATGGCCTGGGCCGTCATTTCGTTGCGGGTGAGGGTGCCGGTCTTGTCGGAGAAGATGGTCGAGATCGAACCCAGCGTTTCCACCGCGGGCAGACGGCGCACGATGGCGTTCTTGTTGGCCATCGACTGCACGCCCAAGGCCAGTGAGATGGTGACGATGGCTGGCAGCCCTTCGGGAATGGCCGCCACGGCAAGCCCGACGCCGGCCATGAACATGTCGGCCCAGGGCTGGTCATGCATCAGTACGCCGAAGGCGCCGGTCAGAAACGCGGCGCCAACGATACAGAAGGCGAGGATGCGTCCCGCCCGGTCGAGCTGTTGTACCAATGGTGTCTGGAGCTGCTCGACACCGCGCAGCATTTCCGAAATGCGCCCGATCTCGGTATGCGAACCGGTCTGCACCACGACCCCCGTGGCGGTGCCCTTGGCCACGATGGTGCCGGCGAACAGCATCGAACTCCGCTCGGCGAGATCGGCCTCTTCGTCGACGGCCTCATCGGACTTGTCTACCGGGGTGGATTCGCCGGTCAGGGCGGCTTCCTCGGCCTCGAGGCGATTGCTATCGAGCAGGCGGATGTCGGCGGGGACACGGTCGCCGCCTTCGACCCTTACGATATCGCCGGGAACCAGCTCTTCGGCATCGATCTCGCTCTGATGACCATCTCGCAGCGCCTTGGCCTTGGGCGAGAGCATGTCGCGAATGCTGTCCAGCGCCTTCTCGGCCTTGCCCTCCTGGATGAAGCCGATCAGGGCGATGATGATCACCACGCCCAGAATCGCCGAGGCGTCGAGAAACTTGCCGAGAAACAGGCTGGCGACCGCCGCTACGATCAGGATCAGCATCAGCACGTTGTTGAACTGACCCAGCAGCCGGCGCCACCACGGCGTTCCCTCATCCTGCTGGAGCCGGTTGGGGCCGTACCGTTCTAGCCGCTCTCGCGCATCGTCGGCGCCAAGGCCGTCCTGGCTGGCATCGAGGCGCTCCAGTGCCTCCTGTCCCGACATGGCATGCCAGGGAGTCCGTTCTTCCTCGTCACGTGCAGTCATCCTTGATCTCCTGAGGCTCGGGTTCCTTCCGGTGCCTATAGGGGTAGCACAGCTAGCGCTCGGGCGCAGGTCTCCTGGCCTGACTGTCGTTGCTGCGAGACGCCGTGCCCCGGTGGCGGGTGGCCTCGTTGCGGCGCCGCCGTAGCACCCATTTTTCGAACTCCACGATCAGGAACAAGGCGATGCTGCCCGCTACGATGGCCAGCCAGTGCTGCATGCCGAGGCCCGCACTGCCGAACACCACCTGCATGAAGGGAAGATAAGTCCAGCCCAGTTGCAGCAGGACCACCAGGCCGATGGCGAGCCACACCGGACGGCTGCCAAGGATTCCTTGCAGGGAGAGCGCGCTGTTGAGCAGGAAACGGCTGTTGATGAGGTAGGCGGCACTGCTCATGACCAGCATGTTGACGGCGCCGGCGCGGGCGAGCTCCTCGCTGCCGCCCTGTGCCAGCAGGATCCAGCTGAACATGCCGAACACCCCGGCCAGCAGCAGGACCGAGACGAATACGACCCGCCATAGCAGGAACAGGTCGAGCAGGGCGGCGGAAGGGTCGCGGGGCTGGCGTAGCATGAGGTCTGTCTCGCCCTCCTCGAAGGCCAGCGCCAGGCCCAGGGTCACCGCCACCACCATGTTGACCCATAGCGCCTGTAGCGGGGTTATCGGCAGCAAGATGCCGGCCAGCACGGCCAGCATGATGGCAAGGCCCTGGCCGCCGTTAGTCGGCAGCAGGAAGGTCACCGTCTTGCGAATGTTGTCGTAGACCTTGCGCCCCTCTTCGATGGCTCCGACGATGGTGGCGAAGTTATCGTCGGCCAGCACCATCTCGGCGGCTTCCTTGGCGGCTTCGGTGCCCTGGATGCCCATGGCCACGCCGACATCGGCGCGTTTGAGCGCCGGCCCGTCGTTGACCCCGTCGCCGGTCATCGCGCAGATGCCGCCCCTGGCCTGCATGGCCTTCACCAGGCGCAACTTGTGTTCCGGTGCGGCCCGGGCGAATACGTCGACCTCGACGATGCAGCGCTCGAGTTCCTCGTCGGACATGGCTTCCACGTCGCGGCCGGTCAGCGCCCGGTCGGTATGGGAAAAGCCGAGCTGCTCGGCAATGGCGCGGGCGGTCACAGCATGATCGCCAGTGACCATCACCGGGCGAATGCCGGCCTGGAGACAGCGCTTCACCGCCTCGATGGCGGCCTCACGCGGCGGGTCGAGCAGGCCTACCAGGCCCAGTAGCACCAGGCTCTCTTCGGCGTGGCTATCGTTCAGTTCGTCGTCGATGTGATCGGCTACCTTCTCCGCTAGCGCCAGCACGCGCAGCCCGCGGGAAGAGAGCGCATGAATGCGCTCTTCCCAGGCCGCGTGATCCAGTTCGCCGTCGCCGTCCGCCGTGCGTACCTTGTGGCACATCTCCAGCAGCCGGTCCGGCGCCCCCTTGACCAACAGGCGCTTGCCTTCCAGCTCGTTGAGCGTGGCCATGTACTTGCGCTCGGACTCGAAGGGGATGGCGTCCCGGCGCGGATGGGCGCGACGAAGCTCGCGGCAGTCGACACCGCCCTTGGCGGCGGCCACCACCAGCGCTCCCTCGGTGGGGTCGCCATGAATGGTCCAGCGACCGTTCTCCTCGGCCAGCTCGGCGTCGTTGCACAGCACGCCGACGGCGAGGAAGTGAGCCAGCGCCGGATGGTTGTCCAATGCGACCTGCTCTCCGTCCTCGTTGCTTTCGGCATCTTCCGGAGCAAGGTGAAAGGTGCCCTCGGGAGCGAAACCGACCCCCGTAAGGCGGAACTCACCCTCGGGTAGCCAGATCGCCTGGGCCGTCATCTCGTTGCGCGTGAGGGTGCCGGTCTTGTCGGAGAAGATGGTCGAGATCGAGCCCAGTGTCTCTACCGCTGGCAGGCGGCGGATGATGGTATTGCGCCGGGCCATGACCTGGACACCGAGAGCCAGGCTGATGGTGACGATGGCGGGCAGACCTTCCGGAATGGCGGCCACCGCCAGCCCTACCGCGGCCATGAACATGGCGCTGACGGGCTGACCGTGGACGATGACGCCGATGGCCGCTGTGAGGAGCGCGGCGCCCAGAATGAATGCCGCCAGCACGCGGCCGGCGCGGTCGAGCTGTTGCAGCAGCGGTGTCTTGAGCTTCTCCACGCCGCGCAGCATCTCGGAGATGCGCCCGATCTCGGTGTGGGGGCCGGTCTCCACCACCAGGCCCAAGGCGGTGCCCTGTACCACGATGGTGCTGGCGTAGGCCATGCTGCTGCGGTCGCCAAGGTCGGCTGCTTCGCCGATTGCGTCGGTCTGCTTGTCGACCGGTGAGGATTCGCCGGTCAGCGCTGCCTCTTCGGTACGCAGGCGCTTGGCCTCTAGCAGGCGCAGGTCGGCGGGCACGCGATCGCCGCTCTCCAGCATGACGATGTCGCCGGGAACCAGCGCCTCGGCGTCGATGGTCTGGCGCCGGCCGTTGCGCAGCACAGCCGCCTGCGGCGAGAGCAGGTTGCGGATGCCTTCCAGTGCCTGTTCGGCCTTGCCCTCCTGGATGAAGCCGATCAGGGCGATGATGATGACTACCCCGACGATGGCCAGGGCGTCCAACGTATGGCCGAGGCCAAGGCTGGCTACCGCTGCCAGCAGCAGAATGATCATCAGGATGTTGTTGAACTGTTCCAGCAGGCGCTGCCACCAGGGACGCCCTTTGGCCTGCCTCAGCCGGTTGGGGCCGTAACGCGCCAGGCGTGATGCCGCCTGTTCGTCGTCGATGCCATTGCGGTCGCACTCGAGTCGCTGGAGGGCTTCATCTTCGCTGAGCGCATGCCAGGCGGTGCGGGGAGCGATTTGACGTTCAGGCATTCCCTTACCTCCGAGAACGTGAAGAGGGCAGCGCCAGATATATCACACCCCCATGCTGCGATGCAGTGATCCAGGGCAAGGAACGTGGTCCAAGCCCGCGTGGGATTGGGGCGATGTGCGACGTAGGGGCGGCATCGCGGTGACAGCGAGGTGGCGAGGGCTTGCGTTATGATGGTGGCTCGTCCGGTACGAGAGAGCCAATGACATCGCTGCGAGAGACGAGCTGCCCTTGCGGTAGCCTATTGCCGTTGGCCGCCTGCTGCGGCCGTTTTCATGCCGGTGAGCCGGCGTCCACTCCGGAAGCGCTGATGCGCTCCCGCTACAGCGCTTTCGCCCTGTGCCTGCAAGAGTACTTGCAAGACACCTGGCACCCGAGCACGCGCCCGACCGCGCTGGACCTCGATGCGTCGACACGCTGGGTGCGATTGGAGGTGCTGGATCATGGGCAGGATGGAGATCGGGGCCGCGTGCACTTTCGTGCGACCTTCCGCGAGGGCCGGCGCTGGGGCGTGCTGGAGGAGAATTCGCGCTTCGTGCATGAGGCGGGGCGCTGGTACTACCTGGACGGCACCCCCAGCGTCACCCGCCTCAAGCCCGGCCGCAACGACCCTTGCCCCTGCGGCAGCGGGCGCAAGTTCAAGGGCTGCTGCGGCCCGGCTTGAGCGCTGCCAGGTAAGCCCTATCAAAGCACCATGGCGGCCAGCCAGCCGAAACCGATCAACGGCACGTTGTAGTGCAGGAAGGTGGGCACCACGGTGTCCCAGATATGGTCGTGCTGGCCGTCGGCGTTGAGCCCGGCGGTGGGGCCGAGGGTCGAGTCCGAGGCGGGAGAGCCGGCGTCGCCCAAGGCGGCGGCGGTGCCCACCAGGGCGATGGTGGCCATGGGCGAGAAGCCGAAGCTCAGCGCCAGCGGCACGTAGAGCGAAGCGATGATCGGCACCGTGGAGAACGACGAGCCGATGCCCATGGTGATGAACAGGCCGACCAGCAGCATGATCAAGGCGGCCAGGCCCTTGTTGTCACCGATCAGCTCCGCCGAACTCTCCACTAGTGCGGGCACCTCCCCGGTGGCCTGCATCACCCCGGCAAAACCTGCGGCACTGATCATGATGAAACCCACCAGGGCCATCATGCGCATGCCTTCGGTGAAGATGTCGTCCTGCTCGTGCCAGCGGAACACGCCACTCACCGAGAGCAGGGCGAAACCGAACAACCCGCCCAGCACCATGGAACCCGAGAGCAGTTGGATCGCCACGGTGCCCACCAGCGAGGCGCCGAGCACCGCCATCTGCCAGGGCGCCAGGTGGCGCGCGGCCTCGGTCGGGGTCTCGTCGCCGTGGGCCAGGTCGCGATCCTCGTAGCGGCGCGGCCGGCGGTAGCTGAACAGCACGGCGACGGCCAGTCCCAGTGCCATGCCGCCGATGGGCATCAGCATGGCTATGGGCACCATGCCACGGGTGACGTCGAGGCCAAATGCGGCACCCCTGTCGTTGAGGTTGGCGAGCAGGATGTCGTTGAGGAAGATCGAGCCGAAGCCTACCGGCAGCAGCATGTAGGGCGCGGTGATACCGAAGGTGATCACGCAGGCTGCCACGCGACGATCCAGGCGCAGATGATTCATCAGCTTGAGCAGCGGCGGTACCAGTACCGGGATGAAGGCGATATGCACCGGAATCAGGTTCTGCGAACTGACCGCGGTGGCCAACAGGGCGCCGAGCAGGGTGAAGGCGACCCAGCGCCGGCTTGACGGTTGGTCGTCCAGGTGCAGCCCGCGAATGGCCCGATTGGCGAGCAGTTCGGTGATACCGGAACGGGACAGGGCTACGGCGAAGGCGCCCAGCACGGCGTATGAGAGGGCGACGGTAGCACCGTTGCCCAGCCCCTGATTGAAGGCATCCATGATGGCGGTCAGCGGCATGCCCGCTACCAGCCCGCCCACCAGGCTTGCGGCGATCAGGGCGAAGACGACGGAAATGCGGGCAAGACTCAGGGTGACCATGACCAGGATGGCCAGAACGATGGCATTCATGTGCGGCTCTTGGCTGAATGAACGAATGTCGAGATGAGGTCAGGCAGAGTGAAGCCCCGGGCCGAAGCGCCGGGGCAGCATATCTTACCTCAGCCGGGCCGCCGGGTCAGTGGCTCGGCAGCAGGTCCTCCGGCACCAGCTCGTTGAGCGTCCGAGAGGCAAGCAGTTGGGTGGCCCGCTCGATGTCGGGGGCAAAGAAGCGGTCGCGGTCGTAGTACGAGACCTCGTTGCGCAGCGCCTGCCTGGCCTGCTCCAGGTGCGGCGTGCTCTTCATGCGCTGCTGATTCGAGGCGAGTCGAAAATCGAGCCCTTGGCAGGCCGCCAGCCATTCGATGGCGAGAATGCTCCTGACATTGTCGGCCATCTCCCATAGCCGCTTGCCGGCGGCCGGCGCCATGGAGACATGATCCTCCTGGTTGGCCGAGGTAGGCAGGCTGTCGACGCTGTGGGGGTGGGCCAGGGCCTTGTTCTCGCTGGCCAGTGCCGCGGCGGTGACCTGGGCGATCATGAAGCCGGAGTTGACCCCGCCGTTCTCCACCAGGAACGGCGGCAGCTGCGACATGTGCTTGTCCATCATCAGCGAGACGCGGCGCTCGGTGAGCGAGCCGATCTCGGCCAGTGCCAGGGCCAGATTGTCGGCGGCCATGGCCACCGGCTCGGCGTGGAAGTTGCCGCCGGAGAGGATGTCGCCTTCGTTGCTGAACACCAGCGGATTGTCCGATACCGCATTGACCTCCACGGCCAGCACCTCGGCGGCCTGGCGGATCTGGGTCAGCACCGCGCCCATCACCTGGGGCTGGCAGCGCAGTGAGTAGGGGTCTTGCACCTTGTCGCAGTGGGCGTGGGAGTCGCTGATCTCGCTGCGCTCGCCCAGCAGGTAGCGATAGGCCGTGGCGGCGTCGATCTGGCCGCGCTGCCCACGGGCGTCGTGGATGCGGGCATCGAAGGGCGAGCGGGAGCTGAGCGTGGCTTCCACCGTCAGCGCGCCGCACACCGTGGCGGCGGCGTACAGGTCTTCGGCTTCGAACAGCCCTTTCAGGGCGTAGGCAGTGGAGGCCTGGGTGCCGTTGAGCAGCGCCAGGCCCTCCTTGGGGGCAAGCCTGAGCGGCTCGAGCCCGGCGATCTCGAGAGCCCGACGAGCTGGGATCCATTCGCCGCGATGACGTGCCTTGCCTTCGCCGAGCAGCACCACGCTCATATGGGCCAGCGGCGCCAGATCGCCGGAGGCGCCGACGGAGCCCTTCAGCGGAATGTGCGGGTAAACCTCGGCATTGACCAGGGCGAGCAGGGCGTCGAGCACCTCGCGGCGGATGCCGGAGAAGCCGCGGGCCAGGCTGTTGACCTTGAGTACCATGATCAGCCGTACCAACGCGTCTTCCATGGGCTCGCCGACGCCGGTGGCGTGAGACAGCACCAGCGAGCGCTGGAGATCCTCCAGATGGTCATGGTCGATGCGGGTCTGGGCCAGCAGGCCGAAGCCGGTATTGATGCCGTAGACCGTGCGGTCCTCGGCTACTACGTGATTGACGCAATCGACGGCGCGCTGAATGTCGGCGTTGGCGCTTTCGGGCAGCGTCACGCGCAACGGCGCCTCGAAAACCTGACGCGCCTGAGCCAGAGTCATCTTGCCGGGTTGGATCTCTAGGTGGGTCATCACTGTGGTTCCTTTATCGGGCCGCTCTTACTTATCGAGCATCGGCAGGTCGAGAGCGTTCTCACGGGCGCAGGTCTTGGCGATATCGTACCCGGCATCGGCGTGGCGCATCACCCCGGTGCCCGGGTCGTTGCGCAGTACCCGGCCAAGGCGGGCGTGAGCGTCGTCGCTGCCGTCGGCGACGATCACCACCCCGGCGTGCTGGGAGAAGCCCATGCCCACGCCGCCGCCGTGGTGCAGCGAGACCCATGTGGCGCCGCCGGCGGTGTTGAGCAGGGCGTTGAGCAGCGGCCAGTCGGAAACGGCGTCGGAGCCGTCCATCATGGCTTCGGTCTCACGGTTGGGGCTGGCTACCGAACCGGAGTCCAGATGGTCGCGACCGATGACCACGGGGGCCTTGAGCTCGCCGTTTTTGACCATCTCGTTGAAGGCCTGGCCGAGGCGGGCGCGATCCTTGAGGCCGACCCAGCAGATGCGTGCCGGCAGACCCTGGAAGCTGATGCGCTCGCGGGCCATGTCGAGCCAGCGGTGCAGGTGCGGATCGTCGGGGATCAGTTCCTTGACCTTCTGGTCGGTCTTGTAGATGTCTTCCGGATCGCCGGAAAGCGCGGCCCAGCGGAAGGGGCCGATGCCCTGGCAGAACAGCGGACGGATGTAGGCCGGTACGAAGCCGGGGAAGTCGAAGGCGTTGGCGACACCCTCTTCCTTGGCCATCTGGCGAATGTTATTGCCGTAGTCGAAGGTGGGCACGCCCATCTTCTGGAAGTCGAGCATGGCCTGCACGTGCACCGCCATGGACTGCTTGGCAGCCTTGACCACCGCTTCGGCTTCGCTCTTGCCGCGGGCCACGTACTCGTCCCAGCTCCAGCCCGACGGCAGGTAGCCGTGCAGCGGGTCGTGGGCGCTGGTCTGGTCGGTGACCATGTCCGGCCGTACGCCGCGCTTGACCAGTTCCGGCAGCACGTCGGCGGCGTTGGCGCACAGGCCGATGGAGACCGCCTTGCCCTCGGCGGTGTAGCGCTCGAGGCGGGCCAGGGCGTCGTCGAGGTCCTCGGCCTGCTCGTCCAGGTAGCGGGTGCGCAGGCGGAAGTCGATGCGCGACTGTTGGCATTCGATATTCAGCGAGCAGGCGCCGGCCAGGCTCGCTGCCAGCGGCTGGGCGCCGCCCATGCCGCCGAGCCCGGCGGTGAGGATCCAACGGCCTGTGAGGTCGCCGTCGTAGTGCTGGCGTCCGGCCTCGACGAAGGTTTCGTAAGTGCCCTGGACGATGCCCTGGGAGCCGATGTAGATCCACGAGCCGGCGGTCATCTGGCCGTACATCATCAGGCCCTTGCGATCGAGCTCGTTGAAGTGCTCCCAGTTGGCCCAGGCCGGCACCAGGTTGGAGTTGGCCAGCAACACTCGCGGGGCATCCTTGTGGGTCTCGAACACGCCTACCGGCTTGCCTGACTGGATCAGCAGGGTTTGGTTGTCCTCCAGGCGCTTGAGTGTGGCGACGATGGTATCGAAGCACTGCCAGTCGCGGGCGGCGCGCCCGATACCGCCATAGACCACCAGGTCTTCGGGGCGCTCGGCCACGTCGGGGTGAAGGTTGTTCATCAACATGCGCAGCGGAGCTTCGGTGAGCCAGCTCTTGCAGCTGAGTTCGGAGCCGGTGGGCGCGGCGATACGGCGGCTGGCGTCGTGGCGGGGATCGGCAGGAGTGGTATGGCTATTCATCGTCGTGTTCTCTCTGGTGTAGCAAGTCGCTAGTGTCGGTTCAGGTATCCAGCGTCAGCCGGTGGATCAGGCGTGCCGCGGCCTTGGCGGTGTGGCCGTCGATATCGAAGCTCGGGTTGAGCTCGGCGATGTCGGCCAGGCGCAGCTTGCCACTGTCGCGTACGGCCTCGAGCAACGGTTCGATCAGCGCCAGGGGGACGCCACGGGCGGCGGGGGCGCTGACCCCCGGTGCCTCGGCGGCCGGCAGCACGTCCAGGTCGATGCTGAGATAGAGGTGGTCGCAGCGGGCCATGAAGCGCTGCAGGTCGCGCACGATGGCATCGAGGCGCAGGGCATCGATCTCGTGGTCCTCGCGTACCAGCACGTTCAGTTCCCTGGCCCGGGTGAACAAGGCGCGGGTATTACTGGCCCGACTCACGCCCAGGCAGGCGTAGCGGAACGGCCAGCCTCGACGGTCGCACTCGGCGGCGATCTGGGCGAAGGGCGTGCCGGAGGAGCGCACGTGGCTTGGATCGCGTAAATCGAAGTGGGCATCGAGGTTGACGATGCCGATCCGCGGGCAAGCCTCGCCCTGCGCCCCGAAGTGGCGTGCCAGGCCCGACCAGCTACCGAAGGCTACCTCATGGCCGCCGCCGAGAATCAGCGGCAGGTGCGACGCCGATAGCAGGGCGGCGACCCGTTCGGCCAGGCGCTGCTGCGCCGCTTCGAGGTCGTCGTTGCCGTGGCAGCTCACGTCGCCGGCATCGAACACCGGCGCGTTGCGATGCCAGGCCAGCGGTGCCAGTGCCTTGCGCAGTGCCCGCGGGCCTTCGGCGGCACCCACGCGGCCCTGGTTGCGGGCCACGCCGGCATCCGAGGCGAAGCCGAGCAGGGCGGCGCCGGGGGGGCTGCTCTGCTTCACCGGCGTGATGACCTGATGCCAGCGCAGGCTGTCGGGTTCCGGGTCCTCGCGCCCGGCCCACACGGACATATCGATGTCCGACTCGGCCAAGTGCAGATCAGTGCTGTCCTTGGACATGGGTCGGTTCCCCTCCATAAACGCGTTGACGCAGTCGACCGGGCTGTACGGCGTAGGCCAGCTCGGCGGGCGATTCGACATCCCACTGGCACAGGTCCGCCGGAGCGCCCGGAACGATGCGCCCCAATTGCTGCGTGTGCAGGCCCAGCGCCTGGGCGCCGTGGGCGGTCATGCCGGCCAGGGCCTCGCGTGGCGTCAGGCGGAACAGGGTGCAGGCGAAGTTGAGCATCAGCGTCGGCATGAACAGCGGTGAGCTGCCGGGGTTGGCGTCGGTGGCGATGGCCATGGGCACGCCGGCTTCGCGCAGCGCGGCAATGGGCGGCAACTGCGTCTCACGCAGGGTATGGAAAGCGCCGGGCAGCAGCACCGCGACGCTGCCGGCCTCGTGCAGGGCGCTGACGCCTTCCACGTCAAGATATTCGATATGGTCGGCGGAAAGCGCGCCATGCCGGGCCGCCATGGCGCTGCCGCCCAGGTTCGAGAGCTGCTCGGCATGGGCCTTGATCGGCAGGCCGTGAGCTTCGGCGGCCTCGAAGACGCGCTCGCACTGGGTCACGGAGAAGGCGATCTTCTCGCAGAACACGTCAACGGCATCGGCCAGTCCCTCGGCGGCCGCGGCAGGGATCATCTCGCGGCACACCAGGTCGATGTAGCCGTCGCTGTTGTCCTTGTACTCCGGCGGTAGGGCATGGGCCCCCAGCAGGGTGGTGACCACCCGCACCGGCAGTTCTTCGCCGAGTCGGCGTGCCACGCGCAGCATCTTCAGTTCGTCGGCGACACTCAGGCCGTAGCCGGACTTGATCTCCACGGTCGTTACACCTTCGCGCATCAAGGCTTCGAGCCGCGGTTTCGCTGCGTGGAAGAGGGCTTCCTCGCTGGCGGCCCGAGTGGCGTGCACCGTACTCAGTATCCCGCCGCCGCGTCGGGCGATCTCCTCGTAGCTGACACCCTCCAGGCGGCTCTCGAACTCATCGGCTCGCGAGCCGCCGAACACCAGATGGGTATGGCAGTCGACGAGACCGGGGGTCAGCACTCCTCCAGTCCCTTGCAGCGTGCAGGTTGCGGCTTCGTCGTCGGCGAGCCGGGCGGAAGGTACGACGCGCACGATGTGCCCGCCCTCGACGATGACCGCCATCGGCTCGGGTAGGGTATCCATGCCATCGAACAGAGTGACGTCGCGCCAGAGTCGGCGGATCGGTGGGTGCGTGGTCATGATGGCTCCTGTCATGCGTATTGTATATACAATTAAATTGTCGCAACCGTGAGGTCAAGCGGTTCTCGGGGAGACACCGGAGACAAACCGTGTCCAGTTCGCCGCTTGGTTCATTTAATTTATTAAAAACAATGTATTATGAACTTATCGTTTAGCGGATAAGATATGGTTTTAGACTAAAGTACGAGAAGCTTCGGCAAATCGCTTTTGGTGCTTGGTCAAGCCTTATTGTATATACAAGACGCTGCCAAGTGGCAGGACGAGCCCCACGACCACAATCACAACGCGAGGAAACGACCATGGCGATACCGGAACCGGCCACCCGCAATTTGCGCGGTGGCGCCTGGATCACGGCAGCCAAGCTGTTCGTGCCCAGCTCACTGGGCATCTTGATCTTCTTCGTTCCCGTCACTCTCGGCGGGCGCCAGAGCATCTTGCTCGACCATATGGTCACCGCAGCCCGGGGCCTGCTGGGCGAAGCCGCCGGCCTGTATGCGCTGACGCTGATCGTGGCCGGCGCGGCTTATCCATTGTGGAAGGGGACCTGGAAGCGCAACCTGACCGAGCGTATTTTCACCGTGCTGAAGCTGGCCGGCGTGGCGGTAGCCGTGATGGCGCTGACCGGCTGGGGGCCGGGACTGCTGCATGAGCCGGACATGCTGCCGTTCCTGTTCGACAAACTGGTGATACCAGTCGGGTTGATCGTGCCGATCGGTGCGGTATTCCTGGCGCTGCTGATCGGCTACGGGCTGTTGGAGCTGGTCGGTGTATTGCTGCAGCCGGTCATGCGGCCGATCTGGCGCACGCCGGGACGCAGCGCCATCGATGCGGTGGCTTCGTTCGTGGGCAGTTACTCGATCGGCCTGCTGATCACTAACCGGGTCTACCAGGCAGGGCAGTACTCGGCACGGGAGGCGGCCATCATCGCCACCGGCTTCTCCACGGTCTCGGCGACGTTCATGATCATCGTGGCGCGTACCCTGGAGCTGATGAGCGTATGGAATCTCTACTTCTGGTTGACGCTGGCGATCACCTTCGCGGTCACCGCTGTCACCGTTCGCTTGCCGCCGTTGTCGCAAATGAACGATGACAGGAGCGATGGCGAGCCCGAGGCCATACCCGGCAAGCGACTGGCCACCGCGTGGAAGACCGGGCTTGCAGTGGCGGACAGGGCGCCGGGGCTACATCGCAGCGTGGCGTTGAACGTGCGGGAAGGGCTGCTGATGGCTATCGGTATCCTGCCGTCGATTATGTCGGTGGGATTGCTCGGGCTGCTGGTGGCCAAGTACACCCCGCTGTTCGAGTGGCTGGGGCTGCTGTTCTACCCCTTCGTGGCGATCTGGGGGCTGGAGGACGGCATGGCGCTGGCTCAGGCATCTGCGGCGGGACTGGCAGAAATGTTCCTGCCCGCATTGCTGATGACGGAAGCCGAGTTCGTCGCCCGTTTCGCTGCCGGCGTAGTATCGGTCTCGGCGGTGCTGTTCTTCTCCGCTTCGATTCCCTGCATCCTGGCGACCAGCATTCCGCTTTCGGTAGGGCGCATCGTGGTGGTTTGGTGCCTGCGCGTGGCGTTGAGCCTGATGCTTGCCGTGCCGGCAGGTTACCTGGTCCAGGCCATGGGCGGCGCCTGATCCGACTCAGCTCCGTGGTCGAGCACCCGCCCGGCCACGGCATTCTCCAACGCTCAGGCGTTGTTGCGGTGCACTGCGGAGCGCAACTTGTAACGATCGCCCGGATGGATCAGTCGGGCGTAGCTGATCAGGTGCTCTCCCGACCAGGTGCGCCGGATCATGCTCAGGCAGGGGAGCGAGACATCGATCTCCAGGTACCCTGCGGTAACGCTGTCGACCCGTATCGCCTCGACCACGTGCTCGATATCGGTGATGGGGCAGGCCGCCACCAGGATCTCATTGGGCGTGTGGCAGCTGAAATCGGTCTCCAGATAATCGGGTACCCAGCGCGGATTGACGAAGCGCTCCTCGAGCTGGATCGGCACACCGTTCTCACGATGCACGATGCGCGTATGGAAGACTCGGGTCCCGAGGCGAACGCCCAGGCGCAGCGCCACTTCGTCGTCGGCGGCAATGGCCTCGGCAAGCAGCACGTCGTTGCCGTAACGATGGCCGCGTCCGCGCACTTCTTCGGCGATGTTGTGCACGTCGACCAGCGACGATTCGGCCTTGCGGTCGGTGACGAAGGTACCGAGCCCCGGTTGACGAGTCAGGTAGCCCTGCTGCACCAGATCGCGGATCGCCTTGTTGGCGGTCATGCGGCTGGCGCCGAAATCGCGAGCCAGGCGCTCTTCGGGGGGGATCTGGTGATGCGCCGGCCACTCACCGTCGTTGATCTTCCTTAGCAGGTGCTGCTGAATCTGCAGGTAGAGCGGGAGCGTGCTGCCCATGCTGTGCTGAGTCCTTCATGCAAAAGCGAATTGTCTAGGCACCCAGTCTAACCGGATGGCGGACGCAAGGCACCTGCCGCCAAATGTCCATAGCCTTGAAGCTAGCCTGACGGTCGCTCGTCATGTTCGCTCGAAACCGAGTGTCGCTAATTAAGCGGAAAGAAACTTTCCAGCCCTTCGGGCGATATAGAGTGGCCCGGCAAGCACGACTGGCCATGCCGAGCCCGGGCTCAAGCTCGGTGAAGGTTTCAGGGTAGATCCTTGCCGCCTTGGGGATCGGAGGCATCGTAATCCTGGGTGTCGTCGGGTGGTGACCCAGGTTCGAGCGAGGTCTCGTGCTCGTACTGGCGGGCGGCCTCGATGGCCTCCGGTTCGGTATCGTGGCGCGAGATCTCCTGCGGCAGGTCGGGATCGGTGACGTCGAGCACCCGCCAACCGCTTACCAGAATCGCCTCGCGACTCTCTTCCTTGATCGGCTCGACACGTGCCGTTCGCGTCATGACTTCCTCCATGGTGGTTGAACCACCTTAACCATGGCAGAGGAAGCCATGCTTGGCGAATGACGACGAGGCCGGAGCCATGGTCGGAAGGGGGCCGCTACGCTTGACCTGACCCGTGCCGCGGTCCATACAGGAAGAGTCGCCCGCCCGACAACAGGAGGTCAGGTATGAAGAAGCTAATAGGACTCGCGGCAGCATGGTGGCTGCGCAAACCGGAAAATCGTGAGAGGCTCAGGCGCAAGGGCAAGCAGATGATCGACGGCTTTCGTGGGCGTCAGGCGCGCTCGACGGCAGAGCACCAGCGTCGCCGCCATCCGTGAGTCGTCATCCGTGAAATTCAGGCCCCGGCAGTCACCGGGGCCTTGTTCGTATCCATCTAACCGACCATGAACAGCGAGGCCGACCGAGACCATGAGCCGCCGCATGATGAGCCCAGCCGCGGCTCGCAATCGCCAGCCGATACTCGATGTCTTGAGCATGATCCTGCCCGAACGGGCCCGGATCCTGGAGGTAGCCAGCGGCAGCGGCGAGCACGGAGTGCACTTTGCCGCTGCAAGACCAGGCTGGGAGTGGCAGCCCAGCGATCCCAATCCCGAGGCGCGCGATTCGATTTCGGCTTGGCGCGAACACGCCGGCCTCGCCAACCTGCAAGCGCCCATGCCGCTGGATGTTGGGGGGATCTGGCCGGCCGGTCCCTTCGACGCCGTGGTGGCGATCAACCTCGTGCACATCTCGCCGTGGGAAGTGACCGAAGCACTGATGGCGCGATCGGCGCAGCGGCTGCGAGAGGGCGGGGTGCTCTATCTCTACGGACCGTACCGCCGTGACGGTCGCCATACCGCAGCAAGCAACGCCGCCTTCGATGCCGATCTCAAGGCGCGCGATCCGCGCTGGGGGGTACGCGATCTCGAGAGCGTCGTGGCCGAGGCCCAGCCGCATGGCTTCATGCTCGAGCAGGCCATCGAGATGCCGGCCAACAACCTCAGCGTGGTGCTGCGCCTGCATGCCTGAGCGGTGTCACTGCTCCGCTTCGCTGCGGGTCTCGTCGACCTGTCCCGGTACGCGATAGCGTACGCCTTCGGCCTGGCGATCGTCCTCATAGCGCCGGGTTTCCTCCTCGGCCGGGACGCCCCATAGGGTCTCGCGGTTGCCGTCTTCGTAGGTGTAGGTGGTGCAGCCCGCGAGCAGGGCGAGGCCAAGGGCAAGACCAAGAGGAAATGCGAGGCGCAGCATGGTAATCACGTGGAATCCCTTCGATGGGTGGTCAGCGGCCAGCCTGAGGCCAGACCGCAAGGTCGTCAAGTGGTTGAAGCGGCTTCATCCCGACCAGCCCAGCAGGATCGGGACGTAGACCACCAGCAGCAGAACCGCGATCAGGCCCAGCAGATAAGGCAGGATGGCGCGAGTGATCCGCTCCAGCGGTAGCTGGGTCACCGACGAGGCGACGTAGAGATTGATGGCTACTGGCGGCGTAATCATGCCGATCGCCAGGCCCATCACGATGATGATGCCGAAGTGGATCGGGTCGATGCCGAGCTGGCCGACCAGCGGCAGCAACACCGGCGTGAGGATGATCAGGGCGCTGGCGGTTTCGATGAATATCCCGGTCAGCAGGATCACCGCCACCACCAGCAGCATGATGACATAAGGATTGGTCGAGAGCGACAACACCGCCTGGGCGATGGCGCCGGGAACCTGCCAACTGGAAAGCGTCCAGCTCAGCACCGCCGAGGTGGCGATGACCAGCATGATCACCGCAGTGGTGATCGCCGAGCGGATCAGAATGCGATAGACATCGGCCAAGGAAAGATCGCGATAGACGAACAGCGAGACGAGCAGGGCGTAATTGACGGCTACCACGGCCGCTTCGCTCGGTGTGAATACCCCGGAAAAGATGCCACCGAGGATGATCACCGGTGTCATCAGGCCCCAACTCGCCCCCTTGAAGGTGCGCCAGATCGTCGCCGGTGACAGCGCGGTACCGCGCGGGTAGTTGCGCCTATAGGCCTGGACGATGGCGATGGCGGCCAGCCCGATCCCCATCAGGATGCCCGGAACGATGCCGTTCAGGAACAGCTTCGATACCGACTGCTGGGCGATGACGGCATAGATGATCATCGGCACCGAAGGCGGTATCACCACGCCGATGGTGCCGCTGGCGGCGATCAGGCTGGCTGCCGATGCCGGATCGTAGCCCTTGCGCTTGAGTTCGGGCACCAGGCTCGAGCCCACCGCGGCGGTAGTGGCGGCACCGGAGCCGGAAATGGCCGCGAAGAACATGCCGGCACCGACCGAAACGATGGAGAGGCCGCCCTTGAGAAAGCCGAACAGCGAGTCGGCGAAATCGACCAGCTTCTCACTGACCTTGCCCTGGGCCATCAGGTCGCCGGCCAGGATGAACATTGGTATGGCCACCAGGGCGAAGGAGTTGATGCCCTGGAACATCTGCTGGGTCACCACCATCAGCGGCACGCCCTGGGCGTTGAGGGCGAGCAGCGTACTGGCACCGATGGCGAGCGCGATCGGCACGCCCAGCAGCATGAAGGCGAAGAACAGCACGAACAGCAGGGCGGTCATGGCGGCGGCTCCTCGGCGGTGCCACTGCCTGTCTCGCCTGCCCGGGGCCCCTTGACGATGAACTCGACGATATCGACCAGGGCGTACCAGGCCATGATGGCGGCGGCGAGGGGGATCACGGCGTAGACGTAGGTCATCGAGAGACGCAGTGAAGCGGAGCGCTGGAAGCTCTGCACCTGCATGTAGCGATAGCCTATAACGACCAGCGCGAGCATGAAGCCCAGCGCCACCAGTACCGCGGCGATACGTGCCAGTTGCGCGAGGCGCGGAGGCAAGGCATCGACGACGAAGGTCACGGCGATATGGCGACCACGCTGGAACGCCAGGGTGGCGCCGAGGAAGGTGATCCAGATTAGCAGGAAGCGCGCGACTTCCTCGGTCCAGCCCACCGCCGTGAAGAAGACACGAGAGACGATCTGCAGCGTGATCACGCCGATCAACGCCGCCATGCCCAGAAATACGATGGGCTGGATGACGGCGTCGAGGGCGCGCTCGCTACGCTGCAGCAAGCTCGTGAGAGCGTGCAGCGGAGCGTTCACTTATCGCAGGGCCTCGCGGATGCGGGAGAGGTAGTCGCCGAACTGGTCGCCATACTTCTCGTAGACTCCCTCCACGGCAGCCTGGAAGGCCTCGAGGTCGGGATCCTCGACGATCTCCATACCAGCAGCGCGCAGCTCGTCGAGCTGGGCGGCCTCCATCTCGGCGTTCATGTGGCGCTCGTGCTCGGCGGCCTCCTGAGCGGCTTCGATCAGCACTTCCTGGGCAGCTTCAGGCAACTGATTCCAGGCCGGCATGCCCATGACGAAGATGGCCGGCGCGTAGGTGTGGCGCGACAGCGTCATGTGGTCCTGGGTCTCGTGCAGCTTGAACGAGTGGATGACGTTGACCGGGTTTTCCTGGCCGTCGATGGTGCCCTGCTGCATGGCCGTCAGAGCCTCGGTCCAGGCCATGGGAATGGCATTGGCGCCGAGTTCGCGGAAAGTGTCGGTGTAGACCGGATTTTCCATTACGCGGATGCGCAGGCCGTCGAGGTCGTTGGGGCTGCGTACCGCGCGTTCGCTGTTGGTCAGGTTGCGGAAACCGCGCTCGGCGTAGGCCAGGCCCTTGAGGTTGACGTCGGCGAGCTTGTCGAGCAGCTCCTGACCGATCTCGCCGTCGAGGACCTCGTAGGCGGCTTCCGGCGAGGGGAACAGGAACGGCAGTTCGAACACCGCCATCTCCTCGACGAAGTTGGCCACCGGGCCGTTGGTGATCACGCCCATGTCGACGGTGCCGATCTGCATGCCCTCGAGCAGGGTGCGTTCGTCACCCAGCGAGGCATTGGGGTAGATGTCGATGGAAATGGTGCCGTCGGTGCGCTCGGCGACCAGTTCCTGGAACTTGACCGCAGCGATGTGGAATCCGTCTTGCTCGTTGACCACATGGGCCAGACGCAGGGTGACGGGATCCATGTCCTCGAAATCGGAGGCCTGGGCAGCGGAAACCAGGGCGAGAGAGATGCCAAGTGCCAGCGTGCTGCGTGCGAACGTTTTCATTTTAATTTTCCTTTGACGGGTCAAACCGTTATGGAGGATGCCCCAGGCAGCCCAGCAGGGTCAATCGCTACGCTGACATTAAGTAACAGGCTAACCACCGCATCGCCGGTCATACCATGGTGGCTCGCTCGCACACACTATTCACAGCAGGCGGTACATCACATGGGCGTCGACCAACCCCAACTGGGGGTGGCGGAAGGCGCCGGGCAGGGTGCCGACGATCTTGAAGCCATGCTTCTGCCACTGACGGATCGCCACCTCGTTGGTCGAGACCACCATGTTGAACTGCATGGCGGTGAAACCCAGCTCACGCGCGACGCGTAGCGAATCCTCGCATAGCTTGTTGGCGATGCCTTGTCCGCGGGCATGTTCGGCCACCAGGTAGCCACAGTTGCACACGTGATCGCCGGGGCCCGGCTGGTTGGGCTTGAGGAAATAGGTGCCGAGGACGCGCCCGCGGGCATCCTCGGCCACGCGCACGGCACGCGGCAGCTCGACCCACATGCGATAGGCGTCGGATTCACCGATATCGCGCGGTACGGCGTAGCTGTCGCCGGCGTGCAGCACCGGGGCAATGAAATCCCACATGACGGGCCAGTCGCCCGACTGGTAGGGGCGGATGCGGATCATCGGCGTCCTCCTTGATACCTGGCATTGCCCCGATTCTACGGCATATCAGCGTGGAAAGGGTGTCCTCCCATGTCAGGCCGGGCCGAAGATCTCCTCGTGCTAGTCTTCCCGACCTTCGGTGATGGCACGCTCGAGGATCTCGAAACGACCGGGCACCAGGGCATCCTCCACGGCGGTGATACGCAGCACGTGGCCGAGATCCTGATGCGCGGGGCGGGCGATGAGACGGCCGGCTTCGAGCAGCTCCTGATTGAGTCGTCCTGCCAGCGCTGCGCTGGGCAGGCGGATGGCGATGAAGTTGGTCGCACTGGGCAGCACGTCGGCACCCAGGTCGCGAAAATGCCGGGCAAGGCGTTCGCGGCGCTGCTTGACGTCACGAATGTGTGCTTCCACCTCGCTGTGGTGATCGAGCACGGTCTCGGCGACGGCCAGTGTCAGGGCGGATACGGCGTAATGAATGCGTACCTTCATCATCATGGCCAGGGTTTCCGGCTCGGCAATGGCGTAGCCGATGCGCATCCCGGCCAGCCCATGGGCCTTGGACAGCGTGCGCAGCCGGATCACCCCGGGAAGCACCTCGCGACTGAACGGTGAGTCGGCGTCGTCGCGAAAGTCGTGGTAGGCCTCGTCGAGCAGCAGCCAGCAATCATCGGGAAGTTCGGCACGCAGCCGGCGGATCTCCTCGTCGCTGTGGAGATGTCCGCTGGGGTTGTCGGGGTTGGCGACGTAGACCAGCCGGGCCCGGTGCTCGTGGGCGCTGGCCAGCAGCGCCTCGAGGTCGGGCGAGAGCAGGCCCGGCGCCTCCCGATAGGGCCGTTCGACGAGGTGACAGCCCTGGCCACGGGCGAAGTAGCCGAAGGTGGGATAGGTGCCGCTGGCGCTCACCACCGTACAACCGGGCGTGGCCACGGTGCGTAGCGCCAGGGCGATCAGGCTGTCGGCGCCAGCGTCCACCAGGGTGGCTTCCAGCGGCAGGCCATAAAGGGAGGCAAGCCGCTGGCGTACCCCGAGCGCTTCCGAATCGCCATAGCAGTAGACGTGCTCCACCATGGCGTCGCCGAAGCGTTCCCGCAGTGCCCGGTGGGGCATGTCGAGCCCCTCATTGGAGCCCAGGCGATGGGGGATCTCCCGGCCGATACGCCGCTCCAGCACCTTGATGCCGGGAAAAGGGTTGCTGGGACCGGGGCCGGTCAAGTGGTCGGGGAAACGGGGCATGGAAGACTCCAGTACTCGAGAAGCAATGTGAGGGATCGTCGCAGCAGACTGTTATTGGCTCAAGGCAGTTGTTGGCTCAAGGCTGTCGCGGGCTCAAGGCGGTGGCTTGCGCTGGGTCATGACGATGGCCACGGCCGAAAGGATCAGTGCGAGAGCCAGCAGCAACCTGAACGTGAGCGGCTCGTCCAGCAACACTACGGCACTGGAAACGCCAACCACTGGAATGATCAACGTGCTGATGGTGGACTGGCCGACGGTGAGGCAGTTGACGTTGCGAAACCACAGCATCTGCGCCAGGCAGATGGCAAAGGCCAGATGATAACCCAGACCGATCCAGGTCGAATCCTGCCAGTTGGCGGGGGTACCCGGCGATTCGAGCAGGGCGGCCAGCACGATCATCGGCAGGGCACAGAGCGCGAACTGCCAGCCCGTGATCACCACAGGATGGCCCTGCCAGCTACCGCGGCGCTTGGTCAGCACGGTACCCAACGCCCAGGAGAGCGCGGCACCGAGCACGTACGCAGGGCCGGCGAGACCTTCGAAGCCGGCCTGCCAGGCGGCCGGGCCGAGCAGTACCAGCAGGCCCGCCTGGCCCAGACCAAGGCCGAGCCACTGGCGTGTCGTCACCCGTTCGCCGAGCAGCCCGATGGCCAGCAGCAGCGCCCAGCAGGGCATGGTGAAGGCGACGATGGCGGCCTGGGAAGTCGGCATGTGCAACTGACCGAAAGCCGTGCCCAGGTTGAAACCGAGGATGGTAAACAGAGCGGTCACGGCCAGCCATAGGTGTTCCCCCGGTATGATGGCGAGCGGCCAGCGCTTCAGCCACGCCCACCCCAGCAGCATCAGCGCTCCGGCGCTGAAGCCGATCGCGCGCAGGCTGAAGGGCGGGATGTCCATCAGGCTGAAGCGCACCGCCGGCCAGTTGCCGCCCCAGAACAGTCCGATCGCCGCGATCAGCAGCAGCGTGGTGAGATCGCGACGTGGCAGTGTCGAGGTGGAGGAGGGAGCCTGGGGCCGCATGCGTGGTTCAGTCCTCCTGGGCCAGGACCTTGTCGCGGTTGAGCAGGTTCAGTGGATCCAGCGCACGCTTGAGGGTGCGCATCAAGGCGATCTCCTCTGGCGTGCGTGACAGCGCCAGGTAGTCACGCTTCTCCAGGCCGATGCCATGCTCGGCGGAAACCGAACCGCCCAGTTCGGCCAGGGGGCCATAGACGATGTGCTCCACGGCACGGCGGGTTACCGGCTCGCCATCGCCGACGCTGACCGAAACATGTAGGTTGCCATCGCCCAGGTGGCCGAAGACCACGATGCGTCCTTGCGGCCAGCGCTGCTGCACCGCCTGCTCGAGTTCCATGGCATAGCCGGGCATGTCGGGAATGGGCAGGCTGACGTCGAAGGTGAAGAGAGGAGCAAGATGCTGGATCAGACCCTCAATGTCCTCGCGAATGTTCCAGATGCCCTGGCGCTGGGCATCGGACTGAGCCAGCACCGCATCCTCGATCAGGCCGGCCTCGAGAGCCGACTCCAGAGCGGCGTTGAGCTGCGCCGTGTTGACCGCGTCGTCGTTGCCCAGCGACTCCACGATGGCGTAATAGGGCCAGTGGGGCGGCAAGGGAGGTGTATTGCGACCGCTCTCCTCGGTGAGCAGTGCATAGTGGTTATGCCACATCACCTCGAAGGTGCCGAGGCTGCCGCCGAGTTCGCGCCCCAGATGGGCCAGCAGCCCGGCTACTCCGTCGAAGTTGGGGCAGGCCACCAGGGCGGTACGCTCGCTGGTCATCCTGGGATGCAGGCGGAGCACGGCACGAGTGACGATACCCAGTGTGCCTTCGCTGCCGATGAACAATTGCTTGAGATCGTAGCCGGCGTTGTTCTTGAGCATGCGGTTCATCGAACTGACCACGGTGCCATCGGCGAGTACTGCTTCGAGGCCGAGTACCTGCTGGCGCATCATGCCGTAGCGAATCACCCTCACGCCGCCGGCGTTGGTGGCGATGTTGCCGCCGATGGTACAGGAGCCCCGTGCGCCGAGATCGAGCGCGAACTGCAGGCCATGCTCGGCGGCGGCTTCCTGTACCCGTTGCAGGGGCGTGCCGGCCAGCACGGTCATGGTACCGCTGACCGGGTCGATCGATTCGATGGCGTTCATCCGCTCGAGCGAAATCACCAGCTCGTCGGATGCTGCCTCGCCACCATGGACGAGGCCGGTGAGCCCGCCGTGGGTCACTACGGGTTGACGGGCGGCATGGCACAGGCGCATCACCGCGGCCAGCTCGGCAGTGGTGCCGGGGCGTATGATGGCCCCGGCGCAACAGCTCGCGCCGCTCATCCAGTCGACCTGGCGCTGGGCCACGTCGTTATCCGTGAGTACGTTGCCTGGGCCGACGATGGCGGCGATATCCTTTAGCAGTGCTTGCATTCGGTATCCTTTGCTTTCCTGGTTCTTCAGCCTCTTGCTTTTCAGGCCATGGCCGCTTCGTGCGCACGGCCGGGAATGGCTTCGAGAAGCTGCTTCGTATAGGCCTCTTTCGGGCTGAGGAAGACTTCCTGGGCCGTGCCCTGCTCGACGATGCGGCCTTGCTGCATGACGATGATGGTATCGCAGATCTGGGCCGCGACGCGTAGGTCGTGGGTAATGAACAGCAGCGAGAGCGACAGTTTCTGCTTGAGCTCCTCGAGCAGTGCGAGCACCTGGGCCTGGATCGATACGTCGAGTGCGGACACCGCCTCGTCGGCCACGATCAGTTCCGGGTTCAGCGCCAGGGCGCGGGCGATGCCGATGCGCTGACGCTGGCCGCCGGAGAATTCGTGCGGAAAGCGATCCACGGCCACGGCGCCGAGCCCCACCAGCTCCAACAGTTCCTCCGCCTGGCGCATGGCCTTGGCGCGCGGCACGCCGTTGGCCATGGGGCCCTGGGCGATGGCATAGCCGACCCGGTGGCGCGGGTTGAGCGAGGCGTAGGGATCCTGGAAGATCATCTGCACGCGATGCCGTTCGCGGCGCAGTGCATCTCCGCGAAGTGAGGAGAAGTCGGTACCCGCCAGCGCGAGTGTACCGCTGTCGGGTCGCTCGAGACGCACCACGCAGCGCCCGAGAGTCGACTTGCCCGAGCCGGACTCACCGACGATGCCAACTGTCTCGCCGGGGGCCAAAGTGAAGGAGACGTCGTCCAGTGCGCGTACCTCGCGCGCCGGCTTGAACAGGCCGCTACGTGAGCGGAAGATCTTGTTCAGGTTGCGCACTTCCAGCAGCGGGGTGGGGCGTTCGCCGCCTCTCGCTTCGGGTATCACATTGCTGGGGATTGCCTCGAGCAGGGCCCGGGTATATTCGTGGCGCGGGTTGTCGAGCACTTCGTCGGCGGTGCCGAGTTCGACGATCCGGCCGTAGCGCATCACGCACACACGGGTGGCGACCTCCGCCACCACGCCGAAGTCGTGGGTGATGAACATCACCGCCATGCCGCGCTGCTGTTGCAGGTCGCGGATCAGCTCCAGGATCTGCGCCTGGGTGGTGACGTCGAGTGCCGTGGTGGGCTCGTCGGCGATCAGCAACTCCGGTTCCAGCGCCAGTGCCATGGCGATCATTACCCGTTGGCGCTGGCCGCCGGAGAGCTGGAAGGGGTAGGCGCGAATGGCCCGGTCGGGCTGGGGGATGCCGACCTCCTCGAGCAGTGCCAGTGCCCTGGCCTGGCGCTCGCGGCTCGTGTACTTGCCGTGGGCCTCGAAGACCTCGGCGATCTGGGCGCCAACCCGCATCAATGGATTGAGCGCGGTCATCGGCTCCTGAAAGATCATGCCGATGCGCAGCCCGCGTAGCTTGCGGTGCTGCTTCTCGCTGAGGGCGAGCAGGTCCTGGCCGTCGAACAGCACTTCGCCGGCGGTGGGGCGGACTCCCTTGGGCAGCAGGCCCATCACGGCATTGGCCGCCATCGACTTGCCGGAGCCGGATTCGCCCACTACGCACATGATCTCGCCGCGAGCCACGTCGTAGCTGACGTCCTCCACCGCGTAATCGCGATCCGCGCCCTGGGGCAATGCCAGGGTCAAGCCACGAATGCTCAGTACCGGGGTGTTGTCGTTCATGGTCCCTCTCCTATGAGCGTTCGCGGGCGAGCTTGGGATTGAGAGCGTCGTCGAGCCCTTCGCCGACCAGATTGAGCGCCAGCACCGTGAGCAGGATCGCCACACCGGGGAAGAAGCTCAGCCACCAGGCCTGGCGGATCACCGTGCGTGCGGCACCAATCATGTAGCCCCACGACATTACGTTGGGGTCGCCCAGGCCCAGGAAGGAGAGGGCCGATTCCAGCAGGATCGCCGTGGCTACCATCAACGAGGCGAGCACGATGATCGGCGACAGCGTGTTGGGCAGGATTTGCTTGAGGATGATGGTGCGGTTGGTCTGGCCGACGAGGCGTGCGGCCTCCACGTACTCCCGATGTCGCAGCGACATGAATTCGGCGCGTACCAGGCGCGCAACCGGTGGCCAACTGACGATGGCAATCGCCAACACGATGGAAACCACGCTCGGCTGCATGATCGCCACCAGCACGATGGCCAGGGCGAAGTTGGGGATGGTCTGGAAGAATTCGGTGAAGCGCATCAGGGCGTCGTCGATCAACCCGCCGTAGTAGCCGGCCACGGCGCCCAGCGGCACGCCGATCAGCAGTGCCACCGTGGTCGAGATGAGGCCGATCAATAGTGAGACCCAGGCGCCGTGCATCAACCCGGCGGCGACGTCGCGACCCATGGTATCGGTGCCCAGCCAGAAGCCCTCGACCTCCATCGGGGCGAGAAAGGGGCGCTGTACCATGCGCCAGGGGGACTCGGGATAGAGCAGCGGCGCGAGAATCGCCATCAGCACGATGGCGAGCAGAATGGCGAGGCCGACCAAGGCGCCGCGGTTCTGGGCAAAGCGGGCGAAGAAGCTCATGAGGCCTCCTTGATGCGCGGGTCCGCCAGGCGATAGACCAGATCGGTAATGATGTTGAACACGATCACCAGGGCGGCGGAGAAGAAGAAGATCCCCAGCAGCAGGTTGTAGTCGCGTTGCTGCAGCGCCTCGAACATCAGCCGGCCGATGCCGGGCCAGGCGAAGACCGTCTCGGTGAGGATGGCGCCGCCGACCATCTGGCCCGCCTGCAGGCCGGCCAGGGTAATGATCGGCAACAGGGCGTTTCTGAGGATGTGCCGGCGCTGAATCACGCGGGGGCTGAGCCCCTTGGCGCGAGCGGTCTTGACGTAGTCCTGCTGGCTCGCCTCGAGCATCGAGGCGCGGGTCATGCGGGTATAGATGGCCATGAAGAACAGCGCCAGCGTGGTGGCCGGCAGGACCAGGTGCTTGGCCACGTCGAGTACCAGGGCGAAGCCGGTATGGCCGGCACCCACCGTGACCATGCCATAGGCCGGCAGCCAGCCGAGATAGACCGAGAACAACACCACGGCCATCAGTGCGACCCAGAACAGCGGGGTGGCGTAGAAGATCAGCGCCAACGCCATGATCAGTGAACCCGAGGGTTTCTTGACCCGGGCCGCGGCCATGGAGCCAAGCACGATCCCCAGCGCCAGTGACAGGACGAAGGCGGTGCCGGTCAACAGCAAGGTGGCCGGGAGTCGTGCCAGGATCAGGTCGAGGACTGGCATACCCTGGCGATAGGACCAGCCGAAGTCGAGCGTGGCGATGCCCGAGACGTAGCGCCACAGCTGGACGTAAAGCGGCTGGTCGAGACCGAAGCGCTCGCGCAGCTGGCGCAGGAATTCCTGATCGGTAGCACCGGCTTCACCGGCCAGGATGGCGGCGGGGTCGCCTGGTGCCAACTGGATCAGGACGAAATTGAAGATGATGATCAGAAACAGTACGACGACGGCCTTGAGCAGCCGCATCACGATCAAGCGGGCATAGAGCATGCAGCAAGCCTCTGGGTACTTGAGGGTACGCAAATGCCTGGGCGAGCGAATCGCTGCGTTACGCGAGGCTCGATCTCGCTCGGCGGTTTGTTGTCGTGCAAAGCGGGGCGGCGGCAGGCCGCCCCGTTATGCTAGAGCGATCAGCGGTCGAGCCAGGCATCCCTGAACGCGTCGTTGATCCCGACACCGGAGGTGATCAGGTTCTGCACGTCGCAGCGATAGATGGTCGGGAAACCGAGTTCCATCAGCCAGCCCACCGGCACGTCCTCGTGCAGGATCTCCTGGGCTTCGTGGTAGAGCGCCTCGCGCTCCTCCTCCGGGTAGGCGGTTGCCGCCTGGTCGAACAGCTCGTCGATGCGCTCGTTCTCGTAGCCCTCGACGTTGTTCCACGGCGAGCCCTTCTCGATGTTGTCCGAGCGGTAGGAGCGGGTGATACCCAGCGCCGGGTCGCCATACTGGTAGAGGTAGGTGAAGGCCAAGTCGAAGTCCCAGTCGCCCAGGCGCTGGTTCCAGCCGCCCACGTCGGTGGCCACGGTACGCACGTTGACACCCACCTCGCGCAGGTTTTGTTGTACGGCCTCGGCCCAGCGATTCCAGGTCTCGCCGTAGGGCAGCGGCAATAGGCGAACTTCCTCGCCGTCATAGCCCATTTCTTCGAGCAGCTCGCGGGCGCGGTCCGGGTCGTGATCGTAGGGGTCGAGGCCGTCATGGCGGAACTTGGCGTTGGAGCCGAAGGCGGAGAGCGGAGCTTGGCCGAGCCCGTTCCACAGCACGTCACGGGCGAACTCACGATCCATGGCGTACATCACCGCCTGACGGAAGCGCTTGTCGGCGGTGGGGCCTTCGCGGTTGTTCATCCACAGCATGGCGAAGGGACTGAAGTACTCGTTGCCCTCGTCGGTGATACAGGTATTCTCCATGGCGGAAAGGCGCGGAATGTCAAAGTTTTCCACGGTGCCGTTGGGTAATACGTCGACGGTGCCATTCTCGAAGGCCACTGCCCGGGAAGCGCCGTCGGGAATGACGTGCCAATTCACACCGTCGAGATAGGGCAAGCCTTCCTCGTAGTAGTCGTCGTTGCGTACCAGTTGGATCACGGTGCCGCGATCCCAGTTGTCGAACTTGAACGGGCCGGTACCGATGGGGTGATTGTTGGCCTCGTTGTCGCGGAAGTCGGTGCCTTCGTAGATGTGCTTGGGCACCATGGTGAAGGTGCCGGCCTCGAACGAGATCAGGAACGGCCCGAACGGCTCGGCCAGGGTGAAGACCACGGTATGAGAGTCGGTGGCCTCGATGCTTTCGACGTGCTGCAGCACGGCACGGGCACTGGGGTTGAGTTCGCGGTGGAAGACGTCGGCCGAGAACACCACGTCTTCGGCGGTGAAGGGCTCACCGTCGTGCCACAGTACTCCTTCGCGCAGGTGGAAGGTCCAGGTCAGGCCGTCCTCGCTGACTTCCCACGACTCGGCCAGCTGTGGAATCGGCTCCAGATCGGTGGAGTAGCGCAGCAGGCCCTCATAGATGTTGCCGGCGACCTTGCGAGTTGGGTCGTTCTGTACCATGCCCAATACCAGGCCGGGTGGCTCGGGCTGGATGATGGTGTCGATGACACCGCCGCGTTTGGGCTCGTCGGCGGTGGCAAAAGCGGAAGTGAAGGCCAGAGTCGCGACGGCCAAGGCTAAGGGCGTCTTTCTCATTATCGGATTCCTTCTTGTTGTCTCGGCGATTTGTTCTTGAATGGATAGTTGCCGTCTATCAGCAATATGACCTTAGCAGTGCGATACCAAGCTGTCGACAGTCGTCAATCGACGGTCGACATGGCTGGTATTGAGTCATACTCTAGCGGTGTCAACCCGCAAGAGCCCCGAAGAATGACAGCTTCCAATGCTTTCGGTAGCGGCATGGTCATCCAGCAGCGCAATCTGGTGGAGCAGGTCGCCGACTTCCTTACCCAGGCCATCATCAGCCAGCACTACGCGCCCGGTGAGCGACTGTCGGAAGTGCAGTTGGCTCGTGACCTGGGCGTCAGCCGTGCGCCGGTCCGGGAGGCGGCCCGGCTGCTCGAGAGTCGCGGTCTGCTGGTGTCGCAACCGCGACGGGGCTTCTTCGTGCGCGCCCTGGATGCCGCGGAACTCAATGACGTGTTCGATCTGCGCCTGTGCCTGGAGCGCCATGCGTTGGCACGACTGGTCGAGAACTACGACGCCGAGAAGGAGCAGGCTCTGCGCCGACAGGTCGAGTTGATGTGCGAAGTGGCGCTTAACGATAGCGACAGCCGCAAGATCGAGGAGGATCTCGTTTTCCATCGCATGCTGATTGCCTTCGCTGGTAACCGGCGCCTGCTCAGGACGTTCGACGACATCACCCACGAACTGCGGCTATGCATGGCACTGATCGGCAAGACTCATGCCGATCCCGACAGTATTGCCACGTGCCACTGGGCGCTGCTCGATGCGCTGGCCAGCGGCGATCGAGAGCAGTGTCGCGAGGCCGTCGACTACCACATCGGTGTGGCACGGGACTACGTGGTGCAGGGCATCGGCGAGGCGTCATGACGCCCGCCCAAACCTACCGTACGGGCATGGGATAGCGGCGATCCGCCTTGCCGGCCTTGACCACCTGGCCTGGCGTGGCATGCCCCACCAGCTCGGGCAGGCCTGCCGATACTGCGAGCAGGGCATCCAGATCCACGCCGGTTGCTACCCCCATCTGCTCGAACATGTGCACCAGATCCTCGGTACAGACGTTGCCGGTGGCGCCGGGTGCATAGGGGCAGCCGCCCAGGCCGCCCAGCGAGGCATCGAAACGCACGATGCCGGCCTGCCAGGCGGCCAGCGTATTGGCCAGTCCCATGCCGCGCGTATTGTGAAAGTGCAGGGTGAAGGGCGCTTCCGGCCAGCGTTCCAGCACCGCTTCGCACAGCCTGCCGACCTGTGCGGGATTGGCCATGCCGGTGGTGTCGCACAGGGTGATCCCTTCCACACCCAGTTCGAGCAGGCGCTCCACCAGGCCCAGCACTCGTGTTTCCGGGACTTCGCCTTCGAATGGACAGCCGAAGCTGGTCGACAGCGAGGCGTTGACGAAGACGCCGCTGCCCCGGGTGGCGGCGAGGATCTCGACGAAGCGCTCGAGCGACTGCTCGGGCGTCATGCGCAGGTTGGCCAGGCCGTGGGAGTCACTGGCTGACATCACCAGGTTGATCTCGTCGACGCCGCAGGCCAGCGCTCGTTCGCAGCCGCGCAGGTTGGGCACCAGCACGGTGATGCCCACGCTCGGCCGACGCTTTATGCCATGCACCACCTCTTCGGCGTCGCGCAGGTTGGGAATCGCCTTGGGCGAGGTGAAGGAGGTCGCCTCGATGCGTGCCAGCCCGGTGGCCGAGAGGGCGTCGATCAGGCGAATCTTCGCTTCGGTTGGCACGAATTCGGCCTCGATCTGCAGGCCATCTCGGGGCGCCACTTCATTGATTTGCAGCGTTGTCATGCAGCTCTCCTGGCGGCTGTCCGGTCTCGATCAGATGATGCCGGCCTGACGCAGTTTCGCCCGTGTGTCGGCGTCGATGCCCAGTTCGTCGAGCACCTCGTCGGTGTGCTGGCCCAGTCCCGGGCCACCCTCGCCGAGCCTTCCGGGAGTGGCGCTCAGCTTGGGCAGCACGCCCGGCACCTTGAGAAGCTTGCCGTTGGGGCGGGTAATGCTCTGGATCATCTCGCGTGCGAGATAGTGAGGGTCGTGGGCGATGTCGGCGGCGGTATAGGGGTAGCCGGCCGGTACCCGGGCGGCATCGAGCTGGGCGAGGATGTCGTCGCGTTCGCGCTCGAGGGTCCAGGCTTCGATGGCGGTATCGATGCGCTCTGCCTGCCGGGCGCGGCCGTCGTTGTGGGCCAACTCAGGATCGTCGCCAAGGTCCGGGCGCCCGATCACCTGCATCAAGCGCTTGAAGATGCTGTCGCCGTTGCCGGCGATCAGCACGTAGTCGCCGCTACGCGTGCGGTAGGCGTTCGAAGGCGTGATGCCGGGCAGTGCGCTGCCGCTTGGCTGGCGAATCTCGCCGCTGGCGTCGTACTCCGGCAGCAGGCTCTCCATCATGGCGAAGACCGACTCGTAGAGCGCGATATCGACCACCTGGCCCTGGCCGCTGCGGACGCGCTCCTGCAGGGCCAGCAGGGTACCGATGACGGCGTAGAGAGCCGACAGCGAGTCGCCGATGCTGACACCGACCCGCACCGAGGGTTGACCCGGGTGACCGGTCAGGAAGCGCAGGCCGCCCATGGCCTCGCCGATCACGCCGAAACCCGGCTTGTCGCGGTAGGGGCCGGTCTGGCCGTAGCCCGAGACGCGCACCATGATCAGCCCCGGGTTGAGGGTGCTGAGCGCGTCCCAGCCGAGCCCCCAGCCCTCCAGGGTGCCGGGGCGGAAGTTCTCGACCAGTACGTCCGCTTCGGCAACCAGACGACGCACCAGATCCTGCCCCTCCTGGCTGCGCAGGTCGAGAGACACCGAGCGCTTGTTGCGAGTCTGGACGTGCCACCACAGCGAGGTGTCGTCTTCTATCATTCGCCAACGACGAAGAGGGTCGCCGGTGCCGGGAGGTTCGACCTTGATCACGTCGGCGCCGAATTCGCCGAGTAGCTTGGTGGCGAAGGGGCCGGCGATCAGCTGGCCCAGCTCGAGTACTTTCAAGCCATCCAGCGGTAGGCGCCGGTCTTCCGATAATGCCATGGCAGCGACTCCTTGTGCGGAATTGGGTCAGGATGCGTGAGAACACCGGGCACAACAATTCAGGAAAGGGGAAGTCTGGATTCGTTTCTGGCGAAGCCTTGGCGTAACATGGGCGCTTTCACCACTCGCGGGGATGCTGCCGTGCGTCGATTCGACTTCGTCACCCTCAAGCTGTTCGTCTCGATCGCCGACGAGGGGCGTTTGACCGCTGCCGCCGAACGCGAGCACATGGCGCTGGCGGCCGTCAGCAAGCGCATCAGCGATCTCGAGTCGCTGGTGGGAACGGCGCTGCTGTATCGACGTCCCCGCGGCGTCGAGCTGACGCCTGCCGGGCATGCCTTCCTGCATCATGCGCGACGCATCCTCGAGAACATCGAACGGCTCTCCGCCGAACTCAGCGAGTATGGCGAGGGCGTCCGCGGCCATGTGCGCATCCACTCCAATACCTCGGCGATCATCGCCTTTCTGCCGCAGGACCTGAGCGCCTTTTCCCGCCAGTTCCCCCAGATCAAGATCGATCTCCAGGAACGGGTCAGTTCCGAAGTGATCGCCGCGGTGCGCGACGGCCTGACCGATATAGGAATCTTTGCCGGGCACGTGCCGTGCGATTGTCTGCAGATCCTGCCTTATCGCAGCGACCGGCTGGTGCTGATGACGCCACATGACCATCCCCTGGCCGGGCGCGAGTCGCTGCAATTGCTTGAAGCGACCCAATACGATTTCGTCGGCCTGCAGCAGGACGCCTCGTTGCAGACGCTGCTGCACGAGCAGGCCAGTCAGGCGGGCAAGACCCTGCGCATGCGTATCCAGGTACGCAGTTTCGATGCCATCTGCCGCATGATCCATCACGGCATGGGCGTCGGCGTACTGCCTGAGAAGACCATCTATCGCGATCTGCGCGACCTCAAGCTGCGCAGCATTCCGCTGAGCGATCCCTGGGCCCGGCGCGAGCTGGTGATCGGCATACGCCAGTACGAAGGGTTGCCGGTGATCGCCCGGCACCTGGTCGATCATCTGGTCGGCCGCGAGGCGTCACCCATCGCGCAGGATGGTGAACGGTGACCACTGCTGGCACAGAGGGGTGACTTCGAGCCGGGTGATGTTGACGTGGGATGGCAGTTCGGCGACATGCAACGCCTGTACGGCCACGTCGACGGGCTGCAGCGCTCGGGTGCCGGCGTAGTAGCGCTCGGCGAAGTCCCGGTCGCCCTTCATGCGGACCTCGGTGAATTCGCTCACGGTCATGCCCGGAGCCAGATCGGTGACTCGTACGCCTGAGCCGCTCACATCGCAGCGCAGGTTGTAGCTGAACTGTTCGACGAAGGCCTTCGAGGCGCCGTAGACATGGCCGCCAGGGTAGGGCGTGTGGCCGGCGATGGAGCCGATATTGATGATGGTGGCGCCCTCGCCATGGGCGATCAGCCTTGGCAACAGCAGTCTCGTGACCGTGACCAGGCCCTTGATGTTGGTGTCGATCATGGCGTGCCAGTCGTCGAGATCGGCATCCTGGGAAGGACCCTTGCCGAGCGCCAGGCCGGCGTTGTTGAGCAGCAGTCTGACGTCGTCGAAGGGGGCGGACAGCGAGTCGACGACGCGCTCGATGGCCTGGCGGTCGGTGACGTCAAGTGCGGCGACATGGATCGGGACCGCATCGCCGAGACGCTGGCGCAGCGCCTCCAGGCGGTCCCGGCGGCGGCCGGTGAGCACCAGCCCCCAGCCGGCCGCGGCGAAAGTCTCGGCACAGGCCTGGCCAATGCCCGAGGTGGCACCGGTGATGAAAGCGATGGGTGCGGTTTCGTGCATGATGAACCCTCATGAAGTGAAGCTTCATTGACGGATGCTCGTCTTTCTCAAGATATTAGCCATTGGTCGCAGTGTCTTGTGTCCATACGGCTGAGGAATGCCTTTCCTGATGGGCTTCAGAGCCATCGTCAATGGCGAAGGCAGCCTTCATCAAAATCGATTTGAGCGCAGCGAGTGCATGTTTCAAGATCACAGCACGCCATCACGATAACCATCACGACAATCAACATAACGATAACGATCAGGAGAGCACCCATGCGCAAGTCCCTCCTTGCCTCGTTGGCCACGCTTGGCATGTTGAGCGCCCCGTTCGCGCTCGCCAATACCATCGAGATCCAGGTCAACAACACCATGAGCGAAGGCGGCTCCGAGAGTGCTGCCGTCGAGCGCTTCGCCGAGTATCTGGAGGAGCAGGCGCCGGGACGCTTCAACGTACGCCCCTTCCTGGCCGGCTCTCTGGGCGGTGAGGACGCGGTACTGGAACTGCTCAACCTGGGGCAGACCCAGATCTCCATTACCGGCGGCAACTGGCGCCAGCAGTATGCTCCCGAGTATGACGCCATCACCGTGCCCTTCGTCTTCTC
This sequence comes from Billgrantia zhangzhouensis, assembly GCF_021404465.1. Lineage (GTDB taxonomy): Bacteria > Pseudomonadota > Gammaproteobacteria > Pseudomonadales > Halomonadaceae > Halomonas > Halomonas zhangzhouensis. The sequence continues at coordinate 348,666 of NZ_JABFTT010000002.1, read as the reverse complement.
TACCTGGGAAGAAGTGGACGCCTACATGGAGAGCCCGTCGGGCCAGCGCCTGATCGAGCTGGCCGAAGATAAGGGCGGGCTCAAGTATTTCGGTACCCAGCATCGCGGCCCGCGCCACATGACCGCCAACAAGGCGATTCACACCCCCGACGATCTGCAAGGGTTCCGCCTGCGCCTGCCGTCGCTGCCGGTATGGCTCGAGGTGTGGGAGGAGATCGGTGCTCAGGTGGTCAACGTGCCGGCACCGGAAATCTACCTGGCCATGCAGACCCGTCAGGTCGATGGCCATGAGAACTCCTTGTCATCACCCTATACCCGGCGTCTGTGGGAAGTGCAGGATCACATTATCCTGACCAGCCACGTCATGTTCCCGTGGAACTGGGTGGCAAGCTCGCGCTGGTGGAGCGGACTCGATGCCGAAGACCAGGAACTGATCACCGAGGCCATCCATGTGGCTCGCCAGCACGGTTCCGAGGTGGAGCGTGAGTTCGACGAGTACTACCTCGAAGAGCTGGAGAAAGCGGGCATGACCATTATCGAGCCCGATGTGTCGCTTTTCCGCGAGGCGGCCATGCCGGCCATCGAGCGCGTCATGGCCGATATGGCTGATGGCGTGATGGATGATGCCATGGGCAATGGCGCGGCCGACTGACATCCGCGTGTCGAATCGAACGGCCAGCGGCGCCCCATCCGGGACGCCGCTGGCGTTTCCTGCCTGGAGGGAACCATCTTGACGTCTTCTTCAACGCCGCCCGAGAGTGGGCTGGACCGGGTTGCGTGTCATCTGCTGCGGGGGATTACCTTGGTCTGCGATATCGTGGGCGTATTGCTGCTGGCCGGCGTGCTGCTTTTGATCGTGGCCGCCGTGCTGGCGCGTGACGTGATTGGCTTGGGCATGCCATGGACGGAGGAGGTCGCCTCCATGCTGGCGATCTATGCCGTCGCCTTCGGCTCGCTGTCGGCTTGGGTGCGCTTCGAGCATCTTGTCGTCGATCTCTTCAGCCATAAGCTCAGCCCGTTGGCGCGTCACTTGCAGTACCGCCTGGTAGCGCTGCTCTCGTGCGGCTTCTTCGTGCTGGCGGCCTATGGCTCTCTCACGATGTCCATGGTCAGCGCCAACAACCGCACGGTGTCGTTGGGCATCAGCTTCAGCTACCTCTATTACGGCATCTTCATTGCTTTCGCCGGCATGGCCGTGTTGGCGTTATGGCAGGCACTGCGCGGACCGGTGTCGTGGCAGGCTTCCCTTCAGGCCGAGCAGGAGGCCAACTGATGCAGGAGCTCATGGTGTTCGTCGGCGGGCTGCTGCTGCTCATGGCCATCGGCCTGCCCGTCGTCGTGGCGATCGGTATCACCTCCTTCATTGCGCTGGCGGTTACCGGCACCGGCGGCCTGCCGGTGGAGTTGATGTCGCTGCGCATGGTGCAGACGCTGAACAATTTCACCTTGCTGGCGATACCGCTGTTCATCCTTGCCGCCAACATCATGAATACCGGCTCGACGACCACGCGGATCTTCGATTTCGCCACGGCGCTGGTAGGCTTTACCAAGGGTGGTCTGGGCCATGCCAACGTGGTCGCCAGCTCGATCTTCGCCACCATGTCGGGCACCGCGGTGGCCGATGCCGCCGGGCTTGGCAGCATCGAGATCAAGGCCATGAAGGAGCGTGGCTACGACCTGGGCTACTCGGCCGGCATCACCGCGGCCTCGAGTGTGATCGGACCGATTCTGCCGCCGAGCATTGCGCTGGTGGTGTATGGTTGGTTGGCTAACGTAAGCATCGGCGCCCTGTTCATGGCGGGGTTGGTGCCGGGTATCCTGATGGCGCTGCTGTTCATGGGGATGACGGTGGCGCTCGGTGCCGGAAAGCGCGTGGCCATGCCGCCGCCCGTGCCGTTCGATGGCCGAGAGGTACTGCGTACCGGTAGGCGTGCGCTCCTGCCGCTGATGATGCCGGCGATCATCGTTGGCGGCATCTGGACCGGACTCTTCACGCCTACCGAGGCCGGTGCCATCGCCTCGCTCTACGCCGTGGTGCTGGGTGGGCTGGTCTATCGCGATCTGTCGTGGCGCGACCTGTTCCATGCCTTCCGGCGCACGCTCATGTTCAGTGCCGCGATCCTGCTGATCATCGCCGTATCGAGCTTCTATGGCTGGATCCTGGTGCGCATCGGCATTCCCCAGGCCCTGGCGGCTCAGGTTGCCGGCATCGACATGCCAACGTTCATGCTGCTGCTGGCCTTCGCGCTGTTCTTCCTGCTGATCGGCTGTTTCATGTCGGTGATCGAGAGCATCCTGATCTTCACGCCCATCGTCGTGCCTGCCGCCCTGGCCGCCGGCCTCGATCCGATTCACTTCGGTATCGTCATGGTGATCACCTTGTCGGTGGGGGTCATCACACCGCCGTTCGGTACGGTGCTGTTCCTGATGGTCGGGATCACGCGACTGCGCTACTCGCAGATCGTCATCGCCATTCTCCCGTTTCTGATTCCGATACTGCTGACCATCCTGATCCTCATTGCCACGCCTGCTCTGGCGACCTGGCTGCCCCGCCTGACGGGATATTGAGAGGAACGAACCGGCGCCCGGGAGTGAACGCCCGACGCCGCCGTGGGTCTGAAGCGTTAACGTCGCAGGGGATCCGTCATGCTCGACACCATTCAGCGTTTCTTCCAACAGGCCCTGGCCGAGCCCGAGCGCTCGGACGATCCGGCCCCGACCCTGGAGCTTGCCACCGCCGCGCTGCTGTGCGAGGTGATGCGTGCCGACTACCATACCGATCAGGTGCAACTCGATGCATTGCGCCAATTGCTCATGCGTCGTTTCCAGCTTCCCGCCGCAGCCGTGGAGGAGTTGATGGAGATGGCGCGCGAGGAGGTGGAGCTCTCGGTCGATCACTATCAGTTCGTCAGCCTGATCAAGCAGCATTACGACTATGCCCAGCGCTGTGAGCTGGTGCGCATGATGTGGACGCTGGCCAATGCCGATGCCAACCACAACGCGCTCGAGGAGCATCGTATCCGCCGTCTGGCCGAGCTGCTGCACGTCAGCCATTCCGATTTCATCCGCACCAAGCTGCAGGTCCAGGGCCAAGTCGAGTAGGTTGCCTTGATCCAAGGCATGAAGAAGTGGATTTCAGGCGGTGTCCGCCCTGGTTGCACTGCTAGACTATGCGCTCTTTTTCCGGCAGAGGGCCGGTCGCAAAGGGAGGAGTGGCATGTCGCGTCAAACCGTCGTACTGGGAGCCGGCATGATTGGCGTCTCCATCGCCTGGCACCTGGCTCGTCGCGGCCGCTCAGTGCTGCTGGTCGATCGCCGCCCGCCCGGGCAGGAGACCTCCTATGGCAACGGTGGGCTGATCCAGCGCGAGGCGGTGCGACCCTATACCTTTCCCCGCGAGTTCGGCAAATTGCTCAGCGCACTACCCAACCGGCGGGTCGACATTCGCTATCGGCTGAGTGGCATGCTGCAGTTTGCCGGACCGCTGTACGGCTACTGGCGCTACTCGGCGCCGCGCCACTACGAGCGTATCGTTGCCGAGTACGCCTCATTGATCATGCTTTCTACCCAGGAGCACGCACCGATGATCGAGGCGGCCGGTGCCGCGGGGCTGATCGGCAAGGAGGGCTGGTTGGAAGTGCACCGTAGTCGAGCCGAACTCGAGCGTCGCCAGCGGGAGGCCGAGGATGCTGCAATGCGCTTCGGTGTCGCTCACGAGGCACTCGACGCCGTCGCGCTGGCCAGGCTCGAGCCGGATCTCAAGCCCGGCTTGGCCGGAGCCGTTCACTGGACCAACTCCTGGAGCGTGGCTGATCCGGGCGGGCTGGTGGCAGCCTATGCCGAAAGCTACAAGCGCCAGGGTGGGGAGTTCCTGCAGGCGAACATCGAGTGGGTGAGCCAGGCGGGGCAGGGCTGGCATGTCGAGACCGATAGCGGCAGCTACGAGGCCGACGAGGTGGTGGTGGCGCTGGGCCCGTGGGCGGGAGGTTGGCTCAGGGGGCTGGGCTATCACCTGCCCACGTTCGTCAAGCGGGGCTATCACATGCACTACGGCGCTGAACGGGAGAGGCGGTTGCGGCACTGGGTCGCCGATGCCGACATTGGCTATATCCTCGCGCCGATGCGTGCCGGCATCCGGCTGACCACAGGAGCCGAGCTGGCCCGTCTCGACGCGCCACCTTCGCAAGCGCAGTTGGATGCCGCCGAACGCCGGGCTCGAGAACTCTATCCCGCGCTTGGCGGGCGGCTGGAGGAGGCTCCGTGGAAGGGCGCACGCCCTTGTCTGCCGGACATGAAGCCGATCATCGGCCCTGCGCCGCGCCACAAGGGGCTATGGCTCGCCTTTGGGCACGGCCACCAAGGCTTTACCATGGGGCCGGCGACCGGGCGCCTGATGGCGGAGATGATGGAGGGGGAGCCGACAGCGGTCGATATGGCACCGTTCCGTGCGGACCGCTTCTAGCCCCTAGCCCCTGTTTCACCCGGCGCGATTGCGCCGCCGGCGCCACTGGTGGTGGATTGACTTGATCAACAGGGTCATTACATAGACCACCCAGCCGGCGGTGGCCAGCACGTTGAACAGCAGCATCTTCTGCTGGCCGCTCATGGGGGCGAACAGGGTCTCGATGAGCATGCCGAGGAGCAGGGCAAGCGCCATCGGCAGGGCGAGAATATGCATCCACATTTCGGTGCGCCGCTTGCGTACGTGGTAGCGGCTGAGATGAACGCGAAACGGGCGATGCATGAAGCTGACCAGGATCATGGCGCCGAGGGCGAGGATGGCGGCCAGGGTGGGCTCGACGCTGTCCATCCTGGCCGAGACGCTGATCGACCAGAAGAACACGACCCACATCAGCCCGGCCAGGATGGCGACGATATCGGCGTAGTGGCGAACCCGGGGCATTGGCAAGGTCTCATGCGATAAAAACGGCGTCGATGATACGGCAAATCGACTCGACATGCTGCCGTCGCGCCGAAATTGTCGGCTCAGTTCCCGCCACCCGGGCAACCGGACGCGACCTTCCGGTATACTCTGGCTTCGACATTCCAGTTGAACCACAGGATACGCCGTGAACGCAATCACCCTGACCCGCCCCGATGATTGGCACCTGCACCTGCGCGATGGTGAGGCGCTCGAGGCCGTGGTGCCTGCCACTGCCCGTCAGATGGGACGTGCGATCATCATGCCCAACCTCAAGCCGCCAGTCACGACGACCGAGCAGGCCTTGAGCTATCGTGAGCGGATCCTGGCCGCGCGCCCGCAAGGTTTAGCCTTCGAGCCGTTGATGACGCTGTATCTCACCGATAACACGCCGGCCGAGGAGATCGAGCGTGCCGTGGCGAGCGGCAGGGTGCATGCAGTGAAGCTCTACCCCGCGGGTGCCACGACCAACTCGGATTCGGGTGTGACCGACGTCGCGCACTGTGACGCAACGATCGCCACCATGGCGCGCCTGGGGCTGCCGCTGCTGGTACACGGCGAGGTTACCGATGCCGAGATCGATATCTTCGATCGCGAGGCGGTTTTCATCGAGCGAGTGATGAAGCCGCTGCTCGAGCGCCACCCCACTCTGAAGGTGGTATTCGAGCACATCACCACGGCGGATGCTGCCGCATTCGTTGCCCAGGCACCGGCCAATGTGGCAGCGACTATCACGGCTCACCATTTATTGTTCAACCGTAACCATATGCTGACCGGCGGCATTCGCCCCCACTACTACTGCCTGCCGATCCTAAAGCGCGAGCGTCACCGCGAGGCACTGCTGGCTGCTGCCACCTCGGGCAGCGGCAAGTTCTTCCTTGGTACCGATAGCGCCCCTCATGCCCAGGGCGACAAGGAGTCGGCCTGCGGCTGTGCCGGCGCCTACACCGCGCCGGCGGCGATCGAGCTGTACGCCACGGCCTTCGAGCAGGCCGGGGCGCTGGATCGACTGGAAGGGTTCGCCAGTCATTTCGGGCCCGATTTCTACGGCCTTCCGCGCAATGGCGACACGATCACGCTGGTGCGTGAGGAGTGGAGGCTGCCCGACTCGTTACCCTATGCCGGCGGCCAGCGCATCGTACCGCTCAAGGCGGGGGAGATGCTCGCCTGGAAGCTCCAGGCGTAACTGTTCTCCTTCTCTTTCTTGACGCAACGGCCACCCTTGAGGCGGCCGCTGCGTCGTTGGCCCAATGACGGTTGATAATCTGCATTGCCAGCCGACCCAGGCAATCGCTGGGTGCGGTTCAGCGATGGGCTCATCGGGGGGTGAGTTCAGGTTCCGCCTGAGGAGCAAGCCGTGCGACCATGGCTTCGACCATGCGCGCCGAGTGCGCGGCAGCCTTGTCGAGGAATTGCTCGAAGGATATGTGGTTGTCGCCGCTGCCGGGGATGTCGGAAAGGGCACGAATGACCACGAACGGGCAGCCGTACAGGTGGCAAGTCTGGGCGATGGCAGCGGCCTCCATCTCGGCTGCCAGCATGGTGGGGAAGCGCGAGCGGGTCTTGGCCACCAGCTCGGGGCAGGCCATGAAGACATCGCCGGTGGCGATCAGGCCCTCGGTCACCTTGACCTCGCCCAGTTCCTCGACGCACTCCCTGGCAAGGGCGACTAGGCGTTCGTCAGGGAGATAGGCGGCCGGCATCTGTGGTACCTGGCCGTGTTCGTAGCCAAATGCCACGGCATCCACGTCGTGGTGGCGCACCTCGCTCGATACCACCACGTCGCCGATCTCTAGCCCCTCACCGAAACCGCCAGCCGAGCCGGTATTGATGATGGCCTCAGGCTGGTACATGTCGAGCAGCAGGGTAGTGCCGATGGCGGCGTTGACCTTGCCGATGCCCGACTGGAGCACCACGACATCGGCGCCGTGCAGCTTGCCTTGGTGAAAGGTGCAGCCCACGTGGGTACGAGTGCTGCGTCCCTCCAGCCGTGCAGCGAGGCGGTCTACCTCCTGGGCCATGGCGCCAATGATGCCGATGCGTTTCATTTGCTCCCGATTCTCCGATATTGACGGAGCGCGCATTCTATCCGAGCCGCACGCCAATGTCAGGCCTGGTTCAGGAGGAGGCGGTTTCCAGCTCCATGGCGTCATGGCGTTCGGCTGCGAACAGGGTATTCTCCAGCAGCGAAGCGACCGTCATCGGCCCTACGCCTCCCGGCACCGGAGTGATCCAGGCGGCGCGCTCGGCGGCTGGGCCGAACTCCACGTCTCCGACCAGCCGTCCGTCTTCCTCCCGGTTGATCCCCACATCGATGACGATCGCCCCGTCGCGGACCCACTCGCCCTTTACCAGGCCGGGGGTGCCGACCGCGACGACCAGCAGTTCGGCCCGGCGTACGTGCGATTCCAGTTCTCGCGTGAAGCGGTGGCAAACGGTGGTGGTGCAGCCCGCCAGCATCAGTTCGAGCGCCATGGGGCGTCCGACGATGTTGGATGCGCCAACTACGGTGGCGTCCATTCCTCGTACCTTCAGGCCACTGGCCTGTAGCAGCGTCATGATGCCCTTGGGCGTACAGGGGCGAAGGACCGGTAGACGCTGGGCCAGGCGGCCGAGGTTGTAGGGGTGGAATCCGTCGACGTCCTTGTGCGGCAGGATGCGCTCGAGGATCGGGCGGGCATCCAGGTGGGCGGGCAACGGTAGCTGCAGCAGAATTCCATCGATGCGCTTGTCGGCATTGAGCTCGTCGATGAGTTGCTCGAGCGCCTGCTGCGAAGTGTCGCCGGGCAGCGCATGACGAAAGGAGAGAATGCCGGCCTGCTCGCAGGCGCGATGCTTGTTACTCACGTAGACGTGGGAAGCCGGGTCGTCGCCCACCAGGACGACGGCGAGACCGGGGACGCGCTTGCCCTCGCTGCGGCGCGTTTCCACCTGGCGCGCAACCTGTTCACGGACCTGAGCGGCTATGGCCTTGCCATCGATGAGTTGGGCAGTCATCGTGTCTCCCCCTGACGAGTGGTGTGTGCGGCGCTGGCGAGGCCGGCGGTGAATTCGAAGGGGCCGATTTTCGCATGACGCGCCTCCCAGGCAAAGCGCAAAAGCCCCGTTGTGTCAGGAAGCTATTGACCGCAGGCGATTCTCGCGTAGAATACGCAGCGCTCGGTGAGGCCCGCTCTGCGGTGTCGAGGTCGAGCGAAGGCCGGCGGGGTGTAGCGCAGTCTGGTAGCGCGCCTGCTTTGGGAGCAGGATGTCGGGGGTTCGAATCCCTCCACCCCGACCACAACCTTTTGTTTATGCTGGGAAAAAAGCGAAACGGGGTTGCGGTCAGTTGGCATGGAACGTAGAATGCGCCCATAGCTCAACCGGATAGAGCAACGGCCTTCTAAGCCGTAGGTTGCAGGTTCGAGTCCTGCTGGGCGTGCCACGCTTCCAGGCAGGGCGGCCTCCGGTTCGAGGATGGTGTCTCGGGTGTTGTTTGCTCGAAGTGCTGTTCTTGATCTTGAAATGGCGTTACTTGTGGGCGTCATTTGTAGTGACGCAGCGTCGATACGGTGGATGTAGCTCAGTGGTAGAGCCCCGGATTGTGGCTCCGGTGGTCGTGGGTTCGATCCCCATCATCCACCCCAATCGGCCGGTATTTCGTTGAGCGATACGCTTGATTCTGCAATGGTGGATGTAGCTCAGTGGTAGAGCCCCGGATTGTGGCTCCGGTGGTCGTGGGTTCGATCCCCATCATCCACCCCATTGCACCAGTCTTTGCCTGGTTTCCTTTCGTGTTTTCTGCCTGCCCGGTCGAGTTGTCTTGCCCGGGTGTCGGTCGTTGATGGTCGTGTGTGCTCGCCTGGCGGTGAGCTTGTCCGGCAGACTGCCGACCCCTTGTAAAACCCGCGATCGCCCCCACTCTGTATGGCGTAACGCTTGCCAGCGTAGGGCGGGATTCTTAGAATCTCTCTTTTACATTCCACGCTTTCCTAGAACGCCCCAGTCGGTAGAGGACCATTCATGCAAGTTTCCGTCGAAACGACCTCCCAGATCGAGCGCCGTGTCACGTTCCAGGTGCCGGCCGCCGAGGTCGACGAGGCCGTCGAAGCCCGCCTCAAGGACACGGCGAAGAACATTCGCCTCAACGGTTTCCGCAAGGGCCGGGTACCCATGTCCGTGGTGCGCCAGCGTTACGGCCGCGGCGTGCGCGACGAGGTCGTGGGCGAACTGATGCGTGAGCGTTATGTGCGTGCCATCACTGAGCAGAACCTCAATCCGGCCGGCTTCCCGAGCATCGAGCCCAAGGTCGACGAGGCGGGCAAGGATCTTGAGTTCGTGGCCTCCCTCGAGGTTTACCCCGAGGTCGAGCTGGCCTCGATCGAAGGTACCGAGGTCGAGCGCCCGGTGGTGGAAGTGAGCGATGCCGATCTCGAGGAGATGGTCGAGACCCTGCGTAAGCAGAACGCCACGTGGGAAGAGGTCGAGCGGGCTGCCGAAGAGGGCGACCAGGTCAAGATCGATTTCCAGGGCTTCCTTGGCGACGAGCCCTTCGAGGGTGGTAGTGCCGAAGGGCACGATCTGGTGCTTGGTTCCGGCAACTTCATCCCGGGGTTCGAGGATCAGCTCATTGGCGCCAAGGCTGGCGAGGAGAAGGAGATCAAGGTCACCTTCCCCGAGGATTACCAGGCTGAACACCTGGCTGGCCAGGACGCCACCTTCAAGGTCAAGGTGCATGCGGTCCAGGGGCAGGCTCTGCCTGAGGTCGACGAGGCGTTCATCAAGCGCTTCGGCGTTGAAGACGGCGACGCCGAGAAATTCCGCGCCGAAGTCAAGAAGAACATGTCCCGCGAGGCCAAGCAGGCCGTCGACAATCGGGTCAAGCAGCAGGTTCTCGAGGCCCTGAAGAAGGCCAACGACATTCCGGTGCCCCAGGCACTGGTCCAGCAGGAAACCGATGCGCTCAAGCGTCAGGCGGCGCAGCAATTCGGGCTGGGCGAGGATTTCGACGTTTCCCAGTTGCCCAACGAACTGTTCTCCGAGCAGGCCAAGAGCCGCGTTCAGGTCGGCCTGCTGCTGGCCGAGGTGATCAAGTCGAACGAGCTCGATGCCAGCGACGACGAGATCCGCGCCAAGGTCGGGGAACTGGCCGAACAGTACCAGGAGCCGCAGCAGGTCGTTGACTACTATATGGGCAACGACCAGCTCAAGACTCAGGTCAAGTCGGCTATCCTCGAAGAAAAGGCCGTCGACAAGCTGCTGGAGCAGGCCTCGGTCAAGGATGTCGAAATGAGCTATCAGCAGGCCCTGGCCGCCGCCCAGCAGGGTGACCAGGAGAGCGAGGAAGGCGAAGGCGAGGAAGCCAAGGGCTGATTGGCGACCTGAGGGTTTTCGCCGGTCACCTCGCTGGTGGCCGGCGGAGATGCCGCTTTCATTCATCGGATGCAAGGACATCACACTGATGAGCAACGAGTTCGAGACCCGAAACGCCGGCGGCTTGGTGCCAATGGTCGTAGAGCAGAGCGCGCGTGGCGAGCGGGCCTACGATATCTACTCCAGGCTGCTGAAGGAGCGTGTGATCTTTCTGGTGGGTCCGGTGGAAGATCATATGGCCAACCTGATCGTGGCGCAGCTGCTCTTCCTTGAATCCGAGAACCCGGACAAGGACATACACCTTTATATCAATTCGCCTGGTGGTTCAGTGACGGCCGGTATGGCGATGTACGACACCATGCAGTTCATCAAGCCTGACGTGTCCACCGTGTGCATCGGCCAGGCTGCCAGCATGGGCGCCTTGCTGCTGGCCGGCGGCACGGCGGGCAAGCGCTATTGCTTGCCGCATTCGCGCATGATGATCCACCAGCCGCTGGGGGGCTACCAGGGGCAGGCTTCGGACATCGAGATTCATACCCGCGAGATCCTGGGGATTCGGGACAAGCTGAACCATATCCTGGCCCACCACACCGGGCAGGATATCGATACCATCGCTCGAGATACCGACCGCGACAATTTCATGAGCGGCACTCAGGCGGTGGAATACGGTCTGATCGACGCCGTACTGGATAAGCGGCCCACATCCTGATAGCGTGAAATCAAGCACGCTTCAACTACGTGATTACCGGCGGCCGATCTGGCCGCCGAAGTGACAGAGGTACGCGAATGGCCGACGGCAAAGGCAAGGACGAAGGCGGCAAGCTGCTTTACTGCTCGTTCTGCGGCAAGAATCAGAACGAAGTACGCAAGCTGATTGCAGGCCCGTCCGTTTATATCTGCGACGAGTGTGTCGATCTCTGCAACGACATCATTCGCGAGGAAGTTCTCGATGCCGATGCCGAGAGCGATGAGGAGCGTCTTCCCGTTCCCCGCGAGATTCGTCGCACCCTGGATGAGTATGTGATCGGTCAGGACCGCGCCAAGACGGTGCTTTCCGTGGCGGTCTACAATCACTACAAGCGTCTGCGCGCTGGCGTCAAGGGCGACGACGTGGAGCTTGGCAAATCCAATATTCTACTGATCGGGCCTACCGGCAGTGGCAAGACGCTGTTGGCCGAGACCATGGCGCGCCTGCTCAACGTGCCCTTCACCATCGCCGATGCGACTACGTTGACCGAAGCGGGTTACGTAGGCGAGGACGTCGAGAACATCATCCAGAAGTTGCTGCAAAAGTGCGATTACGATGTGGAGAAGGCCCAGCGTGGCATTGTTTACATCGACGAAATCGACAAGATCTCGCGCAAGTCGGATAACCCCTCGATCACCCGCGATGTGTCGGGCGAGGGTGTGCAGCAGGCCCTGCTCAAGCTGATCGAAGGCACCACAGCGTCCGTGCCACCACAGGGTGGCCGCAAGCATCCGCAGCAGGAGTTCCTGCAGGTCGATACCGGCAACATCCTGTTCATCGTTGGCGGCGCCTTTGCCGGGCTGGACAAGGTGATTCGCGATCGTGCCGAGAAGGGCGGTATCGGCTTCAGTGCCGAGGTGAAGAGCAAGGACGAGACCAAGGGGGTGGGTGATTTGCTTGCCGACGTCGAGCCGGAGGATCTGGTCAAGTTCGGCCTGATTCCGGAGTTCGTTGGCCGCCTGCCGGTCATCGCTACCCTGACTGAGCTCAATGAAGATGCATTGATCCAGATTCTTACCGAACCCAAGAACTCTCTGGTCAAGCAGTACGCCCGCCTGTTCGACATGGAGGGCGTCGAGCTGGAGTTCCGCGAGGACGCCCTGCGTGCCGTGGCGGCCAAGGCGATGGCGCGCAAGACCGGCGCCCGTGGGCTGCGCTCCATCCTTGAGTCGGTACTGCTCGATACCATGTACGAAATACCCTCGATGGAGGGAGTCTCGAAGGTGGTCATCGATGCATCGGTCATCGCCGGCGAGAGCGACCCCTTGCTGATCTATTCGCAGCAGGACCAGCGGGTCGACGGTACTGACGGCTGAAGCTGGGCGGCGAGCCGCTGCCAGCCCATGACGGAAAGGGGTCGCTCGGGCGGCCCCTTTCCATGTTCGCCAGCCCCTTGCAATGGGGGTGCCGTGCCCCAATCCCCCCTGTATCCACCGATTTCTGTTTGAGGAACGTCTGCGATGCAGCAGAACGCCGTTCAGACCCTGAGTCTGCCCCTACTGCCACTGCGGGACGTAGTCGTCTATCCGCAGATGGTGATCCCGCTGTTCGTCGGCCGCGAGAAGTCGATCCAGGCCCTCGATGCGGCCATGGCGGCCGACAAACGCGTGCTGCTGGTTGCCCAGCGCGAGGCTGGGCAGGATGACCCGGGAACCGACGATCTTTTCACCATCGGTACCGTTGCTGAAATCATGCAACTGCTCAAGCTGCCCGATGGCACCGTCAAGGTGCTGATCGAGGGCGTGTCGCGGGCGGACTTGCGTGAAGTTCACCATACCGATCAGGGCCACAGCGTGGCCGAGGCGGTACTGCGCGACAGCGAACCCCTGAGCGAGCGTGAGCAGGAAGCGCTGGTGCGGGTGCTGCTCAATCAGTTCGAGCAGTACGTCAAGCTCTCCAAGAAAGTCCCCAACGAGGTACTCAACTCGCTTTCGGGCATCGAAGACCCGAGTCGTCTCGTCGACACGATCTGTGCTCATCTCTCGCTCAAGATCCAGGACAAGCAGCAACTACTGGAAATGGATCGTGTGCGTGAGCGCATCGAGCATCTCATGGCGCTGATCGAATCCGAGATCGATCTGCTCCAAGTGGAGAAGCGCATTCGATCCCGCGTGAAGGACCAGATGGAGAAGTCCCAGCGTGAGTACTATCTCAACGAGCAGATGAAGGCCATCCAGAAGGAGATGGGCGAGCTCGAGAACGTGCCCAACGAGGCCGAGAAGTACGAGCGTGCGATCGAAGAATCGGGCATGCCCAAGGAAGCGCGCGACAAAGCCGTGCAGGAGCTCGGCAAACTGAAGATGATGTCGCCGAGCTCTGCCGAGGCTACGGTGGTGCGCTCCTATCTGGACTGGCTGGTGTCGGTGCCGTGGAAGAAGCGTACCCGGGTCAAGCATGACCTGATACACGCCCATAAGGTACTGGACGAGGACCACTACGGTCTCGATGAAGTCAAGGAGCGCATCCTCGAATACCTGGCGGTGCAGAAGCGGGTCAAGAAGCTCAAGGGGCCGGTGCTGTGCCTGGTGGGACCGCCGGGGGTGGGCAAGACCTCGCTCGGCCAGTCGATCGCTCGGGCCACCAACCGCAAGTACGTGCGCCTGGCCTTGGGTGGCGTGCGCGACGAATCCGAGATCCGCGGTCATCGCCGCACCTACATCGGTTCGCTGCCGGGCAAGCTGATTCAGCGCATGAGCAAGGCCGAGGTCAAGAATCCGTTGTTCCTGCTCGACGAAGTCGACAAGATCGGCATGGATCACCGTGGCGATCCCGCCTCGGCGCTGCTCGAAGTGCTTGATCCGGAGCAAAACGACAAGTTCAGCGATCACTATCTGGAGCTGGATTACGATCTCTCCGAGGTGATGTTCATCTGTACCGCCAATTCGATGAACATTCCCGGCCCGTTGCTGGATCGCATGGAGGTCATTCGTCTGCCGGGGTATACCGAGGACGAGAAGCAGGCCATCGCGCGCCGTTACCTGGTGCCCAAGCAGTTGAACTCCAACGGTTTCAAGGACGAGGAACTGAGCTTCTCCGACGAGTCGCTGCTGGAGCTGATCCGCTACTACACCCGTGAGGCGGGGGTGCGTGAGTTGGAGCGGCAGATCGCCAAGGTGTGTCGCAAGGTCCTGCGCGAGCGGCTCGAGCACGAGGGCAAGGGCGCCCAGGCGCCGGTGATGCTGACGGCGGCCGATATCGAGACCTATGCCGGCGTACGACGTTACAGCTATGGCCTGGCCGACAAGGAGGATCAGGTGGGGCGCGTGACCGGCCTGGCCTGGACCTCGGTGGGAGGCGAGCTGCTCAATATCGAATCGGTGGTCACGCCGGGCAAGGGGCGGATCAACAAGACCGGCTCGCTGGGCGACGTGATGAAGGAGTCCGTCAGTGCTGCCCACACCGTGGTGCGGGCGCGTGCCAGTACGCTGGGTATCGATCCGGAGCGCTTCGAGAAGGAAGACCTGCATATCCACGTGCCGGAAGGCGCCACGCCCAAGGATGGCCCCAGCGCCGGTATTGCCATGGTCACGGCCATGGTGTCCGCGTATACCGGCCGTCCGGTACGCTGTGACCTGGCCATGACCGGTGAAGTGAATCTGCGGGGCGAGGTGATGCCGATCGGGGGGCTAAAGGAGAAATTGCTGGCAGCACGGCGCGGTGGTATAAAGATTGTGCTCATTCCGGAAGAGAACCGCCGGGACCTCAAGGAGGTGCCGGATAATATCAAGGACGCGCTGGATGTCCGGCCCGTCCGTTGGATCGACGAGGTACTGGAGGCGGCCCTGGCAGAAAGGGCCGGCAATGGTGGAGAAGAATCACGAACGGAAGATTCCGCTTCTTCTTCCAGCATGATCAGTACACATTAACGATAATTGCTGTGTCATGTCGGGGTCGGAATTCCCGGCATGACGCGGTTTGGCGCCGCAGTTGCTTGACACCTCTTTTACAGCATTGCTATAAACTGCCAGCCATGCTGTGATCGTGTTGCCAGGCGAAAGGCACGCCGATTAGAGCCATTTTCTGAAACAGTCAAGGGGTGAAGTGTGAACAAATCCGAGCTGATCGAAGCTATCGCCGCGTCTGCCGACATTCCCAAGGCCGCTGCGTCTCGCGCACTGGATGCCATGGTCGACACCGTCACCGAAAGCCTCAAGAAAGGCGACAGTGTATCTCTTGTCGGATTTGGTACTTTCTCGGTGAAGGAGCGTGCCGCCCGCACCGGCCGCAACCCGCAGACAGGCCAGCCGATCCAGATCAGCGCAGCCAAGGTGCCGACCTTCAAGGCCGGCAAGGCCCTGAAAGACTCTGTGAATTGAGTCAACGGATTATTTGTGCCGATAGTCCCAGCTAGGGACAGGCCCGCATCGGCAGCAAACGATCAGGCGCACCGCTTCGGCGGTGCGCTTTTTTTAGCGGCTCCGTGCCTTGCCATGAACCAGTCGTCGGGGGCGGTCAAGATGGCCCACGGCGACCCGCCAACGTATAATGTGGCGCCACAGCCAGCCAACAACCAGCAACCGAGGCCTGCATGCTGCAAAGTATTCGTGATCGCTCCAGAAGCTGGGGTGCCAAGATCATCGTGGGTGCCGTGGTGGTTACCATGGCGCTGTTCGGCGTCGAGTCCCTGGTGGGGCTGTTCGGTGGGGGAGGCGATGAAGTCGCCAAGGTCAACGGGCAGAGCATCACCCGCCAGGAACTGGAAATGGAAGTGCAGCGTGCGATCCGTTCCGGTCAGGTGCCGCCCGAGCAGGAAAGGGCTCTGCGCGGCCAGGTGCTCGACGAAATGATCGGCGAGCGCCTGCTGCTGGCTTTCGCCGAGGATGGTGGACTCTACCTCTCCGACGAGCAGCTCGATCAGGTGATCGTGACGCTGCCCGAGTTCCAGGACCAGAACGGACACTTCGATACCGACCTGTTCCGCAACCGCCTGGCCAGCGCCGGCTTCACGCCCAACTCGTTCCGGGCTGCGCTGCGCGTCGATCTCAAGCGCCAGCAACTGCAGCAGGGGCTCGCGGTCAGTGACTTCGTCCTTGATAACGAGCGTGAGAGCCTGGCCGCGCTGCAGCGCCAAGTGCGCAGCTTCCGCTATCACGTCCTGAGTCCCGAGGAGCTCGCCGAGCCTGTGCAGGCCAGCGAGGCGGACCTGGAATCCTATTACCAAGAGCATCGTGGGAATTACCAGCGTCCTGAGCAGGTGCGTCTGGAGTATGTCATCGTCGACCGCCAGGAAATGGCCGAACGGGTCGAGGTCAGCGATGAAGCCATTCGCCAGGCATGGGAAGAGCGCGGGCGGGATGCAGATCGTCGCGTGTCGCACATCATGGCCACGTTCGAGGGCGAGCGTAGTCGCGACGAAGCCGTGGCGCAGTTGGAAGAGGTGCGCGAACGACTGGCCGCCGGCGAGTCCTTCGAAGACCTCGCGCTCGAGTTCTCCGATGATCCCTCGACAGCCGAACAGGGCGGCGACCTGGGAGTGATCAGCCGCGGTTTCTTTGGCGATGCCTTTGATGACGCTGCTTTCGCGCTCTCTCCGGGGCAGGTGTCAGGTATCGTCGAAACCAGTAACGGCTTGCACCTGGTCAAGGTCACGGAGCTGGATCAGGCGCCACTGGAAGCGATGCGCGACGACCTTGCAAGGGAGCTTGCGCTAGGCCAGGTAAACGACGCGTTCAACCGTCGTGTCCAGGCGCTTATCGATGAGAGCTTTGCCGCCGACGATCTGGCTAGCGTGGCCGATAGTCTGGACCTGGAGCTGCGCGAGAGCGAGTGGGTTTCACGTGAAGGGGACGAGGGTGTGTTATCCGAGCCCGGTATCATGAACGAGGCCTTCAGCGAGGACGTACTTGTCGAAGGGTTCAATAGCGAGGTC
The DNA here is from genome assembly GCF_021404465.1 of Billgrantia zhangzhouensis. Lineage (GTDB taxonomy): Bacteria > Pseudomonadota > Gammaproteobacteria > Pseudomonadales > Halomonadaceae > Halomonas > Halomonas zhangzhouensis. The sequence continues at coordinate 331,776 of NZ_JABFTT010000002.1, read as the reverse complement.
ATCGAACTCGACGAGGATCGCCGCATGGTGTTACGCGTGGCGGAGCACCGCGAGGCGACGGTGTTGCCGCTCGAGGAGGTGCGTGAGCGTGTGGCGGCTTCAGTCGAACAGCGCAAGCAGCGAGAGGCGCTGCTGGAGGTTGCTCGTGAGCGTCTCGAACGCCTGCGTAGTGGTGAGGACCTCGAGTTCGAGTGGCAGCAGGTGGAGCGAGCGACCCGCCAGCAGGGCAACGTGCCGCGCACAGTGCTGCAGGCAGCCTTCCGTTTGCCGCAGCCCGCAGACGACACTGCCGTTTACGGTCACGCCAGCGATGGCGGCCGTGTCGTGCTGATAGCGCTCGATGATGTCGAGATCGGGGAAGTGGATGAACAAGCCGAAGCCTTCGTGGCACGCATGGCGGAGCAACTGCGTGCTCAAGCCGCCATCCAGGGGCTGAGCACCCACCTGCGTGAGACAGCCGACATCACTCAGCGTTGAAAGCGCTTGCAGCAAGAGAAGGGGGCGAGTGCCCCCTTTTTCTTTGGTTCGATTTTATACCGTTATCTTCCTGTCCTCTTCGGGCGAGTCGCCAATCAGGGCTAAAACGGTGTATCTAGATATGTTATGTTATAACGAATTTCATAGGCAGGGCGCATCATGCGGGCGGCACCTCTCTCGACGATACCCGTTCACTTGTTTACCGGCTTCCTTGGCAGCGGCAAGACCACACTGATCCGACGCTTGATCGAGCAGAAGCCGGAGAAGGAACGGTGGGCGGTCTTGATCAACGAGTTTGGTCAGGTCGGCATCGACCAGACCATGTTCGAGGTGCGTGACGATGTGATCGTGAAGGGACTGCCCGGCGGGTGTCTGTGCTGCCAGCTCTCCTTCGTGCTACAGGCAACCCTGGTCAATCTGCTGCATCGCCACCGTCCCGACCGTCTCATCATTGAACCTTCGGGGCTTGGTCATCCGGCCGGCTTGCTCGATGTGCTTCAGGGCGAGGCCTTTGCCGGGGTCCTCGAGATACGCGATGTCATCGTATTACTCGACCCGGCCCGGCTCGCCGACCCCCGTGCACGTGAGCACGCAACCTTCAACGACCAGTTGGCTATGGCCGATGCGGTGGCGTTGACCATGACCGACAGGGTAGGGCCGGATCAGTTGAGCGCTGCCCGGCGTCATGCCGAAGCGTTGTGGCCACCCAAGAAGTGGGTGAGGGAAGCGCCTTTCGGTGAGCTGCCGATCGCGCTGTTGGTGGATGGCGGCCGGCATCGGGTAGACGCCGGGGGCGCGCCACAAAGCGCCCCACACGCTGCATTGCGCGATGTAGCGAAGCCAGCGGTGTTGCTCGATGACTTTGTCGCAGCCTTGCCATCTCCCGGACAGCCTCAGCAGGAGAGCGGTCGATCCCTGGGCTACCAGGCTTTGAGCTGGCGCTGGCATCCGCTGGATGTCTTCGATCTCGATCGTTTGACCCAGGTACTGGATCGCCTGCCTGCCGGGCTGCGTATAAAAGGGGTCTGGCACACGGACGCGGGATGGCGGCTCTACAATCGCGGTGAGGGGAGTACGAGTCTTGCGGCAAGTGCCTGGCGCAAGGATTCACGGCTGGAGCTGATCGGTGAGCTGGAACTCATGCCGCCCGCCGAGGAGACTTTGTCCGCGTTGCAGGCATGCCGCCTACAGGACAGGGACGGCATGCGTTCATGAGCGGCCTGGCTGGAGTGCAAGCTCTCGCAACACTGGGTCGCCTTCGGGGCCGATCTCGACCTCCCAGCCCCTGCCGGGCTGCCAGTCGCCCAGCACGATGCGTCGGGCGGGCTGCTCGTCGATCTCGATCTCGTGTACCGCAGGGCGGTGAGTATGGCCGTGGATCAGCGTGGTGACGCCATGATCGCGCATGACGCGTTCGACCTCCTCGGGAGTGACATCCATGATGTCCTCGGCCTTGTTGGAGGTCGCCTCGCCGGATTGCTGACGCAGGGCCGTAGCCAACTGGATGCGGTCGGCCAACGGCATGGCCAGGACCTGCTCTTGCCAGGCCGGATTGCGTGCCTGTTCGCGAAAGGCCATGTAGGCTTCGTCGCGAGTGCACAGGCTGTCGCCGTGCATGAGCAGGACCGGTTCGTCGGCGAAGCGCAGGACGGCAGGATCGGCGACCAGTTTGGCGCCGATGGCATCGGCGAAACGGTGGCCGAGCAGGAAGTCGCGGTTGCCATGCATCAAATAGAGCGCGGTGCCGTCGTCGGTCAATTGGCGAAGTGCCGTGGCCACGCGCAGGGCAAGGGCGGCGTTGCCGCTGGGATCCTGATCGACGTGGTCGAGCAGATCGTCGCCGATCCAGGCCTCGAAGAAGTCTCCCAGGATATAGAGCGTATCGACACCGCGGGCGCGCCGGTCGAGCCAGTCGAGAAAGCCTTCGGTGACCTCAGGAGCGCCGGGGTGCAGGTGCAGGTCGGAGATCAACAGGGTTGTGGTCATGGCCATGTCTCTAGGCTTGGGGAAGCGAGCCGCTACACGCCCGCCCCATGCGGGCGTGCAGGCCTGCGGGAATCAGCTGTCGCTGGCTTCGTCCTTGACGTAGGCGCGCTGAATGATCACATCTTCGGCGGGCACGTCGGCGTGCATGCCTCGACGAGTGGTGTCCACGGCGGTGATGCGTTCGACCACGTCCATGCCTTCGACCACTTCACCGAAGACACAGTAGCCCCAGCCCTGGATGGATTTGCCGCTGTGGTTGAGGAAGTCGTTATCGGCCACGTTGATGAAGAACTGTGCGGTGGCGGAGTGCGGGTCCTGGGTGCGGGCCATGGCCAGGGTGCCGGTCAGGTTCTTCAGGCCGTTGTCGGCCTCGTTCTCGATCGGGTCGCGGGTGGGCTTCTGGTTGAAGTCCTGGTCGAAGCCGCCGCCCTGGATCATGAATCCGGGAATGACGCGGTGAAAGAGAGTGCCGTCGTAGTGGCCGTCGCGCACGTACTGCTCGAAATTGGCCGCGGTCTTGGGCGCCTGGTCATGGTTCAGGGCGATGGTGATGTCGCCATAGCTGGTCTCGAGAATGATCATCGAAGTTTTCCTTTCGAAAGCTGCGCGCCTTGGCGCCGTGCAGGGGCGTGGCGTTATAATAGCGGTTTTGTATCGATGCGCGAAGCGCGTCGGATTCATTGGCTTGCCGAGGCTGGGGGCGGTGCTGTTTTTTCAGGCTTTGCCCGCGCTCCGGATTCGCGTTCCAACCAGAGGCTTTTCGCTCCAACATGACCACCGAAACCGCCAGTGCGCCGAATTTCATCCGCAACCAGATCCGCGACGAAATCCAGGCCGGCCGTAGCGACAAGATCGTCACCCGTTTTCCGCCGGAGCCTAATGGCTTCCTGCACGTGGGGCATGCCAAGTCGATCTGTCTGAACTTCGGCCTGGCCGAGCAGTTCGGTGGGGATTGTCACCTGCGCTTTGACGACACCAACCCGGCTAAGGAGGAGCAGGCCTACATCGATGCGATCAAGGAGGATGTCAGCTGGCTCGGCTTCGAGTGGGCCGGCGAGGTGCGCTATGCCTCCGATTACTTTGATCAGCTCTATGCCTGGGCGCAGCATTTGATTCGCGAGGGCAAGGCCTACGTCGACGACCTTTCGCCCGACGAGATTCGCGAGTACCGCGGTACCCTGACCGAGCCGGGACGTCCCAGCCCCTGGCGCGAGCGCAGCGTGGAGGAGAACCTCGATCTGCTCGAGCGCATGCGCGCCGGCGAGTTCAACGAGGGTGGGAAGGTGCTGCGTGCCAAGATCGACATGGCGTCGCCCAACATCAACCTGCGCGATCCGATCCTTTACCGCATTCGCCATGCCCACCACCATCAGACCGGCGACAAGTGGAAGATCTATCCTTCCTATGATTTTGCCCACGGCCAGTCCGATGCCATCGAGGGGGTGACCCACTCCATCTGCACCCTGGAGTTCGAGGATCACCGCCCGCTCTATGAGTGGTTCCTCGACAATCTACCGGTGCCGGCCAAGCCGCGGCAGATCGAGTTCGCCCGGCTCAACATGAACTACACCCTGACCTCCAAGCGCAAGCTCAAGCTGCTGGTGGACGAGGGTATCGTCGATGGTTGGGACGATCCGCGTATGCCGACCATCTCGGGCATGCGCCGCCGCGGCTATACCCCGGCATCGGTCCGCAAGTTCTGCGAGATGATCGGCGTGACCCGGGCCGATGGGGGGCTGGTCGATATCGCCATGCTCTACCATGCCATCCGTTCGGACCTCGAGGACAATGCGCCGCGCGCCATGTGCGTGCTCAATCCGCTCAAGGTGGTGTTGACCAACGTAGCCGAGGGCCACGAAGAAGTGTACGAAGTGCCTGGTCACCCCGCTCGGGAGGGCATGGGCCTGCGCCGGGTGCCGTTCACCCGCGAGCTCTATATCGACCGGGAAGACTTCATGGAGGAGCCGCCGAAGAAGTTCTTCCGCCTGGCGCCCGGTCAAGAGGTGCGCTTGCGTAACTCCTACGTGATCCGCTGCGACGAGGTGGTCAAGGACGACAGCGGCGAGGTCGCGGAGCTGCGCTGCTCGGTGGATTTCGACACCCTGGGCAAGAACCCCGAGGGGCGCAAGGTCAAGGGTGTGATCCATTGGGTCAGTGCCACTCATGCGGTACCCATGGAGGTGCGCCTGTACGACAACCTGTTCCTGGTCGAGCAACCCGACAAGGACAAGGACGCCGATTTCCTCGAGCATCTCAATCCCGAGTCGCTGAAGGTCTGTCAGGCTATGGGCGAGCCGAGTCTGGCCGACGCAGCGCCCGAGTCGCGCTTCCAGTTCGAGCGTGTAGGCTACTTCTGTGCCGACCGTCACGCCTGTCGCGACGGCAAGCTGGTGTTCAATCGTACCGTTGGGCTGAAGGACAGCTGGGCCAAGGTTCAGAAGCAAGAAGCCCAGAAAAAAGATGGCCAGAAGAAGGGCTGACATGCAGATCTACAATACGCTGACGCGGCGCAAGGAGACGCTCACCCCTATCGAGCCGGGCAAGGTGCGCATGTACGTCTGCGGCATGACCGTCTACGACTACTGCCACCTGGGCCATGCCCGGGTGATGGTGGCCTTCGACGTGGTGACCCGCTACCTGCGCTGGCGTGGCTTCGACGTCACCTACGTGCGCAACATCACCGACATCGACGACAAGATCCTCAAGCGCGCCGAGGAGAATGGCGAGAGCATCACGGCGCTGACCGAGCGCATGATCGATGCCATGCACGAGGATGAGGCGCGTCTTGGCGTGCTGCGTCCCGATCACGAGCCGCGTGCCACGGGCCACGTGGCCGAGATCATCGCCATGGTCGAAACCCTGATCGGCAAGGGCTATGCCTATCCGGCCGACAACGGCGACGTTTACTACCGGGTGCGCAAGTTCGAGGGCTACGGCAAGCTCAATAACCGCAACCTGGACGAGATGCGTGCCGGCGCCCGGGTCGAGGTCGACGAATACAAGGAGGATCCGCTCGACTTCGTGCTGTGGAAGGATGCCAAACCGGGCGAGGCGAGCTGGCCATCGCCCTGGGGTGAAGGGCGCCCCGGCTGGCATATCGAGTGTTCGGCAATGTCGACCTGCTGCCTGGGCGATACCTTCGATATTCACGGCGGCGGACCGGACCTGACTTTCCCGCATCACGAGAACGAGATCGCCCAGTCCGAAGCGGCCACTGGCAAGCCCTACGTCAACACCTGGATGCATGCCGGGGCAGTGCGGGTGAATCAGGAGAAAATGTCCAAGTCGCTGGGCAATTTCTTCACCATCCGCGAGGTACTCGAGGCTCACGATCCGGAAGTGGTGCGCTACCTGCTGGTGGCCAGTCACTATCGTAGCCCGATCAACTATGCCCCCGAGTCGCTGGCCGAGGCGCGCAAGTCGCTGGAGCGTTTCTATACCGCTCTCGAGGGGCTTGAGCCCGGGAGCGCCATGGGCGCGATCGATGGCCGCTTCGCCGAACGCTTCACCGCCGCCATGGATGACGACTTCAATACTGCGGAGGCGCTGTCGGTGCTGTTCGAGTTGGTGCGCGAGCTGAACCGTGCCAGGAAGGAAGCGCCCGACGAGGCGCCGGCACTGGCTGCCGAGCTGCGTCGTCTGGGCGGCGTGCTGGGGCTGTTCGGCCAGGACCCGCAGGCCTTCCTCAGGGGCGGCCAGGCGGCGCTGCCGTTGAGCGAAGAGGAGATCGAGGCACGCATCCTGCAGCGGGCCGAGGCCAAGCAGGCCAGGGACTTCGCTGCCGCCGATGCCATCCGCGATGAACTCGCCGCACTCGGCATCGTGCTCAAGGATTCCCGAGAGGGGACAAGCTGGGTCTTCGAGTCGCCGAAACCATAACGGAGCTTCAATGTCTCTGCGCCCGGCTGCGGCCGGGCGCAGTCGTGTCTGGGTCAGGCAAGCGGTCGGGAGGCAGCGGTATCTGCAGTGGCCAGCTGTCGTCCACGATGAACAGGCGCCGATGACGGCGCCCGTGAGCGCGGGGGTCGAGCAGGGCGATTTGCACCGGAGCGGAGGGGCGGGAAAAATGCTGGGCGAGGCGCGCCTCGACCTGATGTAGCGGCAGGAACGCTTCGTCCCGCGGCAGTGCCAGCCAGTGAGGTTTGACCAGCCAGGCGGCACGCGTGCCACGGGCCAGGCCGTCGCGCAGTCGCCGCCAGTCGCACCAGTGCAACCAATGGCCGCGCAGGTGGTCGGAAGACGCTTCGTGCGGTTCCGGCATGGGTGTCTGCCAGGGATAGAACAACACACCGGGTATCGCCAGCTGACGCTGGATGGCAACCTCTGGGGCTGGGCCGATGTCACGAGGATGGGTGTGCTGGCGGATCGTCGTGCGTGTTTCGACTCTCTCCGTCAGGCGCAGTTGATGACGGTCGAGGTGCTCGCGCTTGGTGGCCAGGCTGTCGGCGCTGCCGGGACCGATCCAGCGGGCCTGGTCATGAAGCGGGCCGGGGCCTTCCGGTAGCCCCAGGTAGAACTTGATCGCCACTTCTAGATGTACCGGTGTAGGGTCGTCTCGTCGACGATAGAGCAGATCGAGTTCGCCAAGGGTGCGCTTGCCCTGGTGCACGCGCAGGTTGCTGGCGAGCAGGCGAGTACCCGGCGCGGTATCGAGCAGGAACTGCCACAGGCGCTCATGATAATGCCCCATGCGGCCGTCGACGGTATCGCCCACCCGGCGCTCCAACCCTTGGGGATTGGCCTCGAGCTCGCCGAGCCAGGCGTGCAGGCGATCATCGCCTTCCAGGCCCAGGTCCTCACGGCTGGGCCTGCTTGGCCAAGGGGTGAGGATCAGGTCTGGCGCCAGCACGATCCAGGCCAGATCGCGCACCAGTGGGTGATGGCAACGGGCAAGCAGGGCGGCATCGTCCTCGGACATGGTGGGCGTGTAGCTCCGCGTTGAGATCGTGTCTGACAGTCAAACTGTACACGCCTTATACTCTACTGACATTCACAACGGATGGTGGTAACGATGAAACGCTCCTTGTCCAGCCTGGCGGCGTTGGCTGCCGGTTCCCTGTTGCTCGCGACGGGCGTACAGGCCAATGAACCGGTGACGGTATCCTCCAAGATCGACACCGAAGGTTCGGTACTGGGTCAGTTGATCATCCAGCGCTTGCAGCAGGGTGGTATCGAGACCGCGGATCGGCTGCAGCTCGGTGCCACGAACATCGTGCGCCAGGCACTGCTGAGCGGAGAAATCGACCTCTATCCCGAGTATACGGGCAACGGTGCCTTCTTCTTCGACATGGCCGACAGCGACGTCTGGCACGACGCTGAGCAGGCCTTTGAGACGGTGCGCGAGCGGGATGCCGAGAATGGGTTGGTATGGCTGACGCCGGCACAGGCCAACAATACCTGGGCCATGAGCGTGCGCGGCGACTTGGCCCGTGAGCATGGCCTCGAGACCTTGGAGGATCTCACCGAGTATCTTGATGACGGCGGGGAATTCAAGTTTGCCGCCAGCGCGGAGTTCGTCGAATCGGAGCAGGCGCTACCGGCATTTCAGGAAGCCTATGGTTTCGAACTGAGCGCCGACCAGTTGCTGGTGCTGTCCGGCGGCAATACCGCTGCCACCATGCGCGCCGCCGCGCAGCAGACCAGCGGCGTGAATGGTGCCATGACCTATGGTACCGATGGTGGGCTCAATGCACTGGACCTGGTGGTGCTGGAGGACACGCTCGGCGTGCAGCCGGTCTATCAGCCGGCGCCGGTGGTGCGTGAGGAGGTGCTCGAGGCTTACCCGCAGATCGCCGAGCTGCTCGAGCCATTGTTCCAGTCGCTCGATCTCGAGACGCTGCAGGAGCTCAATGCCCGGGTTGCGGTGGAGGGCCTCGATCCGCGCCAGGTTGCCGAGGAGTATCTGGCCGGACTGCAGGACTGACGCGTGGGTGAGGGCAGGCAATCTCCCAATTGGGTCCTGTTGAGTCTGATGCTTGCTGCCGTGGCCGCGTGGCTGTCGCTCGACGCGGTCAGCGTGGCACCCAACCGAATCGTACCCGGCACTTCCCACATGGCGTTGGGCGTCATGGCTGGCTGGCCGGCTGTGCTGTTGGCCCTGCCCATGCTGGCCGTGGTAGTGCTGGCCTGGAAGCCCGGCCGCAAGGAACTGAGGCTCTCGCTGGTTGCCGTGGTGACGCTGTTGGCGCTGCTACCGCTGTGGCTTTCGGCGGCAACGACGGTACTGGTCGAGCCGGACATGCCGCAGGCGCGTGTCGCTATCGGTCGCTCCCTCTGGCTGGTACTGTTCCTGCTGCTGCTGGCAACGATCGAACTGCGCACCCGGCTGGGATTGTCGCGACCGTTGGGCTGGCTGCTACTGGTGCCGATGGTCTCGAGCTGGTGGTTGTCGCTCGCGCTGTGGCTGGAGCCGCTGGCTCTGCTGCGCGAGTACCAGGCGCGTAGCGACCAGTTCGTGAGTGCGTTGCTGGCGCATCTGATATTGGTCGGCGCGGCTGTCGGCGCCAGCCTGGTGCTGGCATCACTGCTGGCTCTGGCCATGCGGCGGCATGCCGGAATCCGCCGTACGGGATTCGCTGTGCTCAACTTCCTCCAGACCATTCCCAGCCTGGCGTTGTTCGGGTTGTTGCTGGCACCGCTTGCCTGGCTCGGCTCGCGGCTCGACTGGCTGGCGGCGTTCGGCGTCAGCGGTATCGGCTGGGCTCCGGCATTCCTGGCATTGCTCGGCTACAGTCTGCTCCCCATGGTGCGCAACATTCACGTGGCGCTGGAGGAAGTGGAGCCGGCAGTGATCGAATCGGCCCGGGGCATGGGCATGAGCCGGCGCCAGGTGTTCCTGCAGGTTCGTTTGCCGCTGGCGCTGCCGGTGGTGCTGGAGGGCATTCGCATCACCACGGTCCAGGCAATAGGCTTGACCGCGGTGGCGGCACTGATCGGTGCCGGTGGGCTCGGCACCTTCATTTTCCAGGGGCTGGGCCAGGCGGCGATGGACATGGTCCTGCTCGGCGCCTTGCCGATCATCGTGCTGGCACTGGTGGCGGATGCCCTGTTCGGTTCTCTGAGTGAACGCCTGCGTCCGGGAGGGGCGGCATGATCGAACTGTTCGACGTGACCAAGCGCTTCGGCAGCGAGACCGCAGTCGACGGCATCTCGTTGCGTGTGGAGAAGGGCGAGCTATGTGCGCTGGTCGGGACCTCGGGCTGTGGCAAGTCCACCACGCTGCGCATGATCAACCGCTTGATCGAGCATGACGGTGGCGAGATTCACCTAGATGGCCAGCCGGTGCGTAACTTCGACGAAGTCGAGCTGCGTCGGCGGATCGGCTACGTCATCCAGAGTACCGGGCTGTTTCCGCACTGGACGGTGGCGCGCAACATCGGGCTGGTGCCGCGTCTGCTGAGGTGGCCCAAGGCCAGAGTGCGCGAACGGGTCGAGGAACTGATGCACCTTCTTGGCCTGTCGGTTGCCGAGTTCGCCGGCAAGTATCCGCGTCAGCTCTCGGGCGGGCAGGCGCAGCGGGTAGGGGTTGCCCGGGCGCTGGCCGCCGATCCAGACATCCTGTTGATGGACGAGCCCTTTGGGGCGCTAGACCCGATTACCCGTGAAACCCTGCAGCAGGAGATGCGCGAGCTTCAGGCCCGCCTGCACAAGACAGTCGTCTTCGTCACTCACGACATGGACGAGGCGTTGGCGCTGGCCGATCGCCTGGTAGTGATGCATCAGGGCCGGATCGTGCAGCAGGGCAAGCCCATCGAGTTGTTGCACGAGCCTGCCAATCCCTTCGTCGAATCGCTGCTGGGCGGGTTGGATCGCGGCCTCAAGGAGGCAGCGCTGATTCAGGTATCCGAGCGCATGCTGCCACTGGGGCCCCGCTTGTTGGCCAGCGAGCGGATTCCGTATGGCGCGCCGCTCAGTCAGGCGCTGTCGGTAATGCTGTGGCACCGCGTGGATCGCCTGACGGTGGTCGACGAAGAAGACATCCCCATCGGCGAGCTGTCGCTACGCCGCCTGCTTGGGGCCAAGACGTCATGAATCGCCAGACGGCGGTAGCCGTGCCGGGAATGCCGGTGGCCTCCTTGCGCCGCTGGCTGGCGCCGTTGGCCTGGTTGTCGCTGTTGCTGCTACTGACGGCCGGGATGACTCACCTGGAATGGCTGTTTCGCCTGATCGAGCCGGATACGCGCCAAGTGATCTATCGGCGTGCCGGTTTCTTCACTCTGCTGGCACAGCATGTCCTGGTGGTGGGAGCAGCCTCGCTGTTGGCCGTAACTCTGGGGGTGGGAGCGGCAGTCGCCGTGACACGAACGGCTGGCCGGGACTTCCTGCCAATGGTGTCGCAGCTCGCTTCCATTGGCCAGACTTTCCCGCCCGTTGCCGTGTTGGCGCTGGCGGTGCCTGCGCTCGGTTTCGGTACCTTGCCGATCATCGTCGCCCTGCTGCTGTACGGGCTGTTGCCGATCGTGCGCAACACCCTGGCCGGGATCGATGGCATCGACCCCGAGGTACGCGAGGCGGCGCGCGGCATGGGCATGACGGCAGGGCAGATCCTGCGTCAGGTGGAGCTACCGCTGGCCGCTCCGGTGATCCTCGCCGGCATTCGTACCTCCGTCACCATCAATATCGCCACTGCTGCGCTGGGAGCCACCGTTGGCGCCAGTAATCTGGGCGATCCCATCATTTCCGGCATCGTCAATGGCAATACCGCCTATATCGTGCAGGGTGCGCTGTTGATCGGGCTGCTTGCCCTGTGTGTCGACAGCACGTTCGATCGAATGCAGCGTCGTCCCGACGCTTGATGTCGCTGTGTCTGGCGTCGCTCCTGGTCTGGATGATCCTTCCGGGCGGGGCGTGTCTTTTGGTTCATCATGTCGTCAGACTGCCACCTCACCAGGGAATTTCTTATACGAAGTGCTTATAGGCTGGCAAAATGGATGCGTTTAGATTCATCTTACGTTAACGTCAACTTCTCCAGCGTTGGCGACTTGCTGGAGTGACCCTCTGGCAGCCGGCTACATTAGAGACAACACTGCCCTCACGAGGGGCGTATTCCTCCTGCCACCACCCAAGGACCAGGAAGATGACAACAACACATGACGTCCACTCGCCAAGCTTCATGACCGGCGACGAGTTCCACATCCCCACGTTTCGTCTGTTGCAGCAGGATGGCACCTTGTTCGAGGGCGCCGAAGCGCCCGAACTCGATGAGGAAAAGGCGCTCAAGATCTACCGCGCCATGCTCGTCACGCGGGTGCTCGACGAGCGCATGATGGCGGCGCAGCGCCAGGGGCGGCTGTCGTTCTACATGCAGTGCACCGGTGAAGAGGCGGCGGTGATCGGCGCCACCGCGGCACTGGACGATGCCGACATGATCATGGCTCAGTATCGTGAGCAAGGCGCGCTGGTTTACCGTGGCTTCAGCTACGACGAGTTCATGAACCAACTGTTCGGTAACGAGCTCGACTACGGCAAGGGACGGCAGATGCCGATCCACTACGGGTCGCGCAAGCTGCACTACATGACCATCTCCTCACCGTTGGCCACCCAGATTCCCCAGGCCACCGGCTACGCCTATGGTCAGAAGCTGGCCGGAGAAGGGCATTGCACCATCACCTTCTTCGGCGAGGGGGCCGCATCGGAAGGGGACTTCCATGCGGCGCTGAACATGGCCTCGGTGCATAAGGTGCCGGTGATCTTCTTCTGTCGCAACAATGGTTATGCGATCTCCACGCCGGCCAGCGAGCAGTTCGCCGCCGACGGCATCGCCCCGCGGGCGTTCGGCTATCGCATGCACGTGATTCGTGTCGATGGCAACGACGTGCTGGCGGTCTATCGTGCCACCCAGGACGCGCGCAAGATCGCCGTGGAAAAAAACCAACCGGTGCTGATCGAGGCGATGACCTATCGACTGGCGGCGCACTCGTCGTCTGACGATCCCTCCGGTTACCGCTCGCGCAAGGAGGAGGAGGCATGGCGCGAGAAGGACCCCATCCTGCGCATGCAGCGCTGGCTGATCGATCGCGGCTGGTGGAGCGAGGAGGAGGAGAAAGAACTCCAGGACAGCCTGCGCCGCGAGGTGCTCGAAACCATGAAGCGTGCCGAGAAGCGACCGCCGCCCCCGCTCGAAAGCCTGGTCACGGATGTCTACGCCGACGTGACGCCGGCGCTACAGCGCCAGCTCGACGCGCTCAAGACCCATATCCGCAAGTATCCCGACGCCTATCCGAAGGGAGCGCGATCGCTCGATCCCGACGTCAAGGCGGCAGGTAGCGAGTACAAGGCCGGCGACGAGCAGGGAGGAGCCTGACATGCCCAAGATGAACATGCTTCAGGCGATCAACAACGCGCTGGACATCGCCATGGCCGAGGACGACAAGGTGCTCTGCTTCGGCGAGGATGTCGGCGTTTTCGGTGGTGTCTTCCGTGCCACCAGCCATCTGCAAGAGAAGTACGGCCGCGAGCGCTGCTTCAACACGCCCCTGGTGGAGCAAGGGATCATCGGTTTCGCCAATGGCCTGGCGGCCCAGGGTTCGGTACCGGTGGCCGAGATCCAGTTCGCCGACTACATCTTTCCGGCCTTCGACCAGATCGTCAACGAAACGGCCAAGTTCCGTTATCGCTCCGGTGACCTGTTCAATGTCGGTGGCCTGACCATTCGTACGCCATACGGCGGTGGCATCTCCGGCGGCCACTATCATTCCCAATCGCCGGAAGCCTATTTCGCCCACACTCCGGGGCTCAAGATCGTGGTGCCGCGCAATCCCTATCAGGCCAAGGGGTTGTTGCTGTCGGCGATTCGCGATCCCGATCCGGTGATCTTCTTCGAGCCCAAGCGGCTCTATCGTGCCGCGGTGGGCGAGGTGCCCGAGGAGGACTACCAGCTGCCCATCGGCGAGGCCGAGGTCATCAAGGAGGGCAGCGACGTCACCGTGCTCGGTTGGGGCGCGCAGATGGAGGTAATCGAGCGCACCGTGGAACTCGCCGAGAAGGAGGGTATTTCCTGCGAAGTGATCGACCTGCGCAGCATCCTGCCGTGGGACGAGGACACCGTGGTCGAGTCGGTACTCAAGACCGGCCGCCTGGTGATCACCCACGAGGCGCCGCGCACCGGCGGATTCGCCGGTGAGATCGCCGCCACCATCCAGGAGCGCTGCTTCCTGTACCTGGAGTCGCCCATCGAGCGGGTGACGGGCCTGGATACGCCGTTCCCGCTGACGCTGGAGAAGGAGTACCTGCCCGATCATCTCAAGATATTCGAGGCGATCAAGGCATCCGTGGCGTACTGACGCCCGATATCAGGACAGGAGAGAACGATGAGCGATTTCATGCTGCCCGATATCGGCGAAGGTATCGTGGAGTGCGAAGTGGTCGAATGGCGCGTGAGCGAAGGTGACGAGATCGCCGAGGACCAGCCGGTGGTCGAAGTCATGACCGACAAGGCACTGGTCGAGATCACCGCCCCCGAAGCGGGCCGCGTCACCAGGCTGTACGTGGCAAAGGGTAATATTGCCAAGGTGCATGCCCCACTGTTCGCCTATGAGGCGCATGGCGAGGAGGGCGAGAGCACTGAGGCGCTCGATCCGCCGCGCCCCGACGCTGATGAAGACGACGAAGTGGCAAGCCCGGCGGCCGAGGCGCGGCCCATTGCTGCGGTTCCGGCCCGCGACTTCATACTACCCGATATCGGCGAGGGTATCGTCGAATGCGAAGTGGTGGAGTGGCGCGTCGCCGAAGGTGAGGCGATCGAGGAGGATCAGCCGCTGGTCGACGTGATGACTGATAAGGCGTTGGTAGAGATCACTGCCCCCGAGGCGGGCACGGTAAGCAAGCTCTATGTGCCCAAGGGCGACATCGCCAAGGTACACGCCCCGCTGTTCGCCTATGTGCCGGCTCATGTCGAGGAGGGCGAAGATATCGTTGCCGCTGAGGCGTCTGGTGCTGAACCCGGCTTGCCGCAAACATCCGGGCACAAGGAAAGCATCGTGCCGGTGGCCAGCGGCGGCCGTGGTCCCTATGGGCGCATCCCGGCCAGCCCAGCGGTGCGCCGCTTGGTGCGCGAGCATGGCCTGTCGCTCGAGTCGATCGATGGCTCTGGCAAGGACGGCCGTGTGCTCAAGGAGGACGTGCTGCGCTACTTGGAAAACGGGCAGCGGGGATACGGCCAGGTCGAGCAAGGTGAAGCGCGACCCGCACGGGCCGGCACGCCGCCCGCCCGCTGCGAGGTTCCTCGGCAGGGAGCGGCGCCGTCGAAGCAAGAGGAGGGCGAAGTGCGAGTCGAGCCGATTCGCGGCGTACGCGCAGTAATGGCGCGGCGCATGGTGGAGTCGGCCAGCACCATTCCGCATTTCCACTATGGCGAGGAGATCGACGTCACCGAGCTGTTGGCGCTGCGCGAGCGGCTCAAGCCGGTGGCCGAGGCACAGCAGGTTCGCCTGACGCTGATGCCGTTGTTCATGAAAGCATTGGCACTGGCGGTTCGCGAGGAGCCGATCCTCAATGCCCGGCTCAACGCCGAAGTCACCGAGATCCACTACCTGCCTTCGGTCAACGTCGGCATGGCCGTGGACAGCCGAACGGGCCTGATCGTGCCCAACGTCAAGCAGGTGGAGCGGCGCAGCGTGCTCGAAGTAGCCCGTGAGATCCAGCGCCTGACGGCCGATGCGCGCGAAGGCCGGGTGGCACAGGAGGACCTCAAGGGCGGCACCATCAGCATCTCCAATATCGGCGCCTTTGGCGGCACCTACGCGGCGCCGATCATCAATGCGCCGGAGCTGGCCATCGTCGCCATCGGCAAGAGCCAGTGGCTACCGCGCTTCGATGAGCGCGGCGCAGTGGTCAAGCGGGCGATCATGACGGTAACCTGGGCGGGTGATCACCGGGTCATCGACGGAGGCACCATCGCACGCTTCTGCAATGCCTGGAAGGGCTACCTCGAGAGCCCTGAGACCATGCTCCTGCATCTCGGCTAGTCCGGCAGAGCCGTCCGGGCGAGCTGGCCCGCGACGGCTCCCTTTCGATGGGCAATTCCACATGTCCCAGGCGCCGCTGCAGCAGTTCTATATCCCCGAAGAGCAGTCGATCTACCTGCTCAGCCACGACGACGCACGCAAGCTCAAGGAGTGGGTGGCGCTGTGCCGCGCCCAGCTCGAGCAGTTGGGTTACCGTGACATCGAGCTGATCGGCAAGGGCGCCTACGGCTTCGTCTTCGCCGGCATTACTGCTCATGGCGAGGAGTACGTGTTCAAGTTCACCCGGGTCAACCTGCCCCAGCAGTTGCAGGACCGCCTCGAGGAGGAGGCGTTCATGTTGGAGCAGGTCGACCACCCCCGGGTGCCCCGCCTGATCGCCTATCAGCGCGTGCGCAACCAGTCGATCCTGGTAATGCAGCGGGCGCCGGGGCTCAACCTGGAGGAGGTCTCGCTGCGTGAAGGGCGCCTTCCTCCGCGCCTGGTGGTGCGCATTGCCGACCAGCTTGCCGACATCCTGCGCAGCCTGCGCCACGAGTCGGGGCCGGCGGGGCGCCCCATCGTGCATGGCGACATCAAGCCCTCGAATCTGGTCTTCGATGCCCGCCGCGAGGCGATTGCGCTGATCGACTGGGGCTCTTCGGTGTTCGCCCAGCTAGACGCCAACCAGCAGTTCGTCGCCGCCAACGTCATGGAACTGATGTCGGACAACCTGCAGCAGACCAATGCTCGCCTCGGTGACGTCTATTTCATTGGCGAGGAGCAGTTGAACGGGGCGCTGTCGTCGCCGCGCTTCGACGAGCAGGGCACTGCTGGCACCCTCTATGCGCTGGCCTCGGCACAGTCGTGCCGCTTCGGCCACCGTGCCATCCCGGCCACCTCCCTGGGCCTGCCCATGGAGTTCGCGCGGATGCTCGACGGCATGCTCGACCCGGACCCGAGGGTTCGGCTGCAGGCCGGAGATCACTTCATTCGCGAGATGCCGCGCCTGGCCCGGGTGGTGATGATCGATCTGCCCGAGACGCCGGAAGCGCCGCTGGTGCCGGCCTGGGTCAGCCCATCGACGCGGGAGATCGACACCGTGGTCTACAGTTCGCGCAAGGCCTTTCTGCGCGAGGAGGGTGGCCGCGAGACGCTCAGCGACGTCAACGACGTGCAGCTCGACCGCTACTACAAGAACTTCATGCAGGGCATGGGCGAGACCGAAAAGGCCTTCCTGGCGGCAGTGAGTCGCCTTGGCAAGTACCCTGTGGTGGGCGGACTCGCGGTACGCTGGGAAAGCGAGGGCGTATACATCGATACCTCGCTCAATCTACACGACACCACGCTCAAGCCGGCTTTTGTCGCGGCGGTCAACAACATGGTCAATCTAGCGCGGGCCATCTATCGCCAGGGGATTTTCAAGAGTTGCCTGTTCAATGCGCGCGACACCCTGCACCTGGATCGCGAGAGCCCGGCGCATCCGTTCGTGATCGAGCCCGGCATGCGGCTGCGTTACGAAGTTAGCGCCGTGCCGGAACTGGAGGACCGCAGCCGCCTGCACAGCTACTTCGAGGATGGCCCCGACCCCGAGGAGTTCCTGGTCCTGCCGGAACCGATCATCACCTCTCTGGAGGCGCTCAACGACATCCATCACACCGGCATGATCATCTTCGAGGCGCTGCCCCAGCACCTCAAGATCCACAGTTATTACCGCCTGCTCGATCCCTCCCGCGAGGTGGAATTCCGCGACCGGCTCGACGACATTCTCGATGCCGTCGGGCTGATCGAGGGGCTGGGGGTGTCGGGCTTCATGAAGATGCCCTACAAGGACACGCGCTTCTTTGCTCACGTGGAGCGTCAGCCCGAGCGCTACTACCCACGCAATCCACGTGAGGAGGCCCGGGACGGTGGCTCCCGGGCCTAATCGCTGTAACGGTATCAGCGCTTAGCGCGTCATGCTGTATGGGAGATAGAGGGCGATCTGGGGGAAGGCGTGCATCAGTGCGATCGCCGCCAGCATCAGCAGGAAGAAGGGTAGCGTGGCCTTGGTGATGGTCACGATGTCCTTGCCCGTCAGGCCTTGGATGACGAACAGATTGAAGCCGACGGGAGGAGTGATTTGCGACATCTCGACCACGATCACCAGATAGATACCGAACCAGATCAGGTCGAACCCCGCCGCGCTGACCAACGGCATGATGATGGCCGTGACCAGCAGGATTAGCGAGATACCGTCGAGGAAACAGCCCATCACCAGCAGCAGCAGCGTGAGTGCCACTAGCAGCATGGTGGGTGACAGGCCCATTTCGCCGATGGCGCGGGCCAGTTGCATCGGCACCTGGGTGAAGCCCATGGCGGACGTCAGGAACGAGGCGCCGGCGATGATGAAGGCGATCATGCAGGCAGTGCGCACGGCGGCGAACAGCGATTCTCTGAAGATGCCAATGCCGAAGCTGCCGTTCCAGCGGGCGATCAGCATCGACAGTACCACGCCCACCGCGGCGGCCTCGGTGGGTGAGGCGAACCCGCCATAGATCGATACGATGATGCCGCCGATCAGCAGCAGGATGGGAATCAGCTCCAGGGTATGACGCAGCTTCTGGGCGAGCGACACGGAGGATTCGTCCTGACCGGTCAGACCCTGGCGATTGCCCCTGATCAGCGACCAGACAACCAGGTAGCACATGAACAGTGCCAGAATCATCAGGCCCGGGCCGATCCCGGCCATGAACAGCCGTGATATCGACTGCTCGGTGACCACGCCATAGACGATCAGCACGATCGAGGGCGGGATCAGCAGTCCCAGCGTCGAGGCGCTGGCCAGAGTACCGATGGCCATGTTGCTGTCGTAGCCGCGCCGTTCCAGCTCCGGCAGCGTCATCTTGCCTACCGTGGCACAGGTGGCCGCCGACGAGCCACACACGGCGGCGAACATGCCGCTGCCGAGGATATTGGTGTGCAACAGGCGGCCGGGAATGCGGTTGAGCCAGGGTGACAGGCCACGGAACATGTTATCAGCAAGCCCCGAACGGAACAGGATCTCGCCCATCCAGATGAACATCGGTAGGGCGGTCAGGTCCCATCCATAGCTGGCACCCCAGAAATCGGAAGCGAGGATCGGACCCGGTGCGAAAGGGCTGAAGAAGGCCAGCGCGATCCACGCGGTGCCGATCAGAGCGAAGGCGATCCATACCCCGCTGCCGAGTAGGATCGCCAGCGTGAAAATGGTGGCCAGACTGAGTATCAACACGTGGTGTGTCTCCGTGTGGTTGAGGCGCGGCTCAGGGGGGATCGCTGTCGTCGTTGGCGGTCGCTTCACGAAAGCGATCCGGTTCGCGGATGGCGATGCGCAAGGTGGTCGCCAGGGCCTCGGCCAGTGCCAGGCAGAGCAGGCCGACACCGGTAGCCAGCACCGTCTGGGGAATCCATAGCGGAATCGACAGGAAGCCCGAGGAGACGTCGTTGAATTCACGGCTCTCGCGGGCAAGCTCTACCAGCCCATAGCCCAGCAACAGGCTGATGACGAGCGCCACCAGCAGGCAGAACACCTCGAACCAGGCACGCAGTGCCGATGGCAGTCGGGAAATCAGCAGGGTGACGCGGATGTGCGCATGGTGGACGAAGGTGTAGGCGAGGCCGAGGAACGTCGCCCCCACCAGCAGGTAGGAGGCGATCTCCGATACGCCGGTGATGCCCAGGCCAAGGCGGCGCATGCCCACCAGCACCAGCAGTGCGTCGACCAGGCGGAAGCTAACCTGAAGGGCGACCAGGGTGCAGATCATCACCATGCAGGCAGCGGCGCCCCAAGCGCCCAGACGATAGAGCGCATTGAACTTGAAGATCATGACAGGAGCCTCGTGGCGAACTGAGAGAAGCGTGGCAGTCGCCCACCACGCTGTCATGTCAGGATAGTGTGCTCAGTTGCCGCGCTGCTGCTGGTACTCTTCGAGCACCTGCTGGGCCTGCTCGTCGGCACGATCCTGCCAGGCGGAGAACAACTGGTCGCCGGCGGCCTGGAGGGCGGCAGCAACCTCTTCGTTGGGCGTGGACACGGTAATACCGTTGGCTTGCAATGCTTCGAGGCTCGTCTGGTTGTCGTCGCGGCTCATCTGCCAGCCACGTTCCTCGGCACGTGCTGCCGCTTCCAGTAGGGCCTCTTGGGTGGCTTCATCGAGGCGATCGAAGGCGCGCTGATTGATGAAGACGATGTTCTTCGGTAGCCACAGGTTGGCATCGGTGTAGTGGGAGACGTAATCCCACGCCGTCATCGAGTTGCCGGTGGAGCTGGAAGTAATCATGGCGTCCACCCGACCGGTACTGAAGGCGGTAGGAATGTCCGACTCCTCGGTTTCGGTGGGGTTGCCGCCGAGATAGTCGACGAAGCGCTGGGTATTGATGTTCGGCGCACGCACGCGCAGGCCCTCGAAGCGTTCCGGGGCGTCGAGTTCGAAATCGGTGTAGATGCCCTGGGCCGGCCAGGCGACGGCGTAGAGCGGCATCAATCCCTGGTTGGCGAACAGCTCGCTGATCACCGGCTTGGTGGTTTGCCACAGCGCGAAGGCTTCCTCATAGCTGCCGGCCACGCCCGGCAGGGTGTCGACCTCGAAGATCGGATCCTCGTTGGAGAGGGTCGAGAGAAAGACCTCGCCGGCTTCGATGGTGCCGCGGCGTACCGAGGACTTGATCTCGCCATGGGCCACCAGCGACCCGCCGCTGTGAACATTGATGGTCAACTCGCCGCCGGTGGCTTCCGCCACGTCCTCGGCGAACTGCTTCACGTTCTTGGTATGGAAGCTGGCATCGCCATAGGGCGTGGCCATGGTCCATTCGGCGGCGCTGGCCGCGGTGGAAAGGCTGCAGGCGGTAGCGAGCAGCACGGAGCGGGACAGGAGCTTGTTCATGTTTTTCCCTCTTGTTGGATTTGTCAGGTTGGCTCATGTTGCCAGCGGGTGCGTCCTGGCCGCACCCAACGGCTGAGGAAATTGCAACGTGCCATGTCATCGCTGCGTGGGCGTAGCGCTCGGGACACGCCAGTTATTGAAGACGGCAGACAACCGGCTCAGGCCTTCTTGAACAGCTGCTCTTCGCGGTTCTTGAACGCCTTGAATTCCAAGGCGTTGCCAGAAGGGTCGTAGAAGAACATGGTGGCCTGTTCGCCGGGTTCGCCCTTGAAGCGAATGTAGGGTTCGATCTCGAACGTCACGCCGTGCTCGCGTAGTTTTTGAGCCAGCGCTTCCCAGGCCTCCATCTCCAGCACGACGCCGAAATGCGGCACGGGTACGCCATGCCCATCGACGGGGTTCTTGTGGCTGGAAACCGGGTTGTTCCTGAGGGCTGGGTTGAGATGGCAAACGAACTGGTGTCCGTAGAGATCGAAATCGACCCAGCTTTCCGACGAGCGCCCTTCGGGGCAGCCGAGGAAGTCACCGTAGAAACGACGTGCTTCTTCGATATCGCGTACCTGTACGGCCAAGTGGAAAGGGTCTTTCACAGGCATTTTAAACCTCCAAGTTCTAGGGTGAGCGACTCGTCGCTGCACCCAGGTAGTGGCGCAGCTGTTGCGCTTTCACAGCGAAGCCGCAGCGCGTGCGGCTTGGTCATACAAGCCCGACATCGCACGGAGCATACCTGCCAGCTTGCTCATCTCCAGGCGTTCGATACCCATTGACGACAAGGAGTCGACGAGACATGCCTCACGTATCTCAGCATAGCGACTACAGGCTTCTCGTCCCTCGCTCGTGGTGCGGAAGAATGTCTCCTTGCCTTGTTTTTCTCCATTAACCAAATTCAGCTTAGCCAACTTCTTCAGTGCATAGGTCACCGTATGAGTATCTTCGATATTGAGTACCAGGCAGATATCGGACTGACGTTTGGCACGCTTTCGATGGTTTACGCTATGAAGAACCAAGATATCCAGTGAATTCAACTCAGAGTAACCGATTGCTGCCATGCAGCGTACCATCCAGCGATGAAAGGCGTGACCTGAGATGATCAGGCCGAATTCGAATTCCGATAGCTCTTGAGCGCTGTGCGAAAGATGCTCTGAGGAGACGATCGGGCCACGAGCGTGCAGTTGAGATCCCTTTGAGTCTGTCATCGATGAACCGCCGTAGGGTTATTGGTATGCCTGCGCTAACGTGTCCATGGGCTCTTGTCCAAGCGCGATGCTTAGGCGCTGCCATCGACAGTCCTGACTCTCGATGCCTGGACATTGGCCGAGCGAAGGCGATTGACATGATCATAGTATGAATATAATTTTCATGTAAATTACCAAGAAAATATAGGTATAGTGCCTGTGAGCTCTTTCCCTTTGCTGAGTGTCGAGTCCCTCCATGTTGCCTTTGGTAGCAATGAAGTCGTCAAGAACCTCTCTTTCAATCTCCAGGCAGGGGAGACGCTTGCTATCGTCGGCGAGTCCGGTTCTGGCAAATCCGTCACTTCGCTGGCCATCATGCGCTTGGTGGAATATCAGAACGCCTCGATCACCAAGGGCAGCATCCGCTTCCAACGCCCAGGTGCCGACACATACCTCGATCTAGCCCAACTCACCGATCGTGAGATGCGGCGTATTCGAGGCAAAGAGATCTCGATGATCTTTCAGGAGCCGATGACCTCGCTGAATCCGGTCTACACCATAGGCGACCAGATCGCCGAAGTGCTAATACTACATGAGCGCCATGATCGGGTTTCTGCGCGACAGGAGGCCATAAGGCTACTGGAACTGGTGCGTTTGGCCGACGCCGAGTCTTTGCTCAAACGCTATCCTCACCAGCTCTCCGGGGGGATGCGTCAGCGCGTAATGATCGCCATGGCCTTGGCCTGCAAGCCAAGAATACTGGTGGCAGACGAGCCGACCACGGCATTAGATGTGACTATTCAGGCTCAGATCCTGGCAATCATTCGTGATCTGCAGAAGAAACTGGGCATGGCGGTGATCTTCATTACCCATGACATGGGCGTCGTGGCGGAAGTTGCCGATCACGTGGTCGTCATGAGAGAGGGTGAAAAGGTCGAGGAGTCCCCGGTAGAGGAAATATTCTCCACTCCTAGGGAGCCCTATACCAGGGCACTGCTCTCGGCAGTGCCCAAGCTTGGCAGCATGCAAGGCCATAGCCTGCCTCGTATCGATCCCTTGGTCGTTTTCGACGGTAGCGAAGCCTGTAGCAGAGGCGAGTCCAAGGAGCAGGATACCGTCCAGCCGAATGTACCCCCGATCGTACGAATCGACAATTTAGTCACTCGCTTCGACATTCGAAAAGGATTCTTCGGTGGTGTCAGTCACCGTGTACATGCCGTCGAGAACGTCAGCCTGGAAATTTATCCCGGGGAGACGCTCGCGCTGGTTGGCGAATCGGGATCAGGCAAGTCGACCATTGGTCGTACCATCCAGTTGCTGCAGGAAAGCACCAGCGGTGACATTTTCTTCTCCGGCAAGCCAGTATCCCAGATGAGTCGTATCGAGAAGATGCGGCTACGGCAGGAAGTTCAGTACATCTTCCAGGATCCTTTTGCCTCCCTCGATCCGCGTAAGAGCGTTGGTTTTTCGATTGCCGAACCCATTCATACCCATGGTCTGCTCAGCGGTAAGCGTATGATCCAGCGCCGCGTCAGCGAATTGCTCGAACGCGTGGGTCTAAAGCCCGAGCATGCCGAGCGCTATCCGCATGAGTTTTCCGGCGGCCAGCGTCAGCGTATCTGTATCGCCAGGGCACTGGCGTCACGCCCCAAGCTGATCATTGCCGATGAAGCGCTGTCGGCACTGGACGTATCGATTCAGGCTCAGATCATCCATTTGATGATGACATTGCAGCGGGAAGAAGGACTGGCCTATCTCTTTATCAGTCACGACATGGCCGTCGTCGAGAAGATAAGCCATCGAGTGGCAGTGCTGCATCTGGGACAGGTCGTCGAAATGGGGCCCAGGCAACGCGTGTTCGACGCCCCCCAGCACGCCTATACACGTAAGTTGCTGGCAGCTGTGCCCGTGGCCGACCCTACCCATCGCCGTGAGCATACGCTGCTGGAGGGAGAGATCCCCAGTCCTATCAGGAAGGTGGGTGACGAGCCGAGAGTTCTCCCGCTGATCGAAGTTCACCCTGGCCATTTCGTCTCTCGCGAGGCGAGCCACAACCGCAGCGCTCAGTCGCTGTGAACAATAGCTTGTAGGAGACAAGAACATGAAAAACAAGAGAGCGTTGATCAAAGCGCTGGCGGCGGCATCGGCCCTGTCAACTTCCGCCATGTCCCTGGCCGGGTCGTTGACGATCGCAACCCCTCAGGATCCCGGCAGCTGGGATCCAATCGACACTTTTCTGGTGAACTGGGCTTCGCTTGCCACCAACGTGTTCGATGGCCTCACCTATCGTGGGCCGGATTTGGAGTTGGTGCCCGGTTTGGCTACTCGTTGGGAGGTGCTGAATGACGGCACGCGTATTCGCTTCGAGCTACGTGAAGGCGTGACCTTCCATAACGGTGAACCCTTCAATGCCGAGGCAGTCAAGTTCACCTTCGAGCGCTTGCTGGGAGAGGAGGGAGCGCGTGGCCCACAGCGCTCCAACTATACGGCCATCGAGAGCGTCGAGATCATCGATGACTATACCGTCGACTTCCACTTGAGCGAGCCGGACCCCGTACTGTTAACCAAGTTGGCTGGTTATGGTGCCATGATAGTACCGCCGGGCTATATCGAAGAGCATGGAGACGAGCATTTCAACAGTAATCCCGTGGGCACCGGGCCATTTCGGATGGTCGACTATAGCCCCCGTGAGAATGTTCGCCTGGAGGCTTTCGCCGATCATTGGGGAGGAGCGCCCAAACTGAGTAGCGTCACCTATCGCTTTATCTCCGAACCCTCCACGGCCGTTGCTGAGCTGCAGTCGGGACGTGTCGATATCGTCATTCCTCCGACGATCCCCATCGGCATGATTGATACCATCAACAACCACAACGGAATCAGAGTCGTAAGCGTACCTTCGCCGACGGTGGAGGCAGTTCGTTTCAATACTCGGTCGGGCATTACTGCCGATGAAAGAGTGCGTCGAGCCATGATCATGGCGGTAGATCGTCAGGCTATCATCGACTCCATTCTGGCCGGAGAAGGCCAAATGATTGCTAGCTTCCAGGGTTCTCAGTCATTCGGTCACGACCCCGAGCTGGAACCATACCCCTACGACCCCGAACGTGCCCGTCAATTGCTCGACGAAGCCGGTGTCGAGCCAGGGGCCGTCGTTCAGATAGATGTACGCGGCAACGATTCTACCTTCGGTGAGGTCGCTCAAGTCGTGGCGGCTTATCTCCAAGGGGTGGGGATCAACGCATCGATTCAGCCCTACGAAACCAATGTCCTGCTCAATGACATCATCCCGGCAGGACGTACCGGGGAGATGTTTCAGCAGAAGTGGGGCGGTTGGACTTTCGATTACGATAACACTGCCTATCTGATGTACCACACCGGTGAGCGCTGGAATCCTTACGATAGCGATGAGGAACTGGATCGTATGCTCAACGCACAGCGCGGTATCACCGACCGTGACGAGCGCGAGGCAATGTTGCAGGAGATCGCCCGCTATACCCAGGAGAGGGCCTTGGAAATGCCGCTGTACAGTCTCAACGCTCTCTATGGAGTCAGCGATCGGGTTCAGGGTTTCGAGCCTGCCCCCGACAATCGTCTACGCCTGACCGACGTCAGCGTCTCGGAGTAAGTGACCGGTTGGCTGTCACTCCTCCTGGGTGGCAGCTGGCTATCGTCCAAGGGGAGCCATCCGTGGCAAAATTTCTATTCTATCGATTACTGCAAGCCGCTTTCGTGGTCTTGGCGGTCACCTTGATCGTATCCTTCGCCATCCGTCTGACCGGTGATCCAGCCGTCATGCTAGCCCAAGGCTCTGGGAGCATCACCGAGGCCGATCTCGAGAGGATTCGTGAAGCGTTGGGTCTCAACCAGCCGTTCATCGCTCAGTACCTCGACTTCCTTCGCGGCTTGTTGGTAGGCGACCTTGGTCGCAGCTTCATGGGCGGCACCCAGGTCAGTGACCTCATCGCACGCGCATTGCCGGCGACCCTCGCCCTGGCATTCGCCTCTCTGCTCGTTTCCGTCGTGGTTTCCATTCCACTAGGCATCAAGGCGGCGGTGTCTCGTGGGCGCTGGCCGGACCAACTGATCCGGGTCTTGTCGCTGATAGGGCTTTCCTTTCCCAACTTCTGGTTGGCGATCATGCTGGTCTTGCTGCTTTCCATCACCTTCAATCTACTGCCGCCCAGCGGCATGGAGGGCTGGACCAGCTTCATCATGCCAGCAGCCACCATGGGCATCATCCTGACTGCCACCAACGTCAGGTTAGTGAGAACTACTATGCTCGACACCTTATGCTCCCAATATGTGATGGTGGCCAGGGCCAAGGGGCTCTCCAATTCGGTGGTGCTCTACAAGCATGCATTGCGTAACTGCTCGATCCCGCTGATCACCTATTTTGGCCTGCAGTTCGGCGGTCTGTTGGGAGGCATCGTGGTCGTAGAACGGGTCTTCAACTGGCCGGGGTTAGGCACGCTAGCCTTCGAGGCTGTCGCGGCGCGCGACTACCCGGTGCTGCAAGGCGTGATCACCATACTCTCGTTGTTGATCATCACCATCAACCTTCTGGTGGATATCGCTTACGGGTTGGTCGATCCCCGAGTACGTAAGGACTAAGTGTAATGCTGTCTCTCAATGCTATGCCTCTGCGGCGTTTCAAGAACCTCGAGTTCATTCTGGGCATCCTGCTGGTGGGAGGTATCGCTTCTGCCATCCTGTTGTCCGGCTGGCTGTTCCCCAGCGGTGGCAGCGATATCAACCTCTCCATGCGTCTGGTGCCTCCCATGACCGAACCGGCCTATCCATTGGGCACCGATCCCCTGGGGCGCGATCTGCTGGCTCGCGTGGTCATAGGCGGCGAGATATCTCTCAAGGTAGGCGTCTATTCCGCCTTGGGAGCGGTAGTGATAGGCATCGTCATGGGGCTCATCTCAGGTTACTACGGTGGTGTCATCGACATGCTGGTCATGCGCTTCGCCGATGTGCAACTGGCGCTGCCCTTCATCCTGCTGGCGATCACCTTCATTGCGGTGATAGGCGGTGGGCTGACCAACATGATCATTCTGTTGATCATTTCTCAATGGGTGCAGTATGCGCGTTTGGTGCGGGGCTCCGTGCTGTCGCTCAAGGATCGTGAGTTCATCCTGTCGGCCAAGGCCATTGGGGTGCGCGACGCGCGGATCCTTTTCCAGCATCTACTGCCTAACCTCATCGGCCCCGTCATCGTGTTGATGACTCTCAACGTGGCCAACAACATTCTGCTGGAAAGTAGCCTGACCTTCCTTGGCCTGGGTGTCGATCCGTCGGTCCCGAGCTGGGGCGGTATGTTGGCCGAAGGCCGTACCTATCTACAGACGGCGTGGTGGGTCAGCGTCTTCCCAGGACTGGCAATCCTGCTGACCGTGCTGGGGCTCAACCTGCTGGGCGATTGGTTGCGTGATACCCTGGACCCCACCGGGAGGACATCGCTGTGACGCAGACGCAGATCTTGCTCAAGCAGACCTTCGAGCGCAGCGTCAACGCCTTGGTGGCCGAATATAGTGGGCCCACGGCCAGAGATGGCTCTCTTGAGGCATGGGTATTCGATGACCTGAAGTCTCGCCGGGACGCTGAGCGTGAATTGGCCCGCCATGGCGTTCGAGCGCGCTTCCGTAGCGCTTACAAGCCGCTAGTCCACTTCTTTCTCGAGGAAGTCGGTAACCAGCCATTGACGGCCGTGACGATACTCTATCCATCACCGGCAATGTCACCGCGCCGCTTCCTGCTGGAAGCCTATCCCTTGGCTGGCCTGCTGGGCGACGAGGTAACCTTGACTTGGGAGCCCGTAGCGGCCGAAGAGGCCACTACCCGCTATTCCTATGAAGTGCATCTGACTCACGCCGATGGTGTCGTGGCAAAGCACAGCGTTGCTGCACCCAACCGTATGCATCGCGATCACGTCGATACTCTTCAGCTGTCACCATGCGGCTGGGTGAGCTGGTGCTCCGTCGCAGGTGAGCGCCATGATGCGCCACTGCGCACCGATTATGAACAACTGTTCGAGTCTGCCATGAGTGCGGTCATTGGAAGCGAGTGGCAAGACGAACAGCCTCTCTTCGAAGAACTGAACCTTCGGGTCATTCTGCCTAGTCAGGATATGCCTCTGGCGCACGGTGCGGAGCACATCAGCTTGGCAGAAGGTCTGCACGAAGATCTTTACTTCTCGTTGCTCGAATACTTCCAGTACCGCGCCGGCCTGCCGCTGGGCGATCGCTCGGTCCAGCCCGGGCAAATCGTGCCGGAGGTTCTGACACGGCCGGATGCCTTGCCTAGCGTAATCGTCACACTGCAAGGCTTGCACATGTCAGCGAGCCCGGTGCCTCCCAGCGCGCCGTTGGACAGGGCCGATCGACCATTGGGCGAATCTCAGATCAGGGGAATCCTCGATGCACTGGGGCAGCGGACGCTGTCTTCGTACAGCCGAAGCGGGCGCTCGGTGGTGGCGCGGTATCGCCCCGGGAGCGATAGAGCCGTCTTGATCAGTGCTGCTCAGCATGCCAACGAAACCTCCGGTATCGTGGGGGCTCTGCGGGCTGCCGTTGAGCTGAATGCTCTTCCGAATGCCCATTTCGTCATCTCTCCCTTGGAGAACCCGGACGGTTATCATCTTCGCCAGCGCCTGGCCGCTGAGCAACCTGAACATATGCACCATGCCGCCCGTTATACAGCGTTCGGGAGCGACCTACAGGCGCAGCCGCTCGGCGGCAGTTTCGAGCACGCGATTCGGGAGCGAGCCATAGAATGCAGTGGTGCCGGGCTGCACGTGAATCTGCATGGCTATCCAGCCCACGAGTGGACTCGCCCATTGACCGGTTATGTGCCGCGCGGCTTCGAGATGTGGACGATCCCAAAAGGGTTCTTCCTGATCGTTCGCTACCGAGAAGGTTGGCAACGCCAGGCGCAGCGACTACTTGAGGGCATCATCCGGGACCTGGCGAACATTTCAGCACTGATTGCGTTCAATCGACGCCAGAGCGCGATTTTCGAAGCGCATGCAGGTGAGCTCGACTTTTGCATCATGCATGATATTCCCTATCTGCTAATGCAGGATGACACTCAGTTGACGCCATTGATGCTGATTACCGAATACCCGGATGAAACAGTATATGGCGATGCCTTCATGCTAGCGCATGAAGTGCAGCGGGCAACGGTCGTCAGTGCCTACACTCATTATCAACAGCTCGAACCAACCTGAACGTGCTTACACGAATAGACAGCGCTTTCCATTATCGATGAGCTAGGTGACACAATGTTGCAGACGACTTTGCCATTACTCAACTGCGATATGGGAGAGAGCTTCGGCAATTATTCGCTGGGGCTCGACAGCGAAGTGATGCCCTATGTCGATTGCGCCAACATCGCCTGTGGCTTTCACGCTTCGGATCCTCATGTGATGCGCCGGACGGTGCGGCTCGCGGTAGAGCATGGCGTGAGAGTGGGCGCGCATCCGGCCTATCCCGATCTGATGGGCTTCGGGCGTCGCTCCATGGCCTGTTCCCCCGAGGAGATCGAGGACCTGGTGTTGTATCAGGTCGGCGCGCTGGTGGGTATTTGCCAGGCGGAGGGCACGAGCATTCGCTACGTCAAGCCGCATGGCGCGCTGTACAACGACATGGCGCGCGACGTCGAGCTGTTGCGTGCAGTGATGCGAGCGGTGCGTAGCTTCGACTCGAACCTGCCGCTAATGCTGATGGCCACCGCTGACCCCGAGCCGAGCCTGCGGCTGGCGGAAGAGATGAATATGGCGATCTGGTTCGAGACCTTTGCCGACCGGGCCTATGACGCCAAGGGGCATCTCGTCTCCCGCCGGCTGCCGGGAGCGGTGCATCGCGACCAGGCGACCATCGTGGCCCAGGCCGTCAGCCTGGCACGCGGTGAACCGCTCGAGGCCAGCGATGGTACGCTGCTGCGGCTGCCCTGCGACACGCTCTGCGTCCACGGCGACAACCCCGAATCAGTAGCGGCGGTGCGCGCGATTCGTGATGCCTTCAAGGCGCTGGAAACGGCATGACGCACGGGGCACGCATCGAATTGGCGGCCATGGACGTGCTCATGGTGCGTCTGTTCGATGACATCGACGAGTCGAACATGTCCTGGATCGTGGCCGCCGACCGGGCGCTACGCGACGCCTTCGGGGATTTGCTGATCGATCTGGTGCCATCCTACACCACGCTGATGTTGCACTACGATTGCCTGCGCCTGACACATGGCGAAGCAAAGGCGCGAATCGAGGCCGTACTTTCACGACTCGAGCCGGCTGCCGCTGGTCTGGGGCGTCGCCACGAGATCCCGGTCTGGTACGATCTCAGCGTCGGCCCCGAGCTGGAGCGGGTGGCAGAGCGCACCGGACTGTCGGTCGAGGAGGTCGTGCAGCGCCACTGTGGCCGCGACTATTACGTCTTCGCCCTCGGCTTTGCTCCGGGGTACAGCTTCATGGGCATGGTCGAGGAGACCTTGGCCGTGCCTCGGCTGAAGACCCCGCGTCGCCGGGTGGCGGCCGGCAGCGTGGGCATCGCCGATCGACAGACCGCGATCTACCCGTTGCTGTCGCCGGGAGGCTGGAACATTCTTGGGCGCACCGCCGTGCCCCTGTTCGAACATGCGCGGAGCGGTGAACCGCTGCTGCTCCCGGGGGATCGGGTGCGTTTCATGGCGATTTCCCGGAGCGAGTTCGAACGTCAAGGTGGCAACACCATACCGCTGGAGGCCGCCCTGTGAGTCACATGACGCACTCACTACTGCGTGTCGTACAGGCGGGCCCTTTGGCGCTCGTGGTGGATGGCGGGCGCTTCGGCGTGCGCCACCTGGGCGTGACCCAGGGTGGCGCCGCCGACTGGGTCTCGTTCCACTGGGCTAATTGGCTGCTAGGTAACGCGCTGGATGCCGCAGCGCTGGAGATCGTGCTCGGCGGCGGCTTGACGCTGGAGGTGGAGCAGGATGCCACCCTGGCATTGGCGGGCGCCGACCTCGATGCCCGGCTCGACGACCGTCCGCTGGCGCCAGGGACGACCTTTGCCGTCATGGCGGGCCAACGGCTGAGCTTTCATCAGCCCCGCGATGGCCTGCGTGCTTACCTGGCCGTGCCTGGTGGGCTGGCCACGCCGGTCGTGCTGGGCAGTCGCAGTGCCACGCCGCGGGAGCAGCTGGGAGGGCCGCGTGGGGATGGCAGTGCCCTGGGCGATGGCGACCGGCTGGAGTGGAACCCGTGCCAGGTGAGGGGGCGTCGTTTGCCGTTCGGCTCGGCCCAGGGGGTGACGCTGCGCGGCAATCAGTTGGCGCTGGTGCCCGGTGCGCAGATCGGCCATTTCTCCGGTACCAGTCTCTACCGTGCGTTCAATGCGACATGGCGCATCGACACCCGTGCCGACCGTATGGGAGTGCGACTGCTGGGGCCGGAGCTGCGTTGTCGGTTGGGGAGCATGGTCTCCGAAGGCATTCCGATGGGAGCGGTGCAGGTACCGCCAGATGGTCAGCCCATCGTGCTGCTCAATGATCGTCAAACCATTGGCGGCTACCCACGCCTAGGGGCGCTGACACCGCTGGCTGCCGCACGTCTGGCGCAGTGCCTGCCGGGCAAGGAGGTCGGCCTGATGGCGATCTCTCGTGAGCGGGCATTGGCATCCTACCGCAGCTGTCTGGAGGCGTTCCGCTGAGCGATGCCACTGAACTGACGTCACTGAACCGGGACGATCAAGCGCCGAGGCCGCTTTCACGCAGCAACTGGTCGAGTGCTGGGCGCTGGTTCGGCAGCGGGGCGCTGATGGCCTCTTCCAGCAGTAGTTGGGACTCCAGGTCGTGCATGCCTACGGTGAGGCAGCGCTCGATCAGCTCTCCCTTGCTTTTGCCGGTACGCTGGGCGAGTCGCTCGAGGCGAGACTCGACGTCGCGTGAGAACCGAAGCAGATGTGGCATTCCCCCCTCCTAGGCCCCTGTGGCAGCGTGCGGGGCCTCTCTTCTCAACATAAGCCGCCGGGTGCAGCTTGTCACCTGAATGTTGCCGGCCAGACGTGACGATGGGATGACGCCTTGGTGAAAATGTCAGGCCAAGCCACGGCGGGTCATCACCTCGGTGATGATAGGCACCGGGGTCATCAGGTGTTCACGCATCATGTCGGCGGCGCGCTCGGCGCGGCGTTCGAGAATCACCTCAACCAGCGCCGCATGTTCCTGGCGCTTGCGTTCGAGGGCTTCTTCCGAGAATACCGTCTCGCGTAGCCACAGGTGCCGGTAGCGTTCGACCTGGTCGAACAGGCTCTCGCGCACCTGCAGCAGGTGCGGCGAGCGACAGCCGCTGGCGATGGCGGTATGAAATGCCTTGTGTCTGGTGTCCCAGACATCGAGCAGCTCGTCGGGACTGTTGACCTCCATGATCTTCGATAGCGTATGCGCCTTGGCCAGTATCTCGGCCTCCCAGGCATCGTCGCCACGCTCGATGGCAAGCTGCAAGATCAGCCCCTCGAGCTGGGCCCGGGCGTCGTAGAGATCGGCCAACTCCGCCAGTGACATAGGGGCAACCCGATAGCCGCGCTGGCTGATGGCAACGACCAGGCGTTCGGCAACGAGCTGCGACAGGGCCTCGCGTAGCGGGCCGATGCCCAGGCCATAGCGCTCCTTGAGCCGGCTCATCAGCAGTTTTTCGCCCGGCTGGAATACGCCGCGCGTAATGTCGCGCTTGAGCCAGCTATAGGCGCTGATGCCGAGATTCTGGCGAGGCGAGCTATCCATCGTCATTGTCGTCGTTCCCTTGTCGTTGCCGAGCATGATAACCAAACGCTACCGTTGCCGGTAACCGCGCGACATTTATACCAAGTATCTATATTCGATGCAGTCCGCCGAGCGACGCGATCAGCGGTCCTCGAGCCGGTTCACGGTCCAATCGACCAATTCGTGAGCCAGCCTGTCCGCGGCCATGCCGAAGGCATCGATCACAGCCTCGATGGACTCGCTGCCCACCGGCTGGTGCTGAGTGAAGCGTCGGCTGGCCAGAAGCCGCTGGGACCGAGTGTCGATCAGCCTGACGTCCAGGCGTAGTGTCGCTTCGGGCAGGCCGTTGCGATAGCGGCTATGAAAGGAGCGCAGGTCGCTAAGCAGTTCCATATCGGCCGATACGTTGCTATCGGCATGGACCAGGCTCGGGATGCGGCCATCGTCCTGAAAGGCGTCGAGCAAGCGGTTGCGGATGAGCTGCGGCATGGTGTCGGCCCAGCGTGCGCCGGCATAGGCCTGCGGCTGATTGGGCGTGGGCACGACAAGGATTCGCGTGCCATCCAGCAGCCCGCTGGCATCCGGTGTGGCCAGGCGCAGGGCAGTCTCACGCTGTGCGCTGCCATGCGGGGCGGGATCGAGAGCCTGGGCGGGTAGCTCGTAGAGGGTGACGGGCGTGCGCTCCGGTACCAGGTTGCAACCGGGCAGGGCGAACGCCATCACGATGGCCAGGAGCGGCAGGGCACGCTGGGTCATGGCGTGAACTCCTCGACGCGATCGCGCCCCAGCAGGAAGTCGCGCGGATTCTCCTCCAGGCGACGTACCAGCCGATTGAGTGAGGAAAGGGTATTGCGCAACTCGAGTGTGGCAGGCCCCAGCCCCTGGACACCACGCAGGCCACTCTCCAGCGCGCCCTGGTTGTCGTCAAGCAATGTCTCCAGGCTCTGGGCCGTGCGGGCCAGGCTGCTGGTGATCTGGCGGGCATTGCCCAGTACTTCCTCTGCCTGACCTTGGACCAAGCCACCCGTACGACCGGCCAGGGCGCGAACTTCGGCGAGGGTGCGTGCGGCTTCCTCGGACACCTCGAGCATGCGTTCGGCCAACTGTCCCGGAGCGTCGCCAAGGGCCGCGAACTGCGCCGTGGTGCGCTCCAGGTTGGCCAGCGTCCGTTCGATGCTGGCTACGTTCTCCTCCGACAGTACCTCCTCCAGCCTCGTCAGCACGCGGTTGACGTTACCCAGCAGTTCCTCGCTATCGCTGAGCATGGCGCTGAGCGGTGATTGGTCGGCGGTGATGCGCGGCGGCGTGTCGCCGCGGGTGATCAGAAGCGGACTTTCCGGCGCTCCTCCCTGCAGTTGGATGGACATGCTCCCGGTGATGTTGGCCAGGGCGAGCCGTGCGCGAGTGTTCTGGCGAATGGGAACCTGGCTCTGCACGCGTATGAGGGCCAGGACGTTGCGAGGATCGGCGGGATCAAGGCGCAGGCTGACCACGTCGCCGACCCGCACGCCGCTGTACTCCACGGCGTTGCCTTCCGAGAGGCCGCTGACGCCGTGGTTGAAGAGCACCTCGTATTGGGTATAGGCCTGGTCGCGTGTGCTCTGGTTGAGCCAAAGTGCGAACAGGAGGCCGCCGACAGCCGCCAGCACGACGAACAAGCCGATCACGACATGGTGCGCGCGGGTCTCCATCAGCGTTCCTCCCCGTTGGGTGACGAATGGTGTCGTGCCGCCTGGCTGGCGGCTCGGCCCCTTGGGCCGTGGAAATAGTCGCGTATCCAGGGATCGTCGGTATCCTCCACCACTGGCAGCGAATCGGCGACCAGAATGCGCTTGTTGGCAATGACAGCCACCCGGTCGCAGCTCGAGTACAGCGTATCGAGATCGTGCGTGACCAGAAAGACGCTGAAGCCCAGGGCATCGCGCAGCGTCAGGAGCAGGCGGTCGAAAGCGGCGGCACCGATCGGGTCGAGGCCGGCGGTGGGCTCATCGAGAAACAGCACCTCGGGGTCGAGGGCCAGGGCGCGGGCGAGTGCGGCGCGCTTGATCATGCCGCCGGAGAGCTCCGCCGGGTTGAGGCGAGCAGCGCCTGGCGGCAGCCCGGCCAATGCCAGCTTGACCCGGGCGAGACGCTCGGCATCGGCCTGCGACAGTCCGGCATGTTCGATCAGCGGCAGGGCAACGTTTTCCTGTAGATTGAGCGAGGAGAACAGGGCGCCGCGCTGGAACAGCACGCCGAAGCGGCGCTCGACCCGGGCCCGCTGGGCGGAAGGCAGGCGCTGCAGTTCCTCGCCAAAGACGCGGATGGTGCCGCCGTCGGGCCGCTTGAGGCCGACGATACTGCGCAGCAGTACCGACTTCCCGGTGCCGGAGCCGCCCACTACGCCGAGTATCTCGCCGCGGCGAATGTCCAGATCCAGGCCGTCATGCACCACATGCTGCCCAAAGCGGTTGACCAGCCCACGGATCTCGACGATAGCCTCGCCCCTCTGATTCACCAGCCCATCTCCATGAAGAACAGTGCGGCCAGCGCATCGAGCAGGATTACCATGAAGATCGACTGCACCACACTGGAGGTGGTGTGTTCACCCACCGACTGGGCGCTGGCCTTGGCCTTGAAGCCTTCCAGGCAGCCGATCACGGCGACGAGGAAGGCAAATAGCGGGGCCTTGATCATGCCGACTAGAAAGTGCCGTAGCGGGATGTCGCGCTGCAGGATGGCGAGGAATTGGTTGGGAGGAATGTCGAGCGCCAGGGCACATACTAGTGCGCCGCCCAGCATGCCGCTGAGCATGCCGATCAGGGCCAGGATCGGCAGGCTGATCGTCATCGCCAGCACTCGTGGCAGTACCAGCAGCTCGATGGGATCGAGCCCTTGGGCGCGTAGTGCGTCGATCTCCTCATTGGCCTTCATCGAGCCGATCTGGGCGGTGAAGGCACTGGCAGTGCGGCCCGCCAACAGGATGGCCGCGAGCAGCACGCCGAATTCGCGCAGGAAGGAATAGGTCACCAGATTGACCGTGTAGATAGTAGCGCCGAACTCGCGCAGCACCGTGGCGCCGAGGAACGCCACCACCGCACCGACAAGAAAAGTAAGCAGGGCGACGATGGGAATGGCGTTGAGCCCGGTCTGCTGGACGTGTGCCACCAGCGAGGTGATCCGCCAGCGCCTGGGTGTGGCCAGCGTGGCTAACAGCGTACTGAGCGTCAGGCCGATGAAGGCGATGAGCTGCAGCTGTTGGCGGGCGAGTTGTTCGACGATTTGCCCCAGCGCGGCCAAGGCTGCCAACAGGCCCTTGTCAGGCCCAAGCGGCGCGGACAGGGGAGTGCGGGAGGCGTCGGCTACCGCTCTCAGCAGCGCCTGGCGCTCGGCTGGCAGGTTCGGTGCCCACTGGGCGACGTCGCGTACGGTATCGGGGCCCAGCAGGTCGACCAGCAGGGCGGCACCGGAGGTGTCGAGCTCGCCGAGGCGCTCCAGGTCTACCGACTCGGCGTGGACCCCGGCCACGGCGTCACGCAGTCTGGCATAGTGCGGCAGCGTCCAGTCGCCGATGACTCTCAGACGAAGGGCATCCTGCTCCAGCCTGCCGGGACGGGAAGCGGTGTCGGGCATGGTGAGTCGTCCCTCTCTCCCTGAAAATGGGGCATCTCGCCATCACTATATCGTCATACGCCGTTAGGCGACAGCAAGCGGGAGCCTCGGTCGTGGCCTACCTGCGACTGCCATGCTGCAACTCACCGAGGACGCGCCTGGCCACTTCCTTGAGTCGCGGGCCCAGGTTGTCGACCATGACCGAATGACTCAGGCGGTGGGCGGCACCGCCGCAGTTGATCGCCATCACTTCGGCACCGTCCTCGAGGATCAGCGGCGTGGCCACGGCGCTGATCTGCGACTGCCAGTCGCCTTCAGAGAGGCAGAAACCGTAGCGGGCGTACTCCTCCTGGCTGCGCCTGATACCTTTTTCGAGCGTGGGCCAATCGCTGCCGTGCTCTCTGGCAAGTTCTGCCAGGATCGCCTCACGGCGCGCTTCCGGCAGGCCGCAGAGCCAGGCGCGGCCGATCGCCGTAGTCGCCATCGGCAGCCGCGAGCCTACGTCGAGCCGCACGATCAACGGACCGCTGCCATGGCAGCTCTCGATGTAGACCATGTCGGTCTTGTCGGCCGCCCCCAGGCTGACGTTGCAGTCCGTGGCTTCGGCGAACTGCTGCATGAAGGGGCGGGCGATCTCGCGAATTCCCTGGTTGGCCAAGAAACGGTAGCCCAGTGCCAGAATCCCGGGACCCAAGCGATATTTCTCCAGCCGGGTGTTATGACGCAGGTAGCCGAGCTGGGTCAGGGTGTAGGTCAGGCGCGAGACGGTCGGTCGGGGTATGCCGGTACGGCTGGAGAGTTCGGCGTTGCCCAGGTACTCCTCGCCGGTGCCGAAGGCGCGCAGCAGCTCCAGGCCGCGAGCCAGGGCAGTGACGAAGTTGCGATCCTTGGCCGGTACGGTCTGGTCGTCTTCCAGCGGTGCAGGCTTGTTCATGGCGGGTTCCCTGTCGCGAGATCGTTTGGCGAAGTATCGCATATCGCCCCGGCCGAGTCCGTTGGCGACGCCGGCCCGGGGCAACGGTGCCGTCAGGCGTCCAGGCGCTCGATGATGCAAGCGATACCCTGGCCGACCCCGATGCACATGGTGACCAGGGCATAGCGGCCGCCCTTGGCCTCCAACTGGCGCAGCGCCGTCAGTGCCAGCCGCGCGCCGGAAGCGCCGAGCGGATGGCCGATGGCGATGGCGCCGCCGTTGGCATTGAGCCGCTCGTCCTCGGCGGCGATGCCCAACTGCTTGATACAGCCCAGCACCTGCACGGCGAACGCCTCGTTGATCTCGATCACATCCATCTGCTCAAGGAAGAGGCCGGCTCGTGACAGGGCCTTGTGGCTGGCCGGCACCGGCCCCAGGCCCATCACTCTGGGAGGCACCCCGGCCACGGCGCTGGCCACGATACGCGCCCGGGGGGCGACGCCGGCGCGTTCCCCGGCGGTCTGGCTGCCGACGATCAGCGCTGCGGCGCCGTCGTTGAGGCCGGAAGCGTTCCCCGCAGTGACTACGCCGCCTTCGAACAGCGGCCCCAGCCGGGTCAGCTTGTCGGCGTCGGTGCCCGGACGCGGATGCTCATCGCGGTTCACCGTCAGCGGCGGCTGCTTGCGCCCTTGGGGCACCTCGACGGCGAGAAGCTCCTCGTCGTAGAAACCATCGGCCTGGGCCTTGGCGTAGCGCGCCTGTGAGCGGGCGGCGAAGGCGTCGCTCGCCTCGCGACCGATGTCGAGGTCGTGGGCCACGTTGTCGGCGGTCTCCGGCATGCTGTGGCTGCCGTGCTCGCGGGCGATCCAGGGGTTGGGAAAGCGCGAGCCGATCACGGTATCGTAAAGCGGCTGGTTGCGGGCGAAGGGCGACTCCGCCTTACCCAGTACGTAGGGCGCACGGGACATCGACTCCACCCCCCCGGCCAGGAACAGCTCGCCTTCACCGAGGCGGGTGGCTCGGGCAGCGTCGATCACCGCAGCGAGCCCGCTGCCGCACAGCCGGTTGACCGTCTGCGCCGCCACCTCGACCGGCAACCCGGCCAGCAGTCCCGCGTGGCGCGCCACGTTGCGCGAGTCTTCACCGGCTTGGTTGGTGCACCCGGCGAGTACCTCTTCGAAGGACTCGGCGGCGAAGGCGTTGCGCTCGACCAGCGCCTTGAGCACCTGGCCGAGCAGATCGTCGGGGCGCACCGCGGCGAGACTGCCGCCATGGCGGCCGAAAGGCGTGCGCAAACCGTCGAAGATATAGGCGTCTCGCATGGCAAAGCTCCTTTCACGGCATCAGATTGCGGTCAGCGACAGGCCAAGGGTGGCGCGACGGCGCAGCCACAGGCTCGCGCGGTAGCGTGGGTCGCCGGTGGCGGCCAACAGGTTGTCGAGAATGGTGAGGATGCGGCGGCTGCCGTAATGGTCGCCCATGGCGAGAGGTCCGCGGGGATAGCCCAGGCCGAGCTCCACGGCACGATCGATGGTCTGCGGCTCGGCCACGCCCTGCTGGGCGATTTCGCTGGCCACGTTGACGATGCATGCTGCCACCCGCTGCAGTACGAAGCCGTTGCTGTCGCCGATGGCGCTGACGGGCGTGCCGTCGTGGCCGAGCAGGACTATCGCGGCATCGCGGTACTCCGCCTGGGTGGCCGGCGTGGTCATCAGAGTGCGACGTCGTTCGAGGCCGGCCAGCAGGTCCACTGCCACGCAGCGCTCTGGGGCGAGTCCCAGCCGGAGGGCGCAGGCGGTGGCATCCTCACCCAGCGGGGCGACCAGGCAGAGCGCCTCGGCCGAGGGGACCGCACTGCTCTCCAGCGGCCAACCCGCCGCGGTTACCAGCTCGCTGAGCTGTCGGAGGGCCTCGTCTTCCTCGGCGCCGATCCATACCGGGCGCGGCTCCGCCTGGGGCAGCGGCGGTTCAGCGGGCAGCTGCGGCTTGCCTTCCACATAGCGGTAGAAGCCTTCGCCGCTCTTGCGCCCGAGCAGGCCGGCCGTCAGCCGCTGGCGGGTCAGCGGCGAGGGGCGGAAGCGCGGCTCTTCGTAGTACTGGTGGTAGATCGATTCCATCACCGCGTGGGAGATGTCGAGCCCGGTAAGATCGAGCAGGGTGAACGGCCCCATGCGGAAACCGCCCTGGTCCACCAGGATGCGGTCGATGGTGGCGTGGTCGGCGACGCTTTCGTCAAGGATGCGCAGCGCCTCGGTGCCGAAGGCGCGTCCGGCGTGATTGACCAGGAAGCCGGGAGTATCGGTCGCTCGGGCGGTGAAGTGTCCCATGGCCTGGCCCAGTGCCTCGACCCGCTCGGTCACTTCGGCGTCGGTGCGCAGCCCCGGGATCACTTCGACGATCGTCATCAGCGGTACCGGGTTGAAGAAGTGAAATCCAATGACGCGCTCGGGCCGGCGGCAGGCCGCAGCAATGGCGGTCACCGACAGCGAAGAGGTATTGGTGGCCAGTACCGCCTGGTCGCTCAGGATGCCCTCGAGCTCGGTGAAAAGTGCCTGCTTGGCGTCGAGCTTCTCGACGATGGCTTCTACCACGATATCGCAGCCGGCCAGGTCGGCCAGTGTCGCCGCTTCTCTCAGGCTGGCCCGATAGCGCTCGGCCTCGGTTTCGCTGAGGCGCTGTTTCTGCACGCCGCGTGACCACATGCCGCCGATGAAATCTCGCGCTTCGGCGACGGCGCCTTCGCGCAGATCGTGGAGATAGACGGTCAGCCCGGCCTGGGCGGCGATCTGGGCAATGCCACGCCCCATGGCACCGGTACCGACGATACCCAACGTCTGGAAAGAAGGGGTTGGCGTGTCGTTCGGCATGAGTCTGTCCTCTTTATATAGGTTGTAACGGGGGCTTGTTTCGCCAGACGGAATGCCATTCCGTATATTGACTGCCATCCTAGGCTATGCAACATTGCCTGACAACTTAATGCGGTTTTTCATTCTGCTATGCGAAATTGAGTCAGAAAAGGCCTGTCATTTCAAGGGCTCCGTTACTCTTGGTCATTCCGTAGCTCTTAACCACAGTGTCTGACAGCCAGCCGCCACCTGCGTGAGGACATGCCATGATTCGTGACCCCGAACTGCTCGATCAGCTCATCGATACCATTTCCCGCTTCGTGCGCGAGCGCCTGATTCCCAACGAGGTGCGCCTGGCGGAAGAGGATGCGGTGCCGCAGGAACTGCTCGAGGAGATGAAGGAGGTCGGCCTGTTCGGCCTATCGATCCCCGAGGAGTACGGCGGCCTGGAGCTGACCATGGAGGAGGAGGCGCTGGTGGCGATGGAGCTCGGCAAGACCTCGCCAGCCTTCCGCTCGGTGTTCGGTACCAACAACGGCATCGGCGCCCAGGGGATCCTGATCGACGGCACCCCGGAACAGAAGGCGAAGTACGTGCCGCGCCTGGCCACCGGCGAACTGCTCAGTGCCTTCTGTCTCACCGAGCCCGACTCCGGCTCCGACGCGGCGAGTCTGCGGACCACCGCGATACGCGATGGCGACCACTACGTGCTCAACGGCACCAAGCGCTTCATCACCAATGGCCCCGAGGCCGACGTCTTCACCGTAATGGCACGGACCGATCCGAGCAACAAGGGCGCCGGAGGTATCACTGCCTTCATCGTCGAGGGCGACACGCCAGGGCTCAAGCGCGGGCCGGCCGACAACAAGATGGGCCAGAAAGGGGCGCACACCTGCGACATCATCTTCGAGGACTGCCGGGTGCCGGCCGAGAATATCATCGGCGGCCGCGAGGGCCAGGGCTTCAAGACGGCGATGAAGGTGCTCGACCGCGGGCGCCTGCACATTTCGGCGGTGTGCGTGGGTGTGGCCGAACGCCTCGTCGAGGAGTCGCTGAACTACGCTATCGAACGCAAGCAGTTCGGCGTGCCGCTGGCCGAGCACCAG
The DNA here is from genome assembly GCF_021404465.1 of Billgrantia zhangzhouensis. GTDB lineage: Bacteria > Pseudomonadota > Gammaproteobacteria > Pseudomonadales > Halomonadaceae > Halomonas > Halomonas zhangzhouensis. Next base: position 291,100 of record NZ_JABFTT010000002.1, on the reverse strand, counting down.
CTGGTGCAGGCGATGCTCGCCGACAGCAAGACCGAGGCCTATGCCGGCCGCACCATGGTGCTAGATGCGGCCCGGCGCAAGGACGCCGGCGAGAACGTCTCCACCCTGGCGTCGTGCTGCAAGTTGTTCTGCGCTGAGATGGTGGGCCGGGTGGCCGATCGCGCGGTGCAGGTCCACGGTGGCTCCGGCTACATGGCCGAGTATGCGGTGGAGCGCTTCTATCGCGATGTACGCCTGTTTCGCATCTACGAAGGCACGACCCAGATTCAGCAGATGGTGATCGCACGCAACATGGTACGGGAGGTGACCTGATGGCGCTCGATAGCGAGCGGGGGGCTCTCGCAACTGAGCGCCAACCTCTCTCGGTGCCCCGCCAGGCGCCCGATGAGGTGATCTTCGGTCGCCTGGCGAGCGAGCTGGTGGCCGAGCTGCCCGAGCGCTTGAGTACCCGCGTGCTGGAGAATGCCGAGCGTTTGAGCGACCAGCCGGCGCTGGTCGACGGCGAGGTGCGCTGGCGCTATGTCGAGCTGGGACGCGAAATACGCGCCGCCGCCGAGTGGCTCGATACGCTGAGCATTCGTCCCGGCGATCGCATCATGACCGTGAGCGAGAACTGTCGGGCGCTGGTCGTGCTGTTGCTGGCGGCGAGCGAGCGTGATGTCTGGGTGGCCATCGTCAACTCGCGGCTCTCAGGCCAGGAGATCGATGCCATTCGCAACAACTGCCAGCCACGGCGGATCTTCTATACCAGCGAGGCGTCTCCCGATGCCGAGGCCCATGGCCGGAGGCACGGCGCCGAAGCATTCGCGCACCCCTCGCTGGGCCGGCTCGGGCTGTCACCGCTGGCCGAGGTCGAACCGGAGCCGGTCGCGGCCGATGGCGCCGACCAGGTCGCAGCGATGATCTACACCTCGGGGACCACCGGCACGCCCAAGGGCGTGATGCTCACGCATCGCGGCATTCTCTACATCGCTGCGCTCTCCGGTGGCATGCGCCACCTGTGCGAAGGCGAGCGGGTCTACGGCGTGCTGCCGATGTCCCACGTGTTCGGCCTGTCGTCAGTGTGCATGGGCTCGCTCTACAACGGTGCCTGTCTCTACTGCGTGCCGCGCTTCGATGCCCCCGCCATGCTGGCGGCCCTGGAACAGGAGCGCATCACCGTGCTGCAGGGCGTGCCGGCCATGTTCGCGCGCATGCTCGAGACGCTGCGTCGCGAGGGGCGCTCGCTCGTGGTCCCTGCGCTGCGCTATATCTCTGCCGGCGGTTCGCCGCTTGACGGCGACCTCAAGCGCCGGGTGCAGGCGCTGTTCGGGCTCACGCTGCACAACGGCTACGGCCTCACCGAGGCGAGTCCGACCATCAGCCAGACCCGCATCGACGATAGCTTCGACAGCAACACCGTGGGGCGCGTGCTGCCGCTGCAGGAGTATCGCCTCGAGCCGCTGGGCGATGCCGGTGAGGACGAACCCGATCATGCCGGCGCCGGCGAGCTGTGGGTGCGCGGTCCCAACGTGATGAAGGGCTACTTCCGCCAGCCGGCGGCTACCCGTGCCTGCCTGACCGAGGACGGCTGGCTCAATACCGGCGATATCGCCCGCTTTGATGACGACGATCAGCTCTACATCGTCGGTCGCAGCAAGGAACTGATCATCCGCTCCGGCTTCAACATCTATCCGCCCGACGTCGAGGCGGTGATCAATGAACACCCCGACGTGACCCTGTCGGCCGTGATCGGACGCCAAGTGGAGGGCAACGAGGAGGTGGTCGCCTTCATCCAGTGCGAACCCGGTGCCAGGGTTGACGAAGAGGGGCTCAAGGCCTTCATTGCCGAGCGCCTGGCACCCTACAAGCGGCCGACGCGGCTGGTACTGATGGACGCGCTGCCAGCCACCGCCAGCGGCAAGATCCTCAAGGGGCATCTGCGCGAGCTGGCCAACCGCGGGGAGGCATGAGTCCATTGATGGAAGCACCGGTTCGGCTGCATGTCAGCCTGCTGGTGTTGGTGACCCTGACGACCCTCGGCCACCTGGTATTCACCAGCGCCTGGCTGCAGGGCACGGCAGTATTGGCGCTGGTCCTTTATCTGGCCGGCGTGATCCGGCATCTGTCGTCCATGGCGCGCTGGCTGCTCGCAGCGGCTGCCGCACTGAGCGTGGTCGTTCTATGGCGCAGCGAGGCTCCCGGCAGACTGCTGTTCGAGGCAGCCGGCCGTTTCGCTTTCTTTGCCACCTTCGTGGTGGCGCTCAGCCTGCTGCGTTTGCCCGCTTATCGCTCACGTCTGGTGCGCCGCTGCGGCGAGGCGATGCTACTGCAACCGCCGGGACGGCGCTACCCGATCCTCTCGGCCGGCTCGGCGCTGTTCGGCATCATTCTCAATATCGGCGTACTCAACCTGTTCGCCGGCATGATCGAGAAGAGCAATACCCTGGCGGCGGCCCAGGGCCGCGCCTGGGTGCGGCAGGTACGCCAGCGACGGATGATGCTGGCCCTGCTGCGCGGCTTCTCGCTGGCCCCGCTGATCTCGCCCATGGGTATCGGCGTGGCGGTGGTACTCTCCAATTTGCCCGAGCTGCGCTGGCTCGACCTCGCTCCCTATGTGATCGGCGCTGCGTTGCTCATCTTCCTGGTGGGGTGGGGCGTCGATCATGTCACCGGCCCGCATCCCGCTCATGTCGTCGGCCCGGCCCCCTCGGCGGCGCCGTTGGGGCAGTTCTGCCTGCTGCTGTTGGGTGTCGTCTCACTGGTGTTTTTGCTGGCCTGGGCGCTGCAGGTGCGGCTGCCCATCGCCGTGTTGATGGGCGCGCCACTCGCTGCGATCACCTGGCTCGCCTGGCAGCGTCGCCGGCTTGGCATGCTGGGCGTGCCGGCGGCGCTGGCCAGCTTGCATCGCCAGTTGCCATGGCTGCTGGCACCGAGTGCCAACGAGGTCGTGGTGCTGGGGGCGGCAGGCTACCTTGGGCACCTGTGCGTAGCGCTGGTGCCGGTGGAGAGCCTTGGGCCATTGATGGTCGCCATGCAGCCGCTGGGGGCGGCCAACGCCGTGCTGGCCATGCTGTTGGTGATGGGGCTGGCCCAGGTCGGTATCAACCCCATCGTCACCGTGACGCTGCTGGTGGGACTGGTGCCGACGCTGCCCATTGAAGGGTTGCCGCCGGCACTGCTCGGAGCATCGCTGATGGTGGGCTGGGCGCTGGCGATGATGTCATCGCCGATGACGGCCTCGATGCTGATCCTGTCGCGCTTCACCGGAATCGCATCGAGCCGCATCGGCTATTGCTGGAATGGGCGCTTCCTGCTCGCCTGCATTCCGCTGCTGGCCGGTTGGTTCCTGCTCGCGGCCTGGTAATGACTTGTGTTGCCTTCAGCCGTGCTGCTCTTCCCTTGCCAAGCGGGCCTGGCGATGGGGGCCGCCCAAGTGGCGCGGGTAGCCCAACGCCTCAATGGCGAGCAGGTCGATATCGCTGGTGCGGTAGGCCCAGCCGCGTTCGGCCAGCATCAGGCTGGCTGCTTCCATGGCGACGTGCGGGTTGGTCTCGTCGTCTCGTGCCGCCTTTGCCAGGGTGGCGAGCAGGCTGCCCTGGCGGCTGACCGCTACTCCCTGGCGAAGGTTCTTGAGCAGATTGGCCACGGTCTGCTGCTGGGTCGCATCGGCGCGCAGCGTTACCAGCTCGGCCAGGCTGCCCTCGGCAGGTACGATCAGCGCTAGGTCGGCGTCGACGCTGCCGAGGTCGTGCGCCGCTGCCACGTCAAGCAGGGCGATACGCAGGCCGTGGGTCGGACAGGCCGCGTCGGCTCCGGCAGCGATGAGGCAGGCCTGGGTGACATCGTCGGCCCGCTCGCTGAGTTCGATACCAGCCCGCTCAGCCTTACCCTTGAGCTTGTCGAACAGGGGATGCTCGCCGAGCAGGGCCAGGCGTGTCAGGGCGGGGGCCTCGCTTGCTTCTGGCACCTTGTGTGGCGCACGGGCAGCGAAGAAGGCGTGGATCAGGCCGGCGCGCTGGGGCGACTCCATGCAGGCAAGAAACAGCTCGCGCTCGCGGCGCAGGCCTTCGGCCAGGCTGCCCTCGCAGCTGGCAGCGATCGCCTCGATGCAACGGAAGGGCGAGAAGAGCTCGGGTACTTCGGCTTCCAGCTTGGCGCGGTAGCGCGCGATCGCCTTGGGGACGGCGGCCGGCGGCGGCAGCTCGCCGGTGATTCGCGGCGTACAGGTGCCGTCGGCGATTTCACGGGCGGCGGCCAGGCCTGCCTTCAGCGGGTCGTCGAAAGCGAGCACGGCATCGACGATACCCAGGGACCGCGCCTCGTCGGCAGCGGCGAAGCGCCCGCTGGTGATCAGATCTAGTGCCGCCTCGATGCCGGCCAGGCGCGGCAGCCGCTGGGTTCCGCCGGCGCCGGGCAGCAGCCCCAGCTTGACCTCGGGTAGCCCCACCTGGGTCCCAGGCAGTGCCACACGCAGTTGGCAGCCCAGCGCGACCTCGAGTCCACCGCCCAGCGCCGTACCGTGCAGCACGGCGACGATAGGCTTGACGCTGGCCTCGAGATGGGCGATCACCTCCGGCAGAACGGGCGCCTGCGGTGGCTTGCCGAATTCGCGGATGTCGGCTCCGGCAATGAAGGTGCGGCCACGGGCGACCAGCACCAGTACCTTAACCTGTGGGTCATCGTTACCCTGGCTGACGGCTTCCATCAACCCCTGGCGCACGGCCTGGCCCAGGGCATTGACAGGCGGATTGTCGATGGTGATCACGCCAATCTCATCGTGGCGCTGGTAGGCGACGGGGGACGTCATGCTGTATGGCTCCCTGTATAAGGCATCGGTTTGAATGAATGGTACATGCACGCAACCTCAAGAATCGATGGGATGCGCCATCTTCGCCGCATGCGGTCCTGCGTGGCGCTGGCTCCAGCGTGCCAGAAGCATGGCAGGCAGCAGGGCGGCCATCGCACTACCCACCAGTTCGATCTGGCTGAGCGGCACCATGCCGCCGCCGGGCAGGGCGAACAGCAGGCCGGCCACCAGCACCAGTCCGCGGGCCGGGATCTCATGCAGGACGCCGATACCGAGCCGGCCCACGCCGATCAGGTAACCCTGCATGGCGGAGGCGAACAGCACGATGCCGATCACGGCCTGAATGAAGACCAGACCGATTTGCGATACCTCCCCCTGCATGATCAAGGCGGGGTTGAGCACGAACAGGAAGGGAATGAAATAGATCACGCTGCCCAGGCGCATGGCCTGCAGGCCCGTGGCCATGGGGCGGGCACCGGCCACGGTGGCAGCGGCGAAGGCGCCCAGCGCCACCGGCGGGGTGATGAAGCTGAGCATGCCCCAATAGAGGATGAACATGTGTACCGCCATGGGATCGAGCCCGCCACCCTGGATCAGCGCCGGCGCCAGCGCCACGGCGAGAAAGATATAAGCCGCGGTGACGGTCATGCCGATACCGAGGACGAAGCTGGTCAGGGCGCCCATGATCAACAGTAGCGGCACGCTGCCGCCGGCGATATGGATGAAGTCGTTGGCGATGGTGCCGGAGAGTCCGGTCATTGACAGTGCACCGACCAGCATGCCGACGCCGGCCAGGATCGCGATCAACTCGGCGAACAGCTTGGCCGCCGAAGAGAGCGATTCGCCCAGTTCGCGCAGCCCCCAGCGGTTGCGACGCGAGAACTGGTTGAGCACCAGCAGCAGCGCGGTGGCATAGAAAGGCGCCACGGCCTCGCGCTGCATCACCAGCAGCATCCACACCAGCAGGGCGAAGACGAAGATGAAGTACCAACCTTCCTTGAGGGTCTGCACGACCGAGGGCAGTTCTACGGCAGGCAAGCCTTTGATGTCGTGGCGCGCCGCATAGGCATCGATCTGGATGAACAGGCCGAGGAAATAGAGGATCGAGGGGATCACCGCCGCCAGGGCCACGGCGGCATAGGGCACGTCGAGGAACATGGCCATGACGAAGGCGGTGGCGCCCATGACCGGTGGCATCAGCACGCCACCGGTGGAGGCGCAGGCCTCGACGCCGCCCGCGAACGAACGGCCCATGCCGATGCGGCGCATGGCGGGAATCGACAGCACGCCGGTGGTCAGCACGTTGCTGATCACGCTGCCGCTCATTGAGCCCATCAGCCCACTGGAGAAGATCGACACCTTGGCTGGGCCGCCGCGCACGTGGCCCAGCAGGGCGAAGGCCAGGTCGATGAAGAACTTGCCGCCGCCACTCTTCTGTAATACCACGCCAAAGACGAGGAAGCCGATGACCAGACCAGCGAAGGCCTGCAGCGGTACGCCCATGATGCTTTCGGTGCTCATGGTGTGGTACATGGCGGTCTCCTCCAGGGTGGAAGGAAACGCCTGGATCGGCCCGGGCACGATATCGGCCACCAGCGGGTAGAGCGAGAACGTCGCCACGATCATGGCAATCGGCCAGCCGCCGGCACGCCGGGCGGCCTCGACGATCAACAGCCACCAGGCATAGCTGGCCAGAATGGCCGTATCGGGGGCGGCAAAGGCCCAGCCGCGCTCGAGGATCGATTCGGCGTGATAGACGAAGTAGCTACCGACGACCAGGGTGGCTGCGCTGAGCAGATAGTCATACCACGGCACCGGGAGGTGTTGCCGCGAAGGCAGGATCGGCCACAGCAGATAGACCAGCGGCAGCAGCAGGGCCACCACGGCGTAGTAGAACTGCGTCTCCAGTCCGGTCACGAAGCGCAGCCAGCCCAGGTTGAACAAGTAGTCCAACGTCATGGCCATCAGTACGACCGTCACCGCGCCGGGGATCCAGCGCAGGGCGGTGGGCAGCGGGCGGACATGGGTGACCTTTTCCTTGAGCTGGCGTGGCGACTCGGGGGGGATATTAGCGGTGGTCATGGCAGCATCCGTGAGGCGGCAAAGGGCGGCATAGCCGCCCCGAAATCAATCGCTGATGGCGCGGTCATTCGAAGACTGGTTCGAAGCCGGACTCGCGCAAGGCCGTGGCACGTGCCTGCATCCAGGCATCGCGGAACTCCTCTTCGTCGGAGGGAGCGTCTTCGATGAAGGCGTTCCAGGCCTCAAGCAACAATGACTGGCGCTCGACCAGCGAGTCCTGGTGCGCCTGCATGTCATCGGTCCATTCGCCAATCTCCTTGTAGTACTCGACCACGGCGTCGTGGAACGGCAGCACCCAGGTCAGGTCCTGGTACTCCAGGGCATAGCCCATCGCTCCGGGCGCGGCATCCTTGTAGTCGTCGTAGTTGTCTTGCAGCGCCCTGATCAGGCCGTAGGCAATGTTGTCATCGAGGTCCTGGTTGGCTACCACAATAGGATAGGGGTAGCTGGCGCTGGGTACGGGGTTGTCGGTGCTGACGTCACCGGCCCCGGCGGTGACCTCATGGGGCTGGAAGTAGGGCGCCACCGCCAGCATGCGTTCCCAACCCTCGGCATCGTCAGGGTCGAGCACCGGCCAGCTGACGCCGCGGGGGCTGCTGGCGAGCTGCTGGGCGGGCGGCGTCACGGTGGTGGTGAAAGAAGCGTCGACATCGCCGGCGATGATGCCGTCGAAGGAGCGTGCATAGCCGGGGTAATCGACACGCTCGACATCATCCCAGGTCAGCCCGCCGAAGGCCAGGTAGGCCTCGGTGCCCTTGTTGAGGGCGTCGTCACCACGAATATAGGCGATACGCTTGCCGGCCAGGTCGGCCGGGGTCGCGACGCCGAGGTCGCCGGCCACCGCCAGAGACAGGCCGAAGGAGGCGGTGGAAGTCGTGAGCAGCCGGATGGGCTGGGGGCCCCAGTCGGGGTGGGCGAACATCATTACGCCCTCGGCCCCGTAGTAGCTGGCGATACCGCAGGCGCACAGGTCGACGCGGCCCTGCTTGAGCGGCGTCATGCGCGAAACGTCGTTGTCGCCGGGCAGGATGCGCACCGAGGTGCCGTAATGGTTCTGCAGCATGTTGCCGATGGCCACGGCTTGGGCATAGCCGCTGGAGTTGGTGCCGTAGGCGGTCCAGGCCATGGTGTGCGGCAGCTCGACCTCGGCGGCCTGGGTCACGCCGGCGGAGAGCAGCGAAAGCGGAAGGGCGATAAGCGCGCGGGATTGGGACAGCTGGCGCATGGGAGTCTCCTGTATCGGTTCTTGTTTTGCTATGCGGTATTTGATTCCGAAACTGCAATCGATACTAGAAAGGCGCCGCGACAGTGTCAACGCATGCTTGCGGATGAGACGCTATAGGCTTTTCCGCTAGGCGGAATGTCTCCTCAGGGAGGGAGCAGCGGCCAAGAAAACTAAGGGCTTGGCATGGTTTAGCTGAAGCTGAAAAGGGTTTGTGCAACCAAAGGTCTAGGCAAGTTCAGCCGCAGAACTCGCATCACTGCTCGCCGTCGTCTGCGGTGTCATGCGGGAGGGCGCGAGAGTTCTCGCCAGGCGGCGTAGCTGCTGAGGAACACGCGCCCGGTCATGTCGTCGAGAAAGTTGCTGCGCTTCAGGCGGTCCATCACCGGCCCCTTTACCTCGGCCAGGTGCAGGGTGACGCGGGAATCCCGGAGGCGGGCGTTGATGGCATCCAGGCTCTCCAATGCTGAGGCATCGATCAAGTTCACCGCCGAGCAGATCAGCACCACGTGTTCCAGCTCCGGTCGTGTGGCCACCAAGTCGTAGACGGTATCCTCCAGGTAGCGGGCATTAGCGAAATAAAGGCTTTCGTCGATGCGCAGCAGTGCCAGGTGGTTGGCGCTCTCGGTTTCGTGTCGTTCGATGTTGCGGAAATGTTCGGTGTCGGGAATACGCCCGACCAGTGCGCTATGGGGGCGACTGGTGCGGTAGAGGAACAGGCCGATGGAGAGCGCAACGCCACTGATGATACCGGTCTCGACGCCTTCGACCAGGGTCAGCAGGATGGTGATTGCCATGGCCGAGAAATCGCTGCGCGAGTAGCGCCAAGTTTGGCGGATCATGGAAATGTCGATCAGGGTAATGATCGACACGGTGATTGTGGCTGCTAAGGTGGCAATGGGAAGGTGGTGGAGCGCAGGGGTGAGAAACAGTGCCACCGCGCCGATGCCGAGCGCGGCGAACAGCCCGGCAAGCGGAGTCTGTGCTCCGGCGTCGTAATTGATCACCGTGCGCGTCAGTCCGCCAGATACCGGCATGCCTGCGGACAAGGCGGCAACGACATTGGCGCCGCCTAGGCCGACCAATTCCTGGTTGGGCGAGATGCGTTCGCGCCGGCGTGCGGCCAACATCTGGCCCATGGAAACCGACTCAACGAAACCCACCACGCTGATCAGCAGCGCCGGCACCAGTAGCGCCTGCCATAGGGTGGCGTCGAAGCCGGGTAGGGTAAGCGGTGGTAAGCCCTGGGGGATATCACCGATGACCGCGACACCGGCGGCGGCCAGCTCGTAATGCCAGGTAACCAGCGTGGTCGCCACTACGGCGAAGACGGGCCCTGCCCGAGTGAGTAGGTCGGCCAAGGGCTGGGAGAGACCAATGCGGCGCAGGGTCGGCCTCCCATACTGACGCAGCAGCAGCAGAAACAGCAGGCTGCCGATACCGATAGCCAGCGTCTCCAGGTGAGCGTCGGGAAGTCTCCGTACCAGTTGCATCAGCCTAGGCAGCAGGTCGCGGGCGTCGAGCCCGACGCCGACCAGGTAGCCTACCTGGCTGGCAGCAATGAGGATGCCCGAGGCAGTGAGAAAGCCGGCGATGACAGGGTGGCTGAGGAAGTTGGCCACGAAGCCCATGCGCAGCAGCCCCATCAGCAGCAGGATGAGGCCCGAGAGCAGGGAAAGGACCAGTGCCGCCTCCACATACTCGGGCGTGCCGGGCAGTGCGACGCCCGACAGTGCTGCCCCTGTCATCAGCGCGATGATGGCCACTGGTCCCACCGCCAGGGTCCGGCTGGTGCCCAGGAGGGCATAGGCGATGGCAGGCAATAGGCTGGCATAGAGGCCCACCACCGCCGGCAGCCCGGCCAGCACGGCATACGCCAACGACTGAGGAATCACCATCACGGTGACGATCAGACCAGCCAGGATGTCGGCCCCTCCCAGGCGACGATTGTAGTGGGGCAACCAAGTGAGAATCGGCAGATAGCGCTTGAGCATCCCGTCTCTTCGTATCAGGGAGTAGGAACGACCAGACTAAACGATATTGGTGGATGGGTTGAGTCTTGGTTAGCATCGAGTGATATAAACCGAATGTTTCTTCGACCTCATAGGACACGTCATGAAGCCCGAAACTATCGCTTTGCACCATGGCTATGCGCCCAACGACCAGCACGCCGTGGCCGTGCCTATCCATCAGACCACCTCATTTTCATTCGACAGTGCCCAGCATGCCGCCGACCTGTTCGATCTCAAGGTCGAGGGCAACATCTATTCGCGCATCATGAATCCCACCTGCGCGGTGCTGGAGCAGCGTATCGCGGCGCTGGAGGGGGGCATCGCCGGGTTGGCGGTGGCATCGGGCATGGCGGCGATCACCTACGCGATTCAGACCATCGCCGAGGCCGGCGACAACATCGTCTCGATCAGCGAGCTATATGGTGGCACCTACAACCTGTTTGCCCATACCTTGCCGCGCCAGGGTATCGAGGTGCGCTTTGCCGACAAGGACGACATTGGCGGCATCGAGTCGCTGATCGATGCGCGTACCAAGGCGGTATTCTGCGAGAGCGTGGGCAATCCTTCGGGTAGCGTAATCGACATGGCCCGCCTGGTCGAGGTCGCCCATCGCCATGGCGTTCCCGTGATCGTCGACAATACCGTCCCCACGCCTTTCCTGTGGCGGCCCATCGAGCAGGGCGCCGATATCGTCATCCACTCCGCCACCAAGTACATCGGCGGGCATGGCACCACGGTCGGTGGTGTGATCGTCGATTCGGGTAAGTTCCCCTGGGCCGATTACCCGCAGCGCTTCCCGCTGCTCAACGAACCGGACGTTTCCTATCATGGGGTGCACTATACCCGTGACGTGGGCGAAGCGGCTTTCATCGCGCGTGCCAGGGTGGTGCCGCTGCGTAATACCGGAGCAGCGCTCTCGGCGCAGGCGGCATGGAACCTGCTGCAGGGGCTGGAGACGCTGTCGCTTCGTATCGAGCGGATCTGTGCCAATGCACTCAAGGTGGCCGAGTACCTGGAGAATCACCCGGCGGTGAGCTGGGTGCAGTATGCCGGCCTGCCCAGCCACAAGGACCACGAGCTTGCCCATCGCTACATGAACGGTCACGCCTCGGGCATCCTCAGCTTCGGCATTCAAGGCGGGCGCGAGGCGGGGGCACGCTTCTACGATGCGCTGGGCATGATCCTGCGCCTGGTCAATATCGGTGATGCCAAGACTTGCTCATCGATCCCGGCTTCGACCACCCATCGTCAGCTCAACGACGAGGAACTGGCGGCTGCCGGCGTGACGCCCGACATGGTACGGCTCTCCATCGGCATCGAGCATGTCGATGACATCATTGCCGATCTCGACCAGGCACTCGCTGCGAGCCAGGCCTGAAGACAACAGCCGCTCCTGACTGGGGCGGCCCGCCCTATCCCGGTCGTTTTGCCAGTTGCAATTTACCAGCCACAGGGGGTATCGGGTCGGCATACCACCGACTTGAGTCGTGCTTTCGTCTGTCAGGCCAAAGTGGTGATGCGAATATCGTTGGCATGGCGTTAATCTCTCGACATTCTCCAATAACAAAGAGACGAGACGCCATGCGGATCCTGATGCTTCTACTGGCCTCGGTCGCGCTTGCCGGTGGTTTCTTCCTTTCTCATCAGAACGGGGTAGGCTGGCCGGCCTTTGCGGGTCCCGGGCTGGGGCTGGTAGCCGGCGTGATGATGGCCTTGAGCGGCATGGTGGCCGTGTATCGAGCCGATGCGAGTGGGCTTGCCGAGGGACGCCTCCAGGCTTGGCTGCCGGTCACGCGCGATTATCTCTCGCTGCGCCGTATGGCGCATGGACTGATTCGTCAGGCCAGCACCACGGCTATTGCCTCCGCTGAGGTCTCGCACCACGCCGACAGGATGGATCAGCGGCTGGAGCGTCAGGAGCAGACCGTTCGTGAAGCCTCGTCGAGCATGGCGGCGATCACTTCGGCGATCGAGCAGGTGGCCGCCAGTGCCGCCAACGTGGCCTCGCTGGCCAGCCGCTCGCGTGATGCCAGTCATGTCAGCCGAGAATCGCTCGGACAGGTCATAGAGGAGATGCAGACACTGGCAGAGCGCTCCGAGGAGGCGCTCGAGTTGCTCAACATGCTGAGCCAGAAAGCGGATAGCGTGCGTCACGTTACCGCGTTGATCGAAGAGATCGCCGAGCAGACCAATCTGCTATCGCTCAATGCGTCGATCGAGGCGGCTCGGGCCGGTGAACATGGACGTGGCTTTGCCGTCGTAGCCGGCGAGGTGCGTCAGCTTGCCGGCCGCACTGCCGATGCCACTCGCAACGTCGAGGCTCTGGTGGGTGACATCGGCGACAGCAGCCATCGTGTGGTCGACACCATCGGCCACCTGATGCAGCGAGTGGGCGACCGGGCCAAGGAAATGAGCAAGGTAGGTGAACAGCTCACCGAGATGACTGGCCATTTCGACCAGGTGGAGGGAGAGATTCGCTCCATCGCCGAGGCCATGGAGGACACCAACCGGCACTCCCAGAGGGTTGCCGGTACCCTGGGTACGCTGGAGGAGGATGCCGAGCAGGGCAACCGTGACATGCATGGTCTTGCAAGCCAGGCGCGGGCCTTGATGGCAGGCGCTGAAGCGGTGGACGCGGCTCTCGCCCAGCAGCGGCTCGAAGGACGTCACCAGCAGGTCTTCGAAGCGGCGCGCCAGGCCGCGGCCAAGATTAGTGCGCTGCTCGACAGCGCCATCAAGCGCGGCGAACTCGATGAAGGGACTCTCTTCCACGCCCAGTACACGCCGATTCCCGGTACCAACCCGCAGCAGTACGAAACCGGTTTCGTCGGCTTTACCGACGAGCATTTCCCGCCGATCCAGGAACCGTTGCTCGAGCGCCTGGGAGTGGCCTACGCCATCGGTATTGATCGCTGCGGCTATATCCCCACCCATAACGTCGCATCCAGCCGCCCGCCGACGGGCGATTACGAGCACGATCTCAAGTTCTGCCGCAACCGCCGCATCTACGAGGACCCCACCGGTCAACGCTGCGGGAGCCATGAGCAACCGCTGCTGCTACAGACCTACAAGCGCGATACCGGCGAGGTCATGCATGATCTCTCCGTGCCGATCTACGTGGGCGGCAAGCACTGGGGCGGCTTCCGGGTCGGCTACAAGCCGGAAACCGCCTGAGCGGGGCTTGCCCCCTTAGAAGTCAGATCCGCTTTCCCTCCTGAAGCGTACCGGCCGGTACCAGGGGGGAGCGCGGACGGCCGTTCCAGGCCGACCAGGAGTAGAGTGCCAGGCTGGCCCAGATCAGCAGGAAAGTGGCGAGCTGGACCAGCGCAAGCGACTCGCGGAACACCAGCAAGGCGATGAAGAACTGAATGGTGGGATTGAGATACATCAGAAAGCCCAGCGTGGCGAGTCGCAGGCGCCGGGCGGCACCAGCGAAGGCCAGCAAGGGCAGGGCAGTAATGATGCCGCTTGCTATCAGTAGCAACGTGATGCGAGGCTCGGTCAGGAAATGGGAGAGTTCGTTGGCGCTGAGCCAGGCGAGTGCCGTCAACCCCAGCGGCAGCAACAGCAGGGTTTCCACGAACAGTCCCGAGAGGCCATCGAGGGGCACCTGCTTGCGCAGCAGGCCGTAGGTGCCGAAGCTCAGCGCTAGGGTCAGGCTGATCCATGGCAGCTCGCCCAGCAGGATCAGTTGAATGGCTATGGCGATGCCCGCCAGCACGACGGCGACACGCTGCAGCCCAGCCATCGCCTCACGCAGTACCAGCATGCCCAGCGCAACGTTGACCAACGGGGTGAGAAAGTAGCCCAGGCTGGCCTGAAAGACCTGCCGGCTTTCCACCGCATAGATATAGAGCCCCCAGTTGATGGCGATCAGCAGGGCACAGCCGAGCACCCGCCCCAGGCGACGAGGTTCGCCGAGTGCCTTGCGGATGGGCCCCCAGCGCTTGAGCAGCGTGACCAGTCCTACCAGGAACAGGCACGACCAGATGATACGGTGAATCAGCACCTCGAAGGCAGGAACGCCCTCGAACAGGGCAAAGAACAGCGGGAAACAGCCCCACATGATGTAGGCGACAAGACCGAAGCCGACACCGCGGGTGGCTTCGCGATCGTTCGAGAGCAGCAGGGGCATGCTGGTTACTCTGACATGAGAAAAGCTATAACTTAGCAGCCTATTGGAATCATCTCTATGCTCTATAAGCATCGCTCCCGATAAAGCCCGGCCCGGGCTGACGTCGTAACTGGCCTGAGTTAGGCTGACGCGATAGATGACACCGCAAGGGAACCACCATGAGTGATTTACGTACGACCTTGGTTCAGTGCGACCTGCGCTGGGAAGATCCCGAGGCCAATTGCCGTATGCTGGAAGAGCAGCTTGGGGAACTCGGTGGCAACGAGACCGATCTCATCGTGCTGCCCGAAATGTTCGCCACGGGCTTTACCATGAACTCCCGTGAAATGGCCGAGCCCATGGAGCAGAGCCGTGCCGTTGCATGGCTGAGCGACCAAGCGATCAAACGCAATTGCGTGTTAACAGGCAGTGTGGCGATCGTCGAGGATGGCCATTATTACAACCGTCTGGTCTGGGCTCGCCCGGACGGCAGCCATGTTTGCTACGACAAGCGTCATTTGTTCCGCATGGCCGGCGAGCACGAGCGCTACTCCATGGGCCACGACCGGGTGATCGTGACGCTCAAGGGATTCCGCATTCTGCTTAGCGTTTGCTATGACTTGCGTTTCCCGGTGTGGCTACGTCAGTGCCCCGAACCCGGTGAGCATTTCGAGTACGACGCCCTGCTGTGCGTGGCCAATTGGCCGGCGCCGCGGCGCCACCCTTGGCGCATCTTGCTGCAGGCGCGGGCGATCGAGAACCTGTGTCCGGTCATTGGCGTCAATCGTGTCGGCGAGGACGCCAATGGCATGCGTTATTCCGGCGATTCCATGCTGGTCGACTTCAAGGGCGAGGCGCTCATCGACGAACCGCACGATACCGCCTTCACCAAGACCGCCACGCTTTCCCGCGCCGAACTCGACGCGTTCCGTGAGAAGTTTCCCGCCTGGCGTGATGCCGATCATTTCATGCTGGCCGACGGAGTGGGGTTCTGATGCGCCTGGACCGCTTCCTGGCGGAAACTACCGATCTGACCCGTAGCCTGGCCAAGAAAGCGCTTCAGCGCGGCGAAGTCAGCATCAACGGTGTCGTGGTGAAGCAGCCAACTACCCAGGTGAGTGATGAGGATCGGATCGAATGGGCCGGCCAAACGCTGGAATTGGTTGGATTGCGCTACGTAATGCTCAACAAGCCAGCCGACGTGGAGTGCAGCGCGCGACGCGGTCTCTATCCGCGCGCAGTGGATCTCATCGATCTACCCAAAGCCGAACGCCTGCAGACGGTGGGCCGGCTCGATGTCGATACCACCGGACTGGTGCTGTTGACCGACGATGGCCAATGGTCGCATCGGGTTACTTCACCGCGCAGGCGTTGCGCCAAGGTCTACCGCGCCGTACTGGCCGAACCGTTAGTGAGTGGCGCGCTGGATGAGGCCGTCAGGCGCTTCGAGGAAGGAATTCTGCTCGAGGGTGAGGAGAAGCCCACGCTGCCGGCCCAGCTCGCCATGCTTGGCCCTTGCGAGGCTGAACTGACTCTCTACGAGGGGCGCTACCACCAGGTCAAGCGCATGTTCGCCGCGCTAGGCAATCGGGTCACTGCCCTGGAACGGATTTCGATTGGCCCGTTGACGTTGGGTTCGCTTCGTCCGGGCGAATGGCGTGAACTGAGCGAGGCCGAAGTGGCTGCCTTCGTCTGACTCAGGCTGAGGATTCGTAGGTTTCGCTGCGATCGCGACCACAGTGTTTGGCACGATAGAGAGCCAGGTCGGCCAAGCGAATCAGGTCGAGAGGGTCATCGGTATGCTCAGGATAGCTGGCGACGCCGCAGGACAAACTCACCCGGCCGAGCGATGCTTCTCCATGCTGGAAGCGCCGTTGGCGCATCGTGCGCAATAGCCTTTCCACTGCTTCACAGGCCTGCTCCGCGCTTGCGCCTGGCATGACTACGACGAACTCTTCTCCGCCCAGGCGACAGACGACATCGGCCTCTCGGAAGTGCTCGCCGATCAGTTGGCCTGTTGCCACCAGTACTGCATCGCCTGCCTCGTGGCCGTGTAGGTCGTTGAAGTGCTTGAAGTGATCGATATCGAGCATGACCAGGGTCAGCGTTGCACCGCGTCGGGCAATGGCCGCTTCGTGAGCGAAGATCTCATCGAAGTGGCGACGGTTCTTCAGTCCCGTCAGCGGGTCTTGGTAGGAGAAGGCTCTGAATTTCTCGACCATGTCCTGCAACGCATGGGTTCGTTCCGTGACCTGTAGCTCCAGGTGTTGGTTGAGCTTGACCAGTTCGCGCTGGGTGCGGGCATAGTGACGCAGCGATATTGCCACGATGGCGAGACTGAAGATCAGGGCACCGAGACTGACCGGAATGAGTCGCCACGGGAGAAAACCGTGAGCCACTGCCATGTCGAACAGCAGCAACAGAGCGAGCACGCCATAGGCGGCGATCACCAGTTGCTGCTCACCGCTGAGCTGCCTCAGTTGCAGCGAGACGAAGAGGAACAGCGTGGGCAGGCTGACAACCAATAGGACGTCGTAGACCGGGAAAGTTGTCGAAAGGTTGACAACTCCCGAGAGGGCTAGCCCCAGAGCGAATACCAGATAGCCTAGATGCAGTTGCCAGAGGCGACGGATCCACAGTGAATGCCGTGCCTTGAACCAAGGCTCGAGCAGTAGTCCTATGCCGACGGGAAGGGCATAGTAGCCGGCTGCGGCCAAATAGCTCCATAGCAGCGGCTTGGCCAGCAGCAGCTGGCTGGCCTGAGTTTCGGCAAGCACCATGATGCCGGAGGCGAGCGAGAAGAGACCGATGCCGGCGAAACTCTGCCTATGCTGTTGAATCAGCGCAAAGACGCCCGCCAGTAAGGCGAGTAAGAGGCAGAAGGCGGCAATTACCAGGTCGGCTGCCGATCGGCTCAGGATCATGCTGAGGACATCGGGGCGATCCATTAGCCGGACTTCGCCCCATAAGCCAATATCGGTGTAATTGGAGTAGACCCGGAAAGCGAGCTGGCGGCCGGCGTAGTCTTCGGGCAGGCTGATCATATGCCAGGGCCAGCCGACGAAGCGGCCTTCTTCATCTGCATCGAAACTGCCGTGCTGATAGATCAGTTCAGTATCCAGAAACACTTGAGCCAGTAGGTCGATACTGAAGATGTAAAGTACCGGATCGCGCCATTCGCCTGCGGGCAGGGTGATTCGGAACCAAACGTAACGGTTTCCATTACGTGCGGGTGGGTTGGAGGGGAAGCCGATGGCCTGCCAGGCGCCATTGGGTGCCTCCTCGACGAGCCATGCCGGAGTATCGTCGGCAAATCGCGGCGAATCGCCCCAGCGGTATTCCCAACCCTCGGTGAGATCCAGCGGAGAAGGGGACGCCTGCAAGCTGGTTGGAAATAACAACGACACCAGCAGCAATAGTGCGAAAAGCCACGATGAATGGGCGAGGCAGCGCATGAATAACGTTTCCAGTTTTCGCAGGCAACGATGTAGTATAAGTCGGGAGTGGTTACAGTTCGCCTTCGAATCCTTAGAGAAGTATTATACCGTTATCTTTCTTTTGGATCATCGTCTACCAGCCTTGTAACTGTTTTCACAAGAGCTCTGGATTCAGTCCCGCCGCTTTCACCAAGGCACGTGTATATTCATTGTCAGGCTCCGCTAACAGGGCCTGGCATTCACCTTGCTCAACCAAGGCGCCGTCCTTTAGTACCAGGATCCGGTGTGCCATGGCCCGTACCACCGCAAGGTCATGGCTGATGAAGAGGAAGCTCAATCCTCGCCGAGCCTGGAGATTGCGCAGCAGTTCGACGAGTTGCTTCTGCACGGTACGATCCAGCGCTGAAGTGGGTTCGTCGAGCACGACAAGCGCTGGCTCCAGTATCAAGGCGCGCGCCACGGCGATACGTTGGCGCTGCCCACCGGAAAATTCATGCGGATAGCGTGAAGCGCAGTCAGCAGGCAACCCGACTTCCTGGATAGCCGCGCGCACGCGCTTCGCCACCTGCTCTTCGGTGAGGGCAGGGTAATGGAACCTGAGTCCTTCGCTGATGATGTCGGAGACCGGCATGCGTGGCGACAACGAGCCATAGGGATCCTGAAAGACCACCTGAATGCGCCGACGACGCTTACGCAGCGCATTTCCGGTGAGCTGGTCGAGCCGCTCGCCGTCGAGTTCTATTTCGCCGCGACTTTCCACCAGGCGCAACAGGGCCATGGCCAAGGTGGTCTTGCCGGAGCCGGATTCACCAACGATGCCGAGCGTCTCGCCAGGCGCCAGGTGCAGGTCGATCGGCTTCACGGCTTCGAAGGCGGGAGGTCGCTTGGCAAAGAGGCGCTTGGGACGTTGAAAACTCACCGTAATGCCTCGTGCCTCGAGCAGACGTTTGGATGACGTCACGGGCACCGGCCGCCCACGCGGCTCGGCATCCAGCAGCGTACGGGTATAGGCGCTGCGCGGCGAAACAAAGACCTCGCCAACCGGGCCGGTCTCCTGTTCGCGGCCACCGTATAGAACACAGACCCGGTCCGCATGGCGTCGTACCAGATTGAGGTCGTGGGTAATGAACAGCATCCCCATGCCATGACGATCGCGTAGTTCAGCGAGCAGGGCGAGGATTTCCTGCTGCACGGTGACATCCAGCGCCGTGGTGGGCTCGTCGGCGATCAGCAGCTCGGGATCGTTGGCGATGGCCATGGCGATCATGACTCGCTGGCGCTGGCCGCCGGACAGCTGGTGCGGCCAGGCATCGAGCAGCTCCTCGGCACGCGGCAGCTTCACCTGCTCGAGCAGTTTGCGGGTTCGCTCCCGCGCTTCGCGCCCCGAAATTCCCTGATGCAAGCGAAGCGTCTCGCCGATCTGCTTGGCTACGGTGTGTAGCGGGTTGAGCGACGTCATCGGCTCCTGAAACACGAAACCGACACGGCCACCGCGTAGCGCTTGCCAATCCCGCGGCCGAAGCTTGGTCAGGTCCGTATCGCCAAGCCAACGTCCTCCCTGAACCAGGGCATTGCTCGGCAGCAGGTTCATGGCGCCCAGTGCCGAAACCGACTTGCCGGAGCCGGACTCGCCGACCAAAGCCAGCGTTTCGCCACGGCGCACCTCAAGGGTCAGCTCCTTGAGCACCGGTTTGCCGTCGAAGGCGATCGACAGCTTGTCGAGACGCAGCAGTGTTTCAGTATGGGTCTCAGGCATTGGGCTGGGTCCTGGTCAACGGTGTGGCGCTGGGGGCATGCTGGATGTGCCGGGGGTCGAAGGCGTCGCGCAGGCCCTCGCCAATGAAGACCAGCAACGAAAGCATTAGCGAGAGACTGACGAAAGCAGTGATACCGAGCCATGGCGCATGCAGGTTGTTCTTGCCCTGGGCCACCAGTTCACCCAGCGAGGGAGAACCTGGTGGCAGCCCGAAGCCGAGGAAATCAAGAGCCGTCAGGGTGGTGATGGCGCCGGTGAACAGGAAGGGGATGAAGGTCAGCGTGGCCACCATGGCATTGGGCAGCACATGACGCCACATGATCAGCCGCGAGGGCAAGCCCATGGCCTTGGCTGCGCGCACGTATTCCAGGTTGCGGGCACGCAGGAACTCCGCTCGTACCACATCGACCAGCCCAAGCCAGGAGAACAGCAGCATGATCCCTAGTAGCCACCAAAAGCCCGGTTGCACGAAACTTGCCAGAATGATCAGTAGGAACAGCACAGGCAGCCCGGACCAGATCTCGGTGAGACGTTGCCCGATGAGGTCCGTCTTGCCGCCGAAATAGCCCTGGATGCCGCCGATGATTACCCCCATGACCAACGAACCGGCGGTCAGTACCAGGGCGAAGGCCACCGAGAGACGGAAGCCGTATATCACCCGGGCCAGCACGTCGCGTCCCTGGTCATCCGTGCCCAGCCAGTGGCGTGAATCGGGCGGCGAGGGAGAGGACCGCATCATCTGCATGTCCAGGGTCTGATAGGAAAAGGGAATCAGCGGCCAGATGGCCCAGCCGTGCGCTTCGATCTGCTCGCGAATGAACGGGTCATGATAATCGGCGCGGGTCGGCAGGAAACCGCCGAATTCCGTCTCGGGGTAGTCGACCAGCAGTGGCACGTACCACTGCCCGTCATAGCGCATGAGCACGGGCTTGTCGTTGGCGATCAACTCGGCGCCGAGGCTCACCACAAACAGGGCGAGGAAGACCCACAGTGAGACTCGAGCGCGCCGGTTGCTGCGGAAGACGCTGATACGGCGCTGCACAATGGGGGAGAGCTTGGATGCGTATGTCATCGGCTCAGGACTCCCGTGTCTCGAAATCGATGCGCGGATCCACCCACACATATGTGAGATCGGAAACCAGCTTGAGGATCAACCCGATCAAGGTATACAGAAACAGCGTGCCGAAGATTACCGGGTAGTCGCGTTGCATCACTGCTTCAAAACCGAGCAGCCCGAGCCCTTCGAGCGAAAAGATCACCTCGATCAGCAGCGAGCCGGTGAAGAAGATAGTGACCAGGGCACCGGGAAGGCCCGCGATGATGATCAGCATGGCGTTGCGGAATACATGGCCATAGAGCGTGCGGCTGTCGCTCGCGCCCTTGGCGCGCGCAGTGAGCACGTACTGCTTGTGGATCTCATCGAGAAAGCTGTTCTTGGTCAGCATGGTCAAGGTGGCGAAGCTGCCGATGGTCATGGCCGTGACCGGCAGGGTGATGTGCCAGAAGTAATCCTTGACCTTGCCCCAGGCACTCAGCTCGTCGAAGTCGGGTGAGGTTAGCCCACGCAAGGGGAACAGATCCCAGTAGCTGCCGCCGGCGAACAGCACGATCAGCAGAATGGCGAACAGAAAGCCGGGGATCGCATAGCCGACGATGACCAGCCCAGATGTCCAGACATCGAAACGGGAGCCGTGATGCAGCGCCTTGCGGATGCCCAGGGGAATCGAGATCAGATAGACCAGCAGGGTGGTCCACAACCCCAGCGATATCGAGACTGGCAGCCGTTCGATCATCAATTCGACCACAGGCCGATCACGGAAGAAGCTGTTGCCGAAGTCGAAGGTCGCGTAATCACGCATCATGGTCAGAAAGCGCACGTGGGCCGGCTTGTCGAAACCGAACTGCTGCTCCAACTGCTCGATGAAGCGAGGATCGATGCCCCTGGCGCCACGCGATTCATCCTGCACCACCACGTCGCCACCGCCGGCATCAAGACGCGTGCTGGCCATGGCATCCATGCCTTCGAAGCGTGCCAGCATCTGGTCGATCGGCCCGCCCGGAGCGGCCTGGACGATGACGAAATTGAGCAGCATGATGCCGATCAATGTCGGAATCATCAGCAACAGGCGGCGCAGGATGTAGCGGCTCACGTCAGGTCATCCTTGTACGTTCGTTGTCTGCGTGCATTCATTGTTGGCCTAGCGGCGCCGCAGGCGCCGGTTGATCTCGGCTTCGCGCGTGGTATCTACCCACCAGGCTTCGAGGTCGAAGCCATACTTGGGGAAAGGTTCCGGGTAGTCGAACTTGTCCCATACCGCGATCCGTGTCTCGCCGGAATGGTACTGGGGAATGGTGATGAAGCTCCATAGCAGCACTCGATCGAGCGCACGTGTCGCGGTGTTGAGCTCCTCACGACTGTCGGCCCGGATCAGGCGCTCCACCAGGTCATCCACGGCAGGGCTCTCAAGTCCCATCAGATTGCGGCTCTGGGGCGTTTGGGCAAACTCACTGGTCCAGAACTCGCGCTGCTCGTTGCCCGGATTATTGGACTGGGGGAACTGCCCGACGATGATATCGAAGTCGAAGCTGCGCAGGCGATTGAGAAACTGGTTGATATCGACAATGCGCAACCGCCCCTGGATGCCGAGCCGCGACATGTTGCGCAGCATCGGCTGTACGACGCGCTCCATGCCGCTATCGAAGAGCATGACCTCAATGGTCAGCGGGCGCCCGCGCTCATCGACCAGCCTGCCGTCGCGCACTTCATAGCCGGCCTCGAGCAGCAGCTCATAGGCCAGGCGCAGACGCTCCCGCAGATCGTCGGGATGGTCGATGGGCACGGCACTGTCGAATACGCGCTCGGACAGTTCGTCGCGATGCGGTTCGAGCAGCTCGATTTCCGCTTCGCTCGGTAGGCCCTCTGCCGCCATCTCGGAGTTCTGGAAATAGCTCTTGGTGGGGTGGTAGGTATCGTAGAAGAGATTGGCATTGAGCCAGGGGAAATCGAACGTCAGGTTGAGCGCCTCACGCACCCGTATGTCCTGAAACTTCTCACGCCGCAGGTTGAACACGAAGGCCTGCATGCGGGAAGGCTGGCCGTCCGGGACGGTAATTCGCTTGACCAGCCCGTCACGATAGGCGGGGAAGTCGTAACCGATGGCCCAGGTCGCCGCGCGGGCGTCGATGCGATAGTCCAGCACGCCCGCCTTGAAGGCTTCCCAGGCAATGTCGCGATCGCGGTAATAGTCGTAGATCAAGCGGTCGATGTTATGTCGGCCGACGTTGACCGGCAGGTCGCGGCCCCAATACTCCTCGTCGCGCTGATAGACGATGCGACGGCCCGGTTCGACACTGGCGATGCGATACGGGCCGGAGCCGGGGTGACGCGCCAGGGTCGGCGTGCCGAACTCACGCGTCTCCCAGTAGTGCTTGGGCAGGATCGGCAACTGACCGACGATCAACGGCAACTCACGCGAATGGTTGGAGGCGAATTCGAAGCGTACGGTATGGCGGTCGAGCGCAACCACGTCCTCCACGTCGGCGTAGTAGCCGCGATAGAAGGGATTGCCTTCCTCCATCAGCAGGTTGAAGCTGAACACCACGTCGTCGGCCGTCAGCGGTTCGCCATCGTGGAAACGCGCCTCGGGACGCAGATCGAACTCGATCCACAAGCGATCCGGATCCAGCCGTATGCCTTCCGCCAGCAGGCCATAGACGCTGAATGGTTCGTCGACATTCTCGGTCAGCAAGGTATCGTAGATCTGCCCGATGCCAATGGCCGGCGTGCCACGGATGATGAAAGGATTGGTCGAATCGAAGCTGCTTCCCACAGCGGACTGGGTCATGCTGCCGCCCTTGGGCGCCTCGGGATTGACATAGGGGAAGTGGCTGAAACCTACGGGCAGGGCCGGAGCATCGTAGAGCGCCAGGCCATGAACGGTGGGCACCTCATCCGCTTCGGCAGCGAACAGGGGAGCCCACCCGGTGAACGACAGGCAGCAGACGAGAGTGGTACGCAAGACGAACCGCATCAATGACATCCTTGATCGAAACTGGCCCGGGAGCCCGAGCGTTATCGACATAAGGTGTCAGGCCGCCCGCCGCTTGTAAACCTCGGTCTTGGGAGGTGGCCGACCGAGCCGTCAACGCGCTGCCAGGCTGCGCCGCGGGATGTCGAGTGCTTGGCCGATCTGAATGATGTCACCACTCAAGCCGTTGTACTGACGGAGTTCGGCCACGCTGATGCCGTGGCGGCTGGCAATTGCGGAAAGGCTATCGCCGCGCTGGACCAGATAACGTTCGCCGGCGGCGGGTGCCGAGCGGGAGGCCGGTGAGCTCAGCTCGGCAAGAATAGCCTCCTCCTGCTCGATCGGTACCAGTACCGTGTCGACCGTGGCGGGGCTCGCGCTGCCATTGGTCAGCCCGGGATTGAGGGCAACGAGCTCTTCCCGATCGACACCGGCCACACTGGCCAGTTGCGACAGATTGATGGGTGCATTGACCGGTACCTTGGCGAAGGCGGGGGTATCGTCGATCTCGGGGAGTGCCACGCCGTAGGCCTCGGGGTTATCGATGATGGCGGCAATGGCATTGAGCTTGGGCAGGTAGTTCATCGTTTCGTTGGGCAACTGCAGGTGCCAGTAGCTATCGGGGACGCCCTGGGATGCCGCCGTGTGGCGCGCCCGGTTCACCGTACCCGCACCGGCGTTGTAGGCCGCCAGGGAGAGCTCGATATCGCCGTCGTACCACTGCTCGGCCTGCAGCTCGATGTAGTCCAGCGCGGCGCGGGTCGACGCGACGACGTCGAGGCGCGCATCGTAACCGTTGAGGCGACGCAGCCCCAGGGCATCCGCAGTACCGGGCATGAACTGCCACAGACCGGCCGCACCGCGATGGCTGCGGGCCTGCGGGTCGTAGGAACTCTCGATGAAGGGGATCAAACCGATTTCGCCGGGCAGCCCGCGCAACTCTACCTGCTCGGTGATCCAGGCCATCCAAGGCCGGGCACGCTCGATGATTTCCGCCACGTTATCGGGATTGGCACGGTAGTGTTCTATCCATTGTTGAACGCGGGAATCGTGACGCCGATCATGCCATGCCAGGTTGTCGCGCAGCCTCTCCCAGGCATCGCCGGGCAGGAAGTCGAGATTCAGATCGTCCCAGAAATGGTGGGTCGGCATTGGCGGCGTGGCGCCGGAGTGCGGGCTTGCCAGCAAAGCCGGACTGGCTGCCGTCAGTGCACCGATCAAAGCGATGCCTCCAGCAAGGACCAAGGTCCATTGCCGCGTCGTTCGATAAGTCATACGTTCTCCTTCAGAGCAGGTGTCGTTCACGCTGCCCATGGGATGCGCCGATTCTCAGAAACTGTCTTTCCAGGCACGCAAGGTAGCGAAAGTGGCCTGCTCGGTATCCGTGTTGCCATGCTGCGATGCCGTGGCACGCACATCGGGATCGCCGCAGCGCAGGAATGGATTGATGCGCTTTTCCCGAGCCAGGTGGCTCGGCAGCGTCGGGCGGTCGAGATCGCGCGCACGCTGGGCCTCGGCCAAAACATCGGCAACGTCCTGGTTATGCGGGTCGGCTGCCTGGGCAAACCTGAGGTTGGCCAGAGTGTATTCATGAGCAGCGAAAACCAGGGTGTCGTCCGGCAATCCGGCCAGGGTCTGCAGTGAGCGGTACATCTGCTCGGGACTGCCTTCGAACAGGCGGCCGCAGCCTGCCGAGAACAAGCTGTCGCCGCAAAACAGCAGCGGTGGTATGCCGGCGGTAAAGAAGGCAATGTGATCGAGGGTGTGGCCGGGAACTTCATAGACGTCGAAGCGCCGCCCCATGACCCGACAGGTGTCGCCATGCCCAACCCGCTCCGTCAGGCCGGCAATGTTCGGGTTGTCGGGGCCGATCACTTGCGGTGAGTAGCGATCGATGAGTTCGGGCAGACCACCGGTATGATCGTGATGATGGTGAGTGACGAGAATGCTGCCGAGTGTGAGACCCTCTTGCTCGAGGACACGGATGACTGGCTCGGCGTCGCCAGGATCCACGACACAGGCATCGGGGCTCGTATCCTGGCGCATGAGCCAGATATAGTTGTCGCTAAAAGCGGGAATCGGTGTCACGCTCAGCATAGGCGTCATGTCCTTCGTCGCGTCGTAAACTACGCGTCGTAAACCGACAGGGTGGATGGCGTTTGCCGGCCCGTTTCTCACACTCAACGGCATGCCGGGGAATACCACGGAGGTACCAGACCAAAGTGGGTAGCCCACAGGGCCGCAGAGGCGAGCACGGCTAAAATGCCGAAAATGACCCGCAAAACCGGTGATCATGGAGGTAATGGTCAGCAATGTCAAACCCGCATGAAGCGCTCGCCCTGGCAAGGCTGTATCGTGAGGGGCGCCGCTACTGGTCCACTGACGATGGTCAGGCCCACTGGCGAGCCGAGCGGGCCTGTCTGGGGCCGATTTGTGAGAGCCTGCACGGAGGGCATAGCCTGGAGCTTGGCATGGGACCTTCGCTTACCGACATGTCCCCCATCCGGCACAACATGCGCTGGGCTCCTACGGCCGAGCTGTCCGAGCATGCTTCTTCCCTGGTGTGCCCCCTGGATGCGCTTGCACTCCCCGATGAATGTCTGCATCTGGTCATCGTGCATCACTTGCTGGAGGTCGTCCCCGAACCTCATCGGCTGCTGCAAGAAGCGGCTCGGGTCACTGCCGACGATGGCTGCCTGATCGTGCTCGGTTGGATGCCGCTCGGCATAACGGGACTGTCGCGCCTCTCGCCGGGGCGCCGCAACCGTCTGCCGTGGCGGGGACACTGGCGCACGCCCGGCAAGCTCGGCGATTGGCTTGCGTTTGTCGACTTCCGTGTTGAGCGGGTAGACTACTGCGGCTTTCACCTGCCTGGCAGCCTGCCGAACAATGCCGCCTTGGAGACACTGGGGCGACGGCATAATGTGCCGCTGGGCGACAGCTACATCATTCGCGCCCGTCGCCGCAGCCGGCTTGCCCAGAGCCAGCGCCCCAGGCTGAGGCTTCAGGGCACCCTGGGCGGCGGTGCATTGGGCCACGCCACCCGTGTCGGCAGCCCCACCCCGGAACCGAGCAGAAGGACCACCGAAGTTGAGTGACAGCGACAACGGCAAGCCGCTCCCCAGTGTGACCATTTATACCGACGGTGCCTGCCGCGGTAATCCGGGGCCGGGGGGGTGGGGCGCTGTCATGATCAGTGGCCGGCATGAAAAAACCCTCAATGGCTTCGAGGCCGGTACCACCAACAACCGCATGGAGCTGATGGCTGCGATCATGGCGTTGCGCGCGCTGAAGCGGCCGTGCGAGGTGGAGCTTTGGACCGACTCCGAATACCTGCGCCTGGGCATCACCGAATGGATACACGGCTGGATGAAGCGCAACTGGAAGACAGCGAGCAGACAGCCGGTCAAGAACGCCGAGCTATGGCGGGAGCTACTCGAGGAGACCCATCGCCATCGCATCCATTGGCACTGGGTCAAAGGACACAGCGGACATCCCGGCAATGAGCGGGCCGATGCACTGGCCAACGCCGCCATCGATGCCCACTGGACACGCAACAAGTCGCAAGCCACCCAACCTGAGCCCTAGAGACCATGCGTCAGATCGTTCTGGATACCGAAACCACCGGCATCGATCCCCGTGAGGGGCACCGCCTGATCGAAATCGGCGCCGTCGAACTCGTCAATCGGCGCCTCACGGGCAACACCTATCACCAGTACATCAATCCCCAGCGCGAGGTCGAGGCCGAGGCCATCGAGGTGCATGGCATCACCAACGAGTTCCTCGTCGACAAACCGGTTTTCGCCGAAGTGGCCGACGCCTTCTGGGAGTTCGTGCGCGGTGCGGAGCTGGTCATTCACAACGCCGCCTTTGACGTCGGCTTCATCGACCACGAGTTCAATCTGCTGCTGGCGGCTCGCGGCGAGCCGCGCCTGGGACCGGTGGCCGAGCACTGTCGTATCCTCGATACCTTGCAAATGGCCCGCGAACGTCATCCAGGCCAGCGCAACAACCTCGATGCGCTGTGCAAGCGCTACGAGATAGACAACGGCCGCCGTGTCCTGCATGGCGCCTTGCTGGATGCCGAGATCCTGGCCGACGTCTACCTGGCAATGACAGGTGGACAGACCGCATTGTCACTGGATGCCGAGGAGCGCAGCGACAACCAGGCCATGGCCAGCGGCCTATCGATACGGCGCATGTCGCTTGCCGCCGGCAGCCTTCGCGTATTGCGGCCCAACGACGCCGAACTCGCGGCGCATCGGGCCAAACTCGACCAGATTCGCCAGGCGTCCGGAAGCTGCCACTGGGATGCGCTGGTGGATCAGCCTGCGGGGAGCCAGGATGCTGCGCCGTGAGCTGCCACTCGAAGCCAGCCATGGGCGACTGATTCGGGTCGCGGCCGGGAAAATCGCCCCCGGGCTCGATGACAGTCCGCTACAGCCAGAGCAACCTTGGCCGGAGAGTGTCCAGCCGCTGGCTTACTGGCATGACGAACCGATCGCTCTATCGGTGGAAGAGCAGGCAGGGGAAGACTGGCATGACGGTCGCCAATGGCTTTCCCGTCTTCCCGAGTCCTGGTTTCCATTGATCTCCACTGCCTTGCAGGTGGCGGCTTGGTTGCGCGACCACCGTTACTGCGGCCGTTGCGGGGCGCCCGCATCACGACTCGACGCCGAGTTCGCCATGCACTGCGAGCAGTGCGGACATCGTAACTATCCCCGCATATCGCCCTGCATCATCACCTTGGTCACCCATGGCGATGCCATGCTGCTGGCCCGCAGCCCACGCTTTCCTCCTGGACGCTACTCCACTCTGGCGGGCTTCATTGAGCCTGGCGAGTCCGCCGAGGAGGCCGTGCACCGCGAGATATACGAGGAAGTGGGAGTCAGCGTAGGGCGGATTCGCTATTACCGTAGCCAGGCCTGGCCTTTTCCCCACGCGCTGATGCTGGGCTTCTTTGCCGAAGCTGCAAGTCGCCGCATACGCATCGACGGTATCGAGATCGCTGATGCCGCTTGGTTCCTGCCAAGCCGGCTGCCGCAATTGCCGCCCCCGTACTCCATCTCGCGGGCACTGATCGAGACCCACCTTGCCGAAGTGGCAAACGGTGCCGCCAAACCGGCAGGCTGAAATGAGACGGGCCGCCCCTTGGGCGGCCCGTCTCATTTGGAGAGACTGTCGCTCAGCGATTCGGGAACAGGCTCGTCAGCTTGGTGGCCAGCATCACATTGCCAGTGGCCTTCAGCTTGCCAGTCATGAAGGCCGTCATGCCATTGACCTCGCCGGTCATGATGCCCTTCAGCGTATCGGTGCTCATCGAGAGCGATACGGATGGATCGTCATGCTCGCCTTCCTCGATCGACAGGGAGCCATCCTTCACCACCAGATAGTGACTGCCGTTATCGCTGAAGTGAAACTGGAAGATGTCGTCCATGCCCTGGGCAGCCTGGGGGTCGAAGCGCTCTTGCAGTTTGTCTAAGGTCGAGGTGGACATGGGGGCCTTTCCTTCGTTGATGTTCGGAGAGCTTGGGAGCTGTTCACCAGAATATTTCAAACGATCGTTTCAATCAACCCCGTTGTCAGCGACACCGCCCGGGGGCAGGATGAGGCAACCGACGACAAAAGGAGTGGTGACGTGAATGAATGGCTGTTGGACATAGGGCGTTTCGTCGTACAGATGTCGATCCTGACGCTACTGATCATGGCGGTAGTGTTGGTGATCGCCAAGGTCAGGAACGAGGCAGGGGAGCGAGTTCGGCTCAGGGTCGAGGAATTGAACGGCCGCCTCGAGTACCGCCGCCGTCGCCTGGCCTTGGCGGCCAGCGAGCCGAGTGCACGCAAGCGTCTCGCCAAGGCCTTTCGGCGTGACGACAAGAGCCGCTCCCGTGCCGGCCGCAAGCAGGAAAACGAATCTCGCGGCACGGTATGGGTACTGGACTTCCATGGCGATCTCAAGGCCGCGGGGGTAGGGCGGCTCGCCGAAGAGATCTCAGCCGTGACGGCGGCAGCGGCGGAGGGCGACGAAGTCGTGATTCGCTTGGAGTCAGCCGGCGGTCTGGTACACGCCTACGGCCTTGGTGCGGCGCAGGTCGATCGACTGCGCGAAGCGGGTCTCACCACTACGGTATGCGTGGACAAGGTCGCTGCCAGCGGTGGCTACCTGATGGCGTGCGCCGCTGACCATCTGCGAGCCGCACCATTCGCCGTTCTCGGCTCCATCGGTGTCGTCGCCCAACTGCCCAACGTGCACCGCTTGCTCAAGCGCCACGATATCGATGTCGAACTGCTCACGGCAGGGGAGTACAAGCGGACCCTGACCGTATTCGGCGAAAACACCGAGGAGGGACGTGAAAAATTCCAGTCGGATCTCGAGCACATTCACGAGCTATTCAAGCGCCACGTAGCCCAGCGCCGCCCAGGACTCGATATCGAAGCGGTCGCAACAGGGGAGGTGTGGTATGGACACGATGCGCTCGATAGAGGGCTGGTGGATGCCCTCGGCACCAGCGAAGCCTATCTGGTGGCACGCATGAACGAGGCGCGAGTCGTTAGCGTGCGTCTCGAGGCGCGCCAGCCGATCGGGAAACGGCTAGGCGTGGCAGTCAGAGAATCCATCGAAGGTGGTGCCGAGCGATTGCTGGAACGACTCGATGCGAGCCGATGGGAAAAACGCTGAGCCCGCACTTCCCACCGGGGCCTGTCACGCGTCCTGCAACCGCACCAGCGTGTCGATCATCTGGCGCGCCTGTTCCCCTTGGAGGGAATAGTAAATGGTTTGCGAAGCGCGGCGTGTCGAGACCAGGCCCTCCCGTCTCAGAATCGCCAAGTGTTGCGACAGCGCCGATTGGCTCAGGGCCAGCCGCTGGTTGAGTTCGGTCACCGACAGTTCGGAGCCATCGAGCAAGCAGAGAATACGCAGTCGATTGTCGTTTGCCAGCGCCTTCAGCAAGGCAGTGGCTTCATCAATGGCCGGGTGGCCGGCTTGAAGCAAGCGGGATGCGGCGTTATGCGAGGTGCTCATGATGATCTCCCCGTGTTGCTGCCCGAGCACAATGTCCAGGCTCTGGGCTTGCGGCGTCAGGCGGCTACCTCGGCCTGCGACAGGAAAACGTGAACCCACGTCGCAGACGATGGAGTTCGGCAGTGTCCAAATTGAGTCATGGCATTGCTGATTTAGTCATCATTGATAGTAAGAGCACGGCTGTCAAACGAAGAATCAACTTAACGGGTTTTCTCGCCACCATCACCTACCCATGTTGTTGACAATTAAAGCTTGATATAACGCATTTTTTCTTCAAGATCGCCAAATTAGCCGATGGTATGAAGGAAATTTCAAAAAAAGACTCTAGAGTGTCAACAATCAAGTTTGTTCGCTGCGGACTGCATCACATGACAACCTATAAAGCCGAATTCCAACGCTCCATTGATCAGCCGGAAGCTTTCTGGGCCGATCAGGCACGCCGAATCCCGTGGTTCACACCGCCCAAGCGTATTCTCGAATACGATGAGCACGGACACGCACGTTGGTACACCGATGGCGAAACGAACATTTGTCATGCAGCCCTCGATCATCATGTGGAGCAGGGGCGGGGCGACCAGCCGGCCATTTACTGGGACTCACCGGTCACCGGCGACAAGCGCACCCTGACCTATCGCCAGATGCGCGATGAAGTGGCCTTGTTCGCCGGGGCTCTGCAGAGGTTTGGCGTGGGGAAGGGTGATCGAGTCGTCATCTACATGCCCATGGTGCCTGAGGCGCTGGTGGCCATGTATGCCTGTGCGCGGCTGGGGGCGGTTCACTCCGTAGTGTTCGGCGGCTTCGCCCCACATGAACTGGCCGTGCGAATCGACGATGCCCGGCCCAAGGTGGTGGTAGCCGCCTCCTGCGGTATCGAAGTCGACCGGGTGATCCCCTACAAGCCGAACATCGACGCAGCGATCGAGCAGAGCGAGCACAAGCCCGACGCTTGCGTCTTCCTGCAGCGCGACCAGCAGCGTGCGCTACTGGGTGCGCGCGATCACGACTGGTCGGAACTGATGAAGGACGCCGCACCGGCCGATTGTGTACGGGTCAAGGGCAGCGATCCCCTTTACGTGTTGTATACTTCGGGTACGACCGGCAAACCCAAGGGAGTGGTTCGTGACACCGCGGGCTATGCGGTGGCCTTGCACTATTCCATGGAAGCCATCTACGACGTTGCGCCTGGCGACGTGTTCTTCTCGGCCTCGGACGTTGGCTGGGTGGTGGGGCATTCCTATATCGTCTATGCCCCCTTGCTGCGAGGCTGCACCAGCGTGATATATGAGGGCAAGCCGGTGAAGACACCGGACGCGGGTGCCTTCTGGCGGCTGATCAGCCAGTACCGGGTCAAGAGCTTCTTCACTGCGCCGACGGCCTTTCGCGCGATCAAGAAGGAGGATCCCGACGGCAAGCTGTTGCAGCAGTACGACATCTCCTGCCTGAAGGCGCTTTACCTCGCCGGCGAGCGGCTCGATCCTCCGACCTTCCATTGGCTCGACGACCTCCTTGAGGTACCGGTGATCGACCACTGGTGGCAGACCGAGACCGGCTGGCCGATCGCCGCCAACCTGCAGGGGCTCGAACCAATGCCGACCAAGGCCGGCAGCGCCACCGTGCCCGTGCCGGGCTTCAACGTTCAGATCCTCGATCGAGAAGGCGAACGCGCGAGGCCGATGGAGCAGGGCAGCGTGGTAATCAAGCAGCCCATGCCCCCAGGTTGTCTGGTGGGGGTATGGGGCGATCCGCAGCGCTTCAGGAGTGCCTATATGGCAGCCTTCCCCGGCTACTACCTGACCGGTGATGGCGGTTACTTCGATGAGGAGGGCTACCTCTTCATCATGGGACGCACCGATGACGTCATCAACGTGGCAGGCCACCGCCTTTCTACCGGTGAGATGGAAGAGGTGGTCGGAGCCCACAAGGCCATTGCCGAATGCGCCGTGATCGGCATTCACGATGCCCTCAAGGGGCAGGTGCCGGTTGGCTTGGTCATCCCCAAGGATGGCTTCGAGGGCGACGAACTCACTCTCGAGAACGAACTGATCGCTCTGGTGAGAGAGAAGATCGGCCCCGTCGCCTGCTTCAAGGAGGTACTGGTGGTCAACCGACTGCCCAAGACACGCTCCGGCAAGATCCTGCGCAAACTGCTGCGCAACATCGCCGACGGCAAGGAGTATGGCGTGCCATCTACCATCGACGATCCAGCCAGCCTGCAAGACGTACACGAAGCCATGAAGGAGCGCGACATCGGCTCCGCCCACGAGGCCCGCCAAGTCTGACGTGAACGGCTTCCGCACGCATGCCTGCGCCGCCTGCTGGGGCGGCGCAAGGCACGCTGTCCGGCCCGGGCGTTCTTCTCTTCATCGCGATGTGTGCTTGCCGGGTGCCATGAAGGTTGGCCCAAGCCGTTGGCCCCACGTATAATCCCCGCCTCATTCCGGCAACCGATCGCATCGGCTGTCGGCGAGGGTTCCCTCACCCCTCGTCAACCATCGTGGCCACATCGGGGCCGTCAAAAAGGATTCACACATGTTCGTCCTGTCGGAAGCGCAGCAGCGCCGCTGCCTGTTGCTGCTGGTGTCGTTCCACATCCTCGTGATTGCGGCCAGCAACTACCTCGTCCAGTTGCCTTTCACCCTGTTCGGGTTCCATACCACCTGGGGAGCGTTCAGCTTTCCCTTCATCTTTCTCGCCACCGACCTTACGGTGCGGCTATTTGGCAAGGAGCCGGCACGCGCGATCATCATGCGGGTAATGCTCCCTGCGCTGCTCATCTCGTATGTCGTCTCGGTGGTTTTCCCACGCGGGAGCTTTGCCGGTTTCGAGGCACTGGGCGAATGGAACCTGTTCGTGGCCCGTATCGCTCTGGCGAGCTTCATGGCCTACGTATTGGGTCAACTGCTCGACGTTCAGGTCTTCGACCGCCTGCGCAGCCTACGGGCCTGGTGGATTGCACCGGCGGTCTCCACCGTGCTGGGCAACCTTGCCGATACCGCAGCGTTCTTCGCCATGGCGTTCTATCGCAGCCCCGATCCTTTCATGGCGGCACACTGGGTCGAGATCGCCGCCGTGGACTACGTGATCAAGCTCGCCATCAGCCTGCTGTTCTTCCTGCCGCTCTACGGCCTGTTGCTGGCCTGGCTAAGTCGCAGGCTGGTAGAACTCACCGGGCAGCGGGATCTCGCACCCCAACGCCTCTGACCACCACTAAGCAACGGAGGAAGGATGACTGTCGAACTCAATTATCAGGACACCGGTGGGGAAGGCACTCCCCTAGTGGTGGTGCATGGTCTGCTGGGCAGCGCCGACAATTGGCGCTCGCACGTCAAGCAGTGGCAGGCGCTGCGTCGTGTGGTCGCGGTTGACCTGCGCAACCACGGACGCTCACCGCATGCCGACGGCATGAGCTATCGCGAGATGGCCGAGGATCTCCTGGCGCTGCTGGATCGCCTGCACATCGACCGGGCGCATCTGCTCGGACATTCCATGGGAGGCAAGGTCGTCATCAGTCTGGCGCGCCTGGCGCCGGAGCGTGTCGCTTCGCTGATCGTGGCGGATATCGCCCCCCAGGCCTACGGACATGGCCACGATGCCGTCTTCGCAGGGCTCAGGAACCTGGAGCGCGGCAGGCCCGGGAATCGCCGGGAAGCCGATGAGCTACTTGCCGAGCATGTCGAGGAGCGCGCCACCCGCTTGTTCCTGGCCACTAACCTGGAGCGGGGTGAAAACGGCGGACTGACATTGCGTCTTGGCCTCGATCAGATCGAGGCCGGCTATACCGACATCATGCAGGCACCAGCGGGAAAGGGGGCTTTCGAGGGCCCGACCCTGGTACTGCGTGGCGGCCGCTCGCACTATGTGCCTGACTCGGCCTTGCCGGGCTTGCGCGAAGCCCTCCCTCAAGCGCGTCTGGTGACCCTGGAAGAGGCAGGCCACTGGCTGCATGCCGAACAGCCCGAAGCATTCCAATCTGCGGTCAACGACTTCCTCGCTGCGCAGGCCTGAAAGGCATCAGGGAGCAGCCGTGCCGAGATCGATGGCGAGCCGCTCCAGTGGCGTAACGGCTTCGGTGACGCCTGCCTCGAAGAGAAACTGCTCGAAATGTAGATAGCGCCCGTGGTCCACTGCGGCGGGCTGAAGCGACAGGCGGGGAAAGACATCGCCCCAGGCTTCCTCGCTGGCCTGATCGGCAAGCGCAGGTTCCGCCGCCTGCAGCAGTGCCCAGGCTTCGTGGGGTTGGTTGACGATCCATAGCGCAGCCTCTTCCAACGCCAGCACCAGCCGGCGTACGACATCGCGCTTGCCGTTGAGCTGGTCACGATTGGCCATCAGGATGAGGCCGTCGTGAGATGGCAGTCCATGCTGCTCGACAGGCAGCATACGTGTCATTACACCCTCGTCGGCCAACTGGCGAGGCAAGAGATAACGATGATGGGCTAACACTCCGTCGACACGCTGCTCACGCATGGCATCGAGTACTGAATAGCTGATGTCGTGCAGCTCTACCAGTTCCTGGCCATTGGCCAAGCCCAGCAACTCCGTGAGCATGCTAGCCAGCAGGGCATCGCGCCCATCAATGTCAGTCACACCGATACGCAGCCCCTCGAGCGAGAGTTCGCGCTTCTCATTCACGAATTCATCGCGCAGCACCAGGGCGGAAACGGGAGTCGCGACCAAGGTCGCCACACGTATCAGTGGCGCCCCCTTGTCAGCCAACAAGTGTAGTTGAGGCTGTCGTCCCACCGCCAAATCGGTTCGCCCGGCAGTCAACAGCTTGGTCGTCACGCTCGGATCTGCCGGCACGACCAGCGACACATCAAGACCCCGGCGCGCAAACATGCCTTTCTCACGAGCCACCAGCAGGGCGGCATGCTGGGGGTTGAGATACCAGTCAAGGGTTACGGTCAGCCGGGTCGTAGGGGGTGGTGCGATGGGCTCGGCAGGCTCGCTGACCATCGTTGGCACCTCCAGTGGCTCGCTTCGCTCCTCGGCCCCGACGGAAGGCGGCTCACTCGGTAGCAGGCGTTCGAAGATCCCCGGCGTTTCCGTGACCGGCGGAACTTCACGTACCGGCGAGGCTTCGCCAGGTGCGAAGGCCTCGGTACCATGCGGCAGCACCGGCAGTTCGATCATCGTATCGGGTTGCTGCGGAGGCGCGGGGAGCAACTCTGGATCCGCCTGGGATTCGGCGAAAAGCGGCGTCGGCAGCACCAGCACCAGCACCAGCACCAACGTCATGATCCTGCCAGCCAAGGCGCGGGCCGAGAAACTCAAGTAAGGCTTGGCCATGGATGGCGATCTCCAGCGGAGAGGGTAAGTTTCGACAACCCGGAGTTTATCGCCGTCATGCCAAGCGTGGCTAGCGCAGGCATTTTCTGCCAGGCCTTGTGCGAAAAGTCGTCGAGCGTAGGCCAGGCAAGGCAAAAATCGGCGAAAAGACGGAGTTTACGCGGTGTAAATGAGTACTTTAAGCCGATTTTTAACGCCGTATGGGCAAGCGCAGGCACTTTTCGTACAGTGCCTAGGTCATGGTCTCACGTGGCATAATGGAGCCATTCCAGCTCGAGGTCATGCATGGACACCATCAACACCCTTTTCCTGCTCTCCGGGTTTCTGATTGCCCTCAGCGTCGTAGCCAGCCGCATATCGTCGATGGTGGGGTTGCCGTTGCTGTTGGTCTTCCTGGGCCTTGGGATGCTGGCAGGCGAGGAGGGATTGCTGGGCATCCAGTTCGATGACTATTCGCTGGCTTTCCTCATCGGGCACCTGGCACTGGCCATGATCCTGCTCGACGGTGGCTTGCGTACCCGGCTGAAGACCTTCCGCGTCAGTTTCAAGCCCGCCTTGTCGCTGGCCACGCTGGGGGTTTTCGTCACCAGCGGCCTGGTGGGCCTGTTCGCGACGTGGGTTTTCGATCTCACCCTGGTACAGGGGCTGCTGGTGGGTGCCATCGTCGGCTCCACCGATGCCGCCGCCGTGTTCTCGATGCTGAGCGGCCGCGGCGTGAACCTCAACGAACGTGTCAGTGCCACCCTCGAGATCGAATCGGGTACCAACGACCCCATGGCCATCTTCCTGACCCTGCTGCTGGTCGAGCTCCTGGTCGGGGACATTCGCGGGCCGGGCTCGACCGCACTGTTCATGATGCTGCAGTTCGGCCTCGCCATGCTGATTGGCCTGGGTGGCGGCTGGTTGAGCGCCAAGCTGCTGCGCTGGCTCGATCTCGCCCCCGGGCTCTACTCCCTGTTGGCGTTGGGGCTGGGCTTCTGCGTCTTCGGTGCAACCGGTTTTCTCGGCGGGAGCGGCTTCCTGGCGATCTACCTGGTGGGACTCATGATCGGCAACCAGCCGGGCCGGCATCTCAACTTCATTCTTCCCGTCCACGACGGCCTGGCCTGGCTGAGCCAGATAGGCCTGTTCCTGATTCTGGGCCTGCTGGTCAATCCGTCGGGCCTGTTCGAATATGCGCTGCCGGCCTCGCTCGTGGCACTGGTCCTGATCTTCGTCGCGCGGCCGCTGGCCGTGCTGGTCACGGTTAAACCCTTCTTCCGCTTTCGATGGCGCGAGATCGGCTTCATCTCCTGGGTGGGTCTACGCGGTGCGGTACCCATCGTACTCGCCATCTTCCCGGTAATCGGGGGCGTGGAGAATGCCGCTCTCTATTTTAACGTCGCCTTTGCCGTGGTGCTGCTGTCGCTGCTGATTCAGGGCGGCACCTTGCCTCTGATGGCGCGCTGGACGAAGGTCGAGATCCCCGTAGGCGTCACCCCCGATCATCGCGGCCCGCTTGGCATCCTGCCGGAAAACGACTACGAGATGTTCGTCTACAAGGTGGACAACCAGGACCTCGACGGCGTTCCCATCCGCCTGCTGCGCTTTCCTTCCGGCGCGGTAATCTCGGCGCTTTTCCGCCAGCACGCCATGCTTCACCCCAAGGGCAGCACACGCCTGAAGCTGGGCGACGTCATATGCGTCATCGGGCGCAGCGGCGACCTGCCGGCCCTCAATCGGCTGTTCAGTGGCGACGCCAAACTCAAGCGCGAGCGCGCCTTCTTCGGCACGTTCACCTTCGATGGCGATGCCTTGATGAAGGATATCGCCAGCGTCTACGGCTTGACGCTCAGCCCGGGCGAAAGCGAGATGACACTGGCCGAGTTCGTCTCACTGCGCGTCGGCGGCCATCCCGTGGTGGGCGACGATGTCGATTGGCATGGCATCCACTGGGTCGTCAGCGAAATGGACGGCAATCGCGTCACCCGGGTCGGCTTGCGCCTGTATTGACCGGCTCGCTTGCAGCTCGATCGCACTCCAACTACCTTCCTCTTGAAACCATCACGCTCAACAGGATTTGACGGAGGTTCGCCATGACACGTGGACTCGGTGGCCGTTCACCGGCCAATATCACGTATCATCTTCAGGGGGTGGATTTTCCCGCGCGCCGCGATGACCTCGTGGCCCAGGCTCAAGCCAATGGTGCCGAAACAGAGGTCATGGCAATCGTTCGCAACCTGCCCGATCAGGAATATGAGAGCATGGCCGATGTCACCAAGGGCATTGGCGAAGTAGAGTGAATTTCCCGTTAACGAATAATGAGGAAATGCCCATGCTCAAGTTCCTGGCAAGTACCGTCGGAATCATCTTTCTCATTGGCTTGGTCGTGGTCATCGGTCTGCTGATGCTGATCTTTTGACGTCGTTCGCCGGGCGGCAAGCGCCGTCCCGGCTCTCCAGCCCGCTTCCACATCGCATCCCCCGTTTCACTTGGCTAGTACGGTAATCCCCCTTCCAACGGGAGTTTGTGATGTTGTTCTCGCCTCAACAGTGGCTCGTACTGCTGGCAGGGCAGGTGGTCGGCACGTTCCTGTTCATGATCTTGCGCTGGCCTCCCGATGCCAACCATGACTTGTTCCTGGCTTTCGGAGGCATGCTCGTACCCACGGCGTTGGCCTTCATCGGCGCATTGTTGGGGCTCATTCATAGCCGGCAGGGCGCAACCATTGGCCTGGTTTTGGGCTACGTCGCATTCTTCGCACCGGCCAGCGTCATCATGCTAGGTAACTAGCCAAGGCACGGCGAGAGGCCGTTGCCTTGAGGCAGAACCAAGCGCAGAAGCAAAGCTTGAAAAAAGCTGCGCCCGGCCGAAGCCGGGCGCCATGAAGATTTGAAACGATGTCGCCGAATCAACCCATGATGCTGAAGCTGCCGGCATTGAGCCACATATGAGTTGCGACGCTGGCGGCGTAACCCAGCACGATCACCGGCGCCCAGCGCAGATGGCCCATGAAGGTGTAGTTGCCGCGTGCCTGACCCATCAGCGCCACGCCCGCCGCCGAGCCGATCGACAGCACGCTGCCGCCCACACCGGCAGTCAGCGTGATCAGCAGCCAATGTCCGTGGGACATCTCGGGCTGCATGGTCAGCACGGCAAACATCACGGGGATATTGTCGACCACTGCCGAAACCAGGCCCAGGGTGATGTTGGCCCAAGTGGCATCCCAGCCGGTATACAGCGCTTCGGAGAGCAGGCCGAGGTAGCCCAGGAAACCCAGGCCGCCGACTGCCATCACGACGCCGTAGAAAAACAGCAAGGTATCCCACTCGGCGCGCGCCACACGGTTGAATACGTCGAACGGCACTACGCTACCCAACTGACGCAGCTTGCGGTCATCACCGCGCGCCGTATAGCGAATGCGCTTGCGCTCCAGCGAGCGGGGCAGGCTGCGGCGCAGGTAGTAGCCAAAGAACTGCAGATAGCCAAGACCTGTCATCATGCCCAGCACCGGCGGCAGATGGAGCAGCGTATGAGCGGCCACCGCTGTTGCCACGGTGAGCAGGAACAGGGCGACGATCCGGCGCGCACCACGCTTCAGCCAGACATCCTCATAAACCCCCTCCGGCTTGCGATTGTTGATGAACAGGCTCATCAGGACAGCGGGAATCAGGAAGTTGACCACCGAGGGGAGCAGCAGCGAGAAGAACTCGTAGAACTGCACGATGCCGGCCTGCCATACCATCAGGGTGGTGATGTCGCCGAAGGGGCTGAAGGCGCCGCCGGCATTTGCGGCAACCACGATGTTGATGCAGCACAGGTTGATGAAGCGCTTATCGCCCTCGGCCACCTTGGTTACCACCGCGCACATCAGCATGGCGGTGGTCAGGTTGTCGGCGATGGGCGAGATCACGAACGCCAATATCCCAGTCAGCCAGAACAGCTGTTTGTAACTGAATCCCTTGCGGATCATCCAGGAGCGCAGGGTATCGAACACGCGCCGCTCGTCCATGGCGTTGATATAGGTCATCGCCACCAACAGGAACAGCATCAGCTCGGTGAACTCGAGCAGGGTCTCGCGGAAGGCATGCTGGGCCTCGTCGGGCATGCCGGCCTGCACATAGACCCAGCCGATCATGAACCAGATCAGACCAGCCGCGACCAGCACCGGCTTGGACTTGCGCATGTGCAGCTTCTCTTCGCCCATGACCAGCGCATAGGCGAAAACGAAGATACCCACGGCAATGAAGCCGACGGTCGAGTTGGTCATCTCCAGACTACCCGTCACGGCAAGCGCGGCCGGGCTGAAGAAGAGTAGGGCAAGAACAGCGAGCAGAAGGAGACCTGGCCGCCGGAAGGGGCTCCGGAGCCTAGGGCAATGACAAAAGCCAATGGGCATGGTGGGGTCCTACTTGAATGTCTAAAGGAAGGGTTAGGAAGACCGCCGCCATTTTATCACTCTATATTGCTTTGCAATATAGAGAATAAGCCTAATTATTAGCCTTGAAAAGAAAAAAGCCCCTGAATTATCAGAGGCTTGAGAAAGGCAATGGCGGAGGGACAGGGATTCGAACCCTGGAAGGGCGTTAACCCTTGCCGGTTTTCAAGACCGGTGCATTCAACCGCTCTGCCATCCCTCCGGCTCACGGGGGCGAATATTACCAGTTACGCTCATAAGGTCAAGGGGGATGCGCCAACTGCTGCCAAGGAAACAACATGTCGATTCATGAGGAAGATGAAGTAAAGCCGATTGCTGCCGTGGCTGCAGCACTGGTCCATCAGGACAGGGTGTTGACGATACGGCGCCGGAATCCACCCAATGCCGGCATGCTGGCATTGCCGGGTGGCCATCTTGAGCCGGGCGAAACCCTGTTCGAGGCAGCCAGACGCGAGCTATACGAAGAGACAGGACTCATGGCCGAGCCAGAGCGGATACTGACCGTCATCGATCAGCTTCAGCATGACGAGAAAGGCCGCTTACTGGGCCACTACGTCATTGTCGTGGTGACCTGCCGCTGGACAGGCGGCAACGCCATGGCAGGAGACGACGCCAGCGAGATTCTCTGGCTGGAAGAGGGACAGGTGAGGGAGGAACCGGACCTGTGCGCTAGCGCCCGGCGCACCGCTCTTATCCTGCTCGAGCCCCAGGCAATACGATGAAGATGCGTTGATGTATGTAGAACTAAGGACTTGCGTCTGGAACCAACCGACGGCATCCTTGGTCCACTGCTGAGATCAATCAAGATCAACCACAGGGAGCTCTGGATCAATGGCCTATCACGACACACATGTGGCCCAGCACTCGTCCCAGGCCGTCAGTGCCAACAAGGTGCTGCGCAACACCTACGCACTACTGGCGATGACATTGCTGTTCTCCGCCGTCACAGCGGGTGCCGCCATGGCCATGGGCGTCGAGCGGATGAACATCTTCGTGTTCTTCATCGGCGCATACGGCTTGATGTTCCTGGTGCACAAGACAGCCAACTCGGCTGCCGGCCTGTTGGCCACCTTCGCCTTCACCGGTTTCATGGGCTTCACCCTCGGCCCGATCCTCAGCGCCTACCTGGCCCTGCCCAACGGTGCCGCGCTGATCATGAACGCCCTGGCCATGACCGGGCTCACCTTCATCGGTCTTTCCGCCGTGGCGCTGGTCACCAAGAAGGACTTCAGTTTCCTGGGCAACTTCCTGCTGGCAGGCGCCATCGTGCTGATCCTGGCCATGGTGGCAGGACTGATCTTCCAGATCCCCACTCTGATGCTGATGGTATCGGCCGGCTTCGTGCTGTTCGCCTCGGCCGCCATTCTCTATCAGACCAGCGAAATCGTGCATCGCGCCGGCGAGACCAACTACATCCTGGCCACCATCACGCTGTACGTTTCGATCTATAATCTCTTCGTCAGCCTGCTGTCGCTGCTCGGCATCATGAGCAACGACTGACAGCGGACCGGTCAGCAAATCTCCAGGCCCCGCCGATGCGGGGCCTGTGCGTTTGAGGAGCAAGCAGGTCCATGCGCTACGGTCTACTCGTCAAGGGCGCCCCCTATAGCAGCCAGGCATCCCACTCCGCGCTGCGATTCGCTGCCGCGTTGGTCGCCAGGGGGCATCGTCTGAAGTGTGTTTTCTTCTATCATGATGGTGTTTACAACGCAGCACGCCTCGCCGCACCACCGCAGGATGAGCCACACCTGTACGACGCTTGGCGCTCCCTGCACGACGAGCACGGCACACAGTTGCAGGTCTGTATCGCCGCTGCACTGCGCCGCGCTCTGCTCGATTCGCGTGAAGCCGAGCGCCACGGCAAATCGGGACACAGCGTCGAGCCGCCCTTCGAGCTGACGGGACTCGGCCAGTTGATCGACCTGGGGCGGGAGGTCGATCGCTTGGTGACCTTCGCTCCTTGAGGATCCATGATGTCGTCAACCGTCAATTTCAGCGGTGACCTGCTGGTCATCCTCCGTCATGCTCCACACGGCAGCAGTTGGCTGCGTGAAGGCCTTGATGCCGCACTCGTGGCTGCCGCTTTCGGTCAATCGGTAAGCCTGCTGTTCCAAAGCGATGGGGTACTGGCATTGGCCAAGGGACAAGGTGTCGGCCCACTGGGCCAGAAGGGTACGGCGACCACGCTGGACATGCTGGCCATGTACGATATCGAGTCGCTCTATCTGGATCCAGAGGCGCTCGAGCGCTTCGGGCTCGGCGAGCAGGACCTGCTTCTGCCCGCCGCCGCACTCGATGCGGCTTCGCTCCCACGACTCATTGCCGGGCATCGGCTGGTTCTGACATTCTGACTGGCCGTCACGCTGCCAAGAGGGTGCAAATGATCCTGCATATTCTCAATCGACCGCCCAGTTCGAGCCTGGTCTATCGTGACGCACTCGCTGCCATGGGCGCTGTGGATCGGCTGCTGCTGATCGAGGATGGCGTTCTGGGGGCGCTGACAGCCCAGGTTCGTCACTTCCAGGCAATAGAAGGTCGCCTGTTCGCCCTGCGCGAGGATCTGAGCGCGCGCGGTCTCGAGGGACAGTGCGATGCCAGCGTGCAGGTCGTCGACGTGGATGGCTTCGTTACGCTGACGGAAGAAGCCGGCAAGACAGTGAGCTGGTTCTGATGGCTTCCTCCGA
Source organism: Billgrantia zhangzhouensis (assembly GCF_021404465.1). Classification (GTDB taxonomy): domain Bacteria; phylum Pseudomonadota; class Gammaproteobacteria; order Pseudomonadales; family Halomonadaceae; genus Halomonas; species Halomonas zhangzhouensis. The sequence continues at coordinate 248,246 of NZ_JABFTT010000002.1, read as the reverse complement.
GATCGCACGCTACCTGGAGACCGGCAACGGCCACGTCGCCCTCGACCCCGAAGGCTATCTCATCGAGCTGTCGGAGTGGACCCCGGCCGTGGCCGAAGCGCTAGCTGCCGAGGAGGGGCGCGAGCTGACGGCGGAGCACTGGGAGGTGCTCGAGGTGATACGCCACTTCTATGAACGCTATGAAACATCTCCGGCCATGCGACCGCTGGTCAAGGCGGTGGGCCAGGCACTGGGGCCGGAAAAGGGCCGCTCGCTGCATCTGATGAAGCTCTTTCCCGACAGCCCCGCCAAGGTGGCGGCACGACTTGCCGGGCTGCCGAAACCCGCCAACTGCCTCTGACGGCCCAGGCAATGAATTTTCTGGCCCATGCCTGGCTTGCCCGCGGCGGAAGCGATGACTTCCTCTACGGCAACCTGATCGCCGACGGCGTGAAGGGGAACGACCTCACCGCCTGGCCTGCCGAGGTGGCCAGCGGTATCCGTCATCATCGCCGAGTCGACGCCTTCGTCGATACGCACCCGGTGGCACTCGCGGCACGCAGACGTGCGCCCCAAGAGTATCGGCGCTACGCAGGGATCGCTCTCGATCTGATATGGGATCATTTCGTGGCGCGGGAACTCGCGCTGGATCGACTGCCGTCTCGCCTGGTCCAGCGCAGCTATCGGGTGCTGAGTCACCGACCTGCGCCAGCGCGCCTGGAGCGGATGATTCCGGCCCTGGTCGCCCAGGACTGGCTGCACCGCTACGCCGATTTCGGCTTCACCTGCGATGCGGTGCGCGGGATTGGCCAGCGCTTGTCCGGCCCAAATCGCCTGGCCGCGCTGGTTCCCTGGCTGGAAGAGGATTACCTCGCCCTGGAGCACGACTTCCGCCAGCTGTGGGCGGCAGTGGTCGTAGCGCTCGAAGTGCCCCCCGACGGCGAAGGAGTCAATCGCCCCTGAGCCACAGGCACTCGACTGTGCCGCCCACTTCGATGCGTGAGTCGCCCGGAATCACTGCCAACGCATCGGCTCTCACGCAAGTGGTGAGCACTCCCGAGCCCTGATCCGCGAAGGCATGTGCCGTGATGCCCTGCTCACCCATGTCCAGGCTGACCCGCATGTAATGCCGTCGTGGCCCGGTGCGAGTGGCAAAATCGGCGCGTGCACTGAGCCTGGGCAGGCTGGCAAGGTCTGGACAATCGAGCAGGGCGCCCATCAGCGGCCGCAGGAATAGCCAGGCGGCAACGAAGCTGGAGACCGGATTGCCGGGCAGACCGACGAAGCGCACCTCGCGCCCGTCGCTGGCATCGAGCCGGCCCAGCGCCAGCGGCTTGCCGGGCTTGAGCGCCAGACGCCACAGGTCCAGCCGACCGATCGCCTCGATGGCGGCTCTGACATGGTCCTCCTCGCCAACGCTGACCCCGCCGGTGGCCACTACCACATCGGCCTGCTCGGCAGCCAACGCCAACATGGCTCGTGTGCCCTCGGCCTCGTCGGCCATGGAGGCGACGAACGTCACATCGGCGCCGAAGCTTTCCAGTAGCTCCTTCAGCATGGGACGGTTGCTGTTGTAGATCTGGCCCGGGAGAAGCGGCTGGCCCGGTTCGACGATCTCGTCACCGCTGGTGAGCAGGGCAACGCGAGGCCGTCGACGTACCGTCACCTCGACGATGCCTTGGCTCGCCAGGTGGCCCAGGGCCGCGCCGTGCAGTCGCTGCCCGCGTTCGAGCAGCACGCTTCCGGCCGCCACGTCGTTGCCGCGGTGGCGCACATTGGCGTCCGCTGGAACCTGGGGAGGTATCAGCGCCGCGTCGCCAGTCACTTCGACTTTCTCCTGCATCACCACGCAGTCGGCACCGGGAGGCAGCGGCGCACCGGTGAAGATACGTGCGCAGGCACCCCGCGCCAGTGGCCGCGGCTCGTACCCCGCGGCGACGCGCTGGGCGATGGGCAGTCGCTTGCCGGCATCTTCATGGTGCAGGGCATAACCGTCCATGGCGCTGTTGTCGAATGGTGGCACGTCGAGACGCGCGATGACTTCATCGGCCAGCACACGGCGCCCGGCCTGTTCGCAGGGTACGGTTTCCGCCTCGACGGGGGAGACGTCCTTCAACAGGGCGGCAAGCGCCGCCTCGACGGATTGCAGCTCAGACATGCTGGCCTCGTTCGGGGATGACCAGGTTGGCGAAGTTGCACGGCTTGTGGCGGCTATCTAGCTGTTCGAGAAGCAGCCCATCCCAGGCCGTGCGGCAGGCGCCGCTCGAGCCCGGCAGGCAGAAGATCGCGGTGGCATTGGCCAGGCCGCCGAGACAGCGGCTCTGGATAGTCGAGCTGCCGATCTCCTGCCAGGAGAGCTGGCGGAATTGCTCGCCAAAACCTTCGATGCGCTTGTCGAGCAATACCGACACCGCTTCTGGCGTGGAGTCCCGGCCGGTGAAACCGGTCCCGCCGGTGGTCAGGATCACCTGGACTTCGGGGTCGGCGATCCACTCGGATACCACCGCACGAATGCGGTAGACGTCGTCGATGACGATGCGACGTTCGGCCAGCTGATGTCCGGCCCCGGCGAGGCGCTCGGCCAGCAGGGCGCCGCTGCGATCGCTATTGAAATCGCGCGTATCGGAAACAGTCAGCACCGCGATCCGCAGCGGTATCATCGCCTCACTCATGATTGCGCTTCCTGACTGCGCGCCTGCCTGGCCTCGAAGGCAGCCTGCTGCTCCGGCGTGGCCTCCTGCTGGTATTTCTCCTTCCACTCGGCGTACGGCATACCGTAGACGTATTCACGTGCCGCTTCGTAGTCGAGTTCAGCGCCGTGCTCGGTGGCGGCGACCACCAGCCACTTGGAAAGACAGTTGCGGCAGAAATCGGCGAGGATCATCAGGTCGATGTTCTGCACGTCCTTGTTGGCATCCAGATGCTGGAGCAGGCGACGGAAGGCGGCCGCCTCGAGCTGGGTGCGTGTGGCGTCGTCGAGATGCTGCATGACGTTGGCTCCTGGTTCAGGTTGCCTCAGGATAACAAAATGGCGTTCGCCTGCATCGACTCATGCGTTGTCGCCACGGGTGCAGACCGAAAGCACCACGGCGTCGTCGTCGCTGACCGAGACCAGCGCGTGGCCCATGTCGCTGTCGAAATAGATGCTATCGCCACGTGACAGCTGCAGCGGCTCGTAGAATTCGGTGTAGAGCTGGATCTCGCCCTCCAGCACCATCAGGAATTCTTCTCCATCGTGGCGCACCCATTCACTGAACTCATCAAAGCTGCGCGCCCGCACGATGGTCTTGAACGGAATCATGCGCTTCTGGGCCAGTTCACAGCTGAGCAGTTCGTGCTCATAGGTGGGGGTAGGGTGGAGCTGGCCTTCGCCACGCCGCGTCAGGTCTCGGCGCCCCATGGTGCGCGGCTGGACCTTCGGCGGCGTAAGCAACTGCGGCAGGTCGATGCCCAGGCCGTTGATCAGTTTCTGCACGGCGGTAAACGTGGGCGATATCTGATCGTTCTCGATCTTTGACAGCGTGGACCGGGCCAGCCCGGTGCGTTGACTGACGTCTTCCAGCGTCCACTGATTGGCCAGGCGGATTTCCTTGAGCCGCTCACCCAGGCGCAGCGGCTCGACGAACGGCTTGCGCCCCGAGGCGATGCGCAGGGCGGCCTGCTGATCGGTATTGGTGGGCATTGGCGTGTTCACTATTGGAAACAGAGTTTCCGCAAAGCGTACCACAGAAGCCCTCAAATGCACCGGCCGGGAGGCGCCCTCAGAATGCGTGTAACCGACACCTGCCGTCCCTGATTCAAGCCTCGAAGGGCAGGCCGAGCAGTGCCTTGACGTGCGCTTCGGCGCTGCGCCCCAACGAATCCAGGTCGTAGCCGCCTTCAAGCACCGATACCAGGCGATTGTCGGCATACAGCGCTGCGATATCCAGGGCCAGCCGGGTGATCCAGTAGTAGTCCGCGTCTTCCAGGCACAGCTCGGCCAAAGGATCTTCGCGATGAGCATCGAAGCCGGCGGAGACGAGTACCAGCTCAGGCTTGAAAGCGTGCAATGCCGGCAGCCAGTCGTCCTCGATTGCCCGACGGAAGGCGGCACTATCGGTACCGGCTTCCAGCGGCGTGTTCACCACGTTCTGCCACTCGCTGCGCAGGTAGCGCCAAGGGTAGAAGGGAAACTGGAAGCTGGTACAGATCAGGATGTCCGGATCGTCCTTGAAGATATCGATGGTGCCGTTGCACTGGTGCACGTCGAAGTCGAGGATCGCAATGCGCCGCGCCCCGTAACGAACCCGGGCATGAGCAGCACCGACGGCAACGTTGTTGTAGAAGCAGAACCCCATGGCATCGGTGGCCTCGGCATGGTGGCCGGGGGGACGCACGGCACAGAACACGTTGTCGGCCTGGCTGCGATAGACCTGATCGACACCGCGAATGACTGCGCCCGCCGCCATACGGGCGGCGTCCAGGCTATCCGGATTCATCAGGGTGTCGCCATCCAGGCTGACGATGCCCGACTCGGGAACGCACTTGTCGAGTGCACGCAGATGGCGCAGCGGATGCACCCGGGCGAGTTCTTCTTCGCTGGCGGGGCGGGCTTCCGATTGCATGGTCTGCTGCAGCAGGCCGCTGAGAGCCAGGCGGGCGCGAATGGCCTCCAGACGCAGGGGGCTTTCGGGATGCTCCGGACCCATATGGTGAAGATCGCAATCGGGATGCGAGATGAACGCCGTGATCATATGGAACTCCAGAGTGACTCAAGTCACCTTAATGCGCGCAAGCCCTTGCACAACAGTGTCAATAAGTCGTACACAAGGAAGCATATTTCCGTTCTGGAGGAGGTGACGTCTTGAGCACCCGATTCCTGCGCCACTTCTTCGAACCCCGGACCATCGCGGTGATAGGCGCCTCGGAAAAAAACCATTCCATCGGCGGCATCGTGATCCGCAATCTGCAGGAGGCGGGCTTTACCGGGGCCGTGTGGGCGGTCAACCGTAAGGGTTACGACTCCGTCTTCGAGCAACCTTGCGTCTCCCGGATCAGCGAGCTGCCCGAGACACCGGATCTTGCCGTCGTCTGCACGCCCGCGGCGACCCTGCCCAAGGTGATCTCCCGGCTGGGCCGCATTGGCGTCAAGGCGGCGCTGGTGCTGTCGGGCGGAGCGCATCTCGACGACGCCGAAGGCGACAAGGGTTCGATCCGCGAGCGCATGCTGACGGCGGCGCGAGAGTCGGGCATTCGGGTGCTGGGCCCCGAGTGCATGGGGCTGATCGTTCCAGGACGGCGCATCAATGCCTCGTACTCCAGCCAGCCGGTGAAAGCAGGAAAGGTGGCCTACCTCGGGCAATCGGGCATGCTCGGCAATGCCATGATCGACTGGGCGGCAGGCCGCGGCATCGGATTCTCGCATCTGATCACGGTAGGTGACAGCGTCGACGTGATGCTTCCCGATCTGATCGACTACATCAACCAGTACGCCCCGACCCAGGCCATCCTGCTGCACCTGGAACGCATCCAGGACTCCCTGCATTTCATGACCGCGCTACGCGATGCCTCGCGCCATCGCCTGGTGCTGGCGATCAAGAGCGGCCGCACGCCACAGTCCGATCTCTCCGGAATGCCGCCGACACCAGGCATCGCCAATCGTGACGTGGTCTTCGACGCGGCCTTCTCGCGCGCCGGCGTGGTACGGGTCAACGACTCCGACGAACTGTTCGATGCGTTGATGACTCTGTCGCAGATGCGCCCGCTCAAGGGCGACCGCCTGGCCATCGTTTCCAATGGGCTGGGGCCCGCGATGCTGGCCATCGACAAGCTGATCAGCGCGGGGGGGGCACTGGCAAGCTTCACAGCGGAAACGCGCCGGGCGCTACGCCACGGCGAGTTCGACATGAGCAAGCCTGGCGAGAACCCGGTGGACCTGGGCGGAGACGCCACGCCGGAGCGCTTCGTCGACGCGCTGGAGATAGTCGCGGCCGATCCCGGCGTCGATGCCGTGCTAGTGGTTCACGCTCCCACGCGACTGGCTCCGTCCAAGATCACCGCTCAGGCGCTCATCGCCAACCGCAAGCGTTTCAGACGCAACCTGTTGACCAGTTGGATGGGGCTGGAAGGCGCCCTGTATGCCCGCCACGAGTGCAGCATGTCGGGCATTCCCACCTACGTCTCGCCGGAGAAAGCGGTCAAGGCGTTCATGCACATGGTCGACTATCAGCGCGTGCAGGCGCTGCTGCAGGAAACCCCACCCAGCCTGCCATTCAGCACCACGGCGGACATTCGCGCCCAGTGCCATACCCTGATCGAACAGGCCAAGGCCGAGGGGCGCGAAACCCTGTCGCATTCCGAGACTGCCCAGGTTCTCGAGGCCTACGGCATCCCCGTGGCCCCCAGCCGCTATGTCTACACGCCGGCAGAAGCCGAGGCGGCGGCCCATGAGTTCGAGGGGCCGTGGGCGCTGAAAGTGGTGCATGACGGCAACTGTCGCCCATTCCGCTACCGCAAGCATCCTCACCGCATCTCGGCGGGGCTACTGCAGGACCTCCACGAGCCGAGCCAGGTCGCCGATGGGCTCACCCGGCTCGGCAACAAGGTGCATGAGAAATTCCCACCGGTAAAAATCCGCGAGTACTGCCTGCAGCCCATGCAACGGGGCAAGCAGTCGATGCAGATCTGCGCCGGCATCACTCGCGACCCGGTGTTCGGCCCACTCATCGTGTTCGGCATCGGTGGATACAAGGTCAACATCCTGGCCGACCGGCAAGTCGCGCTGCCACCGCTCAACATGACTCTGGCGGCGGACGTGGTCGGGCGCACCCATGCCGCAAGGCTCATTCGCGAGCATTCGAGCGAGCCCGATCGCGACCTGCAAAGGCTGTGTCAACTACTGGTCAAGCTATCGCAGATGGCATCGGATCTGCTCGAGCTTCGCGGCTTGGAGCTCAATCCCTTGCTGCTCAATCGCGACGGCATGGTGGCGGTGGATTTCGCCCTCGACCTTGGGCCGCCGGCACGCTTCGCCATCATGCCGTACCCCGAGGAGTTGCGAGAGTGGGTCACCCTGAGCAATGGCATGAACGTCGAGGTCCGTCCGATCCGGGCCGAGGACGCCCCGCTGATCACCAGTTTTCACAGCCAGCTGTCGGAGGAGAGCATTCGCTTTCGCTACTTTCATAACAAGTCCGATCTCAGCCAGCGCGACCTGTCGATGCTATCTCACATCAACTACGATCGGCAGATGGCCTTCATCGCCGAACACCAGAAGGAGAACGGCAGCAAGGAGATGCTCGGCGTGGTCCGTGTATGGAACGATCCCGACAATATCCGCACCGAGTTCTCCATCATCGTGCGCGACGACATGGCCGGACAGGGACTCGGCAGCCTGCTGATGAAGAAAATGATCGCTTACTGCAAGAGCGTGGGCACGCTGGAGATGGTCGGCAAGGTGATGGTCGACAACCATCCCATGCGAGCGCTGATGAAGCATCTCGGCTTCCGTTGTCGCTACAACATGGAAGAGCAGGTGATCGACGCGGTGATGCGGCTCAACGAACCGCAGAGCGAGTGGCAGAAACACCGACTGGAGAGCCTGCCAGACTGATGCCGATCGGCGCCGACCACCGCGTCGGCGCCTTCCGGAGAGAGCGTGGTTTCAGGGCGCGAGGCGGAAGGAGTGCCAGCTCTCGTCCCGATATTCGTAGCGAATACGATCGTGAAGCCGGCTCGGCTGGCCTTGCCAGAATTCGATCATGTCCGGCACCACCCGGTAGCCGCCCCAGTGTACGGGGCGCGGGATCTCCTGCCCTTCGTAGGCCTGCTCGAAACGATGCTGCCGCTCCTCGATCCAGTGACGGTCGGGAATCACCACGCTCTGGGTCGCCACCCAGGCGCCGAGTTGGCTGGCTCGGGGGCGGCTGTTGAAGTAGGCATCCGACTCTTCGTCGGAAACCAGCTCGACGCGCCCCTCGATACGCACTTGACGGCCGAGGGACGGCCACCAGAACACCAGTGCGGCATGGGGCACGTTGGTCAGCTCGCTGCCCTTGTGACTGTGGTAATTGGTGTAGAACACCAGGCCACGCTCGTCGCAGCCTTTCAACAGCACGACGCGTGCGTGGGGCAGCCCCTGGCTATCGACGGTGGCCAGCGTCATCACGTTGCCATCCTCGCCCTCGGCATTCAGCGCCAGCATTAGCCACTCGTCGAACAGTACCATGGGCTGTTCGGGCACCATGGCCTCATCGAGCCTGCCACCCTCGTAGTCGCGCCGGATATCGGCGATGTTGCGTGTCATGGCGTACTCCTCGTCATTTTTTCAATGGTGGCCGCTGAGGGGCAACGGCACAACACCTACGGCTTGACCGTCATCACGGCTTCGCTATCCGCAACGGATCAATAAAGCCTGATGTCACTCACCGCGCTCCGCCTTGAGCTGGCGGCTCCGAAAGCGGGCATAGAACATGCAACCGGTAAATAGCGCCAGCGCGGTCAAGGCCTCGACGACACCAAGAATCCCCTGGCCGGGTAGCGTGGCCACCATGACGCCCTGGATGAAATAGAGCAGACTGACGAAAGCAAGCCAAGCATGACCCCGGGGCCGCTTGGCCATGATCGAAGGCAGAAACAGGATCAATGGCAGCGCGCGGATCAGAATCGGCGTCAGCGGATTGGTCCCTGCCTGCATCGCCAGGCCGCTCCATACCAGCAAAAGCAGCAACACGACGTAGCTGGTAAGCACCAACTGGCGACTGCGTTCGGTGAGTAAATCCAGTCCGTGCCGCTCCTCGAGCCCCTCGACCCAGCGCCTCATGAGACTTCCCTCTGGTTCGCCAGTGCCAAGGCCAGGCGTGCCAAGCGCTTGCCTTGGGCACGCAGCAGCCGACGCTCGACATCGGCCAGGGGCTGATCGCTGCGCTGCCCCGCCACATGGCTGGCCCCGTAGGGGGTGCCGCCGACGGTCGTGGTCATCAGATCGGTCTCGCTGTAGGGCAGACCAGCATAGATCATGCCGTGGTGCAGCAACGGCAACAGCATGGAAACCAATGTGGTTTCCTGCCCGCCGTGAAGGCTGGAGGTGGAGGTGAACGCCGTCGCCGGCTTGTCCACCAGCACGCCATTGAGCCACAGGGCGCTGGTGGAGTCGATGAAGTATTTCAGCGGTGCGGCCATATTGCCGAAGCGAGTCGGGCTGCCCAGCGCCAAGCCGGCGCAATGGCGCACATCGTCCAACTCGACATAGACGGCACCTTCGGCGGGGATCTCGGGGTCAACGGCCTCACAGGTGGGTGAAACCGGCGGCACGGTGCGCAGCCGCGCCTCGATACCGGGGCAGGATTCGACGCCGGCGGCCAGTTGCTCGGCCATGCTGCGCGTGGCGCCATGTCGGGAGTAATAGAGGATCAACACATAAGGCAGGGAGTCGCGCATCGTGGCTCCGATTCAACAGTGGGCAGGCGGGTCAGTCGTTGACATGGATCAGGGCGAGCACATCCTCCGGCGGGCGACCGATCACGGCACGCTTGCCGTCGTCGGCAATGGGGCGCTCCATCAGCTTGGGATGGCTGACGATGGCGCGAATGACCTGCTCCTGGTCCTGCAGGTCGGTCTCGTCGATCTCCTGCCACTCCGGCTCCTGGGTGCGCACCAGGCGTTCGCCGTCGGCGTCCAGACGCGACATCAGGTCGCGCAATTCCTCCTCGGAAAGCGGCTCGTCGAGATAGCGCCGTATGTTCACCTCGGCGCCATGTTCCTCCAATAGAGCCAACGCTTGGCGCGACTTGGAACAACGGGGATTGTGGTAGAGCGTAATGGCCATGCGTGACTCCTCGATCCTTGAAAGGCTGGCCAGTATTGTAGAAGGGCGGCCATGTCGGCCACAACCGAAGCCATGATGAAGGTTCGTCCGCCTCGTTCAGTCGGTGGCAAGACTTTCACTGACTTGTGTGGTTTCGTTCAGGCGGCGATAGACCCATGCCACGCGGCCATCCGCCAGACGCATGGGCACGCGCTGATAACGAATTCCCAAGCGCTCGTAGCGATCCAGGCGCTCCAGTTCATCGGCGTCGACCACCACGATTTCACCCTGCACACGCTCGTCCGGCGCCTCGGCCAGATCGAGCCCTTCGCGGCGAAACCCCTCGAGTACGGCCACCTCGGTCTCTCCCGCACGGCCCATCACCACCCAGCGTACCGGGGCAAAACGCAACGTGCCGTAAACGAAGACCGCATGCTCGCCTTCGTCGATCTCGGGAAGATGATCGGGGCGGTCATAGGTCAGAGGGCTGAGCATGGTCAGCCATAGCCAGCCCACTATGCCCAGCGGGGCAGCAGACGCAGCGATAACGACATGAGACAGGCGCATACACGCTCCTTGTCTTCGAGAAGGATGTTCGAGAAGAGTGCTCCAGATGAGCTCTATCCTGCCACGGCCGGACAACGACTGTCCGGTTCAACCCCAGCACAAGGCTCTGTTAGGATGCGAAGTATGGCTCGACCACAGCGGAGGATGCCCATGGCTCAGTCGACACACGAGGATCAGGACTTCAGGGCGTTGATAGGAGATGTGAAGCCGCTACGCAGCCACGCTAATCGAGCCGATCCGGGCCAGCGCCGCCCCCGGCCCACGGAGGCCCAACTGGCACGGCGCGAGAGCGCTCAGGCGGAACTCGCTCGGGACAACTTTCTGTCGGACGATTTTGTCGAACTGCTGCCACCGTTCGATCCCATCGAGTTTCGCCGTGACGGCATCCAACAAGGCGTCGTCGATCGCCTGCGACATGGCGGCTATCCCGCCCAGTCGCGCTTGCATCTGTTGCGTCGCCCGCTGACCGATTGTCGGCGAGCACTGCCGCCCTTCATTCACGAAGCCTATGCCCACGACCTGCGTTCTCTGCTGGTCGTGCATGGTCGGGGGCAAGAGAGCGACAGTCCAGCCAACGTGCTGCGCTCCTACCTGGCAAAATGGTTGGCACAGTTCGAGGAGGTACAGGCGTTCGTCTCCGCTCAGCAGGCCGATGGCGGCCTGGGAGCCACTTGGGTGATGCTGCGCAAGAGTGAGCGGGCGAGGGCGGAAAACCGCGAGCGTCAGCAGAAGCGGCGCGGCTGAGCCCTCGAAGCCGGAAGCTAGGCGTCTCAAAAACCATGAAGCCGGCACTCGGCCGGCTTCATGGTTACGCCAAAGGGTCTTTACGCCAATGCCGGCTCGGCGCGCTTCACCGCTTCGCGCATGCGCCGACGGAACAGCGGCTCGTCGAGGTCGACGGCCGGCTGGTAGGCACGGCTGAAGGCGTTCAGGGCCTGCAGAGCGTCCTCCAGCCACTGGTCCTCGCGCAGTGACAGGGCGTCGAAGCCGCAGCGAGTAAGGAAGAAGGCCTGATCGACCAGCACGTCGCCAATGGCGCGGATCTCTCCCGCGTAGCCGTAACGCTCACGCAGCAGACGCGCCAGGCTGTAGCCGCGACCGTCGGTGAACTTGGGAAAGTCGATGGCAATCAGCGGTGCTGCAGCCAGCTCTTCGGCCAGTTCCGGTGTCAGTTCGGTATCGCTGGCCAGCCACGGGGCCCGCTCCTGGCTTCCTTCCAGCTCCTGCCAGCGTGCCAACGGCACGATGGCGGGGGAGGCGGGCAGTGCCGCATCTTCTTCGCGAATCAGCACCCAGCGGTCTTCGGCCGGCTTGCCGCCACGAATGAAGGGGCGCACGGAGACGTTCTGATCAGGCATATACCCGCTCCTTGAAAGGCTTGAGGCCGATACGGCGATAGGTTTCGATGAAGGTTTCGCCCTCGACACGCTCACCGACATAGACTTGCAGCACCTTGTCGATCACCTCGGGCACGCTTTCACGGTCGAACGACGGGCCGAGGATCTTGCCCAGCGAGGCTTCGTTGCCCTGAGCGCCACCGAGCGAGATCTGATACCACTCCTCACCCTTCTTGTCGACGCCGAGGATGCCGATATGGCCGACGTGGTGATGCCCGCAGGCATTCATGCAGCCTGAGATATTGAGGTCCAGGGGGCCGAGGTCGTAGAGGTAATCGATATCCTCGAAGCGCTCCTGAATCGCCTGGGCCACCGGAATGGACTTGGCATTGGCCAGGGCGCAGTAATCACCGCCGGGGCAGCAGATCAGATCGGCGAGGGTACCCACGGTGGGATTGGCCAACCCGAGTTCATCCAGCCGGTGCCAGAGCTCCTCCAGGCGATCCACCGCCACGTCGGCCAGCACCAGGTTCTGCTCGTGGGTGACGCGAATCTCGCCGTAGCTGAACTCGTCGGCCAGATCCGCCACCTGATGCATCTGCTCCCAGGTCAGGTCACCGGGCGAATGGCCGCTGCGCTTGAGCGACAGCGTCACCGCCTTGTAGCCCGGCACCTTGTGGCCATGCACGTTATTGGTCACGAAGCGGGCGAAGGCACGGTTCTCGCCACGCAGGCGCTCGAACTCGGCAATCGCCTCGTCGCTGACGGCGCGGCGTTCAGGATCGACGAAATGCGACTGCATCGCGTCGACGGCTTCGCGGGTCAAGGTCTGCGGCCCATCCTTCAGATGCGCCCATTCGGCGTCGACCCGGCGGCGGAATTCCTCGATGCCCAGCGCCTTGACCAGAATCTTGATGCGCGCCTTGAACTTGTTGTCGCGGCGACCGAACTGGTTGTACACGCGCACCAGGGCCTCGAGATAGGTCAGCAGATGCTGCCAGGGCAGGTCCTCGCGCACCACCTCGCCGATCATCGGCGTGCGGCCGAGGCCACCGCCGGCCAGCACCTTGACGCGCACTTCGCCGTGTTCGTCACGCCACAGGCGCAGGCCCACGTCATGGACCTGGATGGCGGCACGATCCTCGGCGGCACCCGTCACCGCGATCTTGAATTTACGCGGCAGGTAGGTGAACTCGGGATGGAAGGTCGACCACTGACGAATCAGCTCGCACCAAGGACGCGGATCGACCTCTTCATCCTCGGCAATGCCGGCGAACTGATCGGTGGAGGTATTGCGAATGTCGTTGCCGCTGGTCTGGATGGCATGCATCTGCACGCTGGCCAGCTCGGCCAGCATGTCCGGCACCGTCTCCAGTTTCGGCCAGTTCAGCTGCAGATTGGTGCGGGTGGTGAAGTGTCCATAGCCGCGATCGTAATCGCGAGCCAGGTCACCGAGCTTGCGCAGCTGATAGGAGGCCAGCATGCCGTAGGGGATGGCGATACGCAGCATGGGTGCGTATCGCTGGACATAGAGCCCGTTCTGCACGCGCAGGGGCAGAAATTCCTCGTCGCTGATGCGGCCGGCCAGATAACGGTTCATCTGGTCGCGAAACTGGGCGACGCGTTCATTGACCAGAGTCTGATCATGGGTGTCGTAGCGATACATGCAGCCGGTCCTGCTGATAGGGGATTGGCGAAGCGTCAGGGGGCACCATAACGCCCCTGCATTATTCTATGAAAGAATAAATATTCATATTTTTTATACGTAAAGACATATAAAGCGTCAAGAGGGTCTCCCGTCTTCTCAGAACTGCACCCTGAGCCACTGGCGGCGCTGCCAGATCGCGGCAAACCACAGCGAGTTCAAGCAACGGTAGCCAAGCTGCACCCACCAGATGCCCAGCAGCCCTTGTTCCATGGCCACGCCAACCCACCAGGCCAGAGGCAGGAAGACCAGCCACTGCAGGCTGAGGGTGGTCGTCATCACGGTACGGTTGGCCCCGGCGCCCAGCAGGGCCTGTCCCAATACCAGGGCAGCAGCATCCAGCACGATCATTACGGCAGTCAACTGCAGCGGCAGCCGAGCCAGGGCGATCAGCTCGGGGTCATGCAGGAACCACCCCAGGACATACTCGGGCCATAGCGTCATGGGTAGCGCCAGTGACGCCAGGCACAGCCAGGCCAGGCGCACAACCTCCCAGCCCCAGCGATGAGCCTCGCCATGGGCCTGTTCGCCAAGCGACTGGCCCACCAGGCTCATCGCGGCCATGCCCAGCCCCACACCGGGCAGGACCAGCAGCAGCGACAGGTTCACCAGCACGTGACCCACCGCCACGCTGGCGGTATCGATCTGGCCCAGGATCCAGAACAGTACGGCGTAACCGGCAGCGAACCATAACTGCTGAAAGGAGTGCGGCGTGGCCAGGCGCAGGGTCGTCAGCAGCGTGGGACGTTCCGGCAGACGCGTCATGAAACCGCAGGCGACGGCATGACGGGTGCTGACCCAAGCCCACAGACCGAGCCCGGCGAACAGCGAAAGGGTGGTTCCCGCGCCAGCGCCTGCCGCCCCCATGGCGGGCAGCCCGAGGTAGCCGAAGATCAGACAGATGCTGGCGAGCACGTTGACGACGTGCATCACCAGCATGATGCGCAGGTAGAAGCCGCTCTGCTGGATGCCGTTCCAATAGCCGCGAAAGCAGAAGATCATCGCCACGGCGGCGAGTGACAACACTCGCCAGCGGAAGTACTCCACCGCGACGTCGGTGACCTCGGCGCTGGGGTTGAGCCATCCCAGCAGCCATGGCGCCTGCCACAGGCAGAGCAGGGTAACGGGCAGCGACACGAGCAGGGCAATCGCAAGCCCGGCATTGAGCGGCAGGGCACGCAGTTGCCAGGCCTGTTCACCGTGCCGCCAGGCGGTCTGTGCCTGTACCCCCGACGAGAGCCCGAACACCAGTGCGGTGATCAGGAACATGGCGTAGCCGCCTATACCCACGCCGGCCAGCGGCACTTCGCCGAGCGAGCCAACCAAGGCCGCATCGATCAGGTTGATCAGGCTCTGGGTGACCATGGCAGCGATGATCGGCAGAGCGAGGCGCAGGATTCTCCGGCGGCGAATGGAGTCGGGTAACATCCGTACTATCGGCTCGTCTGAAAAACGCCCGTGCCGGTGGCACGGGCGGTGTCGAATGGTGACCTATCAAGCCGGGTCGTAGGAGAGCACCGGTGACAGCCAGCGCTCCATCTCCGCAAGCATCATGCCCTTGCGCTCGGCCAGCGCCTCGACTTGGTCGCGGGTGATCTTGCCGGTCGAGAAGTACTTCGACTGCGGATGGGAGAAATACCACCCCGATACTGCCGCAGCCGGCCACATGGCGAAGTTCTCGGTCAGTTCGATGCCGGCGTTCGTGGTGGCATCGAGCAGGCGGAACAAGGTGCGCTTCTCGGTGTGGTCGGGGCAGGCGGGGTAGCCTGGCGCCGGCCGGATGCCCTGGTACTTCTCGGCAATCAGAGAATCGTTGTCCAGCGTCTCGTCAGGTACGTAGCCCCAGAACTCCTTGCGCACCCGCTCGTGCATGCGTTCGGCGAAGGCCTCGGCCAGGCGGTCGGTCAGCGCCTGGATCATGATCGCGTTATAATCGTCTCCAGCGGCCTTGTAGCGTTCGGCCAAGGCTTCGACGCCATGGCCGGTGGTCACGGCAAAGCCGCCGATCCAGTCGGGCTTGCCGCTCTCCTTGGGCGCAACGAAGTCCGCCAGGCTGTAGCAGACGCCGTCGCGATTCTTGGTGGTCTGCTGGCGAATGTGGTGCAGCCGCTCGATGACCTGAGTACGCGACTCGTCGACATATACTTCGATAACGTCGTCATCGATGCTGTTGGCCGGCCACAGGCCGATCACGCCGCGCGCCTCGACGCGCTTCTCGTCGATCAGTTTGTGCAGCATTTGCTGAGCATCGGCGAACAGGTTGCGCGCCGCTTCGCCGACCACTGCGTCGTCGAGAATCTTCGGATATTTGCCCGCCAGCTCCCAACTCATGAAGAACGGCGTCCAGTCGATGCGCTCGAGCAGCTCTTCGATGTCATAGCAGTCGAACACCCGCAGGCCGGTGACGGCGGGCCTGGGCGGGGTGTAGCCATCCCAGTCGATGGGCAGCTTGCGCTGACGCGCCTCGGCATAGCTCAGGTCGGCCGCCTTGGGTCGACGCTTGGCATTGCGGTCGCGCACCTGCTCGTATTCGGTCTTGATCCCAGCTACGTAGCTGGGCTTGAGCGTGGGTGAGAGCAGCTTGCCGGCGACACCGACCGCACGCGAGGCGTCGGCCACGTAGATCACCGGCTCGTCGTACTGCGGCTCGACCTTGACCGCGGTGTGCGCCTTGGAGGTGGTGGCGCCGCCGATCAGCAGCGGCAGCTTGAAGCCCTGGCGCTGCATCTCCTTGGCCACGTGCACCATCTCGTCCAGCGACGGCGTGATGAGTCCCGAGAGGCCGATGATGTCGGCGTTTACCTCGCGGGCCGTCTGCAGGATTTTTTCCGCCGGCACCATCACGCCGAGGTCAACCACCTCGTAGTTGTTGCACTGCAGGACCACGCCTACGATGTTCTTGCCGATGTCGTGCACGTCGCCCTTGACCGTGGCCATCACGATCTTGCCCTTGGCCTGGCTATCTTCCTGGGAAAGCTCGCGCTTCTCCGCCTCGATGAAGGGGATGAGATACGCCACCGCCTGCTTCATGACCCGCGCCGACTTGACCACCTGGGGCAGGAACATCTTGCCGGCGCCGAACAGGTCGCCGACCACGTTCATGCCGTCCATTAGCGGTCCCTCGATCACCTCGATGGGACGGTTAGCCTGCTGGCGGGCTTCCTCGGTGTCGTCCTCGATGTAGGCCGTCACTCCCTTCACCAGAGCATGCTCGATACGCTTGTTGACCGGCCAGGAGCGCCACTCGAGGTCCTCCTTTTTGGCCGCGCCGCTGCCGTCGCCCTTGTACTTCTCGGCCAGATCGACCAGTCGCTCGGTGGAGTCGCTACGTCGATTGAGCACCACATCCTCGACCGCCTCACGCAGCTCGGTGGGCAAGTCATCGTAGACCGCCAGTTGACCGGCGTTGACGATACCCATGGTCAGCCCGGCACGGATCGCATGGTAGAGGAAGACAGAGTGGATCGCCTCGCGTACCGGGTTGTTGCCACGGAAGGAGAACGACACGTTGGAGACGCCGCCCGAGACCATGGCGTGAGGCAGATGCTCGCGAATCCAGCGGGTGGCCTCGATGAAGTCGACGGCGTAGTTGTCGTGCTCCTCGATGCCGGTGGCGATGGCGAAGATGTTGGGGTCGAAGATGATGTCTTCCGGCGGGAAGCCGACCCGCTCGACCAGCAGTTCATAGGCGCGCTGGCAGATCTCGGTCTTGCGCGCGAAGGTATCGGCCTGGCCGGCCTCGTCGAAGGCCATCACCACCACGGCGGCACCGTAGCGACGGCACAGGCTGGCCTGCTCGAGGAAGGACGCCTCGCCCTCCTTGAGCGAGATGGAGTTGACCACCGCCTTGCCCTGCACGCACTTGAGTCCGGCCTCGATGATCTCCCACTTGGAGGAGTCAATCATGATCGGCACGCGGGCGATGTCGGGCTCGCCGGCGATCAGGTTGAGGAAGCGTACCATCGCCTCCTGGGACTCAAGCATGCCCTCGTCCATGTTGATGTCGATGACCTGCGCGCCGTTTTCGACCTGTTCGAGGGCCACCTCCAGCGCCGTGGTGTAGTCCTCCTCGACGATCAGCCGCTTGAAGCGCGCCGAGCCGGTGACGTTGGTGCGCTCGCCGACGTTGACGAAGAGCGAATCCTTCTCGATGTTGAACGGCTCGAGGCCGGAGAGGCGACAGGCGCGCGGGCGCTCGGGCACTTGGCGTGGTGTCAGGCCTTGGATGGCGGCATGGATCGCAGCGATGTGCTCCGGGGTCGAACCGCAGCAGCCGCCGATGATGTTGACCAGGCCGCTTTGGGCAAACTCGGCCACGATGGCCGCCATCTCCTCCGGCGTCTGATCATACTCGCCGAATTCGTTGGGCAAACCGGCGTTGGGGTGCGCCGAGACGAAGGTGTCGGCCTTGTTCGAGAGTTCCTCAAGATAGGGACGCAACTCTTCGGCACCCAACGCACAGTTGAGACCGATAGATAGCGGCTGGGCGTGGCGCACCGAACTCCAGAAGGCTTCCGTGGTCTGGCCGGAGAGGGTGCGCCCCGAGGCGTCGGTGATGGTGCCCGAGATCATGACTGGTAGGCGTTCGCCACGCGCTTCGAACAGGGTCTCCAGAGCGAAGATGGCCGCCTTGGCGTTGAGGGTGTCGAAGATCGTCTCGATCAGGATCAGGTCGGCGCCACCCTCGATCAGCGCTGCGGCCGCCTCGTAGTAGTTGTCGCGCAGTTCATCGAAAGTGACGTTGCGCTTGGCCGGGTCGTTGACGTCCGGTGACAGCGAGGCGGTGCGCGAGGTCGGCCCCAGCACGCCGGCTACGTAGCGCGGCACCCCGGTTTCGGCTGCCACGGCGTCGCACACCTCGCGGGCCAGGCGCGCCGACTCGCGGTTGAGTTCTGGCACCAGCGCTTCCATGCCGTAGTCGGCCTGAGAGAGGCGGGTGCTGTTGAAAGTGTTGGTTTCGATGATGTCGGCGCCAGCCTCAAGATACTGGCGATGAATCCGCGTGACCAGTTCGGGGCAGGTCAGCGCCAGCAGATCGTTGTTGCCCTTGAGGTCGGAGGGCCAATCGCTGAAGCGCTCGCCGCGGAAGTCGGCTTCGTCGAGCCGGGCATTCTGCAACATGGTGCCCATGCCGCCATCCAGCATGAGGATGCGCTCGCCGAGACGCTCGGTGAGGGTGGCGGTCAGTGCAGAGGGTACGGCGGCCATGGGTCGGGTCTATCTCCAGCGAAGTCACGTCCAGGGTTTGGGGCCGCCCCGCGGATTCTTGTGAGCTACGGGCGTAGGCGGTCATGTCGGCCCGCCATGGTAGCAAAACCAGCGCCTTGAAGGCAGGGCTGGTCAAAAACCGAGCAAAACAGTCGGGATTGTCTCGAAGCAGGCTTTTGCTTACCATAATGGCATGTCATCTATGGCCGGTCCGCGCGACCGTGCCCGACCAGCGAGAACACCATGAGCGAGATCATCCAGATTACCGACAGCGCCCAGGACTACCTCGCCGAGCTGCTCGAAAAGCAGAACGTCGAAGGGATTGCCGTGCGCATCTTCATCACTCAGCCAGGTACGCCCTATGCCGAGACCTGCCTGGCCTACTGTCGGCCTGGCGAGGAGGAGCCCACCGACCAGCGGCTGGAGCTCGAGAAAATCGTCGTACTGGTCGACAAGAACAGCATTCCCTTCCTCGAGGAGGCGGTCGTCGACTTCAATGCCGATCGCATGGGCGGCCAACTCACCATCAAGGCGCCCAATGCCAAGATGCCCAAGGTCAACGCCGATAGTCCGCTCGAGGATCGCGTCAACTACATCCTCTACAGCGAAATCAATCCCGGCCTGGCCGCCCACGGCGGCGAGATCAAGCTGGTCGAACTGACCGAGGATCAGGTGGCGGTACTGGCCTTCGGCGGCGGCTGCCAGGGTTGTGCGGCGGTGGACCTGACCCTCAAGGAGGGGGTGGAGAAGACCCTGATGGAACGCATTCCTGAACTCGCCGGCATCCGCGACGTAACCGACCACACGGATACCACCAACGCCTACTATCGCTGATATCCAATACGGCGAGCCGCATTTCGCGGCATCGCCATGGTTCGTATGGGGCGCCACCCGTAAGGCGTGCCGGTCATTCAGCGAACGCTCTCGGAAGGCTCTACCTTGGAGCCTTCCTGCATTTCGGCTCCCCGTTCCGCACGACGTAAGGGCTTTCCTTCCTCGTCAGGCTGCCAGGTGCGCCGCATCAGCTCCGCTTCCAGCGTGCGCAGGCGTGCCGCCTGCTCGTCGATGTGGCGTTTCTGGTCCTCGATGCGGGCCTGCAGCAGCGACTGCTCGTGGCGCAGGGTATCGATGCGCTCTTCGGCACGGCTCCTGGCCCACTGGGTCTCGCGATGCTGCTTTTCCTCCTTGGCCAGCGCCGCCTGGGTCTCGTGCAACTGCCGCTGCATGTTCTCCTGACGCTTCTCGAGTTGCGCTATTGTGGCGTCGTGTCGCTTCTCTGCCGACATCCGCTCCTGACGCGCTTCGTCGAGCAGGCTCATCAGGCGTGCCTCGGCAGCCTCGTGGCGCTGCTCTTCCTGGTTAAGGCGCGCCAGTTGCTGGGCGTCGCGGTCGGCCAACGCCTGCTGGTGCGCTTGCATCTGCTGCTCATTCTCCCGCTGCAACTTGTCGAGCTGCTGCAGGGTGCGGCTCAGGCGCTGTTCCAGTTGGCGTGAGCGCTCCTGCCACTGGTCGCGCTCGCTCTCGGCTTTCGCCAGCGCGGCACTGCGCTGCTCGAGCCGCTGTTCCGTGCCCGCCAGGTGCGCCGCCAGAGCGGCTTCGCGCTGCTCGGCATTTTCCACCTGGCGCTGTGCTTCCTGCATGGCAGCCTGCGCATCCGCCACACGACGATCGGCCTCTCCACGGTAGCCCGACAGTGCCTCTCCGGCGGACTCCTGAGCCTTGTGCCACAAGCTCTCCGCCAATCTCAGCACCGGTTCAGGCATTGCCTGGGAAGCAGGCAGGTCGCGACTGGACTCGCGCTGAAACCGCCACTCCCTTAGATGATCGCTGATGGTGGTGAAACTGCCAGTTCCCAGCACGTCGCGAATTTTTTGAACGCTGGGCGCTTCCCCCTTGGCCAGCAGGGTTTCGATGGCCTGTTGGACGTCCACGTACTGCACACCGCTGCGTGCCATGACAGTCTCCTTGTGTGGTGTGATGGCTGATCCTTGCGTCACGCGGCAGGCGTCGCTTGTTGTTACCGTCCCATGCGCCCGCTCGGCTAACTAAGCATAGCGACTTTCGGCCAAAGCGGAAAGGAAATTACATCAAAGCGTAATTACGTAATTTATGTAATGATAAAATATAAACTCAAGATTACCCGTATTATCTTGAATTTATAGTCACTACACGCGACACTTCTGCACAGAGACGACAAGCGCGGCGCAGGACAGACGACACGAGCGATGCACGAACACGAACGAGAGTTACACGAGCAAGATCTGCGCGAAGAGGGCGGCAGCGACCCCGCCGCAAACCCAAACCAGGGGTGGGAGCCGGTTCGCCATGCAGTGGGAAGCCGCCTCATTCCACCGGCAACGCCTATCGCGGCCAACGCGAATGGCGCTGCTCGTATCGCGGCCAGCAGCGATGCCGAAGCCGTGGCCCTGTGGCTTGCCGAGTTCCGTGCCAGCCCGCAAACCCTGCGGGCCTATCGCCGGGAAGCCGAGCGGCTGTTGCTATGGCTGGAGCATCAGGGCCGGGATTTGGGGCAATTGCGCCGCCAGGACCTGGATACCTTTGAAGCCTTCCTGGCTTCGCCCGCGCCGCGCCATCTCTGGGTGGGACCGCCACGACCTCGACACGCACCGGATTGGCGGCCGTTTCGCGGACCGCTGTCGCCGACCAGCCGCAGGCAGAGCCTGGTGATTCTGCAAGGCATGTTTGCCTGGCTGGTCGAGGCAGGGTGGGTCGCACACAATCCGTTTCGCCTGATGCGCGACAAGCGACGCCGGCTCGACAATCGGTGCGCGGGTATCGATCGCTACCTGGAGCGCCCGCTGTGGGAGTGGTTCTGGCAGTGGCTCACCCAGCCCCTGGAAGACGGCGCCAGCGCTCGCGAGCGCTATCTATGGCAGCGTCGGCGCGTGATATTCGGCTTCGCTTACCTGCTGGCACCGCGTATCGGCGAGATGGCCGGCGCCGAGATGGGCGACTTCTTTCAGCGCGAAGGACGCTGGTGGTGGCGCGTGGTGGGGAAGGGCGACAAGGCTGCCCGGATACCGGTGCCCGACGACATGCTGCTCCTGCTACGCGAGTGGCGGCGTGAACTCGGCCTAACCGTCGAGCCTGCGCCCGGGGAGGCAGGCCCCGTGCTGCGCGGTCTGGACGGCCAGCGTGGCCTGGGCGACAACCAGCTCTACCGCCTGATACGCGACACCTTTCGCCAGGCCGCCTCGGCCCTGGAAACCGAGGCCGGCGATACGGCGACGGCACAGGTGGCGCGGTTGCGCAGCGCCACCCCTCACTGGCTACGCCATACCGCGCTCACGCATCAGGCCCAGGCCGGCGTGGAGCTACGCTATCTGGCCAGCACCGCCCGCCATGCCCGGCTGGACACCACCGCACAATACCTCCATACCGAAGATGAGGAGTGGCATCGCCAACAGTCGGCCCATGGATTGCCCGGCAGGGCGGCCGACCCGGTATAATGGTGGACAAGCCAATACGGGAGACGACATGACTACCGAAGCCACGGCCGAACAGGCTCAACAAGCGCTGCTGGAAGAGTTCGAGATGTTCGACAACTGGATGGATCGCTACCAGTACATCATCGACATGGGCAAGCAGCTGCCGGCATTTCCCGAAGAGTGGAAGACCCCGGAACGCAAGATTCAGGGCTGCCAGTCGAACGTCTGGATGCACCACCGTCGCGAAGGTGACGTACTGCACTTCGATGCGATATCGGATGCTGCCATCGTCTCCGGCCTGATCGCGGTACTGATGCGCATCTACAACGATCGGCCTGCCACCGAGATTCGCGATACCAGCCCGCATTTCCTCGAGGACCTGGGGTTGGACAAGCACCTTTCGCCGACGCGCAGCAACGGGCTGCATGCCATGCTCGGCAAGATCTACGAGATTGCCGAGAAAGAGGTCGTCTCGGCCTGACGCCGGCCCGGTGTGAGCGCGGCGACATGGCGCCGACGCTCACGCTCGAGAATACGCTCGCTATCCAGGCTGGCAATCGAGACATCCCGCGCCACAGGGATTTCTCCCGACAATTGCAGTGCCTGGTAGCGGCCACAGCATACGCGCAGGAAAGAGGCGAAGTTGGCAGGATCGTGCCCAGCCTCCGCGCACTCCCGCGAAAGCTTCGCCACCAGTTGGCTCAAGGTGAGCCCGTCGCGCCGGCCGATCTCTTCCAGTATCGCCCAGAAGAAGCGCTCCAGGCGCACACTGGTGGAGACTCCGTCGAGGCGCATGGAGCGCGTCTGGGGCTCCCAGAGCTGCGGTTCGGCACCGATGAAAAGCCTGCACATACCTTTCCCTCCCTTGCTGGCCCGGCCGATCTCTTCATCATGGTGTCAGGCACGGGCCAGGGCAAGGCGGTGTCGCGGGGAGCCTAATGTTCGATTCGGGTACCCAGCACGGCCAAGAACTGGGCCAGCCATGCAGGATGGGCGGGCCAGGCCGGAGCGGTGACCAGCTTGCCGTCGGTGACCGCATCGTCCACCGCGATGTCGGCATAGCGCCCGCCGGCCAGTTCCACCTCGGGACGGCAGGCTGGGTAGGCCGAGCAGGTACGCCCCTCCAGCACCCGGGCAGCCGCCAGCAACTGGGCGCCATGGCAGATTGCCGCTACCGGCTTGTCGGCCTCGAAGAAATGACGCACCAGGCCAATGACCTTATCGTTCAGGCGCAGGTATTCCGGGGCTCGTCCGCCGGCGATGACCAGACCGTCATAATCGGCCGGATCCACCGCGGCGAAATCCGCGTTGAGGGTGAAGCGATGCCCCGGCTTCTCGCTATAGGTCTGGTCTCCTTCGAAATCATGAATGGCGGTGGCAATGCTGTCACCGGCCCGCTTGTCGGGACA
Source organism: Billgrantia zhangzhouensis (assembly GCF_021404465.1). Taxonomy (GTDB): domain Bacteria; phylum Pseudomonadota; class Gammaproteobacteria; order Pseudomonadales; family Halomonadaceae; genus Halomonas; species Halomonas zhangzhouensis. The sequence goes on along the minus strand of NZ_JABFTT010000002.1, from coordinate 224,808 downwards.
CACGGCGTCGACGCGATGCCCCACGGCCTGGAGGGCCTGGAACGGCACCATGGTTTCGTAGTCTTCGGCAAAGTCGCCGCACAGCAAGAGCAGTCGCTTGGCAGGCATGGCGTGTCTCCTCATCGACTCGTTGTGGTGGGTGTGCCACGGATCAGTCTGTCACCGATGAGCCGGAGGAGGGTGGTAGCGGGCTACTACAGGCGGCCGGTCTTGGCTTCGGCGCTCTGGCATGCGTCATGATGATGGCGGCAGCGGAAATGCTCGTCGAGTTCGGGATCTTCGCGGCAGAGCCGCTCGCTGGGCCCGCCGGGTACAGGATCGATGCCTCCGTCACTACCCGGATGGCAGCGCACGATGCGCTTGACGGCGAGCCAGCCGCCGCGCAGCGGGCCATGGACCTGAATGGCTTCCACCGTGTAGTGCGAGCAGCTGGGCCAGAAGCGGCAGCGTGGGCCCAGCAGGGGGCTTATCACCAGCTGGTAGAGCCTGACCAGGCCGATCATCGCGAGCCCAAGGGCGCCGCGTAGCCACCGGCCAAGGCGGGCGAGCCAGGCCGCCAGGCGGGGCACGGCTCAGCGCCCCTCCGCCGGCTTGCGGTAGAGGGTTTCCGGGTCGATCAACGGCTCGCTGGTAATGCGCGCTTCGCTGTTTTCCAGGGCCACATAGAAACAGCTGCGCCGCCCGGTATGGCATGCGGGGCCGGTCTGTTCGACCTGCAGCAGTAGCGTGTCGCCGTCACAATCGAGGCTGGCTCCGCGCAGATGCTGCTGCTGGCCCGAGGATTCTCCCTTGCGCCACAGCTTGCCGCGAGAGCGCGACCAATAGCAGACACGCCCGGTGGCGAGGGTCTCTTCCAGCGCCTCACGGTTCATCCAGGCCATCATCAGCACTTCGCCGCTGTCATGCTGCTGGGCGATGGCGGGAATCAGGCCATCGCCGTTGAAGCGCACGGCCTCGAGCACCTCGGCTAGCGGCACACGGGAGTCGAGCTCGGCACGCTCGAGTTGCTTGAAGGTATCGGTCATGGCATATCCGTCGCGTAGTTTCAGGCACGCACCGCTGCATTCAGGCAGGCGTCACAACTGCCCAGCAGCTCGATGGTCTGACGCTCGACGCGAAAGCCCAAGGTGCGTGCCTGGGCGCTGAGCTGAGCGTTGACGTCGTCCAGATGCAGCTCCTCGACACGCCCGCAGTGACGGCAAATCAAGAGCTGGAAGCCATGTGCATGCTCGGGGCAGGGGCAGGCGACATAGGCGTTGAGCGACTCGATGCGATGCACCAGCCCTTGCTCGATGAGGAAGTCGAGCGCTCGGTAAATCGTCGGCGGGCGGGCTGCCGCATGCTCGACGGCGAGCCGATCGAGCAGTTCGTAGGCTTTCAGGCCTCCGCTGGCCCCGGCAATCATTTCGAGCACACGGCGTCGTATCGGGGTAAAGCGAACCCCGCGCAGTTGACATTGTCTCTCGGCCTGCGCAAGCAGGGCAGTGGCGTCGGTCATGGGCGAACCGGTATCTCGGGAACAGCGTCCATTCTACGTGCTGACACAGGCCGGGGCCAGCTCAGGTGCAGGCAGGTCCTTGAGCTCGCCACGCCGGGCGAAATGACGCTGGGCAAAAGCGACCCGCTCCTTGACGTTCAGGCCATCGGACTGCTTCTCTACCAGATCGAGGCGCGGGCGCAGTCCCTCGCCGTTAGCCATCTGGATGGCAAGCCCTGGACGGGCGTTGAGTTCGAGCAGCATGGGACCCTGGTTACGGTCGATCACCATGTCGGTACCCAGGTAGCCCAGCCCGGTCATTTCGTAACAGCTCGCCGTCAGCTCGAGCAGACTCGTCCAATCGGGGATGCGCAGGCTGGCGAGCTCGTGGCCGGTATCCGGATGGTCGCGCCGGGAACGATCATACTGAACGCCACGCACCGCCGTTCCCGTGGCGATATCGAGCCCGACGCCCACCGCCCCCTGATGCAGGTTGGCCTTGCCATCGGAGGCTGCTGTCGACAGACGCATCATGGCCATGACCGGGTAACCGCGGAAGACGATCACGCGAATGTCGGGCACGCCTTCATAGGTGTACTCGGAGAGTTTTTCATCAAAATTGATCAGCGACTCGATCATCGCCACGTCGGGCGCACCACCCAGGGAGTAGAGACCCGACAGGATATTGGAGATATGGCGATGCAGATCCTCGAGATTCAGCTTGGCACCGCTGGGCTTGACGAAGCCGTCATGGTCGACCCGCTCGATGACCAGGATGCCTTTGCCACCGCTGCCCTTGGCCGGCTTGATGGCGAAACCGTCGTGTCCCGCGATCATGTCGCCCACGCCCTTGACCTCGAACTGGGTGGTCACGGTACCGATCAGGGCAGGGGTGGTGATACCGTACTGCTCGGCCAGCAGCTTGGTCTTGAGCTTGTCGTCCACCAGCGGGTATAGGCGTCGATTGTTGTAACGTCCAATGTAGCGAATGTTACGCCGGTTCATACCGATGATACCGCGACTCAGAAGCTGGCTAGGCCGTGCCCACATGATGTCAGTCCTCGGTGACCGGTTTGAAGCGCCTCAGCTCGAGCAGGCGGTATCCCGTATAGTTACCCAGCAGCAGGATCAACGCCATGATGATGAGCTGTACGCCCAGGAAGTTGAAGGTGATATGGCGTATCCACGGGTTGTTCATGGCGAGATAAGCCAGTACGGCAGTAATGAGGCTTCCGCCGCCCTGAATCAAGACCTCCTTGGGTCCTTCTTCTTCCCATAGGATCGACATGCGCTCGATGGTCCAGGCCAAAATGATCATCGGAAAGAAGGTGATCGTCAGTCCCGCATTGAGGCCCACCCGGTAGGAGAGCACGGAGAAGATCGAGATGATGGCGATGACCGTGATGATCACCGCCGAGACCCGCGCCACCAACAGCAGGTTGAGATACGACAGGTAGTTGCGTATCACCAGCCCCACCGAAACGATCAGCAGGAAGCCGATCAAGCCAGTGGGCAGGGTCGTCTGGATGAAAGCCAGCGCGATCAACACGGGCATGAAGGTGCCTGAAGTCTTGATCCCGACGAGAATTCGCAGGAACACCACTACCAGCGCCCCGATAGGAATCAGCAGGATGGTCTGGAACAGCGCCTGTTCCTCCAGCGGCAGGCTGTGGATCGAGAAGTTGAGCAGGGTGTCGTCGACCAGTTGGCTACGTACCGCAGCCGCAGCGGGCTGACTGCGCGAAAGCATGGAGAAGGTGACCCGTGAGTTGGTGCCGCCCTGTACCTCGAGCACGGCACGGCCGCCGGTTTCCCACAGCAGCAGGTTTTCCGGCTGGCCCTGGTCGGCGGTACGCGGGTTGAACAGCGCCCAGTTCTCCTCGTCCGCAAAGACCATGATCCATGGCGTCAAGGTCTGGCGCCGGCGCCCATCCTCGAGCACGAGCCCGCTCACTTCGTGCGCGTGCACCCCGGCCTGGTTGAGCAGGCGCACCAGCAGGGGGGTGCGATCGAACTGGGTCAGCAGCAGGCGGGCGTTCTCACCTTGACGCTCTTCGTCGAAGTCCCGGATCAATTCCCGAGTGAAGGTATAGGGATCGGCACTGCGCGCCCAGGCGCGTTCGATCACCTGGGCCGCCGCTGTGTCGTAAGGGCGCTCCCAACTGACTTCACGCAGTGCGGGACGGGCGATCTGCTGCTGTCGCCGGTCATCGGTCACCTGCGTGCGCACGGAATAATAGAGCTGCTGGCTGCCTGTTGCCTGCCGAATCGACCACTGCGCGCGACGACCGGTTTCGTCCTGCAGGAACGACAGCCCATAGCCCGGTGAGGCGGTATTCTCGGTCAGGATCCGGTAGCCGCGCTGATGCGAGGGCAGTGCCAGCTCAACGCGTACCGGATCACCCATGGCCGTGAAGTCGACGATGGCCTCGACCTCCCATACTTGGCGCTGCTCACCGGGGGTCCAAGGCACTTCCATTTGGATATGGCGGTGCAGGCTCGTACCGATACCTAGCACAATCAGCAGACCCACGATGAGATAGAAGGGCAGTCGTGACATTTCTCTTCCTTGCAGATAGGGCAGCGATCAGGCTCGGTATCAGCCTTCTTCTTCATCCCGGTCGTTGACTTCGTCCTGCGGTGCCTCGGAGGCCGGACGTCCCCCTGGGAACTCTGGGCGTGGATGAATGAAGTTTTCCGCCACGTCGATCAAGGCGATATCCATCAGGAAGCGACGTCCCAGCAGTACCGGATAGTTGAGATGAGTACGGTCGCTCAGGGTGAATTCCACCGTTTCGCGAATGGGTCCAAGAGTCATCAATAGGCTGACCACTGGACGCGATTCGCTGCCTGCGGCCTGCAGGATGCGAACCCGGCGCTCGACCGGGCGCTCGATCCATTCGCCGCGAACATGCTCGACGAAGACGTCGTCGTCGGTCAGGCCCAGCTTGAAACGCACCCAATCCTCGCCATCACGCTCGAAGCGCGTGATGTCCGTGGCCGACAGAGCGGAAGTATTGGCACCCGAATCCACCCGCGCGCGTAGATAGGTGCCTACGTCAGGCAGCCCGATCCATTCGGCGCGGCCGACCATTTCCTTGGCCGCAAGCGTTTCGCTGAACTCAGTGTTGCACTCTGCGGGTACCAGCACCGGCTCGTCGCCATACAGTTGCTCCAGCCGTTCGATATCGCCACGTAGATGACGCAGCGTAATGCCGGCATCGCGCAACTCGGCGAGCAGTTCGGCCTGGTGACGGTCATTGACAGCGAGGGCGCCGGAGCGGTCGCAACTCTGGGCGATCCGCTCCTCGAGCTGGCCGATGCGAGTCTCGAAGGCATCGGGACTCAACGTGGGTTCGGGCTCGGAATGGGAACCGGGCGTGAGGGCGCATCCGCTGATCAACAATGAACTCAGCAACCAGGGTATGGGTGCGGATAGCGTTCTCGGTCGCATGTGGGTCGACAGCCTCCGGTCGGGCTACGGACTAGGCGCAGCGGCAGTGGGCTTGCTTGATGGGCTCGGGCTTCGTTGCTCGAAACATGACGGAGGATGATAAGGATTTCGAGGTGGCGTTGTCCAACGTCGCGACAGATACCTTATTTAACATAATATACATTATGCGAACTCAAGTCCTACCAATATGCTCGTGCGCTGGGCTGTCACGCCCGAGGAGGCGCATGCATCACGCTCACGCGAAGAACCCTGGCACGGGCCAGGGTTCTCCATATTCACCGCGAACCACCGAGATTCGTCAAATCTCCTCGGACGGCGCGTAGGAACCATCCTCGCGGTGCACTTCCTTGCCGGTGATCGGCGGCGTGAACACGCAGGCCAGGTGCATGGTCTTGTGAGCCCGCAGCAGATGCTCGTCGTGCTGGTCGAGTATGTAGATGTCGCCGGGCTTGATCGGCCAGATCTTGCCGTCGGCCAGAGTTTCCACTTCACCTTCACCTTCGATGCAATACACCGATTCGTAGTGATGCTTGTAGTGGATATGCGTCTCGGTGCCTTCGTAGATCCGCGTGATGTGGAACGAGAAGCCGCCGCCGTCATTGGCGAGCACCAGGCGCGTACTGTCCCAGGTTCCGCTTTCCGACTTCACCAGCCGATCCGTCTTGCGCGCTTCCTCGAGATTGCGAACGATCATCTTTCTCGTATCTCCGTTCAATCCATAGACCGGCCGACTGCAGGCGCAGCCGACCGCTAGTTCGTCTAGCCAGATTCGCGAACCTAGGCGACGACCTCCTTGACACTTTCCTCGAGGATATCCAGCCCCTTGAGCAGGTCCTCGTCGGGAATGGTCAAGGGGCACAGGCACTTCACCACTTCGCCAGCCTGGCCGCTGGTCTCGATCACCAGACCTTTCTCGAATGCCTTGGCGGTAATCTTGTCGGCCAGTTCGCCGCTGCCCACGTCGATGCCGCGCATCAGGCCGCGGCCACGCTCGGAAGCCAGCACGCCCTGCTCGCTGATCCAGGCCGCGAGCTTCTGGAAGCGATCCTCGACCACCCTGCCCTTGCGCTGGACATCACGCTCGAAGGTATCGTCCCGCCAGTACTGTCGCATGGCGGCAGCGGCCGTGGCAAAGGCCAGGTTGAAGCCGCGGAAGGTGCCGTTGTATTGGCCGGGCTTCCACTTGTCCAAGTCAGGGCGCATCAGCACGTGAGCGAACGGCAGGCCAAAGCCGGACAGCGACTTGGAGTTGGTGACGATGTCGGGCTTGATACCGGCGTGCTCGAAGCTGAAGAACTTGCCGGTGCGGCCACAACCGGCCTGGATGTCATCGACGATCAGCAGGATGTCGTTGTCACGACAGATCCGCTCCAGGCGCTTGAGCCATTCGATACCGGCCACGTTGATGCCGCCCTCACCCTGCACGGTCTCGACGATCACCGCCGCCGGCAGGTCCAGGCCGCTGGAGTTGTCGCCCAGTAACTTCTCGAAATAGTCCAGGCTGTCGACATGCTCGCCCAGGTAGCCGTCATAAGGTATGAAGGCACTGCCTTGTAGCGGAATACCACCAGTGGCTTCACGGAACTTGCGATTACCGGTGGCGGCAAGCGCCCCCATGGTCACACCATGAAAGCCATTGGTGAAGGTGACGATGTTGTGTCGCCCCTGGGCCACTCGGGCCAGGCGAATCGCGGCCTCTACAGCGTTGGTGCCGGTCGGTCCCGGCAGGTGCACCTTGTACTCCAGGCCACGCGGCTTGAGGATCACCTCTTCCAGCGTTTCCAGATAGTCTCGCTTGGCGGCGGTCCAGAAGTCGAGGCCGTGGACGATGCCATCGCTGTCCAGGTAGTCCAGCAGAGCCTGCTTGAGGTGTGGATTGTTGTGGCCATAGTTGAGGGTGCCGGCACCGGCCAGGAAATCAATGTATTCCCGCCCTTCTTCATCGGTCAGGCGAGCGTTCTTGGCCTTGGTGAACACCACCGGGAAAGAACGGGAATAAGTCCGGACGTTGGATTCGAGACGTTCGAGTGTCTGGGTCTGCATGTCGACCTCCTGTCGAGATAATCGGGGCGAAGGAGAGCATGGACGACCGGTTGGGTTCGGCCATCCTGCGATTCGGATAGGATTTAGATGCGGCGCGTGTCGAAGGGGCCGATACGCACGAGATTCTCGGGATCGTGTTCACCGCCGAGTTGATCCGTGGAGAAGTATTCACGGCTGTTGAGGGGCGCCTGCCAGCGATCGGCGAGGCGGCGGAAGAGCCCCCAGGACGCCTGGTTATCAGGTGTGATGGTGGTTTCCAGGTGATGAACCTCGGCCAGTTCGGGGCGACTCATGACGGCCTCGACCAGGCGCCGGGCCAGACCGGTGCCGCGAGCTTTCTCACCCACCGCGACCTGCCACAGGAAGTAGGTATCAGGGGCATTGCTTTTCACGTAGCCGGATACGAAACCGACGATTTCGCCCTCTTCGTCGGTGGCAACGGCACAGGTATCGCGGAACTGCGTAGCCAGCAGCAGGTAAGCGTAGGCGGAATTGACGTCGAGCGGGGGGCAGGACTTGACCAGTTCGTAGATTCCCCAGCCGTCGTCTGGGTTGGGCTTGCGAATGAACAGTGGCGAGGCATCACTACCAACCACGGCGTCGGCCACACTGGGGCGGGCCAGGTCAGCAGAGGGCGTAAAAGGCTGCGGTGTCACGTTCATGGTAAGGCTTCGCTGTAGCGATGTTGCGAATAATGATAACAGGGCTTGCCGGCAAATCAAAATTGGGGTTATGGCTACACCACAATTGCATAACAAAAAATTATCATTGCTGACGGAATGCCACGCAATTCACCACTATTCCCGCCTTGTTCGTCACTGGCGCTTGTTCTTCCCCGAAGGAATCGGCCATTCACCCGAATGAGTCTAGTCCAGAATGTCACGGCAGGCAGGGCCTGAAACGACATCGGGCCACCTGATGGTGGCCCGATGAAAGTAGGCGGCTCGACGCGCCGTTCAGTGACGCGACAGCGTACGCATGGTGACGAACTCTTCGGCAGCCGTTGGATGGATGCCAACCGTGGCATCGAAGTCTGCCTTGGTCAGGCCGGCCCTCACGGCGACGGCGATGCCCTGGATCAGCTCACCGGCCTCCTCTCCTACCATATGGGCACCAACCACCACGTCGCTGACGTCGTCGACGATCAGCTTCATCAGACAGCGCTCCTGGCTGCCGGAAAGAGTATGTTTCATGGGGCGGAAATCGGTGCGGTAGACACGGATGGCTTCGTATTGCTTACGCGCCTGCTCTTCCGATAGCCCCACCGTTCCGATGTTGGGGTGGCAAAAGACTGCGGTGGCAATGTTGCGATAATCCATCGGCGCCGGTCTTGCATCGCTGAAATGCTGCTGCACCAAGTGCATCGCTTCCGCCAAGGCCACAGGCGTCAACTCCGGCCCGCCGGTAACATCGCCCAGCGCCAGGATCGAGGGCACTGACGTCTCGAAGCGGTCATTTACCTTGACGGTACCGTCAGCATTGCGTTCGACGTTCAGAGCATCGAGCCCGAGCCCCTCGAGATTGGGTTTACGACCGGTTGCCGCCAGCACGGTATCCACCGCAAGCGTTTCGCCGTTGGTCAGCGTCACTCTCAGGCCGTCCTCGGCCCTGTCGATACGCTCGATGTTAGTCTCGAAGTGCAGGTTGACCCCCTTGATGGCCATCTGCTCCCGGGTAAATTCACGAACTTCACGGTCGAAGCCACGCAGAAACAACTCGCCGCGATAGACCAGGTGGGCTTCACTGCCCAATCCATTGAAGATGCTGGCAAACTCCACGGCGATGTAGCCGCCGCCAAGTACCAGGAAGCGTCGCGGCATACGCTCCAGATCGAACACTTCGTTGGAGGTCACGGCCAGCTCACGGCCGGCAAAGTCGGGGATCCAGGGCCAGCCACCGACGGCGACCAGAATCTTGGCGGCGGAGAAGCGCTGTCCGGCAACCTCAACGCAATGGGCATCTACCACGCTTGCCCGGCCATTGATCAGGCGTACTCCGGCATTTTCCAGTAGACGACCGTAAATCTCGTTGAGCCGTGATATCTCGCTAACCTTGTTGTCACGTAGCGTGGCCCAATCGAAGCGCGGTGCTTCGGGCAATTCCCAGCCGAAGCCACGGGCATCCTGGAAGGCATCGTGGAAATGCGCGGCATAGGAGTAGAGCTTCTTGGGAACGCAGCCTACATTGACACAAGTCCCCCCCAGATAGCGATCCTCGGCGACGGCCACCCGGGCGCCTGTCACCGCAGCGGTGCGGGCGGCACGGACCCCACCGGAGCCAGCGCCAATGACGAACAGGTCATAGTCGAAATCAGACACTCGATTCTCCTCGTCTTGCCGGGCCATGGATGACAGGACCGGTCCAATCGGGCGATTTTACCAGTGCCATGCCGGTGTGTAGAGCCGGCCTCTCCGCTGCAGCCGGTTGACCGCCAAGGCATGCAGCGGTAAAAGAGGCGCTCTATCCAACACCCCTGGCCAACGGACCTCATCATGGACAAGGAAATAGCGACCCTGCTCGACAATAACCGCGCATGGGCAGAGCGGATGTGCGAGGAGGACACAGACTATTTCACACGTCTGTCGCGTCAGCAGAATCCCGATTATCTCTGGATCGGCTGTTCGGATAGCCGCGTGCCGGCCAACCAGATCGTGTCGCTGCCACCAGGGGAAGTCTTCGTTCACCGTAACGTCGCCAACCTGCTGCACCACAACGACCTCAACGCCCTCTCGGTACTGCAGTATGCCGTGGAGGTGCTGCAGGTCAGGCACATCATGGTCGTCGGTCACTACGGCTGTGGCGGCGTGAAGGCCGCGGTCGGCGGCGGCGACAACGGCATGGTGGACATCTGGCTGCATTCGGTGCGCGAACTCTACCAGCAACATCGCCATACCCTCGCTGAGCTGCCACTGGACGACCAGGTGGACCGCATGTGCGAACTCAACGTCAAGGCTCAGGTAATGAATCTGTGCCGCACCAAAATCATCCAGCACGCCTGGCAGCGCGGCCAGGCCCTGTGGATACACGGCTGGGTCTACGGCCTGGTAGATGGCCGGATTAAGGATCTTGAGTGCACCGTGAAGGGGCTGGATCAGGTAGCTACGCTTTATCGTATCGATCGTATCGAAGCGACGCCCGATGCCAGCTGAGCCGGGGCGCCGCCACACCACCTCATACCGCGAGCGACATTCAGCGCTGGGAACATGACATGTCCGACCCACTTGCCGCGCTTCAGCGCGAACATCTTCAGCACCTCGAACGCTACTATGCCGAAACACTGACCGCCCTCGGCTACGATGGCGTATTGATTTATAGCGGCCGGCCAACCCTTCACTTCGGCGACGATCAGTACGCCAGTTTTTGCAGCTATGGCCATTTTCAGCACTGGACGGGACAATCCGGACTCGCCCACAGCTGGCTATTGGTCCAACCGAGCCAACCGACCCGCTGCTTCTTTCATGCGCCGGACGACTTCTGGCATCTGCCGCCCCAGTTGCCCGATCAGGCATGGACCGAACACCTTGAGGTCGTGGTAGTGCGCGACGCTACGCCACCGCAACTCGGCGCTGGCCGCTTCGCCGTAATAGGCGACGTCGATCGCGCAACCGCCCAGGCCCTTGGAGTGGAGTGCAACCCAGCGGATCTGCTGACCGCCCTCGACGAAGGCCGCGTGCGCAAGAGCGCGTACGAGATCGCCTGCCTCAGCGAGGCCAATCGTATGGCCGTGCTCGGCCATCGCGCTGCCCACGAGGCCTTTCTCGCCGGCGGCAGCGAACTCGATATCCAGCTCGCCTATCTGCAGGCCTCACGGCAACGCGAAAGCGAGCTGCCCTATGGCAACATCGTCGGGATCGGTCCGCATGCCGCAGTGCTGCACTACCAGCATTACGATAGTGAACCGCCGTGTTCCCGCCCCAGCCTGCTGGTGGATGCGGGGCATCGCTTTCGCGGCTACTGTGCCGACATCACCCGCACCTGGCCGGGAACCGACACCGACCCGCTCTTCACCGGCCTGATCGCAGGAATGCACGACATCAAGCAGCGCCTCGTTGCGGCAGTGGCACCAGGCATCGAGTTCGTTGCCTTACACGAGCGGATGCACCATCTGCTCGGCGAACTGCTGGTAGCGAGCGAACTGGTCACCGGGTCCGCCGAGATGGCCGTCGAAAGTGGTATCACCCGGGCCTTCTGCCCCCATGGAATCGGCCATCTGCTCGGCCTCCAGGTGCACGACGTTGCCGGCCGCCGGGCAAGGGATGGCACTGCCTTGCCGCCCCCCGCCCAGCACCCCGCACTGCGGTTAACACGGGAACTGGAAACGGGGATGATGGTCACCATAGAACCGGGACTGTATGTCATCCCCATGCTGCTCGAGCCGCTAAAGGCAAGCCCTGTCGGCCGTGAAGTGAACTGGACGCTGGTCGAGCGCCTGGCACCTCATGGCGGCATTCGCAGCGAGGATAACGTAGCGGTAACGAGGGATTCAGCCAGGAATCTGACAGCAGACTTCGAGTAAACGACCTTCGAGTATGCGACATGAGTGAACGGCGGCCACCAGCCGACTTTGCTCCCCCGCGCGGGATGACCAACCCGCACGTGCAGACCTTGCTGCCACGCCTGTTGCCCCGGCCACGGCTCGCCCGTGATGTTGAAATCCTGGAGCTTCCCGACGGCGACTTCGTCGAGCTCAACTGGATCCGTCCGAGCCCCCTCGCCGATACGGCACCGATCTTCGTGCTGTTTCATGGTCTCGAGGGTTCGTTTCATTCGCCCTACGCCCACTGGCTGCTGGCAACGGCCAACCAGATGGGCTGGCGGACGCTGCTGATGCACTTTCGTGGCTGTGGCAATCGGCCGAATCGGCTGCCTGCGTGGCTATGACGATGCAATCACCGCACCGCTACATGGCTTTCAGGATGCCGCCGATTACTATCGACGCGCTTCCGCTGGACGCCTGCTTGGCGACATCGAGCTTCCCACCCTGGTCCTGCATGCTGCCGACGATCCGTTCATGCCGGCGGGATTGTTCGAACGCTTGCCGCGCCCCGCCGATGCGGTGCGTCTCGAGATCAGCCGCCATGGCGGTCATGTCGGCTTCATGGAGTGGCATGGTCGGCGCCTACACCCGTGGCTGGCGCGACGCCTGGCCCATGAACTGGCCTGTTGGGCCGATACCGGGGCGTCATGGCGCTCGGCCATGCACCGCCACCTCAGCCGATCGGACAGCTGACCCCGGTACCTTTCAGCCCGCAATATCCCGCGGGGTTCTTGTGCAGATACTGCTGGTGGTATTCCTCCGCCAGATAGAAGGTATCGAGCGAGCTGATTTCCGTGGTGATCCGCCCTCGCCCGGCCTGGGCCAGAGCATACTGGTAGGCGTCGCGACTGCGCTTGGCGGCACTCAACTGGGTATCGTCGGTGGTATAGATCGCCGAGCGATACTGGCTTCCGACATCGTTGCCCTGGCGCATGCCCTGGGTCGGATCGTGCGCCTCCCAGAAGACCCTCAGCAGCGTCTCCAGGTCGACCTCACGCGGGTCGAACACCACCTGAACCACTTCGGCATGGCCGGTCCGTCCGGTGCAGGTTTCCTCGTAGGTGGGATTGGGCGTCACGCCGCCGGCGTAGCCCACCGCCGTGACATACACCCCGGGCAATTCCCAGAACAGCCGTTCGGCGCCCCAGAAGCAGCCCAGCCCGAGGACGATCTCCTCGTGTCCGGCGGGGAACGGCGGAAACATCGTACGGCCGCTCACCGCGTGAACACCGCTAACGGCCAGCGGGGTTGCGCGCCCCGGTAGGGCGCGTGCAGGTTCGATGATGGGTGTCTTCATGACGGCCCTCCCTAGGGTTCCAGAATCACCGGCTGGCCGGGTCGGGTGAAAGTGTAGATCAGGTCCACCGCCTGGGCGGCTCCCGACACCGCCTGCAGGTAGAGGTTGCGCCACAGGGTGTAGCGCAGCGTCAGTTCGGCGATGGGCGAGAAGACACCCACGCCATAGCTGATGCGTAGATCGTCGCTCAACTGGCCGGCCACCACCACCTGGCTTTCGTCGCCGGCGCCGGCGGTTTCCAACGTCAGGTCGGAGATGCCGAAGGCTTCGCCGATGGCCCCCACCGTGCCGCCCGCCTGACCCAAGGCCATGCCCATGAGCAGCGAGGTCAGGGCGCCGTCGGCATCGCCGTCACCGGGAGGCCGGCCGCGCAGCAGGTAGGAGAGCGCCCGGGCCTCGTCCATGGAGGGTTCGGAGAATACCCGCAGTTCGGGGGCGTCCGGGGTACCGGTCACGCGCAGGCCCGCGATCACGTCATCCTGGGTGATGCTGGGGTTGCGGATGGCCTCGAAGTTGAGCAGCGGCTGGTCCGCCGGCCCGCCGAACAGAATTTCCCCTTCGCGGATCAGCAGATCCTGGCCATAGGCGCGGAAGCGCCCGTCGACCAGGCTGACATCCCCGAACAACTGCACCGGACCGTTCTGCTGACGCACTTCCAGCGTGCCGGCCAGGCCCGACTCGAGGCCATAGGCGGACAGGTGCATGTCGGGCCCCAGGTGCAGCTCGATACGTACGTCGATCTCCATCCCGGCAGCGGCCAGGGCCTCGGCAGCGTCTTCGCCGGGCTCACCGGCGGCCACCTGGGCGGCGCGGCGTTCCGCCTCGCGCTGCGCCCGCTCCTCGTCGCGCTGCGTGATGATGATTTCGTCGGGGCTGGGCGATACCGCCGAAGGCGGCAGTTCGCCGACCTCGAGGCGCGCCCAGGGCACCCGCACGTCGCCGCGCACCTGCAGCAGATCGGGACGGATGCGCACGCGCAGATCGGGTGCCACACGCAGTTGACCGAAGGCCGGCAGCGTCGCCAGCAAGGGTTGCTCACGAGCCTCCAGGTCGATGGCGATCCGCCAGTCGTCGGGGGTGGGCCAACTGGCGTTGCCGGTCACGTTCAGGCGCCCCTCCTCGGCAGCGATGAAGCCCTGGATCTGCCCCTGGTCGCCGGCCAGGCTCACGTTCAGTTCGCCGTCGCGAACCTCCAGCGGCATGTCGTAGCCAACCACGCGCAAGCCGCTCAGGTGCAGCCCGCCATTCAGCACCGGCGCCTGGGTAGTGCCCGCGATCTGCACTTCGCCGTTCAGTTGCCCTTCCAGGGTCTCCATGCCGGTCACCAGGGTGCGATAGCCATCCAGACGCACCTGGCTCAGCACCAAGCTTCCCGCCATGCGCCCCTCGCCCATGGGGTCTTCGATGCCCAGCGTCAGATCCAGGTCGCCGGCCTGCGAGATATCCAGCGACAACGCCAGGTCGGCCCGCGCGGGGGTGGCCTGGAGGTCGACGCTCAAGCGCGAGGGCGGCAACTCCCAGGGCTGGCCGTAGGCATCGAGCCCGGCCAGGGCCAGTTCGCTCAGCAGCTCCACCTCGGCCCGCCAAGCGTTGCCGCCCTGGCTCCACTGAGCGGCCAGCTGCAGCTCCGTGGCTCCGCTTACGCGCCACTCCTCCGGCAACCACTCCTCAAGCATTTCCATCGGCACTTCGCGCAGGCTCAAGGCCGCCTGGCCCTGGTCGACGGAAGCGACCAACGGCGATTCGAGGCAGACCACGCCGCCCTGGACGCGGCGCAGGCAGAACGGCTGCACCCGGGCGCTGCCGGCGCTCAGGTCGGCCTCGAAGAGCATGGGGTCGTCCAGGCGCAGGTCGCCATACTCGCTGTCGACCTCCAGCGGTGTCAGTCGCCCGCGATAGCGCTCGCGGTCGCTGCCCATGGCCCCTTCCAGGGCCAGCGCGGCGCGTGACAGCGGCATGCCCGTTCCAGCACTGGCCTCGAGGGTCAGACGATGGCCGGAGAGCCGCCCCTGCAAGGCCAGGGCGAGGGCTTCGACACGCTGGCCACCGGCGTCGATGCCGGCGATATCGAGCGCCAGGTCCATATCGGGGTCGTCCAGGCCGCTGACCCTCCCCCGCAGCCGTAAGCGTTCCAGGCGATTCTCGGCGAAGCGCAGGCCGTCCCCGGTCAGGTCGAGGTCGATCCGCGGCGCTTCCAGGCTGCCCGCAGCGTCGATATGGCCGCTCAGCGTGCCTGCCAGTTCCTCGTGCAGGCTGCCCAGCGCCGGCAGCTCGATCTCCGCCGCCAGGTCGATGGCCTGTTCGCTCACCGTGCCGGTGGCGAGGATGCGATTGTCGCCCTGGCGGAAATCCAGGGTTTCCACCTGCCAGCGCATGTCGCTGTCGCCGGCCAGCCGTGCGCGCAGCGACAAGGGCAGCTCTTGCAGCTCGCCGTCGATGGCCAACTGCGGCAATTGCAGCGTCCAACCTTCGTCGTGCTGGGCGAAGCTCAGTTCGATATCGCCCTCCAGCTCACCGTCGATCCCCTCGACGAATTGCCCGGGATTGACACGGTCGAGGCGCAGGCGCGCTTCCACCAGCAGCGCTTCGGCCCACTCCACCCGGCCTTCGCTCACCACGCCGGCCTCCCCCTGGTCGACCGTCAGCGGCTGCCATACGAAGTGCTCCAGGTCGCCCGTGCCGCTCAGCGCGACGCCGGTTTCCGGCAGCTCCGGTCCTTCTACCCGCAGCGTCGCGGCCACCTGGTAGTCGAGCAGGCTGCCACGCACCTCCAGGCTCAGATCCTCCACCAGCCAGGGCTCGGCGGGTTCCTCATCCTCCGCCGGTACGGCGCCGGGCAACGGCCAGCGCAGGAAGTCGCTGCGCAGGGAGGCCTCCAGCGGCAGTGTCGGATCCAGAGCGTCGAGGCGCGCCTCCAGGCTGGCCTCGACGGGGCCGCTCAAGTCCAGTGCCACATGCAGATCGGCAAGCGAGCCCTCGAGGTCCAGCAACACCCGTTCGCCGGCCAGCTCCGGCATCAATTCCGGCAACCACAGGGCGCTCTCCAGGCGCGCCCGTAGCGGATAATCGTCGCGCAGGGAGACATGTGCCTCGAGCCGGGCGTCGACATCCACGCTACGCGCTTCCAGACTGTGCAACGCGATATCGTGCCCCTCTCCCTCCAGGGTGAGCCAGAGCCGATCGATGGCGTACTCGAACGCACCCTCCAGGCGGGTATCCTCGATCCGCAGCTCCGGCACTTCCACGCGTAGCGGCAGGACCACCTCCGGGAGTGCCAGGCGGGGGCGCTCGGCCAATGGCAGGCTCTCATCCCGCGCCGCATCCGGCGTGGCTCGGACACCATCCACGGCGATGGCCGCATCGATGGCGGCGGCCCGCAACGGGGCGTCGTCATCCCGTGGCACGAGCTGGCGTCCGGGAGAAGGCGGCAACCAGATGCGAGTACCGGCGAGGCGGGTTGGCAACAGCCTGGCGGTGTCGCCCTCGGCCACCGCCCCGGTGGTGAAACTCTCCCAGCCCACCCGAGTGCCGTCGGCGAGTTGCACCTCCACGTCGTCGAGGGACAGCTCGCGTATCTCCAGCGGCAACGGTAGGCGCAGTTGCATCGGCTCGCCCGACTCGGGGTCCGGCGGCGTGTCATCCGCCTCGCCGGCGCTCAGCCGGATGCGCGCGCCCTCCACACGCAGCGTGTCCAGGCACAAGCGGCCGCTCAGCAGGCAATCGTCGGCCCAGGCCAACTCCAGGTGATCGGCCTCGATCCGTGCGGGCCCCGCCTCCAGGCGCAGTTCCCGCAGCACCAGATGATCCAGGGGTGCCCCCTCGACAGCGCCCAGCTCATAGAACCCGCGCTTGGCGCCCTCCTGCAGCAGCCAGCCGCTGCCCCAAGGCGAGAGCGCCAGGCCCAGCAGCAGCAACGCCAGGCCCAGCAGCCACAGGGGAAACACGATCAGCAGGCGTAACAGGACCCAGAGCAGCATCAGAACTCGGGACCGATGGCGAAGTGTAGGCGCCACGCATTGTCCTCATCGTCGAAGGGGTGCGCGATATCGAAGCGAATCGGCCCCACCGGGGAAACCCAGCGCACTCCCAGCCCGGCGCCGGTGTTGAGCGAATCGGGGCCCCAGTCATCGAAGGCGTCGCCAGTATCGACGAAGGCCGCGCCCCACCAGTCGCCGCGAATGCGCCGTTGCAGTTCCACACTGCCGGTCAGGAGTTGCTGGCCACCGCGCAGACGCCCCTCTTCGTTGCGTGGCGCCAGGCTCTCGTAGGCGTAGCCGCGCACCGAGCGATCGCCCCCGGTGAAGAAGCGCAGCGAGGGAGGAATCTTGGAAAAATCGTTGGTTTCCATGGCGCCCACGCTCAGGCGGGTGAGGAAACGCAGGTCCGAGCCGAACATGCGGATCCATTCGGTTTCCCCGGTCATGCGCAGAAAGTCGGCGTCGGAGCCCCACAGGGTATCGGAGTATTCGAAGGAGATGCGCTGGCGATCGCCCCAGGTGGGGAAGCGCGGGTTGCGGGTGCGAGTGCGCGCCCAACTGACTCCGGGATAGTAGAGCAGCACGCTGTCGGCTTCGCCGCCCTGGGTGAAATCCTCGTAGGTGGCCCGGGCGAAAAGGGTCTGAATCCAGCCGTTGTCGAACTCCCAGCGGCGGGCCAGCTCCACCGTAGCTTCGCTGGAGCGCGTGTCTTCATTGTCACGATGGCGCAATCCGTACTGGAAGCGATATTGATCGCGCAGCGGGTCAGCCAGCGGCAGCGTGTAGACACCGGACAGGTGCTGCTCCGGCTGCGAGATGAAGAAGTCGTGATCGAGACTGTGGCCGTAGCTGTTGATCCACGGCTGATGCCAGCTGAAACGCAGCCGCGGCCCCACGTCGGTGGCATAGCCGATGCCGGTCTCGAAGCGATGCCGGTGAGCGGGCTCGACGACGATATCCACCGGCATGTCGGGCCGTTCGAGAGCGTGCAACTGCCGGCTGCCGGCCAGCGCCAGGGCCGAAATACGCGGTCGTTCGGCTCGCTGGCGGCGCTCGGCGGCATCGCTCGGTAGTGCCGCCTCGCCCTCGGTGCTCACCTCATTCCACCAGCCCCGCGCCGGTTCCCCCAGGGCCAGCTCGCGCCGCGCATCGAGGCGCGGACGCACGCTGACCGAGCCGAACCAGCCCGTCTGCCCGAGCCGCTGGGCGTACTGCGCCACCTGTCCGGCGAGATAGGGGTCGCCCGGCTCGAAGGGCGACATCTGGCGCAGGCGCTCGGTGACGATATGGTTACCGCGGATGGTGATGTCACCGAAATCGTAGCGCGGCCCGCTCGCCAGGGCCAGGTAGAGACGCGCACTCTCGGCGAAGGGCCGCACTTCCATGCGCCGGTCGGTGAAGGCCCAGTCGAAGTAGCCACGCTCCAGCGAGAGGTTGGCCAAGCGGTTGCGCAGGCTATCGTAGGGCGCGTGCACCAGGGGATCGCCGACCTCCAGGGAGAAGTCGTCGATGGCCTGCTGGAACGGCGGGTCCACGCTGGCGGTGCCGCGCACCTGGAAGTCGATGCTCTCGATGCGTACCCGGGGCCCGGGCTCGATGGTCAGATCGACGTAGCGGGGCGGGTCGCTCGGATCGAGGTGGTGATGCACCTGGGGCTCGTAGTAACCGTAGACCCGCATCGCCTCGCGGGTGCGTCGCTGCACCTCGCCTTCCACACGACTACGGCTGTAACGCTCGGCATCGACGCTGCCGAGGTAGTGGCGAACGTTATTGGCCACGTCTCCTTCGATACCGTCGATGCGTGCCTCCAGTGCCAGCGCTCCATGTGCCATACCAAGACACAAGGCCGCCGCCCCCATGCGTGAGATCACGCCTCTTCCCATATAAACGGCTTCCCGACTCGACACCCGCCCGGCCCGCAAGGACCAAGGCAACCTTATCGCAGGGCCTCCAGCCCTGCGCTGAGTGACAACTGTTCCTGACGCAACTCGCGCAACTCAGCCTCCATCGACGCCAGGCGAGTCCGAAGACTCTCGATCGCCTGCGAGGCTTCATCACCCTCGGCGGTCGCCTCGATCGCCCCGGCGAGGTCGTCGAGACGTGTCTCCAGGGCCACCGTGCGAGCCTGCTGGCGCTCTTCCAGCGTGGAGAGCTCTTGCTCCAGGAGTTGCTGAACGTGTTCATCCACGGCTTCGAGCCGTTCATCAAGGGATGCTCTCACATCCTGCTGACGTTCCGCCAGTTCATCTTGTAACGACTCCCATTCAGCGAGACGCTCCCCCTGGCGCTCGCTGGCCTCGGCCAACGCCTCGATCCTGACGACCAGGACTTCACGCCCCTCCTCCGCGACACGCTCGAGCGAATCGAGTGAGGCTCGCACCGCCTCGAGCAGAGCATCGCGATCTTCGGCCTCGCCGTCGAGTCGCTCAAGCCCGGAGACAACGTCGTCGATGCGCTCGTCCAGCGCTTCGAAGCGTGAAGCATCCCGCTCGGCAATATGCTGCACTTCGACTTCCAGGCCCGCCATTCGAGCCACTACCGACTCGGCATGCTCTTCCGTAGAAGAGAGCCGCGACTCGATGTTCTCGAGACGATCGCCGCGTCCTTCCTCCGCATCGAAGCGAGCATGCACGTTGGACATTCCCGAGGTGACCTGCTGCACCTCGGCGCTCAAGCGCTGAATCTCCTGCCACCCCAGCCATGCCATGCCAAGCAGCATGGCCAGCAATAGCAGCACGGCAAATTTCAAGGGCCAAAGGCGCGGTTGCGGCTGGGAAACACGTCTCGGCCTTGTCAAGCTGGAATCCGGGTCGGGCACGATGGGACGTCGCTCGGAGGGACGCGCTTCGGGCATGTCAAACTCCTTCTAGGCAGGTGCGGCAGGCGCCTGTCATTGTAAGCAGGTCCAGCGCCTGCGCACACATGGCTGCCTCAACGCGTCGCGTTTGACTCCGCGGGATCGGCCCTTCGACCTATACCGCGGTAGGTCAGTCCCCAACTGGCCACATGGCAGGGATCGTAGATGTTACGCCCGTCGAGCAGCAGCCGCTCGCGCAACAGCTCGGCCAGGCGCGGCCAATCCGGATTCCAGTAGTGTTTCCACTCGGTGACCAGCATCAGCGCATCGGCACCTTCGCAAGCGACATAGGGGTCGCCATCGAACAGGCTCAGCAGTGGATGGTCGCCTATCTCGGCGCGCACGGCCGGGATGGCCGCGGGATCATGCAGCCGGACGTGAACGCCTTGGGCCCACAGCGCCCTGAGCAGCGTCAGCACCGGCGCATGATCGATACGCGCTGAGCCCGGCTTGAAGGCCGCCCCCCAGATCACCAGGGTTCGTCCTCCTAGCTGTCCATGGAAGTGGGTCCACAACTTGCGGAAGAGCGTCTCCTTCTTCTGCTCGTTGATGTCCAGCACCTGCTCCAGCAGTGCTGAATGCCGGCCGCTGGCCTCTTGCACATCGGCCAGGCGCATCAGGTCGCGAGAGAGATGGGGACCACCGAAGCCACAGCCGGGATAGAGATACTCATAGCCGATACGCGAGTCCGCCCCCATGCCCTGACGCACGTATTCGACGTCGACCCCCAGGCTGTCGGCGAGCCCGGCAATCTCGTTCATATAGCTGATGCGCGTGGCGAGCATGCCGATCGTCGCCAGCTTGGTCAGCTCCGCCGCACGACGAGGCATCAATTGGATCACGTCGCGACGGCGGTTGAAGGCGCGCAACAGCTCGCGCACCTGGGCCTCGGCACGCTCATCGTCGCAACCTAGCAGCCAGCGGCCGGGGCGCGTGAAGCTGGCCCATGCCCGCCCCTCCTCGATCATGTCGACCAGGGCGACCGCACGTCGACCGTTACCGCCAAGCCGCGCTTCCAGCCGTTCCGTCTCGCCCACGGGAAAGGTCGAGTTGTTGACCAGGGTCAGCGGTCCTTGGTGGCACGAAGCGACCTGGGCCACCAGCTCATCGGCTTCCTCACGCTGCTCAGGAGACAACGCGAGCCACAGGATGTCGATGCTCTCCGCCAAGGCAGAGTCATCACCGTTGGCCAGATGCAGGGTGCCCTGTTCCCGCCCCTCTTCGAGGCGGTCGAGCAGATCGGGTTCTCGCCGCAGCCAGTCGGCCGCCTGGAGTGCCGGCCAGCGCATGCTCTCGTGCGGCACCCAGCGCACCTGATGGCCAACCCAGGAGAGCGCGGCGGCGGCCGTAGCCGCCGCCAGTTCGCTGCCATGTATCTCGATGCGCATGTCGCTCACCCCGCTTGACTATAGCGAGCGAGCAGCTCGCGGAAGCCTTCGCCGAAGCGCGGATGCCGACGAGCATAGACCAGCGTCGCCTCGAGATAGCCGAGCTGATGGCCGCAGTCATAAGTCTTGCCGCGCATGCGCCAGGCATCGACACCGTCGCGCTGGCGCAGCGTCTCGATGGCATCGGTCAACTGGATCTCGTCGCCGGCCCCCGGCGGGGTCTCTGCCAGCAAGGAAAAGATGCTGCCCGGCAGTACGTAACGGCCGATTACCGCCAGGTTGGAAGGCGCTTCCTCGCGTGCGGGCTTCTCCACCACGCCGGCCAGGGGGCAGGACTTGCCAGCGGCAGGCGGCTCGCCTTCGGGGCTCACGATGCCGTACTTGTGCACGTTCTCCCATGGCACGTCCTCGACCATCAGTTGCGACCGCCCGGTCGACTCGAAGGCCTCGATCATGCCGGCGAGGTCGTTGCGTTCGAGTCCATCGTCATCGACCAGAACATCGGGCAGCAGCACCGCGAAGGGCTCGTCGTCGCCGATGACGGAACGCGCGCAGAGCACGGCGTGGCCCAGGCCGAGCGGCTCGTGCTGACGTACACTGATGATGTTGACGTCGGCAGGTACGATGGCGCGCAACTCGTCGAGCAGCTCCTGCTTGTTCTTCGCGGCGAGAGTGGCCTCAAGCTCGTAGTGGGTGTCGAAGTGGTTCTCGATGGCGCTCTTGCTGGCATGCGTCACCAGCACGATATCGCGGATGCCGGCAGCCACCGCCTCACTGACCACGTACTGGATCACCGGGCGATCGACGATGGTGATCATTTCCTTGGGAATCGCCTTGGAGGCCGGCAGACAGCGGGTACCGAATCCGGCCACGGGCAGTACGACCTTGCGAATCATGGGTGCCTTCCTTGTCGGTTGATGAACGGAAGTTGGTGAATATCGCTTCCCGGGTCTGTCCTTGATTCCGTCATGGGAAAGCCCGGGCAGCTACGGGTACAATGTGCATGATACCGAAGGTAAAGAATGTTGCCAGGGTGCCAGACCAAATGACACGGAGAGACCACATGAGCGCAACCCTCCATCACAACGTCGACCAGGGCGAGATTGCCAAGTTCGAAGCCCTGGCCAGCCGCTGGTGGGACCCGCACAGCGAGTTCAAGCCGCTGCATGACATCAACCCGCTGCGCTTGGATTTCATCGATGCCCGCTGCGGGCTCGCCGGCCGCAAGGTGCTCGACGTGGGCTGCGGCGGCGGCATCCTGGCCGAGGCCATGGCGCATCGCGGCGCTCGCGTCACCGGAATCGACATGGGCGAGGCGCCGCTTGGCGTGGCACGCCTGCATGCGCTGGAGAGTGGCGTCGAGGTGGAATACCGTCAGGCCAGCGCCGAAGCCATGGCTGCCGAGCAGCCTGGCGAATACGACGTGGTGACCTGCATGGAGATGCTCGAGCACGTCCCCGATCCCGGCTCGGTCATCCAGGCCTGTGCGGCACTGGTGAAGCCCGGTGGCCATCTGTTCTTCTCCACCATCAACCGCAACCCCAAGGCCTATGCCCTGGCCATCGTCGGTGCCGAGTACCTGCTGCGGATGCTGCCCCGTGGCACTCATGAGTATCGAAAGTTCATCCGCCCCTCGGAGCTTGCCGGCTGGTGCCGTGAGCATGGACTCTCCGTACGCGAGCAGAACGGCCTCACCTACAACCCGCTGACGCGCCACTACCGTCTCTCCAGCCGGGATGTCTCGGTCAATTACATGGTGCACTGCCGCCGGGAGCCGGCGGCATGACGTCTTTGCCTCGTGCACTGCTGTTCGACCTCGACGGCACACTAGTCGACACCGCGCCGGACCTGGCCCGCGCCACCAACGCGCTACGCGCTCACCATGGCCTCGAGCCGCTACCCTATTCGGTGATCCGCGCTCAGGTCTCCAACGGCGGCAGCGCGCTGGTTGCTCTGGCACTGGGATTGGACAAGGCGCATCGGGACCATGACGCGGCGCGCCAGTTCCTGCTCGACGCGTACGGCCAGGCCGTGGCGGAAGAGAGCTGCCTGTTCCCTCACCTCGACCGGCTGCTGGAGAGCTGGGAGGCTCGCGGGCTGCCCTGGGGCATCGTCACCAACAAGCCCCGCGCCTATGCGGCACCGCTCGTCGAGGCGCTGGGACTGGTTCCCGGTGCACTGCTGTGTGCCGACGACCTGCCGCAGCGCAAGCCGGCACCGGAGCCACTATGGGCCGCCGCCGAGCAACTGGACGTGCCGACATCGCGGTGCTGGTATATCGGCGATCACCTGCGCGACATGCAAGCGGCCCGCGCCGCCGGCATGGTGGCCGTCGCTGTCGGTTACGGCTACATCGAGGAGGGAGACGACTACCGGGAGTGGCCGGCCGACCTGTGGTTCGAGACCTGCGAGACGCTGGTCGAGGCCCTGCTACAGACCGCCTGAAACGCATCAGGCGGGTGCAGCCAAGCTAGCGCAAATTGGCGAGCGGGATGAAGCGCTAGGCGCCCGGAGCACAGCAATCCGAGCGTATGGGGTTATACGTGAGGAATGCGAGCATCTGGGCAACACCGCGATTCGCCCGCGCAGCCATTTGTTACTTCGGCTGGGCGTCGAAGCGCTCGCCGTTAACCCCCCTGCTCTCCGGCCCGATCAGCCACAGATAGGTCGGCATGATCTCTTCCGGTGTACGCAGGGTTTCGGGGTCCTCTCCCGGATAGGCATTGGCACGCATCTTGGTGCGAGTGGCCCCAGGGTTGATCGTGTTCACGCGCAGCGTCCCAAGATGCTCGACCTCGTCGGCCAGCACCTCGGCAAACCCTTCGGTAGCGAATTTGGAAACGGCATAGGCGCCCCAGAAGGCACGGCCTTTACGCCCCACGCTTGATGAAGTGAAGACGACCGAGGCATCAAGAGAGGACTGCAGCAAGGGCAACAAGGCCTGGGTCATCCAGATCGGTCCATTGATGTTGACCTGCATGACCTGCTCCCACAGCTCTGGATTGTACTGCTCGAACGGGGTGATACGCCCCAGCAGTCCGGCATTGTGCAGAATGCCATCGAGCCGACCGAACTCCTTGTCCAAAGTCTCGGCCATGTCGTGGTAATCCTTGAGCGTGGCCCCTTCGAAATTGAGCGGATAGATGGCCGGTTGCGGGCCGCCTGCAGCCTCGATCTCGTCGTAGACCTTTTCCAGCTTGGCAATGGTACGACCCAGCAGTATCACTGTGGCGCCATGCCGGGCAAAGGCCAGGGCAGCCTCACGGCCGATGCCATCGCCGGCCCCCGTCACGAGGATGATACGGTCGCGAAGCAGGTCGGCAGGCGCCGCATAGTCGATCTTGCAGGTCATCTTGGCTCCTTGAGCGGGGGCCAGCCCGTTACAGGGACTGGCGCAGGAAATCGTTGGCAAGCCCGGCAGCGCTGCTGTCCGGATAGTCGTCACGCACGCGCTCGAGCAGGGAACGGCTCTCCTCAAGCTCGCCCTGACGCGCCTTGATCAAGCCGAGCTTGTAAAGCGCATCAGGCACTTTGCTGCTCTGCGGGTAGTTGTCGATGACCTGGCGGAACGCGCCTTCCGCCTGGTCCAGATTGGCCTCGGCCGAGTGCAGTTCCCCCAACCAATAATAGCCGTTGGCAGTCAGGCTGGTATCGGGATAGTCGGCCACGAACGCCTCGAAGGCCGTGATCGCCTCACCGAACTGGCGCGCCTGGACCTTGGCGAAGGCAGCCTGGTAGGCGGCCTGGGCATCGGGGCTGTTACCGCTCGGCGAGGGCGTCTGGGCTACCTGCCTGGCCGATTCCTCATCGACCTGCGGATTGGCCTCGATACCAGCACTGCCTGCCATCAGCCGCTCATCGAGATCGAGATACTGCTGACGGGTCTGGTTGCGCAACTGCTCGAGCTGATGACGCAGCTCCTCGATCTGGCCTCGCAGTTGCTGGATCTCGCGCTGGTGTTCCTGCAACTGGTTGTACATCACCAGGCTGCCGCCGGCCTCTTCACGCACCTCGGCCTGTTCGAGAAAGCCCCGCGGCTGTGCGGTACGGTCTTCCACGATCGGACGCTGCTGTGCTTCGGCAAGGCTCATCACGGACAGCGGGAGCACCAGGGCTCCCGCGCCGCACAGCCTTTTCAGACTGTGTCTCATGCTTCACTCCATAGGCGCGCAATTGCGCCAGTTCGCTCAGTAGGCAAAGACCACGCGACGGTTCTGGGCATGGGCGTCCTCGCCGTTGCCACGTACCGCCAGGCGTTCTTCGCCGTAGCTAACCACCTCGAGCTGCGACGGGGAGACACCTTGCACCTCGAGGAAGCGCTTCACCGAGTTGGCACGACGCTCACCCAGCGCCATGTTGTACTCGCGTGTACCACGCTCGTCGGTGTGCCCCTGCAGCACGACACGCGCATTGCCGTTGGAGCGCAGGTAACGAGCATGCGCCACCAGTACGGATTCGAACTCGGGACGGATGGTGTCACGGTCGAAATCGAAGTAAATGGTACGGACTTCGGGGATACGGCCATCGGCCTGCTGACCGGCGCGGTCGCCGCTGACACCGGTGCCACCGACCTGGCCGGAACCGGCGACACCGGTACCGACGCCGCCATCGGTGCGTGTGCCATCCATGGACCCATCACGGCTGCCACCGGTGCTGGAACAGCCGGCAATCAGAGCCAGGGACAGGGCGATTGCCAGGGTTCTGGCATGCGACTTGAGTTGCATCGTCAAACTCCTCAAAGGATTTCGAATGACACGTAGTTGCTTTTAGTTCAAGAATGGTGACCACGCGGGTTCGCGCACGTCACCACGCGCCGAAGGCAACCGGTAGGACGCCCGTCCATCGGCCGACACGGCCCCCAACACCCCGCTGTTACCTTGCTGGGTGGCGAAGATTACCATGGTCCCGTTGGGCGCAACACTAGGCGATTCATCCCAACGTGAGTCACTGAGAACGACCAGGCGTCCGGACTCCAGGTCCTGACGTGCCACCTGAAACCCGTTGCTGCTGCGGTGAATCAGGAACAGTGCTTCCCCATCCGGCGACAAGCGGCCCCGCGCATTGTAGTTGCCGGTAAAGGTCAGCCGCTCGACCTGACCGCCGCCGAAGCTGTAACGATAGATCTGCGGACCGCCGCTGCGATCGGAAGTGAAGATCAGGCTGCGACCATCCGGTGCCCAGCTGGGCTCGGTATCGATGCTCGAGTTGTTGGTGATGCGCTCGAGATTGCGCGAGCCCACGTCCATCACGTAGATCTCGGGTTGGCCGTCTTTCGACAGGGTCATGGCCAGACGCCGGCCATCAGGCGACCAGGCCGGCGCACCGTTGATGCCATCGAACGACGCCAAGCGGGCGCGCTGGCCGGTGCCCACGTCCTGCACATAGATGGCGGGGCGCTCCGTCTCGAAGGAGACATAAGCCAGCTTGCGCCCATCCGGCGACCACGCCGGCGACAGGATCGGCTCACGCGAACTCAGCACCTGCTGACTGTTATGCCCATCGGCATCGGCAACGTACAGGGCGAATTGCATGTCCTGGTCCGCCCCTTGTGCCGTGACATAGGCGATGCGGGTCGAGAAAGCGCCGCGAATACCGGTGATGGCCTCGAATATCTGGTCACTGATGTAGTGGGCGCCGCCGCGCAGCTCATTACTTCCCGCGCTGACGCTCTCTCCGATCATACGGCGCTGGCCGCTGATGTCCATCAGCTCGTAGCGAATGCGATAGCCATCGGCACCACGACTGACGTTACCGACGACCAGATAGCGGACGTCGAGCGCACGCCACTGACCATAGCGGACCTCATCGCCGGAGCTGGGGCGATCGTACATGGCGTCGCGCGACAGCGGAGCGAAGAAACCGCTTCGCTCCAGGTCGTCACTGATGATCTGGGCCACGTCTTCGGGCAGGCTTTCACCGTCGGTAGCGAATGGCACGACCGCGATGGGGGTCGCCCGATCGCTGCCTCGGGTGATCTCGATGGTCAGATCGGACTGGGCATGGGCAAGCGTGCCGAACATCAGCAGCAAGGCAGCCAGCCAGGTGGTCATCAGGGCTTTCATCAGCGTACATCTCCCGGTGTGAAACGCAGATTGAACTGTCGAAAATCACGTTGCGCCGCTGGCGGCAATTGGCGCAGTTCGTTGAACGGTGCGGCGGCTTCCACTGCCTGGATAGCGGAGCGATCGAAGCTGTTGTCTCCACTACTCTGACTAATGGTAGCGCCAAACAATTCACCCGAGGGACCCAACTGCACCTGAACGGTAGCAGAGAGGCCGCTACTGGCTCCGGGAGGAATCACCCACGCCTGCTCCACTGCACGGCGGACCAGGTTGATGAAGCTGTTGGCCGCCTCCTGGGCCTGCCGGGCATTGGCTACTGCATCCGACTCGCCCTCGATGGCACGGTCGAGCCCCTGGGACGCGGCTTCGGCCGCACGTCGGGCCTCTTCCTCACGGCGGCGTTGCTCCTCGGCTTCGCGCTGACGCTGGGCTTCTTCCTCGCGGCGACGCTGCTCCTCGGCTTCGCGCTGGCGCTGAGCTTCTTCCTCGCGGCGACGCTGCTCCTCGGCTTCGCGCTGGCGCTGGGCTTCTTCCTCGCGGCGGCGTTGCTCCTCGGCCTCGCGCTGACGCTGGGCTTCTTCTTCACGGCGGCGCTGCTCTTCGGCCTCGCGCTGGCGTTGCTCTTCGGCCTCCTGCTGGCGACGCGCCTCTTCTTCGGCACGACGCTGGGCCTCTTGCTGACGCTGTCGCTCGGCTTCGGCCGCCGCTTCCTGCTGGCGCTGCCGCTCGGCCTCTTGCTCCTCACGCTGGCGAGCCAGGCGATCCGCTTCCTCGGCGCGCCGCTGGGCTT
This sequence comes from Billgrantia zhangzhouensis, assembly GCF_021404465.1. GTDB lineage: Bacteria > Pseudomonadota > Gammaproteobacteria > Pseudomonadales > Halomonadaceae > Halomonas > Halomonas zhangzhouensis. The sequence goes on along the minus strand of NZ_JABFTT010000002.1, from coordinate 196,926 downwards.
CCGCCTCGGCGGCCTCACGAGCCTCCCGCCGGTGAGCCTCTTCCTCGCGCGCCGCCTGCTCCTGCTCGGCCTGGCGGGCCTGCTCTTCGGCTGCCTGGCGCTCGGCTTCCGCACGCGCCTGCTCCTCAGCCTGCCGCGCCTCTTCTTCCTGACGAGCCTCCTCCTCGGCTTGGCGTGCCGCCGCCCGCGCCCGAGCCTCCTCGGCACGCTGCGCCTGATCGGTCGTGGTCTCGGTGCTGACCAGCGTGGCCTGGACGATCGAGCTCGAATCGGACTCGACCGGCTGCCGCTGGGGCAAGGTGATCACGCTGAGTATCACGACCAGTACATGCAGGCCAATGGCAAGCAGCGCAGGCACGCCATAGCCGACAGGTTTGTCGTTTCTACGCGCAGGTCCGCGCTGACGTCGGGCCATCACGTCTCCTACCTTCTTGTGCAAAAGGCGCTTAATCACGCGGCGGCGGCTCGGAAATCAGTCCAATGTTGGCCACCCCGGCCACTTGCAGGGTGCTCATCAGGGTCACGATTTCACCATAGGGCACGAAACGATCCCCACGCACCATGACCGGAGTTCCCGGCTGGCGATCGAGCAGGATGATCACGCGATCGCCCAGCTCTTCGAGGTCGACATTCATCTCTTCACCGCCGATCGACAGGTAGTAGCCACCTTCACGATCCACCGACACGATGATGGGCTCGCGATCCTCCTGGCTCTCTATCGACTCGGAGGTCACCTGGGGTAGCTCGACCTGTACGCCCTGGGTCAGCATCGGCGCGGTAATCATGAAGATGACCAGCAGCACGAGCATGACGTCGATGAAGGGAACGACATTGATTTCCCCCATCGGCTTGCGGCGGCCGCCGCGGTTGAACGGTCCATGCATGTCGCGTCTCCCTCAGGCGGCGCCGGTTTCGCTGCGCCCCTGCAGATTGCGGTGCAGGATGGAGTGGAACTCCTCGGCGAAATCTTCGTACTTGCCCAGCAGCCGGTCGGACTCGGACGACAGGCGGTTGTAGAAGATGACCGCGGGAATGGCGGCAAACAGGCCCATGGCGGTGGCGATCAGTGCCTCGGCGATCCATGGCGCGACGGTGGCCAGCGTTGCCTGCTGGGCCATCGAGAGCGACTGGAACGAGCCCATGATGCCCCACACGGTACCGAACAGGCCGATATAAGGGCTCGCCGAGGCCACCGTGGCGAGAAACACCAGGTGCATGGTCAGGCGCTCCTCTTCCCGCGACCAGGCCACGCGCATGCTGCGCTGGACGCCGTCGAGGATGGCATCGGCGCTCTTGGTCTTGGCCATCAGGCGGTTGAATTCGCGGAATCCGGCGCGAAAGACATGCTCGGCGCCCTGGGTTTCCTGCTCCGAAGGGGTTTCGCGATAGAGTTCGTTGAGATCGACACCGGACCAGAAGCGCTCCTCGAAAGTCTGATGCGCGGCACGTGCCCGGCGCATCACGAAGGTACGCTGGAAAATCACTACCCAGGAGAGAATCGAGCCTATCACCAGGATCAGCATGACCAGCTGCACCACGGTGCTGGCGCTCATGATCAGGTGCGGTATTGACATGGAGTCGTTCACGGGCTTCCTCGCTGATCTTGCAGTTAACCGTTGAGAACCGCGGCGAGTGCCGGCGGCCAGGGTGTGGGTTTGAGACGAACGGCATCCAGACAGGCGATGTCGACCCTCGCCTCGCATAAGGGTTCCCCGTCACGCATCACTGTCTGCACGAAGCTCAACCGGCAGCGCCCATGCGACAGGACGGCTGCCGAGACGTTGAGTTCATCGTCGAGGCGGGCGGGCTTGGCATAGCGACACTCCAGCCGATGCACGACCAGTTGGATACCGGCTTCGAGCAGCTCGCGCTGGGTGAAACCGTGATGGCGCAGCCACTCGCTGCGTGCCCGCTCCATGTACTTGAGGTAGTTGACGTAATAAACGATGCCCCCGGCATCGGTATCCTCGATGTAGACACGCAGCGGCAGGCAAAAATCGTTCACTGACGCACCTCGCCGCTCGCATCCAGGGCCTGTTCATGGGGCACCAGACCGAAATGTTGCCACGCCTGGCGAGTCACCACCCGCCCGCGTGCGGTACGCATCATCAGTCCCTGCTGAATCAGGTAGGGCTCGATCACGTCCTCGATGGTATCGCGCTCCTCGCCGATCGCTGCCGCCAGCGAGTCAATGCCCACCGGGCCCCCGTCGAACTTCTCGATCATGGCCAACAGCAGGCGGCGGTCCATGTGATCGAGCCCATGATGGTCGACATGCAGCATGTTCAGCGCCTGATCGGCAATGGCCGCATCCACGTAACCGCCGCCCCGCACCTGCGCAAAGTCGCGAACCCGACGCAGCAGGCGGTTGGCGATACGCGGTGTTCCGCGGGAGCGACGCGCCACTTCGCGCGCGCCCTCACGGTCCGACTCGACGCCAAGCAGCCGGGCCGAGCGCGCGACGATCTCGGTCAACTCATCGATGTCGTAGAACTCCAGGCGCTGGACGATGCCGAAGCGATCGCGCAGTGGCGAAGTGAGCAGACCAGCACGCGTGGTGGCCCCCACCAGGGTAAAAGGCGGTAGGTCGAGCTTGATCGAGCGTGCCGCCGGTCCCTCGCCGATGACGATGTCGAGCTGGAAGTCCTCCATCGCGGGATAGAGGATCTCTTCCACGACCGGTGAGAGACGATGGATTTCGTCGATGAACAGCACGTCGCCCGGCTGCAGGTTGGTGAGCATGGCAGCGAGGTCGCCGGCACGCTCGAGCACCGGGCCGGAGGTGGACTTGAGCCCCACTCCCATCTCGGCGGCAATGATATTGGCAAGCGTGGTCTTGCCCAGCCCAGGAGGACCGAACACCAAGGTATGGTCGAGACTCTCGTCACGCCCACGTGCTGCACTGATGAATATCTCCAACTGCTCGCGCACGCGGGGCTGGCCGATATACTCGGCTAGCCGCTTGGGACGGATCGCGTGGTCGACGCGATTCTCGCCCTCGCGCTCGTCGGCGGCGATCAAGCGGTCATTGTGCATCATGTCGAACACTCGCGGCGTTCATGAAACATCCAGGGCAACGGTACGGTTTCAGCCGACAGACCGGTACGGGTGGCTGGCCGGACACGACAAGGCATGACCTAGCCGGCCATACGCCTGGTCAGGGCGGCCTTGATCAAGGCTTCGGTCGTCAGGCCATCTTCCAGCCCCGAGAGCATCTTAGCCGCCTCGGTGGGCTTGTAGCCCAGACTGACCAGTGCCGCCTCGGCATCCGCCAGCGGATCCTGCCGCTCCCGAGTCTCGCTGGTCGGCGCCGTGGCACCGGCAAGATCGGGCGCGCCAGGGTGCCCCCAGTGCGGAAAGCGATCCCGCATCTCGATGATCAAGCGTTCGGCGGTCTTCTTGCCGACCCCAGGCAGGCGGGTAAGCGACTTGGCGTCGTCCTCCATCACGCAGCGGATGAATGCCGTCTCGTCCATGCCGGACAGAATCGCCAGGGCCAGCTTGGGCCCCACCCCATTGACCTTGATCAGCGCACGGAACAGCGCCCGCTCCTGCTCACGCGCGAAGCCGAACAGCAGATGGGCATCCTCGCGCACGGTGAGGTGCGTATAGAGGGAGACGGACTCCCCCGTCCCAGGCAGCGCCACCAGGGTCGTCATCGAGGCTTCGAGTTCGTAGCCGACGCCGGCCACGTCCACCACCAACCAGGGCGGCTGCTTCTCGAGCAGGGTGCCACGCAAGCGTCCGATCATGGCGACTTACAGTCCCATTCCGATAAATCCCGTTCCGAAATACGTCCAGGCCGAAGGCCCCTTCCTGGCGCCACTATACTGGTCGCTCAAGCGGCTGACCAGCCCATGGTAAACGGTGTTCGAGAATTATTTTGCCCAGCCCGCCGACCCGCCATCAAGGGCGGTAATCACGCCAGGAGCCGCCTCGGCGTTGCGAGCGATGTCCGCCGAAACTGCCCTGCGTGACCAGGCCCAGCCTGGCATGGGCGTGGGTCAGGGCAATGGCCAGTGCATCGGCGGCATCGGCCTGGGGCGAGCCGTCCAGCCCCAGAATCGCCACCACCATGTGCTGCACCTGGGCCTTGGTCGCCCCACCGCTACCGGTCACCGCTTGCTTGATCTGACGCGGCCCGTACTCGTGCACGGCCAGGCCGTGATTGGCGGCGCAGACGATAGCCGCACCACGCGCCTGGCCGAGCTTGAGGGCGGAGTCCGGGTTCTTCGACATGAATACCTGCTCAATGGCCACTTCACCCGGGCGATACTCGCCGATCAACTCGGCGATACCCGCATAGATGCGCGCCAGGCGCTGCGACAAGTCAGCGTCCTGCAGGCGAATGCAGCCGCTGGCCACGTAGCGTGGTTTAGGCGTAGCGACATCGAGCACGCCGTAGCCGGTGATGCGCGAGCCGGGATCGATTCCGAGGATCAGCATGACACACTCTCCCTCACGGGGGCACTCGATACGCGTCCGGCCTGGTCACCCTGAAGGCGTCGTGAAACCGGCGCCACTGGGGCGCCGGTCTCGTTCATCGCACAGCTGGCTGGCGTACTCACTCCTGCCCTTCCGCCTTGGCCTTCTGGCGCAGGCGGATGTTGAGCTCACGCAATTGATCGCCGCTCACCTCGCCCGGCGCGTCGGTCATCAGGCAGGCCGCGCTCTGGGTCTTGGGGAACGCGATCACTTCACGGATGGTGCGCGCACCGGCCATCAGCATCACCAGGCGGTCGAGACCGAAGGCCAGGCCACCGTGGGGCGGCGCACCATAGTGCAGGGCGTCGAGCAGGAAGCCGAACTTCTCGCGGGCCTCCTCTTCGCCGATGCCGAGAATCTCGAACACCGTACTCTGCATCTGCTGGTCGTGGATACGAATCGAGCCGCCACCCAGCTCGGTACCGTTCAGCACCATATCGTAGGCTCGCGAGAGCGCGCCGGCCGGGTTGGCCTTGAGCTCCTCGGGGCTGCACGAGGGCGAGGTGAACGGGTGGTGCAGCGGGCTCAGGCGACCGTTGTCGTCGGCTTCGAACATGGGGAAATCGACCACCCACAACGGCGCCCAATCTCGGGTATAGAGGTTGAGATCCTCGCCCAGCTTGACCCGCAGCGCACCCAGGGCCTCGTTGACGACCTTGGCCTTGTCGGCGCCGAAGAAGACGATGTCGCCGTCCGCCGCGCCCACTCGGTCGAGCAGTTCCTCGATCACGTTCTCCATGAACTTGACGATCGGCGACTGCAGCCCCTCGATGCCCTTGGCGCGCTCGTTGACCTTGATCCAGGCCAGCCCCTTGGCGCCGTAGATGCCCACGAACTTGGTGTAGTCGTCGATCACCTTACGCGACATGCTGGCCCCGCCCGGCACCTTGAGCGCCGCGACGCGGCCGTCGGCGGCATTGGCCGGGCCGGAGAAGACCTGGAAGTCGACCTTCTTCATCAGGTCGTCGACGTCGACCAGCGTCAGCGGAATGCGCAGGTCGGGCTTGTCGGAGCCGTAACGGTCCATGGCCTCGGCCCAGCTCATGCGCGGGAACTCGGGTAGCTCAACGTCGAGCACGTCCTGGAACAGCTCGCGAATCATGGCCTCGGTCACGCCCATGATATCGCTCTCCTCGACGAAGGAAGCCTCGATATCGATCTGGGTGAACTCAGGCTGACGATCGGCGCGCAGATCCTCGTCACGGAAGCACTTGGCGATCTGGTAGTAGCGGTCGAAGCCGGCCACCATGAGCAGCTGTTTGAACAGCTGAGGCGACTGCGGCAGCGCAAAGAAGCTGCCCGGATGGGTACGGCTCGGCACCAGATAATCGCGGGCGCCCTCGGGCGTGGCACGGGTCAAGATCGGCGTCTCGATGTCGAGGAAACCCTGCCCTTCGAGGAAGGCGCGCACATGGTGGGAGATGCGCGAGCGCAGGCGCAGCTTCTCGATCATCTCCGGACGGCGCAGGTCGATGTAGCGGTGCTTGAGACGCACCTCCTCGCCGACCTTGCCATGTTCGTCAAGCTGGAATGGCGGCGTGGCCGCCGTATTCAGCACTTCGACGTCCTTGGCCAGCACTTCGATCATCCCGGTGGGCATCTTGGGGTTCTGAGTGCCTTCGGGGCGCAGCCGCACGCGACCGGAGATGCGCAGCACATACTCGCTGCGCGCGCGGTCGGCCGTGGCGAAGGCCTCGGCGGTGTCGGGGTCTACCACAACCTGGGCGATACCGTCGCGATCGCGCATGTCGAGGAAGATCACGCCCCCGTGGTCACGGCGGCGGTGAACCCAGCCGCACAGGGTGACCGTCTCATCCACCATGGTCTCGTTGAGCTGGCCGCAATAATGGCTGCGCATGTCGTATCCTGTTTCGTAACGTTATCGATTGAAGGGTCTCGCGGTCAGGCCGCAGCGCCGTCTTTGGTCGGCGCCTTGCTTTCTTTGCTCTCTCCGCCGCCGCCAGCGGAGTCGCCGGCCAGATTCTTCTTGCTGCCGGACTTGAAGTCGGTTTCGTACCAGCCGCCACCGGCCAGACGGAAGCCCGCTGCGGAAACCAGGCGGGAAAGCGCCGGTGCTTCACAGGCAGGACAGTCGGTCAGAGGGGCGGCGCTGAGCTTCTGGAGCTTCTCCAGACGATGGCCGCAGGCCTTGCACTGATATTCATAGATGGGCATGGTTCAATTCACTCCTGATTCGACAGCGCGCAACCAACGGCGATATAGGGTCGAGCGGTGCACATTCCAAGCCTGCCGTGAAAGCCCGATAGTATAACGTGCCTGGCATGGCCTGTCCCGGCCTTGCCACGGCGACAGCACAAGGAAAACCAGCATGAAAGCCGTGATACTCGATGCCGCCAGCCTGGGGCCCGATATCGATCTTTCCGCCATCCGTGAACAGGTCGACGATCTCGAAGTCCACCTGGCCAGTACGACCGAGCAGAGTCGCGAGCGCCTGGCCGGCGCCCAGGTAGCCATCGTCAACAAGGTAGTGCTCGATGCCACCACCCTCGAGGCGCTGTCTGAACTCAAGCTGATCTGCGTGCTGGCCACCGGCACCAACAACATCGACATGGCCACCGCCGAGCGCTTGGGCATCGAGGTGCGCAACGTCACGGCCTATGGCACCGCCAGCGTGGCCCAGCACACGTTGATGCTGATCCTGGCCCTGGCCAATCGCCTGCCGCTCTACCAGCGCGACGTGGCGGCCGAACGCTGGAACGAGAGCCCTTTCTTCTGCCTGATGAACCACGGCACGCTACAGCTCGAAGGCAAGCATCTGGTCATCGTCGGCCAGGGCGAGCTGGGCAGCCGCGTCGGCGCCCTCGGCGAAGCCCTGGGCATGCGTGTGAACTTCGCCGCCCGCCCCGGCCACGAAGCCGCCGACAGCCGTCCCGGCATCGCCGAACTCGCCCCCGAAGCCGACGTCATCAGCCTGCACTGCCCGCTCACCGACGCCACTCGCCACCTGATCGGCGCCGATCGGCTGGCGACCCTCAAGCCCGATGCCCTGCTGGTGAACTGCGCCCGCGGGGGAATCATCGACGAAGAAGCCGCACTTGCCGCATTGCGACAGGGGCGACTCGGCGGTCTCGGCGTCGACGTGCTGCCGGCGGAGCCACCGCGTGATGGACACGCCCTGCTCGACGCCCTGAACGAGCCCTTGAACCTGATCGTGACCCCGCACAACGCCTGGATCACCCCCGAAGCACGCCAACGCATCGTGGCACTCACCAGCGACAACCTGCGCCGCTGGAAGGCTCAGCGGGACGGAGCATGACCATGCTGCACAACTCCATGCTTCACAACCTCGGCTCGATCAACCTCGACCACTTCTATCGGGTGCCGCATCTGGTCCATCCCGGCGAGACGCTGGCCAGCCGCAGCTATCAGGTCGGCCTGGGCGGCAAGGGGGCCAATCAGTCGCTGGCCATGGCCCTGGCCGGCGGCCAGGTGTGTCACTGGGGCCGACTGGGTCGCCAGGACGGCTGGGCACGCGACCGGCTGGCCCGCGCCGGCGTCGACGTCACTCATGTCGAACTGGTGGACGAACCCAGCGGGCATGCCATCATCCAGGTCGATGACCACGGCGAGAACGCCATCATTCTCTGCCCTGGAGCCAATCACGGCTTCACCCGCCGCCACCTCGAAGCACTGTGCGAGACGGCCAAGCCTGATGACTGGCTACTGGTGCAGAACGAGTGCAATGCCCTGCCCGAACTGCTCGAATGCGCACGCCAACAGGGGCTCGCCATCGCCTTCAATCCCGCGCCGATGAGCGACACGGTACTGGCACTGCCGCTGGAAGCCTGCCAACTACTGTTCGTCAACCGCGGCGAGGCCGCCTGGCTCGCCGGTCTGCCCGAGACGAGCGACGCTCATGTTCTGCTGGAAGGATTGCACGAGCGACTGCCGAATACAGCAACGGTGCTGACCCTTGGTAGCGAAGGCGCCTGGTATCAGTCAGGCAGCGAGCGTCATTTCCAACCCGCACTGCCGGTGGAGCCGGTGGATACCACCGGCGCTGGCGATACCTTCATCGGCTATTTCATGGCGGCACTGCAGGAGCAGCGCTCCCTTCCCGACTGCCTGGCGTTCGCTGCTCATGCCGCAGCGCTCGGCGTACAACGCCCCGGCGCCGCCGACAGCATCCCGTCGCGAGACGAAGTCGAGCGGTTTCTCAACTGACACCCCAAGGAGGCAACGTGTCGCATCCGATCATCTTCGATACCGACCCCGGCGTCGACGACGCCCAGGCCATCGCCATCGCGTTGCGCCATCCCGAGATCGATCTACTCGGCCTGACCACCACCTACGGCAACGTCGACATCGAGACCGCCACCCACAACGCTCTGCTGCTGAGCGAGCTGGCAGGTCGTGACATTCCCGTTGCTCAGGGTGCCGCCGGCCCCATGGTCAATCCGCGCCACCCGGCGCCGGCCCATATTCATGGTGCCAATGGCCTGGGCAATATCGAGCTTCCCGATGTGAAGGGGAAGAAAGATCCGCGCAACGCCGCGCAGTTCATCGTCGATACGGTCAACGCCCGCCCCGGCGAGGTCACGCTGGTCGCGGTCGGCCCGGTAGGCAACCTGGCTGCCGCCCTGCAGCTCGACCCGGCGCTCACCGAGAAGGTCAAGCGCGTGGTGATCATGGGCGGCTCGATTCGCGAGGGTGGCAACGTCACCCCCGTGGCCGAAGCCAACATGTTCAATGATCCTCATGCCGCCCAGCGTGTGCTCAACGCCGGCTGGCCGCTGACCCTGGTCGGGCTCGACGTCACCCACCGCTGCGTGCTCAGCCAGGCGCACATGCAGCGCATCGAGGCGGGCCAGGGCGAGCTGGGCAAAGTACTGGCTGGCAGCTACGCCTTCTACCGCGAATTCTATCGCGAATTCCTCGGCATCGACGGCTGCTGCCCCCACGACAGCTGCGCGCTGGCCTGGCTGCTGCGCCCGGAGCTGTTCACCACCGCCCCAGGGCATCTTTCGGTCGTCACCGAGGGCATCGCCGAGGGCCAAACCCTCTTTGCCCCCGAGGGACGCGGCTTCATTCAGGATCGCTGGTCACAGACGCCCCTGGCGGAAGTGTGCCTCGAGGTGGACGGTGAGGCCGTGGTGGAGTGGATCGCCGACACCCTCGGCTAGGCTTCCTCGGCATTAGAGACAAACGAAATTGTCCGGGTCGTGACACTCCAGCGCTTCTAGCTCGACGTGAGTGACCCGGGCATTCGGCGGCCCCTGCCATAGCCAGCTGGCAACCTGGTTGACCGCCTCGCCGTCGCCGCACAGCATTACCTCCACTTGACCATCGGCCAGGTTCTTGGCGTAGCCGGTCAGGCCATGTTGCAGCGCCTGCTCCTGCACTGCACGGCGATACCACACACCCTGTACCTTGCCGGCTACCAGGGCCTTCACACAGCGTTTGCTCATTCGTCCTCCTCGCCTCAACGGTTCGAGCCCACATTTCGCGTCAAGCCGGCTTGGCACGCTGCCATCAACGCACCGATATCCAGGCACGATTCCAGTCGGGCCTGCAAATGCTCTAATCTTGATAATAGGGATGCGGCCTCGCCATAAGCAACGGTCGCCCCAACGGAAGCGGTGCCACCCACCGCGCTCCACACCACAACAAAGCATCCTCACAAGGGAGATAACGCCATGCGGGTCTTCGATCATCCCGAGTTCGACCACCATCAGCAGATCGTCTTCGGCTGCGATGAAGCCAGCGGACTGCGAGCCATCATCGCCATCCACGACACCCGCCGCGGCCCCGCCCTGGGCGGCCTGCGCATCTACCCCTACGCCGACGAGGGCGACGCCCTCACCGACGTGCTGCGCCTGTCCCGCGGCATGACCTACAAATCGGCCCTGGCCGACCTGCCCCTCGGTGGCGGCAAGGCGGTCATCATTGCCAACCCGCGCACCGACAAAACCCCTTCGCTGCTACGTGCCATGGGCCGGCTCGTCGAATCGTTGGGCGGTCGCTACATCACCGCCGAAGACTCCGGTAGTGGCGAGGAAGACATGCGGCTGATTCGGGAGGAGACTCGCCACGTCAGCGGCCTTGGCCATGACGGCGAAACCGGCGACCCCTCGCCCTTTACCGCCCATGGCGTGTTCTGCGCAATGAAGAGCGCCGTGCGCCATCGCTTCGGTCGCGACGACCTGAAGGGCCTGCGTGTGGCCATCCAGGGCGTCGGTCATGTCGGCGCCCACCTCGCCCGGGAGCTACACGAGGCGGGCGCCCAACTGGTGCTGACCGATGTCGATCGCGATAGCCTTGGCCTGCTTAGCGATGAGCTGGGAGCGTTGAGTGTCGCTCCCGAGGAAATCTTCGATGCCGAGGTCGACGTATTCGCCCCTTGCGCCATGGGCGCTGTGCTGACGGAAGGCGTAGCCAGGCGGCTCAGGGCCAAGGCGATCTGCGGGGCAGCCAACAACCAACTGGCCACCCCCGTGGTCGCGGAGCTGCTGCATCGCCGGGGAATCCTCTACACTCCCGACTATGTGGCCAACGCTGGCGGCGTCATCGAGGTGGAAGCCCAGTGTCACGAGAACTACGATCGCGATGCCGTGATGCGCCACGTGGAGCGGATTGCCGAGACGGTGGGCGAGATCTTCAGCCGAGCACAGAGCGAGGACAAGAGCCCTGCCGCCGTGGCGGATCAACTGGCACGCGAGCGCCTCGCCGGCTGACGCCAAGGCCGGGCGGCACGTCCGCCCGGCCTGTCGCCGTTCCCTGCCTGTTTGTCACCCCATCACCAGCTCACGCTTGACGAGAACGGCGCTATTGCGGGGCACTATCTCGCGTCCCCTGGCCAACAGATAGCTGCGGGTGAAGGCGGCCCCGAACAGCAGAATGAGGGAGCTGTAATAGACCCACAGCAATATCATCACCACCGAGCCTGCCGCGCCGTAGGTGGAGGCCGTAGCGGTGTAGGCCAGATAGGCGGCGATCACCGAACGCCCCAGGGCGAACAGCACCGCCGTGACGATGGAGCCGACCAGCACATCCCGCCAGCTCAGCACCACATCCGGCAACACCTTGAAGATGGTGGCGAACAGTACCGCCACCATGGCCAGCGACACGGCGAACTCTACGCCCCGGGCCAACAGGTCGACGAAGGGGAACAGATTGTCGGCGGCCTGCAACATGGCCCTCACCACCACCCCGAGCAGCAGCGACACCAGCAGAATGAAACCGATGGAAAGCACCACGGTGAGCGACAGCAGGCGCTGCTTGAGGAACAGAAACAGGCTGTTACGGCTGGGTTTGGCTGTCACGCCCCACATGGTGTTGAGCGAGAACTGCATCTGAGCGAACACCGTGGTGGCACCGACCAGCAGGGTACCGAACCCGATCAGGGTCGGCAGGATGCCAGACTCCTCGATACGCGACTGCGCCACGGCCTGCTCAATGGCCACCGCGGCATCCTGGCCCATGGTGTCCTGCAACTGCGCGACGATCTGTCCCTGGGCAGCATCCTCGCCCAGCACCACACCGATCACGGTGACGGCGATGATCACCGTCGGAGCCAGCGAGAAAAGCGTATAGAAGGCCAACGATCCGGCATAGCTGAAAGCGTTGCGTTCCAGCCATAGCTTGATCGCCGCCTGGAGCGTATTCCACCAGAAGCGGATCGAGAATCGGCGCACGGTGTCTCCTTGTTCGTGGTTCGTTGCGCTTATCAGCATATCAAACCCCGGGCGCGCTGCGGGCGCTGCCGCCAGGATGCGTTGCGACGGCGCCGGGCGATGCCCATAATAAGGCCCTCGAGCCACCAGCGAAGGATTCGCCGATGAGCGATGCCGTTCACGAATTCGACTGTCTCGTCTTCATCGGGCGTTTCCAGCCACCTCACCTGGGCCACCTGGCCGTCATCAACCAAGCCCTGCGTCAGGCGCGGCAGGTGATCGTGCTGGTAGGCTCGGCCTGGCAGGCACGTTCACTGCGCAACCCATGGCGCTTCGACGAGCGTCAGGAGATGCTGCGCAGCTGCTTCGACGAGGAAGAGAATGCACGGCTGGAAATTGTGCCGCTGCTGGACGCGCTCTACAACGATGACGTCTGGGTGCGCGATGTGCAACGCAAGGTCCGCGACATCGCTGGCCATCACCATGCCCGCCTGCCTCGCATCGGCCTGATCGGTGCCAGTCGTGGCCAATCGAGCTACTACCTTTCGCTGTTCCCCCAGTGGGAATCGGTCAGCGTACCGCTGGTCGATGGCATCTCCGCCAGCCAGATCCGTGAGCGGCTGTTCCGCTCGCCCTCTTCCACCGAAGACTACCTCAGCACCGGTGCGACCCATGACCTGCCGCCAGGCGTGTGCGAGACGCTACGCGATTTTTCCGGCAGCGACGCTCACCAGCAGTTGATGGAAGAGCAGCGGCTGCTCGAGCAGTATCGCCAAGCGTGGGGCAATGCCCCCTACCCGCCGATCTTCGTCACTGTCAACGCCGTGGTGGTTCAGTCCGGCCACGTGCTATTGGTACGCCGCACCGCCGCCCCCGGCAAGGGGCTACTGGCCCTGCCCGGCGGCTTCATCAACCCCCACGAGCGATTGCTCGACGCCTGCCTTCGCGAGCTGCGCGAGCGCGTCCGCCTCAAAGTGCCGGAGCCGGTACTCAAGGGCTCGCTACGCGGCCAGCGATTGTTCGACGAACCTCACCGCAGCTGGCGCGGCCGCACCCTGGCCGAAGCGTTCTACTTCGCCCTGCGCCCCGACCAACAGCTTCCCCGGCTCAAGCCAGTCAAGGGCGGTGACCACGCGCGCTGGGTGCCTTTGGCCGAACTCGAACCCGACAGCCTGTTCGAGGACCACTTCTTCATCATCCAGAACTTTCTCGGCCTGCCGGCCGATTTCGGCGGGATCTGATATCCAAGCCAGGGATCGTTAAAACTCTTGCTTGGAAAAGAACGGGATTTCCGTCGCGAGCGAAGGCAGGCCGGTCACCGCCGGAGCGGAGCTACCGGAGTGTAGTGGCCTACATGAGGATAGCGACGATCCGCCGGGGGGCGGCCTGGCGAGCGCAGCAGGAAAGCCAGGCTTTTCAGGCTTGGAGGAAGTCCCGAGGAAGCTTCATCATCTGCCGCCACAGCTTCTCGACTCCCGGCTTGTGTACCAGTGAGCAGCGGTACAGACGGATCTCCAGCGGCACGTCCCATTTTTCGTCGCCAGCGCGTACCAGGCGCCCGCTCTTGAGCTCTTCGCGAACGCAGAAATCCGGTATCCAAGCCAACCCCACGCCTTGCAGCACCATGCCCTTGAGGCCCTCGGCCATGGCGGTCTCGTAAACGGTACGCAGGCGCAGGCGCAACGGGTCGTTCTTGAGCAGCATGCGCACGCTGCGGCCGAGGAAAGCGCCCTGGGTATAGGCCAAGTAGGGAATCGCATCCTTGCTCTCGAGGCTGAAGCGCGGCTTGCCCTTGGCATCCGGCAGGCTCACCGGCAGCATCTTGACCTGGCCGATGGAGAACGAAGGGAACACCTCGGCATCAAGCTGCATGGTGGCGTACTGGTCATGATAGGCCAGCATCAAGTCGCAGTTGCCTTCGCGCAGCACATGGATCGCCTCGCCCACGTTCATGGCCACGAGGCGCGTCGGCAGCTCGCCCAGCCCCTCCTGCAGGCGTGATATCCACTCAGGGTAGAAGCTCAGTGCCAGCGAATGGGCGGCAACGATGTCCAGCGCCTCCCGTGCCATGGAGACGCCGCGTAAATGCCCCAGGCACTCGTTGAGTTGCTCGACCAGATTGCGCGCCGTGACCAGGAACAGCTGCCCCTCCGGCGTCAGGTTGATGGGCGTGGTGGAGCGGTCGACGAGGGTCACGCCCACGGCCTGCTCCAGGGCACGAATCCGGCGGCTGAAGGCCGGCTGGGTGACATGGCGCTGCCGAGCGGAGGCGGAGAAACTACGGGTGTTGGCCAGGGCCACGAAATCTTCCAGCCACTTTGTCTCGAGGTTCACCGGGACTCCCGCTGCCAGCAATCACGATTCGAAAGGAATTCATCGTGCCCCAGGACATCTTGTTGAGGCAGCGCCTAATGTACCCCAGCCGCTCATTGAACCCAAGGAATTCACGCCTTACTGGATCGGCGCGGTGAGATAGGCCGCCCGTGACACCAGCTTGCTCCACAGCGGACGACGCTGCAGCTCGTCGTAGCTGATCCGGCGGCAGTCGGCGAAGTCGCGCTCGAGCATCAGGCGGACCTCGGCAGCGAAGTGGCGGTCGGGAATGAAAGCCGTAATCTCGAAATTGAGGCGAAACGAGCGGTTGTCGAGATTCACCGTGCCAACGGCTGCCGCGGCATCGTCGATCAGGATCACTTTCTGATGCAGGAAACCCGGCTGGTAGCGATACACCTTGACCCCGGCACGCACCATGTCGGGCAGGAAAGAGAAAGCGGAGAGATAGATCAGCAGATGATCGGGATGCTCGGGCATCATGATACGAACGTCGACCCCACGCATGGCGGCCAGGCGCAAGGCATCCTGAACGCCCTGGTCGGGTACGAAGTAGGGGCTGGTGACCCAGAGTCGATCATGCGCGCTGTGAATGGCCTGCTGCACCAGCAAACTGGCGGTCTCCTGACGATCGGCCGGCCCCGAGGGCACGATGATTACGTTCTGACACTCTTCGCAGGTGATCTGTGGCTCCCAGCACAGGTTGATGACCTCGCCAGTGGCCCAGTGCCAATCCTCCCAGAATGCCTCCTGCAGCCCCAGCACACTGGGGCCGGTGAGCTTCAGGTGTGTGTCGCGCCAGGGGCCATGCCGGGGATGCTGGCCCAGGTATTCGACACCGACGTTGAAGCCACCGAGCCAACCTTCGCGGCCATCCACCACCAGAATCTTGCGATGATTACGGAAATTGAGCTGAAAGCGATGCTTGAAACCACGGGAGGAACGGAACGGGCTCACCTCGACGCCTGCGTCGCTCAATTCGCGCAGAAACCCTTCGGCCAGCTTGCGGCTGCCGATCTCGTCGAACAGGAAATAGACCCGCACGCCCCGCTCTGCCGCTCGAATCAGGTGTTCCTTGAGGCGATGGCCCAGCGCATCGTGGCGTACGATGAAGAACTGCACCAGCACGTACTCCCGGGCGCCATCGATACCGGCAAAGATGCTGTCGAAGGTGTCCTTGCCGTCGATCAGGAGCTCAGCCTGGTTGCCACTGGTCAGCGGCATCATGGCAAGCTGCTCCACGGCGCGGATGTTGGGATTGCACGCATCCGCCAAGTGCGGCTCCAGGCGCTCGCGATAGCGCGCCAGGATGCGTCGCAGTACGGTGTCGCGCTCGCCGCGGGCGGAAACGTAGCCGTAGAAGCGTGGCCGGCCAAAGATCCAGTAGGCAGGCACCGCCAGGTAGGGAACAGTGACCAGAGAGATGATCCAGGCCACCGCGCCCTGCGAGGTACGACTCGAGAGCAGCGCCAGGATTGCCGACAGGAAACCCAGCAGGTGTAGCAGGAAAATCGCCAGGCCGAACAGCCAGGATGCCATGACCTCTCCCTGAAAAAACAGCACGCTACAGCATACCCCAGACGAAGGCGGCCCCGCCAGTTGGCGGAGCCGCTTGCATCATGGGCCATCGAGGTTCACAAAAGCGCCGGGAACAACCCTGTTCCCGGCCTAGGTTCGAGCGCCGTCAAGCCCGCTCGGCAATGATCTCCTTCCATTTGGCGGGGCCGGTCTGGTGCACCGAGGTGCCCTGGCTGTCCACCGCCACGGTGACCGGCATGTCCTCGACCTCGAACTCGTAGATCGCTTCCATGCCCAGATCGGCGAAGCCCACCACGCGGGATTTCTTGATTGCCTGGGCTACCAGATAGGCGGAACCGCCCACAGCCATCAGATAGACCGCCTTGTTGTCGCGGATCGCCTCGATGGCGGCCGGGCCCCTCTCGGCCTTGCCCACCATGCCCAGCAGGCCGGTCTCTTCCAGCATGGTGCGAGTGAACTTGTCCATGCGCGTGGCGGTGGTAGGACCGGCCGGGCCGACCACCTCGTCGCGCACCGGGTCCACCGGGCCGACGTAGTAGATGAAGCGTCCTTTCAGGTCGACCGGCAGTTCCTCGCCCTTGGCGATCATGTCGACCATGCGCTTGTGGGCGGCATCGCGACCGGTGAGCAGCTTGCCGTTGAGCAGCAGGGTGTCACCCGGCTGCCAGGTCTGCACTTCTTCCGGGGTCACGGTATCCAGGTTGACGCGCTTGACGTTGTCTCCAGCCTCGCGAGTGATCTCGGGCCAGTCCTCGAGCTTAGGCGCCGGCAGTGCCGCCGGGCCGCTGCCATCCAGGGTAAAATGCGCATGGCGGGTAGCGGCGCAGTTGGGAATGATCGCCACCGGCTTGTTGGCGGCATGGGTCGGATAGTCCTTGACCTTGATGTCGAGCACCGTGGTCAGGCCACCCAGGCCCTGAGCGCCGATGCCGCTCTTGTTGACCTTGTCGAACAGTTCCAGGCGCAGCTCCTCGGCGCGGTTGGATGGGCCACGCGCCTGCAATTCCTGAATGTCGATGGGATCGAGCAGCGCTTCCTTGGCGATCTCCATGGCCTTCTCGGCGGTACCGCCGATGCCAATGCCGAGCATGCCGGGCGGACACCAGCCGGCGCCCATCTTGGGCAGCTGCTCGAGCACCCAGTCGACCACGTTGTCGGAGGGGTTGAGCATGGCGAACTTGCTCTTCGCCTCGCTGCCGCCGCCCTTGGCCGCGACGTGCACCTCGACGGTATCGCCCGGCACCAGCTTGTGGTGGATCACCGCCGGCGTGTTGTCGCCGGTGTTCTTGCGCTTGCCGTCCGGGTCGGCCAGCACCGAGGCACGCAGCACGTTGTCCGGGTAGTTGTAGGCGCGACGCACGCCCTCATTGATCATGTCGTCGAGGCTCATGTCGGCCTCGAAGCGCACGTTCATGCCGACGTGCACGAACACGGTCACGATACCGGTGTCCTGGCAGATCGGGCGATGGCCCATGGCGCACATGCGCGAATTGATCAGGATCTGAGCGATGGCATCCTTGGCCGCCGGATTCTCTTCCCGCTCGTACGCCGCCGCCATGGCGTCGATGAAATCCTTGGGATGGTAATAGGAGATGTACTGCAGGGCGTCGGCGACGCTCTGGATCAGATCGTCCTGGCGGATCACGGTCATGTGCAAGGAACTCCTCGGCAATGTCGGCATGCCCGCTTCTGATTCGCGAGCGCGAAGCGGCGGGCTCGAACGGGGCGAATTATACCGTATCGCAGCCTGCTAGACAGGTCTTGCCGCCAAGGTCGAATTCCTGTGGCAGCAGCCACGATAGATAACGGTATAAAAGTTTCCATTTGTCTGCCTCCCGAGCCGGCTCTACGCTTGCCTGTAGCGCGACCATGGATTCGAACCCGCAACGATCAAGGAGCCGATCATGCAACCCACCGTTTCCGACTTCCTCGTTTCCCGCCTGCGCGAATGGGGCGTGGAGCGCCTTTATGGCTACTCTGGCGACGGCATCAATGGCTTCATGTCTGCCCTGCGCCGTGTCGAAGGCAACCCACGCCTGATTCAGCCGCGCCACGAGGAAGTGGCCGCCTTCATGGCCTGCGGGCATGCCAAGTTCAGCGACCAGGTCGGCGTCTGTGTCGCCACTTCCGGTCCCGGTGCGGTGCATCTGCTCAACGGGCTCTACGATGCGCGCAAGGACCACATGCCGACAATGGCCATCGTCGGCCAACAGGCGCGCAAGAGCCTGGGTACCGACTACCAGCAGGAGTTGGACCTGATGGCGCTGTTCAAGGACGTGGCCAGCGAATACGTGCAGATGGTCACCGAGCCGGCCCAGGCACGCCATGTCATCGACCAGGCCATGCGCATCGCCCTCGCCCGTCGCACCGTGACCTGCGTGATCCTGCCCAACGACGTGCAGGACCTGCCCATGGAGGATCCGCCCATGGAGCATGGCGCCGTATTCTCCGGCGTCGGCTATCGCTTCCCGCAGCAGTTGCCGGAGCCAGCCGACCTGGACGCCGCCGCCGCGATACTCAACCAAGGCGAGAAGGTGGCCATTCTCGCCGGCGCCGGGGTCAAGCACGCCGTCGAGGAGCTCATCCGAGTGGCCGACCTCACCGGCGCCGGGATTGCCAAGGCGATACTGGCCAAGACCATGGTGCCCGACGATCTGCCCGGCGTGACCGGAGCCATCGGCTTGCTCGGCACCGAAGCCAGCGACCGCATGATGAAAGAGTGCGACACCCTGCTGATGGTAGGCACGCGCTTCCCCTACGTGGAGTTCCTGCCCGAACCAGGCCAGGCTCGCGCAGTGCAGATCGACGTGGTACCGGAAGCGCTGGGCGTGCGTTATCCCACCGAGATCAACCTGCATGGCGATGCCGGCGCCACCCTGGCCGCCCTGGCCGAACGCCTCGAGCCAAAGGCCAATGACAAGTGGCGCAAGCAGGTGCAGGGCTGGATCGACGACTGGTGGAAAAAGACCGAGGCCCGCGCCGCCACGGAGGCCACACCGATCAACCCCCAGCTAGTGTTCCAGAGCCTCTCGCCCCGGCTGCCCGAGAACGTCATGCTCACCTGCGACGTGGGTACGGCAACCAACTGGTACGCACGCAACCTAAAGATCCGCCAGGGCATGCTGGGCTCGGTCTCGGGCGGCCTAGCGTCGATGGGCAACGGCGTGCCCTACCTGATCGCCGCCAAGTTCTGCCATCCGAACCGCCCCGCCATCGCCATGGTGGGCGACGGCGCCATGCAGATGCTAGGCAACAATGCACTGATCACCCTGGCCAAGTATTGGCAGGAGTGGGAAGACCCCCGCTGCATCGTGCTGGTGCTCAATAACCACGACTTGAGCCAGGTGACCTGGGAGCAGCGGGTAATGGAGGGCGACCCAAAGTTCGACGCCTCCCAGGACCTGCCCGAGTTCCGCTACGACCAGTACGCCGAGTTACTCGGTTTCAAGGGCTTGGTCATGCGCGCCCCCGACGACATCGCCCGGGTGTGGAACGAGGCGCTCACCGCCGACCGCCCGGTGGTCATCAATGCCTATACCGATGGCGACATCGCCCCCCTACCCCCCCATATCGAACTCGAGCAGGCCAAGAATTATCTCGCCTCGATACTCAAGGGCGACTCCAGCGGCCTGCACAGCGCCAAGCTGTCGGCCAAGCAGATGGGACGCTCGTTTTTCAAGCGCAAGAAATAGCGTTCAAGCGCGAGACGCAACGGCGACTGCCACTGTCATGGCCTCAGATGGGACATGGCGGGAGCAGCAGGCACTCAACGAGCCTACCCAAGAGCCAGTTGCCGCTCCTTCAGCTCATGCAGCCGGTCGCGCAGCCTGGCCGCCTCCTCGAACTCCAGGTTCTGGGCCGCCTCGAACATGGCATCCTCGACCCGTGAAACCTCCTTGGCCAGATCGGTCGGTGAGAGCTCGCCGAGATCGTAGATCGCCGCGCCCTCGGCCACCTTGCGCTCGCTGCGCCGTCCCTTGCCTTTGCGCCCCGGGGCCTGAGCCGCCTCCATGATGTCGGCCACCGAGCGGGTCACGGTGGTAGGCGTGATGCCGTGCTGCTCGTTGTGGGCGATCTGCTTGGCACGGCGCCGCTCGGTCTCGTCGATGGCACGGCGCATGGAGTCGGTCACGCGATCAGCGTAGAGAATCGCCTTGCCGTGAGCATTGCGCGCCGCCCGGCCAATGGTCTGGATCAGCGAGCGCTCGTTGCGCAGAAAACCCTCCTTGTCGGCATCGAGGATTGCCACCAGTGAAACCTCGGGGATGTCGAGCCCCTCGCGCAGCAGGTTGATGCCCACCAGCACGTCGAACTTGCCCAGGCGCAGGTCGCGGATGATCTCCACCCGCTCCACGGTGTCGATGTCGGAATGCAGGTAGCGCACCCGCACGTCGTGCTCGTCGAGGTACTCGGTGAGGTCTTCCGCCATGCGTTTGGTCAGGGTAGTGACGAGCACCCGCTCGCCCACTTCGGCGCGGGCGCGAATCTCGGAGAGCAGGTCGTCGACTTGCGTCGAGGCTGGACGCACCTCGATCTCGGGGTCGACCAGCCCGGTGGGACGGACCACCTGCTCGACCACCTGCCCGGCGTGCTCGGCCTCATAGGGCCCCGGGGTGGCCGAGACGAAGATCGTCTGCGGGCAGATGCGCTCCCACTCCTCGAAGGTCATCGGTCGATTATCCAGCGCCGAGGGCAGGCGGAAGCCGTATTCGACCAGGGTCTCCTTGCGCGAGCGATCGCCCTTGTACATGCCGCCGACCTGGGGAACGCTGACGTGGGACTCGTCGATGAACAGCAGCGCGTCGTCCGGCAGGTAGTCGAAGAAGGTGGGTGGCGGCTCTCCGGGATTGCGACCCGAAAGATAGCGCGAGTAGTTCTCGATACCGTTGCAGTAGCCCAGCTCGTTCATCATCTCGAGATCGTAGAGGGTGCGCTGCTCCAGCCGCTGGGCCTCCACCAGGCGGTCGTTCTTGCGCAGCCACTCCAGACGTTCGACCAGCTCGGCCTTGATCGCATCGGCGGCAGAGATGATCGTCTCCCGCGGCGTCACGTAGTGACTCTTGGGATAGATGGTCATGCGCGGCACCTGGCCGCGCACTTCACCGGTAAGCGGGTCGAACAGTCGGATCGAATCGATCTCGTCATCGAACAGCTCGACCCGCACCGCTTCTTCCTCGGAATCGGCCGGGTAGATGTCGATCACGTCGCCACGCACCCGATAGGTACCACGCTTGAAATCCATGTCGTTGCGGGTGTACTGCAGCTCAGCCAGGCGGCGCAGGAAGCTGCGCTGGTCGATCAGCTCTCCGCGGGTGAAGTGCAGGCGCATCTTCAGGTACTGGTCGGGATCGCCGAGGCCATAGATTGCCGAGACCGACACCACGATCAGCGCATCGCGGCGCTCAAGCAGCGCCTTGGTGGCCGAGAGCCGCATCTGCTCGATATGGTCGTTGATCGAGGCGTCCTTCTCGATGAAGGTATCCGACGAGGGAACGTAGGCTTCCGGCTGGTAGTAGTCGTAGTAGGAGACGAAGTACTCGATGGCGTTATCGGGGAAGAAAGACTTGAACTCCCCGTACAGCTGTGCGGCCAGGGTCTTGTTGGGCGCCATGACGATGGTGGGCCGCTGCAGCCGCTCCACCACGTTGGCCATGGTGAAGGTCTTGCCCGAACCGGTCACGCCGAGCAGCGTCTGGTGGGCCAGCCCGGACTCGAGCCCCCGAATCAGGCCATCTATGGCGGAAGGCTGATCGCCAGCGGGCTTGAAGTTGGCATTGAGGCGAAACGGCTTGCTCATGGCAGCTCCCAACAGGCTCAGGCGCCGAAGGGCGCCTGATGTCAACGTCCAATGTAACCGGTATCGCAGCGTGAGGCAGAAAGGCTACGCCCCGGCGATAGCGGCGCTGCGCGTGGTGACCTCCACGGTGGCACTGGTCATGAGGCGATGGATGGGGCACTTGTCGCTGATCTCCTCCAGCCGTGCCCGTTGCTCGGCATCCCCGATGCCATGGAAGGTCATCACCACTTCGAGTCGGTAAACGCCCTTGCGTTCCTCGCTGTCGTCGCGGTTGATCCTGACGCTGATCCCCTCGAGCGGCCACTGCTTGCGCCGGGCGTACATCTGGGCGGTGATCGCCTTGCAGGCACCAAGCGAGAGGTCGAAGTAGTCATGCGGATCCGGCGCATTACCCTCGCCGCCGAAGGCCACGGGCACATCGGAGTAGAGATCCTCGAACCCTTCGATATGGATCCGCTGACGAAAGATGCTGTTGCGCTCGCTGACGATCTCGATGGATTTGTGCATGAACGATTCCGCCGGTTACTTGACCTCAATGGGAAGCTTGAGAGCCTGGACGGCACGAATCAGCGCCTCGCGGCTGACGCGCCCTTCCACTTCCGCCCCATGGCGCCCTACCTCGGCGCTCTCCACGCCATTCACCATCATCAGGGCCGTGGTAATGCGGTTGACCTGGTCGGCGTTCTCCACGCCACTGAAATTAAGCGACTGCTGTGGCATTGCCTGACTCCTGGGGCATGGAATAGGAAAGCACCAGTCTAACATGGCAACCCTGAAGCGGCAGCCGCTTGCATTCCCGCCGCCCTGCCCGCATACCATTGGCCATATCCCTGACATGACGACCCGGAGCCATATAGGCATGAACGATTGGATAACCGCCCTGGGAGGGCGATACCTGAGCGACGAGCGGGTGAGGTTCGACACCTCCGAGCCCGCCCGCCAGGCCATGGAGCGTACCGTCATCACCCCACTCGTTCACCTTGGCGTGCTGGATCTCAGCGGCCCTGGTGCCGACAAGCTGCTGCAAGGCCAGACCAGCGCCCAGGTCGATCTCGCCGACGGCGGCTTTGCCCCGTTGACCTGCTTCTGCAGCGCCAAGGGGCGCATGCTGGCCAACGCTCAGTTGCTGCGCATCGATGCCGAGCGCTACCGCCTGATCCTGCATCGCGGCCTGCTCGCACCGCTGCGCGACCACCTGAAGAAGTTCGCGCCGTTCTACAAGAGCGAACTCACCATACGCGACGACCTGGTGCTGCTGGGACTGATCGGCAAGGAGGCCCAGGCACTGGCGGAAGTGCGCTTCGATGTGCTCCCTCCCGCCGTTTGGCACCAGGCGGGGGACGAGAAGACCCAACTGCTGGCCCACCCCGGGCCACAGCATCGGCTGCTGGCCTGCCTGCCGCTGGAGCAGGCCGGGGAAGTCGCCACTCGGCTCAGCGAACAGGCGGCTCCGGTTGGCAACGCCGTGTGGTGCCTGCAGGACATCCAGGCCGGGCTCGCCTGGCTGACGCCAGCCCATCAGGACGCCCTGCTGCCGCAGATGATCAACTGGGAGGCGCTGGGTGGCGTCAGCTTCAAGAAGGGCTGCTACACCGGTCAGGAAGTGGTGGCACGTGCCCACTTCCGCGGCCAGGTGAAGAAGCGCCTGGCCCGCGCCCAGTTGGAAGGAAGCCGGCTGCCCGCGCTGGGCGCCAGCGTGGTCGATGCCGATGGCAAGGCAGCAGGCGAGGTCGTGGCAGCGGAGCTCGATGCCTACGGTCAGGCCGAAATTCTTGCCGTACTCACCACCCGGGAGGATATCGGACCGCTCAGCGTCGATGGGCAGGCCGTCAAATTGCTGAAGCTGCCCTACCCCATCGAACGTCTCGACCCGGAGAATCTGGCCCAGGCGCAGGTCTAGGCGTCAGGCAGTCCGAACACCCGCTTGACGGTCGCCGTACTCTGGGCGGCGACCGCCTCCGTGGTCTCGCCGCGCAGCGTCGCCACCATTTCGCAGACCTGGACGATGCGTGCCGGCTCGTTGCGCTGCCCTTGGTAACCGCACAGCGGCATGTCGGGGCTATCGGTCTCGAGCACGAAGCCATCCTCGGGCAGACTCTTCACCGTGCGCCACAGGCGCTGGGCGCGTTGGTAGGTGACCGCACCACCCAGCCCCACCACGAAGCCGAGGTCGAGAAACTTCCAGGCCTGATCCGGCGAACCGGCAAAGGCGTGAATCAAACCGCCCGCCGGGAGATCGAGCTGGCGCAGCCGCTTCGAGACCTTGTCGTTGGCGTGCACGCAGTGGATCACCACCGGCAGGTGGCGCGCCTTGGCCAGACGTAGTTGGACATTGAACAGCTCCCACTGGTCGTCCAGGGTCTTCTCGAAGCGCGCGTCGATGCCGCATTCGCCCAGCGCCCGCACCTCGGGATGGTCATCCAGCATTTGCGCCAGCGCCTCGACGTCGCCCTCGCCGTGTTCGTGCATGAAATAGGGATGAAGACCCAGGCTGACGTGGACGTCATCGCGCCGGCCGAGCGCCAGCACGTCGGGCCAGCGCTCGCGAGTGGTACCCGGCACCATGAAGTGACCGACACCGGCCGCCCTGGCGCGGTCGAACATTGCTTCGCGGTCGTCGTCGAAGGCCTCGAAGTCGAGATGACAGTGGGCGTCGATCAACATCCGTGTCGTGCTCCCTTGCATGATAATGGCCACGCTTAAGCCCGAGTCACTCCGACTCGGGTTGCATCGCAGGCAACTGCGAGGTGCAGGCCGGACAGCGGGTGGCCGGTATGGGGATTTTGCTCAGGCAGTAAGGGCAATCCTTGACCGTAGGCGCCGCCGCCGTCTCGGGCGTATAGGCGAGGTTCTTGAGCCGGTTGATGTTGCGGATCAACAGGAAGGTGGCGAATGCAACGATCAGGAACGACAGTACGGCATTGAGGAACAGACCGTAGTTGAGCGTCACCGCACCGGCCGCCTGGGCCTGCTCCAGGGTGTGGTAGACCCCGTCGCCAGGACCGTCACGCAGCACCAGGAACTGGTTGGTGAAGTTCATTCCACCCGTCGCCAGGCTGATCAGCGGGGTGAACACATCCCGCACCAGACTGTTGACGATGGAGGTGAAGGCGGCGCCGATGATGATGCCCACCGCCATGTCGACCACGTTCCCCTTGACCGCAAACTCGCGGAACTCCTTCAGCATCTTCGATGCCATGGAATCTCTCCCCAACCTCACACTGAGTCGCCACCTGGCCTGCTCGACTCAGTGCTCGCGGGTTGCCGCAAAGCGAATCTCCGGCCAGCGCTCCTGGGTCATCTGCAGATTGACCCTCGTGGGGGCAATATAAGTCAGGTAGCCACCGCCATCCAGGGCCAGGTTGGCGCTCGCCTTGCGCCTGAACTCGTCGAGCTTCTTGGCGTCGTCACAGTAGACCCAGCGCGCGGTCTGTACGTTGACCGGCTCATAGACGCAATCGACCTTGTACTCCTCCTTGAGGCGGTGGGCGACCACGTCGAACTGCAGGGTGCCCACGGCGCCGAGAATCAGGTCGTTGTTGTCCAGCGGCTGGAACAGCTGGGTGGCGCCCTCCTCGGAGAGCTGCTGGAGCCCCTTCTGCAGCGCCTTGAGCTTGAGCGGATCCCTGAGCTGCACACGCTTGAACAGCTCCGGGGCGAAGTGCGGAATGCCGGTGAAGCGCATATCCTCGCCCATGGTGAAGGTATCGCCGATCTGGATGGTGCCGTGGTTGTGCAGGCCGATGATGTCACCGGGCCAGGCCTCCTCGACGTGGGCGCGGTCGGAGGCCATGAAGGTCAGGGCATCGGCAATCTTGACGTCCTTGCCGATACGCACGTGGCGCATCTTCATGTTCTTCTCGTACTTGCCCGAGCACACCCGCAAGAACGCGATGCGATCGCGATGCTTGGGGTCCATGTTGGCCTGGATCTTGAAAACGAAGCCGGTGAAGCGCGAGTCCTCGGCCTCCACGGTACGAGTATCAGTCTCGCGCGGCTGCGGCGGTGGCGCGTATTCGACGAAGCCGTCGAGCATCTCACGCACGCCGAAGTTGCCCATGGCGGTACCGAAATAAACCGGAGTCAGTTCACCGCGACGGTAGGCGTCGAGATCGAACTCGTGGGAAGCGCCGCGCACCAGTTCCACCTCCATGCGTAGTTCCTCGGCCTGCTCGGCACCCAGCACCTCGTCGACCTCGGGGTCGTCGAGCCCCTCGATACGCTTGTCGTCCGGGATACGGTTGCCCTGCCCCTGGGAGTAGAGATGAATCACGTCGTTGTAGAGGTGGTAGACGCCCTTGAAGTGGCGCCCCATGCCGATCGGCCAGGTCATGGGCGCACACTGGATGTTCAGCACCGTCTCCACTTCGTCCATCACCTCGATGGGATCGCGGATGTCGCGATCCATCTTGTTGACGAAGGTGAGGATCGGCGTGGTGCGCAGGCGACACACCTCCATTAGCTTGATGGTCCGCTCCTCGACGCCTTTGGCGCCGTCGATCACCATCAGCGCCGAATCCACCGCCGTCAGCGTGCGGTAGGTGTCTTCGGAGAAATCCTCGTGCCCCGGCGTGTCGAGCAGGTTGACCATGCGCCCGCCATAGGGGAACTGCATCACCGAGGTTGTCACCGAGATGCCCCGCTCCTGCTCCATCTTCATCCAGTCGGAGGTAGCGTGGCGGTCGTTGCGCTTGCTTTTCACCGAACCGGCAAGCTGGATGGCATTTCCGAACAGCAGCATCTTCTCGGTAATGGTGGTCTTGCCCGCATCGGGGTGCGAGATGATGGCGAAGGTTCTACGCAGCCCGACTTCACGGGCCAGATCGGCAGCTGACATCAGATAGTTTCGTCGTCATTGGCACCACGAGACGGTGCGTGAATGGTGAAGTGGCACGCATTCTACGGTTTTGCCCGGCACAGTTGTAGGGCGACGACGCGAATGGCCATTACCGGGTTCGCGATAGCCTGAGCGAATGGCGGTACGACACGGTATCATGTGCGCGGATTCATCGCTGGAGCCCCCATGCCAACCGCCCCGCCCCTACCGCTTTCCACGCCCAGCCGCAACCTGGTTCGCCTGACCATCGTGCGAGGTATCACTTGGACCGGTTTCCTGGCGGCGGTTATCGTGGGCATCGAGCTGCTCCACTTCGAGCTGGAGGTACCTGCCGTCATCGGCGTGATCGTGTGCATGGGGCTGGTCAACCTGTTCACCTGGTGGCGACTGGGCCGCCAATGGGCGGTCAGCCATACCGAATACGTGCTGCACCTGATGGCCGACATCCTCGGGCTGACGCTGTTGTTCTACCTGACCGGCGGTTCCAACAACCCTTTCATCAACTATTACCTGGTGCCGGTCACCATCGCCGCCGCCACCCTGCCCTGGCGCTACGCCTGGATCGTCGCTTCGGCGGCCATGGCTTCGTACACGCTGTTGATGTGGGATTACCACCCGGTGCCGCAGTTCGCCCATTACCACGGGGGCTTTGGCATCAACCTTCACGTGCTGGGCATGTGGCTCAACTTCGGCCTATCGGCGGGGCTCGTGACGTTCTTCATCTTCAAGATGGCCCACGCCCTGCGCAGCCGCGAACAGGCCCTTTCCCAGACCCGCGAATCCGCTCTGCGCAACGAACAGATCGTTGCGGTGGCCACCCAGGCGGCAGGCACCGCCCACGAGCTGGGAACGCCGCTGTCGACGATGGCGGTGTTGCTCGCCGAAATGCGCGAGGATGCTCGCGACAACCCGGAGCTGATCGAAGATATCGAACTGCTGCGCCGACAGGTCGACGTGTGCAAGTCGCGATTGCGCCACCTGGTGGAAAGCGCCGACCGGCGGCGCATGGCCGAACCCGAGGTGCGCGACGCGCGCGATTGGCTCCAGGGGGTCGTGCAGCGCTGGCTGGTATTGCGCCCAGACGTCAGCTACCGCCTCGAGGTCAGCGAACAGTGCGGCACGCCCTGGCTGAAGGTCGACACCACGCTGGATCAGGCCATCACCAACCTGCTCAACAACGCCGCCGACGCCAATCCGGACGACATCAACATTCGCCTTGACTGGAGCGCCGAGGAGACGGTGATCGACATTCGCGACCACGGTCCCGGCGTCACCCTGGACATTGCCGACCAGTTGGGCGAGACCTTCGTCTCGACCAAGAGCAAGGGGCTGGGCATCGGCCTGTTCCTTACCCACGCCACCATCAACCGCTTCGGCGGCGGCGTGAGACTGTATAATCATCCTGACGGGGGGACGCTGACCGAAGTGATCCTACCGCACAGTGAGCCCTGAACGACGAGGACACCATGCAAGACGCCGAAACACGCCTGCTGATCGTCGATGACGACGAAATGTTCTGCCACGTGCTCTCCCGCGCCCTGGGCCGGCGCGGCTACGAAGTGCTGGTGGCTAACGATGCCGAGCAGGCGCTCGCCCTGGCCCGCCGTCACCGCCCCGAACTGGCCACCCTCGACCTCAAGCTGGAGCACAGCTCGGGCCTGAAGCTGCTGCCGGAGCTGCTCGAGGTAGTGCCGAGCTGTCGTGTCGTGGTGCTGACCGGCTACTCCAGCATCGCCACCGCCGTGGAGGCGATCAAGCTCGGCGCGGTCAATTACCTGTGCAAGCCCGCCGATGCCGACGAGATCCTGACCGCGCTGGAACGGGAACAGGGCGACCCGGATGCCGAGGTGGCCGACAATCCGCCCTCGATCAACCGCATCGCCTGGGAGCATATCCAAAAGGTGCTGCAGGAGCACGACGGCAACATCTCCGCCACCGCCCGTGCCCTGGGCATGCACCGGCGCACCCTGCAGCGCAAGCTGCAGAAGCGGCCGGTGCGGCGCTGACTTTCCAGCGTGGCAAGGTTTCGGCTGCCAGGTTGGAGGTTGATGTCGCGGCTTTCCCGGCGACAGGTCTGCGCGGAGGCGCTGTAAACCCATCCCTGGGCGCTACTTTTTCCTTCCCTGGAAAAAGACCTCCGCTTCGACCTGTCCCCGGTGCCGCTCGCGTGAGTAACAATTTCCGTAGCGCTTACTGAGCCGTCCAGCCCAAATCTATATTCCAGCTCGAGCCGCTCACCGCGCCTGCCGCGTCCGAAGCCAGGTAGGCCACCAGCGCCGACACTTCTTCAGGGTCGATCAGGCGCTTGACCGCGGCGTTCTTGAGCATGATCTGCTCCAACACGTCCTGCTCGTCCATATCGTGCAAGCGGGCCTGGTCGGCGATCTGGTTCTCCACCAAGGGTGTCTTGACGTAGGCCGGGCAGATGGCGTTGGCCGTGATTCCCTGCGGGCCGCCTTCCAGTGCTGCCGTCTTGGTCAGCCCGATCAACCCGTGCTTGGCGCTGATATAGGCCGACTTGCCCGGCGAGGCGACCTGGGCATGCACGGAGGCGATGTTGACGATCCGCCCCCAGCCGTTCCGTCGCATCGAGGGCCAGGCCGCCTGGGTCAGCAGGAAAGGAGCCGTCAGCATCAGGTCGATGATCTGCCGCCACTTGGCTTCGGGGAAATCCTCGATCGGCGAGACATGCTGGATGCCGGCGTTGTTGACCAGAATGTCGACCCGCCCGAACCGTTGTATCGCCTCCGCCACGGCCCCCTTGCAGGCCTCGACGTCGGTGAGATCGGCCTGGTAGAACGCCGCCCCGGCGGCGTCGGCCTTGTCCTTGGCCTGCTCATTGAAATCGACGGCCAGCACCTGGTGGCCGAGCTCACGAAACTGGCGTACCACGGCCTCGCCGATACCGCTGGCGGTTCCCGTCACCAGGGCGACGCGTGGCACGGAAGTCGTTGCATTGGTCATGAGTAAATCCTTCTACGCGGCGTTGGAAGTTCACGGGTCCTTCAGCATAAGCCCGGGGTTGCGACCAAGGCCAGCTTGAAAAGGCCGGCGAACTACTGCCCCTCCGCCGGCCTCATCACCTTGTCCATCAGCCGCTGGGCCAGACGGCTGCCCTCCTCGCGCGTCTCCAGGTCGGACAGGTCGTCGAGCAGCTCGCAGCGCCATAGCCAGATGCCCTCTTCCAGCGTCTCGGCGACGAAGGGGTAGCGGCCCGAAGGCAGCGCAAAGGCCCGGCACTCGCCTTCGCTCGGCGGGGCGGCGCTGGCAAAGACCGGAAACAGCACGAGAGACAGCGAGACGGGACTGATCAAGGCGCCAACCAGATAGTCGCGTCCGGTCGCCGTCACGCCATCGTCCGGACACACCTGGAAACACAACGCATCGACCTCGAGGCACGGGTTGCGACCCGGCGCTGCTTCGAGCGCAGCGCCATGCCGTCGCTTCCAGGCCTGGGCTATCTCGTTCAAGCGCTGGTATTGCTCGGGCGTCGGGGCCAGCATGGCACACTCCTTGGTAAGCTGAGGGGCACAGGCGTCCCGTTCGGCAGGACGCCTCGCGACTGTTATTCTGGCAGGTCCATGCCCAACGAGGAATGCTCATGCTCCCCCAGCAGCGTCTAGAGCTGGCCGTCTCCATTGCCCTGGAGGCCGGCGAACGGATCGTCGAGGCCAGGAACCAACAGACCTTCAACCAGCAGCTCAAGAATGGGCACGAACTCGTCACCGACGTGGACATCGCGGTCGACACTCTGATCAGCGAGCGGCTCGATACCGCCCTGCCCGGCGAACAGCGCCTCAGCGAGGAGCTTGCCCCCGACCGCGAGGTGGCACATACGGCCGAGTCGCTGTGGGTTATCGACCCCATCGACGGTACCGTCAACTTCGCGCATGGCTTGCACCACGTTGCCGTTTCCATCGCCTGGATGAGTGAAGGCAAGACCCGGCTGGGCGTGGTACACGCCCCCTTCCTCGGCGAGACCTATACCGCCCTGTACGGCCAAGGGGCCTGGCGCAACGGCAGACCGATCCACGCCAGCCGCACCACCAGCCTGCAGCGCTGCCTGGTCGGCACCGGCTTTCCCTACCGTCGCGACAGCCGCCCGCCGCTGATGCGCCGGCTGATGGCCGTACTGGAACACTGCCAGGATGTGCGGCGCAACGGCTCGGCCGCTCTCGACCTGTGCGACGTGGCCTGCGGGCGCCTGGATGCCTACTACGAGAGCGTCTCGCCCTGGGATTTCGCCGCTGGCGTGCTGATCGCCCGCGAGGCCGGCGCCCGTACCGGCCACCTCTATCCCTGTCCCAAGGGGATCCCGGAGGATCTCTATGGCGAGAACCTGCTGGTCAGCGCCCCCGAGATCCATGCCGAGCTGGGTGAGCTGCTACGTGCCGCCGATGCCAATGAGCTGCGTCTCTACTGAGGGAAACGCTGAACAAATCGACGAGCGAGATGAAGCGCAAGGCGCACGGAGCACAGGAACCGGAGCCTATGGGGTATAGGTGAGGATTCCGCGCACCGCGCAACGTAGCGATTCGCTCGCGCAGGCATTTGTGCAGTGTTTCCTGAGTGCTCGCAGGCAATAGTAGCCTGCAATCGCTCCACTAGTAGTGTCCTATTGGCCGTCAGGGGCGCCATCCGTCACAATGACGACTCTCATTACCCCTTCAGGAGACATTCGTATGTTCGTGGTCATCTTCGGTCGTCCCGGCTGCCCCTTTTGCGTACGCGCCCAGGCCCTTGCCGAGCGTCTGGAGAGCGCCAACGTGATCGAGGGCCACCGCTACGTGGACATCTGGGCCGAAGGCATCAGCAAGGCCGACCTGGAGAAGACCATCGGTAAGCCGGTATCGACCGTCCCGCAGGTCTTCATCGACCAGACCCACGTCGGCGGTTTCACCGAATTCGACCAGTACGTGCGCGACAACGCCCTTCTGGCGTAACCCTCTCCGCGCCGGGCCCGGCTCGCCACCCCGGGCCCAAACCAGCGTTCATTTAACGTTTTCCCTCGCGTTGAAAGACGTTCCTCGCCAAGCCCTATACTGAGGTCTAATGCTTGGCGCATCTGGACAAAGGAACGGCACGATGCAAAGGGAAGAATTCCTCCAGCAACTCTGGCTCGACTACATCCATCACCATCCGGATGTGGGGATGCTGCGCCTGTGGCCAACGGATGCCCCGGTCGAGTACCTGACCCTACTTACGCTCGACCAGTCGCCATTCGCCGAGCAGGACCTGTTGCCGACACTCGGCCATCTCGGCTACCGCCCCGTACACCGCTATGCCATGGCCGATCGCGGCCTGCTGGTGTCGTTACTGGCCCCGCCCGACGATGGCGCCTGGCTGGTGCTGGCCGAGCTACAGCTCAGCAGCTTGTCGCGC
Source organism: Billgrantia zhangzhouensis (assembly GCF_021404465.1). GTDB lineage: Bacteria > Pseudomonadota > Gammaproteobacteria > Pseudomonadales > Halomonadaceae > Halomonas > Halomonas zhangzhouensis. The sequence goes on along the minus strand of NZ_JABFTT010000002.1, from coordinate 164,921 downwards.
GAGCCACGCGACAAGCTGACCGCGCTAGTGAGCCATACCCACCCGCAGGACACCCGCGGCAAGAACCTGTTGTGCCGGGGGCGCCCCTGGGCCATGCCCAGTTGGGAGCTCTACAGCCTGCTCTACGAGGCCCATCCGCTGGCCGGCTGGATCGCGGTCATGGGGCCGAGCGTGCATCATGCCGGCTTCGACTGCGAGCGGCTTGGTCATCGCTTCGACAAGCTCGAGGCCGCCCTTGCCGCAGCCGGCCTGGCAGGCAGCGAAGACCGCCATCACGGGATCTTCCCTGTCTCACCGCTGCTCCAGTACCGCTTCTACCCCACCTGCTCACGGCGCCTGGCATTCGCCGATGGGGACGAACACCGCATCGGCCTGGGCGGTCTGGCGCTGATGCAGAAACGCCTGAGCAGCGACCATGAGCGCGCCGTGGAACTGCTGCTGCCGCATCACACCCGCTGCGAGATCACCTGAGGCGACTGTCGATAGCCACCAAAGGCGTTATCCACAGAAATTGTGGATAACGCTGTGCAAGACGCTGTGGTAACCGGCATCGGGCCGGAAACGACGCGCCCCGATGACATTGATCATAAAATCATCACATGCCGAAACAGAAAGGCCCAGGCAAAGCCCGGGCCTGAGGTGCCGTCAAGAGAGGCTCAGTCGAATGTCATTTCCGGTACGTGATCGGGCACGATCAGCTTGCCGGCGGTCTTTTCTACGATCTCCTCGACGCTCACTCCGGGCGCACGCTCCTTGAGGATGAAAGCACCGTTCTCGATCTCCAGGTAAGCGAGATCGGTCAGTACCCGGTTGATACAACCGGCACCGGTCAGCGGCAACGTGCACTTCTCGAGCAACTTGGACTCGCCATGCTTGGAGGCGTGGGTCATGGTACAGATGATGTTTTCGGCTCCTGCCACCAGATCCATGGCTCCGCCCATGCCCTTGATCAGCTTGCCCGGTACCATCCACGAGGCGATGTTGCCTTCCTGATCGACCTCGAAGGCGCCGAGCACGGTGAGGTCGACATGGCCGCCACGGATCATGGCGAAGGATTCCGCGGAATTGAAGATGGCCGCGCCGGGGCGCGCCGTCACGGTCTGCTTGCCGGCGTTGATCATGTCCGGATCGACCTCGTCCTCGGTGGGGAAACGCCCCATGCCGAGCAGGCCGTTCTCCGATTGCAGCATCACATCGATGCCCTCGGGGACGTAGTTGGCTACCAGGGTCGGAATGCCGATCCCCAAGTTGACGTAGAAGCCGTCCTTCAACTCTTGCGCCACGCGCTGCGCCATCTGTTCACGAGTCAGTGCCATCTTGTTTGCCTCTTGTGTTCGGTGGAGAAGCGAAAAAATCGATACCGGCGGTGAGCCGGCGCCTGAACGACGGAGGGCTCAACCCTCGCGTACGGTGCGCTTCTCGATACGCTTCTCGAAGGTGCCCTGAATGATGCGGTCGACATAAATGCCCGGCGTATGGATCTGATCGGAACGCAACTCGCCCGGCTCGACGATCTCCTCGACTTCCACCACGGTGACCTTGCCGCAGGTGGCGGCCAGTGGGTTGAAGTTCTGCGCCGTGTCGCGGTAGATCACGTTGCCGTAGCGGTCGGCCTTCCAGCCCTTGACGATGGCGAAGTCGGCGTGAAACGCCTCCTCGAGAATGTAGTGACGCCCGTTGAACTCGCGCACCTCCTTGCCCTCGCCGATCGGCGTGCCGTAACCGGTGGCGGTGTAGAAAGCGGGAATCCCGGCGCCGCCGGCGCGCATCTTCTCGGCCAGGGTTCCCTGCGGCGTCAGGATCACTTCGATCTCTTCGTTGAGCATCTGCTGCTCGAACAGGGCGTTTTCGCCCACGTAGGATGCATAGAAGCGCTTGATCTGCTTGTCTTCCAGCAGCAGGCCCAGGCCGAATCCATCGACGCCGCAATTGTTGGAGATGATCGTGAGGTCCTTGACGCCCCGACGCTTGATCTCGGCAATCAGGTTCTCGGGGATACCGCACAGGCCAAAGCCCCCGGCAACGACGGTCATGCCGCTCTCGATGCCAGCCATTGCCTCTTCGTAGGAGTACACGCGCTTGTCGAATCCGGACATCGCAAAGCCTCGTCTTGTTGTGAAGTGGGTAAATTGACGGTAGCAGACAGTGTTGCCCTACCCCATATATTTGTTAAGTTTGTTTTTTTTATGAATTAATATGAATGATTTATAAAATGAGCCAGCCGACATGACCGCCAAGCAGTTGCGGGCCTTCCTTGCCGTGGCCCAGACGTTGAGCTTCACCCAAGCCTGCGAGCGGCTGCATCTCTCCCAGCCGGCGCTAAGCCTGGCCATCAAGGGCCTGGAGGAAACCCTGGGCGGTCCGCTGCTGATTCGCAGCACACGCAGCGTGCGCCTCACCCCGGAAGGCGAAACGCTGCTGCCGCTGGCCAAGCGCCTGCTGGCCGACTGGGACAACACCGAGGAGCTTCTGCGCCAGCGCTTTACCCTGCAGCTCGGTCGCGTGGCATTGGCGGCGATGCCATCGGTCGCCTGCAATCGGCTGCCTAGCGCCCTGCGCCGCTTTCGCGAACGCTTTCCGCGGGTCAACGTGACGGTACATGACGTGATCAACGAGGAAGTGATCGACATGGTGCGCCGCCAGCAGGTCGAGCTCGGTATCGCCTTCGAACCGGAAACCCGCGAGGGCATCGATTTCCTGCCGCTGTTCGACGACACCTTCGTAGCCGTCCTGCCGCCGGACTCCCCCTCCGCGACGGCCGACTCGATCGACTGGAAGACGCTACTCGCGCACGACTTCATTACCCTGCAACGTCCCTCCATGGTGCGCATCCTGCTGGAGCAGGCACTGGCCCGCCGGCATACCGAACTGCCGGTCGCCTTCGAGAGCCACCAGCTTGCTACCGTCGGCCGCATGGTGGCAAGCGGCCTGGGCGTCAGTGCCGTGCCGACGCTGTGCCGCGAGCAGATGCACGAACTCGGCGCGCGTTGCGTGCCGCTCTTCGATCCGCAGATCCGCCGCACCGTGGGCGTGGTCCTGAGTGCCGGCCAGGAGCTCTCGACCGCAGCGCGGGCGCTGCATGACGTACTGCAAATCACGCTGTGCGAGCCGACAGCGTGAGTGGAAGCGCTGGCACAGGCTGCTAGGCAGTCACGGCCCGATCCATTAGCATGTGCGGCTATTCGTCGATAAGTGCCATGACGCAACTCGAGGAGTCAGGAATGTCGACCCTGAAAGGGCTCGTCAGCGTACTGTTACTGGTTATCACTACCCTGTTCTGGTCGGTTCCTCTGATCCTACTGACGCTGCTCAAGCTGATCACACCGACGCGCTCCTTGCGGCTGATCGTGCTGCGGGGGCTCAATGGCGTGGCCCTGAACTGGATAGGCTGCAACCTGTGGTGGATGCGCCACTGGTTGCAGCCCCGCCTCGAGGCGACCTTACCCGAGAGGCTTTCGCCCGAGCAGCGCTGGCTGGTGATTTCCAATCATCGCAGTTGGACCGACATCTTCATGCTGCTGATGGTTCTGCACCGACGCATCCCGATGCCGCGCTTCTTCCTCAAGCAGCAACTGATCTGGGTACCTATCGTGGGGCTCGCCTGGTGGGCACTCGAGTACCCCTTCATGCGTCGCTACAGCCGCGAGCAGATCGAGCGCAACCCGCGCCTGGCCCACATCGACCGTCAGGCAACCGAACGCATGTGCGAGCGCGCCCGCGAGATGCCTATCGCCATCTTCAACTTCGTTGAAGGTACCCGATTTACCCCGGCCAAGCGCGACGCTCAAAATAGCCCCTTCCGCCACCTGCTACGACCCAAGGCCGGCGGTATCGCCCAGGTGCTCAGCCTGCTCGGCGAACAGCTCGACGGCATTCTGGACGTCACGCTGCACTACGCGAACCCCCGGCCTACCTTCTGGGGTTTCCTGTGCGGCCGCGAAGGTCCGATCACTCTCGAGGCACGGCACCGTGACGTACCGGCCTGGATGCTAGACAGCAGCTACCATGACGACCCGCACTACAAGGAACGCTTCCACTCATGGCTCAATGCCCTGTGGCAGGAAAAAGACCAGGCGCTCGAATCGCGCTGACGCTGCTCTGCTTGCTGTCGCTGTTGCTGCTTGTGGGCTGCGCTTCGCCCCGCGGCAGTGGCGAGGTTCAGCGTAGCGGCGATCCGGGAATCGCCGGACACTGGGTCGTGGTGCAGCGCGGCGACACCCTGGGCGGCATAGCCGCCCGCGCCGACGTACCGCTTGCCCGCCTCCAGCGCTTCAATCCCGGCGTCAATCCCAACCGGTTGGCAGTCGGCCAGCGGCTGTTGGTACCGACCCACCGGGAGCGCGCGCCTTCCGGCGGCCCGTATCGCTACCAAGTGCGTCCAGGCGACACCTATTCGGCCATTGCCCGCCGCTTCGGCACCACACCGGCACGCATCCAATCGGCCAACCCCGGGGTCGAACCGACTCGACTGCGGGTAGGCCAGATCGTCCAGGTGCCCCTACGCGGCTCGGGCAGCGCCGTGGCAAGCGCCTCGTCCTCGTCGGGTGCTGCCTCCGCCAGCCGCTCCAGCACTAGCTCGAGCGCTCCCCCACGTTCGCCGAGTCCCGCGCCCAGCTCGCTGCCCGCCTCGGCGCGCAACTGGCCTTGGCCGCTCGAAGACTACCGTATCGTGCGTGCCTACGGCACCGATAACAACGGCACCCTGCAACCGATGCTGCTGGCCACCAATCGCGGCGCCCGGGCCAGAGCGGTCGCCGACGGCGATGTGCGCTTCGCCGGCAGCATGCGCCAGTTGGGCCGCGTGGTCATCGTGCACCACGCCGACAACCTGCAGAGTGTCTACGCCCTGTGCGACAATCTGCTGGTGAACGATGGTGCGCGGGTCACGCGTGGCACGCCGGTCTGCGAAGTCGGGTTCAGCAACGCCACCGAACGCTTCGACCTGCTCTTCGACATGCGGCTCGGAGGCAAACCGATCGATCCCCGCCGTGTGCTGCGCTGAAGAAGGAATCGAGGAGAGCAGCATGCCAGGCTGGGAGCGACTCTCGACCACACCTCTCCTGGCTCGCTATCAGGGTGTACTCGGTGAACCCAGGGCCAGCGAAGTGCTCGACAGGCTGGACGCCTCGCTGGATTGGCAGCAGCCCAGCCTGCGCCTATACGGACGCGAGCACCCCATTCCCCGCCGCCAGGTGTGGATGGGCGAACCCGAGGCGGGCTACCGCTATTCGGGGCGCGACTTCATGCCGGTCGCCTGGAATTCGGAAGTCCTCGCGATACGCGACCGGATCACCAGGCTACTAGCGGCACAGGGCCTCGAAGTCACCTTCAACAGTGTGCTGCTCAACCGCTATGCCGATGGCCACGAGCGCATGGGGTGGCACAGCGACGACGAGCCCGAGCTCGGCCAGGACCCCATCGTCGGGGCCGTGACGCTAGGCGCCGAACGGCCGCTGCGGTTTCGCTGGAAGCATGGCACAGGGGAACCTTTCAACGTCTGGCTACCCCACGATAGTCTTTTGCTGATGGGACCCGGCTGCCAGACCCTGTTGCAGCATGCACTACTGCCTCGGCGCATCCCCGGGCTACGTATCAGCCTGACGTTTCGCCAGATCCACCACTAGGCGGGAAGCATTGGGTCAGGCATCAACGCGCCTGGCGATAGAGCCCCCAAAGAATCGTGATCAACAGCGCATAGACCAGTCCGCCGGCGGGATACGCCAGGAAGCTGTAGGTCAGGCCGAAGTCGATGAACGCCACCGGCACCAACGTTCCCGCCACCGCCAGCGCCCGGCGCTCGCCGGAGCCGGCACTGACACCGCGCGCGAACAGCCAAAGCGGTATGAAGTAGAGCGCCAGCAAAGCCAGCAACCCCGGCAGCCCCCGCTTGACCCAAGCATCGAGCACGTCATTGTGGGCGTGCCAGAAACGTCCCAGCGAAGGATGCTGCACGCCCTCGGCGCCACGCTCGCGCATGGCGGCTTGATAACCGCTGCCTCCCCATCCCATCAGGGGACGCTCCAGGATCAGCTGCGAGGAGCCGCGCCACATCTCCAGCCTGGCGCTGACCGACGTCATCTCGTCATCGCCCGCCACGTACTGACGCATGCTGTCGATGGCATGATCCACCCGGGTGGCCACGCCGGTCTGCGGCATCACGTAGAGACTCCCCAATAGCGCCATCAGGGCAGCAATCAGGGTTACCCGCCAGCTCAGCGACAGGCGGCGCCCATGCCCGCGGTAGAGCACCCAGATGGCCAGCGGCAGGCCGATCCAGCCTCCCCGCGAACCGGAAAACGCCGAAGTGACCAGCCCCGCCAGGCCACCGGCGATCAGCAGCAGCGACCAAGGCCAGCGTTCGCGTCGTGCAAACGACCAGCTCAAGCCGGCAAAGCACAGCAGTCCCATCAATAGCCCGAGGTTGCCGAACAGGATGGCATGCAACGGCTCGTGGCCACTCGCCCGGACCGTTCCTTCGACGACACGCTGCCACACGGCCCATCCACTTGCCGCCAGGCTGCCCAGCGCCAAACCGGCCCATAGCCAAGTGACGGGCATCTTGGCTCTGGAGAAGGCCAGCAGGGTTACCATGCCAAGGGCAAAGGGCCAGGCATCGGCCAAGCCATCCGCCCCCTCCCCATGCAATCGCAGCATGACGATCCAGATGAGCCCTTGCAGTCCCAGCGCCCCTAGCAGCAGCAGATCCTGGCGACTGGGGAACGCCGCCATCTGACCTTCCCCTCCCAGCCACGCCGTCAACAGCAGTAACGGCGGCACGGCGATGAGCAGGGTCCAAGGCAGCACCAGCATCGCCGCGCCCAGCAGCAGCATGGCCGCGACTGCCAGCCAGGTCTGGTACTGCGTTTTCAGGTGGCGGGGTACGGCCCCGGCTAGCGGTCGATACGAATTATCTTCGATCATGGCAAAGTTCGTCCGTTGATATACTGCCGTGAACGGCGGCAGGGCGCATTGCCCTCCTGGCTCTCCTGACGCCGTACTGACACATTACCTCTCAGCATAGTGGAATCGATGCGGGATGGAGCCAATATCCAGCAAGCCGGCTCGCGTCATTCCACGGTGACCGACTTGGCCAGATTACGCGGCTGATCGACATCGGTACCCCGAGCCACCGCCACGTGATAGGCCAGCAACTGTAGCGGCAGGGTATAGACGATCGGTGCCAGAAAGCGGCAGCAACCGGGCACCTTGATGACTGTCATGCCCTCCTCTTGCTCCAGGCCGCTCTCGGGATCGGCAAAGACCAGCAGTTGGCCTCCCCGCGCCCGGACTTCCTGCAGGTTGGACTTGAGTTTGTCGATCAGTTCGTCCATGGGGGCGAGGGCCACGACCGGCATGCTGCCATCGATCAACGCCAGCGGACCATGCTTCAGTTCACCAGCGGGATAGGCTTCGGCATGGATGTAGGAAATCTCCTTGAGCTTGAGCGCTCCCTCAAGGGCGATAGGCATCTGTGCACCGCGCCCCAGGAACAAGGTGTGACGGTAGTCGGCGCAGCGCTTGGCCAGAGCGGCGATCTCATCGTCGAGCTGCAGCGTATCGCCCAGCAAGGTCGGCAGGTAGCGCAGGCGATGTACCAGTCTCGCGGTCAGGTCCTGATCGCCCCCGCGCAGCTGTCGCAGGGCCAGGGTCACCAGCATCAAGGCAGTGAGCTGGGTGGTGAAGGCCTTGGTCGAGGCAACACCGATCTCGGGTCCGGCATGCGTCATCAGGCTGAGGTCGGATTCACGCACCAGCGAGCTGCCCGGCACGTTGCAGATCGCCAGCGCCCCGACATAATTCTCCCCCTGGCGCTTGCGCGCATGACGCAACGCGGCCAGGGTATCGGCCGTCTCGCCCGACTGCGACAGGGTCAGCAACAGCGTCCCGGGAGGCGCCGCCACGTCGCGATAGCGGTACTCCGAGGCGATCTCCACCTGGCACGGCACCCCCGCCAGCGCCTCGATCCAGTAACGCGCCACCATGCCGGCATGGTAGCTGGTGCCACAGGCCACCAGATGGATCTGGCGGGTCCTGCCGAGCAACTGACGGGCCTGGGGGCCAAACGCCTCGATCAGCACCTGATCGCTGCCCAGCCGTCCTTCCAGGGCGTTGGCCACGGCGACCGGCTGCTCGTGGATTTCCTTGAGCATATAATGCTCGAACTCACCCTTGCCGACGGCCTGGTCGTCGTGCTCGTAGCGCAGCACCTCACGCACCACGGGATGGCGGGTGCCCGCGGCGTCGACCCCATGTACGACGCAGCCCTTGCGAGTCGCCTCCACCAGGTCCCCGTCTTCCAGGTAGACGAAGCGGTCCGTCACCGTCAGCAGCGCCAAAGGATCGGACCCCAGGTAGCAGCCCTGGTCCGAGATACCGACCACCAGCGGGCTGCCATGACGGGCACCGACGACCCGGTCGGGTCTGTCGGCATCGATCACGCCCAGGGCATAGGCCCCCTCAAGGCGAGCCACCGCAGCCTCGACCGCAGCCAGTAGTTCGCCACGAACCTTGAGTTCGCGTTCGACCAGGTGCGCTATCACCTCGGTATCGGTGGCCGAAGTGAAGACGTAGCCATCGGCAATGAGCTCGGCCTTGAGCGCCTGGTGATTCTCGATGATGCCATTGTGCACCACGGCGATTCGTCCCGAGACGTGAGGGTGAGCGTTGTCCTGGCTGGGCTCGCCATGGGTCGCCCAGCGCGTATGCGCTACACCGGTCAGGCCCGTCAACGGTGCCGCCGAGAGCAGGCGCTCCAGAGCCGCCACCTTGCCCACCTCACGAGCGCGGCCCAACTTGCCGGGAGCCTCTACCAGGGCGACACCCGCTGAATCGTAGCCTCGATACTCGAGGCGCTTGAGACCTTCCATCAGAGTGGGCAGGACGTTGTCCGAACCCACGGCAGCTACGATGCCACACATGTTCTGTTCTCCATGAACGGTGCCACGGCCGTGGCCGAAGGGCACGCTTTGGGCGATTCGTGGTCGATGTACCGGCTGCGATGAGAGTTGGCCGTCGACCTTCCTGATCGACGCCTGCGATACCACTCCTACTTATGGCGCTCCAGCATCGGGCGCAGCGGCGTCACCACCGTGTTCGACACCGGTGTGAGCGCCTCGCAGCGACGCTTCTCCAGCCATACCAGGTCGACGATGTCACCCTCCGGCCGATACGCAGTCGGCGCCTCCAGCAACAACCGACGAATGCCGTCGTGATGGAAGTTGCGGCACGCCTCGAACAAACGATCGAGGAAGTTCTCGAGCCGCGGCCACTCCCAGAACACTTCCTGGGCGGTCATGATGCGCGGATGCGACGTCGGCGCGACGTCCTCGCCCACCAGCAGCTCTTCAAACAGTTTCTCGCCGGGCCGCAGTCCGCTGTAGGCAATGACGATGTCGCCATCCGGGCTGCGCTCGTCGCGCACCCGGAGTCCCGACAGCCGAACCATCTGGCGCGCCAGGTCGGCGATGCGTACCGGCTCGCCCATATCGAGGACGAAGACGTCTCCCCCGCGAGCCATGGCGCCGGCCTGAATGACCAACTGGGCCGCTTCGGGAATGGTCATGAAGAAACGGGTGATGTCCGGATGGGTCACGGTGATCGGCCCGCCTGCCTGGATCTGCTCGCGGAACAGCGGTACCACCGAGCCGCTGGAGCCCAGCACGTTACCGAAGCGCACCATGCAGAAACGGGTGGTGTCCTGGTGCTTGGCGAAGGCTTGGCAGATGAGTTCGGCCAGTCGCTTGGTGGTGCCCATCACGTTGGTCGGACGCACCGCCTTGTCGGTGGACACCAGTACGAAGGTTTCGACGCCGGCATCCATCGCCGCACGGGCCGACGACAGGGTGCCGAAAACGTTGTTCTGCACGCCCTCGACCACGTTGTGCTCCACCATCGGCACATGCTTGTAGGCTGCCGCATGGTAGACGGTCTGCACCTCGTAGGCCTTCATCACGGTAGTCAGCCGCTGCCGGTGCTGCACCGATCCCAGCAGCGCCTCGACACGCACCTCGAGCCCTTCATCGGCGGCGATACGGCACAGGTCCTGTTCGATGCGATAGAGCGCGAACTCGGAGATATCGAGCAGCAGCAGTCGCTTCGGACCGTGACGCAGGATCTGGCGACACAACTCGGAGCCGATGGAGCCGCCTGCCCCGCTCACCAACACCACCTTGCCGCGGATGTTGGCCTCCATCAGAGTCGGATTGGGCGGCACCGGATCGCGCCCCAGCAGATCCTCCACCGCCACGTCGCGCACCTCGCTGATCCGGGCCCGGCCGGTCACCATGTCGACCACCCCGGGAATCGTCTGTACCGGGAAGCCCTGGGGCTCGAGTTCGGCCAGGATCTCGCGCCGCCGCGCCCGGCTGGCGCTGGGCATGGCCAGCAACACCCGCTCGGCGCCGTAGGTGTCGGCCAGGTAGCCGAGCTGGCGCGGCGGATAGACCTTGAGTCCCTCGATATAGGTGTTCTGCAAGCTCACCGCGTCGTCAACGAAGGCGATCGGCAGGTATTCCTGACCGTGACTGAGCGAGACCGCCAACTGGCGACCGGCCGAACCGGCGCCGTAGATCACCACGCGCGGCTTGTGGCGAATCTGGCTGCGCAGGTAAATGGCTCGCAGCCCGAAGCGCACCCCGCCAATGGTGAGCAGCGCCAGCATCGCGTAGATGAAAGGCACGCTGCGCGGGATGCCCAAGGCAAACAGGTAACTGGCCAGCGGCAGCGACAGCGCCGATACCACCACGCCGATCACCACCGCGCGAATCGCCTTCGGCCCCAGGTAACGGATCACCGCCCGGTAGAAACCGAGCCGGACGTAGATCGCCAGGCTCAACGGAATCATCACCAGCAGCGCCATCCAGGTACGAGCCTCTGCCAATGGCGCCCAGCTCTCCAGGCGCAGCAGCATGGCCAGCAGGAAGCTCACCGCGATCAGCACGCAGTCCACCGTCAACTGGATGGTGCGCTTCTGCCGCCGCGGCAGGCGGAATAGGGATTGCAGCAGGTTTCGCATATCGTCTCTCCATGACGCGGGCGCCCACGCCCGCCGGGTTCCGGGGCGTCAGGCGCAGGCCCGCGCCATGACCTCTTCGATCACCACACAGGTCCGCGCGACCTCGTCCTCGGTCAGCGTCGGGTGACACAGGAACATCAAGCTGGTCTCGCCCAGTTCGCGGGCCACGGGTAGCGGCGCCTCAGGACGCCAGCCGGTACCGTCGAACGCCTTCTCGCGATACACCTCCGAGCACGAACCCGAGAGACAAGGCACTCCGGCGGCGTTGATCTCGTCCATGATGCGGTCACGATCCCAACCCGGCGCCAGCCGCTCGGGCTCGACGAAGACGTAGCACTTGTAGGCCGCGTGATCGCAGTGGAGCGGCACCCGGGGAACGCGCAGCCCCGGTGAACCGGCCGCAGCCTGCCAGATGCGCGCGGCATGCCGCTGACGTGCGGCCTTCCACTGCGGCATGCGAGCCAGTTGGATACGTCCGATGGCGGCCTGCATCTCGGTAAGCCGCCAGTTGGTGCCGAAGCTTTCGTGCAACCAGCGGAAACCAGGCGGGTGATCGCGCTCGTAGACTGCCTCCCAGCTCTTGCCGTGATCCTTGAAGGCCCACATGCGCCGCCACAGCTCGCCATCGCTGGTAGTCACCATGCCGCCCTCGCCGCCAGTGGTCATGATCTTGTCCTGACAGAACGACCAGCACCCCACGTGCCCGATACTTCCCACGCTACGTCCGCGATAGCGGGCCCCGTGGGCCTGGGCGCAGTCCTCGATCACATACAAACCGTGGCGTTCGGCCAGTTCCATGAGCGCATCCATCTCACACGGCCAGCCGGCCAGATGCACGGCAACGATCGCCCGGGTACGCGGTGTGATCTTCTCGGCCACGCTCGCCGCAGTGACGTTCTGCGAGTCACGGTCGACGTCGGCAAACACCGGCCGGGCGCCTGCCATGACGATGCTGGAGACAGAGGCCAGGAAGGTGCGCGAGGTAACGATCACCTCATCGCTGGTGTCCTCGCCGACACCGAGCCCGTGCAGGGCAAGGTCGAGGGCAACGGTGCCGTTGGCCACGGCAATGGCGTATTCGCTGTTGGCGAAGCGACGGAACTCGCGCTCGAATTCCCGGCCTTCGTCGCCAGTCCAGTAGTTGACCCGGTTGGAGAGCAGGACACGGGTCACCGCATCGGCTTCTTCACGGGTATAGGCAGGCCAGGGGGAAAAGGAACCATTGAGCATTACGATCTCCCTTGCGGTGAAAGCAGGTCGAAGCGAAGTACATTCGAAGTGTCGGGAGGCGTGGTGTCGTCGCCGTCATCATCCTTCGCCGATGAGGGCAGCGGCCGGGCCGGTACGCCGCCCACCACCAGATAACCGTCGATGTCGGACACCACGGCCGCACCGACACCCACCATCACACCCTCGCCGATGGCCACGCCCTGGCGCACCACGGCGCCAGCACCGATCCAACTGGTACGTCCGATTTCCACATCACCGGCCACGTTGGCACCTGGCGCCACGTGCACGCAGACACCCAGCCGACAATCGTGATCCACCGTAGCGGCGGAGTTGACGATGGCGCCCATGCCAAGCTCGGCGAAGGCGTTGATCACCGCCCCGGCCATGACCACGCTGCCCGGCCCGAGACGCGCCAGGGGGCTCACCGTGGCACGCGGATGGATCAGCGACACGACCCTGGCCCCCTGCGCCAGCAGGGCCTCGAGCTTGGCTTCGCGTATGCCGTTGTGACCAATCGCCACCACCACGCCATCGAAGCTGGGTAGATCGCGCAGCAGCATGGGTAGGGTGCCCTGCACCTGCCAGTGTTCGAGCCGGGGCTTCTGCGGCCAGGCATCGTCATAGAAGACCAGGTCCTGCCAGCCGGCATGGATGGCGATATCCGCCACCACCTTGCCGTGGCCACTGGCGCCGAGAATGGCGAGACGACGACGCTTACTCATGACGATGACCTCCACGGAACCGCGGCATGGCGACATCGCCGTCGTGGGCAATGCCTTCGCGGGTCAGGACCCTTTTCACGGTCAGCAGCAGGATACGCAGGTCGAGCCACAGCGAGCGGTTGTCGACGTACCACACGTCGAGCTCGAACTTCTGCTCCCAGGAGAGCGCGTTGCGTCCGTTGACCTGCGCCCAGCCGGTCACGCCCGGGCGCACTTCGTGGCGCCGCGCCTGGCGCGGCGTGTAGAGCGGCAAGTACTCCACCAGCAACGGACGCGGCCCGACCAGGCTCATGTCGCCCCTGAGCACGTTCCACAGCTCCGGCAGCTCATCGAGGCTGGCCGCGCGCAGTCGCCGTCCCAGCGGCGTGAGGCGCGCTGCGTCGGGCAGCGGATTGCCGTCGCGGTCGACGGCATCGCGCATGGTGCGAAACTTGACCATCTCGAACGGACGCCCGTGCAGCCCCGGACGGGGCTGGCGGAACAGCACCGGCGAGCCGAGCCTCAGCCGTACCAACAGAGCCACCACGAGCAGCACCGGGGAGAGCAGCACCAAGGCCACCAGGGACAGGACGATATCGAACAGTCGCTTCATTGTTTCTCATCCATGATGTCGTTCATGATCCCGGCCAGACGCTCGGCCAGGATCCGGTAGTCGTAGACGGCTTCCATATGGGTCCGCCCCGCCTGCCCCATGCGCGCGCGCTCCTGGGGTGGCAGTGCCAGCAATCGCTCGATGGCCTCGGCTAGGGCCTGGGGGTCTTCGGGGGGAACCGTGATGCCGGCCCCGGCTTCGGCAACGGGGTCGTTGACCGCCGCCGATGCGATGATCACGGGACGCGCGGCGGCCATGTAGTCGAACAGCTTGTTCATGCTGATGCCGAAGCGGTAGAGCTTGGGCAGGTCGCGTACGGTAATGACGAAGGCATCGGCCTCGCGCGCCAGCGCCGGTATCTCGCGCTTGGATACCGGCGGCTCGAAGCGCACCCAACGCCCGTCGAGTCCGAGCCGGTTGGCCTGGCGCATCAACTCCTGCTTGGCCGGTCCATCTCCGATCAGGCGAAGCTGTACCGGCACCTCGCCTTCGCGCCTGCCCTGCTTGACGATCGCCATGGCCTCCAGCAGATCGCCGAGGTCGTTGGCCTCGCCGTGGCTGCCGAAGTACATCAGCGACAGCGGCATCTCGGGGGGCCGCGGTGCCGGCGGGCTGGCATCGGGAAACTCGGCGAGATCGACCCCGTTGGACAGCCACACCACCCGCTCCTCCGGCACGCCCAGCGGCGCGATATAGTCCACCGCCCGCGGCAACAGGGTCAGCACACGCCGCGCACGGCGATACAGGAAGGTCTCGAGCCAGCGCAGCGCACGAGTCATTGCCGCACCCTCCCGCAGGCGCCCCATGTCGATCAGGGTCTGTGGCCACAGGTCGCGCACCTCGAACACGAACGGCACGCGGTGTCGGCGCGCCAGCCACCAACCGACCAGCGCGGCAAAGGGATGCACGCTCGAGCCGACGATCAGGTCGGGCCGCTCCAGCCCGGCCAGGCGCGACGGACGCACCGCCTGCCAGGCGTATTCCAGCATGTTCTTCATGCGTCCCCCGCCGTTGCCGCGATAGCTCGAGGTACGCAGCCACAGGAAACGCACTTCACCGCACTCCTCCAGTCGCCACGGCTCGCCTCGCTCCAGGCGCTGCTCGCCGCTGGGGTGATCGACGCTCGAGGCGATCAGGGTGGCATGCCAGCCATGCGCCGGCAGATGCTTGGCGAGCTGGTAGTGACGGGCGCCGCCGGCCGCGTCGGGGTGCTTGGCATAGTGGTTCAGGATCCAGACGTGTCTCATGCCATCCTCGGTCAGCGGGAAAGGGCGCGATAAAGGTCCAGCAGCTTGCGTTCCTCCTGCTGCCAGTTGTAACGCTCGGCCACGGCCCGCTGGCCGTTCCTGCCCATCTCGCGGGCACGCTCGGGCCGAGTCACGATGAAGTCGATGGCCTCGGCGATCGCCTCGGGATCGAGGGGATCGACACAGATCCCGCAATCGCTGCCCTCGACGATCTCGCGCCACAGCGGGAAGTCGGAGGCGATCACCGGCAGCCCGGCGCTCATGTACTCGAACATCTTCACCGGCAAGGCATCGAGGTAGTTGATGATCGGGTGCAGCGTGACCAGCCCGGCAATCGAACTGGCCATCACTCGGCGTACGCCGTCACGGTCGAGATAGCCATGCGTCTCGACCCGGGACCAGCCGGCATAGGTCATGACCTCCTGCTCCAGGGCCAGCGTCTTGAAGTCGCCGGCAAGCTGCAGCCAGCAATCCTGCTCGACCCGCTCCATGGCGCGCACGATCTCGCGTATGCCGCGCACCTCGGCGATGCCGCCCACGTAGCACACCATCGGCGACTCCCCGACGCCGGCGGTCAGGCGCGCATCGGGCGCGCCGTCGAGCTCGCCCAGCATGGGGAAGTTGTTGACGTCCACGACCCGCGGATGAAACTCGCCGAAGCGATCGCGAATGTAGGGGGTGGCCGCCACCACGGCATCGAAGTGGCGGCAGACCCGGCGTTGGTACGCCTCGACCCCACGTGAAAGCGCATGACGCGTCATCTTGCCGAGATAGTGCTTGGCCAGCATCTGGCGTGGCAGGTCTTCGTGAGCGTCGTACACCACGCACTTGCCCAAACGCTTGAGCCGCCGCCCCACGGGCATCAGCTCGGGGTCGTGGAGATGATAGAGATCGGCCTCGAGCTCCCTGGCCCGATCGAAGACGCGGCGCGTGGTCTTCACGATGCGATTGACCCGCCCAGGCAGGCGTCCGACATCGACGAGTTCCACGCCATCCCGCGTCTCATCGCCCTCGCCATCGGCGACGACCAGCGTCACCGAGTGACCGTCGGCAGCCAGCGAACGGCACTGCTTGTGGAAGATGCGAGTGTCATAGCGCGGATGGGCGGAGGTCAGGTGTGCCACTTTCATTATCGTTGCGTCCTTGTGAGTCCCTGGCAGCGTCATGCTGCTCCGATTCGTCATGGTGGGCGCCGGTCACGCCGCCCCGCCGTGCGGTATCGCTGCCCGGTGCCCAGCGTGCCGCGGCCAGGGCATTGGCATAGGCGCCCCAGCCCAATGCCGGCAGCGGCCAGAACACCGGCTTGGCCAGCACGATCAACAGCAGGCAGACGAAGTTGATGGAAAAAGCGAACACCCACCCGGCGGCACGATCGCCGACGACGAACATGCGGTAGGCGGCGCCGAAGAAAGCGCTGACGGTCAACCCCAGGTAGAGCACGAAGCCCAGCAGCCCGTAATTGACCCAGGCGGAGAGCATGCTGTGGGCATAGCCGCCGGTCGCTTCCGCCGAACTGATGTGACCGCCGAAGCGTCCCAGCAGCGGGCTATCCAGGATCTGCTCGACGGCACGCTGGCCGAGATTCTGGCGCGCCAGCCACGAACTGGTTCCCGACAGGTCGAGGATCTGCAGTTGGCGGCTGCCGGCCAGCGCTTCGAACTGGCTGACCACCAGCGCGATCAGGGCCGCGACCACGGCCAGCAGCGTAAGCATGTACTTGACGCTCATGCCCGCCCACAGCGTCAGCAGCAACGTCGAGAGCGCGAGGAAGGCATACAGCTCCGAACGCGCTCCCAGCACGAACATGACGAAGGCACCGAGCACGATCAGCGCGGCGCGCACCACCGCGCGCTCGCTGACCGCGATCAGGAACACCAGCAGCACCAGAGCACTGCGGGCATACCCCTGATAAGTGGAAACGTTCTCGCCTCCCTCGGCCTCGATCATCCGCCGGGCAAAGAACATCCACTGGCCGGTGGTCGCGACGTGGAACAGCAGATAGGCGGCGATCAGCACGAAGGCAATCCAGAAAGCGCGGGCCAGCCGCGGCGATGCGAGCGGTACGCGATACCCCATCACGAACAGCACCAGCCACAGCACCAGCGTCTCGATGGTCTGGATCAGTGCCGCGCGCATGACGCCACTGCCGAGCAGGACGTAGTTGGCCACGGCCCACAGCAGGACATAGGCAAACAGCGCGAACGTCAACAACGCATAACCGCGCGTCGTACTGAGTAACGAGTAGAGCTGAGACGGCAGCAGCGCGCAGTAGACGACGAACATCATCACCGATACCACGCCGAACAGGCCGCCCAGCAGTGCCGGAATCATCCCCATCGCCACCAGCGTGTGATAAAGGATGAAGCCCGGAAAGAGCACGAAGAAGCCGATAGCGGAAGCGCGCGCCGTCAGAGCATCGCCGGACAGGATCATGCCGATACCCCTGGATCGCTCAATCGGCCAGTACGCGTTCGTAGAGGTCGCGCTGGGCCGAAGTGGTCAATTCGGAGTTGTGCCACAGCAGGCTGAAGGTTCCGCCCATGGCACGGCAGCGCTCCTTGAGCCGAATGAAGCACTCGAAGGCTTCCTCACCCGTGCCAAGCCCCAGGTAGAGCGACGAAATCACCGAAGCCTCCATGGCGATCAAAGGCCGGATGCGCAGCGCCAGCGGCTCTCCCTTGACCGGGTCGAATGCCGGATACTCAAAGCAGGTACCGCAACGGAAGCCGGGGGCTTCGGCATAGCCCAGCGTGGTGTCGTAATCGAGACCGGCCTGTACGTACCCCTGCAGGGTCAATGGCATCTGCCAGCGCAGGTAGTGCATGCGCCCACCCCACTGGACCTGCTCGATTCCCTCCTCGGCGCACACCCGGCGCAGGCGACCGGCCTCGTTGGCCAGCTCCTTGGGATTGCGGAAGGTATGATAGCTGGGGTGCAGGCCGATCTCGTGGCCTCGCGCATGGATACGCCGCATGAGGTCGCGTATGGCCGGATGCTCCGGCTCGTAGTCGGCGTCCTTGCGCGGATCGGTTCGCCCGCAGATGAAGTAGAACTCACTAGTCAAGCCATGACGCTCCGATACGCTCATCAACCAATCGAAGGTATTGAGCGGATCGAGCGGATGCAGCCGGCGACGGGTGCACAGGCGAATCCAGGGGCCGACCAGTAGCGCTTGCGGGCGGCCATGGCGCAAGGTGTCACCCAGCATGACCCGAGCCAGCTTGACGTCGCGGGCAAAACCGTAGCGACTGGGGCGATCGACATCATGACTCGGACGCAGGGCGAAAGCGTGCTGGCGCAGATTCACCTGGGGCCACTGGCGGCGAATCACCTGGCCAAGTACCGCCAGCCACTCATCGACTACCGGCCGCTCCAGATAGCCGTGGCGACCGGCATGGGAGGCGCTGGCGGGGAAACGACTGTGGCGGTCGAGCACCTGGGCCTCGACCTCTTCCTGGCGCGACAGCATCCAGTAAGTCAGGCCCAGGATGTCATAGTGGATCGCCAGCCCATCCGACGTCGGCTCCACCAGCGGCCGGGGCAGGCTGGCAGCACCCGGCGCCGGCAGCGGCATGTCTAGCGGTGCGCTGAAGCCTTCGACCGCCGCGTCCCACTGGGTGTGTGGCAGATCCACGCCGGCCAGGTAGAAGCCCGGCTGCAGGCGGTCGAACAGTAGGTACCCCGGAGCTTCGGCATGCCGCAGATAGAGCCGTTCGGGGCCGTCGCGCTCCAGGCGCAGCGGCAGTCCGAAGCGCTCCAGCAGGATCTGCTCCAGCCAGGCGAGTACCGGTTCGCCCGTCGTCGCGACCGCTGCCGAGACACTGGGTTGGCTACCCGACATTTGAGGTGTCTTCGGTGCGGCGTTCAGCCGGACCTGGGAATTCCGATCATGCAGTGCAGTCATGTCATTCACTTGGATTCCCTCTTCATCAATGTACGGGCCGTGACGTATGCCTCGCGAGCCAACTGACGGATACCGCGCTGACTGATGGCGTAGTGGCATACCAGCCGTCCGCCCCATGCCTCCTTCATCTCCGCCACCGGCGCGATGTTGGCACCAATGAAATCGAAGACGGTGCATCCCTGACGGTCGAAGAAATCCAGCGCCTCCTCGGCTACTAGATTGTTGACACCATCTTTCATGGCTTCGGTCTTCATGCCCGCCGACCAGGCCAGGGCATGGCCGCCCGGCACGAACAGACAGACACGGGTTCCCATCGCTTCCCCTTCGCCGTTGCGCGCCAGGAAGCAGACGAAGTGCTCGGGCCCCATCAACTCGGCCAGGCGCGCGAGTTCCCCCGCGTCGAGGCGGTAGTCGAACCCCTTGCGGGCCTCCGGCCCTGCCAGGCAGTCAGCCACGGCGGCATAGTCCTCGGTGATCTCGCAGCGATAGCCCAGTCGGCGACACTTGCGAGCTTTCTTGCGCGCATTGGGGTCGATGGCCGCTTCACGTGTGGCGATGTCGAGGTGATAGGTGTAGCGCGGGCGCGCCGCCATGTTGGCCCATTCGAAGGGCCGCACGTCGTCCGCCACCGAGGAAAGGCTGAGACTGCCGCCGAACTCGCACTGCTGCAGATATTCGGCCAGCCGGGTAAGCGCCAGGCGCTTGCGCCGGTTGCGCGATGCAGGCCGCTCGCTGGTGCACTGGAAGTCGATGGGCAGGTGAGGATTGCGTGGCGGCGTCACCAGGCGACCGTGCCGGTTGCGATAGAGCACGGTCTCGAGCCGCCAGCCATCGCCCTTGTCAGGCTCGAGGTTCAGCGGTTCGGCCATGAGCCCCCAGCGCTGCTCGTTGAAGCGGATCCATCCGGCATGGAACAAGGGATCGTTGTTCATGGTACGGCTTTCCTTTCCGTCTCCGGTGTGGGGGACTGCGGTTCGGGGTCCGACCCAGGCTCCTGGGCTGCCCCATCGTGGTAGTCGTCGTCGAAGTCGCAAACCAGGTAATAGCGCTGCTCGCCGCTGTCCGGGTCGTGGTAGCGCTCGGCGATGCGGAAACCGAGCCGCAGGCTCGGCTTGAGCGAAGCGACGTTGTCGGCCGAGATGCGCGCGGAGTAGCCGCGCACGCCGTTGGCGCGAAAATGCAGGATGCCGGTGCGCCGCAACTCGGTTGCCAGCCCCCTGCCCCGATGCGCCGGATACACTCCGCTGAAGTTGGAATGAACCCGGCCTTCGCGCAGGTCGCGACGGCTGAAGCCATAGAACGCCGCCCCTACCACACGGCCTTCGATATCCAGGGCAACCACGCCGAGACGATCGCCTGCCAGGCGGTACAGCCAGCGTCGCGGCAGATCCAGCGGCTGGCCATCGTGCAGGCCGGCATACAGCGCCAGCGCCCCCGGCAAGTGGCTGCGCTCCATGGCACAGAGCCGGTAGCCCTCGTGGCAGCGCAGCGGCACGGCGGAAAACCCGCGGATTCGCCGCAGGTTACGGGCAATCAACCCGGCCGCTTCGAAAGCGAGCCGGAGGTATCGCTTCGGTGCGTTGACGTTCATGATCGACTGAACCTCTCGAGGAAGAGCTGTGCCGCGACTCCGTTGTGCGAATAGCCCTGGGAGCGCAGGCGTTCGAGGGCTTCGGGAGGAAAGCGCCCCGTGGAGGCCAGGGTGTTGCCCTGGGCCAGGCCTGGCAGCAGCCGCTTCGCCAAGCGCTTGAGGTGTGCCCCCGGGCCGCGACGGAAAGCGGCCAGGCGAGTCAGGCGTGCGCGCAGGCTCCGGCGCGACTGCTGTGCGGCGTTGCCTAGCGGCGCGCTATGGCCGCTGACCTCGGCAAACAGGTTCTCGACGAAGGTGACATAGCCGGAGCGGCACTCCAGCCAATGGAGCGGCACCGATTGCCAGAACGCCATGAAGTCGCGGTCATAGAGCGGCATCCACCAGTCATGGCCGAAGAATTCAAAGCAGCGCACCGAGTTGACGATGAACTTGGCCTGGCGCTCCTGCCAGCCGAACAGCACGAACTGGCGAATGAACTCATCTGGGTCCAGGGTTTCGTCCAACCGGTAGTCCTGCGTCAGGCGCGGCAACACCCGTTCGCGGAAGAGCGCCTCGCCTTCGGCGCTCTCGTTCAAGGTGAAGTGCCGCTGGCGCAGCGCCTCGGTCAGCTCGCCCGCCTCCACCAGGCGCCCCGCCCGCTTGGCCTCGAACACGCTCGAGGGTAGGAAGCCGGTCACGCAGCAGTGGCCCGGCACGAACAGCGAGCCCGGCTCGACCTTGCCCTGCTCCGTCAACAGCTTGACCGCCAGCCAGTCCTGCATGTTGACGATGCCGCTCCAGCCCGAAGCCCACTGCTGGTAACGCCAGTACTCCTCACTGTCAGCGACCTGGCTCCACGCCTCCTGGCTGTACTCGACGAAGGTCCACGGCAGCCCTAGGCTCTGGGCCACCTCGCGACTCACCTTCGCCTCCTGGTTGTCGCGATGGCCGTAGGCATAAGTCAGCACTCGGGGATAACCGCAGCGTGCCAGCAGCGTGGCGATCAGGCGCGAATCGTAGCCACCGCTGAGGGGCACCACGACCTGTCGCCCGTTGGCCATCCTGACCATCTGCTGACAGGCCTCCTCGACCACCTCTTCGAGCCGGATCAGGCGCCGGCCGTCGTCACGGTCAGAGATGCCATCGTCCTGGCAGCGGACGTACTGAAAGCGAAAATAGCGCTCCACGAAAAGCGTCAGCCCCAGGTCGGAATCGCTGACGATCAGAGCTTCGCCAGCACGCAGTTGCTTGACCCGGTGAAACAGCGTGTCCTGGCCGGTGACGTACCCGGACAGCTCGAAATCGGCCCGCGCCTCATCGTGAATCTGTGTTTCGTCGACTTGTCGGCGCACCCAGTCGGCATCATCGCTCAGGTACACGTCTCCGGCATGCACGCCGTAGTACAGTGGGATCGAGCGTACGCGATCCACGACCGCCACCATGTCGTTGCCTCTGCGCCGCACCAGGGCGTAGAACCCATTGAGATCGCCCATGCGCTTGCGCCATGCCTCGATGCCTTCGGCCAGTTCCAATTGCTTGAGGGCACCACTGGCGGAAAGGCGATGCCCATTCAGCCAGGCACTGCCGCATACGTAGCCGTCATCGCCCGACAGCGTGCCCTCCTGCCAGCGCGGGGAGGAAAAGTGACAATGTATCGAACTCATGAATAGGCCTTTCGAAACAGGAGGAGATAACGCAATCCCACCAGCACGCCGCTGAGCGGCAGTGCCACGCTCAACGGCAGCCACGCGGGCGCCAACCACTCGGCGACCATCAGCGGCACCAGCAGCACCAGGCTCCAGGCCAGCGCGGAAAGAGTGGCCATCGCCAGGACGGAGGAACGGTTGCCGGTCAGGTGGGCAATCCAGGCGAGGAAGCCGATCCAACAGGCGGCACTGCCCAGGGAAAACAGCGCCACCGTCAGCAGCAGGTCATCGAGGGCCGCGCCGATCGCGATCGCCACCACACGCACGCCGAGCAGCAGCGTCTGGAAGGCCAGGCCTTGGCCTTGGCGCTCCAGCACCGAGAACAGGTGGCTCAACGGCGAAGTGATGAACACCAGGTAGAGCCATGGCGCCATCCAGCGTGCGAACTCGCCAGCCTCCCGCCAGCGCTCGCCGAAGACCATGGCGAACAATTCCGGACCGATGAGCGCCAGCACCACGGCTACCGGCATGGCGATCTGCGCCAGCATGGCATGCACCTTGGCCACCAGTGCGCCCAGTTCCCCGCGCCGGTGGGATTCGGCGGCGCTGGCGAAGAACACCTTGCCGACGGCCTCGCCGATCAACGACATCGGCAGCGCCAGTACGCGATGCGCCAACGCGTAGAGCCCCGCCGCCACCGGGCTGAACAGGGCGGCGAAGAGCAACGGCGGAAGCTGCTTGCCAAGGGTGTTGAACAGGCCCGACCAGGTGGAAAACAGCGGGAACTTGCGATAGCGCAGCGCCGCCGCCCAGACACCGGCCAGGCTGACGCGCTGATCGGCGACAGCACGCAACGCCGGGCGCGCCAGGGTCAGCGTACCGGCTCCCTGACCCGCAGCATGCCCGAGCAACAGGCCGCCTCCGCCCAGGGGGCTGGCGGCGAGCTGGATCGTCAGCAGCGCCAGGGACTGCTTGATGCGCGTCGTCGCGACCTGGGAGAAGGCACGCGTGCGTACCGCCCAGTGGCTGACCGCCTGGTAACCGCCGGCCAAGACCACGCCCAAGGGCAGCAGCCACAGCCAAGGGGCC
The DNA here is from genome assembly GCF_021404465.1 of Billgrantia zhangzhouensis. Classification (GTDB taxonomy): domain Bacteria; phylum Pseudomonadota; class Gammaproteobacteria; order Pseudomonadales; family Halomonadaceae; genus Halomonas; species Halomonas zhangzhouensis. The sequence goes on along the minus strand of NZ_JABFTT010000002.1, from coordinate 141,907 downwards.
AAGGCCGGTACGCCAAGCGCCTCAGTAAGCGCCCTTCCTCCCACTACCACCAGTAATAGCGCCGCCAGGGTGGTAAGCGCTACCACCGCCAGGCTGAGCGCCAACACCTCGGCAGCCTCGCGGTCGGTTTCGGGCAGCGGAATCGCCAGCTGGTAACGACCGCTGGCCACCACGGTGAACAGGGCCAGCAGGCCGCCATAGACTGCCAGCAGGCCGAAATCCTCCGGGGCGTAGAGCCGGGTCAACAGCGGTGCCGCCGCGATGGCCAGCAGCTGCGCACCCGCCGTGCCGCCCACCAGCACGCTCACCCCGCGAGCGAAGGCATGGGTCGGCAGCAGACGCCTGGCCGGTATGACGAGCCGATTCAGCACGTAATGTCTCTCCTTGACAGGTGGCCTCAGGCCACCGCTTCTCCGAGTGCCGTAACGATGCGCTCCTGGTCCTCGGCGCTGAGATAAGGGTGCATCGGCAGGCTGATCACCCGGCGCGAGGCCGCATTGCCGACCGGCAGGTCCACGGCCGGATCGGCCACCGCCGGCTGCTGGTTGAGCGGAATCGGATAATGCACGGCGGTCGGGATGCCGGCCTCGGCCAGACGCGCGATCACCACCTCCCGGTCGTCGACTTCCACCGTGTACTGGGCATAGGCGCTGGTGTTGTAGGGCGCCACATGAGGCGAGTCGAAGCCATGGGCGCGCAGCATCCGGCCATAGCGCTCGGCCACCTGCTCGCGCAGCTTGAGCTCCTCGTCGAGGATGTCGAGCTTGGGCAGCAGGATGGCGGCCTGCAGCGTATCCAGGCGGCTGTTGACGCCGATCCTGACGTGGTAATAGCGCCGCCCCTGGCCGTGCCGGGCGATCTGGCGCAGCACCTTGGCCAGCTCGTCGTCATCGGTGAACAGCGCCCCGCCGTCGCCGTAGCAGCCCAGCGGCTTGCTGGGAAAGAACGAGGTGGTGGCGATGCTCGACAGGCTGCACGAGCGCCGTCCGCGATAGGTGGCGCCGAAGCTCTGGGCTCCGTCCTCGATCACCGGGATGCCATGACGTCCGGCAATCTCATTGATGGCGTCCATGTCGGCGCATTGGCCATAGAGCGAAACCGGAATGATCGCGCGGGTGCGCGGTGTGATCGCGGCTTCCAACTTCTCCGGGTCGAGCAGGTAGGTGCGCGGGTCGACGTCGACGTAGACCGGGCGTGCGCCCAGCAGTGCCACGGTCTCGGCGGTGGCAATGTAGGTGAAGCCCGGCGTGATCACCTCGTCACCGGGGGCGATGCCCAGCGCCATCTGCGCGATCTGCAGCGCATCGGTGCCGTTGGCGCAGGTGATGCAGTGGCGCACGCCGGCATAGTCGGCCAGACGCGCTTCGAGTTCGTCCACCTCGGGGCCGAGGATGTACTTGCCGTGATCGAGCACGTTGCGGATGCCGGCATTGATGCGGTCGCGAATGCGCACCTGCTGGGCCTTGAGATCGATGAAGTCCATGCGACGGGTGTCCTTGTCAGCGGCGGCGCTCCCTTCCTGCGCCGGGATACAGCGAAGCCTGCCTCCTTCGAGCCGATAGCGATCGCCGGTATGCGGGCAGGTCACTTCGCCTTCGCCCTCCAGTGGCAGCTCGAGACGCTCGCCATGACGGCTCATCCAGCCCTGCTGGCGGGCAGGCACCCCCAGCATCAGCGCAAAGTCGGGCACGTCTCGGTTGATCACCGCACCGGCGCCGATGAAGGCATGGCGGCCAACGGTCACCCCGCATACGATGGTGCAGTTGGCGCCAAGGGTCGCTCCCTCGCGCACCAGGGTGTCGCGGTACTCGTCCTTGCGTTCGACCAACGAACGCGGGTTGTAGACGTTGGTGAAGACCATGCTCGGGCCGCAAAAGACACCCGCCTCGAGGGTGACGTTGTCGTACACCGAGACGTTGTTCTGCACCTTGCAGTGGTCGCCGATGACCACCCGGTTGCCGACGAAGACGTTCTGCCCCAGCGAAACGCCGCGGCCAATGCGAGCCCCGCTGCATACGTGCACGAAGTGCCACACACGGGACGATTCGCCGATCTCGGCGCCGGAATCGACAATGGCGCTGGAATGGATCTGGACGCCGGGGTAACGGTTTTCGAGCGCTTTGCTATCCATGGCGAGCCTCACATCAGGTGCCGCTTGAGGCAGGGATGCGCCTCGTTGCGAGCGGGTATTTCCAGGGCCGCATTGCGAATGGTATCGACCGTCTCGATGCAGTGGCGGGCATCTTCGAGACCGAAACCGCGTCCGGCGAGGATCTCCTGATAGGACACGGTATGCAGGTCGGTAAAGCCACCCGAGAACTCGATCTCGCGACCCTCGCACAGGATCGAACGGTAGGTGGTCTGCTGCCCCTGCACGCTGCTCGGCAGGTCGTTACTGTCGATCGACAAGAACCAGCGCACCCGCGCCTTCTCATACTCGAGGTAACCCGCGGCACGGTGTTCGTCGAGGTAGTGGACGACGTTGCGTTCCAGGTCGCCGAACACGAAGTGCAGCATGTCGAAGAAATGCACGCCGATGTTGGTCGCCACGCCGAAGGACTTGCGCGGATCGCCCTTCCAACTCTCGTGGTACCACTTGCCGCGCGAAGTGATGTAGGTGAGCTCGACATCGTACTTGTCGTCACGCGGTGTACCGGCCACGCGCTCCTTGAGTTCGACGATGGCCGGGTGGTGGCGCAACTGCAGGATATTGAACACGCGACGCCCGGTTTCCTGTTCGACCCTGCCGAGCTCATCGAGCAGGGCTGGCGTGGGCACCAGCGGCTTCTCGCAGATCACGTTGCAGCCCAGGCGCAGACCGGAGGCGATGTGGGCGTGATGCAGGTGGTTGGGCGAACACACCGAGACGTAGTCGAGTGCCGTGTAGGGATCGCGCTTGCGCTGCCAGGCGCTCTCGAGGAAACGCTCGAATTCCGTGTAGAACTCGCTCTCCGGCGAGATCGAATCGATGATGCCCACCGAGTCGTTGATGTCGTAGGCCATGGCCAGGTGGTTGCCGGTTTCCTTGATGGCCTTCATGTGGCGCGGAGCGATGTAGCCAGCGGCACCGATCAGTGCAAAATATTTCATGGCGTTTACCTGTGTGTTGGACATGAAGATCAGGCCTTGATCACCCGCTCGTCGCTCACGCCGCGGTAGATGCCGCGCGTATCGACGATCAGTTGGGCATGGGCGCGAATCATGTCGTAGTCGAAGCGGTCATGATCGGTGGCAAGCACCACGGCGTCGTATTCGGCCAGGGTCTCGGACGACAGCGGCACGCTCTCCAGGTCGAAGTGATGCTCGCGCATGGGCGGGAACGCCGGTACGTGGGGATCGCTGTAGGCCACCTCGGCACCGCGGTCGCGGATGCGCTCCATGATGAATACCGACGGCGACTCACGCATGTCGTCGACGTTCTTCTTGTAGGCGATGCCGAGGATCAGCACGCGGCTGCCCTTCAGCGCCTTGCCGCGCTGATTGAGCCCTTCGATCAGCTTGCTGACCACATAGTCGGGCATGGCCTGGTTGATCTCGCCGGAAAGCTCGATGAAGCGCGTATGCAGGCCGTATTCGCGCGCCTTCCAGGTCAGGTAGAAGGGGTCGATGGGGATGCAATGCCCGCCCAGTCCCGGCCCCGGATAGTAGGGAGTGAAACCGAACGGCTTGGTGGCGGCGGCATCGACCACTTCGAAGATGTCAATGCCCATGCGATCGGCGACGATCTTCATCTCGTTGACCAGACCGATGTTCACCGCACGATGAATGTTCTCGAGCAGCTTGGTCATCTCGGCCGCCCGGGTCGAGCTGAGCGGTACCACCCGATCGATGGCCGGCCGGTAAAGTGCCACGCCCACTTCGCGACAAGACTGGGTATGGCCCCCGACCACCTTGGGAATGGTGCGGGTCTCGAAGTCGGGGTTGCCCGGGTCCTCGCGCTCCGGCGAATAGACCAGGAACAGACCGTCGCCGACCTTGAGTCCGCCCTCCTCGATGCGCGGCAGCAGCTCCTCCTCGGTGGTGCCGGGGTAGGTGGTACTCTCCAGCGACACCACTTGTCCCTCGCGCAGATGCACCTTCAGCGCATCGACGGTACCGATGACGAAGCTGATGTCGGGCTCGCGGTACTTGTTGAGCGGCGTCGGCACGCACAGGATCACCGCATCGACTTCGCTTACACGGGAGAAATCGGTGGTCGCCTCGAAGCCGGTATCCTTGGTCCGGGCGACTCGTTCAGCGGGGATATGCTCGATGTAGCTGCGCCCGGCATTGAGCTTCTCCACCTTGCCCACATCGATGTCGATGCCCAGCACGCGGTAGCCGATCTCGCTATAGCGCAGCATCAGGGGCAGCCCCACATAGCCAAGCCCGACGATCCCGATCACGGCTTCCTTGCGCTCGAGCCGGCCAATCAGACGATCTTTGATAGTGGTCATGACGCTTCCATGGTTTTCGAGTGGTAGTGATCGACACGGGACCCGGCAGCAAGCAGGTTGCGGCCCGTTGGCCTCGCGTCAGGGAACGGCCTGCTCAGGCAGGCACGGACAGGTTCCTGCGGCGCTCAGGTCTCGGAGGTCTTGTAGGCCTCGGTGGTCTTGTAGGCATAGTGGTAATAACCGTAGCCATAGCTAGTGGCGGCCTTGCGCTCGATGGCATTGAGGATGCCGCCCTTGACCGTGACGCCGCTGCTCTCGAGGCGACGAATGGCCACGTCGACCTCGCGCGGCGGGTTGAGCCCGTAGCGCGCCACCATCAGCGTGGTGCCGCAGTGATGGCCGATGATGGCGGCATCGGTTACGGCAAGGATTGGCGGCGTATCCACGATGATCAGGTCGAAGCGCTCGCTCAACGCCTCGAGCAAACGCGCGAAGCGCTCGCTCATCAGCAGCTCGGCGGGATTGGGCGGCGCCTTGCCGCGCGCCACGTAGCTCAGCCCATTGATCGGCGATTGGCGGATGACCTGGTCGAGCTCGGCCTTGTTGGCGAGAACTTCCGACAATCCGCCCTTGCTGTCGGCGTTGAAGGCAGTGTGCACGTGGCCCTTGCGCATGTCGGCATCCAGGATCAGCACGCGCCGATCGCTCTGGGCGATGACCGCACCCAGGTTGACGCTGATGAAGCTCTTGCCGATGTTCGGACTCGGCCCGGTGATCATCAGCCGGTTGTCGTTGGCCTCGAGCATGGCGAAGTGCAGCGAGGTACGCAGGCCGCGCAGGGCCTCGACGGCGGTGTCGTCGGGAGCGTTCTGGGCCAGTACCCCACAGGTCACGGCTCGACCGCGGCGCCGATTATGGCGCTTGACCCGCCGCACCAGCTTCTGCTGGTCGTCGGAGAGCGGGACGGTGGCATAGATCGGCAGGCCGAGATCCTCGATCTGCTCCGCGCTCTCCACGCCGCGGTTGAGGATGCTGCGCACGATGACGAATGCCACCGCCAGGAAGGCGCCCACCAGAGTCAGCATGGCCACCGTTACCGGCTTGCGCGGCTCCACCGGTCCCGGCTGGGCGACGGCATCGTCGAGGATGCGCACGTTGCCCACGGTGCTGGCTTTGGTGATGCTCATCTCCTGAATCTTGTTGAGCAGCTGCACATAGACCTGCTGGGTCACTTCCACGTCACGCGACATACGCAGGATCTGCTGCTGGGTCTCGGGCAGATCGTGGATGCGCTCATTGAGCCGCTCGCGATCGCGCTCCAGGTTGCTGCGCTTCTCCATCATTGCCGCATAGAGCGGGTGCGAGGCGTTGTAGCGCCGGCTCAGCTCGGCCTGCTCCATCTCCAGCTCACTGAGTCGGGCATCGAGATCCACCACGCGGTCCAGCACCGAGCGAGTCTCGATATTGAGGTCGACACTCTCGTGCTGCATGCGGAAGGCGTTCAGCGCATCCTCGGCGGTGGCCAACTCAGTACGCACCTGCGGCACCTGCGCCTCGAGGAATTCGAGACTCTGCTCCGCCTCGGCGCTCTGGCGCTCAACGTTCTGGGTCAGGTAGATCTGTCCGATGACGCTCAGGGTACGCTGGGCGCGACGGGGATCCTCATCGAGTAGGGTCATGTTGAACACGCCGCTGTCACGGCCGCGTTGCGCGACACTGAAGCGTGAACGGAGCTGGTTGATGGCGGCCAGGCGGGTGCGTCTCACCACGGTGAATTCGGCGCCCTCGCCGGCTTCCAGCTCGGCCACGCGCAGCTCTATGCCTCCATCAACGAAACTCTCGGTGGTACCGACGCGTCCCTCACCGAGCAGCTCCTCGCCGTGGTAGAGCCGATAGCCATCGTCGACGCCGGCCACCAGTCGCAGCGCTCGCCCCAGCCACTCGTGATCGACACGCAGCTCGCCGACGTTGAGATATTCACCGGCCCATACACTGCGGCGCGCGAACTCAGGCCGCTCCATGCCCCGCCGCACCAGATAGCCGCCAACGACCGGGAAGCGGGTCGGTATCACATCGATGTCGAGGCGCTCCTGGTCGACCGCCTGGCCAAGCACCATGCGCGAGCGCAGGATTTCCAGCTCGGCATCGGCCTTGGGCTCCTCGCCCAGGATAGAACGCACCTCGGCGAGAGGATTGCTCAATCCGGTCTTGCCTTCCACCTGGACCAGCGCATCGGCGCGGAAGATCGGCGTGGCCAGCTGCACATGCACGACGGCAGCCAGAGCGAAGACAGCCGTCACCACCATGATCAACCACTTGTTGTCCAGCAGAACGCCGAACAGCCTGCCCAGATCGATGTCGTCATACCCCGGGCGCGAGCCCGTCTTCGTCTCTTTCACCATTGATAGCGTCCTGGCGTGAATAAGGTGGGTCGTTCGCGTCAGCCTCGAGGGCTACCGAGGCGTGACTGCCACAGCCGTGCCGCTTCGGTGAGCTGTCGATGCACGCGCACAAAGACCTCCTCGTTCCTGCGATAGGGGTCGGGGATGTCTGTCCCCTTGCCCGTCTCACTCGGCAGCCAGCGCCCGAAGCACATGGTCTTGCCGGTGGCGAAGGGAAAACGCTCGGCAAGGGCGAGACGCTGCCCCTCGCTCATGACCAGAATCAGGTCGGCATCTCTGATCATTCCGGCGTCGATCTGGCGCGCCCGGTGATCGGAAAGATCGAGCCCGTCGGCTTCCGCCAGTCGCGCAGCAGTGGGCTCCGCACTGTGCCCCACCAGAGCCCCCAGCCCCGCCGAGGCGATGCGATGACCGGGCAGCGCCCGCTTGAGCAGCGCCTCCCCGACCGGGCTGCGACAGATATTGCCGGTGCACACCACCAGAACCTCCTGAAACATGCCTCCCCCCTACTCGCCGATACGTTCCAGTTCACGCCCAGTTCGGGTGGTCTGGTAGATGCTGCTGACCGTGGGCAGGAGTTGGCGCACCACCCGGTTCCAGCGTCCCAGCGGCGTCGTGGTGACGTACACCACGTCGGTGGGCTGCAGGGTGAACTCGGCCCCCAACATCAAGGCGGTCGCGTTACGCGCATCGAGCTGGTAGACCGTGGCAAGCTTGTCGCTGTCCGCGGGAGCCCGGCGGATGACGAAGATGCCCGAGGCGTTGGCATTACCCTCGTTCATACCGCCGGCCTCGGAGAGCGCATCGGTCAGCGTGAGCCGGCTTGCCCCCATGGGCAGGCTTTGCGGCTCGCGCACCTCGCCCATGACGTAGACCTTCTGGTCGCTGTTGTCGGGAACATGCAGGACATCGCCGTCGCGCAGCAGCAGGTTCTGGTCGAGGCGCCCGCGATTGAGCATCTCGTGCAGGGAAACGCGAATTTCCTCTCCGTCCCGCGTCAGCAGGACATCGTGCCAGTTGGCATGCTCCGCCAAGCCGCCGGACAGGTTGATCGCATCGAGCACGCTTATTGGTACGTTTCGAATTGCCAGCGGGCCGGGATCCTGCACCGCACCGGTGACGTTCACTTTCTGCGAGTTGTATTGGGCGACCTGGACTTCGACCTGAGGCATGGCCACATAGGGCTCCAACCCCCGGGCGATGATGTCGCGCACCTCGCGCACCGTACGCCCCTCCACCGGAATGCGGCCGATAAAGGGATAGAAGATGGTGCCGTCGCTATGCACGGTGTTACCCGATTCCGCGGCACTGCGCTCGCCGCCGGCGGGAATCGTCAGCTCCGGATGGCCATAAACGATGACCGTGAGCACATCGCCCTTGCCGATGTGGTAGTCATAGCCGCTGACACCCTCGCGCAGCGCCTCGCTGACCTTGCCGAACTCCTCCGACGTCCGGGCTGCCTCGGCCTCCTGCCGCTGGCTGCGCACCAGCCCGAAGGTAATGGGCTCGATATCGACCAGATCGTCGATCGGGGCGGAATCGGCTCGATAATCGATATGCCCGCCGGGAGCAAAGGCGCATCCACCCAGGGCAAACAGCCCGAATACGAAAAGCACACGACCCATCCGGGGTCGCAGGAAGTAGTAATTCATCGACTCTTCACTCGCTGGCCATTATTAACCTTTACCCTGCCTGGCTCTTTAAGACGTCATTACATGTCACTCTTATTACGCACTCAATGTCGCCAACCGGTGACACAGAAAGAAACACATAACTCACACCTTTCTCCTACACATTTCTTACCATGACACTCTTTTTAGACACTCGCGTTGTCGTTCGGCGACATTCGCCAGCTTAAACTGTCGCCCGACTTCGACACTTTGAACCCCAAGGACCCAAACCAAAGTATTCTCAGCCTCTTTCGAAACGCTCTTTTTCATGAGACCCACGTGGGCACGCTACCGCCACGAGGTTAAACGACAATCCCCGAAGCCAACCGCAATGCCTTGACCCGCAAGGCACAATCCAACCAACGGCATAAGCCGTGGCACGATGAAAACTCAAGGAGATCGATAAGACAGAGCCCTCACTTCCATGCAAGGAGCCAAGTTGACGAGGTTAGAATAATCTTTTTTTTTGCTTGTCACTACCCCTGACCGGGCTTTACACATTTTTTTACCGTACTATACAAAAGTGAAAGCTAAAATAAGATAAGTTTCTTTCCAGCAATCTTCAATTGAGGTATCAATTCATCATCCCACCCCCCATGACATTAAAGTGTCGCGGGGGTAATTCTATTCTGGCCTATCTGAATTGCCTGCCACAGGCAGGCAGGCCGGATCGTGATTCCAAGTCGATATATGGAACGCATCATTCGGCCAATCGCCCCGCCGGTAATTGCCGGCGCAACAGAAGGAGCCATATCGATATGCTTGAAATCATGAGACTCGATCCCGCGAAGCTGCGACGACGCGTGGTCGCCCTGGCAAGCGTGACCCTGCTGGGCCTGGCGCCACTGGCCCTGGCTCAGCAAGCCTCGTTGCCCCAGGGAACACCCGGCGCCCCGGGAAATTCAGCCAACACCCCCGCACCAGCTGCGGTGGCAAGCGGCGGCCTCGCCACCGGCATTGGTGCTGGCGGCGAGGCTCCGGGCAATTCCGGTCAAGCTCTGGCCGGCGCCGTTAGCCGGGGAGCCGCCGGCATCGGCGTAGCAATCGGTGCTACCGGCACCGGCACGGGTACTGGCACCGGAACCGGTACCGGGACGCGCTGATGAGTCGTGACAGACGGTACAGAGAAGTTGGTGTGCCGATCCAGGACCGCCGCAAGGCGGTCCTGCTTTGGCGCTGGCTGTTACTGGGAGGAATGGTCGTGGGCCTTACGGCCTGCGCACAGGGCGGGCGGCTGACACCGATGGGAGCCACGCTGTTTGGCGACAGGCATGGCGAGGATCCAGCAGCCCAAGCAGAAGCCCTGCCCTATGCCTCGCTGGTGGCCCGCAGCCAGGGCAACCAGGCACTACTGATCATGGCACATCGCAGCGGAGAGCATGGCCGCGATACCTATTGGCAAGCCGGGGATCGCGCCACGCTACATCTGCGCGATGGCTTGCCCGCAAGCACGGCCGGCTTCGAGGAGATCCTGCTGGGACGGCAGCACTCAAGCGACACCGGCTCGAATCGCTACCGGGTCCATGCCCATTGGAGGGATGCCAGTGGGCAGGAATGGCAGGATGTGGCGACGGCGGAACGTACCTGCGAGCCGGCCCGGCCCGTCGAGCTACCCTTGATTCGCCTGGCACTGGAACGTTGTACGGAACGGCTCGACTGGGCGAGCCGCAATATGCATACCCGCGGGGTGTACTGGCGCGATCCGGTCAGCCTGCGGATCTGGGGGGGTGACATGGCGCTCTGGCCGGACGGTCCACGCCTGCGTTGGAAGGTGGCGAGACCCTGGTGGAGCGATGCCGAGGACACCGGACGCGACGTTGGGCAGGACGCTGAGCCCAACAGCACGTCATCGTCGTGACAAAGAGAACGAGCATGCCCCAACGTCACCACTCTCCTGCCTGCCACTGGTGCGCAGTCAGCCTGAGCGTACTACTGGCCGTTTTTCTGCCTCTACAGAGCAAAGCCGACGCCCCCCGGCTCTCGCACCTGTGGCTGGAGCAGCATGCGCTGCCAGAGGCGCCCGCCTATAGCTATTACCTGCTGACGCGGCACCAGGCACCGCAGCAACGCCAGGCAAGGCGCCTGCAGCAAGAACTGGCGACGCTGAGCGACTGGTACTCACTGGCCGGCCATACAGGAGCGGCCCTGGGCCTGCGCCAGTGGCAAACCGCGCTTGCCGAGCTGGAAGAGTCGCCCGGGCGCACACCGGGCAGGGCCGACCTTGCCGCCCTTCTCGCCTCGCCACAGCACGATCCTTTGCAGGAGAGGCTGGCCGAAGTCGGTCACTGTGTCATCCCCAATTGGATCGAACTGTGGCATTTCGGCGGCGTAACCCGGCACCGCTGGACTCCTGGCTTGAGTCTAGGCGACCTGCTTCGTCGTCAGCCGCGCTCTCATTGGTCCCGCGCCGACGAGGCCTGGCTGATCGCCCCGCAGAGCGAGCCCCGCCGTATCGGCATAGCGGCCTGGAATGCCGGCGATGCTCCGCTGGCCGCTGGCAGCAGGATCGCACTCGCACTTCCCGAGCCGGTACAGGAAGCCGACTGGATCAACCGGGCGCTACCCGGTTTTCTAGCGACCCGCCTTCCTGGCGATACCTGCCACACCATCGAGTTACCGGACGTGGCGGATCGAGCCGGCGCAGGAGGATCCACACGATGAAGCAGCCCGGCCTACGAACGCTGTCGTTCACTTCATTGGCCTTTGCCATAGCCGCCACCGGAGCAGCTGCCGCCGCCCCGGGCCAACCGCGCCTGGGCAATGGCCAGGGCGATTTCGGCGGTGTGGGTTTGATGCAGACCCCTAGCGCGCGAATGCAGCCGCTCGGCGGCTTCGCCTTCTCGCTTTCACGCACGGCACCCTATCGACGCTACAGTCTCTTTTTCCAGCCCACCGAATGGCTCGAAACCGGTTTTCGCTACATCGAGGTGGAGAATCGCCGCTACCTGGCCGCGACCGGCGATCGCAACAATCTCGACAAGGGCATCGACTTCAAGGTGAGGCTACGCGAGGAGGATCGCTACTGGCCGCAGATCGCCGTCGGCGCCCGCGACATCGGCGGCACCGGCCTGTTCGCGGGCGAATACCTGGTGGCCAACAAGCGCTGGTACGATTTCGATTTCTCCCTGGGGATCGGCTGGGGCTATCTCGGTAACCAGGAGGATTTCACCAACCCCTTGGCCCGACTCGACGAGCGTTTCGAACGACGCTCCGGGTTCTCCTCTGAGGATGACGGCGGTAGCGTCAACCTTGGCAGCCTGTTCAGCGGCCGCAGCGCCCTGTTCGGTGGTATCGAGTACCAGACCCCATGGGAGCCGCTGGTCCTGCAACTGGAGGTGGAAGGCAACGACTATCGGCACGAACCCCAGCGTAACCACCAACAGCAGGATTCACGCGTCAACCTCGGCGCTCGCCTGCAACTGACGGACAACATCGAACTCAAGGCCGGCTGGCAACGCGGCAATACCGCCATGCTCGGAATCAGCTTCTCAACCAATCTGGCCACCGTGTCCCAGGTCAAACGCGACCCGCCTCCAGCCGAACTGGCGGCAGCTCCCGCCACCCATGACGACGACTGGAACGGACTCAGTCGGGAACTGGAAGCCAACGCCGGCCTTGGCGTCTACCGAATCCGTCAAGACGGCTCCAGTGTCATGGTGGAGGGCGAGCCCACGCGCTACCGTTCCCTGGCCGAGAGCGAACAGCGCGCCGGGCGCCTGCTGCACAATCATCTGGGCAGCGAGGTGGAAACCTTCCGCTTCCGCTGGCACGAACGCGGCATGGCACTACGCGAAAGCGTGCACCAGCGCGACGACCTGGTCGCCGCCATTGATGCCAGCGAGCATGCCGTCGCCTATCGCCATGGGATCTACTCCCATGCCTTGCTTGAGCCCGAGCAGGGAGAGGTGCTGTACGAGTCCACGCCCCGCGGCTTCTCCTACAGTCTCGAACCGCAACTCGAACAGAACTTCGGCGGTCCGGACGGCTACCTCTATCGGCTCTCCGCCAACTTCGACAGCGAATACCGCTTCAACGCCAACGGCTGGCTCTCGGCCACGCTGAGCTACACGGTGGACGACAATCTCGACAAGTACCGCTACATCGGCCCGTCCGATCTGCCGCGGGTGCGAACCCACATCGGCGATTATCTGGCGGAAACCGACATCGGCATCAGCAACCTCCAGTACACCCATACCGACCACCTGGGCGGCGACTGGTATGCCATGGGTTATGGCGGCCTGCTCGAGACGATGTTCGCCGGTGTAGGCGGCGAACTGCTCTATCGCCCCTTCAACGGCGACGTGGCCGTCGGCCTCGATATCAACTGGGTCAAGCAGCGCGATTTCGACCAGCGCTTCGACATGCGCGACTACTCCACCTGGACGGGTCACCTGACCGGATACTGGCAGACCGATATCGAAGACGTGCTGGCCAAGGTCAGCGTGGGTCGCTACCTGGCCGGGGATCTCGGCATGACCTTCGATGTGTCCCGCGAGTTCGACTCCGGCATCAGGCTAGGAGGCTGGGCCACCTTCACCGATGCCGGCAGCGACTTCGGCGAGGGCAGCTTCGACAAGGGAATCTACCTCTCGCTGCCGCTGGATGCCTTCTTCGTCCGCTCCACCCGCCAGCGTGCGCAGCTGGCGTGGCGCCCGCTCACACGGGATGGCGGCGCCCAGTTGGCCCGCCGCCAGGCACTCTATGACCTTACCGAAGAGCGCAGCATGGGGCGCTATTGGGAGCAGCAGGCCGACATGATGCGTTAGGCACTTTAGGGAAACGGCACCGACCGCCGTAACGACGAAGACCACCGCAGCGATTGCGGTGGTCTTCAGGAAAGATAACGGTATAACTGTCTAGCGCTACGCTCAGCCGCGGTGATAGCCCGGCGCCACGAAGGGCATCTTGCTCACCAGCATGGGCAGCCGCTTGCCCCGTACCTCGGCATAGACGGTAGTACCGAGCTCGGCATGGGCGATGTCGACGTACCCCATGGCCACCGGCTTGCCTATGCTTGGCCCGAAGCCGCCCGACGTCACAGAGCCGATACGCTGGCCCTCTTCATCGAAGAGCTCGGTTCCCTCGCGTACCGGCGCGCGCCCCTCGCCCAGCAGGCCGACACGCTTGCGGCGATGATCCTTGGCATCGACCTGATGCAGGATCACGTCGGCCCCAGGGAAACCGGCCGAGCGCTCACCGCCGTGGCGACGCGGCTTGCCGATGGCCCAGATCAATCCAGCTTCCACCGGCGTGGTCCCGGTCTCAATATCGTGACCATAGAGACACAACCCAGCTTCCAACCGCAGGGAGTCCCGCGCACCTAGACCAATCGCCTCGACTTCCTCTTCCGCCAGCAGGCGGCGCGCCAATGCCTCGGTCTCGCTGGCCGGCACCGAGATCTCGAAACCGTCCTCGCCGGTATAGCCACTTCGGCTCACCCAGACGGACACGCCATCGATCTCGAAGCGTCCGTGCTGCATGAACACCATCTCGCAGGCCTGCGGGCAGTGCCGGCGCATGACGTCAGCGGCCTTGGGCCCCTGCAGCGCCAACAGGCCACGATCCAGCACTTCGATACGGTGCTCATCGTCGAGCCCCATCTCGAGCAGCGCGATATCCTGCTCCTTGCAGGCGGCGTTGACGACCAGATAGAGGCCCTCGCCAGGGTTGGCCACCATCAGATCATCGAGAATGCCCCCCTCCTGCCCCGTGAACAGGGCATAACGCTGCATGCCTTCAGGCAAGCCGACGATATCCGCACAGACCAGCGTCTCCAACGCTTCGGCGGGCCGCGGGCCTTGCAGCAGGATCTGTCCCATGTGAGAGACATCGAACAGGCCGCAGGCGCTACGGGTGTGCTCGTGCTCCTTCTTGACGCCGAGCGGATATTGCACCGGCATCTCGTAACCGGCGAAGGGCACCATCTTGCCCCCCAGTTCGAGATGCAGGTCAAACAGCGGCGTGCGCTTGAGTTGGCTCATGCAAATTCCTCGTGACATGATGGTGGGCAAAGGAGGCGAGACGAGGCGCACGTGGCGCCTCGTCGTACGCGAGCCTCCGATCCCCTGTTGTAGCCGAGTGCTAGGGTCGAGCGTTGTGGTCAAGATCCTCACCCGGCAGCACTTCCTTGCCGTCGAAGTAGTCGCGCGTGACCTTGAACACCACCGGTGACAGCAGCGCCAGGGCAATCAGGTTGGGAATGGCCATCATGGCGTTGAAGGTATCGGCCATCAACCAGATGAAGCCAAGCTGCGCAATCGCACCGAGCGGAATCGCCAGCACGAACAGCACCCGGTAAAGCATGATCGAACGGGTGCCGAACAGGAACTGGAAGCACTTCTCACCGTAGAACGACCAGCCCAGGATGGTGGTGAAAGCGAATACCGCCAGCGCCAGCGACACGATCTGATTGCCCCAGCCGGGCAACGCGGCATCGAAGGAGAGCGCCGTCAGTGAGGCGCCCGCCTCGCCCTCGACCCACACCGTGGAGGTCAGGATCACCAACGCGGTAATGGTGCAGATGATGATGGTATCGATGAAGGTACCGAGCATGGCGATCATACCCTGGCGTACCGGGTTGCGAGTCTTGGCCGCCGCGTGGGCAATGGGTGCACTCCCCAGGCCAGCCTCGTTGGAGAAGATACCGCGTGCCACGCCGAAGCGGATGGCCGCCATCACCGCGGCGCCGGCAAAGCCACCCATGGCCGCATGCGGGTTGAAGGCATAGTAGAAGATCATGCTGAAGGCATCGCCGATCTGGCCGGCATTGACGACCAACACTGCAAGGCCCGCCAGCACGTAGGCGATACCCATGATCGGCACCAGCTTGCCGGCCACCTTGGCGATGCGCTTGATACCGCCCAGGATCACGGCCCCTGCCAGCACCATGATGACGACGCCGGTGAGCCAGTGAGGAATGCCGAAGGTCGAATCCAGCGCATCGGCCACGGAGTTGGACTGCACGGTGTTGCCGATACCGAAAGCCGCCACGGCCCCGAAGAAGGCAAAGGCACCGCCCAGCCACAGCCATTTCCTGCCCAGGCCATTCTTGATGTAGAACATCGGCCCGCCGATGTGGTAGCCGGTGCTGTCGGTTTCGCGGTAACGCACCGCCAACACCGCCTCGGAGAACTTCGTGGCCATGCCGACCAGCGCAGTGATCCACATCCAGAACACCGCACCGGGGCCACCCAGCGCGATGGCAGTGGCCACCCCGGCAATGTTACCGGTGCCGATGGTGGCAGAGAGCGCTGTCATCAACGCATTGAAGGGCGAGATCTCACCCTCTTCATCCGCTTTCTTGGCCTCGCCAGGCGCGGGCTTGGCATCACGCCCCTGCCACATCAGCTTGAAGCCGGTGCCCAGCTTGCGGATGGGCATCAGCTTCAAGCCGATCTGCAGGTAGAGACCCACCCCAAGCAGCAGGATGAGCATCAACGGTCCCCAGACCACGCCGTTGATGGAGGTGAAGATCGAAGTCAAGGTTTCCACGAACGTTTCCCTCTGTTGTACGGACTGTTTTTGTTGCCTTTCTCGAAGTATCGATACGTCGAGACGGCGTACCATAGCGGAAAATGCCAGGAAAGCACCACCTCGACGAAATGCCTGCTGCACACTTCTCGACGAGTATTGCGTCTGCGCTAGCTTAGCCCGTGTTTCGTATCGGAAACAAATGTCAGCGCCACATCAACTTTCAGATTGGCGACATGCCTCGGGAGCCGGGGCTACGACAGCGTTCCTTGGTTAGATTAGTGAGCCATGGCAGCAGTGTCGAATTACCGTCGCCATGCCTCGCGTCATCTACCATAGACGAATGGGACTAGACGCTCGTCCCGGGGCGCGCCACGCTATGGATGCGACGAGTCGAGACTGGCCTGGAAGAGGGCCCGCCTTCAGGCTCGCCAAACGCCGCCAATGGCGTTAGCATTCGCCCAGTCGGAAAACCTTTTCTTATAGGAAAATCATCATGAGCTCGATTCCTGCCAACCTGCGCTACAACGACAGTCATGAATGGGTGCTGGACAACGGCGACGGCACCGTCACCATCGGCATCACCGATCATGCTCAGGAAGCCCTGGGAGACGTCGTCTTCGTCGAGCTTCCCGAGGTCGGCCGCACCCTGGAAAAGGGCGAAGAGTTCGGCGTAATCGAGTCGGTCAAGGCGGCTTCCGACCTCTACGCCCCGTTGGCCGGCGAGATCGTCGAGGTCAACGAGACACTGGAGGACGCGCCTGAAACCGTCAACGAATCTCCTTACGAGAAGGGTTGGATCATGAAGGTTCGCGTCGAGAATGCAGCCGCAGTGGAAGCCCTGCTGGATGCCGATGCCTACCAGGCCGTGGTCGACAGCGAAGCCTGAACGCAACGTCCCGGCGCGCCCGGCCGAGCGGCCGGGTTCCTTTCTTCCTTTACATGTCTCAACGACAGGGTTCTCCATGGTTAACGACACCCGCCGCCTGGCCGAACTGGCCGATCATGACGCCTTCATCCGCCGCCACAACGGCCCCGGAGCCGAAGATGTAGCCGCCATGCTGGCGGCGCTGGACATGGACAGCCTCGATACTCTGGTCGAACGTACCGTACCGGCGGACATCCGCCTGGGCCGCGAGCTGGATCTCGATCCGCCACGCAGCGAAGCCGAAGCGCTCGACTATCTCAAGCGCCTGGCGCGCCAGAACAAGGTCTTCAAGACCTATATCGGCCAGGGTTACTACAACACGCATGTGCCCGCCGTGATCCAGCGCAACGTGCTGGAGAACCCGGGCTGGTACACCGCCTACACGCCCTACCAGCCGGAAATCGCCCAGGGCCGCCTCGAGGGCCTGCTCAATTTCCAGCAGATGGTGATGGACCTCACCGGCATGGAGCTGGCCAACGCCTCGCTGCTCGACGAGGCCACCGCCGCCGCCGAGGCTATGGCGCTGTGTCAGAGGGCCAACAAGAAATCCAAGAGCAACGCCTTCTTCGTTGCCGATGACGTGCTGCCGCAAACATTGGATGTGGTACGTACCCGCGCCCACTACTTCGGTTTCGAACTGATCGTCGGCCCCGCCGAAAGCCTGGCCGAGCACGACGTATTCGGTGCCCTGCTGCAGTATCCCGGCGAGAGCGGCCAAGTCCACGACCTCGCCCCGCTGCTCGCCACCGCACGCGAAAAGCACGTGATGACCTGCGTGGCCGCCGACATCATGAGCCTGGTGCTGCTCAAGGAACCCGGTGCACTGGGTGCCGACATCGTGGTCGGCAACACCCAGCGCTTCGGCGTACCGATGGGCTACGGCGGTCCCCACGCTGCCTACTTCGCCACTACCGACAAGCTCAAGCGCTCGATCCCGGGCCGCATCATCGGCGTGTCCAAGGATGCCCGCGGCAACACCGCCCTGCGCATGGCCATGCAGACCCGTGAGCAGCACATCCGTCGCGAGAAGGCCACCTCCAACATCTGTACCGCCCAGGCACTGCTGGCCAACATCGCCGGCTTCTATGCCGTCTATCACGGTGCCGAAGGCCTCACCACCATCGCCACGCGCATCCACCGCCTCACCACCATCCTGGCCGAAGGGCTCAAGGCCAAAGGGGTGGCGCTGGTACACGATAGCTGGTTCGATACCCTGCGCCTGACCGGCGTCGATGCCGGCAAGATCCATGGCCGCGCTCTGACCCACGAGATCAACCTGCGCTATTTCGACAATGGCGACATCGGTGTCAGCCTGGACGAAACCACGACCGCCCACGATCTCGACGTGTTGTTCGACGTGCTGCTCGACGAAGAGCACGGTCTCTCGATCAGCGCGCTGGACGAGCAGGTAGCCAGCCAAGGCATCAGCGGCATTCCCGCCGCCAGCCGTCGCCAGAGCGAGTTCCTGACACATCCGACCTTCCAGCGCTACCGCAGCGAAACCGAGATGCTGCGCTATCTCAAGCGCCTCGAGAACAAGGATCTTTCGCTCACCCATGCGATGATCCCGCTAGGCTCGTGCACCATGAAACTCAACGCCACCAGCGAGATGATTCCCATTACCTGGCCCGAGTTCGGTCAGCTGCATCCCTTCGTACCGCAGGATCAGGCGGTCGGCTACAAGCAGATGATCGACGAGCTGGCGGCCTTCCTGGTCGAGATCACCGGCTACGACCACATCTCGATGCAGCCAAACTCCGGCGCCCAGGGCGAATACGCCGGTCTGGTGGCCATCCGCCGCTATCAGGCCGCCCAGGGCGAAGGGCATCGCGACGTGTGCCTCATCCCCAGTTCCGCCCATGGCACCAACCCCGCCTCCGCCGCCATGGCGCAGATGAAGGTGGTGGTGGTCGAGTGCGACGAAATGGGTAACATCGATCTCGACGACCTGCGCGCCAAGGCCGCACAGCACAGCGCAGCCCTGTCGGCAATCATGCTCACCTACCCCTCGACCCATGGCGTATTCGAGGAGGGCGTCCGCGAGGCGTGCGCCATCGTTCATCGCCACGGCGGCCAGGTCTACATCGACGGTGCCAACATGAACGCCCAGGTCGGCCTGTCCCGCCCCGGCGACTTCGGCGGCGATGTCAGTCACCTCAACCTGCACAAGACGTTCTGCATCCCACATGGCGGCGGCGGTCCAGGCATGGGTCCGATCGGCGTCAAGGCACATCTGGCGCCCTACGTCTCCAACCACGTGGTGACACCCATTGCCGGTGTCAACGAGAACTGTGGCGCCGTCTCCGCGGCAGCCTACGGCAGCGCCTCGATCCTGCCGATCTCCTGGGCCTACATCAAGATGATGGGCGCGCGCGGCCTGCGCCAGGCAACCGAACTGGCCATCCTCAACGCCAACTACGTCGCCAAGCGTCTCGAGCAGCACTACCCGGTGCTCTACCGCGGTGTCAATGGCACCGTGGCGCATGAGTGCATCATCGACATCCGCCCACTCAAGGCGGCCTCCGGCATCAGCGAGGAGGACATCGCCAAGCGCCTGATGGACTACGGCTTCCATGCACCGACCATGTCCTTCCCGGTGCCAGGCACGCTGATGGTGGAGCCCACCGAGTCGGAGTCGCGCTACGAGATCGACCGTTTCTGCGACGCCATGATCGCCATCCGCGAGGAGATCGCGAAGGTCGAGAGCGGCGAGTGGCCGGCCGACGACAACCCGCTGGTGAACGCACCGCATACCATGGCCGACATGATGGATTCGGGCTGGGAGCGTTCCTACTCCCGCGAGGTCGGCGCCTTCCCCGCGGAAGCGGTCAAGGCAGCCAAGTACTGGCCGGCGGTCAATCGCGTCGACAACGTCTTCGGTGACCGCCAGTTGATCTGCTCCTGCCCCAGCATCGACGATTACCGCGACTGACGCGTCGCCGACTGCAGCAGCAAAGCGAAACGGCCCGCCGAGCGATCGGCGGGCCGTTTGCCCACCTACAGCGGCGACACGATATCCCCATGCCCGAAACGCTCGCGCATGCGCTGCTCGCGGAATCCCTCCAGCAACCGCACATAGCGACGCGGTATCTTGGCACCGGAGCGGCTGACCAGGTGCAGCGTCTCGTATTCGGTCACCGGCAGGTCGAGTTCCTTGACCTGGCGCTGCCAGGGCGAGGTTTCCAGTACCAGTCGCGACACCACGGTAAACCCAAGGCCACGAGCCACCGCATCCAGCACCATTCCCACCTCGTTGGTAAAGCCCTGGCGGCGGAACTGGCTCATGGAGCGAAACTCGTCGGGAAAGTTGCTGCGCAATAGTGCCCCCGCATGATTGATGCCGTCGGAGTAGTTGAGGAAGCCGATACCCATCAGCTCGGTGAGCGACGTACCGGCGAAATCGGCCGGCACCACAAGACACAGCGGCTCCTGATGCCAAAGCCGACACTCCAACTCCGGGTGTCGAATCGTTTCGGTGACGATCCCCAGGTCGTGACGCCCCGCCAGCACATCGGAGGCGATCTCGTGGCTGAAGGCGAAGCTGTAGTTGACCGTCAGCCCGGGCGACATCTGCTGCTGACCGAGAATATAGGGGTAGAACATCAGACCGACGCTGCCCGGCGAGGCAATCCGGCACTCTCCGGTATCGAGCGCGTCGTCATCGAGCGAGTGGCGAAACTGCTCGTGCTCGGAGAACAGCCTCAGGCCGTAGTCATAGGCCCGCCGCCCGGCCTCGGTCAGTGTGAAGCGTCGTCCTTGGCGCTCCAGCAGCGGCTTGTCGAGATACTGCTCAAGCTTGCGCACATGTTGGCTGACGCCAGGTTGCGTCATGTCGAGGTGTCGTGCGGTGCGCGTGAAGCTACCCGTTTCGACCAGTGTGATGAAGGTGCGGAAATACTGGGCGTTGAACATGGCACATCGCTTGAAGTCAGGGACGAGGTCGAAACCGGATCGCTTAATCCTACCACTGCATGCCCAGTGCTGCAGCGCTGCGCCGTGTCAGCCGCCGTGATAGCATCGCATTACGACTCGATGAAGAATGAATGACTCTCCTGTCGGCCCAGCCACGTGCTGGCATCCACCGGCCTCGACGGGAGACTCCGACGACCCAAGGATCGTTGCATGCCCGATACTATCTCCACCACCGTTTCTCCCCTGCGAAGCCTGGAAGTGCTTTCGCAACATGAGGTCAATCGCCTGCGCGATACCTCCAAGGCCGGCCTGCACGACCTGCTGCGGCGCTGCTCGCTTGCCGTCCTCAGCTCCGGCAGCATGACCGACGACAGCCTGGTACTGATGGAGACCTATCATGACTTCGATATCGAAGTGATCCAGCAGGACCGCGGCATTCGCCTCAAGTTGACCAATGCCCCGGCCGAAGCCTTCGTCGATGGCAAGATGATCCTCGGCATTCGCGAGCATCTTTCCTCGGTGCTGCGCGATATCGTCTATGTCTACAACGAAATTCAGCGCCACTCCCGCTTCGACCTGACCACCGGAGAAGGTACCACCAACGCGGTGTTTCATATCCTGCGCAAGGCCGGCACGATGAAACCCGGGCGCGATCCCGGTATCGTGGTGTGTTGGGGCGGGCACTCCATCACCCGCGAGGAGTACGAGTACACCAAGGACGTCGGCTATCAGCTTGGCCTGCGCGAACTGGATATCTGCACCGGCTGCGGCCCCGGCGCCATGAAGGGGCCGATGAAAGGGGCCAACCTGGCCCATGCCAAGCAGCGTATCGCCGACGGTCGCTATCTGGGTGTCTCCGAGCCGGGCATCATCGCCGCCGAAGCACCCAACCCGCTGGTCAACGAGCTGGTGGTCATGCCCGACATCGAAAAGCGCCTGGAGGCCTTCGTGCGGCTCGGCCATGGCATCGTGGTCTTCCCTGGAGGCGTCGGTACCGCCGAGGAGATCCTCTACCTGCTGGGCATTCTGCTCCACCCCGATAATGACGACATGGCCTTGCCGGTCATCTTCACCGGCCCCGCCAATTCGGCCGAGTACTTCCAGCGGATCGACGAATTCCTGGTCTACACCTTGGGCGAGGCGGCACGCAGCAAGTACCGCATCATTGTCGATGACCCCATCGAGGTCGCCCGCACCATGCGCCAGGGCATCGACAGCGTCACGGAGTTCCGTCGCGCCCACCAGGACGCCTTCCATTTCAACTGGCGCCTGACCATCGCCCGCGATTTCCAGGAAACGTTCGAGCCCACCCACGAGGCCATGGCCGGCCTGGCGCTTCATCGCAATCAGCCGGTGCACGAGCTGGCGGCCAACCTGCGCCGGGCATTCTCGGGCATTGTGGCGGGTAACGTGAAG
Source organism: Billgrantia zhangzhouensis (assembly GCF_021404465.1). GTDB lineage: Bacteria > Pseudomonadota > Gammaproteobacteria > Pseudomonadales > Halomonadaceae > Halomonas > Halomonas zhangzhouensis. The sequence continues at coordinate 119,733 of NZ_JABFTT010000002.1, read as the reverse complement.
GAACGCGGCCTACGTGCCATCGAGGCCCACGGCCCCTTCCAACTGCACGCCGAGTCGGAATTGATGCGTCGCCTGGACGAGTTGCTCGGCTCCTTCGTCGCCCAGGGTCGCATGAAGCTGCCCGGGCAGGAGTACGTGCCCTGTTACCGGCTGGTTTGAGGGTACACGACCGCACCCTCACCAGGCCAAGCGGCGCCGCGCATGGCACCGCTTGGCTGCGCTAGGTTTTGTACGAAAAGTCGGCGAGCGATGGCCAGGGCTAGGCCCGTTCCCTACGGGCCAACGCACTTCCCACATCCCTGTGGGTCGCAAGGCAAAAATCGGCGAAAAGACGGAGTTTACGGGGTGTAAATGAGTACTTTGAGCCGATTTTTAACGCCGTATGGGCGAGCGCAGACAGTTTTCGTACAGAGCCTATTCGGCAGGACGCCACCATAGCCACACGGCATACAACAGCAGCCCCAGGGTGGCCCCATGTGCAATCAGCAGCTGCCAGCTGATCCAGGCGGTGAATAGCGCATGCCATAGGCCCATCGCCCCCAAGCCCACTACCAGTGACACGCACAGACGCTTGCCCAATCCGGGCAGCCTACCCCGCTCACCGGCATCGAGCATGCGCCAGTTCATCACAGCCACCGCGGCAACCACCAGCAAGGCAATCGTGATCAGGTTCAGGCGGTTCTCATGGCCGCCGGCAAGGTAGCGCGGCACAGTGGCCAGCATCAGGACCAGCAGCCCCACCAACAGGCTCAGTCGCTCCGCGGTCGGTGTCGCACTCATCTCAGGCCACCGTGAGCTGCTGGGTTTCGATCCACTCCTCGGCCCAGGGCAATGCGGCATCGTCAGCCATGAAAGTCTCCATGGCATCGATTTCCAGACGCTCTCCCAGACGGGTGGCGCCTAGATCCTCGAGCATTGCGTCCAGCCGACGCCCGGCGCCACAGAAGGTATCGCCGTAGGAGCTGTCACCCAAGGCGATCAGGCCATAGCGAAGGCCGACAAGGGCCGGACTCTGCTCATCCAGCCCGCGGGCAAAGGGTACGAAATTGCCGGGAAAGTCGCCGCTACCGGTGGTGGAGACACAGAACAGCGCCAGGTCGGGCCGTTCCTCGGTCAAATCCTCCAGCGTGGGCTGCTCCAGAATGGCAGTCTCATAGCCGGCCGCCTCGAACAGCGGAGCGACCTGTTCGGCGACATCGAGCGCGCCACCATACATGGTTCCTACGAAGATCTTCAGCATTGGCATGTCGGGAATAAACCTGAATTCGTTCGACGCGATGGTACCACGACCCGCCCCTTGCCGCAGGCAGCCAGCCTCGATGAGACAGGAGCGCACGTGGCAAAGCGCAGCAAGTCGTCGAGACTCTCAGCGACGGGTTGTCGCATGCGGCTCAGGCAATGCCCGAGTATAATGGTTGGCCTCTCGTTCGAGGAGGCAACATGCTGCAGACGCAAACGTTCGAAGCCTGGATCACTCCCCTGCTCATTGGCGGCCTGATCCTGTTCATGGGCTTCATCATCTGGGACCTGGCCAAGAAATCCCAGGCCGGACGTTTCGGCACCATCATGCTCTTCGTCGTGCTCGGCGCCGGCATGATGGGCTACATCTTCAAAGTAATCATCACCTGGTTGATGGAGAGCGGCGGCATCTAGAGAAACGGCCTCATCTTTGCGCACCGGCTTTTCAGGCGAAGCCTGGGGAGATGAAACGACACCAGCCCGCTCTCTCGCGACGTACGAGAGGGCGGGCTGGCGGGTGCTACATCAGCCGGATCAGCTGGACGCCGGACCTTCGTAACGCTCTACCTGGCTCTTGAGCTTCTGCCCGGGCCGGAAGGTCACGACACGACGCGCCGAAATGGGGATTTCCTCCCCGGTTTTCGGGTTGCGCCCGGGCCGCTCGCGCTTGTCACGCAGATCGAAATTGCCGAATCCCGACAACTTAACCTGCTCGTTCTCGCGCAGACACGCCCGGATCTCCTCGAAGAAGGCCTCCACCATGGCCTTGGCCTCACGCTTGGTCAGCCCCAACTCGGCGTGGAGGTGTTCGGCCAGTTCCGCCTTGGTCAACGCTCCCATGTCTACTTCCTCAGAGTGGCGGTCCAGCCCGCCGCCTGCATGGCTTCCGGCGTGCTGCGCTAACCGCGCAGCTCGGCCCCCAGATGCTGATGCGATTCAGCGACGATGGCATCGACCAACTGATTGATTTCCTCGTCATTCAGCGTGCGCGAAGGATGCTGCCAGGTCAAGCCCAAAGCGATACTCTTGCGACCTTCGGGTACCCCCTTGCCCTGATAAACGTCGAACAAGCGAAGCTCCCGCAGCCACTGTCCTGCCTGCGCGCGGACACAATCCAGCAGCGCCTGGACGGGACGCTCCGCTCCAAGCAGGAATGCCAGGTCCCGCCGCACTTCCGGGTAACGGGAGAGCGGTTCGAACGTCGGCAGTCGACCATGGGTCAGTGCATCCTGGCGAACCTCGAACAGGAAGACCTCGACCTTGAGACCCAGCTCGGCCTTCACCCCCGGATGTAGCGCACCGATCCAGCCGACCGGTTCGCCGCGATGAATGACTCGCGCACTCTGCCCCGGATGCAGCGACGGGTGCTCGCCGGGCTCGAAGCGCCAGGCGCCCTCTTCGCCACCAAGAGCGATCAGGCTCTCCAGGTCGCCCTTGAGGTCGAAAAAATCGACCTTCTCGCGACCACCGGCCCAGCCTTCGGGGAAGCGTTCACCGCAGGCCAGGGCACCGACCATGGGGGCCTGCTCCAGCTCATCGAGGTCGCCGCGGAACACCAGTCCGGTCTCGAACAGGCGCACACGGGTCTGCTGACGGTTGAGGTTGTACTCCAACGCTCGCACCAGCCCCGGGAACAGGCTCGCCCGCATCACCGCCAGATCGCTGGAAATGGGATTAGCCAGGCGTGGCGACACGGCATCCGGCAGCAGGGCTTGCTGCAGTTCGGGAGCGACGAAGCTGTAGGTAACCGCCTCCTGATAACCACGCGCTACCAACTGGCGGCGCAAACGTGCCAGAGGGGTACGCGCCTCGTGGTCGGGGCGCAGCGCCAGACGCGCCGCCGGACGACGCACCGGCAGGCGGTTATAGCCATGAATGCGCGCCACCTCCTCGATCAGATCCTCCTCGATGGCAATGTCGAAGCGCCAGCTCGGCACCCGCGCCTGCCACCCGGCTTCGACGACACTCACCTGCATGCCCAACCGCTCGAGAATGTCCTGCACCTCAGCGCTGGGCAACGCCTTGCACAGCGCCTGCTCGAGCCGCGCCGCACGCAGCGTGACCTCGCGCTCGGCGGGCAGGTCGGTCTCGCTCGCTACCTCCACCAGCGGCCCCGGCTCGCCGCCGGCAATCTCGATCAGCAGCGCCGTGGCACGCTCTGCCGCTTCACGTGTGAGCTGCGGATCGACACCGCGCTCGAAGCGGTGCGATGCATCGGTGTGCAGCCCGTAGGAGCGCGCCTGGCCCGCCACCGCCAGCGGCGAGAAAAAGGCCGACTCGAGGAAAATGTCCCGCGTTGCCGGCCCAACGCCGGAAGACTCACCACCCATCACCCCGGCAATCGCCAACGGACCGCGCTCATCGGCGATCACCAGCGTGGAGGCACCCAGAGTGATCTCCTGGCCATCGAGCAATACCAGCCGCTCACCCTCGCGGGCCAGTCGCACCACTACGGCACCGTGCAAGTTGTCGCGATCGAAAGCGTGCAGCGGCTGGCCGAGTTCGAGCATCACGTAATTGGTGACGTCGACTACCGGGTCGATGGAGCGAATGCCACTGCGTCGTAGACGCTCGACCATCCACAGCGGCGTGGCGGCGGTGACGTCGACACCCTTGATCAGCCGACCGATGTAACGCGGGCAACGTCCGCCGTCCTCGACGCGCACGGGGAACGTCTCGTCATGACGGGGAGCGACCGGCTCGATGACGGGCGGCGTGATCGGCAGACGGTTGAGCACGCCAACCTCCCGCGCCAGCCCCTTGAGGCTCAGGCAGTCGCCGCGGTTGGGCGTCAGGTCGACCTCGACGGTATGGTCGTCGAGCCCCATCCAGGCGCGAAAATCCTCGCCGGCTGGCGCATCGGCAGGCAACACCAGAATGCCCCCCGAAGTTTCCTCGGCCAGGCCCAGCTCGGAAGCCGAGCAGATCATTCCACGCGATTCGACGCCGCGCAGCTTGGCCTTCTTGATCTTGAAGTCGCCAGGCAGCACCGCCCCCACCCGGGCAAAGGGTACCTTCTGCCCCACCGCCACGTTAGTCGCACCACACACCACCTGCACCGGCTCGCCACTGCCGTCGTCCACCTGACAGACATTGAGCTTGTCGGCATCGGGATGCGGCTGCTTGTCGACGACCTCGGCCACCACCACGCCATCGAAGGCGGATGCGACAGGCTCGACGGCATCGACTTCCAAGCCGGCCATGGTGATCTGGTCGGCCAGACCCTGTGCGCCAAGCTGCTGCGATACCCATTCACGCAGCCACTGTTCGGAAAATTTCATGATAAATCCTGTGTTCTGCAGCGGTCGGTCAGGCGAACTGGCGCAGGAAGCGCAGATCGTTATCGAAGAACATGCGCAGATCGTTGACGCCATAGCGCAGCATCGCCAGGCGCTCGGCGCCCATACCGAAGGCGAAGCCCTTGTAGCGCTCCGAGTCGATGCCGGAATGGCGGAACACCTCCGGATGCACCATGCCGCAGCCCATCACTTCGAGCCAGCCACTGTGCGAACAGACCCGGCACCCTTCGCCGGAGCACATCACGCACTGGATATCGACCTCGGCGGAGGGCTCGGTGAAGGGGAAGTAGGAAGGCCGGAACCGCACCGAAAGGTCGTCGCGCTCGAAGAAGGCGTGCAGGAAGTCCTCGATGGTGCCCTTGAGATCGGCGAAGCTCACGTCCTCATCGACCAACAGCCCTTCGACCTGATGGAACATGGGCGTATGGGTCAGGTCGGAGTCGCTGCGGTAGACGCGGCCCGGACAGACGATGCGAATCGGCGGCGCCTGCTCCTTCATCGTACGCACCTGAACCGGCGAGGTATGGGTACGCAGCAGACGCGTGGCATCGAAATAGAAGGTATCGGCCATACCCCGCGCCGGATGGTGCGCCGGGATGTTGAGCGCCTCGAAGTTGTGGTAGTCGTCCTCGACTTCAGGCCCTACCGCCACATCGTAGCCGATGCGGCTGAACAGCCCCTCGATACGCTCCAGGGTAAGGGTCACGGGATGCAGGCCACCGCTGACCTGGCCGCGCCCCGGCAGGGTCACATCGATACGCTCGGCGGCCAACTGCGTCTCGAGTTCCGCCTTCGACAACGCCGCCCGACGCGCATCGAGCTCGTCCGTCAGCGCCTGCTTGGCCTGGTTGATACGCTCCCCTGCCGCCGGACGCTCGCCTGCCGGAAGCTTGCCCAGCCCCTTGAGCTGAGCGGTGATCTCGCCTTTCTTGCCAAGATAGCGTACCCGCAGCTCTTCGAGCGCCGCGATGCTCTCGGCGGCCTGAATGGCCTGACGGGCCTCGGCGACCAGTGTCGGTAGATGGTCCATCCGTTGAGCTCCGAATCGTTGATTCTGCTGTTAGCACATCACTGGCGCACGGCAAAAAACAGCCGGGAACGATATTGACGTCGCGCCAGCGACGGCCCGTAGGGTGGCTGCCATGGTAGGCAATCACCAAAAAAACAGGGGAAGAGCGGCTGCTCTTCCCCTGCGACGGTCTGGCATCGTGTCGGGCCAACCTGAGCCGGCCCGACGCCATCGGCCGATGTCACTTACTGGGCAGCCTTGGCCTTCTCGACGATAGCGGCAAAGGCAGCCTTCTCGTGAACGGCCAGATCGGCCAGCACCTTACGATCGATTTCGATCCCGGCCTTCTTCAGGCCACCGACGAAGCGGCTGTAGGACAGGCCGTGCTGACGGGCGCCAGCATTGATACGCTGGATCCACAGGGCACGGAACTGACGCTTGCGCTGGCGACGGTCACGGTAGGCGTACTGGCCCGCCTTGATGACAGCCTGCTTGGCCACGCGGAAGACGCGCGAACGGGCACCGTAGTAGCCCTTGGCCAGCTTTAGAACTTTCTTGTGACGGCGACGAGCGACGACACCACGCTTGACACGAGTCATGGCTTTCTCCTGACTTAGATATGGGCAACCAAGGGCTTACAGATTCGGCAGCATGCGCTGAATCAGGGCCTTGTCGGCGTCGTGGATCTGCTTCATACCGCGCAGTTGACGCTTACGCTTGGTCGACTTCTTGGTCAGGATGTGGCTACGGAACGACTGCTTGTGCTTGAAGCCGTTGGCCGTCTTCTTGAAGCGCTTGGCAGCGCCGCTGTTGCTCTTGATTTTCGGCATGAGACTAACTCCGCTCGAGATTTTTCAGAAAATCCGGGGCCGATGGCCGGCACTGGCCGACCATCCGTTTGACGGGCCTACGGATCACTTCTTCTTGGGGGCAATGATCATGGTCATCTGGCGCCCTTCCATCTTGGGGAAGGCTTCCACGGTCCCGATATCCTCGAGATCCGCGGCGATCCGCTCCATCAGTTTGCGGCCGATGTCCTGGTGCGCCATTTCACGGCCGCGAAAACGCAGCGTGACCTTGCCCTTGTCGCCACCTTCGAGGAAGCGGATCAGGTTACGAAGCTTGACCTGATAATCGCCCTCGTCGGTGCCAGGCCGGAATTTGACTTCCTTGACCTGAATCTGCTTCGTCTTCTTCTTCTGAGCTGCCTTTTGCTTCTTCTGCTCGAAGACGAATTTGCCGTAATCCATGATCTTGCAAACGATCGGATCGGCATTGGAAATCTGGACGAGGTCTAGACCGGCCGCTTCGGCGCGCTCGAGCGCTTCGCTGGTCGGGACGACGCCCAACTGCTCGCCGTCGCTGTCGATCAGGCGTACCTGATCCTCGGTTATCCGCTCGTTCATTGGGGGGCGCTTGTCCTGTGGACGTCCGCGCGGGCTGCTTCGCTTGATCGTTCCGTCTCCGTTCCGGTAATTGACGATGTCGGTTGCCAACTGTCTTTACCACCTGGGCTGTACCCACCTGGGGCCTGTCAGCCTTGTTACCAGCCTTCAGCCCTGATCCGCTCGATGAAGGCATCGACAGTCATGGTGCCCAGATTTTCGCCGCTGCGAGTCCGCACGGCAACAGAGTCGGCTTCGACTTCCTTATCTCCTACTACCAGGAGATAGGGAACCTTCTGCAACGTATGTTCGCGGATTTTAAAGCCGATCTTCTCGTTCCTCAAGTCCGCCTTGACGCGAAGGCCAATTTTCTGCAAGCGACGCTCGAGATCGAGGGCATAATCGCGCTGTGCATCGGTGATGGTCATCACCACCGCCTGCTCCGGTGCCAACCACAGCGGCATCGCACCTGCATAGTGCTCGATCAGGATACCGATGAAGCGCTCGAAGGATCCCAGGATCGCCCGGTGCAGCATGACAGGCGTCTTGCGCTCGCCGTCTTCGTCGACGAACTGGGCGCCCAGGCGGCCCGGCAGGTTGAAATCGAGCTGCAGGGTTCCGCACTGCCACACACGGTTGAGGCAGTCGCGCAGTGCGAATTCGATCTTCGGCCCGTAGAAGGCCCCCTCGCCCGGCTGCAACTCCCAGTCGAGGCCGGTGGCGTTCAGTGCTGCCTCGAGGCCAGCTTCGGCACGGTCCCACAGTGCCGCCTCGCCCATGAAATCCTCGGGACGCGTCGAGAGCTTGAGCTCGACGTCCTCGAAGCCCAACTCCTTGTAAACCTTCAGGGTCAGCGCGATGAAAGCCTCGGCCTCGCTCTGAATCTGCTTTTCCGTACAGAAGATGTGGGCATCGTCCTGGGTAAAGCCACGCACCCGCATCAAGCCGTGCAGCGAGCCGGAAGGCTCGTTGCGGTGACAGCTGCCGAACTCGGCCAGGCGCAGCGGCAGGTCGCGATAGCTCTTCAGCCCCTGGTTGAACACCTGCACATGGCAGGGGCAGTTCATCGGCTTGACCGCGTACTCGCGCTTTTCCGACTCGGTGGTGAACATCAGGTCACTGTAGTGGCCCCAGTGGCCGGACTTCTTCCACAGCGACAGGTCGACGACCTGCGGCGTACGAATCTCCTGATAGCCATGCTCGATCTGGATCCGGCGCATGTACTGCTCCAGCGCCTGGTACAGGGTCCAGCCGTTGGGGTGCCAGAACACCATGCCCGGTGCCTCTTCCTGCAGATGGAAGAGGTCCATGCGCTTGGCCAGCTTGCGATGATCGCGCTTCTCGGCTTCCTCGAGGCGTTGCAGGTAGGCCTTGAGCTCCTTCTTGTCGCCCCAGGCGGTACCGTAGATACGGGTCAGCATCGGCTTGGTGGCGTCGCCGCGCCAATAGGCGCCCGCCAGCTTGGTCAGCTTGAACGCCTTCAGATGCCGGGTGTTGGGCACATGGGGTCCCCGGCACATGTCGGTATATTCCAGGTGGTGATAGAGCCGGATCGTTTCGCCCTCAGGGATCTCGCGCACGATCTCCTGCTTGTAGGGTTCCTCCCGGTGGAGGAAAGTCAGCATCGCCTTGTCGCGATCGACGTACTCGCGCTCCACGTCGTATTCAGCGTCGATCAGCTTTTTCATGCGCGCCTCGATGGCCGTCAGATCATCCGGCGTCACCGAGCGACCGAAGTCGATATCATAGTAGAAACCATCATCGATCACCGGCCCAATGGCCATCTTGGCTTCGGGATAGAGCTGCTTGACGGCGTGGCCGATCAGATGCGCACAAGAATGGCGGATGATCTCGAGCCCTTCGGGATCGCGGGCGGTAATGATCGCCACTTCCGCGTCACGGGTGATGAGATCGGCGGCGTCCACCAGTTCGCCGTCGACCTTGCCGGCCACGCAGGCCTTGGCCAGACCGGGCCCGATGGACTCGGCGAGCTGCATCACGCTAATGGGTTCGTCGAAGGTTCTCTGGCTGCCGTCCGGCAGGGTCACGATGGGCATCGAAGCGTCCTTTGCGCAGTGGTGATCCATACCAGGGATCACGTGTCGCGGTTGATAGCAGAATTCGAAAACAGAGTTCAATCCGGGAAGCGTACGGCCCACCCACTACTCTGGGCGATACGGGTGCCTTGCCAGCCGGCCCCGCCGCACGTCACGGAGCCGACAAGACTAACAGAATCGACCCTGCGTGCGCCACGAAACTCATTGCCACAGAAAAAAAGCCGTCCAGAGACAAAAGCTGCCCACAAAAACAGGGGCACCCGAAGGTGCCCCTGACATTCCGCTCCCCGGGCGTATCGCCCGGAGGCATCGATCAATCCCAGTTCAGGATCTCGACGCGACGGTTCTGAGCCCGACCCTCATCGGTCTCATTGGTCGCGATCGGACGCTCCTCACCGAAACCGCGAGTCGTCATGCGATTCTCGGCGATCCCGCGGGAAGCCAGGAAATCACGGACGGAATCGGCGCGACGCTGTGACAGCCCCTCGTTGTACTGCGCGGAACCGACGGAGTCGGTATGACCTTCGATGCGAACCCGCAGATTGGGATTCTCCCGCAGGGTGGTCGCCACCTGATCCAGAGTCTGGTGGGCGCCGGGACGAATCTCGTCGGAATCGAAAGCGAAGGTGACTTCGCTATCCAGCGTTACGGGCTCGAACTCGGTGACCGGAGCCGGCTCGGGTTCCGGCATCGGCTCGGGCTCGGCCACCGGCTCGGGCGGCGGCGTGCGGTCGGCACACAGCAGCGCGCCGATCGCCGAACCGGCCACGGCACCAATCGCAGCACCGGACTCCTCGTCAGAGCTGCCGCTGGTCGCATAGCCGATGCCGCCACCAACCAGGCCGCCGGCGATGCCGCACACAACGGGCTGCTGGTACCAGGCGTTACCGGAAGATGCGGTTGTCGCCCCTCCCGACGCTTGGCCTCCCCTCTGAAAATCGGTGGCGCAGCCAGAAAGGCCGATCACCAGTGCAGAACCCAGCAGCAAGCCAGTCGTTGATTTTTTCATTGCAAGACTCCTTCTTGATTTTCATCTCGGGGTTATGCAAAAGCGAACTCCCCGACGGTCAGGACATTCATTGACCCAACGGCTTTAAGTGTAGGCCGTTATTGGCCTTGCTCAAAGCGTCGTTGCACTCCTTTCATTGGCCATGTGCCGTTTCCTGCCAGAAAAACCTGCTGAATGGCCATTGATTAGCTTGCCGGAGTACGCAAGGCGCTGCCAACATACCTTGCTGTAGAGCCGTTGTATAGTTTCAGTGGAGGCGACTTGGCCAGCTCTGGCGAAACTTGAGCACTTCCTCCGCTGCCGCCATTACCGGGCCACGCCATTCCGCCTCGATCTCGAGCCGCTCACGGTCTTCCTGCACCCGGTCGCGCGGCGCCAGCTGCTTGCGAGCCGAATGGGTATGCAGGTGCTGGGTGCGGGCATAAACCTCGCCGAAGGCCTGGAAATCGGGCCTTTCGAGCAGATGGGGATCGAGGATATCAAGCAGCAGCTTACAGCGCCAGGCACCCTCGGTGATGTCGACCTGCTCCTGCAGCAAGGAAGAAGCAACGATCTCGAGATTGGCCAGGCAATTCTCGTGCGCCCGGCGCAACTCATCCTCGCGAAAGGCTTCCCGACGTTTCACCTCCTGCCACAGGGTGAAAGCATAGGCCGCCAGGCCAGCCACGATGGCTAGGCCCGTGGCAAGCAGGATCAGTGCCGTTGTCGTCGTCATCGAATCTCCAGGCTGATGAGTTCCGGGCCGGATTGTAACTCAAGCCGAACCCTCGACTCACGACAACTCTCCTATAACGACTCTCAGCATGACCGGCTAAATGGCCCACAAGCCGGCATAGTGGTCCAGCAACAATACGCCAAACACCCCGAGAATATAACGGATCGAGAACCAGAAGGCCGCCAGCGGCGCCTTGGGGTCGTGGCCGCGCCAGACCTTCCAGTTCCAGTACATGAAACGCAGGTTGAGCGCCATGACACCGCACAGGTAGACGACACCGCTCATGCCGATGACGAAAGGCAGCAGTGTCACCGCCACGGTCAACCAACCGTAAAGCCAGACCTGAAGCCGCGTGAACGCCTCGCCATGGGTCACCGGCAGCATCGGCACGCCCGCACGGGCATATTCATCGCGCTTGTGGATGGCCAGCGCCCAGAAGTGCGGCGGCGTCCAGGCAAAAACGATCAGCATCAGCAGCAGCGGCTCCGGCCCCAGTTGTCCGGTGACTGCCGTCCAGCCGAGCATGGGCGGCGCCGCCCCCGCCACACCGCCGATCACGATGTTCTGCGGCGTGGCACGCTTGAGAAAAGCCGTATAGATCAGCGCATAGCCAATCAACGAGCCCAGCGTCAGCCATGCCGTCAGGGCGTTGACCTGCCACAGCAACAAGGCAATACCGGCAATCGACAATAGCGAAGCCCAGGCCAGCGCCAGCGCAGTAGGCATCCGCTGGGCAGCCAGGGGGCGCTGCGAGGTACGCAACATCATGGCATCGAGCCGACGGTCGACCACATGATTGAAGGCTGCCGCACCGCCGGCGGCCATCCCAATGCCCGCCAGACCGAACATCACCGTAGACAACGCAGGCAGACTTGGCGTTGCCAGCGCCATTCCCACCAGAGCGCAGGCCAGCATTACCACCACCACCCTGGGTTTGCATAGCGTGAGCAGGTCCTGCCAGGTCCAATCGGAGGCTGCCAACTGAGCCAGCAATACGCGCTTCACACCTGCCCGCTTCATCAGCGCGTTAGACATGCACCCACTCCTTGTCCCGTCGTTTCGAACTTACGGCCTCGTCAGCCATTTCCCGCCAGTGCCAGGTCGCCAACACCATCAGCAAGACCAGCGACACGGCGCCGGCCGTATGCAGCAACGCCAGCCACAACGGCAACCACATCAGGACGTTGGCAATTCCCAACCCCAATTGAATACCATAGGCAACGACCAGCCCGCCGAGCCAAGGCCGCATGCGCGCCACTCCCCAGTAGCGTGCCGCCAGCATCGCCAACGCCAGTCCCAGTAGCAGCGCACCGATGCGATGCCCCTGATGGATAGCCGTGCGGGCATCGGCATGTAGCTGGCCGTGCAGGTAATTGGGCCCTACCGTCTGGGTCAGGTGAAACCCTTCGCTCCAGTCCATTTCCGGCCACCATTGGCCATTACAGGTGGGAAACCCCTGGCAGGCAATACCGGCGTAGTTGCTGGATACCCAGCCACCCAATGCCAACTGCAGCACCAGCAGGAGCATGGCCAGCCCCCACAGCGGTGTCAGCCGGCGCCTGGGCACGCCGAGCCCATCTCCCCTGGCAAAGCGACGCAGGCTCAGATGCAGCCACAGGAACAGGACCAGCACCGTGAGGCCACCCAGCAGGTGCAACGTCACCACCTGGGGCCACAGCTTGAGAGTCACGGTGAACGCACCGAATGCCCCCTGCAGCAGGATGACTGCCAGCAGCGCCACACTGGCCGCCCAAGGGTAGCCGGGGCGTCGACGCAACCCAGCCCCCAGCACGAGCAGGCTGATGACCAGCAGGCCCAGGGCGGAGGCCACATAACGATGGATCATCTCGACCCAAGCCTTGAACGACTCCAGCGGCGCATGGGGGGAATGCGCCATGGCGCGCTCAGCATCAGGCACTACCAAACGCCCATAGCATCCCGGCCAGTCCGGACAGCCCAATCCGGCATCTACCAGACGAGTCCAGACACCGATGAGGATCACCACCGCGGTGAGAACGACACCCACCAGGCTGAGGGTCAGCAACAAGCGTAGCCGCGACGTATTTGCCTGCGCGGGAGAGTTCGGCATCGAAGCACCCTGCATATCGGATTCCTTGACCTCGTCACGTATCGAATCGTTCTTTGCCACCCTCGCATCGCCTCAGCGATGCGTGCCATCGAGTTCAGGCGCCGCCCGAGGATCAGGATTCATGCGCAACAGATGACTGAGATCGTCCATTACGTCACGTTCCGCGACCTCTCGCCCATAGGTCAATACGACTTTGCCCTGAGGATCAAGCAGCCAGACCCGTCCCGGCCCCTGCCAATCGGGCACGTTCAGCCAATGATTGCCGATCTCGCCAGGCAGCACGACGCCCCCGCCGCCGATTCTGAGCCGGGTGACGCGTGGCGCTTCGCGGCCCAACGCACGATGCAGGCGCCACCAGCGATCGGCCTCCTGGGCACAAGCACTCGTGCAATCGAAAGCCAGTATCCAGTCGCCACCGTCTACCGTATCGAACGGCTCGGCCAAGGGCCACTCGGCCAAACGTGGGATCTCGGGTGCCAACTGGCCATGGGCCGTTCGCTGTTCGGGAATGCCGATGCGCCACTGCACCATGACCCAGGCCGTCAGTACCGGCAAGGCGAACACGGCAATCAATGCCAGCAGCTTGATGCGCTGATGGCGTATATTCACGGCTTCCTGCACCCTTCCGTCTCCTCGGATGTTGCGTTTTCGGCGCCACCTCCGTAGAGGCTGCGGTCTTTCATCAACCTGCGTCCGCCAAGGAGCATCATCACCAGAGCGGCCAGCGCCAGGCCCCACCACTGCATGGCATAGCCGACGTGGCGACTGGGCGGCATGACACTGGGCTCCCACCAAGGCTCGAGCATTCCCGCACCACGCTCAAGATGCATCCACCCCTCATGAGCGAAGTCACCAGATTTCCAGGCAGCAAGATCGATTCGTTGCAACCTGTCCCCTTCACGGTTGGGACCAAACAGCGGCGTGCCCTTACCCGCCTGCTGCCACCGCCCCTTTACCAGGACTTCTCCAGTTGGCGTATCCACCTCGGGTGACTCACGGCTCGGCCCGGTCGGCACGAAACCTCTTTGCACCAGCCATACACGGCCATCCCCGGTGCGCAAAGGGGTCAGCACCGCCACACCCAATCGCCCCTGGTGGGTACGGTTGTCGAGAAACAAGGTCCGCTCGGCCAGATAATGGCCACGCAGGGTAAGATGAGTGCCTTCGGGCGGGACCTTTCCCGGCGCCTCGAGCGTTGGCGCAGCATCCAGCCGGGCCAGATAGTCACGCTTGTCGTCGGCCCTCTCCCACTGCCATAGTCCAAGAAACACCCCTAATATCACCAGCAGCGACCAAAACAAGAACCAGGCGGCCAGCCGCCAGCTTCCTGCCCCTTGACCTCTGATGGAGTGATGCATGTTTCTCAAGACCCTGATAGCCCTCGTATTCCTGGCCATGCTGACCAGCCTGGCCGCCGGCGCCGGCTTTCTCCTCCGCGACGACTCGGCCTCGAGGCGTTTGCTGGTGTCGCTGAAGATCCGCGTCAGCCTCGCGGCGCTGCTACTGGCCCTGCTGTTCTATGGCTTCTATTTCGGCGGCCTGAGCGCCCCGTGACCCCCGGGCGCCGCGCGCAACGCCGGCGTGCCTGCGGCGCCTAGAAGACGTAGACGAACAAGAACAACCCCACCCACACCACGTCAACGAAGTGCCAGTACCAGCACGACGCCTCGAAGCCGAAATGCTCCTCGGGAGTGAAGTGGCGCTTCATGATCCTCGCCAGCATCGCGATGAGAATGATCGTACCGATGATGACGTGCACACCGTGGAATCCCGTCAGGATGAAGAAGGTCGCTCCATAGATGCCCGCCTCCAGCGTGATGCCGTAGTGGGCATAGGCCTCGTAGTACTCCACCCCCTGGATGACGATGAAGCACAGACCCAACAGCACGGTGCCCGCCAGCCAGTTGCGGCAGACCTGGCGCTTGCCCTCCTTGAGGGCCTCGTGCGCTACGGTCAGGGTAATGCTGGAGGAGATCAGGATCAGGGTATTGACCAGTGGTAGATGCCACGGGCTGAACACCTGGCCCGGACCGGAGACCGAGGGGTCCGGCGGGCTGAGCAGTGGCCAGTGGGCGGTGAACTCCGGCCACAGCAGCGCCGTGGCGCCCTTGGTACCCTCGCCCCCCAGCCAGGGAATGGCAAAGGTACGTACGTAGAAGAGCGCACCGAAGAAGGCGGCGAAGAACATCACTTCCGAGAAGATGAACCAGCCCATGCCCCAGCGGAAGGAGCGGTCCATCTGCGCATCATAGAGGCCACTGCGGGACTCCACCACCACGTCGCGGAACCACAACGCCATCACCGCCAGCACACCCACCACACCGAGCAGCAGAAGGAAGGAGCCGCGCTCGTGCACCAGCACCATGCCGGCGCCGACCATCATCACCCCAAGCGCAAGGGAGCCCAATACCGGCCATTTGCTGGTCGCGGGAACGTAATAGCTGCCACCACTCATGCTTCTTCTCCTTCTTTGTTCTGCGCCCCCGCCGTCTGGAGCGGCTCGCTCTTGCCTTCGACGGGGTAGAGGGTATAGACCAGCGTCACGGTGTTGACCTCGGGAGGCAGGTCGCGGGCCAATTGGAACACCAGCGGCAACTCGAGCCGCTCCCCCGCCTGCAACTTCTGCTCCTCGAAACAGAAACAGCTCACCTTGCGCACATGGCGCGTGGCCGTGGCGGGAGAGACACCGGGCACCGCGCGCCCCCAGCTCTCCCCTCCGCTCTGATTGCTGAAGGTGAAGTGCACCTCGGTGGTCTGCCCCGGATGCATGCGCACCTGTCGCGTCTCCACCTCCATGCGCCACGGCAGGCCGGAACCGTTGCGGGTGATGAACTGCACCGTCACCATCCGCGACTCGTCCACCTCCTCGTGGACGATGGATTGGGCGGTGGTATCCACCGCACCGTTGATTCCCGTTACGCGGCAGAAGACGTCATACAGCGGCACCAGGGCAAAGGCGAAGGCGAACATGCCGACCAGCGCCGCCACGCTACGCCAGATCGTGCGCCGTACCCCCGCCTGCCGTATCTCCCGATCGCTCTGGGTCATGCGTCATCCTCCTTGCCCGCGCAGTTCAGTGCGCCGGGCGCTGGAAGGTCGGCGGTGTCTCGAAAGTGTGCAACGGCGCAGGACTCGGCACGCTCCACTCGAGATCATCGGCGAATTCGCCCCAAGCCTGGGCCGGAGCCTTCTTGCCGCCGCGCACGCAGAGAATGATCACGGCGACGAACAGCAACTGGGAAAAGCCGAACAGGAAGGCACCGAGAGACGACACGAAGTTGAAGTCGGCGAACTGCAGCGCGTAGTCCGGAATCCGCCGCGGCATGCCGGCCAGCCCCGAGAAGTGCATGGGGAAGAAGGTCAGATTGACCCCGATCACCGACAGCCAGAAATGCCACTGCGCCAGCCTCACGTTGGGATAATGGCCGGTCCACTTGGGCAACCAATAGTAGACCCCGGCCATGATGGCGAACACCGCCCCCGGTACCAGCACGTAGTGGAAGTGAGCCACCACGAAGTAGGTGTCATGGTATTGGAAGTCGGCGGGCGCGATGGCCAGCATCAGCCCGGAGAAACCACCAATGGTGAACAGCACCACGAAGGCCAGGGCGAACAGCATCGGCGGCTCGAAACTGATCGAGCCACGGAACAGCGTCGCCACCCAGTTGAACACCTTCACTCCCGTCGGCACCGCGATCAGCATGGTGGCGTACATGAAGAACAGCTGCCCCGCCAGCGGCATGCCCACCACGAACATATGGTGCCCCCATACCATGAAGGACAGGATGGCGATGGCGGCGGTGGCATAGACCATGGAGGCATAGCCAAACAGGCGCTTGCGAGCGAATGCCGGGATGATCGCCGAGACGATACCGAACGCCGGCAGGATCATGATGTACACCTCGGGGTGGCCGAAGAACCAGAACAGGTGCTGGAACAGCACCGGGTCGCCGCCCCCCGCGGCATTGAAGAAACTGGTGCCGAAGTTGATGTCCATCAGCATCATGGTGATCACCCCGGCCAGCACCGGCATCACCGCGATCAGCAGGAAGGAAGTGATCAGCCAGGTCCACACGAACAGCGGCATGTCCATCATGCGCATGCCAGGGGCGCGCATGTTGAGAATGGTGGCAATGATGTTGATCGCCCCGAGGATGGAGCTAATGCCAGCGATGTGCAGCGACAGGATGAAGAACGTCGTCGACGGCGGCGCGTACGTGGTCGATAGCGGCGCATAGAAGGTCCAGCCGAAATTGGGACCGCCGCCCGGCATGAGCAGGGTGGAAAGCAGCAGGCCGAAGGCCACCGGCAACAACCAGAAGCTGAAGTTGTTGAGTCGCGGCAGTGCCATGTCCGGCGCGCCTATCTGCAGCGGAATCATCCAGTTGGCCAAGCCCGTGAAGGCCGGCATGACCGCCGCAAAGACCATGATCAAGCCATGCATGGTGGTCATCTGGTTGAAGAACTCCGGGTTGACGAACTGCAGCCCGGGCTGAAACAGCTCGAGTCGCACCACCAGGGCGAAGATGCCGCCGATGAAGAACATGATCAGCGAGAAGATCAGGTACATCGACCCGATCTCCTTGTGGTTGGTGGTCAGCAACCAGCGCATGATTCCCTTGGGGGGCGCCTCGTGGGCATGGTGATGCCCATGCCCGGCATCCACGGCGCTGGTGCTCTGCTCGAGAGTCGGTTGAGGAGGTACCTTAGGGGCCATCGGAATACTCCAGTGTCGTCGTCTTGTTATGCCGCAGCGGGTCAGGGTGGCCGCGACGCCTCGGCGCCGCGGCGGCGATCGTCATTGCGCCAGCCGTTCAGCGATCTCCGCCGGCTGAACCGCGTCGCCGGTATCATTGCCCCAGGCGTTGCGGGTGTAGGTGATCACCGCTGCCAGCTCGACAGGGTTCAGGGTGGTGCGGAACGCCGGCATGGCGGTCCCCGACACGCCATTGATCACGACATCCTTGTGCCACTCGATACCGGCGATCAGCTCCTCGTTGCCCGCAAGGGCCGGGAAGGCGGGCGGCGCCCCCTGCCCTTCGGGCTGGTGGCAGGAAGCGCAGATGCTGCCATAGACGCCTTCGCCACGCTCCATCAGCTCGTCCATCTCCCAATCGCGGTCGACGCCCATGGCCTCCTCGGCGGCCATCTCCTGGCGCTCCACCAGCCAGGCATCGAACTCATCCTCCTCCACCGCATGCACTACCACCGGCATGAAGCCATGGTCGACACCACACAGCTCGGCGCACTGGCCGCGGTAGATGCCCGGCTCGTTGATCTGCACCCAGTTCTCGGTGACGAAGCCCGGCACGGTATCCTGCTTGACCGCCAATTCGGGTACCCACCACGCATGCAGGACATCGTCGGAAGTGAACAGGAAGCGGACCTTGCGATTGATCGGCAACACCAGGGGCTCGTCGACCTCGAGCAGGTAATGCTCGCCGCGCTCCTCTTCACCGCGGATCTGTGCCCGGGGGGTTGCAAGGTTGGAATTGAAGGCCACGTCCTCACCCAGATATTCGTAGCGCCAGCGCCACTGTTGTCCGGTGATCATGACGTCGAGTTCGGCATCGGAAGGATCGTAGATCTTCTGTAGCGTCGCCGTAGCGGGCACCGCCATGCCGACAAGGATCAGCAGCGGTACCGTCGTCCAGATGATCTCGACAGTGGTGTTTTCGTGGAAATTGGCTGCCTTGGCGCCCTGGGAATGGCGATAGCGGAACAGGGAGTAGAACATCACCCCGAACACGACCACGCCGATGACCACACAGATCCAGAATATGATCATGTGCAGGCTGTAAATTTCACCACTGAGGTCAGTGACCCCGACAGGCATGTTCCAGCCTCTAGCCAGAGCCACCTGGCTCGAGCCGACAAGGGCCAAGCCCCCTGCCAACCAGACGAGCAGAGTGCGCATCGACGCCTCCCGATGTTTGTAGTTGTCTAGATAGCGGCAGTCCCGTATGTCAGGGGTCGGGGTTCTCATCCCAGAGAACATTAGCCGCTTCTTGAGCGAGTATATGAAGCCAAAATCAGAAAGTCACTGGTCCGTTCTCCTCCTTCTGGCTAACGCGGCAGTCAACGTTGTACGACAAACCTCATCGTTTCGGCGATTTCAACCCGCCGCCAGGAACGCTACCAGGGCAATGATTGCCACTAACAACACTCCCATGACGATGCCCGTCACGATGAAGGCGAGCGGGCTGCCCCTCTCGAAATCCTCGCGGCGCTGCTGGTCCCGCTGCACCCCAAGGAAAGCCGCCAATACCGACTTGATCACACCCCACATCGCTATGCTCCCAGTGCGCTCAGCCAATTCACAAAGCATGCCCATCCCCAACCGGGCAAGTAAAGCGTTGTCTACCGGGTATCATAAAAATTCATACCGCAGCGCACCAAAAAATGCATGGAGCCCTGCCCCCAGACGGCTACACTCAAAGGAATACCTCCTGACGCTTGCCCTTATCTATACCACAGGAGATCGCCATGCCCAGCACCAACACCACAAGCCCTCCGACGAATCCAGCGCCGTTTGCCTCACAGCCACTCGTGGAGTGGTGGTCCCAACAATGGATTCAAGGCATCACCCCAATGACACGCCTGCAGCTCGCCTGGATGGAGAGCATGAGTGACATGATGCAACAGGAGGCACGCTTCATTGCCGCCCTTTCCGCCGCCGGACAGCAACTTGGCCAATGCTATGAAACCCACGGGCACGATCCTGAAAAGATTCAGGAGTGCTATGAAGAGATCGCCCGTGAAATTGCAGAGCAGCACATGCAGCGCATCAAGCAGGTAGCCAGCCTGCCCCAGGAATTCAGGCGTCGTATCTGGGAAGAACTCTAAGTTCGGCCGAGTGTACCGCGACACAACGGCCCAACAAGCGAAGCGCGCCGCCAGGCAGGAGAAATTTTGGAATTGAAATGAAAAACCGCCACCCGGCATTACCCGTAAGTGGCGGTTTTTCTTAAATCTAATGGTCGGAGCGACAGGATTCGAACCTGCGACCTCTGCAACCCCATTGCAGCGCGCTACCAAGCTGCGCCACGCTCCGACATTTCTGCGTCGATTCCGTCACGGCAAAAACGCAGCGATATTCGACGCTTCAGGTTGACCGGTCGTTGCCAGCGCCCCTGAGAACGAGGCGTATACTATCGCGTTCGAACGAAAATGGAAAGCCTCTTTTGTACTTTCCATTCAGTTGGTTGCCATCCCTACAGGGCACGCGGCATATAGCCGGCACCATCCGTCGCGCTCCCGCGCTGGAGTTCAGCGAAGCGGACTGGGGCGAAGTCATCGACGTCAACCTCAGGGCCGCATTCTTTCTCAGCCAATATGCCGCACATCACCTGGTGGAACGCCGCACACCGGGGCGGCAAGTTGCATTTCCCTCGGTCTAGGCCATAATCGGGATAAACGTCAGGCTAGTATCCTATCATACCAAAAGCGCACGCTTCGGTGCGGCTCGCCAGGATAGCCCGACGCATGCCAGTTCCAGCCACATCGCTCCAATAACCACAACGCTCCATAACCACAGCAAGGAACCGCCATGCGACTGCGCGACAAGACGGCGCTGATCACGGCAGCGGGACAAGGGATCGGTCGTGCCACTGCCCTACGCTTCGCCGCCGAGGGTGCCCGAGTAATTGCCACCGACATCGAAGCGCTGAAGCTCGCCACCCTGTCATCCACGCCTGGCATCGAAACCTGTCGCCTGGACGTGCAAGATGCCGCTGCCATCGACGCTCTTGCCGCCGAACTGCCGCCGCTCGACGTCCTGTTCAACTGTGCCGGTTTCGTCGCCAGCGGCTCGCTGCTCGAAGGCAGCGACGACGACTGGGAGTTATCGCTGTCCCTGAACGTGACCGCCATGATGCGCCTGACCCGCGCCCTGCTGCCGGCCATGATCCGTCACGGCGGAGGCAGCATCATCAACATGGCCTCAGTGGCCTCCAGCCTCAAGGGCGTGCCCAACCGCTGCGCCTACGGCACCACCAAGGCCGCCGTGATCGGCCTGACCAAATCGATCGCCGCCGACTTCATCGGCCAGGGTATTCGCTGCAACGCCATCTGCCCAGGCACCGTGGACTCCCCCTCGCTGCGCCAGCGCATCCGCGAGCAGGCCCAGCGGCAGGCGCGCCCCGATGCCGAGGTCCACGCCGAGTTCCTTGACCGTCAGCCGCTCGGGCGACTGGGCACGGCGGAGGAAATCGCCGCCTTGGCCACTTATCTCGCCGCGGACGAGTCCGCTTACACCACCGGCACCACCCACATCATCGACGGCGGCTGGCTGATCTGACGACACCATCGGGGACAAACCATGAGCAAGGAGACATCATGAAACTGCTGCGCTTCGGCCCCAAGGGCCGTGAGAAACCCGGCCTGCTCGACGCCGACGGCGGGATCCGCGACCTTTCGGCTCACGTAGCCGACATCAATGGCCGCCATTTGGGGCGCAACACCCTGGCAGAACTGGCCGGACTAGATCCCTCCCGCTTGCCCCAGGTCTCTCCCGATACCCGCATCGGTCCCTGCGTGGGTGGCGTGGGCAAGTTCATCTGCATCGGGCTCAACTATTCCGATCACGCCGCGGAAACCGGCGCCGAGGTACCGCCCGAGCCGGTGATCTTCAACAAGTGGACCAGCGCCATCTGCGGCCCCAACGACGAAGTGATCATTCCACGCGACTCGCGCAAAACCGATTGGGAAGTCGAGCTCGGCGTGGTGATCGGCAAGACCGCACGCTACGTCGCCGAAGCCGGCGCCATGGCCCATGTGGCCGGCTACTGCGTGGTCAACGACGTTTCCGAGCGCGAGTTCCAGCTCGAGCGCAGCGGCACCTGGGACAAGGGCAAGGGCTGCGACACCTTCGGCCCGCTGGGCCCCTGGCTGGTGACACCGGAGGAGATCGCCGACCCCCACCAGCTCGACCTGTGGCTGGAAGTAGACGGACATCGCTACCAGGACGGCAACACGCGCACCATGGTCTACCAGATCCCCTTCCTGATCAGCTACCTGAGCCGCTTCATGAGCCTTCAGCCCGGCGATGTCATCTCCACCGGCACCCCGCCCGGAGTGGGCATGGGCCAGAAGCCACCGGTCTACCTCCAGCCTGGCCAGCAGATGCGCCTGAGCATCGAAGGCCTCGGCATCCAGACCCAGCGTGTGATCGCCGAACCTTCGAGCGACACCTAGCGTCCTGCTGCGGAGCCCCAGACCATGACAGAGACCATTGCCAGCGACGGCAGCCAACGGCAGAGCCTGCGCGTTCACGCCGCCGACAACGTGCGCGTGGCGCTGAAGGATCTTGCCGCCGGCACCCGGGTCGACGACGACGGGCGCCCCCTGGAACTGGCGGAGCCGATTCGCCACAAGCACAAGTTCAGTGTCGAGGACATCACCGCTGGAGATGCCGTCGTCATGTACGGCGTCACCGTGGGCCGCGCCACGCGCCCCATCCCGGCGGGAACGGCCATTACGGTCGACAACACCGAGCACAGCACCGCTTCCGCCACGCCCCAGGCCAGACGCGGCGAATGGCGAGTCCCCGACGTCTCGTCATTTGCCGATGTCACTTTCGAGGGTTATTGCCGCCCCGACGGCAGGGTCGGTACGGCCAACGTCTGGCTGGTAGTGCCGTTGGTGTTCTGCGAGAACCGCAATATCGAAGTGCTGCGCCAGTGCGTCGCCGATGCCCTGGGTGAAGACCCCTACCGCGACTACAAGCGCATGGCCCGCGCCCTGCTACATGGCGAGAGCGACACCGAGCAGACCTCCCCTGTCGGCGAGAGGCTGTTCCCCAACGTCGACGGCGTTCGCTTCCTCACCCATACCCTGGGCTGCGGCGGCACCGACGACGATGCCCGCGCCCTGTGCCAACTGCTGGCCGGCTACATCTGCCATCCCAACGTGGCGGGCGCCACGGTGCTCAGCCTGGGCTGCCAGAAGGCACAGATCGAGATGCTGAAAGCCGCCGTGGCCAAGCGCGATCCGCAGTGGCTGCGTCCGGTCCACTACCTCGAACAGCAGGCCAGCACGAGCGAAGAGGCGCTGATCCGTGAGGCGCTGACCACCATCTTCGACGGCCTGGCCGAGGCCAATCGCGTCGAGCGCTCACCTGCGCCGCTCTCGGCATTGACCCTGGGAGTGGAGTGCGGCGGCTCCGACGGCTTCTCCGGACTTTCGGCCAACCCCCTGGTGGGCGCAGTGGTCGACCGCCTGGTGGCGCTGGGAGGCAGCGGCATCCTCAGCGAATTCCCTGAGCTGTGCGGTGTCGAGCACGAGCTGATCGCGCGCTGCCGCGACGATGCCGTGGCCGAGCGCTTCAAGACGCTGATGGAAGCCTACCAGCAGCATGCTGCCCGAGTCGGCGCAGACTTCTCGATGAACCCCTCGCCGGGCAACATTCGCGATGGCCTGATCACCGATGCCATGAAATCCGCCGGCGCCGCCAAGAAAGGCGGCGACAGCCCGGTGATCGACGTGCTCGACTACACCGAGCCGCATACACGGGCCGGGCTGAACCTGCTCTGCACGCCGGGCAACGACGTGGAATCCACCACTGCGCTAGCCGGCTCCGGCGCCAACCTGATCCTCTTCACCACCGGACTCGGCACGCCTACCGGCAACCCCATCACGCCCGTATTGAAGATATCCAGCAACAGCGAACTGGCCGCACGCATGGGCGACGTCATCGACTTCGACGCCGGCCCCATCATTCGCGGCGAAGCAACCATCGACGAACTCGCCGACCGCCTGCTCGCGCTATGCATCGACACCGCTTCCGGTCGCTACCAACCCCATGCGGTGAGATTGGCGCAATATGACTTCATCCCCTGGAAGCGCGGCGTTTCTTTATAGTGGTATAACGTGGCTGCGCTCGAACTTCCTTCTTATGGCTGAGAATACCCAGCTATCGCGATCTTGCGAGCTAGAGCCAGGGCTAGGCCCGTTCCCTACGGGCCAACGCATTTCCCACATCCGTGTGGGTCACAAGGCGAAATTGGGCGAGAAAGCGGAGTTTGGAAGCGCTGAGCAAATGGGCGAGCGAGATGAAGCGCAAGGCGCACGGAGCACAGGAACCGGAGCATATGGGGTATATGTGAGGATTCCGAGCACCGCGCAACGCAGCGATTCGCTCGCGCAGACATTTGTTTATTCCGTAAGGCGCTTCTTGAGCTTCATATAAGTCCCATAATGCCGGTCGAGGTGCCGTCGCATGGCTGCCTCGGCGGCGTCCGGGTCGTGGGACTCGATGGCGTCGACGATCTCCCTATGCGCCACCAGCGCCGCCTTGTCCTCGTCCTTCTGCTGAAGGACCTGGGCGCGGCGGTCGTCGAGCCACTCGGAGAGCGCCACGTGGATGGCGTCGAAGATGGGGTTGCGGCCAATGCTCGCCAGCACGCCATGAAAATCGTTGTCGGAGCGCTTGAAGCGCGCCTCGTCGCCCAGCGCGTCGCGGTTGTCCTGCAACGCATCGCGCAACCGGGAGATGTCCTCGTCGCTGGCGTGACGTGCCGCATGGCGGGCCAGCGAGATCTCGAACATTGCCCGAGCTTCCTGGAAGTACTGCTGACCATCGGGCTTGGAGAGCAGTTGGCGGGTAACGCCGGACAGCCGTGCCATGACCGATTCGGCTGTGGGGCGAATCACCCGGGCTCGGGTACCGCTGTTAATGGCAATCAGGCCAAGCTGCTGCAGATAGAACAGTGCCTCGCGAACCGCCGGACGGCCCACGCCGAACTGCTCCATCAACTCGCGCTCCGAGGGCAGTTGATCGTTCTCACTGAGCCGCCCCTCGAGGATTTCCGCCTCGAGCTGCTCCGCCACCTGTTCCGAAAGCGTCTTGCGCTCGACCCGATATCTGCTCATAGGCGATGTCTCCTGATAAATGCGCCAATTGCCGCCAGTTTACCGCATTTTCAGCACTGACCGGCGCTACGCAGGCGCCGCAGCGGAGCGACATCGAGCCGCTCGGCAAGCTCGCCATAGGCGGCCTGGTTGGCGCTATCCAGGGGAATGCCTTCGGCATCGCGGTGCGCCTGGCAGGCCCACTCGCGGTCGCCCGGCGCCAGAACTCGAGCCCCGCCCCTTCCCGGCTGGGCGCGCAGGTCGTCGAGGTAGTCGTGCATCCTGGCCGGATAAACATCGCCCAGCGCGAAGGCATCCGGCTTCAGCGCCAGAAAGAAATGCCCGACGCCCCGCGGCGTGGACATGTCCGGCCCGCCCATGGGCAGCAGCCGGAAGCCATTCGCCATACCAGCCAAGGTGGAACTGAGCACCTCGACCATGCCGCCCAGGCCGGCGCCCTTGAAACCGAAGTCCGCGCCGCCCAGCGGCAGCAGTGCCGCCACCTCGGCGGGAGTGCGCGTCACCCTGCCCTCGTCATCCGCCGCCACCTGATCGGGCAGCTCGCGGCCGATGGCGCCATATTGCTGCACACGGTTCCAGGGAATCGAACTGGTCGCCATGTCCAGCAGGTAGGGAGGAGAATCGGCAACCGGCGCGGCAAAGGCGATGGGATTGGTGCCATGGAACGGATGCATACCACCGTGCAACAGCACGAAGGGATCGGAGTTGCACAGCGCCAGCCCGATCAAGCCGCGTTCGGCAGCTGCCAGGGCGTAGCAGCCTGCCGCACCGAAGTGGGAAGAGTGCCCCACGGCCACCGCCCCCATGCCGACCTCCTCGGCCATGTCGGCAGCATGTCGCATGGCGGTATAACCCGCCAGATGGCCAAAGCCATTTCCGGCGTCCAGGTAACCGGTGGCCGGCAGGCGGCGCTCGAAGCGCATCGAGGGGGAGCCAGAGATACGTCCACCCTGCAGCGCCTGCACGTAGTGCGGCAGCAGGCGTAGGCCATGACTGTCGGTCCCCATGCGCGAGGCCGTCACCAGGGCATGTGTCACGGCACTGGCCGAGGCCTCATCGGCGCCGGCACGCGCCAGCACCGCCAGCATGAAACGTTCCAGCTCATTCCGTGCCACTCTGAAACCAGTTAAGCACTCACTCATCATTCACGTCCCTTGTGGTTCGTTGTATCAGCGATACACCAAGGTAGGCAGCCACATGGAGATGGCTGGCACGAAGGTCACCAGTAGCAGGCAGATCACCAGCGGAATCAGGAACGGTATCGTGCCGCGCATGCAGCGCTCGAAGCTGACGTTGGAAACCCGCGACAGCACGTAGAGCACCATGCCTACCGGCGGCGTCAGCAGACCGATCATCAGGTTGAGCACCATGATCACGCCGAAGTGCACCGGGTCGACGCCCACCGCCATCACCAGCGGCAGCAATACCGGCACCAGGATGGTGATGGCGGCAATGGTTTCCATGAAGCAGCCGACGATGATCAGCACCAGATTGGCCATCATCAGCACCACGACCTTGCTGTCGGAGAACGGCCCCATCAGTGCGATGACGTGCTGGGTCACCTGATTGCTGGTGAGAATCCAGGCGAAGATCGAGGCGGCTGCCACGATGAACAGGATCACTGCCGTGGTCTCGATGGTTTCCATGCTCACCTTGAGCAGCTTGCGCCAGCTCAGGGTGCGATAGACCACCACGCCGAGGAACAGCGCATAGAACACGGCGGCCACGGCGGCTTCGGTGGGAGTGAAAGCGCCAGTAATGATCCCACCCACGATGATCACTGGCGTCATCAGCGAGAGCAGCGCCCGGCCGAAGGTATGGCCCAGCACGCGCACGGAGAAGGTGGTGTCGCGCTGGTAGCCGCGGCGGCGGGCGATCAGGAAGATCATCAGCATCAACATGATGCCCATGAGCAGGCCCGGCAGCAGGCCGGCGGCGAACAGCTGGCCCACCGAAGCCGACGCCATCACACCGTAGATGACCATCGGCAGGCTGGGCGGGATGATCGGACCGATGGTGGACGAGGCCGCGGTAATACCGACGGCGAACTCCTCGTCGTAGCCGGCGTCCTTCATGGCCTTCACCTCGATCATGCCGAGGCCGCCGGCATCCGCCACCGCCGCACCCGACATCCCCGAGAAGACGATACTCGCCCCCACGTTGACGTGCCCCAGCCCACCGCGCATCCAGCCCATCAGGGCTTTGGCGAAATTGAAGATGCGTTCGGTGATACCGGCATTGTTCATCAGGCCGCCGGCAAAGATGAAGAACGGAATGGCCAGCAGCGGAAAGCTATCAATGCCGTTGATCATGCGGTGCGCCACGACGATGTTGGGCACCTGGCCGCTGATCAGCACGAATATAAGGCAGGAGCCCGCCAGGCTGATGGCGATCGGCACGCCCAGTACCAGCATGGTGAACAGAGAGAAGAACAGGAAGGAGAGGTAATGGCCCATCACGGCCAGGATCACGCACCCCAGCACGGCCAGTGCCGAGAGCGTGGGCGTGACGATGGGCTTGTGCCAGCGCATCACGGAGAGTCGAGCCATGCGTAGCCTCGCGAAAAAGAATCTTGTCGTTGTCGTCAGCGGGAATCGGATGATACGGGTCGACGCTGGACCTGGCGACGCTCCGCCAGGCGGCGGCTCACCAGGCGCTGCACTCCGCGCACCGCCATCAGCACGAAGGCCGCGCAGACAGCGTAATAGAGCACGCTCTTGGGCACGTCCACGGAGATCATCATGCCGCCCGTGCGCCCTGCGAGGTTGAACGTGACCCAGGCCAGCATGGCGTAAAAGGCGATGCTGACCACCTCGACGCAGTCGTTGAGCAGCCGCGCCAACCAGGCGGGCATGTAGTGGTAGAAGAACTCCACCATGATGTGCGTGCCACGGCGAACCGCCATGGCGCTACCGATGAAGCCCACCAGGATCAGCAGGTAGCGAGCGATTTCCTCCGTCCAGGTCGTCGAATCGCCCAGCACGTAGCGGGTGAAGAACTGCAGGAACACGACGAAGATCAGCGACCAGAACACCACCAGGGTGACGTAATCCTCGACGGCATAGTCGCGAAACCGGAAGTCGTCGTCATCGAACGCCATGTTGAAGTCGATTTCAGGCTCGGTGGATGACGACGACGGCATCTTGGAAGACGGTGTGCGGGACATGAAGCATGCCTCCTGGCCGGCCCTACGCTGGAGCGTGGAGCCGGCTGCGAGATGAGTACGCAGGAAACGCTGCCGTCACTGGCCGATGGCCTGCAACCGCTCGTAGGTTTCCTCATCCCAGGTGGCGGCATCGCCCAGGTGCTCCGGCATCACCGCCTCGCGGAAAGGCGTGCGGTCGACCTCATTGACCGTGGTGCCCTGCTCCTCGAACCAGGCCACCAGGTCCTGCTCAGCCTGGACGATCTCCTCGGTGTTGTTGCGTGCCGCCTCCTCGAACACCTCGCGGAAGATCTCGCGGTCCTCTTCGGAGAGCTGGCTCCAGCGCGGCCCACCCACGATGGTGATCAGCGAATCGGTGATGTGTCCGGTCAGGTGGATGTAGTCCTGTACCTCATGGAACGCCTTGGCGCGGATGGTGGGCAGCGGGTTCTCCTGGGCATCCACTACGCCCTGCTGCAGGGCCAGGTAGACCTCATCGAAGGCAATGGGCGTCGGGTTGGCACCCACGGCACGGGGGAACATCATGTAGAGCGGCGCGTTGGGCACGCGAATGCGCAGGTTGCGCATGTCCTCGGGCACGCTGATCTCCTCGTTGGAGGTCACGTGGCGCTCGCCGTAGTAGTTGAGCGCGACAGGTACGTTGCCGGTGGCATTCTGGTAGCCCTCGGCGATCTCCTGGAACAGATCGCTGTCCGCATAGGCCTGCCAGTGATCGAAGTCACGGAACATGTAGGCAGCGCCGGCAATGCCGATGGGGCCGTAGGAGCGGCCGGCAAACTGCGTACCGGTATAGATGACGTCGATGGTGCCAAGCTCGAGTCCCTCGTTGATGTCCTCCTCCTTGCCCAGCGAGGAAGCCGGGTGCACCTGCATGGTGTAGCGTCCCTCGGTGCGTTGTTCGATCTCGTCGGCTGCCCATAGCGCCCACTTGTGGAAGGGCTCGGAGGTTTCGTAGACGTGGGCGAAACGCAGGCTCTGCTGGGCAGATGCCGCCATGCTGATACTCGCCGCCGCGAGGGCAACGGCCGTCATGTGCAGGAGCTTGGGCTGGCATTGGCGCTTGTGGCTCATCTTGTTCTCCTTACAACCTGTCGGTTTATTCTGCTTGTCAACTTAGGTGCAGGCGTTGGGTAGTGGCGTCCGTGAGCTCAGCTCCTCGACTCGGCTCGTTGGCTTCGGTGTTGCGGGTGAACCGGGTGAACCGGGTGAACCGGCCTGATGGGGATGCTGTCTTGCTGTATACGTATCATACCACCCTATCCAAACTTAGACGGTCGCCTACTGCCGCGCAACCGCAATCGTTTCCTAACCCGTCTCGTATAGTGCCGCCTTGTTTAGGCACTGTCTGAAAACTGCCTGCGCTTGACACAGCGAAAGACCAGATCGCCCGCCGCGTCTCCGCCCCGATCACCGGCCGCTGGTGATATTTCGCTCATGGCATCAACTGGCCCCCATTGACCTCGATGATCTGCCCGGTCACGTAACCGCTCATGCTGTCGGTGCCCAGGAACACATAGGCGCCCACACACTCTTCGGCGACCCCCGTACGCCCCATGGGGATGGAGGCGGAAACCGCGGCCAACTGCTCCTCGGTGGAGTGGCGCACGTGGAAATCGGTGGCAATGACGCCCGGCGCCACGGCATTGACGCGGATCTTGTCGTCCATCAACTCCTTGGCCATGTTACGCGTCAGCGTACTGACGAAGCCCTTCGCCGAGGCGTACAGCCCCGCGCCCGGCCCGCCGCCGTTGCGCGCCGCAATCGAGGTGGTATGTATGATGCTGCCGCCACCGGCACGCTTGAAGTGAGGTAGCGCCGCCTGCGAGACCATCACCACCGAGCGAGCGTTGAGATCCATCACGCGGTCGTAGTGGGCGTCGTCGATCTCCGCCAGCGTGACGCGACCGAGCATGTCGCCGGCATTGTTGATCAGCAGATCCAGCCCGCCCAGCCGCTCAGCGGCCTCGTCAACGATGCGCCGGGCCTCGGCGGAACGGCCCACGTCGCCCTTCACGACCACGGCTTCACCACCCGCTTGCCGTATATCCTGAGCCACTGCCTCGGCCGCATCGGCACTGGCGTGGTAATGCACCGCGACCCGCGCTCCCAGCACACCCAACTGCCGCGCCACGGCGGCGCCGATGCCCCGGCTGGCCCCGGTAATCAACACGCGCTTGCCTTTCCATTCATCGAGCATTGCTGCACTCTCCCCCTGGCGAAATGGAACATGAGCCACCCCCATCGCGAGACCGGAAACCATCAACCAGGCCCGGATGCTTGAGCTAGAGCGACCCTATTTGGCATACCTGTCATACAACACAGTATCATTAGCATGATAGGCGAGTCCTGGCCAGGCACCAGGCGCCTTGCAAATACCATGCACCCCAAGCCGCTGGCCCGCCACCGCTTCCCGGGCGGCGCCGTCTGGCAAGAAGCGTGGCAGAAGGAGAACTGAATGGAACGCAACGACTTTCTCGATGCGCTCGCCGAGCGCCTGGGTGAACGCGGACTGCTGCGCGCAGCAGACGAGATGGCCCGCTACGTGGCCGACTGGGCCGGCGACAGGCTAGGCATGCCGCGGGCGGTTGCCCGTCCCGCTTCCACTGAGGAGGTCGTCGAAACAGTACGGCTATGCCGCGAGCACGGTGTGGCCATGGTGCCCCAGGGCGGGCACAGCGGGCTGGTCGGCGGTGCGCTACCCGCCGCCGAGGGCAACGAACTGATCGTCAGCCTGGAGCGCATGAACCGGATACGCGCCATCGACCCGATCAATTTCACCATGACGGTCGAGGCCGGCTGCATCCTCGAGAGTGTCAAGCAATCCGCCGCCGAGCACGAGTGCGAGTTTCCGCTCGCCCTCGGCGCCCAAGGCAGCTGTCAGATCGGTGGCAACATCGCCACCAACGCCGGCGGGCTCAACGTGCTGCGCTACGGCATGATGCGCCAACTGGTGCTGGGGCTCGAAGTGGTGTTGCCAGACGGCCGCCTGTGGAACGGCCTCAACGCCCTACACAAGGACAATCGCGGCTATGCCCTGCATCAGCTCTTTCTTGGCAGCGAAGGCACCCTAGGCATCGTCACCGGCGCCGTACTCAAGCTCTCGCCGCGTGCCAACCAGGCCCGCACGGCATTGCTTGGCGTTCCCTCGCTGGAGGCGGTCATCGCCCTATACGGACTCGCCCGGCGCGACTGCAGCGACCTGCTCAGCGCCTTCGAGCTGATTCCACGCCGCTGCATCGAACTCGCCTTGGAGGCCACGCCATCGCTGAGCGACCCGCTGGACCAGCCCTACCCCTGGTACGTGCTAATGGAGATCAGCGCCAGCGGCCCACTCGACCTCACTGCCCTACTGGAGCACCTGCTCGAGCAAGGCATGGTCCGCGAGCTGGTGCTCGACGGCGCGCTTGCCGCGAGCGAAGCGCAGTCGCGTCAACTGTGGCAGTTCCGCGAAAGCATGCTGGAAGGCCAGCGCCGCCGTGGTGAGCACCTGCGCACCGACATTTCGGTCCCCATCTCCGCGATCCCCGCCTTCTTCGACGCGGCAAACCGCAGCGTGATGGAAGCCTCGCCCGATTGCGAGATCATCGCCTACGGACATATTGGCGACGGCAACCTGCACTTCAACATCCTGCCGCCAACGACCATGCCCGAGGCGGACAAGCGCCAGCATCTCCACGCTCTGGAAGCCCGCCTGTTCGACGTACTCGACGATTTCAACGGCAGCATCAGCGCCGAGCATGGCATCGGCCGCGTCAAGCAGCCCGCCTACCTGGCCCGCCTCTCGCCAGTGGAGCGTGAGCTGGCCGAAGGCATCAAGGCGTTGTTCGATCCGGATGGATTAATGAACCCGGGGCGAATCCTGCCGCTTCGGCATTGAAGGAGTCAGAGACAAAGAGATAAGAAGGTCTTGGTAGCGCGTGCTGTATCAGCCAATGTAGGCAGCGATGGCGTCGCGAGCCGCCAGTTGAGCCTGGGCTTGAGAGATCCAGTGATCCAGCACTTCGCGCAGCACAGCAGTCGATTGTGTAGACATGAGGTTTCTCCTTGGGATATCGAGAAACATCATGCCCCAGCTTTATCGATATTTCACCAGGGTGACGAAACTTTGCCCTCAGGATCTAAAGATACGCCACTGTATGTCATAAATCTCGTCCCAGTACCGCTCAAGCGCATGGAAATCGCTTCCATAACCGTTTTGGTGCGTTTATTTTCCAATTTTTCGCAGAAGAGCCTGGATGGGACTCACGATACAGCATTGACCTGACCGGTATTTTCCCAGTAGGGAAAGAAAAGTGCTGCTACAAGCCTATATACTTCAAATTTCCCGATTGGGAAAATTCGCTTGCCGCCGCCCTATGCTCCTGTTAAATTTTCCCAATCGGGAAATTTCAGGAAGGGTCTGACATGCCCAATGACACCTACCCCATCCGTGACGCCGCCACCCTTGGCCGCCTCATCCGCCAAGTGCGCAAGCAGCAGGGCCACACCCTCGAGACCCTGGCGGGCCTTTGCGGGCTGAGCATCCGTTTTCTCAGCGAACTGGAGAACGGGCGCGAAACCTGCAGCCTGATACGGGTGCTATGGGTGCTCGACGCCCTGGGCATCGAGCTGACGGCCCAGCTTCCCGAGGCCCAAGGCACATGAACCGCCTCGATACGCTGAGCGTATGGCATGACGACAAGCGAGTCGGCGTGCTGTGGCGAGGCAGCGGCGAGCGCCTGATCGGCTTCGAATACGACAGCGAGTGGCAGGCGTTCGGCCACGCCATCTCCCACAGCCTGCCGCTGGAAAAGCGTACCTGGCTTCCCGAGGAACAAACGGCCCACCGCTGGTTCGGCAACCTGCTGCCCGAAGAACAGGCCCGGGCCGCCCTGCTCAAGCGTTTGGCCATTCCCGACGACGATTTCGCACTGCTGGAAGCCATCGGCGGAGACTGTGCCGGGGCTCTGACGATCCTGCCCCCCGATCAGGTGCCGACACGCCAACGGGACACGACACCACTGGCGCTCGACAAGCTGGCCCAATGGGCGGCCTTCCGCGACCGCTACGCGCTGATGGGCAGCGAGGGGGGCGATCCGCGTCCACGCCTGTCGCTCGCGGGCGCCCAGGACAAGATCCCGGTACTGCTCGAGAATGGTGAACTCAAGCTGCCCCGAGGCGCCACGCCCTCGTCCCATATCCTCAAGTTCGCCGTGGATGGCCGCGACCTGATCGTGTTGAACGAACTGTTCCTCAACACCTTGGCACGCCTGACCGGGCTGGCTTGCCCCACCACCACGGTGGGCCAGGCAGAAGGACACCCCTACCTGCTCGTGGAGCGCTACGACAGGGCCGGCATCGGCACCCCCGAACTGCGTCGCGTCCATCAGGAGGATTTCTGCCAGGCCATGGGGCTGTCGCGCATCGACAAGTACCAGTTGCCCAACGGCCCGCGTTTCGCGCAGTGCATCGCCACGGCCCGGCAAGCCTGCCGGCCAAGTGCCGCTTCGCTCCAGCACCTGCTGCACTGGCAGATCTTCAACGTGCTGGTCGGCAATACCGATGGCCATGCCAAGAACATCTCCCTGCTCCAGGACGAACGCGGCCAGTGGCAGGTCGCCCCTGCCTACGACCTGGTCGGCACGCTGGTGTTGGGCTATCACCGCGACCTGGCCTTCTCGATCGGCGATCAGGTCAACTCGCAGCAGCTACTGCCTCGCGACTGGCAGGCCTTCGCCAAGGAGTGCCGCTTCAGCTACCCCTTCGTGCGGCGCGAGATACAAGCGCTCGCCGCCAGAGTGCAGGAATTGCTGGATTCGGATGAGCTGCCGCAAGCCCTGACCGCTGCCGGGTTGAGCGAGCGCGGCTGGCGGCGGCTACAGCAGCAGCGCCAGCACATTCAAACACAGTGCCGCAAGGCGAAGAGTTGGTGACACCATTCATGAGTGGAGCGCACTGGACTTTAACTAATTTCCCATCATAATTTGACTGATATTAGTTAAAGCCATCCAGGGCCTACCCCGATGTCCTACCAGCGCCTCCAAGCGGAACAAACCCGGGTTGCCGTCAACGCGATGCAACTCTTCGAAGCGCTCGAGCACCATCGCGCCCAGGCGCGCCAGGTCAAGGGCTCGATGCACTGGAAGCGTATCCATGGGCGCGAGTACCTATATCGTGCCTACACGGGAGGCAAGAATCATTCGCTGGGCCCACGCTCCGCCGAGACAGAAGCCATTATAAATACCTTTGACGCTCGCAAAGCGGAGTACCAGGCGCGGGAGCAGTCGCTGAAGGAGCAGCTCCAGGTGCACGCCGCCTACATCCGAGCCAATCGGCTGAACCGATTCCCCATCGACGGCGCCCGGGCGATACGGGCACTGCAACGCAAGCAAATCCCTTTCCGGGTAATCGGTACCAATGCCTTATACGCCTATGAAGCCCGTGCGGGCGTGCTGATCGAGCCCGAACATTTGGCGACCGCCGATATCGATGTACTCATGGATGCTCGGCAGGGCTTGAGAATCGTCACGGCCCTGAAGGGGGAAACCCTTCTCTCTGTCCTGCAATCCAGCGATCGCACCTTCGAGCCGCTCACCGAGTCTCCTTTCGAGTTTCGTGCCACGAACGCCAAGGGTTACATGATCGACCTGATCACGCAGACCGCGGACCCCATGGCAATGAGCGACTTCGAGCATCATCTGGAGGCGGGCGACTTGAAGCCGGTAGGCATCGACTCCCTGAAATGGGCTATAGCGTCGCCACACTTCGAAGCCATCGTATTCGATGAGCGAGGCATGCCGCTGCGCTTGTCTACCGTCGATCCCCGCGCCTTCGTGCTGCACAAGTGGCATGTCAGCCAACAGCCCGACCGGGAACCCATGAAACGTCACCGGGACGAGGCCCAGGCACGCCTGATCGCTACCCTGCTTCGCGACGAGCTGCGTGCACTATCGACGACACAAGCCGTCGAGCGTGCCTTTCCCCACCTCATCAGACAACGGGCCAGCAGCCAGATCGACGAGCTCGATGTGTAGGGAGCATCGTCTCGAGCGCTGGAGACTGTTATGACCTGGTGCACGCCATGAAGACGCGCAAACTCTCGCGCCGCGTCAACAGGCACTACTCGAGCGAGCGGTTCACCCTCCGGCCTTCTCGTCCACATAGGTCAGGTTGGTCTCCCAGCTCTTGCTGCTGACCTGGATGGCAACCTGCACGCCCTCGCTGTCTTTCTGCCTGAACGCTTGGTAGATCGCCTTGTGATCCTTCAGCGCCACCTCGGGCAGGGTCTGCATCGAGGTTTCCAGTGCCGCCTCGATCAGTTGCAGCAGGGTCTCACCCACTCGAATCGTCATCGGGTTGTGAGTGGCGTGGAGGATAGCTCGATGAAAAGCCACGTCGTGTCGTGACGTCTGCTCGCCCTTGGCTATGGCGGCCTCCATGTCCTCAATGGCGCGGCGAATGTGGGCATGATCCTCTTCAGTGGCGTTATGCATCGCCTGCAGGGTATAGGCCGGCTCGAACATGCGGCGAAACTCGAGCACGTCCCGAGTCATGCCGCGGGCCAGGATCATTCCAAAGGCCATCGGATCGACGATGGGGTCGCCCGGCTCACGCCGAATCATGGTTCCCTGCCCACGCCGCACCTCCACGATGCCGATGGCCTGAAGCATCTTGATGGCCTCCCGGACACTCGACTTGCCGATTCCCAGGCTATGGGTGAGTTCGCTCTCGGAGGGAAGGTAGTCGCCGGGCTTGAGTTCGCCGCGTATCAGGGCGCTCTTGATGCGCTCGAGCAATTGCATGGCAACCGAGCTTCGCTCAATGGAACTACCAAAGGAGTCGCATGATGTGGCTCGGCCGGCGAGCTGGCGTTTCGCACTCATGGGGTCTCTCGTTCTTCGTTAGCGGATTTTCCACTTTTATTAATTTTCATCAATAACTTGGACACCGCTTCCTGACGCCGATTGAAGCGTGAGCGCTCGTCGATTGTGTCGCGCTCTTGCGTTAGGAGCAAATGTTTGCATAGCATATCACGACCGACATCAGACATCAGATGTCTTACGAGCAAAATCTCAACGCTAGCTCTGCAACTCAACGGACACGGAAATGACAAGAAGCAGAATCGTCGTGCTGGCCACCGGCGGCACCATCGCCAGCCAGCCAGATGCCTCGGGACGCAACCGCTCCGGCGCTCTACAGGGCGAGACTCTGCTGGCCCAGGTAAACCTTCCTGCAACCTTCTCCGCACAGGTCGAGGTGCATTCGATCCTTCAGAAACCCAGTAACGCCATTACTTGCGACGATCTTCTGCAACTGCACGAAACCTGCCAGGACATCGGTGCCCAGGAGGATGTACTCGGCATCGTCATCACCCACGGTACCGACACTCTGGAAGAAACCGCCTACTTCCTGGACATCACTCTGCCCCACGGCAAGCCCGTGGTACTGACAGGCTCACAGCGCGCGCCTCATGAACCGGGTACCGATGCCTTCTGCAACATCGCAGACGCCCTCAAGGTCGCCGCCACACCGCAGGCAACCGGGCTAGGCACGCTGGTGGTCTTCAACCAATCGATCTTCGCCGCCAGGCAGGTACGCAAGGTGAGCAGTTTCCAATTGCATGGGTTTGCCTCCCCCGAAACCGGGCCGTTGGGTTACGTCGATGGAGAACAGGTGCATCTGGCCGCGCGGCCCATTCGCCCCGCCGGATATCCCTTGTCTGTCGAAGGACCGCTGCCTCGGGTGGACATACTGCCCGCCTATCTCGGTGCATCACCGCGCCTGATCGAAGCGGCCGTGGAAAGCGGTGCAACCGGCCTGGTAATCGACGGTTTGGGACGTGGCCATGCACCTCCGGAATGGATGGAAGCCATCGCCAGGGTCACCGCACGCGGTATCCCGGTGGCCGTGGTCAGCAACTGTCCGAGCGGTCCCGTCCATACCAGTTACGAATTCACCGGCAGCCTCGCCAGCCTCCAGGCGGCGGGCGCCATGCCAGTTACCGGCCTCAGCGCTCGCAAGGCACGCCTGGCACTGTCGGTACTGCTCGCCTCTCCCAGCGCACGACCACTGGGAGAGAGAGTGAAACTCCTGGCCGCTTGAACGCCGGCAAACGGCACAGCAGCCAGGAGCCGACCTCGGGCGAATTTCGCAGGGAAACGAGGTCCTTCCGCATGGCAACCATGCCTATTCCGGCCGGGGCCATGCGCAACGAAAAGCACAGGACACGATAAGCGACACCCCCATCACGAGGTGAAAGATGAAGAACAAACTGAGCAAAGCAACGCTGGTCATGGCCATTACCGCCGCTTCCCTGGGCATGGGACAGGCCCAGGCCGCCGACTACACCTTCCGCTTCGCCCACGTGCTGATCGAGGATACCCCGAACGGCCAGGCAGCCCTGCGCTTCAAAGAAGAGGTGGAAGAGAAGTCCGACGGCAGGATCCAAATCGACGTGCTCCCCGCCGCCCAGGTCGGCGGCGACGTGGAGATCATCGAGCAGGTCCAGATGGGACTGGTGGACATCGGCATTCCGCCGACCGCCACCTTGGGCAACTTCGAGCCTCGCTTGCAGATTCTCGATCTGCCCTTTCTGATTTCCGATTACGACTCCATGGTGCAGGTGCTGGACGGTGACGTGGGCCGCGAAATCCTGGATACGCTGGACTCACACAACATGTACGGGGTGAACTTCTGGGGCGCCGGCTTCCGCCACATGACCAACAACGAACGGTCCATCGAAGGTCCCGATGACCTGGAGCGCATCCGCATGCGTACCATGCAGGCGCCGATCATCATCTCCACCTACCAGAACTTCGGTGCCAACGCCACGGCCATGGCCTTTACCGAGGTCTATAACGGCCTGCAGCAGGGCGTCGTGTCCGGCCAGGAGAACCCGCTGGCCAACATCTACACCATGCGCTTCCACGAAGTGCAGGACTATCTCACCCTGACCAATCACGCCTATCACGGCTACGCCGCTGTGATCAACAGCGATGCCTGGAACTCCCTGCCCGAGGACCTGCAGGAGGTCATGCGCGAGGCCTTCGACAACGGCCGCGACCACGCGCGTGAACTGACGTTGCAAGACGAAGAGCGCATTCTCGAGGCCATCCAGGACGAGATCGCCATCAACGAGCTCACGCCCGAGGCCCGCGAAGCGTTCATCGAAGCCAGCATGCCGGTGCACCGCGAGTATGAAAGCGTGGTGACTGCCGACTTGCTGCACAAAGTATACGACGAGGTCGGCATCTCCTACTGATGCCCGCATGACCGCACGGACGCTGCCGTCCAGCGCAATCGGCGCTGGCACTGTGGCGTCCGTGCGTTCTATTCGCCCCCTACGATACCAACAAAGTGGCCTCACCATGTTCGAAGCGCTCAACAAGGTCCTCGATTTCCTGGAGGGCATGGCAATGGTCGTGTTCATGTCGATCGCCACCATCCTCACCGCCATCCAGGTCGTCTATCGATATGGCTTCAACAG
Source organism: Billgrantia zhangzhouensis (assembly GCF_021404465.1). Taxonomy (GTDB): domain Bacteria; phylum Pseudomonadota; class Gammaproteobacteria; order Pseudomonadales; family Halomonadaceae; genus Halomonas; species Halomonas zhangzhouensis. The sequence goes on along the minus strand of NZ_JABFTT010000002.1, from coordinate 81,429 downwards.
CTCGATCTTCTGGGTCGAGGAAGTCGTCATCTACTCCATCATCTGCATGAGTTTCGTCGGTGCCAGCATGGGGGTACGCCATGGCGTCCATATCTCCGTCGATGTGCTGAATGCCTTCGCGCCGCCTGTCGTCAATCGTTGGCTGCACATCATCGCCGCCCTGCTCGGCATCGCCTTCGCCGGCTACCTGGCCTACTACGGATTCCAGCTCTACTTCAACACCCTGGGGCGTGGCCAGCTCACCGCCGCCCTGCGTCTGCCCATGGCGTGGTTCTACCTGCCCATCGGCATTTCCGGCGTCCTGCTGATCCTGCGCTACCTGTGGGTGATACACGAAGCCTGGACCAAACCACCGGTCAGCCTCGCCGAAGAGCTCGCCGCCGAAAAAGACAAGCTCGTCTGACGACTGGAGTTCCACATGATTACGGCTCTGCTTCCCATCTTCTTCGCGGTGCTGCTGCTGGGGCTGCCCATCTTCGCTTCACTGGCATTCGCCGTGTTCCTGGCCATCGACTTCTTCGGCAACACCAACCCGGTGATCGTGCCGATGCGCATGTTCACGGGGATGAACAACTTCTCGCTGATGGCGATTCCCTTCTTCATCCTGGCCGCCGAGCTGATGCGCATTGGTGGGCTCTCCAATCGCCTGATCGAGCTGGCCAAGGCCCTGGTCGGCTGGGTACCGGGCGGCCTGGCCGCCGCCACTGTGCTCTCGTGCCTGCTGTTCGGCGCCATTTCCGGCTCCAGCCCCGCCACCGTGGTGGCGATCGGCTCGATCATGTTCCCCGCCCTGGTGGCCGCCGGCTACGACAAGCGCTTTGCCATCGGCTTGATCGCTACCGCCGGCACCCTAGGTCCCATCGTGCCGCCCAGCATCGCGCTGATCATCTACGGTTCGGTAACCGGCACTTCCGTGGGGCGCCTGTTTGCCGCGGGCCTGCTGCCTGCCATCCTGATCGCCTCGCTGCTGATCGCCTACTGCATCGTTTATTCGTCGCTGAAGGGCTATTCGCGTTCGCCGTTCCCCACTCTGCGTGAGATCGCCATCGCAGTGAAGTCCGCCGCCTGGGGCCTGGGGCTGCCGGTCATCCTGCTCGGCGGCATCTACAGCGGCATCTTCACGCCTACCGAATCCGCCGCCGTGGCCTGCATATACGGTCTGTTCGTTGGCATGGTGGTCTACCGCACCATCAGTTGGCGCGAGCTGCTCGGTACCCTGCGCAACTCGGGGCTGACCTCGGCCACGCTGTTGTTGATTACCGCCGGCGCCTCAGCCTTCTCCTGGCTACTTGCCATCACCGGTACACCGACCCAATTGGCCAGTCAGGTCCTCTCGCTCACCGATCACCCGGTGCAGGTCATGGCGCTGTTCAACCTGGTCATGATCGTCGCGGGCTTCTTCCTCGATAGCGCCTCGGCCATCATCGTGCTTTCGCCGCTGCTGCAGCCCATCGCCGCCCAGGTCGGCGTCGATCCGGTACACTTCGGCATCATCACCCTGGTCAACTTCTCGGTAGGCATGATCACCCCGCCGGTAGGGCTCAACCTGTTCGTGGCCATGGCGATCTCGCGCATGTCACTCATCGAGGTCTTCCGCGCCTGCATCCCGCTGATCGTGCTGATGTTCATCGCCCTAATCATCCTCACCTACGTGCCATGGTTCAGCACCTGGGTGCCCTCGCTGATCTACTGATGCGCCTGCATGAAAAGGAAACCTGACCATGACACTGGCTGAATGCCTCGATGGCGAGCGCTTCTGGAGCGACCTTCAGGAGCAGGCCAAGATCGGCGCGCTCGCTCCTCGCGGCCTACGCCGCCTGGCCCTGGACGACAACGACAACCGCGCCCGCCGGTGGATGATCGAACAAGGCCGGGTTCTCGGCTGCCAGGCCTACCATGACGCCATGGGCAATATCTTTCTGCGCCGGGAAGGACGTGAGCCCAGCCTGGCGCCGCTGCTCATCGGCAGCCACCTCGACAGCCAGCCCTGTGCCGGCAGCTACGATGGCACGCTGGGTGTGGTGGCCGGACTGGCCGTACTGCGCACGCTGCAGGAGCGAGGGATCGAGCACGCTCGCCCCGTCGAAGTGGTGGCCTGGACCAATGAGGAGGGTGCGCGTTTCGCCCCCGGTGCTTCCGGTTCCTCCTGGTTCGCCGGCCAGCGCGATGTCACCAGCATCATCACGGCCTGCGATGACGACGGCATTCGCTTCAGCGATGCCCTGAAGCGCTGCCTCGCCATGCTCGAGGAAACCGAGAGCACCACCTTTCGCCCCGAGCCCTACGTCCCCCACGCCTTCCTGGAACTGCACATCGAACAGGGTCCGGTGCTGGAGAGCCTAGGTGTACCGGTATGCGCCGTCAGCGACATTCAGGGCGTCAACTGGTACGAGATCGAAGTGAGCGGCCAGGCCAATCATGCCGGCACCACGCCGGAAGCCGCGCGCCGCGACGCCTTCATGGGCGCCCACGCCCTGATCGGCGCACTGAAGGAGGTCGTTGCCCAGCATGACGACCAGGTGCGCTTCACCATCGGTAAGTTCACTGTGGCGCCCGGCTCTACCAACACCATACCCCAGCGCGCCAGCTTCACCATCGACTTGCGCCACCCCAGCCAGGCCGTGCTCGACGAACTCGATGCCGCCTTTCATGAGCTGGCCGAGCACCATTGGTCGGGCTGCAGCGCCAGCCTGAAGGTGGCGTCTCGGGTGGCACCGGTAGCCTTCGACCCCACTCTGGTGGAACTCGCCGACTCCGCCGTCAAGCAATACTGCTCCAGCGCACCACAGCTGGTCTCCGGGGCCTTTCACGATGCCATCCACCTGGCACGGGTATGCCCCACCGCCATGCTGTTCACCCCCTGCCGGGCAGGTATCAGCCATCACCCCGACGAAGACATCGAACGCGCCGAGGCTGAATTAGCGGTGCGAGCCCTGGTCAGCACGGTCGAGAACGTACTACTAAACGTACAACTAACAGGATAACGACAAATGCACACCATAGCCGATGCCGTGGCCACCCATGGCCTCACCCTACCCGCCATTCCCGAGCCACGCGGTACCTTTCGGCCCTGGTCGCGCCTGGGCAACCAACTGTTCCTGGCCGGCCAGATCTGCGAACGCGGCGGCGAGGTACTCTACCCCGGCAAGGTCGGCGCGGAATTCGACCTGGAAACCGGCAAGCTGGCTGCCCAGGCCTGCGCGCTCAACCTGCTGGCTTCGCTCAGCGATGCCGTGAATGGCGACATGACGCGGGTGGTACGCTGCGTTCGCATGAACGGCTTCGTCAACGTGGCCCCCGGCTTTCACGATGTCCCACTCGTCATCAACGGTGCCTCGGAGCTGTTCATCGCACTGTTCGGCGAGGCCAGCCGCCATGCCCGCACGGCAATTGGTGTGGCTACCTTGCCCGGCAACGCCGCGGTAGAAGTGGAAGCCATCTTCGAGATCCGTGACTAGGCAGGAGATACCTATATGACGACCCACTCCCCCCTGCTGCGGCCGCTGCGCGAACAGGCCGCCGCGCTGCGTGATGGCACGCTCAGCGCCACCGAGCTGGCCGAAGCCGCCTGCGCGGCCTATGCCAGCCGAGGCAAGCACGACCATGCCTACCTCACCTGGCAGGGCGAGGCCGCCCTGGCCTTTGCCCGCGCCACCGATGCCCTGATTGCCCAAGGAGGTAATAGCGGTGCACTGATGGGCATCCCGGTATCGATAAAGGATATCTACGCCGTACCGGGGCTGCCCACCTACGCCGGCTCATCGCGCCGGCTACCCCCGCACTGGGAGACACCGGGGCCGCTGGTGACGACTCTGCTGGCCCAACTCCCCAGCCTGATGGGCAAGACCCACACCGTGGAGTTCGCCTTCGGCGGCCTGGGCACCAACGCCCATTGGGGCGCCCCCCGCAACCCATGGGATCGTGACACCCACCGCACGCCGGGTGGTTCCAGCTCCGGCGCGGGTGTCTCGCTCATCAGCGGTACCGCCAGCCTGGCACTGGGTACCGATACTGCCGGCTCGGTGCGCATTCCCGCCAGCATGACCGGCGTAGCCGGTCTCAAGACCACGGCAGGTCGCTGGCCGGCGGAACGGATCGTACCGCTCTCCACCACCTTGGATACCCCCGGGCTCTTGGCCAGGCGGGTCGATGACCTGGCTTACGCCTTCGATGCCCTGGACGGTGGCTTGAGCCCCCGCCCCGCGAAGGTCCCCGCCATTCCCAATCTTGCGGACCTCACCTTTGGTGTCCCGCAGCGCTTCTTCTGGAACGACTGCAGCCCCGGCATCGCCGAGAGCGTACAGCAGGCCATTCGCCAGTTGGAAGCTGCCGGTGCGCGAATGGTAACGTTGGAACTGCCCAAAACCGACGAGGCATACGAGCTGTTCCAGCAAGGCGGCCTGGCCGCTGCGGAGTTGGCCGCTTTCCTGCGGATGGAGCTTCCGGACATGCTCGAGGCCCTGGACCCCAACGTCGCCGCTCGCGTCGCTGCCGCCGATGATATGCCCGCATGGGAGTATGTACGCCGTCGTGTAGTGATCGACCGCCTCTATCAGGCCGCAGCCGAGTGCATGAGCCAGGTAGATGCCGTACTGACCCCCACCGTGGCAATCACCCCACCGACACTCGAGAGCTTGCAGCCGGAAGGGGCCTATCCCAAAGCTAACATGAAGGCTCTGCGCAACACCGTCATGGCTAACTTCATGGGACTGTGCGGCCTGACGCTGCCGGTCGGCCAAGACGACGCCGGCATGCCCGTGGGCCTGCAAATACTCGCCGGCCCCTGGCAGGATGCGCGCCTGCTGGCCATCGGCCAAGCCATCGAAGCCAAGCTGGGCACTGGGGTCGATATATTGGGCGAACCTCCAACCGTTTGAAGGCAACCACACCATGCCGGCCCGGCCATGCTCCTGGCATGGGCCGGCTGGCACTGCTTCCTCAACAGCGCAAGCCACGTCTGCCGCCCGCTGGGCCTCAAGGTTGGTCTCGTGCCGCGTCAACAGGTTCTGCTAAAACACGCAATACGTCCCACCGGCATCGGCGGGCTCAAATAGAACTCGCGCGTCATTCGGCTGAGCGGTGCCCTACTCCACCGCCTCGCGCTTGCGCACCACGTCGATCTTGTGCTGCTCGCGGGTCCACTTGCCCTGGGGCTTGTCCATGTATTGGAAGTACTCGTTGGTGAAGTTGCCCTGGTTGCAGGTATAGCGGTAGGAAGCGGTTGGAATCTCATCGCGTGGCAACATCTTGTTGAACACGCCCGGGCCAGTCAGCTCGAAAATGTTCTTGTCGGCCTCGCTCTCGATATTGGCGCAGATGGCTTCGATGATCCCGTGCAGATGCGGGTTGTCGGGCTTGCTGGCGATGAAGTAGTTGCTGATGTCGCCCCGTTTGGTGGTGACGAACAACTCCTCCATTTCCGGCTTCACGATCCGCGCCAGCGGCCAAACGGCGTGGCCGTCGATATCCATGTAGACCCCGCCGTGCCGCTGCAGCACCAGCACGCGCCAAAAATCGGCCTGGGCCGCGCCCACCTGCAAGCGTGAATAGGCTTCAAAGATATCCGCCGGGTAGTTCTGCTCGATGAACGCGGCCCGTGCCTCGGTGATCACGAAGCGATATTCGAAGCTCGGCGCCATCAGCCGGTTGAACAGATAGTTCAGGTAGACCGGTAGCGTAGCCTTGTCGGTGAAGTTGGTCTGCCACAGGATGCGTGGCACCTTGGCCTCGGCCGCGCGCTTCGACCTCCACCAGGGAGCGGCACGCTCGGGAATGGTGAAGCGCTTGTTGGGAAAGAGAAAATGGAAGCCGTAGGAAGCCAGCTTGGTCACGTTGGCCAGCAGTTTCACCATCCTGGCAAAGGCCAGTACGCCAAAGTTGTTCACTCGCTTCCCCTCTTCATGGATACCCCAGCTACGACATGCCCCAGCCCTCACGGTTCCGGAGAGCTATGATCTAGTTTCGAAACTCCCAGCTCACTAGTAAACCAGCTCAACTGTTTTTTCACCTCATCCCAGTCTAACTGATTGACATCCAGCGGCTCGCTAGGCTGTGCCAACATATTAACCGACAGCGGGTGCCGGCTGTGCCAATCGTCGCGATCGGCCGGATCATAGGGGAACAGCACAAAGGAGGGCACACCCAAGCCATCAGCTATGTGAACCGTAGCAGTTATACCCGACACCAGGGCATCGGCATGGGCGATAAGCGCGATATTGTCATAGACGCTCTGCGTGTCGGGCAACGAAAAGACTCGCTCACTCCATTGTTGACACAGTGCCTCGACCTCCTGCTGCTTGCCGGGAGCGGATAATACGCATACGTCGTGCCCAGGCAGTCGTTCAAGCAGCATGGGGATGAGTTGCCGGCTAGTCTCGAACGTGAGAGTACGGGCACGCCCCTTGCTGAAAGCGTTGAAACAGATGAAGGGACGTCGACCTCTCACAAAGGTAGCCACCCGCTCCTCGCTCTGCTCGTTACGGGGGACGAGGTACTGGGTATCCGCCCCCTGTACGCCACAGCGTTCGAGCAGTGTCAGATATTTCTCGGCAAAATGACGCCCTCGAGTAGCCTCTCCCAGCTTGAGATCGACCAGCCCTACGCTATCGTCCAGGCTAGCAACATGCCTGGCCTGCAATTGACTCAGCAGGTAGAGCGCTCGATGGTTAGCCAAATGGCTGAAAAACACGACCAGATCGACCTGACCAATACGCTTGGCTAGCTGCCGGATTTCGCCGTAGCCAGCACGCTTCTTCGTTACGTGCACTGTATCCACGCCAAACTGATCGCGAAATACCGGTGCCATATCGGCTGTGGCGATGACTTCCACCGAAATGCCCTGCCGCTGCAGCTCTCTGGGCACGAAGGAGAACACTACCGAATCGCCCCATTTGGCATCCCACCGGATGAAAAGCACCTTGCGAACCTCTGAGGGCCTTTCAACGGCCAGCTTTTCACGATCAAAAAGCCGTCGAATCAGTGCGATGCGAAGCCTATCTCGGCTCGACCGGACCCCATTCAACCCTTTTCTGATAAGGTATCCCACCACTCCCCCTCGCGTCTGGCCACACTGGCAACGGAAAGAACTTTTCGTTAGGCTTGCCGCACCCGGAAATGGCTCAGGGTAGCACATCACATCGCTCCCGATAACCGAGCCGTAACGACCTTGGCTACCCAACCAGGAGCATAGACGTGAATATCGTTTTTTCGACCACCCGCCAGTGGAATCCTGGCGACGAATTTATTCTCATGGGGTGTATCAACCTGCTTCAGCAATACCTCGGTGAGTTTAATCCCATCATTTACAACCGAAACCCGCAGACACGACGCGCCCGTAAGTATGATATCATCAAAGCCATCGACAAGGCGGCCGGCAAAGATCTAGTTGAGAAATTTCTCGACAACTCGGTCAAAGAAAGGCCGCCTATGGATTATGCTGACATGGTAGTCTTCGCTGGCTCCCCCGAGTGGCGAGGCAGACGCATGGTCAAGCTCTATTCATCCATTCTCGAATACGATCTTCCTACCATTTTTCTTGGCTTGGGGACCAGCGGGAAATTCAGCTTCAATGACGAACACTTCACCAAGGAAGAACAAGAAGTTTTTAAACGAGCTTCGCTAATAACCACAAGAGATACTGACACACATGATGGGCTGCAACCGCTAGAAACCCATCAGCTACCTTGCCCTGCCTTGCTATCTAGCAAAAGCGGAAGATTGGTAGATAAAGTCAAAAGAATCGGCTTAATGTACGGCACGAACGACGCGGTTGCCAGCAACAACGTTTCTAGCGATACCTACCAGTACATGATGAATATTTACAAAAAATTACTTGATGATTACGGCGACGAATACGAAATAGAGTTTGTCTCACACTACATAGACGAGCTATCTCATTTTAGAAAGGACTTCGGTGATCAAACCGTTCGATACTCCTACGACGCCAAAGATTATCTGGATATTTATAATCGCTATGATCTGGTAATAGGTTACCGTGTCCATGGTATCGGAATATCGGCCTCCATGGGAATCCCAGGCATCATGCTTGCTCATGATAGACGAGCGGCCACAGTAAAAGGCTTCCTTGCAGACATGATAGCTATTGACGACCCCTATGAGCAGGTAAAAGAAACGATTGACGCTTCAATTGGCAACATCGTGAGCAGAAGCCGCGCATTGGCCGAGCATAAAGAGGCAACACAAGAGCGTTACCTCACCCTGCTAGACCGTCATCTTCGCATCGGTTAATGAGAGAAGGCGGCGTACTTTATGTGCGCCGCCTAGCTACGATGCCTATGGTAGAGGCTCCGCACACCCAGAGGCAATGCATGGTACCGACCCCCTCATTGCCTCTCGGACATCTGATTCCGATGCAAGAGCGCCATCGCCAATAGCGTCACCTGCATGTAGGTGTAGAAAATTGTCATCATTTCATGGTGTATCGCCGCTTCTGTCAGGTTGTACAAGGCAAACCCTAGCGTAAACACCAATGCTGCCTGCGACCAGATATTGCTGCTGTCCTGCCGACACAGCCGCCAATGGAAAATACCCGGGACGACCAAATAGCCAAACAGCGCCACCAATCCCAAGACACCACCCGTGGCAGCCATCTCGAAATACTGGCTATGAGCATGGCCCCGGCTGACCCCGAGTACCCATTCGGTTATTTCTCCATCTTCTACCAACTGCGCATTCAGCGCTTCGCGCTCCTCATAGCCAAGCCCGATCAGTGGACGGGCCAAGAAAGCATGAGAAGCCGCAGTCCAGAGCTGCAAACGCCCACCAGCGGATACCGCAGCTTCAATGTCACCCTGTGACAGGTTATCCAACTCGGCGATGGTGTAGGCAACCCGATCCTGTACGCTGGGCAGCGTGACATAACTCGCCGTGCCCAGCAGCAGCAAGGCAGCAATACCGCTAGCGAAGATCTTCCAGCCAATCTTGTCGATATTCAGCATCAAGAGCACTATCAGCAGGATAGGCATTGCCAGAATGCCCCCCCTGGCTAGCGTGAGCACGCAAGTCACGGCACCGGCCAGAGCCGCAGCCAACAGCCATGCCTTATGGCGGCTGCCACGGATTAAACAGGCTGCCAGAAAAGCCATGGCACAGCTGAGGTAACTCAGGTTGATGCTGAACAGGAATCCGTCGGCACGGTAGCTCCCCAATACCTGGGTTTGATAAAGCGCAACAGCCAGTGCACCAAGACAGCCCAGCACCAGGCCCGCTTCCATGTATTGCCTTAAAGCAGGCAAGTCAGACGGGACCAGCAGGTGGCGTAGCATCAGGTAGATGGGTACCAAAGCGGCCATGTGCGCGCCTGGAGCCAGGTAACGGGACTCCTGATCGGCCCAGAAATAGATAGGCAGCCGGGAAAACAAGAATAGCAACAGTAGCGCAACCACCGTCCAGTCGAACGGAGTGATCGTCAGCGTGTGGCGGTTCGCTATTAGATAGCCGATGGAATAGAGCAACAGCACCGCGACCACGGCATGGCTACGGATCGGTGTGGCAATGAGGAGTACCAGTACCAGAAACAAGGCCCATTGGTTGATCCACATCGCTCGCTTTCGTATGAACACTTCTCTCAGCCTCCCCTTCCCGCTTCCAAGCGAGCCATAAACGCAGCGAGCGCCCGCAGGCGCTCGCAGAAATCATACCACTTCGGACAATTGGCCACGTTAACGCTGGGCCAAAGGTGCAGGGCGGGCTGAAACAGACCCAGCGTGCATGGCTAGCCTGCCATGCCCAACCGCCCGCGCCCCACCTAACGCGCACCAAAACCGGTGAACAGAATACGCACCGTCTTGAGGGCGATCAGCACGTCCAGCCACAGCGACACGTGCTTGATGTAGTAAAAATCGTACTGCAGCTTCTTGGTCATACCCTGGACCTCTGCTGCGTAGCCCTGCTCCACCTGGGCCCAGCCGCTAATACCAGGGCGTACCACGTGGCGGTAGCTGAAGAACGGCACGTCCTCTTCGTACCACTCAGAGAGCGAAGCCGATTCCGGCCGGGGGCCGATGAAGCTCATCTCCCCCTTCAGGATGTTGAAGATCTGCGGTAGCTCGTCGATGCGGTATTTGCGGATCACCTTGCCCACCCGGGTGATGCGCGGGTCATCCTCGGAAATGGTGAAGTCTTCGCCGCTCATGTCGTGGTACATGCTGCGAAATTTGAACATCAGGAAGGGCCGAGCTCGATAGCCCACGCGCGGCTGCATGAAGAACACCGGACCGGGGCTGTCCAGCTTGATGATCACCGCCGTCACCAGCATGATCGGCAACAGTATCGGCAGCAGAAGCATGGCGCCAATGGTATCGGCGAATCGCTTGAAGCGCAGGTATATCAACGAAGGCAGCAAGCTACCGAATTCATTCTCGGAGAGACTGTCGATCTGCACCCGGCCGGAGAGCGACTCATGGATCTGGCGAATGTGGTAAACGGGGATATGGCATAGGGTGCAGGTGGCCAGGAATTTCTCCCATTCCGGCGGCAGATCCTCGGCGCGCAGATCGGCCACCACGCCATCGAAGCGAATGCCTCGCAGATCGGGCTCATCCAACATGCGCAGGTCAATACGTTTAGTGCCCAGCAAACGCCTGGTGTTGCCGAACGGCACCAAGGCCAGCTTGAGCTTGCGGTAACGACGGCCAAAGGAATATCCCAGGTAGAACCATACCAGGCTAGCAAGGTAGCCACCGAACAGCACCTGGCGGGTGTAGCCCTCGCGGGTGAAGAACAACAATGCCACGGCAATCAGGAACGCAATAGAAACCGTCGGCATGATGTAAGCCGCCAATTGGGTACCCGGGTAGGTCCCCAATCGACGCAGCGTCAGGGCGGAAGCCATGAACGCCAACCCAACCGCGATAATGGTGTTACTGCGGACATCCGGCAGATACAACCAGAACTCCCAGCCCCAACGCTCCAGCGATGGCAGCAGGATGACCAACGGCAACCCCACCAGCACGTGAATGCCCAGCCCCAGCAATAACACCTCATACCAGCGGGAGTGCCGGCGCTCGTACTTACGTTTCATTCGTCACCAGAGCCAAAACTTCCTCGGCCATGTCGGCCATGATCTTGTCACGCCGCCATTTTTCTACGAATGCCGGGCGCGGGCGGCAGTGTAACTCAAGTCGATCCAATGCAGCGACAGCCGACTCGACATCACCTGGTGCGAATAGCGCAGCGTTCTCTATCTCCTCCATGACGAAGCGCGCGGGAAAGCCCGCCAGTCCAGCCCAGATCGGGCGCCCTGTTGCCGCATACTCGAACAGCTTGGAGGGCAGCACGGTCTCCAGCGAAGGCAGGGTATTCAGGTGCAGAAACAGCACATCGGCAGCGCGGTAGGCTTCAAGCAGCGTCTCGCGTGGCACGGGGTCTTGCACGTGAACGTTCTTGATGCCTCGCTCATTCAGAGCACGGCACAGTGCCTCTCGTCCCGCCCCGGCCCCGATGATGGTAAATTGAACCCGTTTGCCCAACCGCTCGGCCAAACTCGGTAACACGTACTCGATCCCCTGGCCAGCCCCCAGGTTGCCGGCATAGAGCACCTTCAGCGGTTTGGTACCGTGGTAATCCGCATGCTCGAAAAAGCCGGATTCGGCCGCCTCGACGAACGGAAGATCGATACCGTTGGTGTGCCACGTGGAATCTTGGGATGGATAACGAGACTCGTAATAGGGAGCAAACCCTCGCGACACCAGGTTGATGCGGTCGGCCCGGCTCAATGCCCAGCGCTCCACCCAACCAAAGATAGGCGCCAGAAGCCGGCCCACGCCACCAGGTAGCACGTAAGGCAGGTTAGCAACGAAGTTATCGCGTATATCCTGATATAGCTTGGCGTTGCATCGCCTTGCCACCCATCGCCCAAGCACAGCGGTTACCAAACGCGATGAGGTAGCGGTCACCAGATCGTACGAGACGCCTTTGATCAACCTACGTACCTGAAGCGCATAGCAAGCAAACGCGCGAGACTGCGCGGCCATACCACGCCCGCCGGGAACAGGTAAGCGTATGATTCTCACGCTACCCGAGAAAAGCGTTTCCTCCGCAGGCGGTGCGTCACCTTCAGCTACACACCGACCAGGCATCGTAGTGATGACATGTAGCTCCGCCCCTTTGGGCAAACGACATGCCAATGCATTCACCAGTGCCTCGGTACGAAAGGCACCGGCACTGATATCCGGCGGATAGTAGAACCCAAGCAGGAGCAATTTCACGGAGCCTAACGCCCTGCCTTGGCAACCCGTGAACGGGGCAATACTCGCTCATACAGCTCCACCAATGCCTGCTCCTGGGTCTCCCAGTTGAGCGACTCAGCAGCCTGCTCTGCCTTGGCGCGGTAGTAAGCGCGCAGCTCCGTTGACTCCACCAAGCGCCGAATGGCAGTCGCCAGGGCTACTGTGTCGCCAGGGGGTACGAGCAGGCCCAGATCATGGTTTCGCACCACTTTACCAATCTCGGGCAGCTGGCTAGCAACAACCGGCAAGCCTGCTATGACGTACTCGAAGAGCTTGTTGGAATCGGTAGTGAAGTGGTTCAGGCAGGTGTTCTCGATGGGCTGCACACCGACATCCGCCGAGGCGGTATAGGACGGCAGCTCACTGAGCGCAACAGTAGGAATGAAGCGCACGCGCTCCTCCAACCCCAACTCGGCGGTCAGTTCGTGCAGCTCAGCGGCTTGGCGGCCTCCCCCAATAAACACGAAATAGGCATTCGGTACACTAGCAGCAGCCTCCACCAGACGAGGAAGCCCCCGCCCAGGCTGCAATCCACCCTGATAGAGCACGATCGGCCAAGGCTCAGCCAGCCCCAGCTCCTCACGAATGCGGTTCGAATTCTCCACTTTCACCAGCCGCGGACGATTCTGCAGCACCAAGGGTCGCGGTATCCCATAAGCACGGGCAAAAAACTTGGCACGCGCATCCGTAGTGGTAATGGTGCCTGCCGCTTTAGGCATCAGCTTCTTTTCCAGCCAGCCTACCAGCCCTCGAAATGCCTTGTACCCTTCCCGGTCCGTACTGATCTCGTGAGCATCGTAAACTAAGGGCACACGAGCAATCTTAGCCGCCAGCCAAGCAGTAGGCAGTACATTGACATCATGAGCATGGATGACATCCGGACGTGAGCGCACGAGCTGAGCGGCAAGCCCAGCATGGGTCCATAACCTAGCCACCAGCTTGAGTAATTGGCGTATGTAGGTTTCCGGTGGCGGAGCAGCAACCTTCTGCGGTTGCGACTTTGTCTTCTCACTCTTCTTGGCGGCATTGCGTTCGGCTTCTATACGCTTGCGCTTGCGAAGCTTCCACAGCGGGCTGCGAGAGACACGTACCACCTGAACACCAGAGACAAGTATTTCTCGCTCTTCCGTCGTACCGGGTGTATGCAGTGCATGCACTATGACCTGATGACCCATTGCCTGGAGGGTTTGTGCCTCCTTCAATACCCGTGCATCATTAAGGAACTCATTCCAGACAATCATGGAAACAGTAGGCAAATCTTACTCCTTAAGATCATTAGGCTGTGACTTTGGAAGACTGAGGTCTCATATTCAGATATGTTAAGATTCGGGGAATCAGCTTGAGAGCCTCAACAAAGTCTTGGCGGGCATATAGCTTTTCCAGCATAAACATCAATGCCGCAAGGCACGCATCCTCCGACCTGACATCTCGCAGGGCACGACGTGAAGCTTTCGCCTCCTTCAAAGCACAAGCAAGTTGTTCGAGCTGCCTGGGCTGCACGGGCCAGTTGGCGCCTACCGGCTCCAGGCTCCAGCGCCCCCAATGCGTCATTAGCAGTTCGCCGTTTTCCGCTTTGAGAAAGGCATTGGGCCGAAGGTCCGGATTGACGAGTGTGAGTGGCAGCTCTCTGAGCCGGCTCATGATAGCATCCTGCTGCTCGCCAAAGAGTTGCACTTGGCTGGTGTGCTCCCCTCCAAGCATTTCTGCCACCGTCCGCAAGCGCTCTAGCATACGGTCATCAACACGTTGCCAGAGGGGAGGACGTGAACGCTTGAACTGGGAAACCAAGTTTTTTTCAGGTTCGATAGACAATAGCATCTCGATCATTTGCTGCCTAGCTGCTTTCACCTGCTTCTGAGGTACTTTTTTAGCAGGAACCCACTCAAAGACATGGCAGTGTAATCCTTCTATCTCATCGACGCTTAAAAGCGGGAGTGTTGGTAGTGGAGTATTTCCAGAAAGCAGTGTAGCTTCATGCTTTGCCAGCGAGCTACGATTGGTGTTGAATAGCTTCACTAGATTCTCGGCAACTTGCGTACCCTCGTGATCGAAACTCTTTACGCGAAACGCTGCTACATCCTGCCCGCCCAGTTGCCACCAATGCACCTTCACTTTCTCAATAGGCTGCGAAACCACATCTTTCAATACATCATATATCCACTGCTCACGCTGGGAGGACTGAAGCAATGACCAAAAATTAGTCTCATGTTTCTTCGCTTCGTTTACCAGCACATGCCCATGGAAAAATAGAGCATTGAGCTTGAAGCGCTGGGCATATAATCCTTTCAAATCATTGACTAATCCCGTGATGCGTGAAAAACCTTGGCGCATCAGGATCAACGAAATAATAGCGACCAATAGCCCTGGTGGGTTGCCAAGCAAGAATTGCCCCACCATGAAACCAAAAGTCAACAGAAAGCCGATGCTGGTCGCGTTAGTGATAATACGTCCGGGTGCCTCATCCAGACTCTCCTTCAATTTACCACCCTTGCCATAAAGCATGGTAAGAAAAACAAATGCCGCGACAATATAGCCAACCAACACAGCCAACAACTCGGGGTATAACCAAGCCATAACTATAGCAACTAAAAAAAGAAAAACACTTCCCGCTAAGCTGCGAGAGTAACGCTGATATCCCCGTGTAGCCACATCCTCCTGATTTTCGAAAAGCGCGATCTTCTGGCTTCTTTCAAGTAGCAATGCCGCACCTCGGTTCGAAGATGAAGCAATTATCTTCTCTGCGATAAAATAGAGTAGGTAGAACCCGACGGCCGACAGGCTTAGGCCCATTACTAACAGGTCACGATCTACATTAGCAAAGGAAGCAGGGAAATAGCGAGGGATACCAGTCGACCCGAGCAACATGAGTATCTTCAACGGCAACAAGAACGCCAACAATATCGATAATTGAGACACCAAAGTCGTTGCAATTATCGACAATGTCACTCCCGGCACGACCCGAAAAAATTTATTACCAATAGAAAATGACCATCTTAAGGTAGCTAATATTTTCCCTAACAAAACTTTGACCTCCAACCCAACCGCAGTGCAAAATAAAAATAAGTCTGCGCAACATTTTACTTTAGAAAATCCGCAGGATTGTTGTATATTCACATTCGAATACACATGCAGGAAATGAATTCAAATGAAAAAACATGACCATAATCCGCATTCTTCACATTAAACGTTCTCGGAATTTTTCAAAAAAGCTCATAGACAGAATTAGAGATTTTTCATTTTCCTGACATTAAATTCTTTAAGACATTTATTAACCGACGTGATTTCGTAAAAGACTGCGAAGTTGTAACGATTTCATCCAATCCTGTCACAACCGTAACCCGTAGGTCAGTACGAGTGCTCCATGTTTCACACAATGCCCTCAATGGCTCGGGAAGAGAGTTACTGACCCATACCTCTCCGGAGTTATTCATCCGCTTCAGCAATTCTGGTAGCGTGATGAGTAGAACCGCTGTCAAACGCTTCTCCGAGAAACCAGTACCTGTAATTATGAGTAGATCCACCTCCTTCACTTCCTGAAGAGCCGCACTGTTGAAATCTTCCTGCACGGTATTCGGAATCGTTAAGGGGTAACAGGTCACCCTATCAATGAGGTTGTGTTTACTGAGTTCCTCCTGAGTTACACTGTATTCCTCGGACTCATCGACCAGCAGGCTAACATGACCTAGCCCTTGATTACGATGCATCCTGGCCAGCGCCAAGTAAGCCGAGTGACTCCCCAAGATTGCCGAATGAACGGATTTGTTTTTTTGTAAGCTGGCAAGCAACGTTGCCAATGGTTTCACACTGGTTTTGCCCCTTCCCGCTGGTGGTGCAATCTGTTCATCAGCTAAATCAAAATCAAAACGTGTGGCTACTTGCAGCCCCATGCGCTCCTTGAACATCACACGTAGCAGCTGACTGGGTTCGACTTGGTTGGCCTTATAAGAGACGCAGCTAAATACGCGCTCTTCCTTGCGCCCCTTGACCACCGAAAGGTTATCCGGAATCTCGCCTTCAAAATTAATCCTCAGCCGGTTGCCAGTAGGGCTAGTCACTATCACCTGATTACCTTCAATTAATATCCTCTTATCCTTGGGAAAGTGCCAATGCAAAGTAATATTGCGCTGTTGGTGGTCATCGGAAGAGATCTTGTCTTCTACCCTCACTACCTTAGTCTCAGTATCGAAATCCACTCGCCGCACATGCTTAACCGGGAGCAGTACACCGAGCTTCATGGTCAAGTAGGGGGTGGGAGCAGTTTCCGAGTGCTCCACGACCTGCCAGGCACTCAGTCGGTGCTCAAACTCCTTCGCATAGTTGGCGTGTGAAATCATCGGCACATTGTGGCCAGGGCGGCCTCGCATATACTTCCGCACCGGATCTTTGTTAATGTAATTGTAAAGGCCGGAATCAATCAGCCAGTCTTCGCCTCCAGCGTAAAGGCTGATATGACCTTCATCCTGCTGATGGTGGTAACGGCTGGAACAGCCCACCTTAGCGATCAGATGGAAGGCCTTGCGATAGTGTTCCTTGGATGGCCATTGATCACGGAAGATTGCGTAGCCAGAGTTGGCGTATACACGATTAAGTGCAGGAGGTACTAACCCCTGTTTACCTTGACTCATCGCATACAGAAAATATTGATACTCCAGTGTATGGCCAAACATATCTCCGTAAGCATCAGAGGTAGGCAATTGCTCGGTATCACCTATTGGAGGAAGCCTACCGTCTGGGCGCAGAATATGGGTGATGAAGCTCAACGCCTTGGCAGAGAACTGGTCGAACTGCTTGGCTAGCCCCCCTAACACTTCATCTGGGTAATCCTTGATGATGCCCAAGAACACCTTGAATACGAAAACATGGTATGCCGGGCTATTCTCGACGTGAACGCCTTCATCGGTAAACGAGAAGGTCAGCTCACTGCTTATTCGCCGGACGGCAACCTGTTGCCATTTGCATGCCAGACTTCCCTCTAGCACGGTACCGAGCAATAGCAGCACCCGCGCCTGCTCCAATCCGTGGTTGGTGTGCTCGGAATAGAAGCTATCTTTGGACAGCCACTGACCATGTATGACCAGCGACCGCTTTAGATAAGCCAAAAAAGCACAGTGCCGCTTAACCCACTCGGGTGCGTACTCATGACAGTAATAGAGAAACAGTACCAACTGCTCAGCGCGCAGCGCTGTGGCGTGATCATGCCAGATAAACTCAAACGGATAGCTTGTATCCGTTTTCAGGTAGGTATCCAGCCATGATTGAATCGCCTCACGGGCAAAGTCCAGCACCGCACCATCACCAGTTGAGCGGTGATACGCAATAAGGTACGAAAGAAACGAAAGCCAGTTCAGCCGCCACTGCCAGCTCCGATTGTTGAGTGGATCTTGTTCCCAGTCACCCCAACCAGAAAACTTGACGGCTTTGAAGGGTGCCAATTCAAGCTGCTGCTTTACGAACAGCCTTTCACCGAGCGTACAGTTGGATGAATTATTCGAGAGTTGTTGAAGCTTCTTCTGAACGCAGCACTCTAACTCAGGAGATGAACCAGACTTTATCGTTAGATTATTCATATAAACAATTTCTTATGAAAACTTTAATTTCAGCTCAAACTATCCAGCCAATTCAATGGAGACGGCATAACCGAAGTTCTCAAAATCTGCTCTGTAACGCTCAACCACTTTTCTCTCAAACTCAGGTGTATAAAAATCGGCTAGCTTACTGCTTGCTTTAGTTACGGAGGGTGAGTAATCTTCAAGCTCACTGGTTGGAGCAGCCACATCAGGGTCAAGTATCGCCATTAACTTAGGAAGATCTTCTTCAATCCGCTCAACTCTACCAATAAAGCTCCAGTGAGGGATAAGGTCATATAAGACTTCATCAGATTGAACACGCCAATGTGAGTCCTGCTCGGCACTTGGCTGATCACACACGATCTCAACAAAATCGCCAAACGAGAGGGTCTCATCAAAGCGATTACGGGTGAAGCGTTTTATATTTTTCACACTGGGAGACCCAGGTGATTCTTTGATGCGATGAAGGTAGCAGGAAAGAAGTCGCGAAAACGGGTTACGAACGAAGGTAACTTTGCGCATATCGGGCGATGCCAGCAGCTCAAGAAAATGTTCCTCCTTCAACTGACTCGGCCAAATATGCGGCGATAGGTTTCGGTTATTGACATCTTCGACACGACGACGTGTACCTCGAACCTCAAGCTCTTGCAGGTAATATTTGACAGTACTACTCGCCGACTTGCTTACCTGAAAGTAAATATAATCATACTTCAATGATATATGAGTCCCAATGTCTAATTCTCGCATATTTTTCACTAATCGGATACGCTCTATACTTATCACTTTCCCAGCCTCGAGAATTGGTTTTATTCAATTAACCGCATTAACTTTCTTTGCTTTAATAAAGATGCGTTTGTAATAAACGCTTCAGTCGCTATGCAGGGGGTACATATCAACAAACTGCCCAACATGATCGTGCATGTGTGATGCGCTGTCTTTCTTAAGTCGTATAACACACCGACGGTGCAGTTCAGCGTTTCTGTTTAATAGAATGGCTTCGTCGAGTGGCTACGCCAGACACATTTGGCTAACACAAAACTCTCTTAGAACTTAAATAACGCTGACAAATTAAACAAGCTACGAGGTAAGCATTAGCAAGCATCGGGATCGCTCAGTTGTGCGAAGCTGCGGGATCAGTGTCGAAATTTATTCATCCATCAATATCAATGCGGCCAATCTAATTTGTTTCCAAAGTTTCATGAAATGGCCAACATCACTGTTCACAATTTATTTAAAAATCCATAACCACCAGTTCGTGCCTTCCTTTTTTTAGTCTCTTATTAATACGCTTATAAACAATATCTATTGTCACAAAATTGCTCTCGAAGAAAAACTCATTTCCGTCTAAAAAACTAGCGACTTCATGGATATTAAAATCAAAAACAAAGCTGCATTTTTCATGCCTACCTAGAGGATTAATGAACGTCGGGGCAATAGGTTTCGCCTCCTTAAATACTATACCATTTAGCTTCATTTGCACGCACCAAGGTTCTTTTACAATAGTATCGATTAGCCATCCTTCAATTTTTTCCTCGGAAAAAAAATCCACTTTACCATAAACACCGATATCTATCATAGGAGATTTATTCAGTGCACAAGTTCTAGGATCACTGAAAAAAACCCTTAACGCCTCTTTGACTTTTCTATCTTTCTGGAATTTTAGAAAAGTTTTTCTAGCAATCTCTTTGTCAAAACTTATTTTTCCACCACTTAACTTTGCAACTCCCTCCTGCTTTATTTCAAGTTTTTTTTCAACAATTTCCTTCATGTCAATGATTTGCTTCATATAACTTTTTACAGGACCACTTGTGGTCGCCTTAACCATGTTCATGTTCGGCGAATCGTAAACTTCTAAGAAATCATATTTTTTCAAAAACGCATTTCTTGCCTTGATTTTATTATAATTAACTCTAATTCTTCGCTTAAAACTAGCTGCCTGCTTATGTAATAGCCAAAAAGAAGTAGAAATGGAGTCAGATACTGCTTCTCTAGGAACGCAACTATTATGTCCTCTAGGAAAGTCCAATAAGAATGAGCTTGGGACGAAATGTTTTCCATTTTTTGCCCCATTCACCAGCTTCATGTAGTTATTTCCTACATCGTAAATTCCATCACAGCCAGGCAAGCTGTTTAGCCAAAAGCAAAAAATAATTTTGTTATATTTATTTTTTTTGGCTTCTTCTATCAAAAGTCTATAAAGTTGCTTTCCTGAGAAATATTTATCATCTTTCACCCCAACAAAAAATTCATCTGTATCAAAAAGAGCAAAATACTTGCATTTTTGCGATAACATCTCATACAGTTCTGGGAATTTTTGTGGGTGGTGTATAGCATTATGGCTTCCCTGACTATTATCATATTTTACAATGCACCTAACTTTACTTTTATATTTTTCATAAATATCCAAAACTTTTATGTCATCGGAATCGTTATCAAAAATAACGAGATTTTCGATTCCGAATATATCCCCATGGTGTTTTATCCAGTCTTCTAACAACTCACTTTCGTTCTTGGTTTTTAAGGCTACTATAAAGTCAGTTTTTTTGCCCGCTGATAAGAAACCAAGTACATCTTTTTTTTGATCTGGCCATTTGAACAAATTTAACTCCTCCGCATTAGTATCTTACAACCCATTCCGGATAACATCAGAAGCAATTCTTCTCATTCCCCCTCTGTTTTTTACTTGCCCAATTGGATAATCCAAATTCTTTAAATCCAAATATTCTAAGTTGCTGTGGAGACGGAAAGAGAATTCAAGGGCAACTTGATCTAGCATCCAGCCATCATTTCCTGCTGAATACATGTCCAACATAAAATCGCCTACTGTCTTCAAAAAGGCAATGCTTTTCTGTTCGTTTGGATAAAAACCTGCCCCAGCTTTTATAGCAGTCCAAGGGAAATACCTTGCCTTCTTTCTTCCGATATACAACCCTATTAAATTCCTACAAGATGACGATAAAAAATGCGGATTTTTCTCAACAAGCAGATCAATGTCAGATATAAAAACTGAATTACCATATCGCTCTATTACACTTGGCGCTATAATATATCTTGCCAAAGAACTATAGGTTTTTACATTACCATAATCAACCTTTTCCGTAGAATAACCTATCCAAGTTTGAGTTAGAAAATCTGCCTGAGAGACAATATCTTCTATAGGATTAATAATATGAAAATGTACATTTAAATCGCTATTGTATTTTTTGATTGTATCGATATAATTTTTACCATACGCAACAAAATAACCTATATCGCAAGAAACAAGAACTGTAATATTTTTAGGTTCAGCTTTTTTACACCATTTTATTTCTCCAGCTGAGTCAGTAGATCTCGGCTGTGGGCAATATGATCTATCTCTGAATGCTGGAGCTGCAGTTTGGTGATATAATATTTTTTCCGGTTTTATACAGTCAAATTCCATGAATTTTTTTTCTGCTGTCTTATAATCACCTAACACATAAGAAATCACTCCACCAGAGAAGCAAGACGATGAACACCTTTCTTCCTTCCGTAAAAAATTGTCTATTTTCAATATATTATCCAAACAAACAGATTTTCCATACAAGCCCGCATTCACCAAAACAGAAACTTCGATTATTAGTTTTTTTATTTCTTTTGTTTCAACACAATTATCGAGTAAAGAAAAACTATCACTGAGGAATTTCTCTAGAACGTCATCATGAGAATCAAATTTAGGACGAATTACTTCTCTAGCATCTCGAAACAATATTTGAGGGCTAAGATATCCAGCTTTTACATCTGCATAGATTTCCTCGGCAGTACATTGCAGCAAAATATTAGCTGTAATTTTACTCATAAATAAAAGTCTCAACTTATATTATTACTCTGACCATGAATAATGTCATAGCGGTTAGTAAATATAAAGCAACAGGATCAGCCATAAAAATATTTTTTAGTTAATCATTTGTTTTAAACCAATCATTAATACTGTCCTGCCGAAATCTATCTATCCATTCCTTTGTTTCCACGTCCCGCTGCTTTTTAATTTTTACTTCTAAAGCGTTTTCAGCACTGAACTCTTTGACATCAACATTTAAATAACTGCATATTAAAGAAACTTTTCTTTCGGGTGCTACCTCAAGCTCTTCATAACTAATCCGTAAGGGATTGATCCCACATACAGAAAAAAAAGCCTTCCATTTATTTTTTTCGGATACCAGTATGTCTAAACAGCTCTTTATTTCCTTATAGGAATAGACTGCTTCGCGAATAGCATTATGGTCCGAGGACCATTTTCCAGAAACCCTAGCTTTATACAAAGACACTGCTTGAGCAACAACATCGTCCCTGTCAATAAAAATAAATTTAATGTTTGGAAATATTTTCCCCAGTCTTACCTTTGAAACAAGCTCTTCAAACTGATGGTAATGGACTTTTACGCCAGAAACACCATTGCTAGATCTCCAATGACGAAAAACTTCTTTAGCAAATAACTCGTAGTTCTCCGAGCTAATACCTATTTTTCTTTCTATATTGGAAATCGCTTTAGCTTTACCAAATATCTCTCCTGGCCTACCAAGGACGTTAGTAGCCCTTAATAAATGGCAGAGGTAGGAGCTACCGCTTCGCTGAGTGCTACAGATAAAATAGTTTTTAGATTCATTCAATGCTTTCATGGAAATCCTCACAAATTAAAGCTGCTCAAAAATCTTACCTGATATCACATCCATTGAGAATCTTTGCGAAAATAACGCCAGTTCTTCACGACAACACTTTTGGCCTTTGTTTATTAAAGAGCAAGCTTCATGCACACTTTCAACCACCCACTCTTTTTTATATATTTCTCCAGAGCCTTCCCAATTCATTATTATGGGGGAGCCTCCAGATGCAATCCCATCAGCGATAGTAAAATGAAAACTTTCAAAGTCGCTAGTGGAAAGTACATAGTCGATTCCAGAGTACCATTCTGGCATGTCGTTCCCATGCGGATCGAAGTAAACCGCACCTTCAAGAAGCGAATCTTCTTTTATGCGCTTATACTGTGCCTCATACCAGCTCATCTCGTTTGGTCGGTTAGCCATCCAAGGGTACTCCTCGGGGCGCTTTCCCTTAATCCTCAGAATATATCCGTCGTCTACCTTACGTAGTTCTTGAAGAATATCCAAAGCCAGATCGAAGCGTTTACGCTGCGGCACGATACCTACAAAACCCAGCACCTTGCCGTTGGTGGGTTTACGAGGTACCGACTGCAGGCCTTCCACGTCGACGCCGTTGTAGACCACTATGCCGTTTTTCTTGAGTACCGGGTTCTTAGCAATCCCTTGGCGCAGGATATGGGGGCCCACGAACATCACGGTATCGAAGGCCTCAAAGGGAATCTTCGGGAACAGGGCATGATCGATTTCCTGCAGGTGCAGTCTCCCCACCAGTTTCTGCCCTTCCCGCTTGTGCTTGCCGTACCAGATGGCGTTGCCCAACATCCATTCGCAAAAAATAGTATCGGCCTGGTAGACTAAACGCTTACTTGTGATCTCGTTGTGCTTATTATGTCCCTTCCAAAAGTCAAGCAGCACGCGAACTCCCGCTTTTGTAAAATAGGGATAGAAGGGTTTGATGAATTTGAGGTCGTGCCCCGCGATCAACACCGTTTTCTCCGGTGCGATATTGGGTGCTTGTTCATGGTTGGGCCCAGGCTTTCGAAGCGCGAGTGTCGGCTGTTGCGAAGCCCAGTCAGAAAATGCCTTTAGAGCCATGCCCGCTGGGGAACAAACCAACTGCAGGCCAGTATCAATTGATGAGGTTTCAAGAGCCACACCAGGCCACTGGCCATCGGCCAATTCAGTATCACGGATAAAACCGATTCGCGTATGTGGTGCGTATTGGGTAGGCCAGGCTAAATCTTCCAGATCTTCCGGCTCTAGGTCCTCCAGCGCGAGTGGCTCAGCTAGCAGACAGAGAGAATTCTCAGTAGTGACATAATCATCGAGGGTACTACACTGAATGCTGGCGGCTTCCAACCGTACCTGGGTATCGGCTTGCCACTGGCTGGCTACCACCCTTTGGGGGCGCAGCGTCTGGGCGAGCAAGCGCTGCATGGCAGCCATGGTGATTTCTGGAGCAAGGACGCTCAACATTGGGGGTTCAGGTGCCATTATCACCATGCCAGCGGTGCGCAGCATCTGAGCCAGACGGTGTTGGGTTGTGTGGGCACGTATAATCGCTCGTGCGCCTTTCAGCGCCACTCGCCAGCGGTGAGCGGGGTACTGCAGCAGATTCTCCAGTGCCTGAGCGGCTTCGCTTTCAGTACGCACAATATTCCCAGCACCTTCTAGGTAGTGGTTCATGCCTAGAGCAGGACCTGAGACGATTGGTGAACCGCAGGCGGCCGCTTCCATTACCCGACGCGAGAACATCGTGGGGGAGTCCAGCACAGAATTGACGTTGATTTGAACTGGATGAGCCTTGTAGGCTTGAATCATCTCCTCGTAGCTGAGACTGCCAGCCACATAGTCGCTCAGGCCACCAGGATATTTATAGGGTGATTCTGGATCATTGTGCTGGCGGTCGTAGATCGTGAGGCCCAAGGGCGCCGCCGCACTCATGATCTTGTCCATGTATTCGGTGCGCTCCGGGTAGCGTTCACCATAGTAAGTGCCGCCATAGGCCGCAGTGGGCTGCCAGTCGCGGGTAGAAGGCAATAAGTTGTGAATCTTTGGCGAAGCAAAGAAAGGACAGCTACTTGCCGTTTGCGTTACCGCACTTGGAGTCGAGAGATAGGGAATGATCTTGCGACTGTCTGTAGTGAATACATGGTCACACAGGCTGGCCGCCTTACGGAAACGCTCGAAATGAACTGGATCTTCCTTGTTCCAAAAAAGAGAAGGAATACCCTGTTCACGGCAGTGATTAAGTAGTTCGCTGAGCGTATTTAATTCTTCGTCACAGTAGTAGCCCACCTTACGGTGCCATTGCCCGTTATTGCCCCTCCAGGCAGATTCGATAAATATCACGTCGATGGGCTGTTTTTCCAGCTCTTCCCGCCAATTCTGAGGCGACAGCGGCACTACCTTAACGGCACTGGCCAAGGTATCGGTAGTGAACTGATCGGCGATCAGGCCCAGCGTTATCTGCTCCAATTTTTTTGCTTCGGCAAACTGAGTCTCGGCAGTAACTGCGGCGTTACGACGCAATCGCTGCAGAGCCTCGGCATATCGTCGCGTTACGTGATTCCAGGTACGCTCCTGCTCGATCCAGGCACGTGCAGCCTTGCCTAGACGTTTACGCTCTTCGGGGCTATCGATCAGTTGCTGTAGCGCTTCGCAGAGGGCCTCGACGCTGTTTTTGGTGAATAATCGGGCACGCTCATCGTTGGGCCCAGCCATTGTCTTGTGAGGCGATACATCCGAAAGTACCAAGGCCTTCTCCATGGCCATAGCCTCCAGCGGCTTGAGAGCAGAGACCATTTCGGTTACAGCCGACGACAGCCGAGGAATTGGCAAAATGTCCATACAGGAGAGATAGCGTGGCACCTCCTCAAAGGGAACCCGACCGGTAAAGCGGCACTGCGCTTCGATGTCTAGTTCCTTGGCCTTGGCCTTGACGGTGTTGATGATCTTGCCATCACCTACCAGAACGAAAGTAAAACCTTGGCCTTTCTGCTTGAGCTGGGCCATCGCCTCCATCAGCAACTCCAAACCTTCATAAGCCACAGCGCTGCCCGCATAACCGATTACCGGCACGCCGGGTTTTAGGTTAAGCTCCTTGGCAATGGTGGCGTCCGGCGCCATGGGCAGGAATCGCTCAGCATTGACCGCATTAGGCACCACCTCGATACGCTCTCGAGCCACCCCCCAGCTAGCAAGTTCATCCGCCAGCTCCTCGGTGAGAGTAATCACCAGATCCGCTTCCAATGCTGCTTGTTTCTCTAACTTACGCATCAACTGGTAGCGCTCAGAGCCGGCCCACTCGGGCTGGGTGGAAGCCTGCGTTACTTCCCAAAGGCCACGTACTTCATACACGAAGGGCAACCCCAAACGTCGGGCTGCCACCAAGGCGGGCAGTGCAGTAATGTGGTTGGAGGCGGCAACAACAAGCTCGGCACCACTAACCTGCGCCTCGCGAAAATAGTGGTCAGCCGCTTCAGCTAGATAGTAATCCAATGGCGTCCTGGCTAGGTTCCATCCAGACACCGCCGTATAGCTGACTCCCTCCACTTCTTCCTTATGGTAGCCTTTGTTCAACCCCTCCATGCCGGTATCCCAAGGAAAGCCAGGGCGAGTAGTTGCACATACTTTCCAACCTGCTTGCTGCAAGCCTACTGCCACACCATGCGAACGGGTCGAGTAGCCATTGGTGGCGTGAGGCACTGATTGGTGTAGACAGTAGAGAATATGCTGACGGCGTGTCATCAAGCCTGGGTTGGGCTGTCGAGGAGGTATAGCCATCCCGTTTGCAAGGCGAATATATCCTTGGACCAATCCCAAAAGCTCAAGATTCTTTTTATCAAAGATAGCTCCACTTTTTTGTAGATCTTCTAACACAGTGTACGCGGCGCTAAACTTTCCCTTCTTGTAGAATAGATTAACAGCCCTTCTGAAAGACGAACGATACTTTATTTCATTTAATTTATTAAATATGAGCGAAGGCGACCTTGCCACTCTTTTCCCATTAGCCAAAACCCTCTTGACCTTTAACAGAAACGGGTAAAGCCCAAGCCTCTGAGAGATATTTTTTATTTTTCTTCTTCCTAAGCCGAAGGCATTTTGTTGAGAAATCATCCTTATACTCTCAAATCTTAATATATTGAATATTCATGAAACCCACAAAATATCTATCTGACTTCCCACACTCCACGACTATCAACAAGGTAATCA
The DNA here is from genome assembly GCF_021404465.1 of Billgrantia zhangzhouensis. Taxonomy (GTDB): domain Bacteria; phylum Pseudomonadota; class Gammaproteobacteria; order Pseudomonadales; family Halomonadaceae; genus Halomonas; species Halomonas zhangzhouensis. Next base: position 54,780 of record NZ_JABFTT010000002.1, on the reverse strand, counting down.
AGCTTTACATGAGCGGATGATATGGATTTGAAAGACTTGTGATCCACCAACAGTACTACGACATCGGCTATCTCGAGTGCCAGCTGCTGATCGACCAAATTGCCTCCCACCGCCTTTCCTTTCGGAAGCTCAGCGATATTTGGCTCAACTAGCAATACTCGCCCAGGATGCCGTGACACGATATTCTCGGCAATCTTCAGCGCAGGGCTTTCACGCAGATCATCGATATCCGGCTTGAATGCCAAGCCAAAGCAAGCGATGGTAACGTCCTTGGCGGTTTTGTCAGGATGGTGGCTCAGGAACTTACCTACGGCCTCGTTGACCTTGTCGATCACCCACTGAGGCTTGCCGTCGTTTACTTCACGCGCGGTACGAATCAGACGCGCTTCTTCCGGCGTTTCGCTCACGATGAACCAAGGATCAACGGCAATACAGTGGCCGCCCACACCAGGCCCTGGCTGCAGAATATTGACTCGCGGATGCCGGTTGGCCAGACGGACCAATTCCCACACATTGATGTCGAGCTTATCGCAAATGATAGAAAGCTCGTTGGCGAAAGCAATGTTTACATCCCGAAAGCTGTTCTCGGTGAGCTTGGCCATTTCGGCAGTACGTGCCGTAGTGGTAATGCACTCCCCTTCCACGAAGATCTTGTAGAGTTTCGTAGCCGCTTCCGAGCACTTGGCCGTCATGCCACCAATCACTCGGTCGTTTTCCACCAGTTCACGCACCACATGGCCGGGCAGTACACGCTCCGGGCAGTGGGCTACACGAATATCCGAATCCTCCCCATGGGTTTGTGGGAAGGAGAGATCCGGCCTGGCTTCCGCCAGCCATGCCGCCATTTGCTCGGTTGCCCCAACCGGAGAGGTAGATTCGAGGATGACCAGGTCACCTTTCTTCAGCACCGGGGCGATGTTCTTGCTTGCTGCTTCGATATAGCTGAGATCGGGTACGTGATCGTTGCCATTCTCGGCCTTGAACGGAGTGGGCACGGCAATGAGAAAGGCATCCGCCGGCTCCGGCTCGGTGGTAGCGCGCAGATACCCTTCCTTTACTGCCGCATGCACTACGATATCCAGTTCTGGCTCAACGATGTGGATATCGCCACGATTGATGGTATCGACAGCGGGCTGGTTGACATCTACCCCAATCACTTTCTTGCGGCGGGAAGCGATGACGGCAGCGGTCGGCAGGCCAATATAGCCCAGGCCAATAACGGAAATCGTGTTGAAATTCATAGTTTATCCAATAGCAGCAAAAATCGAGGAAAGGTGCTCGTGAAGCGAGGCTTACTTCAGGCCAGCCAAGGCATCGAGGATGCGCCGACACGCCTTCCCATCGCCGTAGGGATTATGGGCGTAGCTCATCTCTTCGTAGGCAACCTTGTCCGTGAGCAAGGTATGCATTTCCGTGACGATACGTTCCACATCAGTGCCTACCAGCTTGACGGTGCCGGCATCCACTGCCTCCGGCCGCTCGGTGGTGTCTCGCATGACGAGAACCGGCTTGCCGAGGGAAGGGGCTTCTTCCTGTACGCCACCGGAGTCGGTGAGGATCAGGTCGGCGCGGTTCATCAGATAGACGAACGGCAGGTAGTCCAGCGGCTCGATCAGGTGCACGTTGTCTATATCGGAGAGCAGCCGGTTGACTGGCTCCCGCACGTTGGGATTGAGGTGCACGGGATAGACGATCTGGGTCTCTGGGTGGCGCGCCGCCACGTCATGCAGCGCCTGGCAGATACGCTCGAATCCGCCGCCGAAGCTTTCACGGCGATGCCCAGTTACCAGGATCAGCTTGCGGCTGGCATCCAGAAAGCCGAACTGCTCGGTAAAGCGCTCTTGAAAAGAGGCACTGTTCTCGAGCTTCTTGACTACGTCGAGCAACGCATCGATGACGGTATTCCCAGTTACGAATACTTTGCTCGGCGCCACCCCCTCCTCTAGCAGGTTCTGCCGTGAACGTTCCGTAGGCGCGAAGTGCAATTCAGCCAGCGCCCCGGTCAGCTTGCGGTTGGCTTCTTCCGGCCAGGGCGAGTAGAGATTGCCGGTGCGCAGGCCAGCTTCCACATGCCCTACCGGCACTTGCTGGTAGTAGGCAGCCAATGTGGCGGAAAGCGTGGTGGAGGTATCCCCATGCACCAACACGATATCCGGCTTCTCTTCGGCGAGAACCCCCTTCATGCCCTGCAGAATCGACGTGGTTACGTCGGTGAGGTCTTGCCCCGGCTTCATGATGTTCAGGTCGTGGTCCGGCTCCAGCTCGAACAGTTCCAGCACTTGGTCGAGCATTTCCCGGTGCTGCCCGGTTACGCACACCTTGGCATCGAAGCGCTCGTCGACGGCGAGAGAAAGGGCGAGAGGTGCCATCTTGATGGCTTCAGGACGCGTGCCGAACACGCAGAGAGTCTTGATGGACATAGGGGGCAAAAGACTGCTTGTTGAGAGAGTGAGAGAAATTAGCGAGCCAAGAGCTGAATTATAGCTGCTTCAGCAACAACCCAATGATTTCCTGCTGGCTCAGTTCTACGGTATTGACCGTCAGCTCCGCTGATTTGGGCACCTCGTAGGGGCTGTTAATGCCCGTGAAATCCTTGATCTTGCCTTCCCGTGCCTTCTGGTAAAGCCCTTTGGGGTCGCGCTGCTCGCAGATATCCAGCGGAGTATCGACATATACCTCGATGAAGTCGCCGTTCTGGAACAGAGCCCGCGCGGCGTCGCGGTCGCTGCGGAACGGTGAGATGAAAGCGGTAATGACAATGATGCCGGCCTCGGCGAACAGCCTTGCCACTTCGCCCACGCGGCGGATGTTCTCGGCGCGGTCTTCCTCGCTCATGCCGAGATCCTTACACAGCCCGTGGCGGATGTTGTCGCCATCCAACAGCATGGTGTGATAGCCGCGACGGTTAAGTTCCACTTCCAGAGCATTGGCCAGGGTCGATTTCCCCGAGCCAGAAAGCCCGGTAAACCACACACATTTGCCCTGATGGCCGTTGAGCTGCTCGCGCATGGCCTGAGTAACGCTGGTGCGGTTCCACACCACGTTGGCCTTGCTGTCGTGCTCGCGGTATTCGTAGGGCAGCTCGATATCCAGCGGCTGATGGATCATCCCCGCCCCAACCGTTACGTTGCTGAGGCGGTCAATGACGATGAAGCAGGCGGTACCGGGGCTAGTGCGATAGTCATCGACGGGCACAGGCGCTGTCAGTTCAATATGGCAGCGCGCGATGGCGTTGAGATCGAGGTTTTCGGCGTGGCGATGCTCGAGCGTGTTGACGTCGACCTGGTAGTCGATGGCAGTGACCTTGCCGGCCACGGCCCGAGTGGCAAGCTTGAGGTCATATAGCCTGCCGGGTTCCAGCGGCGTTTCATGCATCCACACGATATCCGCCTCGAAGCCATTGGCCAGCGGCACTTTGGCTTCTTCGGCGACGATCCAGTCGCCACGGGAGATATCGATCTCATCCTCAAGGGTGAGGGTAATCGCCTGCCCCGGGTAGGCGGCTTCGAGGTCACCATCGAAGGTGACGATTCTTTCCACCTTGGACACCTTGCCGGAAGGCAACGCCCTCACGGTCTGGCCGCGGTGAACGATGCCGGCAGCCAGGGTCCCGGAGTAACCGCGAAAATCGAGGTTGGGGCGATTGACGTACTGTACCGGGAAACGCAGGTCGCGCAGGTTGTGATCGTGGCTGATCTCTACGCTTTCCAGCAGCTCCAGCAGGACCGGCTTATCGTACCAGCCCATGGTCTCGCTCTTGTTGACGACGTTATCGCCCTTGAGGGCCGACATGGGCACGAAGCGAATGTCGCGGGCGTGGAGCTTCTCGGCAACGGCCTGATACTCCTCGACGATCTCGTCGAAGCGTGCCTGGGAGTAATCGACCAGATCCATCTTGTTCACCGCCACGATCAGGTGCTGGATGCCCAGCAGATCGGCAATGAAGCTGTGGCGCCGGGTCTGGGTCTGCACACCGTAGCGGGCATCGATCAGGATGATCGCCAGGTTGGCGGTGGAGGCCCCGGTGGCCATGTTGCGGGTGTACTGCTCGTGCCCCGGGGTGTCGGCGATGATGAACTTGCGCTTGTCGGTAGAGAAGAAGCGGTAGGCCACGTCGATGGTGATGCCCTGCTCGCGCTCCGACTGCAGGCCATCGACCAGCAGCGCCAGGTCCGCCTCTTCCCCGGTAGTGCCGACTTTTTTCGAGTCCCTGGCGATCGCGGCCAGTTGGTCCTCGTAAATCATCTTGGAGTCGTGCAGCAGCCGGCCGATCAGGGTCGACTTACCGTCGTCGACACTGCCGCAGGTGATGAAGCGCAGCAGGTCCTTGTTCTCGTGCTCGCGGAGGTAGGTTTCGATATCCTCGGCGATCATTGCAGATTGATGTGACATTAGAAGTATCCCTCGCGCTTCTTCTTCTCCATCGAGCCGGCCTGGTCGTGGTCGATGGCCCGGCCGCTGCGCTCGCTGGTACGTGTCAGCAGCATCTCCTGAATGATCTCGGGCAGCGTGTCGGCCCTGGACTCCACCGCACCGGTCAGCGGGTAGCAGCCCAGCGTGCGGAAGCGCACCCACTTCTCCTCGGGTACCTCGCCGGGGACGAGCGGCAACCGCTCGTCGTCGACCATCACCAGCATGCCGTCGCGCTCCACCACCGGGCGCGGGGCGGCGTAGTAGAGCGGCACGATGGGGATCTGCTCCAGGTAGATGTACTGCCAGATGTCCAGCTCGGTCCAGTTGGAGAGCGGGAAGGCGCGGATCGACTCACCCTTGTTGACCCGGGCGTTGTAGAGGTTCCATAGCTCGGGACGCTGGTTCTTGGGGTCCCAGCGGTGGAACTTGTCACGGAACGAGAACACCCGCTCCTTGGCACGGCTGGCCTCCTCGTCGCGGCGGGCACCGCCGAAGGCGGCGTCGAAGCCGTATTTGTCCAATGCCTGCTTGAGCGCCTGGGTCTTCATCACGTCGGTATAGCCGCTGGAGCCGTGATCGAAGGGGTTGATGCCCGCAGCCCGCCCTTCCTCGTTGGTATGCACCAGCAGTTCCATGCCGACCTCGGCAGCCATGCGGTCGCGGAAGGCAATCATCTCGCGGAATTTCCAGGTGGTATCCACGTGCAACAGCGGGAACGGCGGCGGCCCGGGAAAGAAGGCCTTGCGCGCCAGGTGCAGCATCACCGAGGAGTCCTTGCCGATGGAATAGAGCATCACCGGGTTACGGAACTCGGCGGCCACCTCGCGGATGATATGGATCGACTCGGCTTCGAGCTGTTTGAGGTGGGTCTGACGTTCAACGGAAATTTCAGGCATCGAAAAACCTAGGTAAGCAATAGAAGATTAGAGACTGGCCTTCAGAGCCGACTCCCAGCGCTCATCCCGCTGTCCACATACGATAAAAAACGGGTTGAGCACGCTCTCCTGCTGGTTGCAGCGCAGCGGCTCCAGGGTATGGGCATTCAGTACCAAGCCACCCGCTGCGGTGACTACTGCCTGGGCCGCAGCCGTGTCCCACTCACTAGTGGGTGCCAGGCGCGGGTAGAGGTCGGCCTTGCCTTCGGCGACCAGGCAGAGCTTGAGCGAGCTGCCCATGGAGACGCGCTCGTGTTTAGGTAAGCCCGCACAGAAAGCCTCGAATTCCGTCGAGCCGTGGGAACGGCTGCCGACCACTTGCCAGGGCGCCTGCTCCGGCTCGGGAAGCGGCCGCACCTTGATAGGATACAAAGCCCCGCCGCTTTCCTGTTTCCAGGCTCCCTGCCCTTGCTGGCCTACCCAGGTAGCATCGAGTACCGGTGCGTGCACGATGCCGAAAACTGGCTCCCCCGCTTCGATCAATGCCACGTTCAGGGTGAACTCGCCGTTCTTCTTGATGAATTCCTTGGTACCGTCGAGCGGATCGATCAGCCAGTAGCGCTGCCAGGCCTTGCGTGTGGCGAAAGGTATTTCCGCAGACTCCTCAGAGAGAATCGGTACCTCTGGGGCAAGGCCTTCCAGCAGATCCACTAGAATGTGGTGAGAAGCCATGTCCGCCTCGGTCAGCGGGCTCTTGTCATCCTTGGTCTCGACGCTGAAATCCCGTTCGTAGATCGAGATCACTTCGCGGCCTGCAGCATGAACACCCTCGACCAACCGGGTGCGCATTTCGTTGGTAACGAAATCGGTCAACAGTATCTCCTTCGGGCTTCGGGCTTCGGGCTTCGGCAGGATGCCTCTACGACACTCTCGAGCTCGTAGCTCGTGGCTCGCAGTCAGAACGACCAAACCAACGGTATCAGCGCCACGGCGGTAACACCAACGATCAAGCTCAATGGCGCACCGAGCCGTAAATAGTCAATGAAACGGTAGCCACCGGGGCCTAGCACCATGAGATTGGTCTGGTAACCCAGTGGGGTCATGAAGCTGGCCGAGGCGGCAAACATGATGGCAATGACGAAGGGCATGAAACTCACGCCCAACTGCTCGGCCACGGCCACGGCGATGGGAAACATCAGCACTGCAGCCGCATTGTTGGTGATCAGTTCGGTGAACAGCACCGTCATGAGGTAAACGAGCACCAGTGCGGCCCATGGCGCCAGGCCGTCTATCAACAGTAGCCACTGGGCGACCTGGGCGGCGGCGCCGGTTTTGGTCATGGCCGCACCCAGCGCGAACGAGGCCGCTATTACCACCAGCACGGAGAGGTCCACATAACGCCTGGCCTTGCTTGCCGGCACGCAGCGTGTGACCAGCATGCCGCCGCCAGCCAGCAGCGCCGCTTCGAGAATGCTCAGCAGGCCCAAGGCACTGGCAGCCACCATGGCCGCGAGAATGCCCATTGCCACGGGAGCCTTGCGAAAATCCGGCGGCGTGGAGTCGTTCAGGGCGCTGACCAACAGGAAATCCTTGCGATAGCGGTACTGGTCGACGAAGTCATGAGCGGTTTCGATCAGCAGCGTGTCGCCAACTTGCAGGCGTAAATCGCCTAGCTTGCCTGGCAATCGCTTGCCATGGCGGGAAATCGACAGGATCACGGCCTGATAGCGCGAGCGGAAGCGCGATTCACGTACCGTTTGATTGAGCCCGCCGAAGTCCGGCCCGATCACGGCTTCCACCAGGCAGCGCTGATGGTGGGCAATGTCCAGTTTGTGAACGTCGCCACTGGCCGGTTTCAAGCCGTGGATGCGGCGCAACTCACGGGCGCACTCGGGCGCCCCGATGAAAACGAGAATATCGCCTGCCTGCAATTCGGTACTCGGCGGCACGGCAGTAAGCAGACGACCATGCCGTTCGATGTCTGCCAGGTAGCCAAAGCTGAGGTGACGCAGCCCCGCATCGGCAATGCTTTTGCCAACCAGCGGGCCTTTCTCGTCTACCACCACCTCCACCGAGTATTCGCGCGCCTGCTCGAGTTGCTCCAACACGCCCTGCCGGTTCGGTAGCAAGCGATCGGCGAAAAGGTAAAGAAAAGTGCCGCCTATCAGTACGACAGGGATACCGACCCAGGCGAGTGAAAACATGGCAAGCCCGATGCCCTTCTCGCTTTGCAGCAGGCCATCCACGACCAGATTGGTACTGGTGCCGATCAAGGTACAGGTACCGCCGATGATGGCGGCATAGCTGAGTGGCAGCAGCAATTTGGAGGGCGGCAGCCGCAGGCGTCCCGCCCACTCCTGAATGGCTGGGATGAACATGGCCACCACGGTGGTGTTGTTCATGAAGGCGCTCAAACCCGATGCCGGTAGCAAAACGCGCAGTTGCGCTTGCCGCAGGCGCTGCGGCTGGCCCAGCAAGCGATGCGCCAGCCACTGAACGGCGCCGGTTTCCTTCAGCCCAGCGGCAACGACATAAAGCACCGCGATGGTCATGACGCCAGGATTGCCGAACCCGGCCAGGGCCTCACCGGGGGTCAGGATGCCTGAAACGACCAGAATGGCTAGCGATGCCATGAGAATGACATCGGCAGCAATTCTAGTAAGAGCCAGCAATGCCAGCACCACCCCAATGACGCCCAACGTGACTAACGCATCAATCGACATTTAACTTTTGAGCCACTTGGCTGCCTTGGTGCCGTTTCCGTTCATGTAGAGTAAACCGTCACTGCAGCGAATCCCCTCTCCCCACAGCATAGTAAAGCAGCCCTGCTTCCTTCACTCGCACAGGATCGAACACATTGCGCCCATCCACTATGACGGGCGATGCCAATTGCTGCTTCAGCCAGTCGAAATCCACGGCGCGAAAGTCTTTCCACTCCGTACAGATCGCCAGGGCATCGGCGCCTTTCACGGCCTGAATGCGATCGGCCACCAGTATCAGGTCGTCACGGTCGCCATAGATGCGCCGGCATTCGCGCATCGCTTGCGGGTCGTAGGCCTGTACCTTGGCACCAGCGTCCCACAGGGCTTCCATCAGTACGCGGCTGGGAGCATCGCGCATGTCATCGGTATCGGGCTTGAACGCCAGCCCCCATAAGCCGATGGTCTTGCCGCTCAGGTCGCCATCGAAGGCCTGCATAAGCTTAGTGAACAGGGTTTGCTTCTGGCGGCGATTGACCGTTTCAACCGCGTTGAGCAGTGCAGGCTCATACCCTGCTTGGCTGGCGGTACGCATTAGCGCCTGTACGTCCTTGGGGAAACAGGAGCCGCCATAACCGCAGCCGGGGTAGATGAACTGGTAGCCAATTCGCGGGTCCGAGCCGATGCCGTGGCGCACCTGTTCCACGTCGGCGCCCAGCCTCTCGGCCAGGTTGGCAATTTCGTTCATGAAGCTGATCTTGGTCGCCAGCATGGCGTTGGCGGCATACTTGGTCAGCTCGGCGGCGCGGATGTCCATGAACATTAGTTTGTCGCGCAGCCGGTTGTAGGGGGCGTAGCACTCGCGCATCAACGCCTTGACCCGCTCGGAGTCGGTACCGACCACAATACGGGCACCTTGAGTGAAGTCCTCGATGGCGGCGCCTTCCTTGAGAAACTCGGGATTGGAGCAGACGTCGAAATCGACCTGTTGGCCGCGAGCCTCCAGGGCGTTCCTCACATCCACGCGCACCTTGTCCGCCGTTCCCACCGGCACGGTCGACTTGTTGATGATGACCTTGTAGTCGTCCATGTGTTCGCCAATGCTCTTGGCCACGGCGAGGACGTATTGCAGATCGGCGCTGCCGTCTTCATCCGGCGGAGTGCCCACGGCGATGAACTGAAGCCTGCCGAAGGCCACTGCCTTGGCGGCATCAGTCGTGAAGTGCAACCGCCCGGCGGCCACGTTCTGCTTGACCATGGCTTCGAGCCCCGGCTCGTAGATGGGAATCTCTCCGCGCCCCAGGCCCGCGATCTTGTCGGCATCGATGTCCATGCACATCACGTCGTGCCCGACATCGGCGAGACAGGCACCAGTCACCAGGCCCACATAGCCGGTTCCGAATACGGTAACGTTCATTGCGTTCCTTTATGAATTCTCTTTCAAGGCAATGATGCTAAAGAGACAATATTTCGTGCTAGAGCAGCAGGCCTTGCTCTCGCGCCCGCCTGTGTATGCCCTGCTCGCTGAGGTTCGGTGCACTCACAAGCAAGTTTGGCGCTGGGTATCCATCAGGCGCATATTGCTATCTCTACCTTGCACCCGTTCAAGCTGTCTCGGGCAGTTTTTCTTCGTATAGGTGCTCCGCCCCCAGCGTCACACTTATCTCATGCCCTGCCCCTGCGGCCCATTCCAGTAGCTTGGCCTTGAGCGCTGCCTGGGCGTGGGCGTCGCCGTGCACCAGGCGCACTTCCTTGGGCGGGTGGCGCATGCGGCGCACGAAGTTGAGCAGATCACACTGGTCGGCGTGGGCCGAGTAACCGTTCACGGTTTCGATGCGGGCGCGAATGTCGATGCGCTGGCCGTCCAACTCCACCCAGCCGCCCTTGGGGCCGTAGCGCTGAATGTCGCGCCCTGGGGTGCCTTGTGCCTGGTAGCCGGTAAACAGCACGCAGTGGCGTTCGTCACCCAGCATGCGCTTGAGGTAGTTGACCACCCTGCCCCCGCTGGCCATGCCGCTGGCGGCGATCACCACTGCCGGCCGGCCGCTGTCGGCCAGATATTCGACGGTGCGCTCGTGGGCTTCGTGGCCTTCCACGGTGTAGAGGTTCTCGAAGCTGAGCGGGTGGCGGCCACTGCGCAGCCGCTGGTGGGCTTCGGCGTCCCACCACGGCTTGAGTTCGCGGTACACCTCGGTGAAGCGGGCGGCCAGGGGGGAATCGACGATGATCTCAAGTTCGCGCCAGCGCTCGCTTTGTGCGTTGTGTATCAGCCCTTCCAGTTCGTAGAGCAACTCTTGGGTGCGCCCCACGCTGAAGGCGGGAACGATTACGGTGCCGCCGTTTGCCAGCGCCCTGTCGATGGCAGCCTTGAGTCGTTCACGGCGATGGCGCCTGTCTTCATGCAGGCGGTCGCCATAGGTGCTTTCCAGCACCAGCACGTCGGCACGGTACGGCGGCTGGGGTGCCGGCAGCAGCGGTGCGTGGGGCGCGCCCAAATCGCCAGAGAATACGGTGCGCTGTCGCTCGCCGCTGGGTTTATCGAGCGTATCCACTTCCACATAGGCAGAGCCGAGTATGTGGCCCGCACGCTGCAGCTTGACCCGCACCCGGTGGCGTTCGTCGTCGAGTACGGTGTGCCAGGTCTTGTAGTCCAGCGCTACCAGGCGGCCCTGCACTTCGGCCAGGAAACGCTCGATCAGCATACGGTCGCGGGTAAAGCCGACTTTGAGGGCATCTTCTATGACCAATGGCAGTAGCCGGGCCGAGGGCACCGAGCAGAGAATCGGCCCCGTGTATCCCGCCGCCAGCAGGTAGGGCAAGCGGCCGATATGGTCGATATGCACGTGGGTGACCACCAGCGCCAGCACATCCTCCACCGGGAAGCGCACCTTGTGCTGCTCGAGGCTATCGAGGCGCTCGGCATCCTGCCCCTGGAAAATGCCGCAGTCGATCAGCAGGGCCCGGTCCGGTGCAATCTGCAGCCGGTGGCAGCTGCCGGTTACGCCACTGGCGGCGCCGTGGTGGAGAATCTTCATTTTTCGTTCTTGTTCGCGGTTTGTCGAATCCAGTTCGCGAAACAGCGCCGCGCCGGTAACCGGCAGCTTCACGCGGTTCGTTCCCTGTACGTACTCAGGTGTCGTCACGCAGCTTGGGCGAGCCACTTTTTTGTCAGTTGAGCAACAAAATCTTCACTTTCAAGCATGCGGTTCATTTTTTCTTAACCTGCCAGGGATCGCTTCAAGCGAACCGCCACCGTTCAGGCACGCTACCGCCCGGGGATTGTTCCGGGCGATTCCCTGGCCCTGTTACGGAGCGATACCAGAGCGGGAACGGGCCGTTGCGAAAACGCGCACGGTAAAGCACAGGGCAAGCCCTCGGCGCCATTTATCACGGTCCGTCGCCGAGCTGGCGCTCGACATCTCCTGGAGCACAGCATGGGTGGCTGCGCTTTCAGACCCCCTGCTGAATATCGTTATTGGAATGGCATGATTCTACGGGACTCGGGCGCGTTGCTCTACCGCTGAGTGAAGCCGAATAATGCCGAGCGGTCAGTCAGTTGTTCGCGTTTTACGAAAATAAGACAGCAAAATCGCGAAAACGACTGAGAAAGCGCCAAGGCAACACTGACTCAACGGCAGCGCCAAACGGCCAGCCGATGAAGGAGAGCGAGCAGGATCAGGCCGGCGGCAAGCCAGCCGAAGCCGGCCACCAAGGCGGTGAAGCCGGTGGGTACGTTATGGGGTGGACGAAAGCTCATACCGTGCTCGGCAAGACGTGCCACCAGGTAGGTGAGCGCCGTTACCAGGGCGAACGCAGTGCTGGAGCGCCATTCAGCCAGGCGTCGGGTGATGCGCCAAGGCTCGCGGGGCGGCGGCTTGGCGCTAGCTTTGGCGGCAGTTTTGGTACCGGCGCCGCGCGATGTTCGGCTCGAGCCGGATTGGCGCGTGGCGCCGCTGCGCCTGGCGGGCTTGCGCTTGGCTTTGGGCTTGCCGCCCCCCGGCAGGCCGGCGGCTACCCAGCGCAACAGACGCGAAAGCGCCCAGCCCAGCGTGAACACGACAGACAGTACCAGGCTGCCCATCACCAGCAAGTAGGTCATTGGCGAGTATGGGTCATGGGTGAATCAGGCGATGTGACCGAGCGTTTTCAGGGTGCGCAGCAGGTCGGCCACGCTCTCCCTGGGCTGGGCGTATTCCTTCATCAATGCCTTGAGCTGCGCTTCGAACGCCTGCTGGCGTTGCTGCTGCTCTTCCGCTTCCAGCTCAGCCAGGCTGCGCACCGGAGGTCCCGTGGGAATGGCGAGACGTGAATTGGGCTTTTCCAGTTCGCGCAGCGCCTGGGCGAAGGCGTCATCTAGCTCACGAAACTTGCGCAGTTTCTCGCGCTCGTCCATCGATCGGTTGGGTTTTTGGTTTCTCATGTGTATCCGTAATTGCTCAAGTACCTGGAAGCGCGGCATGAATGGCTTCGCTTCCTTGACGGCACCCGATGGCGACAGGCCTCGAGTATACCGCCAACACCTCGAGTAGCGAAGGCCAGCCAGTGCGCTACTCTTAGAGATGCGCGGGCTGGCGCATAAGGGGCGTCACACCGCACCCGGCTACAATTATGCACAAACGGTCAAAATCGCTAACCAACCTTGCCTTTGCCTCCTGCCAAAGCGCATAAAGAGGCGCATAAAAACCATAAAGTTCACGGGCACATGCCGCTTCCGGCACTGCCCCGGCGCCATTGAAGGCACCAGCGTTGTTATGAATGCAGCACCTCATATGCTGCGGGATCAAGCAAGGGACAGTTATGTTTAACGAGATGATGCGGGCGGAGATCTGGCTGCAGGAACATTTGGAGAGCCAGCAGGGAGTAGAAGACCTCGCCAGCCGACTCGGTTATTCGACCTCACAGGTCCGGCGCAGGTTCAAGCAGTGCTTCGGTCTGTCCCCTAGCGCCTATCGCGACACCCTGCGACTGGAAAAGGCGGCACGCCTGCTGGCGTTCACCCCCTTCCCGATACAGACCATCGCGACCCGGTGTGGCTATCAAAATCATTCTGCTTTCAGCCGCGCCTTCCAACGATACCACAACCAAACGCCGCGCCAATACCGCCAAGCGCTGCGTTTGCAACTACATCGCAGCCCTTATTGCCAAGGACATGGCGGCACGGCGCCCGAGTTCGAAATCTGCAAGGCGCCCATGCACCACGCTCTGGCGACACGCTTATACCGCAAGGATAACCATCGCTCTTTCGACGTATTACGCGCATGGACCCAACATGCCAAAAGCGTGGAGAGCCTGCCGGAACGCCTACGGCAGAGGCGCACCATTGCCTTGATGCATAACACGCCTCTACCTAGCGATGTGGAACGGATCGATGTCGGTCCGCTGATCGAGCAGCACGAAGCACCCGAAATTGCCATTCCCGCCTCCTTTCGCTTGCTGAAACTCCCCGCCCAGCAGCACGCTTGCGTCAAACTGCAAGCACTGGAGGAGATTCCGGATGTCATTCAATTCCTCGTTTGCGAGGGATTGCCGGAAAAGAAGCTTCATGCCAGCGGGGATGCCGTTCAGGTGGAGTGGGACGAAACCGGCATCATGATCAGACTACCCCTTCACCAGACCTGATGGGGCCAGACAAGTGGGCTCACGCGTATGGCGCGAGCCCACAGCCCTAATTAGGATTCCGACCCCTAATCAGAGAATTCCTCTTGCCTCAGGATTCGACGCGAACCAGCCAGCCTTCTACGGTGTCGGAGCCGTGCTCGTCCTTCCATGCCTTGAGCGTCTTGTGGTTACCGCCGCGGGTTTCCACTACTTCGCCGGTCTTCGGATTCTTGTAGATCTTCAGCTTGCGCTTGCGGCGCCCGGTGCTGGAAGAAGCCGCGGACTTGACCTGCGCGGACTTGCCGCCCTGCGGCTCCAACAGGCCGATAACGTCGGCTGAGCTCTTGTTGAACTCGCGCATGAGGGCTTCGAGCTTATCCTTGAATTCCAGTTCGGCCTTCAGGCGCTCGTCGTTCTGCAGCCGCTCCATTTCAGCCTGAAGCTGCTTGAGCTGCTGTTCTTTCTGCATGAATTCGCTGAGAAGAGACATGTGTACGGTCCTTGCTTCTAAATGGGAGGTTTATGGGATGCCGCTTATAAATACAACAACTCGACCAAAATGACAACACTTCAGTTTAGTTTTAGCCGACTCAAACGGAGTGAGTCAAATACGCGTGCAGTTAAGAGGCACTTGGCGTCAAAAAAACCTGAGTATACGCGGGAGCCAGTTGCTCGCATCTTTTAAGCACGGCATACCCCCTCATAAACTGAACCATCACAATTTGTCAATTGCGTGAGTCATATTTTTACTCTTTGTGCGTCTGGGCTGCACCATGCCGAAGTACGACTAGCAAGTGCCGAGGCCGCCCAATCAATCAGAATCTTCTAATACAGAAATTTGTAAGCACCTGGGGCTTTGTTACACTGTACAGGAAGCGATGAGCGATACGACGAAAGGGACGTCAATGTATTTGTTCCATAACTTCAAGGAACGCAATGACTTATGCGACGAGGACAAGCGCCTGTTCGCCACCTGCACCGGCCCCGTGCGGGAGGTACGGAAAGGTAGCCACTTGGCTCGCGAAGGCGAACCGCTCGAGTGCTTGCACCTGATCGAGAAAGGCTGGGCCTGTCACTACAAGATGCTGCCCGACGGCAGCGAGCCCATTACTTCGCTGCTGCTGCCTGGCGATGTCAGCGATAGCGGCATGGGCCTGCATACCAGGATGGACTTTTCGATCAAGGCCCTGACACTGCTCCGCTTCACTACTATCAAACCGGAAAGCGCCGAGCGGCTGTTCAAACGCCCAAGAATACTGCGTTTGTTCAAGGCCTCGGGCCACATGAGCCATAACGTTGCCTTGAACTGGATCATCAACGTTTCGGCGCGCAGTGCCGAGGGGCGCATCGCCAACCTGTTGTGCGAATGCTATGCCCGCTCCCATGCGGCCGGGCTGACCTATAAAGGCCGCTATTTCTTCCCGCTTACGCAATTGCAAATTTCCGACGTACTGGGGCTTTCCAGCGTGCATGTCAGCCGCTCGATCAGCAAGATCAAGCGCAAGGGACTGATCGAGAATTGCGACAACAGGCAAATCCGCATCATGAACTGGAGCGGCTTGGCCGCACTGGGCGGTTTCAAGCAGGAAAACATGGCGTTTCCGTCCTGATGTCGCACCACGGGTAAATACAGGCTGGGCCGGTGCGATGCCCTTTGAGCCACGCTTCTCCTGATATTGCCAGTTACGCTACCAATAACGTGGGTAGCGCCGATGCCGGGCCAAGTTGTTGACCAGTATCGCCACGATCAGCATCACCCCGCAGCCGATGCCGATCGGCATCAGGGGGTACCACCACCCCAAAGCAATCACCGGCTCCCCGCCGATCACGGCGCCCAGTGCCGCGGCAGCGCCTGGTGGGTGCACTGTGTGGGTCAGTTGCATGGCGAGTACCGAGAGCGATACGGCGAGCGTAACCGCAAGTGCCGTGCTGCCGAGCAGCTTGAAGCAGGCCATGCCCACCAAAGCGGAGAGCATGCTGCCTATCAGCACGTTGCGAGGCTGCGCGAATGGGCTATCGGGGGCAGCATAGAGCAACACCGAGGTGGCGCCGAAGGAGGCCACGATTAGCAGGTGATGGGAAAGCCAATGTGCGCTCAGCCAACAGATGGCGCCCATGCCGAGGAATGCACCGAACCAGGACCACAGGGCATCCTGCCAGTCAGGGCTGGCGGCTCGGGTTCGCTCGGCGCGCATTTTACTGAGGTAAGTCTTCATTTGCCTTCGGCTTGCACAAAATAGGTGCAGGAGTCTCGCAGAGCGCACCAGAAATGTGAAGGCAAGTTTTTTTATAAGAACATGCAAATTTGTTGATCGGGGTCAGTTTTTCCGACGCGCGGAGGTAACCACCCGAGCCCGCCCCACTTCCATGGGACGGACCCTGGTTCAGCATCCGGCTCAGAAAATGTCGCGCAGAATCTCGTAGATGATGGCGTTGACGACATCCACCAGCACGACATCCGGCCCAACCCGACGCCACTCATAACCGTCGTAGCGCGGCAAGTCACGCAGAATGCGCTCGTCAAGCTGCTTGGCGATACCGGGAGGTAGCGGCTTGCCGCGCTCCAGATTCATGCGTACGCCTGGCGGCAGGCTCTCTCGGCTGCGGTCTATCTCGACCCAGTCGCGCCGCTCGATCAGCAGGCGGCGGATCTCGCGCTCGTCGATACGCGGGCCATCGACGATGATGCGGCGCTCGTCTCGCCTGTCGTCACGCCACTCGTCGCTTCCCCTCGCCCCGCGTCCCGGCTCGTGATCGGCACCTCGTCCGGGCTGGCCCGGCACTGCGTGCTGGGCTTGTCCTCTCGCCTGGCCCTGGCCCTGACTTTGCCCCTGCCGCTGTTCTGGCCCTTGCCCCTGGCCGCGGTTCTCGCCTGGCTGCGCCTGGGCATGGGCTGCGGTCAGCATCAGCACTGCCAGGCTCGGCAGCAGAATTCGCTTGGCATGGCGCATGGTGGCACTCCTTGCAGGTTGGCTGTCGTTTTAGCCTAGGAGGTAAATACGCAATGAGTGTGCAGCGAAACAGCATGTTTCAGCGCGTTTTGTCATATTAATGACAAATTTCTTTAAGTTTCTCCCGCGCTCGCCGATGTCAATCAAAATGATTGACTCACAGGAGACCGTCATGCAGCTCAGCGGCAAGCGAGCGCTCTCCCTGTTGGTTCTCTCACTGGCAGCGCTCGTCTCCTCACCAGCCCACGGCAACGCCGCCTATCACGAGGCCATTGCCAAAGGGCACGACATGGGCTGGGCGTGCTATGAGAGTTCACGGCACAACGAGCAATGGACCGTAGAATGCCAGGTCTTTCTCGCTTATGCCGAGCATGGTATCGACGCGGAGATAGCGGAATTCAAACAAAGGCTGAGGCAAGCCGGCGTGTGGTTCCTGCTGGAGCAGAACGGCACCCGAATGCAGGAGAGCGCCGACAAGGCCCGGGATATCTCTTATCTGCTGCTTTACGCCAAGACACTACGCAACCAGCATGTCGCGACCTGAAAATCGGCATTGCCACAGCAGTGGCTGTATGGTGCCGCTTCGCATTGAGCGGCCTCAACCTCCAGACCTGGTGTCATTCTTCGGCAATAGCAGCATGAAGTGATTTAAAACACTTCAGACAAGCGCGACCCCAATCAAACTTCCGCTTCTGTGGCTGCCAACCTTACGTCTTGGTTTTCTACACCAGGCGACCTTGGAATGCCACGCATGATGGTATCGTTATCAGCGGGTGCAATGGCTGTGCAGGAACTTTTCCCGTCATCTCCGAATGTTTGAGCCGGGAAAAACTCGGCAACAGTTGGCACACCTATAGCTGGATCGTAACTAGCCGCAACATAAGCAGTAGCATAAGCTCTAGTATCTGCCAAGCAGGCACCCTCTGCAGCTCGTTGCGTATAGTTCTGGTACTGCGGAATCGCGACCGTCATCAATATTCCAATGATCGCCACCACGATCAACAGCTCGATGAGCGTGAAACCGCCCTGCCTTCGCTTGGCGGCCATTCCCTGCTGCGACATTTTCTCCATCATCCCTTGTCAACACCCTTCCTTGCGGCCCCATGAGCCTTGCCGCGTACATTAGATGACTCAGCCCACGCTTCGCAAGCTGCCCCTACGTAGGCATGAACCCCGTCTCATCATAAACGACCAGGACGTTAATACCAGTTGGGATGGCGTTGGCCAGCGTGTCGTGCCGTACCTTGACCAGGGGGCTAGAATGCCTGATGGATTTTTCGCCCAATACTCTTGCAGGCCTGATACCTGAGGCGCCATGAACGACTATCGAACGGTACCGCTGGGTGCCCATGCGCCAGCCAGCGCAGATACCGCTCAACGACATGCCGCCAGCCTCGAGGGGCTGCGTGGTTTCCCTCGGCGGCTGGTGGAGCATGGATTACTCTCCCGCGCGGCGGTACAGCGGGCGGAGCAAGAAGCGCGCGAAGCCGAGATCAGCCTGCTGGAGCATGTGATCGCGACAGGCCTCGTCACGGCCCGTCAGGGTACGCTGTGTGCGGCGTGGGAGTATGGCCTGCCGCTGGTCGATCTGGACGCACTGCGTTTGGCGAGCCTACCCTCCGCCAGCGAGTATCCCGACAAGCTGCTACGCAAGCTGTGTGCGGTGCCGCTTGCCCGCCGCGGACACCGGCTCACAGTGGCGGTGCCCTACCCTTCCAGCCTGGTGCGACTCGACGAGCTGCGGTTCGCCACCGGCCTGGGCATCGATGCCGTATTGAGTCCAGTGGACCAGCTGATGCCGGTGCTGGAGGCTTACCTGGCACAGCATGAAGCCGGCTTGATGGATGAGCTGGCGGATGTGGACGATGCCATCAGCGAGCTGGAGTTCGAGGGCGGGGAAGATATCGGCAAGGAAGCGGCAGACGCCATTACCAGCGATGCCGACGACGCTCCCGTCGTCAAATTCGTGAACAAGATCCTGCTCGATGCCATTCGCCGTGGCGCTTCGGACATTCACTTCGAACCTTATGAAACCAGCTACCGGGTGCGCATGCGCGTGGACGGCATGTTGATGGAGGCCGCACACCCGCCGTTTGTCATGCACTCGCGCATTGCCGCGCGCTTGAAGGTAATGGCGCGGCTGGATATTTCCGAGCGCCGCCTGCCGCAGGATGGCGCAATCAAGCTCAAGGTTTCCAAGTCGCGAACGATCGACCTCCGTGTGAACTCGCTGCCCACTGTGTACGGCGAGAAGATCGTGCTGCGTATTCTCGATCCCAGCTCGGCGCAGATCGGCATCGATGCACTGGGCTTCACGCCGCAACAGCGCGCGCTCTACGAGAGCGTACTGGACCACCCCCAGGGCATGATTCTGGTGACCGGCCCCACTGGCAGCGGCAAGACGGTCACTCTCTATACCGGCCTGAACCTCCTCAACGAAGTACAGCGCAATATCTGTACCGCCGAGGACCCCGTGGAAATCAAGGTGCCGGGCGTCAATCAGGTCAATGTACTGCCCAAGATCGGTCTGGATTTCGCCAGCGCGCTGCGCGCCTTCCTGCGCCAGGACCCAGACGTGGTGATGGTAGGCGAGATCCGCGACCTGGAGACCGCCGAGATCGCGGTGAAGGCGGCACAAACCGGCCACTTGGTGCTTTCCACGGTACACACCAATTCCGCCGCAGAGACCTTGACGCGCCTGGCCAACATGGGCGTGCCGCCCTTCAATCTTGCCAGTTCGGTGAGCTTGATCATCGCCCAACGCTTGGCGCGGCGGCTGTGCAGGCACTGCCGCCAGGAGGCGGAGCTACCCCGCGAGGTGCTGTTGCAGGAGGGCTTTACGGCACAGGAAGTGGATAGCGCCACTGTCTTCGAGGCGGTAGGCTGCAAGCATTGCACCCATGGCTACCAGGGCCGCGTGGGGATCTACGAGGTGGTGCCGATCAGCAGCGCCATGAGCCAACTGATCATGCGTAACGGTAACTCCATGGACTTCGATCGCCTGGCACGCGAAGAGGGCCACCCGGATCTACGCCGCAGCGGCCTGATGAAGGTAATGCAGGGGACTACAAGCCTGACCGAGATCAACCGAGTCACAAAGAATTAGCCCTGGGCGAGCGAATCGCCCGTAACCTCTTGGTCAGCGCGATAATGAATAAATCACTTCGCAGGGAATTTATGGCAACGAGATCAGCGAGAGCGCCAAGGAAGCTGAAACTGTACCGCTGGCGCTGGACGGGCAAGGGCCCCGGAGGAAGAGAGGTGAGCGGCGAGATCGTAGCCACCAGGAAATACGAGGTGGAACGCGAGCTGGCCCGCCAGAACATCATTGTCAGGACCGTGCGGCGCAAGGGTAGACTTGGCGGTGGCATGGGCACCATAACGCCACGGGACGTCATGCTGTTCGCTCGCCAAATGGCAACGATGATCCGCGCTGGGGTACCGGTGTTGCAGGCCTTTCAGGTGGTGGCCGAGAGTATTCACAAGCCGGCCATGAGCGCGGTGGTGCAGCAGATGATGAACGAGGTGGCCGCCGGCTCGAGTTTTTCCCAGGCGCTGCGCCACCATCCCGAACACTTCGATAGCCTGTTCTGCAATCTGGTGGAGGCCGGTGAGAGCTCCGGCTCGCTCGATCGTATGCTCGACCGGATCGCCACTTACAAGGAGAAAGTGGAATCGCTCAAGGGCCGGGTGAAGAAAGCACTGTGGTACCCCATCGCCGTGATCCTGGTGGGCATCGGCGTAACGGCGCTGCTGCTGATCAAGGTGGTACCCCAATTCGAGAGCCTGTTCAACGGCTTCGGCGCCGAGCTGCCGGCGATGACTCGCATGACCATCGACCTTTCCGAATTCGCCCAGCAGTATTGGCTGTGGGGCCTGGGCGGCATGGTCACCTTCGTGTGCCTGATACGCCAAGGCATCAAGCGCTCACCGGCCTTTGCCTACCGCGTGCATGCGTTTCTGCTCGGGTTGCCGGTCCTGGGCGATATCTTTGACAAGTCCGCCGTGGCGCGCTATTCCCGTACCCTGGCCACGACCTACAGTGCCGGCGTCCCTATGCTTGAAGCGCTGGACATTGCCGCCGGAGCGACCGGCAACCTGGTCTACGAGCGCGCCACACGCCAGGTGCGCGAGGATGTGGCTACCGGTCAGCAGCTCCACTTCGCCATGCGCCTGACGGAGCGCTTCCCGGCGCTGGCGGTGCAGATGGTGGGCATCGGTGAGGAATCCGGCTCGCTGGACGCCATGCTCAACCGCGTGGCCGATTATTACGAGGAAGAGGTCGATAACAAGGTCGACGCGTTGACCTCGCTGCTCGAACCGCTGATCATCGTGGTACTCGGTGTGCTGGTCGGCGGCCTGGTGGTCTCCATGTACCTGCCGATCTTCGAGCTGGGCACGGTGCTGTAGCAAGGCACTGTATTGCTGACGCTTTGCGCGTTACGATCATCCTGACATGTAAAGCATGGGACAAGAGCATGCCACGCGACGTACTTGAGCGATTGATCTCGCTTGCCAGGGAGCGGGATGACTTGGCCGCTCTTTGGCTGTACGGCTCCCGCGCTCGTGGCGACCATGGTGAGCAGAGCGACTACGACCTCGCTGTCGCCTTTACGGATTGGTGGAAGTCGCCCTTGGAGCGCAGGCTTCGACCTGAGCTTCTTGCGCTCGACTGGCAGCGCGAGCTTGGGCTACCTGACGGTAAGCTCAGTGTCGTGGACCTTGCCAACTGCCCCATCCCACTGGGCTGGAGTATTCTCGAACAGGGACGGCTACTGCTCGACCAACACCCACAGTTACGGATGACGCAAGAAGCGCGCATCATGTCCCGCTGGGAGCAGGACTATTACTATCACCAAGCGAGGCATCATGGCTGATTCAAGTCCTGGCATGGCCTATCTGATCGCGCTCCGGGAACATATCGCAGAATGCGAAACGGATATCGCCACACTTGACCGGATCGCCAAAGAGCGCCCTTGGTCGCGCTTGGAGCGACACGCTGCGGAACGCACGTTACAGATTCTGATTGAAGGCTGTATTGGTGTTGCAAAGCATTGGGCCAAGCGAGAGACCGGTACGATGAACCAGAATGCTCTTGGCGCTTTTGAAAAGCTTAATGAACAAGGCTTGATCGGGCATGAAGTCCCGTGGCGCAAAGTCATTGGCCTGCGTAATGCCTTGGTGCTTGACTATTTGGAGGTCGATGACCGAATCGTGGCCGAAGTCATTGAGGCCGGTTACTACCGTCCCTTAGTCGCCTTTGTGAGGCAGGCAATTCAGGCACTAGAATCTTGAAGAAACAAGGACTTCTTCTTGCTTGACCTCCCCCCCGCCCTTCTCTGGCCGCTGGCAGCCTTGCTGGGCCTTTGCCTGGGCAGCTTCCTCAATGTGGTGATCGTGCGCCTGCCGGTCATGTTGATGCTGGGCTGGCGTGCCGAGGCCCGCGAGGCACTGGAGCTGCCGGAGGAGGAGTCACCCCGCTTCAATCTGCTGGTGCCGCGCTCGATCTGCCCCCGCTGCGAGGCGCCGATTGCCTGGCACGACAACCTGCCCGTCATCAGTTGGTTCAAGCGTCGCGGCCGTTGCGCCGCTTGCGCGACGCGCATCAGTCTACAGCACCCCTTGGTGGAGCTGGCCGGCGCGGGCCTGACGCTGGCCGTGGTGGCGCTGTATGGCGTGACTTGGCAAGGCCTGTTCATTCTTGCCGCCTGCCTGGCGCTGCTGGCACTCGCCGTGATCGACTTACGCACCCAACTGCTGCCGGACGTGGTGACCTTGCCGCTGCTGTGGGCCGGCCTGCTTTACCAGTTGCTGTTCCAGCCGCTGATGCTGCCCAGCGCCGTCATTGGCGCCATGGCAGGCTACCTCGCCCTGTGGAGCGTCTACTGGCTGTTCAAGCTGGTAACCGGCAAGGAGGGCATGGGCTACGGTGATTTCAAGCTGCTGGCGGCGCTGGGCGCCTGGCTGGGCTGGCAATACCTGCCGCTGGTGCTGATTCTTTCCGCCGGCGCCGGCGCTCTCGTCGGTATTCTGGTGCAGCTTGCCCTGCCTCGCCTGCGCGGCGCACCGATGCCCTTCGGCCCTTTCCTGGCCATTTCCGGCTGGATTGCATTGCTCGTGGGCGAGCCGTTGATGGCCATTTATGTCGGCATGACACTCTGAGTGAGGGCTTGTGAGGGAGAACCTGCTTTGATCGTTGGCGTAACCGGTGGTATCGCTTCCGGCAAGAGTACCGTGGCGCGGGCCTTCGCGGCGCTGGGCGTGCCTTGGGTGGATGCCGATGACGTGGCTCGCGAAGTGGTCGAGCCCGGCGAGCCGGCGCTGGCCGAGATCGCCGAGCGCTTCGGCGTGCGGATTCTGCAGGCGGACGGTAGCCTGAACCGCCGCGCCCTGCGCGAGATCGTGTTTGCCGAGCCAAGCGAGCGGTTATGGCTCGAGTCGGTGACCCACCCACGCATTCGCGAGCGCATCATCGCCCATCTGGAACGGCTCCAGAACGAGGGCGCGCCCTACGTGCTGCTGGTCTCGCCGCTGCTGTTCGAATCGGGCCAGAGCGAGATGGTGGACCGCTGCCTGGTGATCGACGTGCCGGAGAGCGTGCAGATCGCCCGTACCGCCTCCCGTGATGACGTGGACGAACGACAGGCCCGCGCCATCGTTGCCGCCCAGATGCCGCGCAGCGAACGTCTGGCCCGCGCCGACGACGTGATCGACAACAGCGGAAGCGAGCAGGACCTCGCCGCCCAGGTAGCCGAACTGGACCGACGCTATCGGAAGATGATGACCTCTTGAAAGACCTATTAAAAGACCTATAATCTGGTCTCGAAGATCAGAAACTGGAGGCTTCCATGCCCCACACTATCCTTGCCAATACCACAGCCAGTATTTCTGAGCTAAAGAAGAACCCGATGGCTACCGTGGCCGCAGGTGAGGGCTTCCCTGTCGCTGTTCTGAACCGGAACGAGCCCGCCTTCTACTGCATCCCGGCGGCCGCTTATGAAGAATTGCTGGAGAAACTGGAAGATGCCGAGTTAAACCGGATCGCCGATGCGCGCAGCTCGCAAGCGGAGATCACGGTGACTCTGGATGAGCTATGAGCTTCGCTTCCGAGAGGAAGCATTGAAGGAGTGGCGTAAGCTTGATGGCAGCGTGCGCTTGCAGTTCAAGAAAAAGTTGACCGCCATCCTGGCGAGCCCCGTTCGCCCCGCAGCCCAACTCCATGGCAGCAAAAACCGCTACAAGCTCAAGCTCCGCAGCGCAGGCTTTCGCCTCGTTTACGAAGTTCGGGACCAGGAGCTTGTGGTGCTCGTAATTGCCGTGGGCAAACGGGAGCGTAATGACGTCTACCTTAAATCCAATCGTCGCCACTAGGTATCGGGCTTCAACCTGGCCTCAGGCTACTGCAAGCCGCTAGACTAGCGGAAAGCCACCAACCGCATTGGATTCATGAGCCAACACGACCAACGTCCCCTGACCGTCGCCTGCCCGCAATGCCAGAAGAAGGTGGTGTGGAGCGAGAAGAACCCCTACCGCCCTTTTTGTAGCGAGCGCTGCAAGCTGATCGACCTGGGCGCCTGGGCCGATGAGTCGCACCGCATTGCCGGGGAGCCGGCGCTCGACGAGACCAACATCGACGAGTGGCTGGCCCGCGCCGAGCGAGGCGACGAGCGGTGACCCTGGCCCCGGCGCCGACCTATCGGCTGCTGGCCGAACTCGAACTCGCCTTCGACAGGCTGATCGAGAGTACCGAAGCCCTGCTCGAAGCCTACGTGGCCTCGCCCTACGAAGCCTGGGCCTTTCAGGCCGAGGCCAGCACCGAGTGGCTGCGCCGCGCCCTGCTCGATTTCTGGTACACCGATGGGCAGGATGGCCGCGCCACCCGCAGCCATGTGGGCTTGATTGCCGCCGATGACATACTCATGGCGCGGGTAGCCGAGGTGAATGCAACCAAGGCCGAATTCGCCGAGCGGCTTGCGCGCATCAAGGCCGAGCATCCACCGCTGCTGGCCGAAGCCAAGGCGGTACTGCCCTTCCGCCACCCACAGCTGCACGACCATCTACGCGGCAGCGGCCTGGCCCGGCTGCACCTGAAGCAGTGCTGGCGGGCCGTTCCCGTGGCCGAAGCGCCAGTCGCCCGGGTACGCCTGGCCTGGTACTCCAGCGGCCGCTCGATCAAGCGGCTCACGGTGCGCGAGGTGGAGAAGAAGCTGCTGGCATTGGACAGCGAAGCCCCCCACGTGCGCATTCAGCTACGCAAGCTGGCCGCACTGCCTTCGAGCGAACCCTTGGCACAGGTGCAGCGCCAGGCGCCGCTGATGCGCGCCAACCTGTTCTACTGCGAGCCGCTGGAAGACGGCCGCACCCGACGCGCCATGAACGTGGCACTGCCGCTGTTCCTGCCCGCCCCGCGCGGGCGCCTGCCCGACCACAATCAGCCCCCGGCCGCGCCGCCGCAGGGCCGTACCCGGGCACGCCGTAGCGACGAGAAGCTCGAAGAAACTCCCTACCTGCCGTCGCTCAGGATTTACCGCTACCGCTGATGCGCGCCCTGGCGTGCCTAGCCTGCCTGCCGGGCTTGGTGTTCCAACTCTGCCACCAGCGCAGGCTGGAGCTTCAGTGCCTTGGCCAGTTGGTCGAGCCAGGCGCGTTCCATGGGATTCTGCTCGTCGATTACCGCCACGCTGATCAGGTACATCTCGCGCGCGGCCTGGGGCGAGTCGGCCTGGCGCGCCAGCGCCTCGGCATCCAGCGGGGCACTGAGCTGTTGCTCGACCCAGCGATGGAGTTCATCGTCGGCACCTAGGGCATCGATCTGCTGGGCAATGAGTTCGCGCTCCTGCGCATCGATATGACCGTCGGCGCGGGCCGCCATGATCATTGCCTGCAGCAGTTCAAGGCTACGGCGCTCCTGGTATTCGCCTACCAGCTCCTCGACTCGCTCGCCTTCGGCACCGCTGCCTGCCGGCTGGCCAACCGCTCCTTGTGAACTCGAATTCTGCCAGGCTTTCCAGGCCAGCATGCCGACCGCGGCGATGGCGCCGTACTTGAGCGCCTTGCCACCAAGCTTGCGCCCACGCTTGGAGCCGACCAGCAGCCCCATGGCCCCTCCTCCCAGCATGCTCTTCACATCCAGGTTCAGGCCGTTGCCGCCGGACGATGCCTGGCCCGGCGAGCCGCCTCCCAACTGGCGGGACAGGCCATCGAGCATGCCCTTGACATCCACACCGCCGCTATTCCGTCCACTGGCTTGCTGCATCAGTTGCTGCAATATCTTGCTGGCATTCATCGTATGCTCACTCCTCTTCGCCCATTCGGGCTTCGTACCAGTCGAGCGCCTGCTCCATGCGGTCGTAGCCCCAGAAGGGCTCGGTGCCGGCCATGAAGAACGGCGCGCCGAATATGTCCAGCGCCTGAGCCTGCTCCGTGGCTGCGCGCAGCGACTCTTTGACCTCGGGCTGCTGGCTCTGTTTCAGCAGCACTTCAGCGTCGAGATTAGCCTCCGCCAGACAGTTGGCAATGACCTGCGGATCGGCGATGTCCTCGTCGTGCTCGAAATTGGCGCGGAGTACGCTGCGCACGAAGGCCGGTACCCACGGCTCTTCCGCATGCCAGTTGGCGATGCGCGCCGCCAGCAGGCCGTTGCGCGGGAACTGTGAGGGCCGCCGGAAGCGAATTCCGTCGCGCTCGCAGATCCGTTCGATGTCGCGCCACATGTAGCGCCCCTTGGCCGGATAGAGCTTGAACGGCGTGTCGTTCCAACCCTGGGCCTGGAAGATCGGACCCAGCAAGAAGGGCTGCCAGCGCACCTCGATGTCTCGCTCGGCCGCCAGATGCTCGAGCCGCATGGCGGCCGGATAGGAGTAGGTGCTGGCGAATTCGAACCAGAAGGTAAAGGTCATGATGTCGTCTCTTTGCAATCCATGGTTGAAAGCCGCTATCCCTTGGGGCCCTGGGCCGCATGCAATGCCAACCCGAGCGCCACCCTTTGCCGGCGGGCAAACTGAAAACCTGTTGAGGGAAGACGAGGAAGTGATCGCCAGGGTGCCACTGCCGATTCTCGTCATTCCCTGACGGTAAGCGGTAGCCTAGAACTCGCGGCCCTGCTCCACCCTTCTCCTCATCCACGCCCCGATCAGTAACAGTAGGGCCAGGGCGAACAGCGGCAGCAGAATATCCAGGGTAAAGGCGTCGTCTTCACGGCTGACTGCTTGCAGCCCGCTATGAATGGCGCTGGCGTAAACGGCCCATTTGATCCCCAAGCCAAGGGCGGCGGCGACAACGAAGGTGCCGAGCGGGAGCCGGCACAGGCCGGCGGCGTAATTGATCACCGAGTGCGGGAAGCCGGGCAGCACGCGCAAGGCACATTGGGTCAGCAGATCGCTGCGTACCGTGAGCATCTTCATGATCTTGCGCGTCAGCCCCTTGGGGTTCCAACGTTCTCCGACCCGAGCCGCCAGGTGGTAGGCACCCACGGCACCGCTGACGCTGCCGAGGATCAGCATTGGCGTAGCGATGTGGGGCGGATAGAAGGGAGCGATGAGCCATAACCCGATACTACCCGGCAGACCGACGGCCAGGGTGATGGCCATGGTTAGCATGACGCCGATGATGACCAGCGGATGGTGCGAGGTTTCCTCGACCCAATGGCGCACAGCCGAAAGGTCTGGCGAGTGCCAGAACCACACATAGGCGGCCATGGTCGCACTGGCGCCGAGGGCAACCCAGCGCCAGTGCCGGCGAAGTGACGAGTCGTTCGGCATTGGCAATCATCCATCAGATTTACAGCAATGTTGCCATGCCGGATCATTCAGGTCACTTTTCCTCCGCTCAGGCGCCGAATTCACCTTCCTTGTCGGCAGGCCCGGCGGACGGCTGTTCCTTGCCGGTTTCCTGTGGCGTGTCGCGTAGCCGCGGCATGGCGGCTACGCGCAAGTCAATGTAACGCAGCAGCCCGAGCTGGACGAACAACACGGTCAGGCACCACATGAACCCCTTGATCACACTCACGGTCGTATACCTCGATTCGTACGGGCAGAGGCCGATGCGGCCTCGTCGAGTCGAGTGTAGTCCTCGTTGCGAAAAAAAGATAGATAGGCTGCTAATAGAACGTCGCACGCACTTTTCAAACGCCGTATGGGCAAGCGCAGATCGTCTTCTTACGGAGCCTAAAGCCTGGCTTCCACCCGCTCAAGGATCTGCCGGCTCACCTTGTTTACCAGGGGTTTGGCGGCCTTGTTCACGGCTTTCTCGACCAGGCGGTTGCGAATGGTGTAGGTCAGCGTGAAAGAGACCTCCGTACCCTCCTCCACCGGGCTGAGCCGATAGCAGCCCTGGTTGGGCACACCATCCACCGACTCCCAGGCCAGGACTTCGGGCGGCTGATGCTCGGTAATGGCCACTTCGAAGGTCCAATCCATGCCGACGGCGTGCACATACCAGCGATAGCGCTCGTCACCCAGCGGCTCGATCGCCTTGATCAGGTCGGAGTAGTCGACGAAGTCCTCGACCCGCTCCAGCAGGGCATAGACCCGTTCCGGCGGGGCCTTGAGGATTGCACTGTGTTCGATCGTGGCCATGCGGTTCCCTATGCTGTTCGACAACGCTAAAATGCTCCACCTTCAGGGTACCCGTCCTGCTACATGATGGCTAATAACTAGCTGATCTTCGCTCGCGCAGGCATGTGTTCAGATGCGCTCAAGCAAATAGCCGAGCGAGATGAAGCGCAAGGCACGAGGAGCGCAGGACCAGGAGCATATGGGGTATATGTGACTGGTCTGAGCACCGCAGTAACACAGCGATTCGCTCGCGCAGGCATTTGCTTTCAACTTAATGAGGTTCTGCATGTCCACACCCAAGGTCGGTTTCGTCTCACTGGGTTGCCCCAAGGCCCTGGTGGATTCCGAGCGCATCCTGACCCAACTGCGCACGGACGGCTACGAGATCGTGCCCAGCTATGACGATGCCGACGTGGTGGTGGTCAACACCTGCGGTTTCATCGACAGCGCCAAGGCCGAGTCGTTGGATGCCATTGGCGAGGCCATCGCCGAGAACGGCAAAGTGATCGTCACTGGCTGCATGGGTGTGGACGAGGGTGCCATTCGCGACGTCCACCCCAGCGTACTGGCCGTTACCGGCCCGCAACAGTACGAGCGCGTGGTCGGCGCCGTGCACGAAGCCGCCCCGCACCAGCACCGGCACGACCCTCATCTCGACCTGGTGCCGGCCCAGGGCGTGAAGCTCACCCCGCGCCATTACGCTTATCTGAAGATCTCAGAAGGCTGCAACCACAGCTGCAGCTTCTGCATCATCCCCTCCATGCGCGGCAAGCTGGTCAGCCGCCCGGTGGGCGACGTGCTGCGCGAAGCCGAAGGGCTGGCCAAGGCGGGCGTGAAGGAGCTGCTGGTGATCTCCCAGGACACCAGCGCCTATGGCGTGGACCTACGCTACGCCCCTAGTGAATGGCGCGGCCGCGAGGTCAAGACGCGCCTTACCGAGCTGTGCGAGGCGCTCTCGGAGCTGGGCATTCGCGTGCGGCTGCACTACGTGTATCCCTACCCTCACGTGGACGAGCTGATTCCGTTGATGGCCGAAGGCAAGATCCTGTCTTACCTGGACATTCCCTTCCAGCACGCCAGCCCCAAGGTACTCAAGGCGATGAAGCGCCCCGCCTTCGAGGACAAGACGCTCGCCCGCATCAAGCGCTGGCGTGAGCTGTGCCCCGAGCTGACCATTCGCTCCACCTTCATCGTCGGCTTCCCCGGCGAGACCGAGGAGGACTTCCAGTACCTGCTCGACTGGCTGAGCGAAGCCCAGCTCGATCGCGTGGGCTGCTTCCAGTACTCACCGGTGGAGGGCGCGCCGGCTAACGAACTGGGCCTGGAGCCGGTGCCGGACGACGTGAAGCAGGAGCGCTGGGAGCGCTTCATGGCGCATCAGCAGCTGATCTCCGCCACTCGTCTGGAGCGGAAGATCGGTCGCGAGATCGAAGTACTGGTGGACGAGGTCGACGAGGACGGCCCCATCGGCCGCAGCGAAGCCGACGCTCCAGAGATCGACGGCATGGTGTTCCTGGAGTCCAAGCGCACCCTGCGCCCCGGCGACGTGGTGCGCGCCCGGGTGACCAACGCCGATGAGTACGATCTTTGGGCCGAGGTGATCGAGGAAGCACGGCCCGTCAAGTTCATGGACTTTTATAGCGCCTAGTAGGCCCTACTCACTTACGAGTAAAGCGACAAGGAGGTAGGCCATGCCAAAGCCTACCTCTCTTAGGCTCTGTACGAAAACTGTCTGCGCTCGCCCATACGGCGTTAAAAATCGGCTCGTGCGCGAGTCCGATCAAAGTACTTATTTACACCCCGTAAACTCCGCTTTGGACTCGCGACATCCTTGTCACTCGCTCTACGAGCAGCGGAGCTGCCCAAATCGTCAATCCTGACGATTTGTCGCCGATTTTTGCCTTGCGACCCACATGGAGGTGGGAAGTGCGTTGGCCCGTAGGGAACGGGCCTAGCCCTGGCCATCGCTCGCCGACTTTTCGTACAAAACCTAGGAAGCCATCGCCACACTCGGAATAGCTTCAAGCTGCATGTGGTTTGATTCCCACATAATCGTGTCCCCGTTTTGCTTCTTCCAGATCGTAGGCGTTCTGCAGGCGCAACC
Organism: Billgrantia zhangzhouensis; assembly: GCF_021404465.1. Classification (GTDB taxonomy): domain Bacteria; phylum Pseudomonadota; class Gammaproteobacteria; order Pseudomonadales; family Halomonadaceae; genus Halomonas; species Halomonas zhangzhouensis. The sequence continues at coordinate 24,585 of NZ_JABFTT010000002.1, read as the reverse complement.
AGTAGCCTTCGCTGGTACCGAAGAAGCGGGATAGGCGAAGATCGGTATCAGCCGTGACAGACCGCGCGCCTCGGGTGATTTCTCCAATGCGTGTCGCCGGCACGCCAATGGCGGTAGCCAGGGCATTCTTGGTCAGTCCCATCGGCTCGATGAAATCCTCCAGCAGGATTTCCCCCGGATGGATATTGGGTAGACGTTCGGTCATGGCCCACCTCCTCAGTGGTAATCGACAATTTCGACATCGTAGGCATTGCCGGCTTCGAATCGAAAGCAAATGCGCCACTGGTCGTTGATGCGAATACTGTATTGACCTTCCCGGTCACCGCGTAGCACCTCAAGCCGGTTGCCTGGCGGGACACGAAGATCATCAAGTACACCAGCGGCCCCAAGCTGACGGAGCTTCTTCAAGGCGTTACGCTGCATGTCCTGTGGCAGCTTACGGACCACCTTACCATCAGCAATGGTGGCAGTAGCCTTGTCCTTGAAGCTCTTGATCATGAGGCGTCATCTCTTGTACAGAAATATAACGTCTTGCGTTATATAACGCAAGGCGTTATGCAGAATCTAAACCCAGACGCAAGAACGCCGCCCCCTTCTTTGACAAAGGGGACGGCGTTCTGTTTGAGCCTTGGCTCGTCGGGCTCCGCAAGCAGAGCCCGAGGGACGATCAGTCCTGACCCATCTGCTGCTTGATCAGGTCGCCGATGGTGGTCGGGCCACCGGTCTCGACTTCCTGCTCGCGCAGTTTCTTCAGGTTCTGACGGGTATCGTCCTGCTCCTTGGCCTTGATCGACAGGTTGATCGCGCGGTTCTTGCGATCGACGTTGACGATGCGGGCTTCGACGGTGTCGCCTTCGTTCAGCACGTTGCGCGCGTCTTCGACGCGGTCGGCACTGATCTCGGAAGCCTTGAGCACGGCAACGACGTCAGTCGCCAGCTCGATGTGAGCTTCCTTGGCATCGACCTCGACCACACGGCCGGAGACGATGGAGCCCTTGTCGTTGACGGCCAGGTACTCGGCCACCGGGTCGGAGTCGAGCTGCTTGATGCCAAGCGAAATGCGCTCACGCTCCGGATCGATGGAGAGGATGACGGCTTCGGCTTCGTCGCCCTTCTTGAAGCGGCGCACGGCTTCTTCACCGGTCTCGGACCAGGAGAGGTCGGAGAGATGAACCAGACCGTCGATGCCACCTTCCAGACCGATGAAGATACCGAAGTCGGTGATCGACTTGATGGTACCGGACACGCGGTCGCCCTTGTTGTACTGGGCATTGAAGGTTTCCCACGGGTTCGGGGTGCACTGCTTGATACCCAGGGAGATACGACGACGCTCTTCGTCGATGTCGAGAATCATGACATCCACGTCGTCGCCGATGTTGACGACCTTGGACGGATGGATGTTCTTGTTGGTCCAGTCCATTTCGGAGACGTGAACCAGGCCTTCGACACCCTCTTCCAGCTCGGCGAAGCAGCCGTAGTCGGTGAGATTGGTGACGCGGGCCGGAACCACGGTACCCTCGGGGTAGCGGTCCTTGATGTTGACCCACGGATCTTCGCCCAACTGCTTCAGGCCCAGGGAGACGCGGTTGCGCTCGCGGTCGAACTTCAGCACCTTGACGTTGATCTCGTCGCCCACGGCCACGATCTCGCTCGGATGCTTGATGCGCTTCCAAGCCATGTCGGTGATGTGCAGCAGACCGTCGACGCCACCCAGGTCGACGAAGGCACCATAGTCGGTGAGGTTCTTGACGATACCGATGATCTGCTGGCCTTCCTGCAGGGTGGCGAGCAGAGCTTCACGCTCGGCGCTGTTCTCGGCTTCGAGCACGGCGCGGCGGGATACGACCACGTTGTTGCGCTTCGGGTCGAGCTTGATGACCTTGAAGTCGAGTTCCTTGTGCTCGAGATGCGTGGTGTCACGCACCGGACGCACGTCGACCAGGGAACCCGGGAGGAATGCACGGATGGAGTCGATGTCGACGGTGAAGCCGCCCTTGACCTTGCCGTTGATCACACCCTTGACGATCTCTTCCTTCTCGAAGGCCGCTTCCAGTACCTTCCAGGCTTCGGCGCGCTTGGCCTTCTCGCGAGACAGGCGGGTCTCGCCGAAACCGTCTTCGACGGCTTCCAGGGCAACACTGACTTCGTCGCCAACGGCGATGGTCAGCTCGCCGTTGTCGTCGCGGAACTGCGCCGCGGGAATCTGTCCTTCGGACTTCAGGCCGGCATTGACGGTGACCCAGTCACCTTCGATGTCGACGACGGTAGCCGTGACGATGGCGCCCGGCTCCATATTGATGTCCTGCAGTGACTGTTCAAACAGTTCAGCAAAGCTTTCGCTCATGATTTTCCTACGTGATCAACGGTGTTGAGGCGTCGCCGCCTTCTCCGCACCACCAGCGAGTGCGGGCCTTATTTACCAAACCCCCGGGGATGTTAGCGCTGGTTGGACCTGGCCGGGCTTGCAATAATGGAGTTGCCCGACCATGCCATGACATCCGTTCGAGGGCGCCGCAAGGGAGATCAAGTTCCGGGGACGAGGCCGCGTTCGGCCAGCCACTCCGTCAACCGTTCCACCACTTCCGGTATACTCAGGCTCGTGGTGTCAAGCGTGATGGCGTCATCGGCCGGCTTGAGCGGAGCCACGCTGCGCTGCATGTCACGTGCGTCGCGCGCCTGAATTTCCTTCAAAAGACTCGATAGATTAGCATTTACCCCCGCCTCCTGCAACTGAAGGTGGCGCCTGCGAGCGCGCTCCTCGGGGCTTGCCGTGAGGAATATTTTCAGCTCGGCATCGGGGAAAACCACGGTGCCCATGTCGCGCCCATCGGCCACCAGACCGGGGGCCTGGCGGAAGTCGCGCTGGCGCTGCAGCAGCGCCTGGCGCACGCCATTCAGCGCCGCCACCTGGGAGGCGGCATCGCCCACCTGCTCGGTGCGGATCTCGCGGCTGACGTCGTCGCCTTCGAGCAGCACGCGGGTGCTCTCTCGTTCGGCCAGGAACACCACATCGAGCCCGGCGGCGAGCCGCTCGAGTGCCGCTTCGTCGTCGAGCGCCACCTGGTGGCGCATGGCCGCCAGCGCCGTGAGGCGGTAGAGGGCGCCGCTGTCAAGCAGGTGCCAGCCCAGGCGCTCGGCGACCAGGCGGCTGATGGTGCCCTTGCCGGCACCACCGGGCCCGTCGAGAGTCAGCACCTTGGCGGTGTCACTCATGCGTGCTCCTCTTGCTCTTCGCTGACTCGGAGCCCCACGACCCTGGCAAGTTCCGTGAAGCCGGGGAACGAGGTGGCGACGTTGGCGCAGTCGTCGATGACGATCTCCTCGCCGGCACGCAGGGAAGCTACAACGAAGGACATCGCGATGCGATGGTCGCCCAGGCTGTCGATGCGCCCGCCGCCGTAGGCGACTTCGCGATCGCCGGCACCGACGATGTCGATGCCGTCTTCCCGCACGGTGTGCTCGACGCCCAGTGTCGCCAGGCCATCGGCCATGGCCTGAATGCGGTCGGACTCCTTGACCCGCAGCTCTTCGGCGCCGCGCAGCCGGGTGGTACCGGTGGCACAGGCGGCGGCAACGAACAGCGCAGGGAACTCGTCGATGGCGAGCGGCACCTGGTCGACGGGAATGTCGATCCCCTTGAGCGGCGCATAGCGGATATGTAGGTCGGCCACCGGCTCGCCGCCCACCTCATGCTCGTTGATAAGGAGCAGGTCGGCCCCCATCAGCTTGAGGATGTTGATCACGCCGATGCGCGTCGGGTTGATGCCCACGTGCTCGAGAATCAGGTTGGAACCCGGCGTAATGGCGGCGGCCACCAGGAAGAAGGTCGCCGAGGAAATGTCAGAGGGTACATCGATCGGCGCGGCGGTGAGCCTGCCGCCGCCGGTGAGCCAGCAGGTATCGTCTTCGCGACCGACGTCATAGCCGAAACCGGCCAGCATACGCTCGGTGTGGTCGCGAGTGGGCGCCGGTTCACGCACGCGGGTTTCGCCTTCGGCATAGAGCCCGGCGAGCAGCAGGCAGGACTTCACCTGGGCGCTGGCCATGGGCATGTCGTAGGTGATGCCCTTGAGCTTCTGGCCGCCGTGAATCTTCAGCGGCGGGCGTCCGCCCTCGGCGGTGTCGATCACCGCCCCCATCAGCCGCAGCGGATCGGCCACGCGCCCCATGGGGCGCTTGGTCAGCGAGGCGTCGCCGATCAGCTCGGTATCGAAGGCTTGCCCGGCCAACAGGCCGGCGAACAGACGCATGGCGGTACCGGCATTGCCCACGTAGAGCGGGCCGGAAGGCGCCTTGAGGCCGTGCATGCCGACCCCGTGCACGGTAACGCGACCCTGGTGCGGACCTTCGATGGCCACGCCCATCTCGCGGAACGCCTGCAGCGTGGCCAGGCTGTCCTCGCCCTCCAGGAAACCCTTTACTTCGGTCACGCCTTCGGCCAGCGCGCCGAGCATGATCGAGCGGTGGGAGATCGACTTGTCGCCCGGTACGCGAATGCGTCCGGCCACGCGGCCACCGGGCGCGGCCCGGAAGGTGAGTCTGCCTTGTTCTTGCATCTGGTATTCCGCCTGATAACTGGTCTGGTTCAGGAGAGAGTCGAAGTAGTGACGTGCGTGACTGGCACGGTCGAAAACGGCAAGCATAGCATCGCCGTCGCCCGCTTCCACCGCCCGGCGTAGGCGCCCAAGCCCGGCCTCGAAGTCGTCGAGTGAGGCCAGTACGGCGTCGCGGTTGGCGGTGAAGATGTCGCGCCACATCACCGGGTCACTGCCGGCGATACGGGTGAAGTCGCGAAAGCCGCCAGCAGCGTAGCGGAATATCTCCAGCCGCTCGTCCTGCCGCGCCAGGGTGTCCACCAGGGAGAAGGCCAGCAAGTGCGGCAGATGGCTGGTGCGCGCCAGCACCTGGTCGTGGCGCTCCACGTCCATCTCCAGCACCTCGGCGCCGCAGGCACGCCACAGCGCCTTCACCCGAGCCGCGGCGGTAGGCGCGGTCTCGGGACCGGGGGTGAGAATCACCTTGTGGTTGACGTAGAGCTGGGGATTCGAGGCCGCCACACCGCTCTTCTCGGAGCCAGCGATGGGGTGACCGAGCACCAGGCCCGCCGGCAACCGGCCAAAGGCTGCCAGGGCGCAGTCGCGCACGGCGGCCTTGGTGCTGCCGACATCGGTAATGACGACGCGTGGGGCGTCGCCTCCCACCGCCTCGATGGGCAGCGCAGCGGCGAGTTCCGTCATCACGCTGCGCATGGCCAGCACCGGTACCGCCAACACGATCAGCGTGGCGCCTTCCACCAGCGGCGCGAGCCGCGTATCGCCATGATCGATCAGGCCCATCTCGATGCCACGCTCGATCTCACCGGGATCCGGGTCGCAGGCAACGATTTCAACCGGCCCGAAGCCGCCGGCAGGGGTTCCTTTATAACCGGCAGCACGCAGGGCGGCGGCCAGGGAGCCGCCGATCAACCCCAGGCCGACGATCAGGATTCGCGCTTCGTTCGGCGTCACGATTGCGTTGTCACGTTCCACCACGCTTACAGCACGCCTACGGGATAGGAGCCGAGCACCTTGAGCTCGGAGGCGCGCAGGCGCACCTCCTCGAGCACGGCGGCTACGCGAGGCTCATCCACGTGTCCCTTGAAGTCGATGAAGAACACGTAGTTCCACACGCCGGTTCGCGAGGGACGCGTCTCCAGGCGGGTAAGGTCGATCTGGTGGCGATGGAACGGCTCGAGCAGGTCGTGCAGTGCGCCGGGCTGGTTGCGCATGGCCACCACGATGGAGGTTTTGTCTTCGCCTGACATGGGCACGCGCTGGCTGCCGATGATCAGGAAACGCGTGGAGTTGTCGGGACGATCCTCGATCTTTTCGGCGATCTTCTCGAGGCCGTAGAGCTTGGCCGCCATGTCGCCAGCAATCGCCGCGCTGTGCCATTCGCTCTTGATCATGCGCGCTGCCTCGGCGTTGGACGACACCGGCACCCGCTCGGCACGGGGGTAGTGGGCATCGAGCCATTTGCGGCACTGCGCCAGCGACTGCGGGTGGGAGTAGATGCGCGAGATCTTGTCGCGCAGCGTGGTGTCGGCCACCAGTAGATGATGGTGAATGCGCAGCACCACCTCGCCGCAGATGTGGATCGAGGAGTCCATGAAGGAGTCCAAGGTATGGCTCACTACGCCTTCGGTGGAGTTTTCCACCGGCACCACGCCGTAGTTGACCGCTCCTGCCTCCACTTCACGGAAGACTTCGTCGATGGCCGCCATGGGCATGCTCACCGCGCTGGCACCGAAGTGCTTGAGCGCAGCCTGCTGGGTGAACGTCCCCTCCGGTCCCAGGTAGGCCACCTTGGTGGGCTGCTCCAACGCCAGGCAGGCGGACATGATCTCGCGGAACAGCCGGGCCATCTCTTCGCTGTTGAGCGGGCCTGGGTTGAGTTCCATGATCCGTCGCAGCACCTGCGCCTCGCGCTCGGGGCGATAGAAAACGGCGCCCGAGTCGCTGGCGGTCTTGACCTCGGCGACCTGCTTGGCGCACTCGGCGCGGTCGCTGATCAGGCGCAGGATCTCGCTGTCCAGCTCATCAATGCGCTGGCGCAGCGAGTCAAGATTGATAGGGGTGTCGGTCATGGCTTATCCCCTGCGTTTCTCGAAGCCGGCCATGAAGTCGATGAGCGCATCGACGGCCGCCTCGGGTACGGCGTTGTAGAGGCTCGCCCGCATGCCGCCGACGCTACGATGCCCCTTGAGGTTGAGCAGCCCGGCCTCTTCGGCTTCGGCCAGGAACGGCTTGTCGAGACGCTCATCGGCGAGTACGAAGGGTACGTTCATGCGCGAGCGATTACGCGGCGCGATGGGGTTGGAATAGAAACCGCTGGCATCGATGGCCGCGTAGAGCTTGGCCGCCTTGCGCGCATTAATGTTTGCCATGGCGTCGAGCCCGCCGATGTCGTGCTTGAGCCACTGGAACACCAGCCCCGCCAGATACCAGGCGTAGGTGGGCGGGGTATTGACCATGGAGCCCGCCTCGGCCACGGCCTGGTAGTCGAACAGGCTGGGGATGCGCTCGCAGCGGCGGTCGAGCAGCTCGTCGCGCACCAGCACCAGGGTGAGCCCGGCAGGGCCAATGTTCTTCTGCGCCCCGGCATAGATCACACCAAAGCGCGACACATCCAGTGGCTCGGCCAGAATGCTCGAGGAGTAGTCGCACACCAGCGGCACGCCGACGTCGGGGATATAGTCGAACTCCAGCCCGCCGATGGTTTCGTTGGCGGTGTAGTGCAGGTAGGCGGCATCCGCGGTGAGCGCGATATCCGCCTGGGTCGGCACTTGCGTGTGGCCGCTGAGCTCGCTGCTGCCCGCGGTATGCACCGAGAACCCCAGTTGTTTCGCTTCCGCCAGCGCCTTCTTGCCCCAGATGCCGGTATACAGGAAGTTGGCCGTACCGCCCCGCCCCAGCAGGTTCATCGGCACCATGGAGAACTGCAGGCTGGCGCCACCCTGCAGGAACAACACCTTGTAGTTTTCGGGCACGGCGAGCAGCTCGCGCAGGTCGGCTTCGGCCTGCTCGGCAATGGCGACGAACTCCGGCGAGCGGTGGCTCATCTCCATCACCGAGAGCCCGCGGCCCTGATAATCGAGCAGCTCTTCCCTTGCGCGTTCCAGTACCGGGGTGGGCAGCGCCGCGGGACCGGCGCAGAAGTTATAGTGGCGTGTCATCAGCGTGGTGTTCCGTCTCAGCTCAAGCATTGTTACTGAACCGACACGCGATGAGCTGATCCGTCGACAAGTCTCGCGAGGGCGCTGTGAACCCGTCCCTGGGCGCTACTTTTGCCATCCATGGCAAAAGACCCTCGCTATGACTTGTCCCCGGCGCTCATCGCTCGGCTTGGTGGCAAGCCTTATTCGTCGTTCTGGCTTTCGTCTACGCCGCCGTTTTCGTCCGCGTCCGGCCCGCTCTGCCGCTCGGCTTGCGGCGCATCTTCCGACGCGTTCTCGGCACCGTTCTCAGGCTCGATCTCCGCGTCGGTCTCACTCTCCGCTTCGGGCTCGTCGATACGCACGGTCTTGACCAGCTTCTCGTCGTTGCCCAGGCGGATCAGCATCACGCCCTGCGTATTGCGCGAGGTGATCGAGACCTCATCGACGCGGGTACGCACCAGGGTGCCCCGGTCGGTGATCAGCATCATCTCGTCGGCGGAGTAGACCTGCATGGCGGCAACCAGGGAGCCGTTGCGCTCGCTGGTCTGCATGGCGATGACACCCTGACCGCCGCGGCCGCGCAGCGGGAACTCCTCGAGCCGGGTGCGCTTGCCGTAGCCGTTCTCGGAGGCAGTGAGAATGTAGATCTGGCCGCCGTTGCCGTTCTCCAGCGCGGCGCCCTTCTCGCCTTCCGTCTCGCTGTCGGCGTCGGCGTCAGCGTCGATCTGCTGGCTCTGGGGAATGATGAGGCTGATCACCTCGGCATCGCCCAGTAGCTTCATGCCGCGTACGCCGCGGGCGGTACGACCCATGGCGCGTACGTTCGACTCTTCGAAGCGGATCGCCTTGCCATTGGACGACAGCATCATGACATGGTCGTTGCCGGAAGTGATGGCAGCTCCCACCAGGCGGTCGCCTTCTTCGATGTCGATGGCGATCAGGCCGACGCTGCGCGGGCGCGAGAACTGGTCAAGGCTGGTGCGCTTGACCGTGCCCTTGGCAGTAGCGAAGAAGATGTAGCAGTCAGGGCTATAGTCCTTCACCGGCATGATGGCGTTGATCGACTCGCCCTCGTCCAGCGGCAGCAGGTTGACCAGCGGCTTGCCACGCGAGCCGCGGCTGGCCGCTGGCATCTCGTAGACCTTGAGCCAGTAAACCTTGCCCTTATTGGAGAACAGCAGCACGGTGTCGTGGGTGGAAGCCACCAGCAAGTGCTCGATGACGTCCTCGTCCTTCATGCTGGTCGCCGACTTGCCGCGACCACCGCGGCGCTGGGCCTGGTAGTCGGAGAGCGGCTGGGTCTTGGCGTAACCGGTGCGCGACACCGTGACCACCATGTCCTCTTCGGCGATCAGATCCTCGATGGAAAGGTCGAGATGGCTGGCCTGGATCTCGGTGCGGCGCGGGTCGCCGAACTGCTCACGCACGGCGAGGAGTTCTTCGCGGATCACTTCGAGCAGGCGCTCGCTGGATGCGAGGATGGCCATCAGCTCGGCGATCTTCTCCAGGATGCCGAGGTACTCGTCGAGCAGCTTCTCGGTCTCGAGGCCGGTCAGGCGATGCAGGCGCAGCTCGAGGATGGCCTGGGCCTGGGCCGGCGAGAGACGATATTCGCTGCCGGTGGGGTTGAGGCCGAAGCCCTCCTCCAGATCCTCGGGCTTGCACGAAGTGGCGCCGGCACGCTCCAGCATGGCGGTGACCTGGCCGGGCGGCCACACCTTGTCGAGCAGCTTTTCTTTAGCCTCGGCGGCGCTCGGCGAGGCCTTGATCAGTTCGATCACCTCGTCGATGTTGGAGATGGCCACGGCCAGGCCTTCGAGGATATGGCCGCGCTCGCGAGCCTTCTTCAGCTCGTACAGGGTGCGCCGGGTGACCACTTCGCGGCGGTGACGGATGAAGGCCTCGAGCACTTCCTTGAGGTTGAGGATCTTGGGCTGGCCGTCCTCGATGGCGACCATGTTGATGCCGAAGACGTTCTGCAACTGGGTCTGGGCGAAGAGGTTATTGATCACTACCTCGCCGGATTCGCCGCGCTTGACCTCGATCACCACGCGCAGACCGTCCTTGTCGGACTCGTCGCGCAGTTCGGCGATGCCTTCGATCTTCTTTTCCTTGACCAACTCGGCGATCTTCTCGATCAGCCGCGCCTTGTTCACCTGGTACGGCAGTTCGGTGACGATGATGTGGTCGCGGCCGGTCTTGTCGTCATGCTCGATGGTGTGGCGGGCACGTACGTAGATGCGCCCACGGCCGGTACGGTAGGCCTCGAGAATGCCGGCGCGACCGTTGATGATGCCCGCAGTGGGGAAATCGGGGCCGGTGATGTACTCCATCAGGTCGTCGACGGTCAGGGTGTAGTCGTCGATCAGTGCCAGGCAGCCATCGATCACCTCGCCCATGTTGTGCGGCGGAATGTTGGTGGCCATACCCACGGCAATGCCCGAGGAGCCGTTGATCAGCAGGTTGGGCACCTTGGTCGGCAGCACCTCGGGAATACGCTCGGTGCCGTCGTAGTTGTCGACCCAATCGACGGTGTCCTTGTCGAGGTCGGCCAGCAGCTCGTGGGCAAGCTTGGCCATGCGCACCTCGGTGTAACGCATGGCTGCGGCGCTGTCGCCGTCGATGGAGCCGAAGTTGCCCTGGCCGTCGACCAGTACGTGGCGCATGGAGAAGTCCTGCGCCATGCGCACGATGGTGTCGTAGACCGCGCTGTCACCGTGAGGGTGGTACTTACCGATGACATCGCCCACGACACGGGCCGACTTCTTGTAGGGCTTGTTCCAGTCGTTGCCGAGCTCGTGCATGGCGAACAGTACACGCCGATGCACCGGCTTGAGACCATCGCGCACGTCCGGCAGCGCACGGCCGATGATCACGCTCATCGCGTAGTCGAGGTAGGACTGCTTCAGCTCGTCCTCGATGTTGACTGGCAGAATCTCTCTGGCGATGTCACCCATGGGTCGTCGAATCCTTTGCGCTACAACGATTTGGTGCGCTCTTCAAGCCAAGCCGTGGCCGAGGCGTGGCGCGCCATTACAGCCTGCCATCATACCACTCCGGACGGCACAAAGGCAGCTTGAGGTAATGCCGTCCAGCAACCCCGCAGGGCTTTAGGCATTCGCAACGCATTCGCAACGGTAGCCATCCCGACTCTGGTGGGCTAGGTTGTGTCGATGGACGCGTTTCCCCCCAGCCGCCATGACCATGGTCCCGTGTAGAAGCCCAATGCAAAGACTCCTGCTAATTGCCCTTACCGCTCTGCTCGTCGGGTTGCCGATATCGGCCTCCCAGGCGGTCGAGGATGGCTTGCAGGGTTCCGCCAAGGCGCTGGCCGGACTCGCCCACCACGACGGCTCCCCGTCGTTGTCGTCGCCCAATGCGGATACCGAGGATACCGGTTCGGTATCGCTCATCACTCTCGGCGCCGAGCCCCCCGCACGCCTCAGCGTTTCACCCAGCGGCTCGGCGCTCGCCTGCCGTCAGGTCACGCTACCCCCCGCACGCGCTCCACCGTACTGCCTCTGAACGCCAAGCTCCGAATCCTGGCTCGTATCGAGCCGTCATTTCGGTCGCTGCGCATCCGTTGGATGCCGGCGCCTTCAGAGGTTTGCCAAATGAAAACACTCCCTCTCTCCCGACTCGACACCGCCGACCACTTGGTCACTCCCCAAGCGTTCTCCGATATCGATGAACACTCCCCCGCGCTGAGCCTGATGACCGACTTCCGCCAGCATTGGCCCCATGCCGTCAGCGCCTCGGCTCCCGCCCTGGAGGCGGCCAGGCAGATGGTGGCGGAGGGCCTGAGCGGCAAGCTGGTGGTCGATCGTCAGCGTGAACTGGTCGGCGTGCTGACCTTGGAGCGGCTCTCGGAACAGAACATTCTGGTGGCCTTGCATCGTCTCGGAGTCGACCGCGACAGTCTCACTGCCAGCGACCTGATGCAGCCCCGGGCCGCCATGCCCGTCCTGGACTACGATGTCCTGGCGAGTGCTACCGTCGCCGACCTGGTGGTCACGCTCCGCGAGGCCGGCGAACCCTACTGCCTGGTGAGGGACGGCGAGCATCATATTCGCGGACTGATCTCCGTGGATGAACTTTCCGAACGACTGCATCGTCGTCTCTCACTCAAGCCCAAGGCTTCCATCATGGAAGCGCTGAAGGCCTGATCTAGGTTCTTACGAAAACTGTCTGCGCTCGCCGACTTTTCGTACAAACCTAGCAAGACGATGGCGGCCGGTTGGCCGCCATCATTCTTCTCTCGGCATTGGCTTCTCCCGGCATTTAAACAATCGTTTGCTTGAAGTTAATTTGAATGACTAGAATCAAAAACACTATTTCTGCCGCCACCCACACAAGCGAGTAAGGAGTACCGGATGGACCCCCGCATCTCCCGCACCACCCTACGCGTACGTGGCTATCACCTCGACGGCTATGGCCACGTCAACAACACCCGCTACCTGGAGTTTCTCGAAGAGGGACGTTGGGCCTACTTTGACGAGCACTCCGACCTGAGCGCCCCGCTCCAACAAGCCGGCATCGCTCTCGTCGCCGTCAACATCAACATCGATTACTGCGCCGCCGCCGTGGCTGGTGACGATCTCGAGATCCGCAGCCGCCTATCTGCCATCGGCACCCGCAGCGGGAAGATGATCCAGGAAATCCATCGCCTCGGCGACGATACCCTGATCAGCCAAGCCACCCTCACCTTCGTGTTGCTCGATATGCGCTCCAACCAACCCCAGCCCATCGACGGCCCTCTGCGCGACAAGCTCCTTTCCCTGGTGCTGGAGTAAGAACACTCAACGCCGACCCAAGCAAATCTTGGCCCCATTCCCCTTACTCCCTGAGCCTCGAACGAGCGTTCGTGTGAGTCATGGATCCACAACGCCACTGGCACCCCCGCTCGCCCTTCGCCATAATATGCGTCCTTTCGCTCAGGGAATTGCGCTATGTGGTTCAAGCACTTGCACCTTTACCGCCTGCACGAGGCAGCGGCGATTCCGGCCGCCGACCTGGAAGCGACCCTGGCCGAGCAGGCGGTCCGCACTCCCGGCAGCCAGGAGGCCAAGCGCGTGGGCTGGTGCTCACCCGCCGGTCGCGCCGGCACCGCGTTGCTGCACGAACTGCAAGGGCAGCGGCTGCTGACCATGCTGCGCCATGAGCGGCTGCTGCCAGCCGGCGTGGTGCGCGAGGAGGTAGAAGAACGTAGCGCCGAGATCGAAGCCCGCGAGGGCCGCAAGCTGCGCCGCCAGGAGAAGCAGGAACTCAAGGAGCAGGTCTACGAGGAACTGCTGCCGCGTGCCTTCATCCGCAGCCAGAAGGTCGACCTCTGGTGGGATACCCGGCGCAGCCTGATCGCCGTGAACAGCAGCTCACGCAAGCGCGCCGAAGAAGCTCTCGACCTGTTGCGCGAGACGCTGGGCAGCCTGAAGGTGACGCCACTGGCCACCCAGACCCTGCCCATGCGCGCCATGACCCAGTGGCTTGCCGACGAGAGCTCGCGCCCGGCGAACCTGCAGCTCGGCGACCAGGTCGAGCTCAAGGCCAAGGGCGACGACGGTGTGCTGCGCGCACGCCAGGTGGACCTGGATAGCGACGAAATCCAGCAGTTGCTTGCCGCGGGCCGGCAGGCCAGCCGTATGGGGATCGAGATCGAAGGCCGCCTTGGCTATGTGCTGCACGACGATTTGACGCTGAAATCCCTGCGGTTCAGTGACGCACTGATCGACGAAGCCGGTCAGACAGAGGACGATGGTGATGCCATCGTGCGTCTTGAGGCCGATTTCCTACTAATGGCCCAGGCGCTGGCCGAAGAGGTAGAAAGACTGATCGACTGGCTGGGTGGCGAAGCCAACCAGGCTACCAACCAGGCCACATGACCGAACCGGCAACCAAGAAGAACCGATGACCGATACCCTGACAGGCACGACTGCAACGGATCCCTGGGCCGACATCCGCCCCTACCGGGATGACGAGGTGGCCGCGGTACTGGCCAATCTGGCCAGCAACCGCGAACTGCTCGATGCCTTGACACGCTACCGTCTGCCGCGGCTGAGCAGAACGCTGCCATGGCTGGCGCGCGCGCTGGCTTCCCATGTCATTCGCCGGGAGACTCGCGGCGTCACCAGCGTGCGCGATTTCCAGATGCGCGTGGCCTATTACATGGCCCGCATGATCCGTACCTCGACCGACGACTTTCGCGTTGAAGGGTTGGAGAACCTGCGCCCGGACACCGCGTACCTCTTCATCGGCAACCATCGCGACATCTCGCTGGATCCGGCATTCGTCAACTACGCCCTGCACCAGGCGGGGCGCGATACGGTGCGCATCGCCATCGGCGACAATCTGTTGAAGAAGCCTTATGTGACCGACCTGATGCGGCTCAACAAGAGTTTCATCGTGCCGCGTGCGCTGCGCGGCAAGCGTGCCATGCTGGCCGCCTACCAGAACCTCTCGAGCTATATTCGTCACTCAATCATCGATGACAATCATTCGATCTGGATGGCACAGCGCGAAGGCCGCGCCAAGGATGGGATCGACCGCACCGACCCGGCCATCATCAAGATGTTGACCATGGCACGCCGTCAGGAAGAGCGTAACGCTCCGATCGGCGACGCCATTGCCGAGCTGCGCATGGTGCCGGTCTCGATCAGCTACGAGTACGATCCCTGCGACCTGCAGAAGGCACGCGAACTGCACGCCATTCACAGCCAGGGGCGCTACGAGAAGAGCAAATACGAAGACATCCAGTCCATCGTGGCCGGTATTACGGGCCACAAGGGGCGCGTGGAGCTACGCTTTGGAGAACCGCTGGGCACCGGTTTCGACACGCCGGAAGCCGTGGCCGCCGAAATCGACCGCCAGGTGATCGACGGCTATCATCTGTTCCCGACCCATTACCTGGCCCTGGAAGCCCTGGGCGATGCGCCGGAACTCCTGGACATGAGCGAGGTCAGCGATGTCGACCGGGCACACTTCCAGGCACGCCTGAACGAAGTGCCCGCGGAGTTGCGCACCTGGTGGCTGGCACAATATGCCAATCCGGTACGTAACAAGGCCGAGCGGCTCACTGACAGCGAGATTCCTTCAGCCAGATGAACGCAACATCACCGCCACCGATCCCAGACACTCTCAGTCGCAAGGCCCAAGCCCGCGAAGCGCATCGGGTCACGCTGATCGGTGCCGTCATCGATTGTGTGATCGGTGTACTCAAGATCGTGGCCGGCTGGCTGGTCGGCTCCGCGGCACTGATCGCGGATGGCATCCACTCCTTCTCCGATCTGGTGACGGACGTTTTCGTGCTGGCGGCGACCCATTTCGGCCGACAGGCACCGGACAGCGATCACCCCTACGGTCACGGCCGCATCGAGACGTTGGCCACACTGTGGCTGGGCAGCGTGCTGATCTTCGTGGCCGGGGGCATTGCCTGGGCCAGCCTCTCCCGCCTGCTTGCCGGCAACCCCATTCCTGCCCCCGGCATCTGGGCCATCGGCGTGGCCGTGCTGTCCCTGGCCGCCAAGGAGTGGATCTTCCGTTACACGATGGTAGTGGCCAAGCGGATACGTTCGCGGCTGCTCGAGGCCAACGCGTGGCATTCACGCTCGGACGCGCTCTCCACCGGGGTAGTGCTGGTGGGCCTGATAGCCGCCCAGTTCGGCGCCGGCTGGGTCGATGCGCTCGCCGCCATCGTGGTGGGCATCATGGTCGGCCAGGTGGGCTGGAAACTGTTGTGGGAGTCGGGGCGCGAGCTGATCGATACCGCCCTGCCTGAAGCCGATCAGCAGAAGATGAAGTCCGTCGCGGAATCGATACCCGGCGTCGACAGCGTGCACGACCTGCGTACCCGTTCGGTCGGCAGCCATGTCGTGCTCGACCTGCATATCGTGGTGGCACCGCGCTTGACGGTTTCCGAAGCACACGAGATCGGCAATGCGGTAAGCCGCAAGCTGCGTGAGGCCTATCCTGAACTGGCCGACGTGACCTTCCATATCGACCCCGAGGACGACTCGGACCAGATCGAACACAGCCTGCGCCCGGGGCTGCCGCTGCGCCAAGACGTGGAAAACATGCTCGACGAAGCCTGGCAGGAATGTAGCGTATGGCAGGACCGTGTCGCCCTCGACCTGCACTACTTGGCCGAGCAGATCGATATTTCCGTCTACGTCAGGGAACTGCCGGCTGGCCAGACCCTCGATACCGCCGCCAAGGAGTTGCGCGACGCCTCGCACGAGCTGACTTGGGTGAGGCGGTTGAGGGTGTGGCAGGGGCCCGGCAAAGGCTAAGAAAACACTGCACAATGGCTGCGCGAGCGAATCACTGCGTTGCGCGGTGCCGAAGCGTCGAACCGTCAGAATCCTCACATATACCCCATATGCTCCGGTTCTTGTGCTCCGTGCGCCTTGTGCTTCATCTCGCTCGCCGATTGCGCAATATTTCCCTAGACATCACCCGAAAACTGGCTGCGCTTGGTCATGCGGCATCCGTTGGATGTCCTGCCTATCGTATGACCTTCCTCCTCCTCTATACTCGCCCCATGGCTTACATTCTTTAACACTCTTACGGCGCACTAGATGACGCGACGCCCTGCCCCTCATGGCTGCAGCTGCAACTCCAGTCGCCGCCGCTTTCTGGCCGGCCTGGGCGGGTTGTTACTGGCCGCGGGGCTGGGGCTTTCACCGATGCCGCTAGAAGCGCGCATCGATCGCGCCAGATTACGCAACAGCATGCAGCGTCTTTACGGCAGCTCTGGGCTCGCCATTCTCGAGGAGTGGTTCACTCTGCTCGACCGCCTGCAGGGTGCAGAACTCGATACCCAACTACGAGAGGTCAACGACTTCTTCAACCGCCGCGTGCGCTGGGTCGATGACATTCACAACTGGGGCGCCGAGGATCACTGGGCCACGCCTCTGGAGACCATGGGTCAGCGTCAGGGCGACTGCGAGGATTATTCGATCGCCAAGTACGTGACGCTCAAGGAACTGGGCGTGCCGGGTTCCCGGCTGCGCATGATCTACGTTCGCGCCCGTATCGGGCGCAGCCAGATCACCCAGGCCCACATGGTACTGGGCTACTACGAGACACCTTCCGCCGTACCGCTGGTGCTCGACAACCTGGTGCCTTCCATTACGCCCGCTACCCAGCGAACCGACCTCGATCCCGTATTCAGCTTCAACAGCGCAGGCCTGTGGGCCGGAAGTTCCAGCCAGTCGCGGGCAGACCCGGTGGCCCGGCTGTCGCGCTGGCGAAGCGTGATCGAGCGCATGGAGCAGCAGGGATTCCTGTGATGATGGCGACGACCGGCAGGCAAACGACCATAGCGACACCATACGCGCAATCGGACGAGCAAGGACGTCCATTCCCAGGGGGAACGAAGACATGTCACTGATCAAGCAGCTCTGGTTGACCATTGCGGTTCTGCTGCTGCTGGCCTTCGTGGGCAGTCTGCTCATTGGGGTGACGAGCAGTCGTCACTACATCGAGCAGGAAGTACGCATCAAGAACAACGACAACGCCAATGCCTTGGCGCTCTCGATGAGCCAGATGGAGAAGGACCCCGTCATTCTCGAGCTGCTGCTAGCGGCCCAGTTCGATACCGGCCATTACCAGCATATCGCGCTTCGCGATCCTCAGGGTGAGCTCATCGAACAGCGTGTTGCCTCCGAGCATATCGACGATGTGCCGGACTGGTTCGTGAATCTGGTGCGTTTCGAAGTGCCGCCCGGCCGGGCCGTGGTTCAGGATGGCTGGCAGCAGTACGGCACCCTGGAGCTGGCCAGCCAGCACAGCTTCGCCTACCGCTCGCTGTGGCGCAGCACCCTGGAGCTGACCGGCTGGTTCGCCATCGCCGGCGCCATCAGCCTGCTGCTGGCGGCCTGGATCGTACGCACCATTCGTCGCCCGCTGCGTGACGTGGTGAGCCAGGCTCAGGCCATCGGCCAGCGGCGCTTCATGGTGGCCAACGAGCCGCGTACACGCGAACTGCGTGAGGTGGTCCAGGCGATGAATCAGCTTTCCCAGGCGGTACGCCATATGCTCGGCGAGGAGAGCGACAAGCTCGATCAGCTGCGCCGGCGCATGCAGCACGACCCAGTGACCGACACGCTCACGCGCGCGCCCTTCCTCGATCAGTTGCAGGCGCACCTGAAGAGCGAGAAAGACGATGCCAGCGGTACCCTGGCGATGGTGCGTGTCGCCCGCCTGGCCGAACTCAACCAGCAGCTCGGCCACGCGGCAACCGATACGCTGCTGGTGAGGATCGCTCGTCGCTTGGATCAGTTGGCGAACCTGTACGGATACGGCACGGTGGGGCGCCTCAACGGCAGCGATTTTGCCCTGATACTGCCACGCCACTACGACCTCGAAGCACTCGGCAACGACCTGGCCGAGCGGCTGCACAACCTGGGTGAAGAGTTCGGAGCTACCGTGTCGCTGCCCTCCGCACTGTGTCAGTACAGCCAGGGCGAGAGCCGGGCCGAGCTGCTGGCCAGTCTCGACGGCGCACTGGCGGCGGCGGAAGCCCGCGGCGCCAACGCGCAGGAAGTCGTCGATCTGCCCGCCAGCAGCGTGCTCTACACGCGCCATGACGAATGGCGTCAGGCGCTCGCGGAAGCGCTGGAGCAAGGTATCTCCCTGGCGCATTATCCCGTGCTCGACAGCAAGGGGCAGTTGATCCACTTCGAGGTGCCGTCGCGCCTGCGCTTGAAAGGAGAATGGCGTCCGGCCGGGGTCTTCTTACCCTGGATCTCGCGCCTGGCCATGGCGCCGACCCTCGACCTGGCCGTCGTTTCGGCGGCACTGGCCGATGTCGAATCCAGCGGCAAGGCGGTAGCCATCAACCTCTCAGCGGAGTCGCTGGTCGACGGGCACTTCGTCGGCGAGCTGCTGGCTCGCATTCAGGCCCACCAGGGCATTGCCGACAAGCTGTGGTTCGAGCTGCCCCAATCCGTCGCGTTGCAGCAGCCCCAGGCGCTGCGTACGCTCTGCCACGCCCTGCTGGGCCTGGGCTGCAAGGTCGGCCTGGAGCATGTCGGCACTCAGTTCGGCAAGATCGAGGGGCTGCAGGACCTGGGCCTGAGCTTCATGAAGATCGATGGGGCGCTGAGCCAGGAGGTGGAAAGCCGCAGCGATCAGCAGAGCCTGCTGCGAGGCATGGCAACGCTGGCGCACTCACTCGGAATTCTCACCCTTGCCGAAGGCGTGGAGAGCCGGGATGCGGCGCAAGTGCTGTTCGAGCTGGGGCTGGACGGGGTGACGGGCCCGGGCATTCGGCATCGCGAAGGCAACGACGCAGGAGACGCCTGAAAGCACGAGGCCGGCGGTCTGCCGGCCTCGTGATTTCGTAGACTGGACTCAGATTATCTCGTTGTCACCGTCGGACATCAGGCCAATGCTGTTCCTGCGCTTACGCAGCGACTGGCGGGAAAGCAGCTTCTGCTGAGCTGGCTCGGGCAGATCGGTGAAGCTGAATACGCCCTTGTCCATCAAGAGATAGATCAGGTCATCGAGCACCCGTACGAACGCCAGATCCGACTGGTGAAACTCATCGGTGAGGTGCGCGGGATCACGCCCAAGGAACGCCAGCAGTTCGGGAGAGTCGCTCGCAATCGGCTCGTCGCAGTCCGTCAGCGCTTCCCGGCTGACCCGCTCGATCTCGCCGCTGACGTCTCGCTTGATGTACAACACATTCAGCCTCCTCGAGTGCAATCACACCGGACATCTCTCTGCCTGATGTTACCGCAGCCAGCGAAGGCGTGTCTCGATGCGTGCCACGCTCGGCCAGAACATCCCGGCGGCGATCAGATCACGCTATCGTCGTCGAGCAACTCGACGCAATTGGCCCGCTGCCGCAACGACTGGCGAGCCATCAGCTTTTCCTGAGCAGCTGACGGTAGATCAGTGAAGCTGATCGCCCCTCTGTCCATCAGCAACTCGATCACGTCTTCCAGCACACGCACGAACTCAAGGTCCGAGCGGCGCAGCGCTGCTTGCTGGGCCGCCTCGTCGCTGCCGATGAACGCCAGCAATTCGGGCGAGTTCGGCTCGATGAACTCCTTGCAGTCGGCTGTCGTCTCACGGCTTAGCTGCTCGATTTCACCGCTTTCGTTTCGTTTGACGTACATACCACCCTCCTTCTCCGCGCACCAGGCCCGGGGGCGCTTCCCATACTTATTGTTAAAAAAGCCCCGCTCAAAGAAGACAGGCGGGGCTCGTGATGTGTTGCGAAACGTGGTTATTGATCGATCTGCAGCTGCCCACTGTCGATCATCTTGCTAATCAAGTCGCCACTGTTACCCGCTTCAGCACCGAAATCACCGAACGACTTGCCTTCCAGACGAATGATCTGATCAGCATTGTCCTTGTTGCCAGCCAGACTACCGTCCGAACTGATATACAGCACGGTATCGTCACCGTCTTCTTCGGCGAAGACATACTTGCCAATGCTGCCTTCATCCTCCCCTTGCAGCAGGTCGGCCAGATCCAGCGTGTTGTTGCCATTGGCAAAGTCGGCCACCACGTCATTGGCTGGCGCCTCCGTGGTTCCCTGGTCACCGAAGTTCCACTTGAAGACATCGTCACCCTCACCGCCGGTGAGAACGTCACTTCCCGCGCCGCCGACGATGATGTCATTGCCCATGGTTCCATCGAGCGTCTCACCGGCATCAGTGCCCCAAATTACGCTCTCGGTATTGCTGTCCAGGCGAATCTTGAGCGTTGCCGTCTCGGAGTCGCCGTTGGCATTCACCACTTGGTAAGTGAACTGCTCGACACTGCCCAGGCTCTCGAGGGATGGATTCGCCGTGTAGGAGTATGATCCATCCGGGTTCAAGGTCAGAGTGCCGTACTGGCCGGCGATCGTCGTCCCCTCCGCAACCTCCTCGAAGGCCCCATCCTTGTCAATCTCGAGCCAGGTATCGTTGCTACCGAGTGAAACGCCCTCCTCGGCGAACAGGTTACCCTCCACAGGCCAGGACTCGGGCACTTGAGAGTAGGTCACTAAGTTGATATTGCTGGCTGAAGCTTCGCCTCTTGCAAGCCAAGGTCCGAACCCAGAGCCTGAAGTAGTGATTTCCAGTCGATAAGTGCCTTCCTCTACCTGTATGTCTACCGAACCATCGGAGCTCCTGCTGCCGCTACCGATTTCCTGACCATTCTCATCGATAAGCGTCCAGGAAACCGAGCTACTTCCAGTCACACTGACCGTGAAACTGACCTGCCCGGTTTCACCACTGCCTATGGTGAACTCCTCGCTGCTAGTGGTAGAGCGAGATCCTCCAAACACACCAGCTGTACTGGAGACATTGCCCATGACGGGCTCTGGATCGCTTTCTTGATCGACCAGGTCGATAAAGGCGTCATTGCTGCTATCCACCAACTCGATGGGGGCGCTGACTGCCGTGAACTCCAAGTCGATCTGGCTGGTGATCCGGTCGCCGTCTGCATCGGTCAGGGTGTAGCTGAGGCCCCCCTCCGATAGAGAGCCATCTGTCTTGAGCTTTTCACGCCCTGCTGTCGACAGGGTGTATTCGTAGGACACCTTGCCGTCGATGACCGTCACGCTAAGCGTTCCGTACTCGCCCACGATCTCCGCTTTTCCGCTGGCATCCGGCTCGACTTCCTGGCCGTCGGCCCCGGTGAAGGTAATCGGCGCGTGTTCATCATCTTCATCGGCGGGGCCATCCGCCCCCCAGCTAACGTCGAATTCACCCTCCGAATCAACCAGGTCATCACCCACATAGCTCACCGAGGCGAACAGGTCATAGTCAGTCGACTCGGTTTCCACCGTACGCACCTGGGTAACCAGATTTCCGTCCTTATCCTTGAAACCTGGTATATCGAACTTGTAACCGGCGGCCTCTAGCTGCTCAAGCACGCCCTGATCGGTGATCTTCACACTCTCGATCGTCACGATATCGTCGTTATCGGGATGGTCATCTGGATATGCATTGTTGGGCGTTTCCTCGTGATCCAGCACCACCTCGACCGGAATGTTGTAGACCACGCCGTTCAGCATCACCTCAACGGTCAGCTCAAGGGTAACACCATTAATCGCAGTACCAGACGAAATCGGTTGGTTTACATGGGTGAAGGTACCCAAACTGACCGGCTCGCCTGAGACGGCACTGGCCTCGATATCCACCGTAGAGGCATACTCGAATTTGTATCCCGAGCCGTTATTGAAGTTGGTGCCGCCCCAAACGATGCCTGTTCCATTGGGTATCAGGTGGTTGACAACGCTTGAACTTCCACCTTGGGCGTTTTTCCAGGTTCCTGAAATGTCAGTGACTTGGAAATCGTCAATGACGATCTCATTCTCGCCATCGGTGACATCCTGCTCCACTGGAGTGTCATCGATCACTTTAATGTCCAAGCTGGACTCGGCCTTCTCACCAAAGAGGTCTTCCAACGTGATATCGAATGCCTTGATCTCGGAATTTGTTCCTCCACCCAGCTCGTGGTCAATGGCACTATTGAGCGTGAACTCATAGTGCAATGTGCCACCGGTAAGAGAACCATCGAAGCCGGTCAGCGTCAGCGTATTGCCGCTCTCCAGCTCGATAACGACAGGCTCACCTTCCAGCGCCTGCAGGTCATCGAGGGAGAACTCCTCCCCTTCGATGGTGAGCATCTTGATGCCACCTTCGGCGCTAAGATGAATGACACCATTCTGGGTTAGCTCACCCTCGCCTTCGGCCGAGCCGTTCTCTAGGAACTTCTCGTTCACCACGAGCGGAGTATCATCGAGATCCAGAGACGGCGGCTGAGCTTCGCCGGGCTCCATCTTGATGGTAAGCGTCGCATCAGCCTTGTCACCATCGTTGTCGATGATGGTGAAGTCGATCTTCTCATCTCCGACGTGGGGGCCGATCTGCTCCGGCGGCTCATAGGTGTAAGCCCCGGTCTGCATATTGAGCGTAAAGGTGCCGCCCTGCTCGGTCACGACAGTCAGTTCATTGGTCGCCGGATCGAACTCGCCGCCACCCGTTACCTCACCTTCCCCAGGGTCGTAGGTGTAAGTCTTACCATCCACAGTGATGCTGAGGATATAGCCACCGTCCGCGCCGAAGTCGATATCCAGGTGATGGCTCACCGGCTCAGGGGCGAGGGAGGTCAGCAGGTCCTCCAAGGCATCGAAGTCGATATCGAGATGCAGCAGATCGTCATGATCCTCTCCGGTCAGACCGTTGTAGGCAATCTCCAGCAGATGCTCTGCCGTCGGGTTGTCGCCCATGCCAATGGCGTAGGAGAGTATGTCATTCTCATCAAGGAATGCCGCCCAGGCATCCAGCACGGACTCGGGCACGGGATCTGGCTCAGTTCCCCACCATCCCGCTGCTTTTAGGGGTTCACCATCGGTCAGGAAGTAGGAGTGGTTAAGCACATCATCTTCGTCGACCCGGCCATCGTAATGATCCATGATACTATTCAAGGCATCGGTGTAGTTCGTGTACTGGGTACCTCCTGGGTTAGTGTCCGGAATACCATTGATCATGTCCATGGCATCCTCAATGCTCATCCAGCCACCGTTAGAAGCATTGGTACCAAACTGGATAATCTGAACCTTGACCTCACCATCACCGGCTGTCTCAAGGGCGTCGGCATAGCGTTGTAGCAATGCAATTGCCGCAGCTTTCTGTTGGGGCATGACGTTACCACCACCAGTCACACCATACATGCTGCTGGAGATATCCAGAGCCAACGAGACGTTGGCATAGAACGGCGGGACTTCCAGAGCCTCCAGCTCGACGGTGGAGTCTTCCACCATCGGTACCGCATCTGTGAAGTTCACGACACCATCCGAGCCACCCAGGTCGGCCGAGACATCAACCGTCACAGCGTCGCCATCACCATCGGTGACCGTCGCCACCGCATTCAGAGTCACGCTGTCCTCCGGCAGACCCACCAAGTCCTTGCCCTGCTCCGGATGATCGATCACGGCGCTTTGGGTCAGGGTGACCTCGCCGTTCTCGTCAACGCTGAGACGGAACACCTCGGTGCCATCGGCCATACCCACGACGTCACCGCCATCCATCGTCAGCTTGATATCGACGCCTTGGCTCTGCAGCCCCGTCTCCTCGTTCTCGATCTTCAGGGCGTAGTGACCAATCTCGATGCCACCCTCGCCGTCGGCGCCATAGCTAGGCGTCACGGCAGCGAGGAAGGCCGCTTTGACATTGGCACTGTCAACGTCACCACCTTCTTTGACGGCCTTGCGGTCAAAGGTGGTCAGATCGAGTTCACTCAAGTCGACCACAGCGACTTCTGCTGTCGGCATGTCGTCAACGATGGTGATGCTGTCACCCAGATCGGCACTCAGGCTGTCGCTGACCGTATCGCCGTCACCGTCGGTCACGGTGACCGTGGCGTCCACGCTCACCAGACCAACCGGCAGGGAGAGGCTGTCCTTGCCCTGCGCGGCATGATCCAGCGGGGCGGACTGGGTCACGGTGACCTCGCCGGTGATGGCATCGATCTCGATACGCAGTACTTCGCCCGCCTCGGTGCTGCCGATGATGACGCCGTCCACCTCAGTGAAGGCGATGGCTTCGCCGCCACTGGTCAGGCCGTGCTCGAGAGCGGTATCCACGCTCAGGGCGTAGGCGATGTCGATGCTGCCCGCACCGTCGGCGCCGTAGCTCGACGTTACGGCATCCTCGAAGGCCGCCGCTACGTTGCCGGTGGCCTTCGAGGTGCCACCATCGGTCTGCTTGTCGTAGAGCTTGAAGGTCACGTCGTCCAGGTCGACCGCGTCCAGTTCCAGCGTCGGGACGTCGTCAACGATGGTGATGCTGTCACCCAGATCGGCACTCAGGCTGTCGCTGACCGTATCGCCGTCACCGTCGGTCACGGTGACCGTGGCGTCCACGCTCACCAGACCAACCGGCAGGGAG
>NZ_JABFTT010000029.1 GCF_021404465.1 Billgrantia zhangzhouensis | reverse complement strand
CTCCGCCGCTTCAGTAGAATACGCCTTCCTCGCAGGGCGCTGGCGAGGCCTCTCGATCACTGGATCGACGGCCCCGGCAGCAAGCGAGACGCTCCGCTCTCTATCCCGGAGCCGCTCTTTAACAATCGATCAGGTAATTCATGTGGGCGCTTGTCGATGAGGTGGTGAGAAGTCACACCATTTCAAGGCAAGCGACTCGTCGAGACCTTCGGGTCTTTTGAGAAGCTTTGACCTTGAGCCAAGTTTGGTTCGCTTCCTTCTTCGGAAGGGCAAGAACCGCACGATCTTAAACTGAAGAGTTTGATCATGGCTCAGATTGAACGCTGGCGGCAGGCCTAACACATGCAAGTCGAGCGGTAACAGGGAGAGCTTGCTCTCTGCTGACGAGCGGCGGACGGGTGAGTAATGCATAGGAATCTGCCCGGTAGTGGGGGATAACCTGGGGAAACCCAGGCTAATACCGCATACGTCCTACGGGAGAAAGCAGGGGACCTTCGGGCCTTGCGCTATCGGATGAGCCTATGTCGGATTAGCTGGTTGGTGAGGTAATGGCTCACCAAGGCAACGATCCGTAGCTGGTCTGAGAGGATGATCAGCCACATCGGGACTGAGACACGGCCCGAACTCCTACGGGAGGCAGCAGTGGGGAATATTGGACAATGGGCGCAAGCCTGATCCAGCCATGCCGCGTGTGTGAAGAAGGCCCTCGGGTTGTAAAGCACTTTCAGTGGGGAAGAAAGCCTTCCGGCTAATACCCGGGAGGGAGGACATCACCCACAGAAGAAGCACCGGCTAACTCCGTGCCAGCAGCCGCGGTAATACGGAGGGTGCGAGCGTTAATCGGAATTACTGGGCGTAAAGCGCGCGTAGGCGGCTTGATAAGCCGGTTGTGAAAGCCCCGGGCTCAACCTGGGAACGGCATCCGGAACTGTCAGGCTAGAGTGCAGGAGAGGAAGGTAGAATTCCCGGTGTAGCGGTGAAATGCGTAGAGATCGGGAGGAATACCAGTGGCGAAGGCGGCCTTCTGGACTGACACTGACGCTGAGGTGCGAAAGCGTGGGTAGCAAACAGGATTAGATACCCTGGTAGTCCACGCCGTAAACGATGTCGACTAGCCGTTGGGTCCTTCGCGGACTTTGTGGCGCAGTTAACGCGATAAGTCGACCGCCTGGGGAGTACGGCCGCAAGGTTAAAACTCAAATGAATTGACGGGGGCCCGCACAAGCGGTGGAGCATGTGGTTTAATTCGATGCAACGCGAAGAACCTTACCTACCCTTGACATCCTGCGAACCCTTCGGAGACGA
>NZ_JABFTT010000028.1 GCF_021404465.1 Billgrantia zhangzhouensis | reverse complement strand
GGTTCTACGCATTCTGGCGTGAAGGCGAAGTGATCTTAGGGAAAGGCAGGATAGAGAAACGGCGGTAAATCCGAGTAAGCTGATGTTCGCCAAAACGCCCAGCCTACGGATACCGCCGTTGCCATGGATGCTACCCCGCTCTGCCTGTTCTGGAAAGGGTTTACCGTCACCCACCACGAGTTCCTCGATCCGCAGACGCTGCGGCTACAGCTGGCCCCAGATGACCGGATTCCACCGGTCTGTAGCGGCTGCGACCATGCCTGCTTCCTGGTGCATGACGTGCATCGCCGGCGAGTTCGGGAAGCCCCCTTACTGATCTATCGGGTGGAGTTGGATGTCCCGGTACGTCGCCTGCGCTGCCCGGTCTGTGGCCCGACACGAGAGCGCATCGACTGGTTACCCGGGCGCTCGCCGGTCACCACCACGCTGCGCCAGTGGGTCGAGCGCCTGGTCACCTTGCTGCCAATCCGGCATGTCGCGGACCTGGTCGGCTTGCACTGGCATACCGTCAAGACCCTCGACAAGCAGCGCCTGCAACGCGACCTGCCAGCACCGGACCCAACCCGGCTGCGGCGCCTGATGATGGACGAGTTCGCTCTGCACAAGGGGCACCGCTACGCCACCGTGGTGGCCTGCGCCGACACCCAGCAGGTGGTATGGGTTGGCGAGGGTCGCTCCCGCGATGCAATCCGGCCGTTCTTCGAGTGGCTGGGCGAGGCGCGAGAACAGATCGAGGCCGTCGCCATGGACATGAACTCGGCCTTCGATCTCGAGGTGAAAGACCAGTGCCCCAACGCCGAGGTGGTTTACGACCGCTTCCATGTGGTGGCCAAGTACGGCCGCGAGGTGATGGATCGGGTTCGCGTCGATCAGGCTAACCAACTGCGCGACGACAAGGCCGCTCGCAAGATGATTAAGGGTAGCCGTTGGCTACTGCTGCGTAACGCCGACAATCTCAAGCCCGAGCAAGCCGTGAAGCTAGAAGAGCTGCTGGCAGCCAACGCGTCATTGGCCACGGCGTATCTGCTCAAGGACCAGTTGAAGACCCTGTGGTTTGCCGACGACGAGGCCACCGCCCGAAACGCCTGGCAGGAGTGGTACGACATGGCCATCAGCAGCGGCATTGAGGTCCTGGGGCGTTTCGCCAAGCGGCTGGCTTCCTATCTGGAGGGGATCCTGTCCAGTGCCCGGCACCGGCTGAACACCAGTGTGCTGGAGGGCATGAACAACCGAATCAAGGTCATCAAGCGGATGGCCTACGGGTATCGCGACACGGCGTACTTCTTCCTGAAGATCCGTGCCGCGTTTCCCGGCAAAGTGCGATGAACC
>NZ_JABFTT010000027.1 GCF_021404465.1 Billgrantia zhangzhouensis | reverse complement strand
TCTTTTCGCCTTTCCCTCACGGTACTGGTTCACTATCGGTCAGCCAGGAGTATTTAGCCTTGGAGGATGGTCCCCCCATGTTCAGTCAAGGTTTCACGTGCCCCGACCTACTCGATTTCACGACACTCAGATTTCGGCTACGGGACTATCACCCCCTATGGTCAGGCTTCCCAGCCTGTTCGCCTATCAGTTGTGCCGCTTAAGGGCTAGTCCCCGTTCGCTCGCCGCTACTGGGGGAATCTCGGTTGATTTCTTTTCCTCGGGGTACTTAGATGTTTCAGTTCCCCCGGTTCGCCTCCCAACACCTATGGATTCAGTGTGGGATACCCTGCTTGTGCAGGGTGGGTTTCCCCATTCGGAAATGCCCGGGTCACAGGTCGTTTGCCACCTCACCGAGCCTTATCGCAGGCTACCACGTCCTTCATCGCCTCTGGCTGCCAAGGCATCCACCGTATGCGCTTAATCGCTTGACCATATAACCCGAAGGGGTCTGGTCTGCGATCACGTACGACAATTGCCGGATACGCTTGAGACGTATCTCTTGCGTTTTCTCCTTGCGGAGAAAACTGTCAGCATGATTCACATTGTTAAAGAGCAGACTGTCAATCGACAGTCATAAGCCTGACATCGCACAGAACGAGGATGGCTTATGACTGCAGATCCGATCAGGGTAGACTGTGGGGTGGTGACGCATCAGGAAGTTTGGTGGAGCCAAGCGGGATCGAAGTCGTGCGCGACCCCGGCGCGACCACCTGTCGTGCAAGGCAGGCGCTCTCCCAACTGAGCTCTTCCGGCTTTCCGAGGAAAGTGGTGGAGCCAAGCGGGATCGAACCGCTGACCTCCTGCGTGCAAGGCAGGCGCTCTCCCAGCTGAGCTATGGCCCCGAAAGTAATTTGTGTGAGACTAGGCGAAAGACGACGACGTATAGCCTGCTATACGAGGAGTCTTTCAACGACGTATCACGCAAATTTGGTGGGTCTGGGCAGATTTGAAATAAACCCGGCGACCTCACCCTTCTCTTTACAGAACTTCCGGGGGTGCGCTCTCACCAACTGAGCGACAGCCCCGGCCGAAGCTCGAGAATGGTGGGTCTGGGCAGATTTGAACTGCCGACCTCACCCTTATCAGGGGTGCGCTCTAACCAACTGAGCTACAGACCCATTGGTCGCGCTGGGTCCATACCCAAACAGTCTTTGCTCTGGCCGATCAGGTAATTCATTGTGAGCACTTGCCGCGAGGCGTGAATCGTCGGTTAAGGAGGTGATCCAGCCGCAGGTTCCCCTACGGCTACCTTGTTACGACTTCACCCCAGTCATGAACCACACCGTGGTGATCGCCCTCCCGAAGGTTAGGCTAACCACTTCTGGTGCAGT
>NZ_JABFTT010000026.1 GCF_021404465.1 Billgrantia zhangzhouensis | reverse complement strand
CCCATCCGCCGCACCAAGATCGTTGCCACCTTGGGGCCGGCCAGCGATCGCGAGGGCGTGCTGGAGGCGATGATCCGCACCGGCGTCGACGTAGTACGCCTCAACTTCTCCCACGGCAGCGCCGCCGACCACCGCCGCCGGCTGATCGCCGTGCGCCAGATCGCCGACCGCCTCGGCAGGAGCGTCGCCGCCCTGGGCGACCTGCAGGGACCCAAGATCCGCATCGCCCGCTTCCATGACGGTGCCGTGGTGCTTGAGGAGGGCCAGCCCTTCGTGCTCGACATGGCACTCGCCAGCGACGCCGGCGACGCCACCCGCGTCGGCTGCGACTACAAGCAGCTGGTCGACGACGTCGCCCCCGGTGATCGACTGCTGCTCGACGACGGCCGCCTGGTGCTCGACGTCGAGCGCGTCGAGGGCGCGCAGGTCCACACCACCGTGGTCACCGGCGGCAAGCTCTCCAACAACAAGGGCATCAACAAGCAGGGCGGCGGGCTCTCCGCCCCGGCGCTCACCGACAAGGACAAGGCCGACCTCGAGACCGCCATCGAGATCGGTGTGGATTATCTGGCCGTCTCCTTCCCGCGCCACGCCGAGGACATGCTCGAAGCACGGCGCCTGCTCGGCGAGGCGGGCAAGGAGATCGGCCTGGTCGCCAAGCTCGAACGCGCCGAAGCAGTGGCCGACGACGAAACGCTCAACGGCATCATCGAAGCCAGCGAAGCGGTGATGGTGGCGCGCGGCGACCTCGGCGTGGAGATCGGCGACGAGAAGCTGATCGGCATGCAGAAGCGCATCATCAAGCGTGCCCGCACGCTCAACCGCGCGGTGATTACCGCGACGCAGATGATGGAGTCGATGATCGGCTCACCGCTGCCCACCCGCGCCGAGGTGTTCGACGTCGCCAACGCCGTGCTCGACGGCACCGACGCGGTGATGCTCTCGGCCGAGACCGCCGCCGGCGACTACCCGGTGGAGACGCTCGAGGCCATGCGCCGGGTGTGCCTCGGCGCCGAGCGCGAGCGCATCGCCCAGGAGTCGGGTCACCGCATCCACGAGGGTTTCTCGCGCATCGACGAGACCATCGCGCTGTCGGCCATGTACGCCGCCAACCACCTCACCGGGGTGGCCGCCATCGCCTGCATGACCTCCACCGGCTATACGCCGCTGATCGCCTCGCGCATCCGCTCGGGGCTGCCCATCGTCGGGCTGGCCCACAGCCCCATCGCCCAGCGGCGCATGGCGCTCTACCGCGGGGTGGTCTCGCTGCCGTTCGACACCACGGCGATGGCGGCCAGCGAGCTCAACGACCGGGCGCTTTCGCTGCTGGTGGAACAGGGGATTGCCGAACCGGGAGATCATGTCATTCTGACCCGGGGCGACCACATGAACGCCCACGGTGGAACCAATACCCTGAAGATA
>NZ_JABFTT010000025.1 GCF_021404465.1 Billgrantia zhangzhouensis | reverse complement strand
AGGTGCCGATGAAGCGATTCGTTGCAGGAGAGTCTCGATCGCAAGCCACGTTGTTCCCTGAGCTTCTGGATGATTTCGTCGCAGAGGACAACCCGGTCCGAGCCATCGAGGCCTTCGTCGAGGCTCTCGACCTCAGACAACTCGGCTTCAAGGGGGTCGACCCCCATGCCACCGGCAGGCCCGCGTATCATCCCGCTGTACTCCTGAAAATCTACCTCTACGGCTACCTCAATCGTGTCCAATCCAGCCGCCGCCTCGAACGCGAGGCGCAGCGCAATGTCGAGCTGATGTGGCTGACAGAGCGCCTGGCGCCGGACTTCAAGACGATTGCCGACTTTCGAAAGCAAAACGGCAAGGCAATCCGCGCCACCTGCCGAGACTTTGTCGTGCTATGCCGACGCCTGGGGCTCTTTTCACAAGCGATCGTGGCCATCGACGGAAGCAAGTTCAAGGCGGTCAACAACCGAGACCGCAACTTTACGTTTGCCAAGATGAAACGGCGCGCAGAGGAAATCGAGAAGAGCATCGAGCGTTACCTACATCAACTCGACTCAGCTGACCAAGGTGCCCCCGCTGTTACAGAAGCGCAGACAGCACAGCTGAAGGACAAGATCGCCGCCCTCACCGAGGAAGTACGGCGACTGCAATCCATTGAAATACAGAGAAATCAGGCACCTGACAAGCAGGTCTCGTTGACGGATCCCGATGCCCGCTCCATGACGACGCGAGGCACTGGGGTAGTGGGGTACAACGTCCAGACGGCCGTCGATAGCCGGCATCACTTGATCATCGCCCATGAGGTCACCAACGTCGGCAGTGACCGCAGTCAGCTTTCCCGGATGGCCAAGCAGGCGCGTGATGCCAGCGGCATCACAGATCTCAACGTCGTGGCTGATCGCGGTTACTTTAAGGGAGAGGAGATCCTCGCGTGCCACAAGGCCGGTATCACCACCTATCTCCCCAAACCGAAAACCTCACCGAGCCAGGCAAAGGGAATGTTTCCCAGAGAGGCATTTCGGTATGTACCTGAAAAGAATGAATATCGCTGCCCTGCGGGAGAGCGTCTGATCTGGCGTTTCAAGAGTATCGAAAAGGGCCAGATACTACATTGTTACTGGAGTTCGGCCTGCCCGTACTGCTCAAGGAAGCCGCAATGCACCACGGGAACCTACCGACGCATCAAGCGCTGTGAGCATGAGGATATGCTTGAGGCAGTGCAAGCTGGATTGGACCGGAAGCCGGAAATGATGCGCCTCAGGCGCCAGACAGTCGAGCACCCGTTCGGTACGCTGAAGGCTTGGATGGGCGCGACGCATTTTCTGACAAAAACCCTCGAGAACGTCAGCACGGAGATGAGTCTTCACGTGCTGGCCTACAACATGAAGCGCGTCATCAACATCCTCGGCACCAAGCGCTTGAGTCAGGCGATGCGGGCGTAATTCGCCTGCTGATTATGGCGCTTCGGTAGCGGCCTGTGACGTTCTCCAGGGAGGATTTCTCGGGGAGTGTTATTTTGAATAACCTCGGATGTGGCGATGATGGAAGTGCTCTAAAGCGTCTCGTTGGCCACTGAGAACGGCGTCATCGCCAGATACAGGTATAGGCGGCGGGTATTCGTGTTTTCACACAGCCTCGGTCG
>NZ_JABFTT010000024.1 GCF_021404465.1 Billgrantia zhangzhouensis | reverse complement strand
ATGCGCAGACCCCTTGGGGTTATATGGTCAAGCCTCACGGGCCATTAGTACCGGTTAGCTCAACGCCTTGCAGCGCTTCCACACCCGGCCTATCAACCAGCTGGTCTCGCTGGGCCCTTCAGGAGGCTCGAGGCCTCGGGGATGTCTCATCTTGAAGGGGGCTTCCCGCTTAGATGCCTTCAGCGGTTATCCCGTCCGCACGTAGCTACCCGGCAATGCCACTGGCGTGACAACCGGAACACCAGAGGTGCGTCCACTCCGGTCCTCTCGTACTAGGAGCAGCTCTTCTCAAACATCCAACGCCCACGGCAGATAGGGACCGAACTGTCTCACGACGTTCTAAACCCAGCTCGCGTACCACTTTAAATGGCGAACAGCCATACCCTTGGGACCGACTTCAGCCCCAGGATGTGATGAGCCGACATCGAGGTGCCAAACACCGCCGTCGATGTGAACTCTTGGGCGGTATCAGCCTGTTATCCCCGGAGTACCTTTTATCCGTTGAGCGATGGCCCTTCCATACAGAACCACCGGATCACTAGAACCTACTTTCGTACCTGCTCGACGTGTCTGTCTCGCAGTCAAGCACCCTTATGCTCTTGCACTCAATGCACGATTTCCGACCGTGCTGAGGGTACCTTCGTGCTCCTCCGTTACGCTTTGGGAGGAGACCGCCCCAGTCAAACTACCCACCACACACTGTCCTCGATCCGGATCACGGACCTGAGTTAGAACGCCAATGATGCCAGGCTGGTATTTCAAGGTTGGCTCCGTCCGAACTGGCGTCCGGACTTCCTAGCCTCCCAGCTATCCTACACAAGCAACATCAGCGTCCAGTGTGAAGCTATAGTAAAGGTTCACGGGGTCTTTCCGTCTAGCCGCGGGTACACAGCATCTTCACTGCGATTTCAATTTCACTGAGTCTCGGGTGGAGACAGCGTGGCCATCATTACGCCATTCGTGCAGGTCGGAACTTACCCGACAAGGAATTTCGCTACCTTAGGACCGTTATAGTTACGGCCGCCGTTTACCGGGGCTTCGATCAGGAGCTTCGCCCGAGGGCTAACACCATCACTTAACCTTCCGGCACCGGGCAGGCGTCACACCCTATACGTCCGCTTGCGCGTTTGCAGAGTGCTGTGTTTTTAATAAACAGTTGCAGCCACCTGGTATCTTCGACCGCCTCATGCTCCAGCAGCAAGTGCCTTCACACTAACGCGGCGTGCCTTCTCCCGAAGTTACGGCACCATTTTGCCTAGTTCCTTCACCCGAGTTCTCTCAAGCGCCTTGGTATTCTCTACCTGACCACCTGTGTCGGTTTGGGGTACGGTCCCACTGTATCTGAAGCTTAGAGGCTTTTCCTGGAAGCGTGGCATCGATGACTTCGGCACCGTAGTGCCTTCGTCTCGCCTCTCGGCCTTGGGATCCCGGATTTGCCTAAGATCCCAGCCTACTGGCTTTCACCAGGACAACCAACGCCTGGCCCACCTAGCCTTCTTCGTCCCCCCATCGCAATACAGTGAGGTACGGGAATATTGACCCGTTTCCCATCGACTACGCCTTTCGGCCTCGCCTTAGGGGCCGACTCACTCTGCTCCGATTAGCGTCGAACAGAAACCCTTGGTCTTCCGGCGGGGGAGTTTTTCACTCCCCTTGTCGTTACTCATGTCAGCATTCGCACTCGTGATACCTCCAGCAGACTTCTCAATCCACCTTCATCGGCTTACACGACGCTCCTCTACCGCTCGTCATTCGACGAACCCGTAGCTTCGGTACCTGGTTTAGCCCCGTTACATCTTCCGCGCAGGCCGACTCGACTAGTGAGCTATTACGCTTTCTTTAAAGGATGGCTGCTTCTAAGCCAACCTCCTAGCTGTCTGAGCCTTCCCACATCGTTTCCCACTTAACCAGGATTTCGGGACCTTAGCTGACGGTCTGGGTTGTTTCCCTTTTCACGACGGACGTTAGCACCCGCCGTGTGTCTCCCACGCTGCACTCACCGGTATTCGGAGTTTGCCTCGGGTTGGTAAGCCGGGATGGCCCCCTAGCCGAAACAGTGCTCTACCCCCGGCGGTGATACGTGAGGCGCTACCTAAATAGCTTTCGAGGAGAACCAGCTATCTCCGAGCTTGATTAGCCTTTCACTCCGATCCACAAGTCATCCAAACCTTTTTCAACAGGTCCTGGTTCGGTCCTCCAGTTGATGTTACTCAACCTTCAACCTGCTCATGGATAGATCGCTCGGTTTCGGGTCTATTCCCAGCGACTGGTCGCCCAGTTAAGACTCGGTTTCCCTACGCCTCCCCTATTCGGTTAAGCTCGCCACTGAAAATAAGTCGCTGACCCATTATACAAAAGGTACGCGGTCACCCCACGAGGGGGCTCCCACTGCTTGTACGCATACGGTTTCAGGATCTATTTCACTCCCCTCTCCGGGGTTCTTTTCGCCTTTCCCTCACGGTACTGGTTCACTATCGGTCAGCCAGGAGTATTTAGCCTTGGAGGATGGTCCCCCCATGTTCAGTCAAGGTTTCACGTGCCCCGACCTACTCGATTTCAC
>NZ_JABFTT010000023.1 GCF_021404465.1 Billgrantia zhangzhouensis | reverse complement strand
GGCGTATGGCTCATGGGGCTCGGCCGATGGTGACGGCAATGCCGCAGGCATCGAGCGCAATACCCGTGGGGTTGTCCTTGGCGTCGACGCCCTCGCCACCGACCGGGTCCGTCTCGGCCTGTACACGGGCTACAGCCGCTCCAGTGTCGATCTCGATGGCCGCGCCGCCTCGGCCGACGTCGACAGCTACCATCTGGGCCTTTACGGCGGCACGCAATGGGCCATGGAAGGCGGCACCCTGTCGCTGAGCGGCGGGCTTGCGCATTCCTGGCACGATATCGAGACCAGCCGCTTCATTGGCGTCAGCGGATTCAGCGACAGCCTCTCGGCCGATTACCGCGGCAACACCTTCCAGGCCTTCGGGGAGCTAGGCTACGGCATCGAGACGAATGCCGTCCGCCTCGAGCCCTTCATCAATCTGGCGCATGTCCATACCCGGACCGGCAGCTTCAGCGAAAGCGGCGGTGCGGCGGCGCTTTCCGGCGCCAGCAGTTCGACGGACACGACCTTCGCGACACAGGGCATTCGCGCCGAAGCCGACCTGGATCTTGGACTGGGCGAAGGCGAGGACGAGGAAACCGGCGCCCGGCTCTACGGCACGGTCGGCTG
Organism: Billgrantia zhangzhouensis; assembly: GCF_021404465.1. Lineage (GTDB taxonomy): Bacteria > Pseudomonadota > Gammaproteobacteria > Pseudomonadales > Halomonadaceae > Halomonas > Halomonas zhangzhouensis. Next base: position 31,658 of record NZ_JABFTT010000023.1, on the reverse strand, counting down.
GCGGCACGCCTTTGGCGACGTGACGCCTGAAAGCACCCACGCCTTCGCGGGCAGCGACGCCTTCACCATCACCGGCAGCCCGCTCGACCGCAACGCACTGGTGCTCGATACCGGACTCGAACTCGACCTCACCCCCAATAGCACGCTGGGTGTGTCCTACCAGGGTCAGTTCGCCTCCGGAATGGAGGATCATGGTGTGAGTGCGACGCTGTCCGTTCGTTTCTAAGAAACGACTTTTGTGATCATTAGACCTTCCATCACCGTCAGTCGAGTGCCCTTGTGGCGCTCGGCATTGCAGGCGCTCTTTTCCCTCTTCCCTCCCCGCTCATGGCGCAGGAGTCGGCTATGCCGAGCCTGCTTCCCGGCGGCGCATCTTCGCTGCCCGTTTCCCTCATGGGCTTCTCCGCCGCCACGAACAGGATCGAAGCGCTCGCACAGTGACGATTGCTGAGCACTCAGCCTCGGTTGCTCCCGACGATTTTTTTGCTTTCCGGTTCGACGGCAGGGCCGGTCGCTACGGGCAGGCGCGCCTCGGACTGTTATCATGGCGTCGTTTTCATCGCTGAGTCTGACCCATGCAAGTCGAATCGCGCTCCGTTACCACCAACCAGCTCGGCCCCCACGACGGCCTGTCGCGCCGTGTGTCCAGGGCGCTCGCCACGCCCTGGCGCAAGCCCGTCGCCGAGCATACGCGCCGGGCCTTCGAGGCCGCGCACGCCTGGCTGACGGCGCAGGACGCCCCGCTGGTTCTGGACGCGGGCTGCGGCGTGGGGCTCTCGACGCGAGCGCTGGCCAGGCTGCATGAGAACCATGCAGTGATCGGCATCGACCGCAGTGCCGATCGGCTTTCGCGCAATCACGGCGCGTTGCCCGACAACGCTCTGCTGGTGCGCGCCGACCTGGTGGATTTCTGGCGTCTAGCCCTGGAGGCTGGCTGGCGGCCCCGGCATCACTACCTGCTCTATCCCAACCCCTATCCCAAGTCCACCCACCTCAAGATGCGCTGGCATGGTCATCCGGTCTTTCCTCACTTGCTGGGATTGGGGGGACGGCTGGAGCTGCGTTCCAACTGGCGCATCTATGTCGAGGAGTTCGCCCAGGCGCTGCAGCAGGCCACCGGCACGGTTGCTATGGTCGAGCCCTGGGTACTGGCCGGCCACTTCCTGACGCCGTTTGAACGGAAGTACCATGCCAGTGGTCAATCGCTCTGGCGTTTGCAGGCGGACCTGCCGCATGCCCCGGAGCTCATCCCTGACACCCTGATGGAGGAGCCCTGATGGCATTCGTCTACCTGGCACTGGCGATCGTGGCGGAAGTGGTGGCAACCAGTGCGCTAAAAGCCACCGACGGTTTTACCCGCCCCGGTCCCAGCCTGGTGGTAGTCGCAGGCTATGTGATTGCCTTCTATATGCTGTCGCTGGTGCTGCGCACCATCCCGGTGGGCATCGCCTATGCGATCTGGGCCGGGCTGGGTATCGTACTGGTGGCCCTGGTTGGCGTACTGGCGTACGGCCAGCGTCCCGACCCGCCGGCAGTGCTGGGTATCGGCCTGATCGTGACCGGGGTGATGGTGATCCAGTTGTTTTCGCGCGTATCCGCCCATTGAACCGGCGCTTCCGGCGTCGATGGAACTAAGTGAAATGATGTCAAACGTTACCGCCAGGCTGCGCTGCCTGGCTCTCTTCTGCGGCTTGCTGCTGCCCCTCGCCGTCTCGGGAGCCGGCTTCCCCGAGCTGGAGAGAATGACCGAGCGAGGCTTTCGTATCAGCGCCGAGGCCCGGTTGCTGGGTGACGGCGGCCGTTCCGGCGAGGTGCTGGGCGCCATCGAGCCGGAACTCCAGCTGTCGCCGGCCTCGGTGTCCAAGGCCTACCTGGCCGCGGCGGCACTCGACCGCTGGGGCCCCCAGCATCGCTTCACCACGAAGCTGGTCAGCGCCGCCGAACTCGATGGCAACGGCGGGCTGCGTGGCGACCTGATACTCGACGGCGGCGGCGACCCGGCGCTGGCCACCGAGGATCTGTGGCGATTGGCGCAGCGGCTGCACCAGGCTGGCGTGCGCGAGATAGGGGGGCGGCTGGTGGTCAGCCAGTGGCGCTTCGGCCCGGTGGAATGTATCACCACCGACCGCTGCGAAGCTCAGTCGCGCACCGCCAACAGTTACAGCGCGCTGCTTTCGTCGGCCGGTGTCAACCACGGCAATTGGTGTGTCAACGTGGCCCCGGGGGCGGCCGGCGGCGAGCCGGCGCGAATCACCAGCTGCGACAGCCAGTCGTTGATCCTGGGCATCGATAACCAGGTCGAAACGCGCGCGGCCGGAAGCGGCACCGAGTTCAGCGCCGAGCGCGTCACCCGTGAAGAGGGCGACGTGATGCTGTTGCGCGGTTACATCGCGCGCGACGCCGCGCCGCGTGATGTCTACCGTGCCAGCGGCGATCCTGCCCGCCAGACCGCGCGTACCCTGCTGGCGATGCTCGAGCAGGCCGGCATCGCGGTGGGACAGGGCTATGCCACCAGCATCGAGGCGCCGCCTGCCACCGCCCGCAACCTGGCGCAAGTGGAAGGCAAGCCGCTGCAGGAGCTGTTGTTGCAGGTCATGAACTACTCCAACAACTTCATGGCCGATGTGCTGGCGCTCAATCTGGCCGATACGCCCAGGGCGAACCTGCTGCAAGCGGGCGAAGCCATCCAGGATTACGTGGCCGGCTTGCCCGATCATGGTCCGGTGACCATGCTCAGCGGCAGCGGGCTGACCACCGAGAACCGCACCTCGGCCCACGGCGCCAATGTATTGCTGGAAAGCATGTTCCACCGCTCGTCGCTGTTTCCCAGCTTCATCGCCAGCTTCCAGTCGCCGTCCAACGGGGTGGCCCGCTTCATCCGCCGTGGCTCGCCGCTGTTCCAGGATCACATCATGCTCAAGACCGGCACGCTCAACCAGCCTTACGCCGTGCGCGCCGTCAGCGGCTACTTCCGTACCCGCTCCGGGCGTTGGGGTGTGTTCACGGTGATGGTCAACGGCACCGCATCCACGCCTTGGCTCAACTGGGCTCAGGTGCTGGATCCGCTCGCCCAGGATCTCGAGCGCATGATCGAGGCGCATTGAAGTCACTCACTCCGCCAGGCAAGTCAAGGATAGCGATACGTTGACTGCTCCCCTCCCTGAAGGGCGGGGATTCCCAATTCACCGAGAACCGGACACGGAGACTTGCTCTATGCCGCTTACATTCTCTCCAAGGGCTAACACCGCCAGCCCGGCGGCTTTAATGTTGACCGCGGCGTTGATGTCGCGGTCGTGTTCGGCTGCGCATTCGGGGCACGTCCAGGCCCGAACGTGCAACGGCATCTCGGGCATCACATGCCCGCATTTAGAGCAGCGTTTGCTGGAGGGATACCACTGGTCGATGGCCGACAATTGCCGGCCCGCCCAGTCTGCCTTGTACTCCAGCTGGCGGACGAACTCGCCCCAGCCTGCGTCGCTGATCGACTTGGCCAGCGAGCGGTTACGCAGCATGTTCTTCGCCTTGAGGGATTCGACGCAGATCACTTGGTTCTCGTTGACGATCTGGCGGGACAGCTTGTGCAAGCGGTCCATCCGACAATCGGAGACCTTGGCGTGAAGACGCGCGACCTTCTGCCTGGCCTTGGCGCGGTTCTTCGAGCCGAGCGTCTTCTTGCTCAGCCGACGCTGCGCCTTGGCCAGACGGGCCGCATACTTCGCCGTATGGCGGGGATTGCCGATTCGATGCCCGTCACTGGTGACGAACAGGTCTTTCAAACCAAGGTCGATGCCCACCATTTTCGGGGTGACGGGCAGCTCCTCGGCCTCAAACTCACACAGGCAGCTGACGAAGTAGCGGCCTGCCGAGTCCTTGGAGACGGTAATTGTGCTGGGTTCGTCGGGCAGCTCACGGCTCCAGCGGATCGCCAGTGGTTCCTTGCACTTGGCGAGGAACAGTTGCCCGTCGCGGTACTTGAATGCCGAGCGAGTAAATTCTGCCGACTGGCGATGCCGCTTGCTTTTGAAAGCCGGATACTTCGCGCGTCCTTCGAAAAAGTTCTTGAAGGCCGTCTGCTGGTGGCGAAGGCACTGCTGAAGTGGAACCGAGCTGACTTCGTTGAGGAAGGCGGTGTCGTCGGCCTTCTTCATCCGCGACAGCACAGCGTTCGCGGCCACGTAGCCGATCTTCTCTCGGCGTTCGTAGAAAGCATCCGTGCGGTAGCGAAGCACCGCGTTGTAGACGAAACGCACGCAGCCGAATGTCCGAGCCAGAAGCTGCTCCTGTTCGGGCGTCGGATAGAAGCGGTATTTGTAGGCGCGTTTCGTCATTTCTTACACAATACTACTATTTTTGTGAAGATAGCAATCACCTGAGCAGGAGGCAGCGAGAACAGGGTCGTCCTACCGGACGACGCGCTATCCCTCCCCGCATTAAAAGTACGGGGCTTCTCGCGCAAAAATCTGATGAAACCCGCACGTACCGGATGGCGACATCTCATCGATGCCACGGGCTATTCGCTCAGGGGACTCAGATTCGCCTTTCGCCACGAGACGGCATTCCGCCAGGAGCTGGCCCTCTGCGTACCGCTGCTGCCGCTGGCCTGGTGGATCGGCTCGGCGCCGGTGGAGTGGATCCTGCTGCTGGGCAGTTGCCTGCTGGTCCTGACCGTGGAGCTGATCAACAGCGCCATCGAGAGCGTGGTGGATCGCATCGGCACCGAGCACCACGAGCTGTCGGGGCGGGCCAAGGACATCGGTTCGGCGGCGGTGATGCTGGCCCTGGTCGCGGCCGGCCTGACCTGGAGCCTGCTGGCCTGGCAAAAATTCTTCGGCTGATCGCGTCAAGCGGGATGCCGCGGCGTTGACCCTTCGTTATGCTGGGGGCAACCCAGCTGCGACAAGGCGTTGCCATGCCTCTACCCGATGACTTCCTGTCCGCCGACGAGCTTCCCCATGCGTTGCTGCCTGCCTTGGAGAGAGCGTGGCAGCGCTTGAACGAGAGCTTGGCGCGGGCCGACAACGTGGCCGAAATGACCGGTCAGGAGTTGCCCTCGGAGAACTGGCTGGGTCTCGCTCCGCAGCGTCGTAGCCAGTTGGTCCGCGTCATGGCCATCTCCGATTTCGCCGTCGATACGCTGGTGCGCTACCCCGACTGGCTGCAGCATCTCGATGCCAGCGGTGAGCTGGATGTCGTTCCCTCGGCCGAAACCTTGACTGCCTGGCTGGCCGAACGGCTGGAGAGCGTCGAGGACGAGGCGGGCCTGCATGCCGCCCTGCGGCGCTTCCGTCGGGCGCGCATGCTGGGCATCGTGTGGCGCGACCTGACCCGCCCGCCTGGCATCGACATGTGGGCCACGGCGGCGGCGGTGTCACGGCTGGCCGAGGCTTGTCTCGAGGGGGCGCTGGGCTGGCTCGAGCGCCATTTCGAGCCGCGCTGGGGGCGTCCGGCGCCGCGCGGCGATGGCAGCGAACAGCGCCTGGTGGTGCTGGGCATGGGCAAGTTCGGCGCCGGCGAGCTCAATCTCTCCTCGGACATCGACCTGATCTTCGCCTACCCCGAGAAGGGCGACACCGAGGGCGGGCGTACGTCGCTCGAGCATCAGGAGTATTTCACCAAACTGGGACAGAAGCTGATCGCCGCGCTGGATGCGACGACCGCCGACGGCTTCGCCTTTCGCGTCGACATGCGCCTGCGTCCGCTGGGGGACGGCGGGCCGCTGGTGGGTAGCTTCAGCTCACTGGCCGCCTACTATCAGGACCAGGGGCGGGAGTGGGAGCGCTACGCCATGCTCAAGGCTCGCCCGGTGGCTGGCGACCTCGGGGCCGGAGTCGAGCTGCTCGGCCACCTGCGGCCCTTCGTCTATCGTAAGTATCTCGACTTCGGCGCCATCGAGTCGCTGCGCGAGATGAAGGCGCTGATCAACCGTGAAGTGAAGCGCCGTGGCATGCAGGCCAACATCAAGCTCGGCCCGGGAGGCATCCGCGAAGTGGAGTTCGTGGTGCAGGCCTTCCAACTGATCCGTGGCGGGCGCGACACCGAACTGCAGGTCACTTCGCTGCGCACCGCCCTGTCACGCCTGCCGGCGCTTGGCCTGCTGCCGCAAAAGGTGGTCGACGAACTCGAGCCCGATTACGTCTTCCTGCGTGACCTGGAGCATGCGCTGCAGGCACTGGAAGACCGCCAGACCCAGAGCCTGCCTGACGAAGATCTCGGCAGGGAGCGTGTTGCCCTGGCACTGAACATGGAGGACTGGCCGGCGGTCATGGCCAGGCTCGAGGAGGTGCGCGTGCGGGTGCGTCAGCACTTCGATGCGGTGATCGCCGATCCCGAGGAAGAACTCGAGGAGGCTGGCGAAGGCCGGGCCGAAGACAGCCTGTCGCTCAATGACTGGCGCTCCCTGTGGTGCGGCGAACTCGAATCGGCAGAGGCGCAGGACATGCTGTCCGAGGCGGGATTTGTCCAAGCCGAGACGGCGCTGCGCCGGCTGACGACCCTGCGCCAGTCGCGCCAGGTGCAGTCGATGCAGCGCATCGGCTTCGACCGCCTGGAGGCGCTGATGCCGCTGCTGCTCGATGCCGTGGCGGCAAGCGATACCCCTGACACCGCACTCGAGCGCGTGCTGCCACTGATTGAAGCGGTGCTGCGGCGTACCGCCTACCTGGCACTGCTGCGCGAGAATCCCGAAGCGCTGAGCCACCTGATGGGGCTGTGCGGTTCCAGCCCCTGGATTGCCGAGCAACTGGCGCGCTACCCCATCCTGCTCGACGAACTACTGACGCCGGACACGCTCTACACGCCAGCCGACAAGTCGCGCCTGGCCGACGAGTTGCGCCAGGCGCTGGGGCGCATTCCCGAGGACGATGAGGAAGCCCATCTCGAAGCGCTGCGAGTGTTCAAGCATGCCCACGTGCTGCGCGTTGCCGCGTCCGACATCGCCGGCACCCGGCATCTGATGAAGGTCAGCGACTACCTCACCTACATCGCCGAGGTGCTGCTCGAGGCGGTGCTGGCCATGGCCTGGCGTCACTTGGTGCGCAAGCATGGCTACCCGCTGCGTCGCGACGGCTCGCGCGCCGGGGCCGAGCCCGAGTTCCTGATCGTCGGCTACGGCAAGCTGGGTGGCATCGAACTGGGCTACGGCTCCGATCTCGACCTGGTATTCATTCACGATGCCGATTCCCAGGGCGAAACCGACGGGGCGCGGCCCATCGACACGCCGGTCTTCTTCACTCGCCTGGGCCAGCGCATCATTCACCTGCTGACGGCAGTGACTCCGGCCGGCACGCTCTACGAAGTGGACATGCGCCTGCGCCCCTCGGGTAATGCCGGCCTGCTAGTCTCCACCCTTGACGCCTTCGCCGACTATCAGCGCCGCGAGGCCTGGACCTGGGAGCACCAGGCGCTGGTGCGTGCCCGGGTGGTGGCAGGTCATACTCGTCTGGCGCAGGGCTTCGACGCGGTGCGCCGCGAGATCCTCGGGGGCGAGCGTGAGCGCGAGGCGCTGCGCGAGGAGGTGGTGAAGATGCGCCGCAAGATGCGCGAGCATCTTGGCGGCAAGGCGGGGGAAGGGGAGTTCGATCTCAAGCACGACCCCGGCGGCATGGTCGACATCGAGTTCCTGTGCCAGTTTGCGGTACTCTCCTTGGGGCACGAAACCCCCGAACTGCTCCAATGGAGCGACAACATGCGGATTCTCGAGACCCTCGAGAGTACCGGCCGTCTGCCTGCCGAGGAGTGCCGGCGCTTGCGCGAAGCCTACCTGGCCCTGCGTAGCGCTGCCCATCGCGCCTCGCTGACCCGCGATGCTGCCCGCGGCCGCGATGCTGAATTCCACAGCCATCGCCAGGCGGTCATCGAGGCCTGGCAGCGCCTGCTGGAGCCTGCAGAATGAGATCGACTGCCTAAATACCCGCTTCGCGAGCCCCGATTCCGATCACGAGAGAGAAACGATGAACAAGGTACTGATCCTGCACGGCCCTAACCTCAACCTGCTCGGCACCCGCCAGCCGGAGATCTACGGCCGCGAGACCCTCGACGACATCAACAACGCGCTGTACGAGAAAGCTGCCATCAACGGCTGGGACATCAAGGCGCTACAGAGCAATCACGAGGGAGTGCTGATCGACGCCATCCATGCCGCGCGCGAAGACGGCACCGCGGCGATCGTCATCAACCCTGCGGCTTACACGCACACTTCGGTGGCCATTCTCGATGCGCTCAACGCCTTTGAAGGCAAGGTGATCGAGGTGCACCTCTCCAACGTGCACAGGCGCGAGAGCTTCCGCCACCACTCCTACGTCTCGCTGCGCGCCGACGGCGTGATCGCCGGGCTCGGCAGCCAGGGCTACCTGGCCGCGCTGGACGCGGTGATTCGCGCCGCCGAACGTGTTTGAGCCATTCGCCCGCCGCCGAGGCGGGCAAGGCGCCATGGTTTTCCTCGCTAGCGAAGCGAATCGACCAGCTCGCCGTTGACCAGTAGCGTCTCGTGGGTGACGAACAGATGGTTGTTGAACTCGTCCAACTGCTCGTCGCCCTGCGGTCGGTTACGTTCCAGGTACTCGATCGCCGCCGTGTGCAGCTCCATCTGGTAGTCCAGGAAGGCCGCGTCGAACGCTTCGCCGTCCAGCTCAGCCAAGGTGTTGAAGGTGTCGCGATCATGAACGGCTCCTGTTGGCTCGCTGGGAGGTGCGTCGCGGCCATCGTCCGCCTCCACCAGCCATTCCTCGAGAATGCCATGGTCGCGCTCCAGTGTGCTGGCCAACTGGGCCACCTCGTCGCGCCCGGCGCGCTCCCTGGCAAGCTCTGCCAGTTCCGCCTGGTGTGTGTGCAGGGCATATAGGACGGCTTGCACCTCGTCGCGGTCGAGTTCCGCCCAAGCCAAGCTGGTGAAAAGGCCTCCGGCGATGCTGATCGTGGCCAGGATACCGTGTATCGAAAAGAGCCCTCTCATCAGTCTCCTCCTGACTGAACGCTGGCTACCCAGTGAAACATGTCGGTAATTTGCATGAATGACCATTGCTTCCTACGGTAGTACAAGACGCCACGCTGCGGTGCTGCCTATGGATCATTCAATCGAAAAAACTCGTCGACCTCAAAAACCGAATACACCGGAGGAGACCCGGGAGAAACGGCGCGAGCTGGCCGTATTTATATTCTTGGCGGGCGTATTGTTTCCCATTCTGGCCGTGATAGTAGTGTCAGGCTACGGGTTCCTGGTGTGGATGTTACAGCTGCTCACGGGCCCTCCCGGACCGCCGGAGTAGCGAAAAGAAGGGCCTAACTAGCTCTGATGCGTCAGAAAATAACGAATTGACCGTGACGAATTCGAAGCCCAATACGAAGAACAGGCAATCTGGGGAAAAACATGTCGGCTGTAGATGCTTCGCGTCGTGCGCTGTTGAAGGGGCGCGTGCGGCATGAGCCGGTGATACGCCCGCCCTGGGCCGTGCCGGAGCCATCATTCATTCATCACTGCACACGCTGCGGTGAATGTCTGGACGTGTGTGAGACACAGATCCTTTTCCGTGGCGATGGCGGCTATCCCGAGGTCGATTTCTCTCGCGGGGAATGCACCTTATGCCGGGCCTGTGTCGAGGCCTGCCCCGAGCCGGCTTTTTCGAGAAATGAGCGCTCTCCACCCTGGGACCTTTCGGCCCGGATTGGGGATGGATGCCTGGGCGAGCAGGGCGTCTACTGCAAGAGTTGCGGTGAAGTATGTGAAGCCGGTGCCATTCGCTTTTCTTTCAATACCTATCGCGTTCCCGAGCCCAGCGTCGACAGTGAAGCCTGCAACGGCTGCGGTGCCTGTGTTGCGCTGTGTCCGGTTCAAGCGGTCGAGGTAAGGCCCGCCGGCGCGACGACGAGTTGACCGACAAGGAACAGGAGCATGGATGACAAGGTGCATATTTCCAGCCTGGTGGTCCAGGCAAAACCCCAGCATGTCGACTCACTCAAGGCAGAGTGTACGGCTCTAGAGGGCGTCGAGGTGCCCGCCGTAGACCTGCTGGGCAAGCTAGTGGTGCTACTCGAAATGCCTTCCCAGCGCCACATTGTCGAGTTCATCGACTGGCTGCAGGAGCGGGAAGGCGTGCTGTCGGTCAGCATGGTCTACCACCACATGGAATCAACGCAGGAGCTGGATCGGGAGGTCGAGGCACATGACGCTGACACGGCGTGATTTCATCAAGAGTTCGGCGGTAGCGACGGCGACCACCGCGGCGGGCATGACGACCACCGCCCAGGCGCAGAACATCGTCACCGATGCCCAGCACACGCAGTTGAAGTGGGCCAAGGCGCCGTGCCGCTTCTGCGGCGTGGGCTGCGGCGTTAACGTGGCGGTACGCGACAACCGAGTGGTGGCCACTCACGGCGACATGCAGTCGCCGGTCAATCGCGGCATCAACTGCATCAAGGGTTACTTCCTTTCCAAGATCATGTACGGCGAGGATCGCCTCACCCAGCCGTTGCTGCGCAAGCGTAACGGTGAGTACCACAAGGAGGGCGAGTTCACCCCGGTGAGCTGGGACGAGGCCTTCGACGTGATGGCCGAAAAGTACAAGGCCGCGCTGCGCGACAAGGGGCCCAGCGCCATAGGCATGTTCGGTTCGGGCCAGTGGACGATCTGGGAAGGCTACACGGCCAACAAGCTGATGAAGGCCGGCTTTCGCTCCAACAACCTCGACCCTAATGCCCGCCACTGCATGGCCTCGGCGGTGTTCGGCTTCATGCGCACCTTCGGAATCGACGAACCAATGGGCTGCTACGAGGACATCGAGGCGGCGGATGCCTTCGTGCTGTGGGGGGCCAACATGGCCGAGATGCACCCCATCCTGTGGACGCGTATCACCGACCGCAGGCTGTCCAACCCCCATGTGCGGGTCTCCGTGCTCTCCACCTTTGAGCATCGCTCCTTCGAGCTGGCCGATCAGCCCATCATCTTCACCCCCCAGGCCGACCTCGCCATCCTCAACTATGTGGCGCGCTACATCATCGAGAATGACCGGGTGAACTGGGATTTCGTCAACGATCACGTGCGCTTCATGGAGGGCAATGTCGATATCGGCTATGGCCTGCGCCCCGAGCATCGTCTGGAACTGGCGGCAGCCAATGCCCGCGACAGCGCTGGCGCCCGTGATATCGACTTCGAGCGCTACCGGGAATTCCTGCAGCAGTACGACGCTGAGACCGTCACGCGGCTCTCCGGCGTACCCAAGCAACAGCTCGACCGACTGGCCGAACTCTACGCCGACCCCGACATTAAGGTGATGTCGTTCTGGACCATGGGCTTCAACCAGCACACCCGTGGTGTGTGGGCGAACAATATGATCTACAACATTCACCTGCTGACCGGGAAGATCGCCACCCCGGGCAACAGCCCCTTCTCGCTCACCGGCCAGCCTTCGGCCTGCGGTACCGCGCGCGAGGTAGGCACCTTCTCCCATCGCCTGCCAGCCGACATGGTGGTGACCAACGACTACCACCGGCGCTTCGCCGAGGAAATATGGAAAGTGCCGGAGGGCACCATCCAGGCGCAGCCAGGCGCCCATGCGGTGTTGCAGAACCGCATGCTCAAGGATGGCGAGATCAACGTCTACTGGGTTCAATGCAATAACAACGTCCAGGCGGCGGCCAACCTGGTGGAGGAGACCTACCCCGGTTACCGCAATCCCGATAATTTCATCGTCGTCTCCGACGCCTATCCCACGGTGACGGCCGAGCTGGCCGACCTGATCCTGCCGGCAGCGATGTGGGTCGAGAAGGAGGGCGCCTACGGCAATGCCGAGCGGCGCACTCAGTTCTGGCAGCAGATGGTTACCGCTCCCGGCGAGGCGCACTCCGACCTATGGCAGATGATGGAGTTCTCCAAGCGCTTCGACATCGAGGAGGTGTGGCCGGAGGAGCTGCTTGACGCCAACCCGGAGTACCGTGGCAAGACCCTCTATGAGGTGCTGTTTCGCAATGGCCAGGTGGATGCCTTCGGCCTCGACGAGCTCAATCCCGAGTTCGACAACGACGAGTCCCGTTACTTCGGTTTCTACGTACAGAAGGGGCTGTTCGAGGAGTATGCCCGCTTCACCCGCGGCAAGGCACATGACCTGGCGCCCTTCGAGGTCTATCACCGCGAGCGCGGCCTGCGCTGGCCGGTAGTGGATGGCCAGGAGACGCCGTGGCGCTACAACGCCCAGTACGACCCTTACGTGGAGGAGGGGCGCGACATCCACTTCTACGGTCAGGTCGACGGTCGGGCCATCGTCTATGCTGTGCCCTACGAACCGCCCGCCGAGGCGCCCAATGAGGAGTACCCGCTGTGGCTGGTGACCGGGCGTGTGCTCGAGCACTGGCACTCCGGCTCGATGACGCGGCGGGTGCCCGAGCTACACCGGGCCTTTCCCCAGGCGGTGGTCTACATGCACCCGCAGGATGCACAGCAGCTAGGCGTCAGGCGGGGCAGCGAGGTGCGCATCACCAGCCCGCGCGGCGTCATGCACTCCCGCGTGGAAACGCGTGGGCGCAATCGCATGCCGCGCGGCGTGGTGTACGTGCCTTGGTTCGACGCCAGCCAACTGATCAACAAGGTTACGCTGGATGCCACCGACCCCATCTCCAAGCAGACGGATTTCAAGAAATGCGCCTGCCGAATTGAGGCCGTCTAGGAGGCGATCATGCGACTGTTCAGCGTTACCGTCCTGTCCTGCATTGCCGCCTTCAGCCTGCTTGCCGCCTTCAGCCTGCTGGCCTTGCACAGCTTCGCCGCCGAAGGGGAGCTCGATGCGCTGCGTGCCAACGTACCGCTGCTGGAAGAGCCGACGCCGGAGCCGCTATACCGGGTGGAGGACCGCAGCCTGCGTCCGGTACGCGAATACCCGATGCAGCCACCGACCATTCCCCACCGCATCGACAACTACCAGGTGGATCTCAACGCCAACCGCTGCATGGCGTGCCATGCGCGAACCCGCGTCGGCGAGACTCAGGCGATCATGGTCAGTGTCACCCATTACCAGGATCGCGAGGGCAACTACCTTGGAGATTTGTCGCCGCGGCGCTACTTCTGTACCCAGTGCCATGTCCCGCAGACCGACGCGCCCTCGCGGGTTGGCAACACCTTCGTGGACATGAGTGATCTCATCCGCGGTTCACGCCAGAGAAGCGAATAGGAGGGCGCAATGTTCAGATGGATCGGCAACGTCCTTGGCACATTCTGGCGCGTGTTTCGCTCGCCCAGCGGCTACTTCAGCCTCGGTTTCCTCACCGTGGGCGGGTTTATCGGTGGCGTGCTGTTCTGGGGCGGTTTCAACACGGCGATGGAAGCCACCAACACCGAGCAGTTCTGTATCAGCTGCCACGAGATGGAAGCCAACGTCTACCAGGAGATCCTGCCGACCATTCACTATACCAACCGTTCTGGCGTGAGGGCAGTCTGCTCGGATTGCCACGTCCCGCATAACTGGACCGACAAGATCGCACGCAAGATGCAGGCCTCCAAGGAAGTGTGGGGGCATATCTTCGGCGTCATCGACACCCGTGAAAAATTTCTCGACCACCGTCTCGAAATGGCCTCCCGCGAGTGGCGGCGCTTCGAGGCCAACGATTCGCTGGAGTGCCGTAACTGCCACGACGAACAGTACATGGACTTCACCCGACAAAGCCCTCGCGCCGCAGCGGCGCACCAGCGCGGGCTGGTGGAGGGCGACGCTACCTGCATTACCTGCCACAAGGGTATCGCCCACGAGCTGCCGGACATGGCAGGTGTACACGGCTGGGAATGAGTGGCATGAGGCCGCGGGAGGGAAGGGACGATGAGCAACTACAAGGGTATGGGCATGCTAATGGCGGCGCTCAGCCTCGGTTTGGCGACCACGGCATTCGGCCAGGATGCGTTTCCCGAGCCCAGTACCTCGGCGCAGCCGGGCTCGATAGCCGAGGAGGCGCAAATCGGCACCATCGAGGCGCGTGAGGACGATCTGGGCGTTGCCCGCGACGACTCCGAGCAAGACATGCACGGTACCGGTGCGGACGATGAGGCGGTTTCGGGGAGCGCCGCCACCTCGGGGCAGGAGCGTGACGAGGGCTCCCCCTACGCCGACCTTGAGCCGGACGATCCTGGTTTGGACGAGCCGCGTCAGCCGATCCGGCCGGGGCAGATGGAGCAGGAGCGTGAGCGGGTAGAGTGAGGAAGGCTTAGCCGGCGGGTAACAGCTCGAGGACCTGGATCGCCCAGATGCCGAAGCTCAAGGTCACGAAGGCGGCCAGCGTGGCAACCATCAGCGCAGCGGCGCTGACGTTGGCCATGCCGTAGCGGTGTCCGAGCAAGGGATAGACGCTGACCATCGGTGCGCAGGCAAACAGCAGGGCGCCGGCCAGTAGAGTTGGGTCCGCCTCCGGCATCAGCAGGAACAGGCCGAGCACGACCAGGGGATGAAGTATCAGCTTGCCGACGACGATCTGTCCTACGTCGCGCAGCATGCCGCGCACCTGAAGTCCGAACAGGGTACCGCCTATCACGAACAACGCCGCCGGTCCGGCGGCATTGGCCAGCATCTCGACGACCTGAGCCAGCGGGCGCGGCAGCGAGGTTTCCGTTACCGCCAACAGCAGGCCCAGGGCCAGGCCGATCAGGATGGGGTTGCGTATCAGGCGCAAGAAGGTCTTTCCCGCGATGGCGCCGATACCGGTCCCGCTCTGGCGCCCGGCCTCGGCCAGGATCAGGGCCAGCGGAATGATCAGCAGGTTCTCGATCATCATGTTCAGCGCCAGGAAGACGGCTGCCGGCGAGCTGCCGAGAACCATGGCCGCGACAGGATAGCCGATGAAGCCACTATTGGAGGCGGACATGCCCAGGGCATGCAGGGCGCTTTCGCTGAGCGGCTTGCGCTGTAACGCCAGCGTCAGCAGCAGGGCCAGAGCGAAGACCAAGGCTGAGCCGAAACCGTAGGCCAGCAGGTACTGCTTCTGCAGAACCTCATCGAGCGGACTTTGGGTCAGGGCATGTACCACCAGCGCCGGCAGGGCGAAGTAAAGCACGAAGGTCGCCACACCCTGCACCTGCTCCCGACTGATCAATCGTATGCCCATGGCTAGGTAGCCAGCGCCGATCAGCAGGAAGATCGGCGTGGTAATGGCGAGTATCTCCAGCATGCACCCTTCCCGGCACGAGGTTGGTTCGACGACGCTCTGTCTGGCTCAACTGACGGTCGAGCGGATCTCCCGGGCCTTCTGCTGCAACAGCGGCAAGTACTCTTTCATCAGGGTGTCGAGATCGACCCGGGCGGCGTTGGTGCTGATATTGATGGCGCCGAGCAGCTTGCCGTTGGCATCGAAGGCCGGCACCGCCAGCGAGCGCAGGCCCGAGTCGAGTTCCTGGTCGGCGATGGCGTAGCCCTGCTGGCGCACCTTCAGGATACACTTCTTCAGAGCCGCCTTGTCGGTTACGGTCTTGTCGGTGTGGCACTCGAGCGTTACCCGTTCCAGGAAGGCGTTCAGCTCGGCATCGGGCAACTGCGCCAGCAACACCCGCCCCATCGAGGTGTGAGCGGCAGGCAGCCGGGTGCCCACCGAGAGGGTGATGGCCATCAGACGATGGCGAGCGGCGGAGCGCGCCACGTAGATGACCTCGTCGCCGTCGAGCACACCCAGGGAAGAGGATTCGCCGCTCTCGGCGGTAATGTCCTCCAGTACCTGCTGGATCACGCTACGATAGTTGTTGGCGGAGAGAAACGCGTAGCCGAGCTGCAGCACCCGTGGGGCCAGCTCGAAGTTGCGGCCTTGCTTCCTCACGTAGCCCAGGGCGTGCAGCGTGAGCAGGAAGCGACGGGCGCGGGCGCGGTTCATGTCGGTGCGGCTGGCGACCTCGCTGAGGGTCATGCGGGGATGGGTCTCGTCGAATGCCAGGATGACCTCCAGGCCACTGGCCAGGGCGGTGACGAAGTCCCGGTCGTCGGGGCTGAGAACCTCTTCCTCTGGTGCCATTTTTGTTCCGTCGTTGTGCCGTCGTCTTGGATGGTTTGCTCTTTGGGAGCCCTTCAATCTAGCATAATGTTCGAATTGCGAACATATGTACGACTATGGACTAAGCCATGGCCCGTCCTTGGGAGAGCATGATATGCCTGACACCCTCCTGCGACACCCCTTCATGAGCCAATCGGCACTAACGCAAAGCAGCACTCCGACACTGGTCGAGGCCATGCTGGCCTTCGAGCTGGCCCTGGCCGAGGCACAGGAGGCGCGAGGCGCCATACCCGAGGGAACGAGCGAGGCCATGCGCCGCGCGCTCGAGGCGCATGTCTTCGATCTCGAGGCACTGGCGGCGGGAGTGGCCAGCGGCGGCAACGCAGCCATCCCCTTCGTCAAGCAGTCGCGCGCCGCGCTGCCGAACGAACTCAAACGCTACTTCCACATGGGCGCCACCAGCCAGGACGTGATCGACTCGGCGCTGATGCTGCTGCTCAAGCCACGGCTGGCCGCGCTGGATGCGCTGCTGCTGCGCTGTCGCACGGCGGCGATTACGCTCATGCAGGCCCATGAGCAGACGGTGATGGTGGGGCGCACGTTGATGCAGCAGGCCCTGCCGATCACCTTCGGGGTCAAGGTGGCGCACTGGGCCATTGGGCTGGAGCAGGCGCGTCGCCGCCTGGCGCAGCTTGAGCTGCCGGTGCAGTTCGGCGGCGCCGTGGGGGTGCACTCTGGTTTAGACGGGCCGGGCCAGGACGGTCTGGGCCTCGACTTTATGGACGCTATCGCTCAGGAGCTCGGCCTGGCGACGCCGGTGTTGCCCTGGCATACCGATCGCCTGCCAATCCATGCCCTGGGCACGGCCTTGGACGCCACGGCGGGGGCAGCCGAGAAGCTGGCGCTCGATGTCGCGCTGCTGACGCAGACCGAGGTGGGCGAGGTGAGCGAGCCCGGCGGCGAGGGCATGGGCGAGTCCTCCTCCATGCCGCACAAGCGCAACCCGGTGCGCTGCGCCATGATCCGCGGTGCCGCCCGGCAGGTGCACGGCTATACCACGGTGCTGCTCAATGCCGTTGCCCAGCCGCTGGAGCGCGGCCTGGGCGAGTGGCACGCCGAGTGGTCGCCGCTGGTCGACAGTACCTTGCTGTTGGAGGGTGCGTTGGAACAGGCCGCCGTGCTGCTCGAAGGTCTCGAAGTGCACCCCGAGGCGATGCGCCGCAACCTGGCGGCTACCGGCGGCGGCATCATGGCCGAGCCGGTGTCGCGCCTGCTGGCACCGGTGCTGGGCCAGGATGCTGCCAAGCGGATCAGCGCCGAGGCTGCCGAAACGGCACGACTCCAGGGTATTCCCTATGCCGAGTCGCTCGAGGCGCATGCCGAAGTGAGGGGGCGGATTGAAGCGGAAGCCCTGCGCCAGGCAACGGACCCAGCCTTATACCTTGGTAGCAGCCAGGCGCAGGTACGCCGCGCGATTGCCTGGTTGCAACGCGAATAATATCCTGAAAAGCCATCGGTTTCATTGAGCCCAACGAGGGGAGGCCTGGCCTCCCCTCGCTTTTTTCATGGGCAGCGCATTTGACGATGGCATGAGCTTGGCGTTAACTTGTTCGCATCACAAAACAAAGTTCGCTATTCGAACTTTAAAGAGAGCGCCCAGGAGAACACCATGGCCGAATTCCTGAGCCTCCGTGACGCGGTGGCCCGCTACGTCGAAGACGGTGCCACCGTGGCCATGGAGGGCTTCACCCACCTCATTCCCTTCGCCGCCGGTCACGAAGTGATCCGCCAGAAGAAGCGCGACCTGACCCTGATTCGTATGACGCCGGACCTGGTCTACGACCAGATGATTGGCGCCGGCTGCGCGCGGAAGGTCATTTTCTCCTGGGGCGGCAATCCCGGCGTGGGCTCGTTGCACCGCCTGCGCGACGCCGTGGAGAAGGGCTGGCCGCGTAAAGTGGAAATCCTCGAACATAGCCATGCCGCCATGGCCTGCGCCTTCGAGGCCGGTGCCGCCGGCCTGCCGCTGGCCGTGTTGCGTGGCTACGTGGGCAGCGAGCTGCCCAGCGTCAACGACCAGATCAAGTTCATCGAGTGCCCCTTCACTGGCGAACGTCTGGCCGCAGTGCCCGCGGTGCGCCCCGACGTTTCCATCGTCCATGCGCAGAAGGCCGACCGCGCCGGCAACGTGCTGGTCGAAGGCATCGTTGGTGTGCAGAAGGAAGCAGTGCTGGCGGCCAAGCAGAGCATCGTCACCGTCGAGGAGATCGTCGACGACCTGACCACCCAGGGCGACTATCACCCCAACGCCTGCATCATCCCGGGCTGGGCCATCAGCGCCATCGCTGTGGCCGAGAAGGGCTCGTTGCCTTCCTATGCCCACGGCTACTACCCGCGTAACAACGCCTTCTACAAGGAGTGGGACGCCATCGCCCGCGATCGTGACACCTTTACCCGGTGGATCGAAGAGAACGTCATGAATGCAGGGGGGAACGCCTGATGAGTACCGTCGATAAGGGCCTGGACTACACCTCGTCGGAGATGATGACCGTCACCGCGGCCCGCGCCCTGGAGAACGGCATGACCTGCTTCGTCGGCATCGGCCTGCCCAGTGAGGCGGCCAACCTGGCGCGCCTGACCCACGCCCCCGATGTGGTGCTGATCTACGAATCCGGCACCCTGCAGACCAAGCCCAACGTGCTGCCGCTCTCCATCGGCGACGGCGAGCTGGCCGAGACGGCGCTCACCACCGTTTCGGTGCCGGAGATGTTTCGCTACTGGCTGCAGGGCGGCAAGATCGACGTGGGCTTTCTCGGCACTGCCCAGATCGACCGCTACTGCAACCTCAACACCACCCTTATCGGCGACTACCGTGAGCCCAAGGTGCGTCTGCCGGGCGGCGGCGGTGCGCCTGAAATCGCGACGAATGCCGGCGAGGTGTTCATCACACTGAAGCACTCCAAGCGTGCCTTCGTCGACCGGGTCGACTTCGTCACCACCCTGGGCTTTGGCCGCGACGGCAAGGGTCGCGACGGCGTACCCAACATCGGCAAGGGGCCGACCCGGGTCATCACCGACCTGTGCGTGATGAAGCCCGATCCCGAGACCAAGGAACTGGTGGTGGTCTCGCTGCACCCGGGCGTGAGCCGCGAGGATGTGATCGAGGCCACCGGCTGGGAGATCCGCTTCGCCGATACGCTGGAGAGCACCCCGGAGCCCTCGGCCAACGAACTCGAGATCCTGCGCGAACTCAAGGCCAGGACCGCCCGTGCTCATAGCGGCCAGTAGGCGACAGGAGAGAACGATGACCGATGTTTACCTTTGCCATCCGCGGCGCACCGCCATCGGCCGCTTCGGCGGCACCCTGGCCAGCGTGCGTCCCGACGACTTCGCCGCCACCGTCTTCAAGGCGGTGCTGGCCGAGGCACCGGATCTCGACCCGGCCGCCATCGAAGAGGTCTTCATGGGCTGCGCCAACCAGGCCGGCGAGGACAACCGCAACGTGGCGCGTATGTCCGCCCTGCTGGCAGGCCTGCCCACCTCGGTGCCCGGCACCACCATGAACCGCTTGTGCGGCTCCGGCATGGACGCGGTGGGCACCGCCTTCCGCGCCATCAAGGCCGGCGAGATGGAACTGGCCCTGGCCGGTGGCGTGGAGTCGATGTCCCGCGCGCCCTACGTGCTGGGCAAGGCCGACAGCGCCTTCTCCCGCGGTCAGAAGATCGAGGACACCACCATCGGCTGGCGCTTCGTCAATCCGCTGATGAAGAAGGCCTACGGCATCGACTCCATGCCGGAGACCGCCGAGAACGTGGCCGAGCAGTTCAACATTTCCCGCGAGGACCAGGACGCCTTCGCCCTGCGCTCCCAGCAGAAGGCTGCCGCCGCCCAGAAGGCGGGCCGCTTCGCCATCGAGATCACGCCCATCGAGATCCCCCGGCGCAAGCAGGAGCCGCTGGTGTTCGACACCGACGAGCACCCGCGCGAGACCACCCTGGAGAAGCTTGCCGGGCTGCCGACGCCGTTCCGCGAGGGCGGCAGCGTCACCGCCGGCAACGCCTCCGGCGTCAACGACGGCGCCGCCGCCATGCTGGTGGCAAGCCGGGCCGCGGTGGAGCAACATGGCCTCGAGCCCATGGCCCGGATCATCGGCATGGCCACGGCCGGCGTTGAGCCGCGCATCATGGGCTACGGTCCGGTGCCGGCGGCACGCAAGCTGCTCGAGCGCACCGGCGTGACCATGGACGAGATCGACATCTTCGAGTTCAACGAGGCCTTCGCCGCCCAGGCACTCGCCTGCACGCGGGACCTGGGGCTCGCCGACGACGACCCGCGGGTCAACCCTAACGGCGGCGCCATCGCGCTGGGCCACCCGCTGGGCATGTCCGGCGCCCGCCTACTGCTCACCGCCGCCCACGAGCTGCAGCGCACCGGCAAGCGCTACGCGCTGTGCACCATGTGTGTCGGTGTGGGGCAGGGCATCGCGACTCTGATCGAGCGGGTATAAAGACGCACCGATCTTTCGTCTTACCGCTATTTGCCAATCAAGCGCCGAGCCATGATTCGACGCCTGAGGATGGGAGAGTGTTTATGGCATTTCTCGAAATCGACGGCCGCAGCGTCGCTTATCGCCTGCTTGGCCCCGAGGCGCTGCCGCTGGTGGTGCTGGCGCATCCGCTGGGCATGAGCCAGGCGGTGTGGGACGAACTGCTACCGACGCTGCTGCCACGCTACCGCGTGCTGACCTGGGACCTGCCCGGCCACGGTGCCAGCCAGGCCTGGCCGGTCGAGGGCGGTGAGATCACCCCGGCGGCGCTGGCCCGGGAAGCGCTGGCGCTGGTCGAGCATGCCGGTGCCTCGCGCTTCCACTTCGTCGGTACTTCCATCGGCGGTGTGATCGGTCAGCAACTGATCGCTGAACACGCCGAGCGGCTCTACTCCGTCACTCTGACCAACACCGGGGCGGTGATCGGCAACCAGGAGCTGTGGAGTACCCGCGCCGGGCGCATTCGTCAGGAAGGCCTGGTGGCCATGGCCGAGGAGATCGTGCCGCGCTGGTTCGCGCCGGCCTGCTTCGAGGCCGAACCGGCGCTCAAGGCCGGCTGGTGCACCCAGATGGGCCGTGGCGACGATGAATCCTACGCCCGCTTGTGCGAGATGCTCGGTCGCACCGACTTCCGCGGCAAGCTGAAGGGGCCGCTCGCCGAGCATCCGGGTGTCGGCGTGCACCTGCTCGGCGGCAGCACCGACGTGGCCACCCCGCCGGAGACCCTGCAAACCCTGGCTGCCGAGTGTGGCGGGGCGCCGCTGGAGATCCTCGAAGGCATTGCCCATGTGCCCTCGGTGGAAGCGCCCACCGCCATGGCCAAGCGTCTGCTACTGTGGATGGCCAGTGAGCGTGAGGACGTCGGCGAACGCGGCGTGAGCTATGCCGAAGGGCTCGAGACCCGCAAGCAGGTGCTCGGCGAGGAACACGTGGCCCGCGCCAGCCGGAACGCCAACAGCCTCGACGCCCCCTTCCAGCAGATGATCACCCGGCTGGCCTGGGGCGAGCTGTGGAGCAACGACGACCTCACCCGCCGCGAGCGCAGCCTGATCACCACCGGCATCCTCGCCGCCCTGGGCCGCGAAGAGCTCACGCTGCACCTCAAGACCGCCAAGCGCATCGGCCTCTCCGAAGCGGAGCTGCGCCAGGTACTGATGCACGTGGCGATCTACGCCGGCGTACCGGCGGCGAACCATGCGTTTGCGTTGGCCAAGGAGCTGGGCTGGGGCGAGGAGCTGGGCTGATTCGCTGCATCTCTGTGGTCTGGTGATACGGCGGAGAAGCCTGGGAACCTCTCGACTTGCGCATGGTCCCATATTGGGATATTATTGGCGCTATGAGAATCATCGCCATCAAGTATCTGCGTGACTTTTGGCGGCAACACCCCGATGCCAAGGCGTCACTGGAAGCCTGGGTCGATGAGGTGAAGCATGCTGAATGGAAAGATGCGCATGACATCAAAGCCAAGTACCGCAGCGCCAGTCCTGTGGGCAACAAGCGTGTGGTGTTCAACATCAAGGGTAACGACTATCGACTGATCGTCGCTGTTGCCTACCGATTTGGCGCGGTCTACATCAAGTTCATCGGCACGCACGCGGAATATGACAAAGTCGATGCCGAAACCGTAGAGATGGAGTAACCCATGGATATTCGCCCCATTCGTACCGAGGACGATTATCAGGCCGCCCTGCGGGAAGCTTCTGGCTATTTCGATAATGAGCCGGAGCCCGGCACCGAGGAGGGCGACCGCTTCGAGATCCTCCTGACGCTGATCGAGGCCTTTGAAGCCAAGCACTTCCCCGTGGACCTGCCGGATCCCATTGAGGCCATCAAGTTTCGCATGGAACAGCAGGGGCTCACGCCCAAGGACCTCGAGCCCGCTCTTGGTCGTCGCAATCGCGTCTATGAGATCCTGAATGGCAAGCGGAACCTGACCCTCGCCATGGTCTGGAAACTACACGACATGTTCGGTATCCCTGCCGAGAGCCTGATCAAGCCCCCTCACCATGCCTGATAGTCAGATTGCGCATAGCCTGATTCATCAGCAAAGAGTGTGCACAAGTCGCACCATCCGAACCGGCCGCCTGGCCGGTTTCGGCTTTCCATGGTCGTCATTTCGTTCTTCGGGTACCTTCTGATATTCGCTGATAGTCGGCTCGCCTCACGCCAGTAGGAAAATCCCATGCTCAATGCCCGTATCAAGCTGCGCCATCTGCAGGCCTTCCTCGAGGTGGCCCGCCAGCGCAGCTTCGCCCGGGCTGCCGAGCGGCTGGCGATCACCCAGCCGGGCATCTCCAAGACCATTCGCGAGCTGGAAGAGAGCCTCGGTGCTTCGCTGTTCGAACGCACGCCCCAGGGCGTGGCGCTGACCCAGGCGGGCCTGACCCTGCTGCGCCATGCCGGGCCGGCCATGCGCGCGCTGGAAGAGGGCGTGGCCGCGGTCGGCGACGTGCACCTGGGCGCCCACGACCTGCGCGTGGGGGCGCTCTCCACGGTGGAGAGCCGGCTGCTGCCCGAGGCCATCCGCCGCTGGCACGCCGCGCCCGGCGGGCAGAACGCGGTGGGCGTCAACGTGGTGGTCGGCGCCAGTGCCTTCCTGCTCTCGCGGCTGCGCCGTGGCGAGCTGGATCTGGTGGTAGGGCGCATGACCGAGGCCCGCGAGATCCGCGACCTGGCCTTCGAGCACCTCTACTACGAGCCGCTGCTGCTGTGCGTGCGCCGCGGCCACCCGCTGGCTGGCATCGCGCCGCTCGCAGCCGCCCGGCTGGGCGAATTCCCCTGGGTGCTACCGCCCCTGCAGACCACCCTGCGCCAGCAGGTCGACAGCTTCTGCGTGCGCCACTCGCTGACGCTGATGAGCCAGCGGCTGGAGACGCTCTCGCTGCCCATCAGCCGTCACTACACCCTGGAGAGCGACGCCATCTGGGTCGTGCCCGAAGAGGCCGTGGCCGAAGACCTGGCGGCGGGGCGGCTGTGTCGCCTCGGCATCGAGCTGGAACCCCGCGGCGGCTCCGTCGGGCTGTGCTACAACGCCAGCATGCAGCCCTCGCTGGCGCTGGAGGCCTTCTGCGAAGTACTGCGCGAAGTGAGCGCCGAGCGCGGCGCCGGGAGCAATTGAAAATAGCGCCATAGCGGCAGTGCAGCATAACCCAGCGGTTATGAGGGGTGCCCGAGTCGTCAATTGGCGGGCCTTTGGCGAGAGGCCACACTGGGCGAGACAAGACCACTCTCCCCAAGAGACGACACGCCATGCAAGATCACAACAAGCGCTTCGTGGAGCGCGACCGTAACTGGCACCCCCCGGCCTACGCCCCCGGCTACAAGACCAGCGTGCCCCGCTCGCCGCAGCAGGCCCTGGCCAGCATGCAGCAAGCCACCGCTTCCGAACTCACCGGCCCCGACTTCCGCCACCTGCGCATGGGCCCCCACGACAACGACCTGCTGCTCAACTTCCGCGAAGACCCGTCGCTTTCGGGTGCGGCCGGCCTGCCGGTGGGCGAGCGCATCATCATGTTCGGCCGCGTGATCGACCAGTTCGGCAAGCCGGTGCCGCACACCCTGGTCGAGATGTGGCAGGCTAACGCCGGCGGGCGCTACCGCCACAAGAACGACCGCTACCTCGCTCCGCTCGATCCCGGCTTCGGCGGCGTGGGCCGTACCCTCACCGACGAGCAGGGCTGGTACCGCTTCCGCACCATCAAGCCCGGCCCGTACCCCTGGCCCAACGACCCTAACAGCTGGCGCCCCTCGCACATCCACGTCTCGGTGATGGGCCCCTCGATCTCTACCCGCCTGATCACCCAGATGTACTTCGAGGGCGATCCGCTGATTCCGCTGTGCCCCATCGTCCACACCATCAAGGACCCGGCCGCGGTCGAGACCATGATCGGACGCCTCGACATGGCACGCAGCAAGCCCATGGACTGCCTGGCCTACCGCTTCGACCTGGTGGTACGCGGCGAGCTGCAGACCTATTTCGAAAATCAGTAAGCGGGTTCGAGAATCAGTGAGGGGAAATCACATGAAACAGCCAAACAGCGTTCCCACCAGCGAACTGATGCTGCGCGAGACCGCCTCCCAGACCGCCGGGCCCTATGTACACATCGGCCTGGCCCTGGCCGCCGCGGGCAACCCGACCCGCGACGAAGAGATCTGGAACGAGATGGCCAAGCCCGGCGCCGAGGGCGAGCTGATCGAAGTCGTCGGCACCGTGATCGATGGCAACGGCGACCTGGTGCGCGACGCCTTCCTCGAGGCCTGGCAGGCCGACGCCAATGGCGTCTACCAGCCCGAGTTCGATCTCAAGAAGCCGTTCAACAGCTTCGGGCGCACCGCCACCACCTTCGACTACGGCAGCGAATGGTCGCTCAAGACCATCAAGCCCGGCCCGGTGGCCCACCCCAATGGCCAGCTCATGGCGCCGCACATCAACCTGGCGATCTTCGCCCGCGGCATCAACATCCAGTTGCAGACCCGCCTCTACTTCGAGGACGAAGCCGAGGCCAACGCCGCCTGCCCGGTGCTCTCGCGCATCGAATCGCCGACCCGCCGCCAGACCCTCATCGCCAAGCGCGAAGAGGCCGACGGCAAGGTGCGCTACCGCCTCGACATCAGGCTGCAGGGCGAAGGCGAGACCGTATTCTTCGATTTTTGATCCGCCACTACCGCAGAGAATCTGGCCGAAGGGGGCTGCGAGAAACCGAGAGCCGGCAAACGTGCCGGCTCTCGGTTTTTTGGGCTTACGTTGACTTAGGTCGCTGGTGTAGGACTGCCATGACGTATAGGCTGATGCCATATAGTTATTAGTCTAGCGGTACTAATTTTCATACCTCGATTTGGTAAATAAAATGGCCAACGATGCAGGGAATTACTCCGACGTCTATAAAAGCTGGAAGCATCACCTTTTCAATTTCAAGCTGGCAGATCGTGGAACTGCAACACCAGGCTTGCGTAAGCCTCAGCTAGCAGCACTATACGCGGCTCTTGGACACCTGGTGATGTCTCCTACAACGACTGGAACAGTCGTAATGCCCACTGGTACAGGGAAGACGGATACCATGCTGGGGTTGTTAATCGCAGGCCGGCTTTCAAGAACTCTTTTTCTCGTCCCATCTGATGCATTACGCACCCAACTTGTAGAGAAATGCCGAGGGCTGAAGAAGTTGCGCGAGATCGGAGCAGTGTCCGACATTGCACTTAATCCAATCGTGAATGCACTTAGCTCAAAAATGTCTGTCGAAGACGTAGCGCAGCTTGCCGAGGCGAATGTTATTGTTGCGACTCCGCAGACGTTACAGCGTTTCGAAGAAGATGCTCTTCAGGCATTGTCAAGTCTTTGCAGTCATTTGATTATTGATGAGGCACACCATGTCGCGGCGAAGACTTGGTGGAGGGTGAAAAACGCCTTCAAAGCAAAGCCTTGTCTACAATTTACAGCCACACCTTTCAGAGAAGACAGTCAGCCCATAGAAGGAAAAATCATATACAATTATCCACTTAAAGATGCTCAGAATGATGGCTACTTCAAGCCGATAGAGTTCCATCCGGTTCGCGAATACAACTTAGATCTGGCTGATCAAGTTATTTCAGAAAAGGCTGTGGAATTGCTGCGCAGCGACCTGGCTCTTGGTTTAAACCACTTGCTGATGGTGCGTGCGAAATCTCAGAAGCGTGCCGAAGAACTTTTTTTAATATATAAGCGGCATGAAGATCTCTCGCCCGTTCTCATCCATAGCAAGGTGAAAAATCGACTTAATATTCTTGACGAAATAGTTCAAAAGAAACACAAGATTATCGTTTGTGTGGACATGCTTGGCGAAGGTTTTGACCTGCCTGAGCTGAAGATTGCTGCTATCCATGATCAGCACAAAAGCCCTGCAGTCACGCTTCAGTTTATCGGTCGTCTGACCCGGGTTGATGATAAGCTTGGTGATGCAAAATTCGTCTCAAATATCGCGAATCAAAAAATCGATCACCAGATGGCAGCTCTTTACAAAGAGAGTGCCGACTGGAGTTCAGTGATCAGAGATGTGAGCCACGAAAAAATTAACCGAGAGATTGAGAAGGAAGCCTTCACCGAGCAATTTTCCGATAACACTAACGCAGAAAATATCTTTGGATTAAATCCTAATCCGAAGGTTAGTGCCGTCGCGTTTCACGTGGCGCGCGACCATTGGAGGCCAGAGCAAGCGAAGCGTTTCTCAAGAAGAAAGGAGATGCTGCAGTTCTTCTCTATCAATGATGAGGCAGACACCATCATCATGGTGACGAGACGCGAGAGTCCCGTAGGATGGGCTCAAACATCAGAAATTGTTGACACTAATTGGATCCTGTACTTGGCGTACTATCACGCTGCTGATAGCACTCTATTTATCCATACTTCAGGGGATGAGTCTCAAGCAACGTATTTTTTGAACCTGATTGCGAAGAAATCCAGGAGAATCAATGGCGAACCTACCTTCCGAACCTTGCATAACATAAAACTTATGAGATTGCAGAATGTTGGGCTCTCCAGAGCGCGCAAAGATCTTAGATTTACAATGCACGTTGGGCGGGATATCAATACCGTTATCAGCGAAATCGAAAATGGAACAGCGAAAAAATCCAATATCTTTGCGACCGGTTTTGAGCTAGGCGAGCGAACCACCGTCGGTTGCTCCCATAAGGGAAAGATATGGGAGATGAATTCATCCAGCATTATGTATTGGATAGAGTGGTGTAGGCGCGTCTCCAGAAAAATTAACGACGCCACAATCCATCCTTCCGATATCCTTAAAGACGTGATGCGCGCGGAGAAAATTACAGACAGTTGGCCGAGGGGACTATTCTATGCAGATTGGCCAGAGACAATCGCAATTGAGAATGAGCAGAGGATCTCGTTGTATTTTAATGGAAAAATCTTTAATCTTCTCGACATTCAGCTTGGGAAAATCCAGCGGGTTGATGATTTGACGTTGAGCATTCCCGTCCTTGGTATGGCGGAAGATGGAACTGAGCATCAGCTCCCCGTAATTTCTATACGGTTGTATGAGGATAGTTACAAATTCTCATGCCCTGAAGTAAAAATTATATTTTCTGAAGAAAGCCCGCTTGAGCTGTATCTTGATGCAAATCCCTTGGTTTTACTAGGCGTAGATGGTGCGATCATAGAGGGAAATTATAGGTTCTTTACACCAAATGGCCTGGGCATCAAGCTTCCGATTGCACTGATAGAGGCTTGGGAGTGGGGAGCGACCAAGATTCACAAAGAATCCATGCGAGCGGAACGCGATCTAGACACCGTGCAAGGTTTTACTTTTAGCAGAATTGAGAGTGACTACGCATTTATTTTT
Source organism: Billgrantia zhangzhouensis (assembly GCF_021404465.1). Taxonomy (GTDB): domain Bacteria; phylum Pseudomonadota; class Gammaproteobacteria; order Pseudomonadales; family Halomonadaceae; genus Halomonas; species Halomonas zhangzhouensis. The sequence goes on along the minus strand of NZ_JABFTT010000023.1, from coordinate 3,836 downwards.
AATGACGATGGAAGCGGAGAAATTGCGGATCTCGTGGCTATAAGAGAGTCTAAGGACGTCATTTACGTTGACCTTTATCACTGTAAGTTTTGTCCGATGAAGGAGGGAGTGGTCCGGCCTGGTGCGCGCGTAGATGATGTCTATGAGGTCTGCGGTCAAGCATCAAGATCTGTTAAATGGCTTCACACGCAAGAAAAATTCTTTGATCGACTGATGGATCGGTATCAGAAGTCTTTGCCGAAAGGTTTTATAAGAATTCTCAAGGGTGACCCCAAGCAGCTTGAGCTGCTTCGCAACAAATGCCACGATCACGAAATGGTCTTCAGGTTTGTGATCGTCCAGCCCGCAATATCTGCAGAAAAAATTTCCGCCGAACAACTTGCTGTGCTTGGAACCAGCTACTCGTACATAAAGAATGTATCTGGCTCGGATATCAAAGTCGTAACCAGCCCATAATGGAGTCTGCGAATCTACGGTTGCTTGCTAAGGGCTTCCTATGCCGCGCATTGCCATCTCGATAAGGTAAAGCCTACTCGGTACTCTCCCGCATCGAATCGCCGACCCGCCGCCAGACCCTCATCGCCAAGCGCGAAGAGGCAGACGGCAAGGTGCGCTACCGCCTCGACATCAGGCTGCAGGGTGAAGGCGAGACGGTGTTCTTCGATTTCTGATTCGCCACTACCGCTGCGAATCGCCCCCTTGGGCCGTAAACACCGAGAGCCGGCGCACGTGCCGGTTCTCGGCTTTTCGTGAGTGGCTTGGGTGAGTCTTCTTGGCCCATCCGAGCGCCTCAGATCTGGTACCCATCGGACACGTTCAGCACAGCGCCGCTGAGGTATTCCGCTACCCCGGGTAAACCTACACGGCTGGCGATACCCGGGCCGATGAAGATGATGCGTCCACCGTCCGAGATCCTGCAGAGCCGGCCGTCGATTGAGCATCACCTCGGTCGGGGTCTTCGCGCAGGCGGGCTATCGCGGTACCGAGCGCCGTGACATCAGGTGCTCAACCTCAGTCATATGTTCCGTTCCCCAGGCGCAGAGCGGCTTCAAGGCTTCGGCGAGGGTCTGGCCGAACGCAGTGAGAGAATATTCGACTTTCGGCGGTATTTCCTTGAAGTCGAGCCGGTCGACGATTCCATCAGCCTCCAATTCCTTGAGTTGCTGAATGAGCATCTTGTCACTGACATTGCCGATGGCGCGCCTCAGGTCGCCATAACGCCGCGCTTGGTGGGCGAGGTGGAACAGAATCAAAGGTTTCCACTTGCCACCGATGACAGCCAACGCAGCGTCCAGCCCGCAGATAAAACCAGATGTTGTCATTTCGCATGCTCCAGTTGGTACTTACCAAAAGGTGCATACTTTAAGAAAGGAAAGCAAGCCTCTACTCTCTATCTCGAAGCGGTTATCATTTTCCAGGAGATCGAGATGGGCAGGCTTGAAGGTAAAATCGCCGTCATCACCGGCGGCAACAGCGGCATCGGTCTGGCGACGGCCAAACGGTTTGTGGCAGAAGGTGCCGAGGTTTTCATTACCGGCCGTCGTCAGGAGGAGCTGGACAGGGCGGTGGAGACGATCGGCTCCGGAGCGACCGCGGTGCAGGGCGACGTTTCGCGTCTGGACGACCTTGATCGGCTGTTCGCGACGGTGCGTGCGAAGAGCGGACGAATAGACATTCTTTTCGCCAATGCCGGGCTTGGAAAGCTAGCTCCGCTTGGCACCATCGATGAGGCGTCGTTCGATTTGACCTTCGACGTCAATGTCAAAGGAACGCTATTCACGGTGCAAAAGGCTTTGCCGCTTATGCAGGCCGGTGGATCCATCATCCTCACCGGTTCGACCACCGGCTCGACGGGAACGCCTGCGTTCAGCGTCTACAGCGCGACCAAGGCTGCAATTCGCAATTTTGCCCGAAGTTGGGCGCTGGACCTGAAAGGGACAGGCATCCGCGTAAACGTGCTCTCTCCCGGCGCCACCGAGACACCCGGCCTCAAGGGCTTGGCAAATGCCGGCGAGGAAGATGCGTTGCTGGAGGGCTTTGCCTCCCAGATACCTCTCGGTCGTATCGGGCATCCCAAGGAGACGGCAGCGGTGGCGCTCTTTCTTGCCTCGGACGAAAGCAGCTTCATGACCGGTAGCGAGGTCTTCGCTGACGGCGGGGCCGCACAAGTCTGATGGCCGCTCAAATCCGACCTGGCCAGGCAGGAGTGCAGTGAAATGCTGACGGTGCTTGGGCGCCACCTGCAGGAGCGCGAGTACCTCGTCGGCGACCGGCTCAGCGTCGCCGACTTCAACGCCGCCTATGTCATGGCCGTGTAGCGGCTCCCAGGCGGCCGACTAGCATCCTAGCCCGCTGTAGAGAACCAACCCGATAAGGGCCGCAAGACACCGAGAGCCGGCGCATGCGCAGGCTCTCGGTTTTTTTGGCTATTGGCATGACGCAGGTCATTGCGACTAAAGGTTAATGAGTTAGACCAAAGTCTAAATTTCGAGTATTCTGTTAGCATCCTCATGAAGTAACCGAGATACTCAGCCATGACCACCCAGACGCTTTCCCATACCGCAGTCGCCACCCAAACCAGCGCTTCCCTGATCAAGCGCATCGGCTCTGCCGCGTACCGTCTGCTCGAGCGGATGAGCGAAGCTGCCTACCGTCTGCTCGAGCGGATGAGCGAAGCTGCCTACCGTCAGCATGCGCCCCGTCTGCGCAACAACTACTACCTCTAACGAGTAGTGCCTGGCCCAGTAGGCCCGGTAATCAGATACGACGAGAAGAGCCAGCGCCTTGCGCTGGCTCTTCTCGTTATGGAGTGTCGATAGCGCGCGACCCCGTTCGATGAGTTCCGGAAACAGGCGAAACGGCAGATGCCTGCCAATCGATGGAGCCGGAACATGATGAAACTCTACGGAACGCCCCCGACCCGTACCCTGCGCGTGATCTGGATGCTCAACGAGCTCGGCCTGGAGTATGAACAGGTCCCGGTGGATCTCATGCAAGGAGAGCACCACCAGCCAGACTTTCTCGGGCTCAACCCCGCCGCCAAGGTCCCGGTGCTGGTCGATGGCGACCAGATAATCACCGAATCGGCCGCGATACAGCTCTACCTGGCCGAGAAATATCCACAGGCGGGTTTCATCCCCAGCGCTGTGGAAGAACGCGCCCAGATGTACCGCTGGATCTTCTTCCTGATGACCGAAATTGAGCCACCGCTGTGGCGCATCGCCCGCCACACCTTCCTCTACCCGGACGAGATGCGCATACCCCAGGACGTCGACCTGGCCAGGCAGGAGTGCAGGGAGATGCTGGCGGTGCTGGAGCGGCACATGCAGGAGCGCGAGTACCTCGTCGGCGACCGGCTCAGCGTCGCCGACTTCAATGCCGCCTATACCCTGGACTGGGCCAACGAAGAGAACTTGCTCGACGCCGCCCCGCGGCTGAGAGAGTACCTAGCAACAATGTACGCCCGCCCCACGGCACCGCCCACCATCGCCGCAGCGTTCGCGGCAATGGAGAGTTAGGCCTGTCCCAGCGAGGCCATAGAGCGGTTGTCAGCACCGAGAACCAGCCATTGCGCTGGCTTTCGGCTTTTTGGCATTGCGTTGACGTAGGTGGCTGGTGTGGGGCTGAGCAACCGTCTAGGCTGATTGTATGTGTTCGTTTGTAAGCTGAAATGGTGGCGGTTGCTCTGGGCTGAATAAAAGCTCATGGCAGCTAACGACCGAGGCTGTGTGAAAACACGAATACCCGCCGCCTATACCTGTATCTGGCGATGACGCCGTTCTCAGTGGCCAACGAGACGCTTTAGAGCACTTCCATCATCGCCACATCCGAGGTTA
>NZ_JABFTT010000022.1 GCF_021404465.1 Billgrantia zhangzhouensis | reverse complement strand
AGGCGTCGGTGTGGCACACACTGGTCGCGGCGATGCGCACCAGTACCTCCCCAGCCTTGGGACCTTGCACATCGATCTCGGTGAGTTCGAGCGGCTTACCCGCTTCGAGGGCGACGGCGGCGCGTGATTTCATGAGCGGGTCTCCCGGGTTGTTGTTGGCGGCCGGTGTGGCAGCGCTATGGGGTCGACGTGATGTCAGTCTAGGTGAGGTAGGGCGGGAGCATTGTGACGTAGCGACACAACTGAGTTGTCTATTGGCAACATTCGCTAGAGAGGAGGGTGCATAAAAGCGGCGGGCTTCAGCGTGGCTGGTGCAGCCACCAGCGCTGTACCAGACGGCCCGCGGCGAGATCCTTTGCCAAGTCGAGCAGCGAGTCGGCGTGCAGTGCGGCCAATGCCTGCGACTCGGCTTCCCACGGCAGCGGCTGCCAGGGCGGTGAGGCATTTTTCATGGCGGCATGGCGACGCAGCGCCTGCCACAGCTGGGCGATGGTCTCGGTCTGAGTCTCGGGGTAGCCCGCGTAGGCGACCAAGCCGCGCTTGCGGCGTTCCATCTCCGCTGCGGTGAGGCACGCCAGCGCCTCACTCTGCTGGGTCAGGAAATCGGCAATGGCTTGGCGCAACCCGTCAATCTCGGCATGAGGGGACTGCACCACATAGCCCAGGCGGGGAGCGCCCGACGCTTCACGATAGCGCACCGCCGCCACGTATCCCAGGCCGCGCCGCTGGCGCATCTCATGCTGGAAGGCGGCGTCGTGGCACTGGGCCAGCAGGCATAGCAGCCAGCGGTTGCGTGGCGTGTCGTCGGGACCGGCAACTTCCAGCATCGCGACGTGGTCGTTGCCCTGGGGCGGCAGCCAGCGGGTGCCGTCGATCTCTTCGCGGGCTTCATGGGGCGTCGTGCCGGCCATCAGGTTCGGAACTGCCGACAGACGTTCGGCAAGGCAGTCCAGCATCGCCCGGGCCGCCCCGGCGTCTTGCTCGTCGCTGACCCAGCCCAGCATCGGCAACGCTCCGGCTTGCTCAACCCTTGGCGCCGAGGTTTCGAGCTGGCTCAGCAGGCGCTGGGCGAGCAGCCCCGTTGGCGGATCGCATGGGGGTAAGGTTGCCTGCTCCGGCCAGCATGCCAGGGCCAGCTCCGCCAGGGAGCAGAGTCGATCGGCGCCGCCGCTGACGATCAGCCAGTCGCCGCGGGCATCACCTCCGCAGGAGAGCTGCAGCCCTCGCTCCAGGGCGGCCTGGCGCAGGGGCAACGTGTTCTGCCGCCACTGGCATAACCGTGCCCCCAACTGTGAGGTCGGGGTGGGCCAGCCCAGGCAGAGGCTGGTCGGTGTGGTATCCCGCATTCGTGCCGGCTTTCCGCACCACAGCCTGAACTGTTCGTTTCGGGGCAGCTCGCGTGGGGTCGTGGTGTCGGTATCCTCGCGGCGTGGGCGGACGCAGAGGTCAGGAGGTGCCCGCGAGGGCAGCGCCACGCCCTCGCTGAGTGAAGGCTGGGGACGCCAGCGGGTGCCGGTCTCCGTCAGCGTTTTCCAGCGGCCGGACGCAGCGGGAGCCTGCCAGAGCAGCCGACACTGCTGGGGGGTTAGCCAAGGCAAGAGTGATGACTCTTCCAATGCTTCGCCGCGTGGGATGCGCTCCGTTGAGCCCGGCAGTTGCCTGGCGTAGCGCCGGGGCCAGGCGTCGAGATCCGCCGCCGACACGGATGGGGCGGGCAACGTAGCGACGGAGGCCTGCTCGAGTGCCGCACAGCAGGTGGCCAGCATTGCCTGCACCGTTTCCTCGTCCGGCGTCGGGGCCAGGCTCAGTGCCAGGGCCGACCCCAGGCCAACGGGTTCCAGGGTAACCTCGAGCCGGTCGAGTTCCATGGTGGCCTGTAGGGTGGCGGCGAGACCTCCATCGGCTAGCCGGGCAGCCACGGCGGCGAGCCAGTCGGTATGGGTGGCGGCCTGTTCCTCGGGCAGCGGCCAGAAGAGTTCCAAAGCCGAAGCGCCGGGGCTGGCCGCGGGCGGGTGCCATGCCACGCCGCCGGGCTGGGCCCAACGCCAGGTCCGTGGCGGCGACGGCACGGCGCCCGTTGGCAGTGTCGCACCATGCCGCGTGAGCTGCTCGAGCTGCGCTTCGAGCGGCAGAGGACCCAGCATTACCAGGGCCATGAGTCCGGCACGGTAGTGATGGTCATGAAAGTCGGTGAGCCGTGCGGCCAGCCGGGAGGCGTCAGTGCCCAGAGTGTTGCGATTGCCGGCATGGCTGTGTCGGGCGGGGTGCCCCTCGCGGCAGAGCCGGCCGAGTGCCGCCAGCCGATGCAGCGCGGGGTCGGCCAGCCGCGCGCGGAACTCTGCCTCGAGTACTTCCACCTCGTGCGCGACGAGCCCGGGTTCGAAGCGAGGCCGGGCCAGCATATCCACCAGTCGAGCCAGGCCCTCGTCGGTATCGGCGGGGGGCAGATGCAGGTGCACCTCGGTCACGGTCTCGTCGGTACGGGCGTTGTAGCGCCCGCCCCGTTGGCCGACCCAGCGCGCCAGTTCGCCTGCTCCGGGAAAGCCCGCCGAGCCCAGGAACAGGGCGTGTTCGAGCAGGTGGGCCAGTCCGCGGCAGTCGTCGGGCTCGTCCAGGTAGCCCACGTTCACGGCACCGACCAGGCGCTGCCAGCGAGCGTCGGGCACTTCGGCGGCGGTGACGGTCAGGCCATTGGCGAGGCGGGCTTCACGTAGCCGGCTGCCTGGTGGTAGCCCCGCGTGCCGGGCGAACTCGTCGTCGGAAATCGTGGATGGGTGGTTCATGCGCGGCAGAAGATCCGCGATTCGTGCACGTTGCGCAGGGTCAGGTCGGCCATGGGGCGCTCGCCGTGTTCGGCCTGGCGACGGGCGGCCTCGATCAGGTGGTGATCGGGCGACAGCGAGCATACTGGATCGGTGGCCGTGGCGTCGCCGGTAAGCAGGTAGGCCTGGCAGCGGCAGCCGCCGACGTCCTTGTGGCGTTCGTCGCAGCTGCGGCAGGGTTCGCGCATCCAGCCATCGCCGCGGTAGCGATTGAAGGGTTCGCTGTCGTACCAGATTTCATGTAGCCCACGCTCGCGCACGTTGGGAAAGCTCATCGGCAGCATCCGCGCGCTATGACAGGGCAGCACCGCGCCGTCCGGCGCCACGGTCATGAAGATCGCGCCCCAGCCGCCCATGCACGCCTTGGGACGCTCGGCATAATAGTCGGGCACCACGAATAGCAGGCGCATGTCGCGGCCTCGCTCGGCCAGACGCTCGCGCCAGCGCGCAGTGGTGGCCTCGGCGGACTCGAGCTGCTCATGGCTGGGAAGCAGGCCCTCGCGGTTGAGGTGAGCCCAGCCGTACATCTGACAGTTGGCCAGTTCCACTGCATCGGCCCCCAGTTCGTCGCACAAGGCGATGATGTCGTCGATGCGGTCGATGTTGTGGCGGTGCAGCACCACGTTGAGCACCATGGGATAGCCGGCCGCCTTGACCGCTCGGGCCATGGCCAGCTTCTTGGCGTGGGCCTTGGGCGAACCGGCCACTGCCGCGGCAACGTCCGGATCGGAGGCCTGCAGGCTGATCTGAATATGGTCGAGCCCGGCCGCGTGCAGCGCCTTGATGCGTGCTTCGTCGAGCCCCAGCCCGGAGGTGATCAGGTTGGTATAGAAGCCGAGCCGGCGCGCCTCGGCCACCAGGGTTTCAAGATCCTGGCGCACCAACGGTTCGCCGCCCGAGAAACCTATCTGCACGGCGCCCATGGCGCGGGCCTGGGCCAGCACGCCCATCCACTCCTCGGTGGAGAGTTCCTCCTTCACCGCAGCGAAGTCGAGCGGATTGGAGCAGTAGGCGCATTGCAGCGGGCATCGGTAGGTCAGCTCGGCAAGCAGCCACAGCGGGGCACCGGTGGTGTCGTTGACGGCAGTGGTGTGGGTACGGTCAGTCATGGCGGATCCACCCTTGTCGTGCGGCGTCGAGCAGGAATTCGTGTACGTCCCGTTCGATCTCCGCGGCGGGGGCATCGGCAAACCGGGCCTGCAGATTGGCCACTACGCCGGCCACGTCGCGCTGGCCGTCGAGCTGGGTCAGGATGGCCCCCGCGCTGTCGTTGAGCTGCACCATGCCCTCGGGATAAAGCAGCACGTGACGACCCTGGGCTTCCTCCCACTGCAGGCGCCAACCCGGGCGCAAGCGATAGATGCTGGTTGACTCGATCATATCCATCATAGTCCCCGGTGGTAAACGCGCTGGTCGGTCACGCTGTGATAGGGCGGGCGCTCGAGCTGGTAGGCCAGGGTCATGGCGTCGAGCATGCTCCACAACACGTCGAGCTTGAACTGCAGGATCTCCAAGGCGCGCTGCTGAGCGGCGGCAGTGGTGCACACCGCCAATGCCACCTCAAGGCCATGGTCGACGTCGCGTCGCGCTTCCTTCAGACGCTTGCGGAAGTAGCCGTAGCCGGCCTCGTCGATCCAGGGATAGTGGGTTGGCCAGGTGTCGAGACGGCTTTGATGCGCCTGTGGGGCGAACAGTTCGGTCAGCGACGAGATTGCTGCCTCCTGCCAGCTAGCCCGGCGCACGAAATTGACGTAAGCGTCCACCGCGAAGCGCACACCGGGCAGCACGTGCTCCTGGGCCCACAGTTCGTCGCGGGACAGCCCTACCGCCTCGCCCAGGGTCAGCCACGCCTCGATGCCGCCGCCGTCATCGTCATGGCCGTCGTGGTCGAGTAGGCGCTGGATCCAGCGCCGCCGGGTGGCGGCGTCCGGACAGTTGGCCAGCAGCGCGGCATCTTTCTGTGGGATCATCACCTGGTAATAAAAGCGATTGGCCACCCAGCCGCGGATTTGCTCCGGCGTGGCGCGCCCTTCTGCCATGTCGACCTGGTAGGGATGGTGGATATGGTAGTAGTCGCCTTTGGCCAACAGGGCCTCTCGGAAGGCCTCGGCAGAAAGGGGCGGGGTCTCGGGTTCACTCGCCGAGGCGGCAGAGGGGGATGCAATAAAGGTCATGAGGCGCTTCCTTCCCATTGCATGGCGTACAGCGTCGTTATTGTTGTGACGTCAGCGAAAATGAGGGGTTCATATCTCCAGGCGCATGCCGTCGTGGGCGACCTCGATTCCGGTCTGGGTCAGCGTGGCGCGCTCCGGCGAGCGCTCGTCGAGGATCGGGTTGGTGTTGTTGATGTGCGTCAGCACCCGGCGCGTGGCGGTGGACAGGGCGCTTAGTTCTTCCAGCAATCCGCCTGGACCGGCAAGCGCCAGGTGGCCCATGTCGCTGCCCGTGGCCTGCCCCACGCCGGCGCGGCGCAACTCGTCGTCGTGCCACAGGGTGCCGTCGACGAGCACACAATCGGCGCTGGCCAGAAAGCTGCGCACGCGCTCGTCGACACGACCGAGCCCGGGAGCGTAGAACAGCCGGGTGGCGCGGCGGCGATCCTCGACCAGCAGGCCGATGTTGTCTCCTGGCGTGGGAGAACCGCGGCGCGGCGAATAGGGCGGAGCGTTGCTGTCGAGCGCCACCGCGGTGAACAACAGGCTGGGGCAGGCGGGGATCTCGAAGGTGCTCTCCAGGCGCTCGGCGCCGATGTCGATGGTGCGCCAGTTGAGCCCGCCCTGCCAGTGTTCGAGCATGGTGAACAGGGGAAAGCCCCGGCTCAGATCCTGGTGCACGTTGGGCGTGCACCAGACATCGAAAGGACAGCCTTCGCGCAGCGACAGCAGGCCGGTGGTGTGATCGATCTGAGCGTCGACCAGCAACACCCCGGCGATGCCGCTGTCGCGGGGTACGCGGCGTGGGTGTAGCGATGGGTTGGCGGCCAGTTGGGCGCGGATGTCGGGAGAGGCGTTGCACAGTAGCCAGCGCTGACCGTCGCTACTGATGGCAATGGAGGACTGGGTGCGGGGCCTGGCGTCGATGCTGCCCTCGCGGACTCCTTTGCATAGCGTGCAGTTGCAATTCCATTGGGGAAAGCCGCCTCCGGCGGCCGCGCCCAGGATCAGTATGTGCATGACGGCTCCCTGCAAACGGCACCGGCCGACGCCCATGCTACGGACGTCAGCCGGTGGGTGTCGCCTCGCGAACGAGGCGGGGGTACAACCTCAACGGTTGGCGATGTATAGCGTGACTTCGAAGCCAAGACGAAGATCAGTGTAGGTAGGCTTGGTCCACATAGAGAATCCTCCACGTTGGGGTGGATATCGTTACACGCACCCCAAGTAAAGCAGTTAATGGCGTCGCTACCTTTCGACCTAAGTCGTAGGTGCGGAACGAAGGGCAGGTGGTATATGACCGAAACGCCGCCATGGAGCGGCTTGTCAGCGATGTTGCCGTATTGTTGCCAGAGGGCAATAGTCTTTTGATTTATTAAAATGCCTAAATTACCGGACAACAGCAATGGCGCTCCCGAAGTTGTGCTAGACCTTCTCAATGTCAATACCTGAAAGACAACTACACAAGATGTGCCGTTTCCCAGGCACACCTTCAGTGAGACGGAGACAACGCCATGCTTCGCGAGACCGGCTACGCAGTCGTGGCCATCGGTTTGATGGCCGCCACGGCGGTTCACGCCAACCAGAATGTCTTGGAACTCCAGGACAATCCCGAATACTGGGCCACACAACTCGGCAACTACCAGGGCCACCGCTTCAGTCAACTAGACCAGATCAACCGTGACAACGTGCAAGAGCTGCGCTCGGTATGGCAGTTTTCCACCGGCGTTCTGCGCGGTCACGAAGGCGGGCCGTTGTACGTCGGCGACGGGCGCCTCTACATCCATACGCCTTTTCCCAACAAGGTCTTCGCCCTCGATCTGGAGGATGAGGGGCGGGTGATCTGGAGCTACGAGCCGGTACAGGACTCACGCGTCATTCCGGTGATGTGCTGCGACACGGTCAACCGTGGACTGGCCTACGCCGACGGAAGGCTGTTCCTCGGCCAGGCCGACAATACCTTGATCGCGCTGGACGCCGAGAGCGGCGAGCTACTGTGGGAGGCCAACAACGGCGACCATACCATCGGCGAGAGTAATACCATGTCGCCGCTAGTGGTGCACGACAAGGTCATCGTCGGCATCAGTGGCGGCGAGTACGGTATTCGCGGCCACCTTTCCGCCTATGATGTCGAGACCGGCGAAATGGTGTGGCGGGGTTACTCCACCGGGCCGGACGATGAGGTACTGATCGACCCCGAGACCACCCTGATGCTGGGCGAACCCGTCGGCGAAGCCGATCTGGGTGTCACCACCTGGCCCGAGGGCGAGTGGGAGCGTGGTGGCGGGGCGCCCTGGGGGTGGATCACCTACGACCCCGAGCTCGACCTGATCTATTACGGTACCGGCAACCCCGGCACCTGGAACCCCGACCAGCGCACCGTGGATGGCGAGCCCGCCGACAACAAGTGGGCCATCACCATCTTTGCCCGCGATCCCAACACCGGCGAGGCCAAGTGGGTCTTCCAGAAAGTGCCCTTCGACGAGTGGGACTACGACGGGGTCAACGAGAACCAACTGATCGACATCGAGTTCGAGGGCGAGGAGCGCAAGGCACTGGCGGTGATCGACCGCACCGGCTTCGGTCTGCTGATGGACCGCGAGACCGGCGAGTTGCTGGTGGCCGAGAAGTTCGCCCCGGAGACCAACTGGGCCGACAGCTACGACCTGGAGACCGGGCGGCCGGTGGTCAACGAGGAGTACAGCACCTTCCGCCAGGGGGTCGACGTCAATACCACCAACATTTGCCCCACCGCCATGGGCGCGAAGAACATGCAGCCCAGCGCCTATTCGCCGAATACCGGGCTGATATATGCGGGTATCAACCGCATCTGCATGAACTACGAGCCCTACGAGACCGAATACATTGCCGGCCAGCCCTATGTCGGCGCGACCCTGACCATGATGCCCGCGCCCTCGCATAACGGCAGCATGGAAGGGCGTACCGGCAGCTTCATCGCCTGGGACCCGGTCGCGGGCGAGACCGTCTGGGAGGTCGATGAGCGCTTTGCGGTCTGGAGTGGCGCCCTGGCCACGGCTGGCGACCTGGCCTTCTACGGCACCCTGGAAGGGCACGTGAAGGCGGTGGACCTCGAAACCGGCGAGGAACTGTGGCGCTTCAAGACCCCGTCGGGGGTGATCGGCAACGTTAACACCTTCATGCATGAGGGCAAGCAGTACGTGGCGGTGCTCTCGGGCGTCGGCGGCTGGGCCGGCATCGGTCTGGCGGCGGGGCTCGAGGATCCGGAGGAGGGGCTGGGCGCGGTGAGCGTCTTCGGTGCCCTGGGCGACTACACCAAGCTCGGCGGTGTACTGACGGTATTTGCCCTGCCGGATTGAGCCGGCTCGACCCACGCGTTTTTCTCTCGTTGCGTTGCTCCGGCCCGTTTCCGCCGTCGTTGTCACGGTGGGCCGGAGCCTCAGAAGGAAATGGCATGATGGTATTCAAGCGTTCCCCCCTCTTCGCCGCGCTCGCGGCCATTTTGCTGGCATCTACCGCCTTGGCCAGCGAACCCGGCGACTACGTCGTCGAGGATGGCAAGGTTGACCCCAGCACCTACGAAGGCTACCTGGTCTACACTCGCGCCTGCATGGCGTGCCATGGCCCCGATGGCCTGGGTTCCTCCTTCGCTCCCAATCTGATCCAGGCCGCCGAGCGTCTCGGCTGGGCCGAATTCGCCGGCACCATCGCCGCCGGGCGCGAGATCCAGCCCGGCCAGGTGATGCCCTCCTTTGCCGACGATCCCTACGTGATGGGCAACATTCCCAAGATCTTCAGCTATATGCTGGCGCGTGGCGAGGGCGGACTGGGGCGCGGCCGTCCGCAGATCATCGAGTCTATGCAAGAGGAAACCGAGGAAGCGGCGGACGCCGGCGAGGATGGGAACGAGGCGGCGGAAGAGTGAGACGCCGAGATCCGATAGCCAGTGGAGGAAGCATGAACGTCGCTCGTCATCCTGTTCGGGGAGCGCTGTTGCTGGGACTGATTGTAGCTCTGGTAGGGCTCCCGCCCGCTGCCGCCAACCCGCCGGAGCGCCAGGAGCGCGAAGCCCTGCGGGTATGCGCCGACGCCAATAACCTGCCTTTCACCAACCAGGCCGGCGATGGGTTCGAGAATCGTATCGCCGAACTGATGGCCGAGGAACTGGGAGTGCCGCTGATCTACGTGTGGGCGCCCCAGGTGATGGGCTTCGTGCGCAATACCCTGGAGTTGCGCGTATGCGATGTGATGATCGGGGCGGTGGCGGGTTATGAGTTCGTGCAGAACACCAATGCCTACTACCGCTCGGTCTACGCCCTGGTGGTGCCCGAGGAGTCCGACCTGCGGGCCACGAGCCTGACCGACCCGGCGCTGGCCGGGAAACGTTTCGGCGTGGTGGCGGAAACGCCGCCGATGGTGCCGTTGCGCCGTGCCGGGGCGAGCGTAAAGGGCTATCCCCTGATGGTCGACACGCGGGTGCGCACGCCGGTGCGCGATGCCATAGAAGAGGTCGCGGCCGGAGAAACCGACGGTGCCGTGGTATGGGGGCCGCTGGCCGGCCACTATGCGGCGTTGCAGTCGCCACCGCTACGGGTCATTCCGCTGGTCGACGACGATTCGGGCGCGCAACTGGACTATCGCATCACCATGGGGATCCGCCGCGGCGAGCCACACTGGAAGGATTGGATCAATGACTTCATCGAGCGCCATCAGGAGACCATCGACGCCATTCTGACCGAGCACCATGTGCCGCTGCTCGACCGTCGCGGTCAACTGCTGACGGCGGATGGCATGGGAGGTGAGTCATGAGTCGCGGTCATCGTCCGGGATCGCTGGCGCTGGGGGTATTCGCCTGCCTGGTCTTGGCCGGCGCGCCCCAGGCACAGGCTCAGCGCGCAGCGGCAGGGCCACCGGACTGGCCCTGCGTGCAGCGCCTGATACCTGAGCTGGCCTGGGGCACCCTGTGGAGCGGACCTTCGCCGGAGGCGCTGGAACGTGAGTGGTGGGAGGACGAGGAGGTCGGCCGGGTGGTGCGCTTCGCCGCTCCCCGCTCGACACCCGAGGAGCAGGCCGTGGAGCGGGTGCGGGAGTTCGTCACCGAGGCGAGCCAGGGCATGAACGGGAGCGAGGCCGAACTCGAGGAGCGTCTGACGCTGCTCTTTTCCGGCCTGTTCGAACTCACCAACCGCGAACGGCGGCGCGCCATCGATGGTATCCGCGGCGCATCCCGCGCCCAGTTGGCGCGCCTCGACAGCGTTTCCGCCATGATCGACGAACTGGAAGAGAAGCGCTTCGCCGAGGATGCCGACGAGGCCGAGATCGAGCGCCTGTCCGAAGCGTTGTTCTGGGAGCAGCGGACATTCCAGCATCGTCAGCAGGCTTTACCGGCGATGTGCGATCAACCCTACCTATTGGAGGAGCGGCTTTCCCGGTTGGTCCGGGTCATCATGCAAGGCATGCCATGAGCCCATTCGCGGCCTTGCAACCGCATAACCACAATAAACGGCAGCACGGGCTGCCTGAGGAGCGCGCATGACGACCTTGCCTCATACCCTGCGCTGGCTGGCGGCGGGGGGGATCATCGCTGGCCTGGGATGGTCGGCGGCACTGCCGGCCGACGACACGGTGGAAACCCTTACCCTCGGCTATATCGGTCTGGAGCGGGACGACGATCTCGAACCGCTCTCGGTGCTCGATCCCGTCCTCGACGACGAGGGTATCCAGGGGGCCCGGCTGGGCATCAACGACAATAACGCCACGGCCCAGTTCCTGGGGCAGGAGTTCGTGCTCCACGAGGAGGTGATCCCGATGGGGGGCGACGTTGGCGAGGCCCTGGAGCGATTGTTCGACCAGGGTGCCGACTGGATCGTCGCCGGCCTTCCCGCCGAGGCCCTGCTGGAGGTGATCGAGCATCCAGACCTGGGCGACCGGGTAGTGTTCAACGCCCTGGCGCCGGACGACGCCCTGCGTGGCGAGTCGTGCCATCCCAATCTCTATCACACCACACCGAGCCGACGTATGCTGGCCGACGCCCTGGCCCAGTTCCTCGGCTACAAACAATGGCAGAACTGGGCCCTGGTCTACGGCAATACCGAGGAAGACCAGCGCATGGCCGAGGCGCTGCGCGAGTCGGCGGAGCGCTTCGGGCACACGGTGATTGGCGACAAGATGTGGCCCCACGAGCCCATGGCGCGCCGTTCCGAAGGGGGGTTCCATGACATCCAGCGCGAGGTGCCGGTGTTCCTGCAGGATCTGCCCGAGCACGATGTGCTGGTGATCGCTGACGAGACCGACTACTTCGGCGAGTACTTCCCCCACCAGACCTGGCTGCCGCGCCCGGTGGCGGGCACCCAAGGACTGGTTTCCACCGCCTGGCACCGCTCACATGAATCCTGGGGCGCGGTGCAGTTGCAGCGGCGTTTCGAGAAGCTGGCTGAACGCTGGATGACACCCCATGACTTCGCCGCCTGGCTGGCGGTGCGCTCGCTGGGAGAGGCGGCGGCGCGCACCGGTTCGGTGGAGCGCGAGGCCGTGCTGGAGTACATGCTCGGCGAGGAGTTCGAGCTTGCCGGCTATCTGGGCGTGCCGGTCAGCTATCGCACCTGGAACCATCAGATGCGTCAGCCGATCCTGGTCACCGGGCCGCGCATGGTGGCTTCCGTCTCGCCCCAGGAGGGGTATTTGCATCCACGCACGCCACTCGACTCAATGGGCGCCGATGAGGGGGAATCGCAATGTCGCTTCTGAATTCGCGGGATCGCAAGCCCGCCATCAAGCAAACCGCCCTGGTCGTGGCGCTGGGCGTCTTGCTGGGACTGCCGTTGGCCGCCCAGGCGGAGCGCATCTTCGTCTCCAACGAGAAGGACAACACCATCTCGGTGATCGACGGCGAGAGCCTGGAGGTGGTGGAGACCATCCGTGTCGGCCGTCGACCGCGCTCCATGGCCTTCAGCAGCGACGGCAGCGAGTTGTTCGTGGCGGTGGGCGACGACGAATCCATCGACATGATCGACCTGGAGACCCTGGAGGTGGTGCGCAGCCAGGCCTCCGGCGACGATCCCGAAGTGATTCGTGTCGATCCGAACCGGCCCTACATCTACGTTTCCAACGAAGACGACAACATCGTCTCGGTGCTCGACTACGAGGCGCGCACCCTGGTCACCGAGATTCCCGTCGGGGTCGAGCCCGAAGGTCTCGGTATCAGTCCCGATGGCCGCTGGCTGGTATCCACCACGGAGACCTCCAACATGGCGCACATCGTCGACACCGAGAGCATGGAAGCGGTGCACCATCGCCTGGTGGGCGCGCGACCGCGTCACGCCGAGTTCACCCATGACGGGCGCGAGGCCTGGGTCTCGGCGGAAATCGCCGGCACGGTGTCGATCCTCGACATGGAGGAGACCTTCGACGTCAAGCATACCATTCGCTTCGACGTGCAAGGCGTACCGCGGGAGACGGTGCAGGCGGTGGGCGTGGCGCTGACCTCCGACGGTCGCTACGGCTTCGTCGCCCTGGGGCCCTCCAACCGGGTGGCGGTGGTGGACCAGCAGAGCTACGAGGTGCTCGACTACATCCTGGTCGGACAGCGGGTCTGGCATCTGGCGCTCAATGCCGATGAGAGCCGGCTCTACACCACCAACGGGGTTAGCGGCGACGTCACCGTGATCGATGTGGAGAGCCTGGAGGCGGTGCGCTCGATTCCGGTGGGGCGCTTCCCCTGGGGGGTGATCGTCGAGCCGTGAATGACGTTCCCGCCCTGGAGGTAAGCGAGCTGAGCTTCGCCTATGCGGGCGAACCGGTGCTCGACGCGATCTCCCTGGCCATCGCGGCCGGGGAGTTCGCCGTTCTGCTGGGGCCCAACGGGGCCGGCAAGACCACGCTGTTTTCGCTGATCACGCGGCTGCACGACCGTCGCCGGGGCGATATTCGTATCGGCGGCCATGACGTGCGCCGTCACGCGTCCCAGGCCCATGCGCATATCGGCGTGGTGTTTCAGCAGCCGACCCTGGACCTGGACCTGAGCGTGGCCCAGAACCTCGCCTACCATGGTGCGCTGCACGGTATGGGACCGGGCGAGGCCCGTCGCCGTGGCGCGCGGCAATTGGAACGGGTGGGGCTGGCGGAGCAGCGCCGCACCCGGGTGCGGCGTCTTTCCGGTGGTCAGCGTCGCCGGGTGGAGATCGCCCGCGGCCTGATGCACGAGCCGCGCTTGCTGCTTCTCGACGAACCCAGTGTGGGGCTCGACATCGCGTCACGGCGGGAGTTGGTCGAGCATGCCCATCGGCTATGCGCCGAGGAGGGTGTGGCGGTACTGTGGGCGACCCACCTGATCGACGAGGTGCGTCCCGGCGACCGGGTTCTGATATTGCATCGCGGCCGCCTGCTGGCGGACGATCGCGCCGAGGCGCTGGTCGCCGGGCTCGGCGTTGCCGACTTGGGAGCGGCTTTCGACCGGCTGACGACATGAATCCAATATCCTGGTTACATTGCCTGCGTGGCGTAGTCGGCCGCGAACTGCTGCGCTTCCTGCACCAGCGCAGCCGCTTCCTGGCTGCGCTGGTGCGCCCGTTGATCTGGTTGTTCGTCTTCGCCACTGGCTTCCGCATGGCGCTGGGGGTGGCCATGACCGCCCCCTACCAGACCTACATTCTCTATGAGGTCTACATCGTGCCGGGGCTGGTCGCCATGATCCAACTGTTCAATGGCATGCAGAGCTCGCTCTCCATGGTCTACGATCGGGAAATGGGGAGCATGCGGGTCCTGCTGGTCAGTCCGTTCCCGCGCTGGTATCTGCTGATCTGCAAGCTGCTGGCCAGCACCCTGGTTTCGATGGTGCAGGTCTATGTCTTTCTCGCCATCGCCTGGGTCTATGGCATCAAGGCACCGCCGTTGGGGTATCTCTACATACTACCGGCGCTGCTGATGACCGGTTTCATGGTCGGCGCCCTGGGACTGCTGCTGTCGACCTTCGTGCGTCAGTTGGAAAACTTTGCCGGAGTGATGAACTTCGTGATCTTTCCCATGTTCTTCCTCTCCTCCGCGCTCTACCCACTGTGGCGCATTCGCGAGGGGAGTTATCTGGTCTATCAGATTGCCTCCCTCAATCCGTTCACCTATGCGGTGGAAACCATTCGCTTCGCCCTCTACGAGCGCTTCAATGGAGAGGCGGCTCTGATTAGCGTGGCAGTGACGCTGGTGCTGCTGGCGCTGGCCATCCTTGGCTACAACCCCTCGCGGGGCATGTTGGCGCGCAAGGGGAGGGGCGGGGACTGAGGCCCCGCCCTAGTCAGTCGGAAGGCTCGTCCAGGCTCTCCAGGTAGCGGACGATGGCGCGGCGCGAGCGCTCGTCGAGCCCCCATAGCACCATGCGGTTGCCGGGCAGGAAGCCGGAGGGATCGGCGAGAAAGGCATCGAGGGTGGGGGCGTCCCAGGTCAGTTCGGCCCCGGCCAGGGCGGGGGAGTAGTCGAAGTCGTCCAGGCTGCCCGCCGGGCGCCCCAGCAGTGCATGCAAGCTGGGACCGCCCAGATGCACGCCGGGCTCGACACTGTGACAACCCACGCATTGGGAACGGAACAGCCGCTCGCCAGCACGCAGCTCGCCATCATCGGCCTGGGCAAACGTCCCGCCCAGGCAGGCGAGCCAAAGCACGCCTCCGGCTCCCACCGAGGCGGCGAGGCTCGCTCGTGGGTGGGGTCGCTGGCCGTGCGGCCCCCTGGCCCTTCTCTCGTCGGGAAGTAGCGACCGGCAGCCCGCCGCCCCTTGTCCTGATCGCACAGCGTCCGCCATCCTGGTCGCTCCCCGTCAGAAGCAGCGCAGGTTGGCGTCGGCCTGGGCCTGTTGCAGGGCGCGAATCTGGTCCTGCATGCCGCGCTCGGTACGGAACAGCACGCCAAGCTCACCGCGCTGGTCCTGCATGCCAAGCACCGTTTCGACCTGCTCGTACTGCTCGTAGGGCAGGTGTTCGGCGATCACATCGATACTACAGGCACACTTGCGCATCGTGAGTTGATGATTGCCATTGGCGGCCATGCAGCCCAGCACATAGTCGACCCGGGCCTCGGTGGGGTAGTCGTTGGCGCCGGCGGCCCAGGCGAAGGGCAGGCACAGCGCGACCAGAGCGGTCTGGCGTGGAAGTGTCCGAAGAAAGGACATTGTTATTGTCTCCGGATTTTTTTATGGATTGTCGTGCTTCAGAGTATGGCACCGGGCGGCGTCGTTTGGCCACCTAGCGGTCGTCCTTCACTTCGTAATCGCCTTCCAGCAACGCGGAGTCGCGTGAGGGGCGGCCTTCCTGGCGATGCGAGCCGCCGACATCGGTTGCCTGCTCGGCGCGCATGCGCTCCATGCGCTTCTTCATGCGGTAGCGCATGATCGGCAGCAGCGCCCAGCCAAGCAGCAGGAGGAACAGCCCGAGCACGGTGCCGACGATCAGCAGCAGGCCGAACAGCAGCCAGGTGAACATCAGTTTCAGCCCGCCGAGGGGGCCGCCGCCGGGTCGGTTCATGCGGCTGCGCCACTGCTGCGCCGCCTGCCAGGCGGCGTTGTTGCGGTAAGCGTTGCGCGGGTCGTTGGGGTCGAACATCGCTTTCTCCAGGAGGGGCTCCGACAGGGATGATGGTGTATTGGAGGCCGGGCGCGCGGAATCGTTCCCGTGAGCGCCGGCTCCGTGGACCCGCTCACAGGCGCCACAGCGCCGCGGTGAGTATGCCGGCGGCGATGGCCGGCAGTGGCTTGCGCAGCACCAGCATGGTACCCAGGGTGGCCAGCAGGGCGAGTCGGGCACCCCAATCGCCTTGGATGGCCATGGGTGTGATTACCGCCACCAGCACCGAGCCCGCCATGGCGTTGATGAAGCGCTCTACCCTGGGCCCGATGGGCACCCGCGACATCACGAATACGCCGCCAGCGCGGGTCAGATAGGTGACCAGCGCCATGATCACGATTGCGGCCAGCGCCCCCATGGCCGTGGATGGCAGGCTCATGCGGTCGCCTCCTGTGACGGGCTGGCCGGCAGCAGCAGGCCGACCAGCCCACCGGCCAGGGCGCCGACGATCACGTGGGAGTGTGGCGGCAGCCAGGCCATGGCGGCCAGGGCGGCCAAGGCGGCCGCACCCCACGGCACCAGCATCGAAAGGTCGCGGCGGCCACCCACCAGCATGGCCAGCAGGAAGCAGCCCATGATCACGTCGAGGCCAAAGCGCTCGGGCTCGGTGATGCCGCTGCCGAAGATCACCCCGAGCAGCGTGCCCAGGAGCCAAGTCAGCCACAGGGCGATGCCGCCGCCCACCAGCATGCCGACGTTGGTTTCGCCGCGCTGACGGTCGGCGACGGCCATGGCCCAGTTGGAGTCGCTCATCAGCACCAGGCTGCCATAGCGCTGCCCCGGGGGCAGGTGAGCCAACCACGGCTGGATGGCGGCGCCCATCAGCAGGTGGCGAGCGTTGATGGCGAAGGTGGTGGCGATCAGCGGCAGCAGCGGAATCTCGGGGCCCCACAGCTCCAGGGCGGCGAACTGCGAGGCGCCGGCGAACACCAGCGCGCTCATCAGCAGGGCTTCGAAGCCCGACAGCCCCCGCGCCAGCGCGGCCACGCCGAAGGCCAGGCCGAAGATCACTACGAACAGCGATAGTGGCGCCATACGGCGGATACCGGTGAGAACGCCGGTAACATCGAGCTTGGCGCCTGGGGTGGTCTGGCTCATGCGCGCCACGCCTCGGCGACGATTTCGTAGCTGCGCAGGCGGTCCTCATGTGCATAGAGATCGCTGTTGAGCATCAGCTCATCGGCGTCGGTCTGCTCAAGGAAGCGCTCGAGTCCGTCGCGCACGGTATCCGGCCCGCCGATTACCGCCGCGCCCAGGAACTGCTCCACCTGAACACGCTCCATCGGCGTCCAGTCGAGGGTCTCGACCGGTGGCAGCGAGCGGGTGCGGCGGCCACGCACCATGCCGAGGAATTTCTGGCGGGTGGTGGAGGCGAGGAACTCGGCGCGCTCGTCGCTCTCGGCGGCAATTACCGGCAGTCCGACCATGGCATAGGGGCGCTCGAGCAGCGCCGAGGGGCGGAAGTTGTCGCGGTAGAGACGCAGGGCCTCGTGCAGGTAGCCCGGGGCGAACTGGGCGGCGAAGGCGAACGGCAGCCCCTCACGGGCGGCGAGCTGGGCACTGTAGCCGCTGGAGCCGAGCAGCCACAGCGGCACCTTGGTGCCCTGTCCGGGCACGGCGCGTACGCGCTGGCCGGGTCGCTCGTCATCGAGGAAGCCCTGCAACTCGGCGAGCAGCTCGGGGAAGTTCTCGGCTCCGGCGTAAGGATCCCGACGCAGCGCGGCCATGGTGGCGGCGTCGGAGCCGGGGGCACGGCCCAGTCCCAGATCGATGCGGCCTGGGTAAAGGGTTTCCAGGGTACCGAACTGCTCGGCGATCACCAGCGGCGGGTGGTTGGGCAGCATGATGCCGCCGCTGCCCACGCGAATACGCGAGGTGGCGCCGGCAATGTGGCCGATCAGCACCGCGGTGGCGGCACTGGCGATGCCGTCGAGGCTATGGTGCTCGGCCAGCCAGTAGCGGGTGAAGCCGAGGCGCTCGGTCAGTTGGGCCAACGCCACGCTTTCGGCGAAGCTGTCGGCGATGGTGCCGCCATCGCGGATCGGCGCCAGGTCGAGAACGGAGAGAGGTGTCCGGGAGAGTCGGGACATGAGCACACTCGTCAGAGAAATGTTAGCCTGCTTGGTATCTCCCCTAGAATCCACCCGTCGGCGTCTCGATGCAATGGCTTGTTGCCTTTTCGGGGTCAGTCAGTGGTTGTGTTCCGCTGGGATCATGCTGCTAGCATGAGAGGCGTCCAGGGACGGAACGAGGAATTTTGTATGGCCAATCATGGAGGGCAGCGGGTCTTTACCGTGTCGGCCCTGATTATCCTGATGCTGGTGGCGGCCGGTGCCGGTTTTCCAGAGGCATTCGGCAATGCCGCCGATGCTGCGCTTGCCAGCGTTACCCGACTGTTCGGTTGGTTCTATCTCATTTCGGTGTTCGGTTTCGTCATCTTTCTGCTGGTGCTGGCCTTCAGCAAGTACGGCAAGATCCGCCTGGGGCCCCAGGACAGTACGCCGAGTTTCAGCTTCTTCTCCTGGGTCAGCATGCTGCTGGCGGCGGGCTTCGGCGTGGGCTTGGTGTTCTACGGCATGGCCGAGCCGATGCTGCACTACATCGAGCCGCCCTATGGCGACGTGCCCGCCGAGACTACCGCGGCGGCGCGATATGCCATCCAGTACAGCTATTTCAACTGGGGCGTCCACCAGTGGGCGGCCTTTTCGGTGGTTGGCTTGATCATCGCCTATTTTCAGTTCCGCAAGGGGCAGGCCGGGCTGGTCTCCTCGGTGCTCTCCTCGATCACCGCCAAGTACCCCGCCATGCGCCCCTATGCGCCCACCCTGGACGTCTTCGCGGTAGTGGCCACGGTAATGGGCGTGGCCACCTCGCTGGGGCTGGGCGTACTGCAGCTCAACGGCGGCTTCAACGCCGTGTTCGGCCTGCCCGAGAGCGTGCTGTGGCAGTTCGTCATTCTGTTCGTGATGTTCCTGGCCTACATGGCGTCGACCTGGTCGGGGCTGGACAAGGGCATCCGCCGGCTCTCCAACCTCAACATGATCCTGTGCATCGGTCTGATGCTCTACGTGCTGGTCACCGGGCCCACGGTAATGATCCTCGAGACCATCACCCTGGGTATTGGCGATTACCTGCAGAACTTCCTTGGCATGAGCCTGCGCATCTCGCCCTTCACTGACAACACCTGGGCGTCCAACTGGACGATCTTTTACTGGGCCTGGGTAATTGCCTGGTCGCCGTTCGTTGGTACCTTCGTGGCCCGGGTATCGCGCGGGCGCACTATCAAGGAGTACGTATTTGGTGTGCTGGTCGTGCCGCCGTTGCTGGCCTGCCTGTGGATCGGCGTGTTCGGCGGCGCCGCCCTGCACATGGAGCTGAGCGGCGACGTCGGGCTGGCGGCGGCCACCGAGGCCAATATCACCGTGGCGCTGTTCGAGATGTTCGAGCGTATGCCCTTCACCGGAGTGCTGTCGGTGATTGCGATGCTGTTGATCTTCATCTTCCTGGTGACCTCGGCCGACTCCGCTTCCTACATCGTGGCGCAGATGACCGACAATGGCTCGATCAATCCGCCGCTGTTCAAGCGGGTGATCTGGGGTGTGCTGATCGCTGCGATCTGCTTCACCTTGATTGCCGCCGGTGGCTTGACCGGGCTGCAGTCGGCCGCAGTGCTTTCGGCGTTGCCCTTCACCTTCATTCTCTACGGCATGATCGTGGTATTGATTCGCGAGCTGCGCGCCGACCGCCAGGCCATGCTTACCCAGCTCTACCGCCGCCACGGCGAGACCCCGGTAGGGGCGGATGCCTTCGAAGCCGAGGCGTTGGGCGAGCAAGAGCGATTGCGCCGAGCGCCCAGTGTGATCAATCGACGCATCAATCGGCGCGAGGGCGGGTAGACTCGTCCATGGCAGACTCTTGTGTCTGGCCATGCGCCGCCGACACAGCGATTGCCGGTAGCCAGACACGAGCGCAGGCCGTAAGCTCGGGAGAACAACGGGGAACCGGATTCCTGCCATGTCTCTCAACGCCTCACGCCGCCGTGCGCATTCGCGCGGCGCTACTCGTCGACGGCAGCCTAGTCGTCGAAGCCAGGGCAGCTTCGATCGCTGGCTGGACCGTGCTGTCGACATTGCCGTGGTGATGGCCCTGATTGTGGGGGGCGTTGCCTTGCTCCTGCATTTATTGCTCTAGTGACGGGACGAGATGCGTTCGCTGTGGGTACTGCTCCTGTTGGTCGCTAGCGCTGCCGCGGCCTGGTGGCTCTTCGAGGACCGTATTCCTCGCCAATGGCATCCCTGGCAGCCGCTGCACGTCGAGGACCCCCTCACGCCGGTGACCAAGTGGAAGTTGCACCGTCTGGCCGACGATCGCGAGGCATGCCTGGAGGCTCTTGGCACCGCGTCGGAGGGAGCGCTGCGGATGACGCCGTTGAATGACCACGAGCCGGCGCCCGGCTGCCCGCTCGAGAACGTGGTGCGGGTGCATCGCAGCGAAGTCGAGTTCAACGGTAGTTTCGTAGCGCGTTGTCCGCTGGCGCTGGCTTGGGTCATGTATGAACGGCAGCGTCTGCAGCCGGCTGCCGAGGCCCTCTTCGGCATGCGCGTGGCGCAAGTCGAACATTATGGTAGCTTTGCCTGTCGCAATGTCTATGGCCGCGAGGAGGGGCGACTCAGTGAGCATGCCACGGCCGAGGCGCTTGATGTGGCAGCCTTCCGCCTGACCGATGGTCGTCGCATTACCCTGCTTGAGCATTGGGGCAGCGAGGATGCGCGGGGTGCCTTTCTGCGAGCGGCACGCGATGGCGCTTGCGACCTGTTCGGCAACGTGCTTGGTCCCAAGTACAACCATGCTCATGCCGATCACTTCCACTTCGGCATGCGTGGCTTCCGCCTGTGTCGCTGACGTCGGCGGGCTCGCGCGGCGTCGCCGGCCCCCGTACACTCAAATCATCCGATTGCCGAGTCACGAGGCTTATGCTGGGATTTCTGCAGGGATTTGCCTATGGGCTGTTTGTTACCTGCCTGCCATGGTGCCTGGTTGGGCTGGCCAACCCGCGGCTGGCGGTGCCCACCGAGAACCCCAACCGTTTCCAGGTGCTGTTCCGCTACTGCCTGCTGGTGCCCTTCATCAGCATGGTGCTGTGGCTGACTTCGCTATGGGGCGGCTTCGGCCCCAGCTTAGGCGGCTGGCTGGCTGGGCTGGTCGCCGTCGGTGTTGCGCTGCCGGTGGAGCGCGGCTGGCGTCGTTGGCGTGCGCGGCGGCAGCAGCGCCGGCTGCAGGAGCGGCTTGCCGCCGAAGCCGAGCGTCGTCGCGCCGAACGCGAGCGTACCGCGCGGGAATCCGGCGTGGCCGAGCTGGATCCGGCCCAGCCGCCGGTGGGGGCCGACGAGCTGGTGCTGTCGCTATGCCGGGCCAAGCAGCAGCTGCTTGAGGTCAAGCGAGTCGACCTGGCTGGCCAAGTCGACCGCTTCTATACCCGTTATACGCATGTCATGGAGCTGCTGTCGGCGCGTTTCGATCGCAACGAGCTGGCTTTCGAGCGTTCTCGCGGCCTGATCACCGAGGTCTGTCTCGGCGCGGTGGACACCTTCTCCTCCATGGCAGCCCAGTCGCGTGGCGTGATAGGGCTGGACGGCGACTACGTGCGCAGACGCCTGGAGCAGGAAGGTAACCGGCTCTCCGTCGAGGAACGCATCGCGCTCAAGCGCCGCTTGGAGTTGATTGAAGAGACTGAGCGCCGATTGCGGCGCCTGGTGGCGCGCAACGAGTCGGCGCTGACACTGCTCGACGACACCGCGGTGGCGCTGGCACGGGTCGAGACGGGGCGCCCGCAGGCGGCGCTGGCCACCGACCGGGCGTTGGAGGAACTGCGCCGTTTCATCGACGGTGCTGAGCGCTATAGCCGCTAGCGAGCGGTGCTAGCAAGGCGACACAAGGTGAGTCGCTGCGGGCGCTGCTGCTAGTGTTTAGGTAGGTCTGAAGGGGAATCGCTTATGAACCAGTCGTCCGAACGTGGCTCGCCGCTTTCGTTGCCGCCGGTGGAGCAGATCGCCGACGAGCTCGAGGAGATCGCTCCCGAAGCGAGCGGCGAGGACGTGGAAATCGATGACCCCGAGCTCGAGCAGATGGCTTCCGCTTTCGTCGACGAGGTGTTGGCTAGCGAAGGCGCCGCGCTCGAGCGTCAGCGCCGAGCAGTGGACGAGATGGGACTCGAGCTGCAGCAGCAGGCGGCGCATCACAGTGAGATGCTGCAGGCACCGTTGCGCAAGCTGGCCCATCAGGGCGATGAGGGCGGCCCGGTGGCCAAGGCCCTGATCGATCTGCGTGGCCATATGCAGGCACTCGACCCGCACCAGCACCGCTTGGCATCGGGCCCATTCGACCGCCTGCTGTCGCGCATTCCCGGTGCCGGCAGCCGCGTGCAGCGCTATTTCCGCAAGTTCGAGAATGCCCAGCAGGCGTTGGATGCGATCATTGCCGACTTGGAAGCGGGGCGCGACATGCTGCGGCGTGACAACATCACCCTCAGCGACGATCAGGAGAGCCTGCGCCAGCTGCTGGGGCGGCTGCAGCGCCAGATCGACCTGGGGCGACTGATCGATCGTCGCTTGGTACAGGCACTGGAACGGCTCGGTGCGGAGCACTCGCAGCGTGCCTTCATCGAGGAGGAACTGCTGTTCCCGTTGCGACAGCGCATCGTCGATCTACAGCAGCAGCAGGCGGTCAGCCAGCAGGGCGTGCTGGCGTTGGAAGTGATCATCCGTAACAACCGCGAGTTGATTCGCGGCGTCGACCGTGCCATCCACGTCACTGTTTCGGCGCTGACGGTAGCCGTGGCCGTAGCGCTGGCGCTGGCCAACCAGCGGCTGGTCCTGGATCGTGTGGAATCGCTCAATACCACCACCTCGAAGATGATCGCCGGTACGGCCAAGGCGCTGCGTCAGCAAGGCGTGGAGATCCAGACCCGGGCCGCTTCGGCCCAGCTCGACATGCAGGCATTGGAGCAGGCCTTCGACGATGTACTCGGTGCCATCGACGATCTGTCACGCTACCGCCAGGAGGCGCTGCCCAAGCTCGATGCGCAGATCGACCGCCTGGCGCAGCTGGCGCATCAGGGGGGCGCGGCGGTCGACAGGCTGCAGCGAGGCAGTGACATCCAGGCGCCAGCAGCCGAAGAGGGCCAGGATGCGGCGGCAGAGCGTGAGCGTAAGGGCGGCTCCGCCTAGGGGCTAGGGCGAGCCGCCCGGCGAGCGAGGCTGCTGGGTGTCGTCGGGATCGTTGATGTCCTGCGGCGGCTCACGGTGTTGGGCATCGCGCAGGGCCTTGCGCAGCAGTTCCCAGGCGTCGTCGAGCCCTTGCTGTAGCGTATCCCAGGCCGCTTCGCTGGCATATTGCAGCTCCTCGAGCCGGCGCCATGTCTCATCCCGGCGGCGCCGGAGCCGCTCGATGTCGTCCTGGTAGCGGACCTGAGCTTCGTCACTGGCCGTGCGGGCGCGTTCTGCCAGTGCCTCGATTTCGGCATTCCATTCGTCGAGCTGGGTCTTCATGCGCTCGATGAACTCGTCGCGTCTGGTCATGCGGCTCCTCCACCTCTGGCTGGGTTTACTCCTATCGATTCTCCCGCTGGCAAGCCAGTTCCCACTTACCCGTTTCCATTTCCGCGCTTCAGGTCTGCGAGGCTACCTGGTCACGGCCCTGACGCTTGGCGCGGTAGAGCTGTCTGTCGGCCTGCGCCAACAGCTCCTCGCAGCCGGCCGGGTTCTTGGCGGGCACACTGCTGGCCACGCCGAGGCTGGCGGTAACCCGACCCTCGCGGGCCGAGTGGGCGTGGGGAATGTCCAGGGCGCGGATCTCCTGGTGGACCCTCTCAGCCACTCGTAAGGCGCCCTCCAGGTCGGTATCGGGCAGCACGCAGACGAACTCCTCGCCGCCGTAGCGAGCCACCAGGTCGGAGACTCGGTGGACCACCCGGGAGAGAGCCTCGGCAATGGCTCTCAGCGTATCGTCGCCAGCGAGATGACCATAGTGATCGTTGAACTCCTTGAAGTGGTCGATATCGATGAAAATGATCGAGATGGCGTAGCCGTTGCGGTGGGCACGCTGCCACTCCCGCTCGAGGAAGGCGTCGAAATGGCGGCGATTGGCGATACCGGTCAGACCATCCATGGTGGAGATTTGATGGAGCCGGTCGCGCTGGTCGAGACCCTGTTGGAACGCCTGGAGCAGTTGATCGACGCTCTCCACCAAGTGTCCCAGTTCGTCGTTGTCATGGCCTCCCATGGCCGGCTTCGGCCAGCGGCCGGGCTGGCGTGGGTTGGTCTCGACGATCGCAGCGTGCACCTTCAGCAGGGGGCGGGTTACGAACCAGTGGAACACCAGCGCCAGCAGGGCTGCAATGGCCAGCGCCTTGGCGACACCCAGCGTGAAGATCAGCAGGCTGCGGTCAGTGAAGTCGCGAGTCAGGCGGTCGAGCGCCAGGGTCAGCTCGAGTTCGCCTACCGGCTGCGGTGGGTTGCCGGAGCCTGCCTGGTAGAGCAGCGTCTGCCGGTAATGAAGGATATCGTCGAACAGGGCGCTGGCTGCCCAACTGGTGGTGGCTGTCTGGTTGCGTTGACGTGTGGCCATGATGCGATCGAAGTCATCGCTGATGGCGACGCTTGCGACTCGGCCGCTGTTGAACAGGCCATCGACGACCTGGGGCGCTAGTTCGGTGTTGAGCTGGAAGGCGGCTTCGGCGGCGGTGCCGTGAACCAGGTCGAGACGGTACTGGGTGTCGCGCACGATTTCCAGGCGCATGGCGCGGGCGTCGAGCGCCAATCCGATGGTGCCGGCGGTGATGCTGAGCAGCAGCGCGATGGCAAGCGTAAGACCGGCCTGCTTGGCAGTCAGGCTGCGTCTGCGGGGTTGGCGATCCATGCCAGGAGGATGCTTCACTAGGGTGCCTCCGCTTCGGCGAGTGCGCGGTCGAGAGCCGCTTGCAGGCGAGTGACGAACTGGTCCGGTACCGAGGGGTGGCAGGCCAGGTAGAGATCGACTTCGTTGAAAGCAAAGAGTCGTTGCAACGACAGGCCGGCCTCCTCGGCGAGGAGCCAGGCGGTCTCCTCGCCGGTGACCCAGGCATCGATCAGTCCGGCGCGCAGGCGTCCAATGTTCTCGCGTTCGGCGCTGGCCACGACGATGGGTACGCCTTGGCTGGCAGCGTAGTGGCCAACGGCATCCTCGCGGAAGCTGCCCACCCGCAGCTCCTGCAAGTCCTCCAGAGAATCGGCATCGATGTCGGCATCTGCCAGGGCGAAGGCGGCCCAGGTACTGGAAATCAGCGGGCCGATCCAGGTGAACAGCGCCTCACGCTCCGGTGTGCGGGTGGTCGAGTAGACGCAGTGGCGTTCGCGCAGTTGGGCTTCGGTATAGGCGCGTGCCCAGGGCAGCAGGCGAAAATCGGCATCGAGTTCGGCGGCTTCGAGTGCGGCGCGCAGGAGTTCGGTGGAGGTGCCCGTGATCCTGCCGTTTCCGTCCTCATAGTTGTAGGGCGGATATTCCTCGGTGTTGAAGGCGATGGTGCCGCCGAGGATTACGCTCAGCACCCCATCTTCACGCAGGCGGTTCAGCGCCTCCTGCATTTTCGCCACCAGCGTGGGGTCGGTGCGGGGGTTCAGGGCATAGTAGAGGTCGGATTCGCTGATTGTCAGGGCGGGGACGTAGTCGGTAGTCGGCAGGTTCTCTTCGTTCATCAACCAGAAGGCGACATCCTCGCTGTAGGTCCACAGGTCGACCCTGCCGCGTTCCAGCATACGCAGTGCGCTGACGTTGGAGATCGCGGCATGCACCTGGCTGTCCGGCACCCCGGCTTCCTGTAGCCGCTGGGCGCCGATATCTTCGCGAATTACGGCAATGCGATAGCCTCCGGCGATTACGTCCGCGATGTCGTCCAAGCGTATGTCGCTGTCGCGGCGGGCGATCAGCGTGACCCTGTCGGTGGCAATGGGGCCCACCCATTGGAACAGCGGTTCGCGCTGCTCGGTACGGGTGGTGGAGAATAGCACCGTACCCGGTTCGGAGAGCGCCGTGTCATAGCCACGTGCCCAAGGGTAGTAGAGTATGTCCTTGCGGGAGCGCGCAGTATCGGTTACGCGGAATATGCGTTCGAGAAGCTCGACTGAAATGCCTTCGAGCCGGTCGTCCTGCCGGTAGTTGTAGGGAGGGTACTCTTCGGTGATGAAGGTCAGCCCTTCCAGGCCTGCGACCGCCGGGAGCGACAGCAGAGCCAACATCGACATTAGCCATTTCTTCATTCGGCCAGCACCCTGCTTGCTTGTTCTTTTGATTGTGCTGCGCTGGATCGATCACGCTTCCAGCCACCTGCGCACCTGGTGCCGGCGAAAACGGCCTTGGGGAGGGCGTAAAGCCAATTAACCAGGGTAACCGCGATAATGCCCCGGGCTGCGTGAGAAGTGAAGAACTCTGCTCCTCACGCAAGAGGCCGGCCCGACAGGTTCGAGCCGGCCGGCAGCAGTGCTACTCCTCGGGTTCGAGCCGATAGAGGGTGCCGCTCTCGTCACCGATGAGGACGTAGAGGTAGCCATCTGGCCCCTGACGAACCTCACGCACCGGACCTTGTGTTTCGTCGAGCAGTTCTTCCATGTCGGTAATATCGCCTCCGTTTACCTCGAAGCGATAGAGCTGCTCGCTCTCCAGTCCGCCGACGATCAGGTTACCTTGCCAATCGGGGTAATGCTCGCCATTGACCACCGCCAGGCCTGACGGCGAGACGTCCTCGGGAAAGCGATAAGCAGGTTGGATGACTTCCTCTTCGGTAAACAGGTCGCTGCTGGCGGCCTCCTCGAGGAGGTCCGAACCTTCCTCCACCGGGCTGCCATGCCTCTCGCCGCGCTCCACCAGGACCAATGCGCCCCTGCCGTTGTCGTGGGCTTCGACGGCCCAGACGTTGTTGCGTGTCTCATCCACTGCCAGGCCAAGTACGTGGCGGTGCCCCCAGGAGTAGAGTTCGGGCAGATAGCCGGCGTCTTCCAGCAGGGGGTTGTTCTCCGGCGCCAGGCCCTGCGGGTCGAGGCGCAGGATGGAGCCGGCATGGTCCTGGGTATCCTGGGCGCGATCGGGGGAGTTGCGATCGCCGACGGACATCAGCAAGGTGTCGTCGCCCATCCAGGCCAGGCGTGAGCCGGCATTGGGGCCTGGCTCGGAACGCCGATTCTGCTCAAACAGTTCCTCCACGTCCACTAGGCGGTCTCCGGCCAAGCGCCCGCGGGCCAGGGCCGTTGCGGTGGAGTCCTCGTCACCGCTCGAGTAAGTGAAGTAGAGCCAGCCGGTATCGGGATACTCGGGCGAAGCGGCGATGTCGAGCAGGCCGCCCTGCTCCTCGACGTGAATGCCGGGCAAACCTGCGACCTCCTGGCGTTCGCCGTTGTAGAAGGTCTGGATTTGCCCCGTACGCTCACTGATCACGAATAGCCCGCCGGGCAGTACGGCCATGCCCCAAGGGCTTTCGAGATCCTCCGCTACCGGGATCAGGCTAAGTTCTTGGTGCGCGATACTCAGCGACATCTCCTCCGCATGTGCCGTCGTGGCGAGTGCTGCCAGCACCAGGGGGAATCCCATCAAGCGTTCCATTGCTTGCCTCCGGTTTCGAAATGTCGCTCTCAGTGTAGTGAAAGCAGCCATGGCGTCATGTTCGCCCCGATAAGCTGTTAGGCTAGGCGTTTCCACCAGGGGCAGGGAAAGGAGGGCAGGCACAGATGAGCGCGATACCGGCCGTTGGCGGTACGTCACCCCGGCAGCGGGCGTCGAAGCGGGAGATCTTTGGCTGGGCGATGTTCGATTTCGCCAACCAGGCCTATACGCTGCTGATCATCACCGTGGTCTTCGGCGAACTGTTCACCACCGTGATCGTCGGCGATCGTGACGACGGCTTCCGCCTGGCCAACCTGCTGTGGAGCCTGGCCCTGGCCGTCAGCTATCTCATGGTAGTGATCACCGGCCCGCTGTGTGGCGCAGTGATGGACTACCGGGCCGCCAAGAAGCGCTTTCTGTTCGCCAGCTACGTCGTTACGGTGGTGGCCACGGCGTTGCTCTATTTCGTCGCCCCTGGTTATGTCTTGCTCGGGCTGTTGCTGATCGTAGTTTCCAATTACGCCTATTCCATGGGTGAGTCCTTCATCGCGGCCTTTTTGCCCGGTCTCGGTCCTCCCCAGGACCTCGGCAAGATCTCCGGTTTCGGCTGGGCGTTAGGCTATGTGGGAGGCTTGTTCGCCGCCGGGTTCACCCTGGTGGTGCTGGGCGAGGCCACGGCCGAGAATTTCGAGCGCATTCGCTGGGTGGGGCCCTTCGCGGCAGCCTTCTTCCTGGTCACCGCGATTCCCACCTTCGTGTGGCTCAAGGAGCGCGGCGACCCACAGCCGCATGCCAAAACCTATCGCGAGATCGCTTGGGAGCGTGTCTCCACCACCCTGCACGAGCTGCGGCACTTCCGCGACCTGGGCATCTTCCTGGTGTCGCTGCTGTTCTCCATGGCCGGGGTCTACATCATCATCGCCTTCGCTTTCATCTACGGTGCCCAGGTGATCGGCTGGGACGAAGCGGTGCGCAACGTCATGTTCATCATCGTCCAGATCACTGCGGCAGCGGGCGCGCTTGGCTTCGGTTTCCTGCAGGATCGCATCGGCACCAAGTTCACTTATCAGTTGACTCTGATGCTGTGGGTGGCGGCGATACTCGCTATCTGGGCCACGCCGGAGGTCACCGCCTTCCTCAATGTCAGCTTGGGATTGGATTGGGAAGCGCAGCACCTGTTCCTGTTCGTGGGCTGCCTGGCGGGACTCTCGCTGGGCTCCAGCCAATCGGCCAGCCGCGCTCTGGTGGGGCTGTTTTCGCCCACGCGTAAGGCCGCTGAGTTCTTCGGTTTCTGGGGCCTGGCCAACAAACTGGCAGGCGTAGTCGGCATCATCGGGTTGGGGTTGCTGCAGTCGGTGGTTGGGTTGCAGGCCTCGATCCTGCTATGTGCCGTCCTGTTTATCGTCGCCATCGTGATCTGTCTGGCGGTTAACCAGCCCCGGGGAGAGCTGGCCGCCGCCGAGTGGGAGGCACGCAACGGTCAAGCCGCGGTGGGAGGCATCGAGCGATGAGCCTGGACCCCTTGCTGCTGGTGCTGGTAGCGGCAACCTTCGTCGCCGCCGGCCTGGTCAAGGGCGTGATCGGCATGGGCATGCCCACGGTCTCGCTGGCTCTGCTCGCGGCTACGGTGGGGCTACCGTCGGCCATGGCGCTGCTGTTGGTGCCGACTATCGTCACCAATGTGTGGCAGGCGCTGGTCGGCGGTTATTTGCGCCAGATCCTACGCCGGCTGTGGCCCTTCCTGCTGGCCTCGGTGGTGACTGTGTGGCTGGGGGTCAGCATCCTGGCCAGGGTCGACGTGCGCTGGCTATCCGGCCTGCTGGGTGTGCTGCTTGCCTTCTATGCCCTTTCGGGGCTGTTCAATCTCGGGCTCGGCAAGATGGTCAGCCGTGGCCGCCATGCAGCACCGGTCAATGGTGCGCTGACCGGCCTGCTCACCGGCATGACCGGCTCCTCGGTGTTTCCCGGCGTGGCCTATCTGCAGGCGCTCGGCCTGCCGCGGGACATGCTGATCCAGGCCATGGGCGTACTGTTTGTGGTGACCACCACGGCGCTGGGTCTCTCCATGGGCGAACAGCGCCTGCTCAGCGTGGAACTGGGACTCATGTCGCTGGGGGCGGTGGTGCCAGCCATCGTGGGCATGCAGCTCGGCCAGAAGTTGCGCCAGCGGCTTTCGGAGACCACCTTTCGGCGGGTCTTCCTCAGCGGCCTGCTGGCCATGGGTGTCTACCTGCTGGTGCGCTCCCTGGCGGGCTGACGCGTCAGGGAACGGGCGCCTCACTCAGCGAGGAAGTCGCGGATGGTGACCAACGGAAAATCCGTTCCCCAGGTCTCGCCGCTGACGGTAGTGTAGGCGTCCATTTCGAAGACCTGCTTTTCCACCAGCCCATCCCAGGCCACTGTCGAGGCGCAGGCGAGTGGCAAGAGCATGACCAGGACGATGCGGGCCAGGTGGCGGACGTTGCGGGAATGGCAGCGAGCCAACGTGGTCGAAGATTCGATGCTGTCATGCATGGGGCTATCCTTGTTCTTATCACGTCGTTGTCGAACGGCGATGGCACCCGGCGAGTGCCGTGGCATGCGCAGCCAAGGGATACTTGGCGCTCCTCAGTACAGACAGCGGATGCGCAGGTGTCAACGCGGCTGGCCGCGCTTTTCCAGGAGGTGGGTCGATGAGGCGAGAGGGCGGTTCGGTACGGCGTGCCGGAATGGGCATGATGCTGCTGTTCTGGGTGGCGTTCATCGGTTTTGGCAGTTGGTGGTTTCACGGTTTCCTAGAAGCCCAGCGCAACCCCAATGCGCACCTGGTCAATGCCGTGAGCGGAGTGGACGAACCGATCGTGCTCGAGCGCAACCGCTCGGGACACTTCGTCGCCACCGGACGCATCAACGGTGAGCCGATCGAGTTCCTGCTCGATACAGGCGCCACTTACGTGGCCGTACCCCTTGCATTCGCTGAGCGACTGGGGTTGGAGCGTGCAGGCTCGGCCTGGTTCAACACCGCTAACGGGCGCGTGCGTGGTGACCTAACCTGGCTCGACGAGGTCAGCCTGGGAGGTTTCTCCGCCACCGAGGTGCGCGGTTCCATCAGCCCGGGGCTCGAAGGCGAGGTGGCACTGCTGGGCATGAGCTTCCTTAACCGGTTCGACATCGAGATCCGCGATTCCCGTATGGTGCTGCGCCCGGCGGGACAGCCGTGAGGAGGAGTTCCGAGGAGCGGTATGGCGAAATTGTGGCGAGGCAGGAAAGCCGAAGTCCCCCACCAGATACCTGGGCCGGGATGGCTGGACGTGGTCTGGCGAGTCAAGCAGCAGGCTGCCGATGACC
Organism: Billgrantia zhangzhouensis; assembly: GCF_021404465.1. Classification (GTDB taxonomy): domain Bacteria; phylum Pseudomonadota; class Gammaproteobacteria; order Pseudomonadales; family Halomonadaceae; genus Halomonas; species Halomonas zhangzhouensis. Next base: position 20,741 of record NZ_JABFTT010000022.1, on the reverse strand, counting down.
GCGTCAACATGCTGGCGGCAGGTATCGCCTTCTACGCGCTGCTGTCGCTGTTCCCCGCCATTGGCGCGGTCATCTCACTATGGGCGCTGGTCTTCGATCCCGCGGAGATCACTGCCCAGATCGGCGAACTCAGTCGCTTCATGCCACCCGGCGGTGCACGCTTGATCAACGAGCAGGCCCAGGAGGTTAGCGAGAACACCGACACCGGCCTCAGTCTGACGGCCCTGGTCGGCTTGGTGGTGGCGATGTTCGTGGCTTCGAAGGGGGTACGCGGGCTGCTGGTGGGGCTCAATGTGGTCTATGGTGAGGAAGAGCAGCGTGGTCTGCTGCATCGCATGCTGGTGGTGGCGGCGCTAACCATTGGGTTGATCACGATGTCGCTGGCAGCCACTGTGTTCGTGGCGATCTATCCTCTGGTCGTCGGCTGGCTCCTCCTGGATGGTCCGCTCGTCACCTTGATCACCTGGCTGCGCTGGCCGGCCCTACTACTGATGATGATGTTCGTGATTGCCGCGCTCTATCGCTTCGGGCCCTACCGGTGTGCGCCGCGCTGGGAATGGGTCAGCGTGGGTACCGTGGTGGCGACGCTACTCTGGCTGGTTGGCTCGGGCGGGCTATCGCTCTACGTGAGCCAGTTCGCCAACATGGATGAACTGTACGGCTCGCTGGGTGCCGTGGTGGTACTGATGCTGTGGTTCTGGCTCTCCTCGTTCGTCGTATTGCTCGGCGCCGAGATCAACGCTGAAATGGAGCGACAGACCCGCTGCGACACCACGGTCGGCGAGCCTCGCCCCATGGGCGAGCGAGGCGCCTATGCGGCGGATACGCTGGGACCGAAACGTCCCTGGCAACGCAACGAACGATAGCAGGGAGGAGTAGCATGAGCCTGACTCACCAGCTCGGCATCGAATTTCCCATCCTTCAGGCGCCGATGGCCGGCGTCCAGGGCGGCGACCTAGCCGTGGCTGTGTGTGAGGCGGGCGGTCTGGGTGCTCTGCCCTGCGCAATGCTTTCGCCCGAGGCCATGGTGGATGAACTCCAGCGCATTCGTGCCGCCACCGCGAAGCCGCTCAACGTCAACTTTTTCTGCCATGTTCCGCCGGCGCCCGATGAAGTACGCCTGCAGCGCTGGCACCAGGCACTGGCGCCCTACTACGCCGAATACGGTCTTGATATCGACAGTATAGCGGCGGGGGCCGGGCGGCGTCCCTTTGACCATAAAGCCTGCGATGCCCTCGCGGCGTTTCGTCCTGAGGTGGTCAGCTTTCATTTCGGCCTGCCGGAGCCGGCGTTGGTCGAGCGGGTCAAGGCATGGGGGGCCGTGGTGCTGTCGTCCGCCACCACGGTCGAAGAAGCTTGCTGGCTCGAGGCGCACGGCGTCGATGTGGTAATCGCCCAGGGCGCTGAAGCAGGCGGCCACCGTGGCATGTTCCTCAGCGAGGACGTGACCACCCAACTGGGCACCTTTGCCCTGCTGCCGCAGGTGGTGGAGGCCGTGTCGGTGCCGGTGGTCGCCGCTGGCGGCATCGCCGATTCCCGTGGTGTCGCCGCAGCCCTTGCCCTGGGTGCCTCTGCCGTCCAGGTCGGCACCGCCTTTCTCTGCTGCCCCGAGGCCATGACCTCGACGCTTCATCGTCAGGCCCTGTTGAGTGAGGCGGCACGCCACACGGCGTTGACCAACCTCTACACGGGGCGGCCCGCTCGCGGTATCCTCACCAGGCTGATGCGCGAACTCGGTCCGCTCAGCGACGTGGCGCCGGCCTTCCCCCTGGCCACCTCCGCCATAGCGCCGCTGCGCAGTGCCGCCGAGTCGGCAGGGAGTACCGATTTCTCGCCGCTGTGGGCCGGTCAGAATGCCAGCGCCTGCCGTGAGATACCGGCGGCCGACGTGGTGCGCGCACTCACCGCAGGTCTACGCTGAGTAGCGAGACTGGCAGTGCCTCACGGGGCTGATATCATGGATGCATGAACAGTATCCTGCGTCCTGTCTCGGCGACCGCTTCGCTCGGCGATCCCTTCTACTACCTGGCGAACTTCCGCTTCGTGCTTGGCTGGGTGCGCGAGCATCACGCCGAGCTGCTTACCGCGCAGGAGCAGGGCTTTCTCATCACATTCGAGGCCTTGCCGCAGGCGGCTCAGGCCCTGCTGGTGCGCATGGTGATGCGCAAGGGCGAGCACTTTCGCACCGGCAAGCTCGCTTACGCCGAGATCGGCGACGTCGATAGGGCGCTTGCGTCCCTCGCCTCAGCGGGCTGGGTCGAGACGGACCCGGCGATATCACTCGCCGAGCTGTTTCGCCTGCTGCGCCTGGCCGAGCTGCGTCAGGCGCTGGCAAGCGAGATGGCCGATGCCGGGCTCTCGTCCAGGGCGAGCAAGACGGTACTGTGGGAGACGCTACAGCCACATTTGAGCCAGGTGCAGCGGCTGACCGAATGGTGGCCCGCCGCCGGCGAGATGCTGGGCGGCGAGCGCATCGTGCGCTTGAGCGTGATGCCCTGGTGCGACCGGCTGCGGCTGATGTTCTTCGGCAACCTGCGCCAGGACTGGGCCGAGTTCGTGCTCACCGAGCTTGGCCTGCAGCGCTTCGAGCACGTCGAGCTGACACCCGGCTCACGAGCCTTCCATTGCCGTGAGGAGGTGGACGTTTACCTGACGCTGCACGAGCTGCGTGAACGGCTGGAGCAGGGGGAGTCGCCCGAGACGCTGATGACCGAGATGCCGACTGTGCCGGCTGAGAATACCTGGCTGGCGCAGCGGCATGCCAGGCTGACGTTCCGGCTGGGCCAGGCCGCCGAGCGTGGTGGGCAGGAAACATTGGCCCTGCGGCTCTATGCCGAGAGCGGCGACGGCCCGGCCGGCCAGGTAGAGGCGCGCATTCGCCGCCTGCGACTGCTGGAGCGGCTGGGCGAGCATCACCAGGCTCACGCCCTGGCCAGCCGAGCATGGGCATCGGCTGTTGGCGAGCAGGAGAGCCAGGCGCTGGCACGCTTGCTGCCCAGGCTCTGTCGTCGGCTGGGGCTGGCGTCACCACGCCGCGAGGTCGAGCCATCCCCCCCACGACTGGACCTGTGCCTGCCTCGACCCGGTGAGACGACGTCAGGCGTCGAGCAGGCCGTGGCCGAGCACCTGAGCCGTCCCGGAGCGCCGGTCTATTACGTCGAAAATACGCTGCTGACCGGCCTGTTCGGCCTGCTGTGTTGGCCGGCACTGTTCGCGCCGCTGCCCGGGGCTTTTTTTCATCCCTTCCATAGCGGGCCGGCGGATCTCTATCGCGACGATTTCGTCGCGCGCCGCCGCGAGCGGTTCGAGCGCTGTCTGGCCCGCCTCGACGAGGGCGCCCATGGCGAGGCGATATGGCGGGTCTGGCGCGAAAAACATGGCGTGGCATCGCCCTTCGTGTTCTGGGAAGGGCTCGACGAGACGTTGCTCGAACAGGCGCTGACCTGCATTCCCGCCACGCATCTGCGTGCTTGCTTCGAACGCCTGCTGAGCGACCTCAAGGCCAACCGAGCCGGATTGCCCGACCTGATCCAGTTCCTGCCCGGCGGCGCCGAGCCTCGCTATCGACTGATCGAGGTGAAAGGGCCCGGCGACAGGTTGCAGGACAACCAGCGCCGTTGGCTGGCGTTCTTCCGGGCTCAGGGGATCGATGCCTTGGTCTGTCATGTGACCTGGCAGTAGGACGCGGCGCCATGAGTGATGCCATGCATCGTGCCGAAGCGCCGCTCTACCGGGTGGCCGTGCGGGCGCTGTGCGACTTCACCGCCCGTGAGGGCGACCTCGACCACCGCTTCACGCCTTCGCCCAGCGCCCGCGAAGGCATCGCCGGCCATGCGCTGGTGACGGGGCGTCGCGGCAAGAGCTACGAGCGCGAGATTGCCTTGAGCGGCCGCTATCGCGGTCTCGTGGTTAGCGGCCGAGCCGACGGCTTCGACCCGGAGAGCAACCGCCTCGAGGAGATCAAGACCCATCGCGGCGACCTGTCGCGCATGGCGCACAATCAGCGCGCCCTGCACTGGGCCCAGGTCAAGGTCTACGGGGCGCTGCTGTGCGCCGAGCGTGGGCTCGAGTCGCTGACCCTGGCGCTGGTCTATCTGGATATCGCCAGCGAGCGTGAGACGCTGCTGACCGAGGAGGCCAGTGCCAGCGAGCTCAGCGCCTTTTTCGAGGCCCAGTGCGAGCGATTCCTGAGCTGGGCCGGGCAGGAGGCGGAGCACCGCCAGGCGCGCGACACCGCCCTGGCTGGCCTGGACTTTCCCCACGATGCCTTTCGCCCGGGGCAGCGGGAACTGGCCGAGAGCGTCTACAAGGCGGCTGCCACCGGGCGCTGCCTGCTGGCGCAGGCGCCGACCGGCATCGGCAAGACCATGGCCACGCTGTTCCCGACGCTCAAGGCGATGCCGCGACAAGGCATCGACCGGCTTGCCTTCCTGACCATGAAGACGCCGGGCAGGCGTCTGGCGCTGGACGCCCTGGCCCGGCTGGGCGCCGCCAGTGCGGACAGTCAAGAGACCCAACCGCGCCTGCCGCTTCGGGTGCTGGAACTGGTGGCACGCAGCAAGGCCTGTGAGCATCCCGACAAGGCGTGCCATGGTGATGCCTGCCCGCTGGCTGCGGGCTTCTACGACCGCTTGCCGGCCGCCCGCCAGGCCGCGGTAGCGTGCGGCTGGCTCGACCGCGAGGCGCTGCGCGAGGTGGCGCTCGAACACCGAGTCTGCCCTTACTACCTCGGCCAGGAGATGGCGCGCTGGAGCGATGTCTGTGTGGGCGACGTCAACCACTACTTTGACGCCTCGGCGCTGCTGCATGGGTTGGCCCAGGCCAACGGCTGGCGCCTGGCGCTGCTGGTGGACGAGGCTCACAATCTGGTGGAGCGAGCGCGCAAGATGTACAGCGCCGAACTGGATCAGTGCGCACTCAGTCGCCTGCATCGTCAGGCGCCGGCGCCGCTGGTCAAGCCGCTCGGCCGGCTGGTGCGCCAGTGGCAGGCTCTGGTGCGAGAGCAGGGGGGAACCGACGAGGGCCGGCCGGGCCAGCCCGCTTACCGGGTGCTGAAGGAGTTCCCGGGGAGATTTCTCGGTGCGCTGCAGCAGGCGGCGGCAGCCATCACCGACTATCTGGCCGAGCACCCGGGTGGGGCCGACCCGGTCCTGCAGGAGCGGCTGTTCGAGGCTTTGGCATTCATGCGCCTGGCCGAATCTTTCGGCGATCACTCGCTATGCGATCTCACCCGGTATGGCCGTGGTCGGTCGCTGCTCGGCCTGCGCAACTTGGTGCCGGCGGACTTCCTGGCGGTGCGCTTCACCCAGGCACACAGTGCGGTGCTGTTCTCGGCGACCCTGAGCCCGCCGGGCTATCACCGCGACCTGCTGGGGCTGCCTGGCGATTGCGTCTGGCGATCGATCGCTTCGCCCTTTCACGCCGACCAGCTCGAAGTGCGCATCAACAGAGACATCTCGACACGCCTGCGCGACCGCCAGGTCTCGCTCGATCCCATCGTGGCAGAACTCGTGGGGCAATATCGTTCGCGTCCCGGCCTCTACCTCGCTTTCTTCAGCAGCTTCGCCTATCTGGAATCGGTAACGCAGCGGCTGGCGCAGCGGCATCCCGAGCTGCCGCACTGGAGCCAGACCCGCGGCATGAGCGAGGCCGAGCGAGATGCTTTCCTGGCGCGCTTCCGGGCCGGGGGGCAGGGCATCGGCTTTGCGGTGTTGGGCGGGGCTTTCGGCGAGGGCATCGACCTGCCCGGGGAGCGACTGATCGGCGCTTTCATCGCGACGCTGGGACTGCCTCCGTTCGATGCCTTCAACGAAGCGCTGAAGGCCAGGCTGGAAGCTCGCTTCGGCTGTGGCGATGCCTATGCCTATCGCATACCCGGGCTGATCAAGGTGATCCAGGCCGCCGGTAGGGTGATCCGGGGGCCGCAGGATCGCGGCACGCTGGTGCTGATGGACGATCGCTTCCAGCAGCGCGAGGTGCGCAAGCTGTTACCCGAATGGTGGCAAATGGCATGAAGCGCGCTACCTTGATTCACATAACGCTACAGTTTCGGATTGTTACTCATGACGCTGCGTGCTAGTTCTTGAATCAGCACACACTGCTGGACAAGGAGATGTCGAATGGGAATCGAAGTGGGCGGCCTGTTGGGCCTGATCTGGCTGATCATTCTGGTGTGGGCTATCGTCAAGGTGGCCAAGAGTCCTGCCGGACCGATCGCCAAGCTGTTGTGGATCATCGTGTTGCTGCTGTTCCCGCTGGTGGGGCTGATCATCTGGCTATTGATGGGGCCAAAGGGTTAGGCCAAAGACTGGCGTGCCATACTCCGCGGCGGCCGGCGTTCAGGGATTGTCGCGAGGCTCGCCGCGGTCGCATTTCACGCACTTCAGCATCAGGCCGAGGCGCGAGCGGCGCCCGGCCTCCGTCGTGACCCAGGGGCGCTCTATCCAAGGCGGCTGGTGGCGGATGTGCTGATTGTGGCCGCACTCGAGTTCGGCGACCCAGTGATCCTCATCGTCCTTGTGATAACCCACGATGGCTTGGCGCATGGACACTCCTGCGTAGACGCGGTGGATTCAGCAACTCATGCTTCCGCCGCTGCGCAGCCGACCGAAATTGCTGAGTACCAGTTGGGCGCCATGGCCCTGGTGTCCGCATATGCGGAAGGTGCCGTTGTGGCCCGCTGGCCTTCCCAGGGCGCTGTAACGTACCGGCTTGCCATCCTGGCGATAGCTGACGCTGACTCTGCGGCCGGCTTCGATGACTCTCAGCAGGGCTCCTTCGGCGAAATCGGTGCCCGTCAGCGGGCCAAGTACGATGGCCAGCGGAGCGCTCCAGTCGTCCATGTCGCAGCGCCGACGGTCGGGACTAGGGCAGACGATAACCACGCTGCGCCGTGTGATGGCCGTGTTGCGACCCAGAGAGAGTGCGACCCGCAGTCGATGCGCTTCGGCGGCCACATCCTGGCGGGCACTCATTGCCTGCAGGCCCGGCACGGCCCAGCCTACCAGCACGACACCCAACGCGATGACGACCAGTAGCTCGATGAGGGTAAGGCCACGTTGGCGTGAAGCATTGCCGGTCAGGGCATGAGCGGCGTCCATGGAACTCTCCCGGAGTGGTGCCTCGTGATCATGAAGCACACACTCTAGTCGAGCCTGGAGTGGCGTCTATCAGCCATTGCCGATAAAGCTTGTAGGCGATTGCCGTCACGCCAAGAGGTTTTATTCCTCGGGATGCTGTTCCTGGAGGAAACGATCGCGATGGGCGCTGCTGCAGAACCATTCGCCCTGTTCGCGCAGGGCGTCGGCTTCCGGTACGTGCACCTTGCACCAGGCGCAGCGTACCATCTGGCCGCCCTCTTGCTGCGACTCGCTGTCCAGTGCTTCCTCACGGTCGAGCTTCCATTGGCGGTACATGCGATAGAGCTGGAGGCCGGCAAAGAACAGCACGGCGAAGATGATCAGGCGAATGAGCAATAGGTTCATCCTTATCCTTCTCCCAGATGGGGGCTAGCGGCTTTGCCAGCCGGGGGCCCTTGCGGGACAATAGGGTGACCTCGGATTCTCAAGAGATTTCTACGCCCATGCAAGATTTGACGCTGGTAATGGCGCAGTTGGACCCACTGGTGGGAGATATCCCCGGCAACGCCGAACGCGCCATCGAAGCCGTCCGCGAGGCGCGCATCGAACATGGCGCCGACATCGTGGTGTTCCCCGAGCTTTTCCTGAGCGGCTACCCCCCCGAGGATCTTTTGCTGCGTCCTTCCATGGAGACCCGTTTGCGCGAGGCGCGTTCCCGCATGGCCGCCAAGATGTCGCGCGATGTGTTGGTGATCATCGGTTATCCCGGGCGGCGTGAGGGGCTTGGCTACAATCTGGCTGGGCTGCTCTACAACGGCGAATGGATCGGCGAGTACGCCAAGCAGGCGCTGCCCAACTATCAGGTCTTCGATGAGCGTCGTTATTTCGCCACTGGCGAGCAGAGCCTGGTGATCGAGCACAAAGGCGCCAAGCTCGGCATCTTGATCTGTGAAGACATCTGGGACGGTGGCCCGGTGCGGGCGGCCCGCGATGACGGCGCGGACATCCTCGTCACGCTCAACGCCTCGCCCTACCATCAGGACAAGCCGGCCGAACGCCTGCGCCTCTTGGAGCAGCGTGCGGCGGAGGTGTCGTTGCCACTGGTTTATGTCAATACTATCGGCGGCCAAGACGAGCTGGTGTTCGACGGTGGCTCGGCCTGTGTCGACGCAAGCGGCCAGGTGCGCGTGGTGGCGCCCTACTGGCAGGCGGGGCTGATGCCGGTACAGTTCGTCCAGGAGTCGGGCGTCTGGGAGCCACGCGAGGGCGAGATCGAGCCCATGGAGGAGCCCGAGGAGAGTCTCTACTGCGCGCTGGTCAGCGGCGTGCGCGACTACGTTAACAAGAGCGGTTTCCAAGGCGTGGTGCTGGGCCTCTCCGGCGGTATCGACTCGGCCCTGTCGCTTGCCATCGCCGTGGATGCCCTGGGGCCGCAGCGGGTGCATGCAGTGATGATGCCGTATCGCTATACCGCCGACATGTCCCAGGAAGATGCCGCCGAGCAGGCACGGCTGCTCGGCGTGCATTACGAGGTGCTGCCCATCGAGCCGATGGTCGACGCTTTCATGGCAACGCTGGCCGAGACGTTCGCCGGTACCGAGCGCGATACCACCGAGGAGAACCTGCAGTCGCGCTGCCGCGGCGTGCTATTGATGGCGATCTCCAACAAGAAGGGCCTGATGGTGCTGACCACCGGCAACAAGAGTGAGATGGCGGTGGGCTATGCCACGCTCTACGGCGACATGGTGGGTGGCTTCAACGCGCTCAAGGATGTCTACAAGACCTGGGTCTACCGTCTGGCACGCTGGCGCAACGAGCAGTCGCCGGCGATTCCCGAACGAGTGATCACTCGCCCACCCTCGGCCGAGTTGGCACCCGATCAACAGGATACCGACTCGCTCCCCGACTACGATACGCTTGATGCCATCCTGGCTCGCTACATCGAAGGTGACATGAGCGCCGAGGCCATCATCGAGGCGGGCTTCGACCGCGATGACGTTTATAAGGTGGTCAAGCTGGTCGATCGCAGCGAATACAAGCGTCGCCAGGCGCCGGTCGGCGTGCGGGTGACGCCGCGAGGATTCGGTCGCGACCGTCGCTACCCCATCGTCAACGGCTGGCAGCCCGGCGACTGACGACGCTGTCAGGCCAAACGCAAGAACCCGCGAGCAGGCTCGCGGGTTCTTCGTCTCGGCTCGACGGATGAATCAGGCGGAGAGCGATTGGGCGCGCACGTGCTGTGGCTGGAAGGTGCGGCCACGCAGGCGGTCGTTGCCGGGATCGTTCTGAATCAGTACCTGCAGCACTTCACGCGCACGGTCGCGCATGTCGAGGCCCAGGTAGCCTTCGACCATTACCGCCAGTGCATCGCGGGTGGCTTCGGCTTCCGGATAGTTCTCGATCACCCAGCGGCCACGCTCGACGGCGGCCAGATAGGCGCCCTTGCGCAGATAGAAGTCGGCGACGTGCAGTTCGTGGCGTGCCAGCACGTTGCGCAGGTAGACGATGCGCTGCTCGGCGTCGGGAGCGTACGCGCTGTCCGGATAGCGCGACACCAGTTCGCGGAAGTCGGAGTAGGCGTCGCGCGAGGCACCCAGGTCGCGCTTGGAGATGTCGATCAGGCGCAGGCGCTCGAGACTGAAACGGCCCGCTTGCCAGGAGGCCAGCCCGCGCATGTAAAGCGCGTAGTCGGCCTGGGGGTGCGTGGGGTGCAGGCGGATAAAACGGCTGGCGGCGGCGCGGGTGGCCTCCCAGTCTTGGGTCTCGTAGTAGGCATAGATCAGCTCGAGCTGGGCCTGTTCGGCGTGGCGGCCGAACGGATAGCGCGTGTCGATGGCCTCGAGACGCGAGATGGCGGTGGTATAACGTCCGCCCTCAAGCGCGTTGCGTGCCTCTTCGTAGAGCTGTTGTTCGGCGACGCCTTCGAACTCGTCTTCTTCTTCCGTGGCCGACCTGCCAGCACAGCCGGTGACCAGAGCGGTTACCAGAAGCAGGGCGACAAGGCGTGTAGCGATGGGGGAAACGCGCATCGTGATCCTCGTATCTAACAACCCGTGTCGGCCATGGTAGAATTGGCCATAACCCGTCCACTATAAAGCACCTTGGGTAAAAACGCAGTCCGAGGATGCTCTTCAGCGACAACCTTACTATGTCCCAGACCGTGGAAGCCCAGCAGCGCGTGCCCATCTCCCTGGCCGGGAGCCGTCTCGACCAGGCCGCCGCCGAACTTTTCGCCGAGCACTCCCGCGAGCGCCTCAAGGGGTGGATCAAGGAGGGTGTGCTCACCGTGGACGGTCGTCCGGGCAAGCCCAAGGATAAGATGGCCGGCGGCGAGTGGCTGCAGTTGGCGGCCACGCTTGAGGAGGAGGTGCGCTTCGAGGCGGAGGCGATCCCGCTCGAGATCGTGTACGAGGACGATACGATCCTGGTGATCGACAAGCCGGCCGGTCTGGTGGTGCATCCGGCGGCAGGCAATCCCGACGGTACCCTGCTCAATGCCCTGCTGCATCACTGCCCGAGTTTGGCCACGGTGCCGCGTGCCGGTATCGTGCACCGACTGGACAAGGACACCACCGGGCTGATGGTGGTAGCCAAGACGCTCGCCGCCCAGACTGCCCTGGTGGAGCAGCTCCAAGCTCGCACGGTATCGCGCGAGTACGATGCGGTCTGCGTCGGCGTAATGACTTCCGGCGGGACGGTGGATGCTCCCATCGGTCGTCATCCCAAGGATCGCAAGCGCCAGGCGGTGCATGTCAGCGGCAAGCCGGCGGTCACCTATTATCGCGTGGTCGAGCGCTTCCGCGCTCATACTCACGTGCGTTGCCGGCTCGAGACCGGGCGCACCCACCAGATCCGTGTACACATGGCCCATCGGCGCTTCCCGCTGATCGGCGATCCAGTATACGGTGGTCGGCTCAAGCTGCCGGCCGGGGCCAGCGAGGAACTCAAGACGCTGCTGCGGGAGTTTCCCCGGCAAGCGCTGCACGCCAGGAAACTGGCCTTCCTGCACCCCGCCAGCGGCGAGCCGGTCGAGTTCCGTGCCGCGCTGCCCGATGACCTGCTGCTGCTGATCGACTACCTGCGTGACGACCACGAGGCCATGCGCTGAGGAGCCCGGATGAGCGATGCCCCCCACTTGCAACCGACCCTGATCGAGCCTGACTGGCCGGCGCCCGCTAGCGTCGGAGCCTTCGTCACGACGCGTGAGACCGGGCCCAGTCAGGGCGAGTTCGCCTGCTTCAATCCGTCCGATGGGGTAGGGGACAATCCCGCCCATGTGGCGCTGTGCCGTCGGCTGCTGTCCAACGAGCTCGAAGACGATCGGCCGCTGCTGTGGCTCAGGCAGGTGCATGGTGCCCGGGTGCAGCCCAGCTACAGTGACAGCGTGCCCGAGGCCGATGCCTCGGTGGCCTTCGATCGCGGCCATGCCTGCGTGGTGTTGACGGCCGACTGCCTGCCGGTATTCCTATGCGATCGCAAGGGCACTCGGGTCGGCGTGGCCCACGCCGGCTGGCGAGGGCTGGCCGGTGGCGTGCTGGAAGCCACGGTGGCGGCGTTGGCCACCCCACCGGAGGAACTGATGGCCTGGCTGGGGCCGGCGATCTCCAACGCCCAGTTCGAGGTGGGGCCGGAAGTGCAGCAGGCCTTCGTCGGTGTGCATCCGGAGGCCGCGGCGGCGTTCGATCCCAGCCCCTATCGCCTGGGCCACTACATGGCCGACCTCTACAAGCTTGCCCGCCTGCGCCTCGAGCGACTCGGCATCGCATACATCAGTGGTGGGCACTTCTGCACGGCGTGCGAGCCGCGCTTCTACTCCCATCGCCGTGACGACGGCAAGACCGGGCGCATGGCCAGCGTGATCTGGCTGCGCTGATCTGCGTCAAGCTGCCGCATCCTTTCCCTGGCTGGCGACTTGAAAGCCGGCCAACCTGACTCCATTGAATCTGTCAATACGATATGGCAGGGCCAAGCGGCGCGTCCGAACGCGCCGCCACCCCGATGGAGGAAAGCGAATGCGTTTCGACAAGTTCACCGCCAGGCTGCAGAACGCCGTGGCCGATGCCCAGTCCCTGGCCGTGGGACGCGGACACAATCAACTCGAGCCTGGCCACCTGCTGCTGGCGTTACTGGACGCTCGCGATACCGGCATTAAGGCGCTCGTCCAGAAGGCCGGCGGTGATGCCGCGCGGCTGCGCGACGCCCTGGCCGGACATCTCGACGATCTGCCCAAGGTCGGCCAGTTTACCGGCGAGGTGCAGCCCTCGCGGGACCTGATCAAGCTGTTCAACCTGACCGACCGCGAGGCCCAGCAGCGCGGCGACCAATACATTGCCAGCGAGCTGGTGCTGCTGGCCGCTCTGGAAATGGGGCATGCCGTCACCAAGTTGCTGACTCAAGCCGGCGTGACTCGCAAGGCCCTGGAGCAGGCCATCGACAGCGTACGCGGCGGCGAGCGGGTCGACGACCCCAACGCCGAGGAGAGCCGTGAGGCACTCGAGAAGTACACCCTCGACCTCACTGCACGCGCCGCCGACGGCAAGCTCGACCCGGTGATCGGTCGTGACGACGAGATCCGCCGTACCATCCAGGTGCTGCAGCGGCGCACCAAGAACAACCCGGTACTGATTGGTGAGCCCGGTGTGGGCAAGACCGCCATCGTTGAGGGCCTGGCCCAGCGCATCGTCAATGGCGAAGTGCCGGAAGGCCTCAAGGACAAGCGTGTACTGTCGCTCGACATGGGCTCGCTGCTGGCCGGGGCCAAGTTCCGCGGTGAGTTCGAGGAGCGCCTCAAGTCGGTGCTCAAGGAGCTGGCCCAGGAAGAGGGGCGGGTCATCCTGTTCATCGACGAGCTGCATACCATGGTCGGTGCCGGCAAGGCTGAGGGTGCCATGGACGCCGGCAACATGCTCAAGCCGGCACTGGCTCGCGGTGAACTGCACTGCGTGGGGGCAACGACTCTCGATGAGTACCGCAAGTACATCGAGAAGGATGCCGCGTTGGAGCGGCGCTTCCAGAAGGTGCTGGTCGACGAGCCCTCCGAGGAGGACACCGTGGCGATCCTGCGCGGCCTCAAGGAGCGCTACGAAGTGCACCATGGCGTCGACATCACCGACGGTGCCATCATCGCCGCGGCCAAGCTGTCGACCCGCTACATCACCGACCGACAGTTGCCCGACAAGGCCATCGATCTGATCGACGAGGCTTCCTCTCGAATCCGCATGGAACTCGACTCCAAGCCCGAGGAGATGGACCGGCTCGACCGTCGCCTGATTCAGCTCAAGATGGAGCGCGAGCACCTCAAGAAGGAGACCGACGAGGCCTCCAGGAAGCGCCTCGAGAGCCTCGAGGAGCAGATCGACGAGCTCGAGCGCGAGTACGCCGACCTCGACGAGATCTGGAGGGCCGAGAAGGCCAGCATTCAAGGTGCCGCTCAGTTCAAGGACGAGCTCGACCGCGCCCGCATCGACCTCGAGCAGGCGCGCCGCCAGGGTGATCTCGCGCGCATGTCGGAGCTGCAGTACGGCGTCATACCCGAGCTGGAGAAGAAGATCGCCGAGTCCAGTGAGGCCGAGACCGACACCTCGAGCCACAAGCTGCTGCGCTCCAATGTCACCGAGGAGGAAATCGCGGAAGTCGTATCGCGTTGGACCGGCATTCCGGTGGCCAAGATGCTCGAGGGCGAGCGCGACAAGCTGCTGCGCATGGAAGAGGCGCTCCACCAGCGGGTGATCGGTCAGGACGAGGCGGTGACCGCCGTGGCCAACGCCGTGCGTCGCTCCCGTGCCGGGCTCGCCGACCCCAACCGGCCCAACGGCTCCTTCCTGTTCCTCGGCCCGACCGGGGTGGGCAAGACCGAGCTGTGCAAGGCGCTGGCGAGCTTCCTGTTCGACACCGAGGAGGCCATGGTGCGTATCGACATGTCGGAGTTCATGGAGAAGCACTCCGTGGCTCGCCTGATCGGCGCGCCTCCCGGCTATGTCGGCTACGAGGAGGGCGGCTACCTGACCGAGGCGGTACGGCGTAAGCCTTATTCGGTGCTGCTGCTAGACGAGGTGGAGAAGGCGCACCCGGATGTGTTCAACATCCTGCTGCAAGTGCTGGAAGACGGGCGTCTCACCGATGGTCAGGGGCGCACCGTGGACTTCCGCAACACCGTGATAGTGATGACTTCCAATATGGGCTCGGACATCATCCAGCGGATGGGCGGTGACGATGAGCAGTACGAGGAGATGAAGCGTTCCGTCATGGATGTGGTAGGCATGCATTTCCGCCCAGAGTTGATCAACCGCATCGATGAAGTGGTGGTGTTCCATGCCTTGCGTCAAGAGCAGATCGAAGCCATTGCCGGCATTCAGCTCGATCGTCTGCGCGCACGCCTGGTCGAGCACGGCATGCAACTCGAGGTCAGCGACGAGGCGATGGCGCAACTTGCACTGGCGGGCTTCGATCCGGTGTTCGGTGCGCGGCCGCTCAAGCGGGCGATCCAGAGCCGTATCGAGAATCCATTGGCCCAGGATCTGCTGGCTGGCCGTTTTGCCTCCGGCGATACCATCCACGTTGAGGTGGAAGACGACAAATTCGTCTTTCGCGCTTGATACAGAGTCATAACGCGTTACCCGGTGCAGAGCCTGGCGAGCGACTACACTGTCTTATAGGTTGCGTCCTGTAACCCCCTTGCCCGCCCGCATATTGCCGGCGGGCTTTTTTACGCTGTGCTTCCGTTCGCAGCCGTAACACAGTTGACACTGCCGCTAGGCTGTTGGAATCTTGAGCGTTCCTGATTTGCGGGCACGGACACCAGCGGGCAACCCCCCATTTCCGTGCGAAGGGTAGGCCTAGTAGCCTCTACCCGCCGAAGGACTCCGGAACCGGCCAACCGCCGGATTCGGCCAATGCCCCGACGCGGCGATCCGCCGCGATAGGGAACGGCAGGTTGATGTCGCAAGCGCAGCATCGGCCGGTGTTCCCGAAGAGAGTGCAGGCCCCAACAGGGCTAACCAGCCAGGGTTTGGCATCAGGTGTCGGCCTCGCCGACAGCGGCATACCGCCGCACTCGACCCCGTGCCCATCCAACAAGGGTACGGATCGCACTCGAGACCTCCAGGGGAGATACACAAGTGGAATTGCTTTCCGGCGCGGATATGATCGCCCGATTCCTGCAGGATGAAGGCGTCGAATACATCTATGGCTATCCGGGCGGCGCGGCGCTGCACATCTACGATGCACTGTTCCGTCAGGACAAGGTCAAGCACATCCTGGTGCGCCACGAACAGGCGGCCACTCACGCTGCCGATGGCTACGCCCGAGCCTCCGGCAAGCCCGGCGTGGTGCTGGTCACCTCCGGCCCCGGTGCCACCAACGCCGTTACCGGCATTGCCACCGCCTACATGGATTCGATTCCCATGGTGGTGCTGTGTGGTCAGGTGATGAGTCACCTGATCGGTGACGACGCTTTCCAGGAAACCGACATCATCGGCGTGACCCGCCCGATCGTGAAGCACAGCTTCTCGATCAAACACCCGACCGAGATTCCCGAAGTTCTGAAGAAAGCCTTCTATCTGGCCTCGACAGGGCGGCCCGGCCCAGTGGTGGTGGACATTCCCAAGGACATGACCGCGCCCACCGAGCGTTACGAATACGTTTACCCGAAGAAGGTCAAGCTGCGCTCATACAACCCAGTGGCGCGGGGGCATACCGGCCAGATCAAGAAGGCCGTCGAGATGATGCTCAAGGCCAAGCGGCCGGTCTTCTACACCGGCGGTGGGATCATCACCGGGCGCGCCTGCGAGGGGCTGACCGATTTGGTCAAGCGGCTCGGCTACCCCATTACCACCACGTTGATGGGCATCGGCGCCTACCCGCAAAGCGATCGCCAGTGCCTGGGCTGGCTGGGCATGCACGGCTCCTATGAGTCCAACATGGCCATGCACCATGCCGATCTGATCATCGCCATCGGGGCGCGTTTCGACGACCGTGTGACCAACAACACCTCCAAGTTCTGTCCCACCGCCAAGATCATCCATGTCGACATCGACCCCAGCTCGGTGTCGAAGACGGTGCGTGCCGACGTTCCCATCGTGGGGCCGGCGGCCAGCGTGATCGACGAGATGATAAGCCTGGTGCAGGGCAAGGAGATCGCCTATCCCGAAGCCTTGGAAGAGTGGTGGAGCAAGATCGACGGCTGGCGCGAAGAACGCCGCGGCAAGCTCTACGAGCCTTCGAGGCCGGGCGAGCAGCTCAAGCCGCAGGAGGTGATCGAGGCGCTGTGCGAGGTCACTCGCGGGGAAGCCTACGTCACCACCGACGTGGGCCAGCACCAGATGTTCGCTGCCCAGTACTACAAGTTCGACAAGCCCAATCGCTTCATCACCTCGGGCGGGCTCGGCACCATGGGCTTCGGCTTCCCGGCGGCCATGGGCATCAAGCAGAACTTTCCCGAGGAGCAGGTGGTTTGCGTCACCGGCGAAGGCAGCTTCCAGATGATGATGCAGGAACTCTCCACCTGTAAGCAGTTCGGCGGTGGGGTGAAGATCATCAACCTGAACAATGCCTCGCTGGGCATGGTGCGCCAGTGGCAGGACCTCAACTACAAGTCGCGCCATGCGCACTCCTACATGGAGTCGTTGCCCGACTTTGCCAAGCTGATCGAGGCTTATGGCTTCACTGCGTTGCGGGTGGAGACGATGGACGAGCTGCGCCCGGCGCTGGAACGTACTTTCGCCGACAAGCACGAGTTGGTGTTCGTCGATGTCATCGTCGACCCGCGCGAGCACGTTTATCCGATGCAGGTGCCCCTCGGCTCCATGCGTGACATGCTGCTTTCCAAGACGGAGCGGACCTGATGCGCCATATCATCTCGATTCTCATGGAAAACGAACCGGGCGCACTGTCTCGCGTGGTAGGGCTGTTCTCGCAACGCAACTTCAACATCGAGACGCTCAACGTGGCGCCCACCGAAGACCCGTCGCTGTCGCGGCTGACCGTGACCACCGTCGGCGACGACCGGGTGATCGAGCAGATCACCAAGCACCTCAACAAGCTGATCGACGTGATCAAGCTGGTCGACCTCACCGAGGGCAACCATATCGAGCGCGAGTTGATGCTGGTGAAAGTCAAGGCGCTGGGGGCGGCCCGCGACGAGGTCAAGCGTACCGTCGATATCTTCCGCGCGCAGATCGTCGACGTCACACCAAGTCTCTATACGGTGCAGATCACCGGCGATGCGTCCAAGCTCGACGCCTTCCTGCAGGCCATGGGGCCGGTGGGAATCCTCGAGGTGGCGCGGACCGGGGTTTCGGGCATAGCCCGTGGCGACAAGGTGCTCTCGCTCTGATCGACGAACGCACTCGTGACGTAAATCAACATCGCAGAATGTTAGGCCGCCCTTCGGGGCGGCTTTTTCGTCCTAACGTTCGGTGACCGTTTCCCACAGCGCCTGAATCAGCGGGCTCTTGAGCTGACGGTTGAGCACGCACAGGCCGACATCGTAGTAGGGCAGTTCCGGTTTGACCGGCAGTACCCGCACGCGCTCCAGGAGCGGACTGTTGTCGAGCACAATCTTCGGCACCACGCCGATACCGAAGCCGAGCCCCACCATGCTGACGATCGCTTCATGCCCTGCCACTTGGGCGTAGATGGTGGGCGAGACTCCCAGGGCGCGAAACCAGGTGTCGACATAATCTCGCGACAGGCCCGCCTCGGATAGGATCATGGGTACCCCCTGCCACTGCTCGACGGAAGGCGACTCCGGGGTGGTGGGAATCCAGGCTGCCTGTTCCACGGGGGCGATGAAGACCAATGGTGAGCGGGTCAGCGATTTGAAGGCCAGGGCGCCGGGAGCACTGCGTGGACGCGGCGTGATGGCCATGTCCTCTTCGCCGGCCAGCACGCGGTTCATCGCCTCGGCAGGATCTCCGGTATGGAGCTTGAGCTCGATCCGTGGGTGGCGCAGGCGAAAGTCGCTGAGCAAGTCGTACAGGAAGCTGTAACTGGCCGTGACCGAGCAATAGATGCTGATCTCCCCAGCGAGTTCTCCCGTCTCGCTGCTGAGGCTATGCCGTAACAGCTCCCATTGGGCGAGGGCCTCGCGGGAGTACTCTTGGAACTGCCGGCCCTGACGGGTCAGGGTGACATGGCGGTTGTCGCGCACGAACAGCACCACATCGAGATGCTCCTCGAGCTGACGAATGGTGCGGGAGAGCGTCGAGGGGCTGACGTGGCACATCTCGCTGGCACGTCCGAAGTGCAGCGTTTCGGCCAGGGCGAGAAATTGTTTGAGCGGTCGCATGTCCATTGCCACATTATTGCATGATCCGGGATGTAACGTTGCAAATATCGCGTTTTACGCAACGAGTGTGTGGCGTTAAGGTTGACCCATCGAATGAACCGACTCCCAGCGCCGCGACAGACGGCGCGGGTGGCCATCAACGCTGACACCAATCGAAACCACACACTTCGCTTTCAGGAGCACCGCCATGCGTGTCTATTACGACAAGGACTGCGACCTCGCTCTCATCCAGGGCAAGAAGGTCACCATCGTGGGTTATGGCTCGCAGGGCCATGCCCATGCCAATAACCTGAAGGAATCCGGCGTCGACGTTACCGTCGCCCTGCGGGCCGGTTCTTCTTCTGCAGCCAAGGCCGAGACTGCCGGCCTGAAAGTGGCCTCTGTCGAGGAGGCATGCAAGTCCGCCGACGTGGTCATGATCCTGGCGCCGGATGAAAACCAGAAGGCGATCTACGAGAACCAGGTCGAGCCGAACCTGAAGGAAGGCGCTACCCTGGCCTTCGCCCACGGCTTCAACATCCACTACAACCAGATCGAGCCGCGTCGCGATCTCGACGTCATCATGATCGCGCCCAAGGCGCCGGGGCACACCGTGCGCTCCGAGTTCGTCAAGGGTGGTGGTATTCCTGACCTGATTGCCATCCATCAGGATGCCTCCGGCAGGGCCAAGGAGCTTGCGCTATCCTACGCTGCGGCCATCGGCGGCGGCCGTAGCGGGATCATTGAGACCACCTTCAAGGATGAGACCGAAACCGACCTGTTCGGCGAGCAGGCCGTGCTGTGCGGTGGTGCGGTGGAGCTGGTCAAGGCGGGCTTCGAGACCCTGACCGAAGCGGGTTACGCTCCCGAGATGGCTTACTTCGAGTGTCTGCACGAACTCAAGCTGATCGTCGACCTGATGTATGAGGGCGGCATTGCCAACATGAACTACTCCATCTCCAACAATGCGGAGTATGGCGAGTATGTGACCGGTCCCGAGGTGATCAACGAGCAGTCCCGCCAGGCCATGCGCAATGCACTCAAGCGCATCCAGACCGGTGAATACGCCAAAATGTTCATTCAGGAAGGCAACACCAACTATCCCTCGATGACGGCACGCCGGCGTCTGAACGCCGAACACGAAATCGAGCTGGTTGGCGCCAAGCTCCGCGGCATGATGCCGTGGATCGCCGCCAATCAGCTGGTGGACAAGTCCAAGAACTGAGTCGCCAGTTTCGCTCGAACGACACCAAGGGCGCGGATTCTCCGCGCCCTTGGTGCGTTAGGGCTATGCGCACTGCGCTTTTCGCTCCGGTAGCACCGTGTAGAATGAAGGCTTCATCATGAGCTACCCCATTCTGGCAACGGACGAGACGAATGAGTCAGGATCCCCGCAGTACCGAGCATGACCCACGCCGCGCCGACACTGAGTCAGGCTCTACCGATGGCAAGGGAGGCCAGCTTGACGAAGAGGATCTGGCCGCCGCCTTTGTACGCGAGACGGAGGTAATCGAAGAATCGATCGAGGATGGCAAGAAGGTCAGGCGCAGGGGTATTTATCTGCTGCCCAACTTGTTTACCACCTCGGCGCTATTCGCCGGGTTCTTCTCGGTAGTGGCCGGCATCAATGGCGATTTCACTGCGGCAGCGGTGGCAATATTCATTGCCATGGTGCTCGACGGCCTGGATGGGCGTGTTGCCCGTTTGACCAATACCCAGAGCGCTTTCGGTGCCGAGTACGACAGTCTCTCCGACATGCTTTCGTTCGGCGTGGCGCCGGCGCTGGTGGCGTTTACCTGGATTCTTCAGGACATCGGTAAGACCGGCTGGGTCGTGGCTTTCCTCTACGTTGCCTGTGCGGCACTGCGCTTGGCGCGGTTCAATGTGCAGATCGGCAGTGTCGACAAGAAATGGTTCATCGGCTTGCCAAGCCCTTCGGCCGCGGCTTTCGTGGCGGCAAGTGTATGGACTTTCCACAGCTTCGATGCCGAAGCCTTTGGCTTCAAGCTGTTGATGCTGATCGTCGTCGCCACTGCCGGCATCCTGATGGTGAGCAACATCCGCTACTACAGCTTCAAGGATATCGACCTGAAGGGGCCGGTACCCTTCGTGGTGCTGCTGGCCATCGTGCTCGGCTTCGTGGTGATCTCGGTCGAACCCTCCGTGATGCTGCTACTGCTGTTCGGTGCCTATGTGGCTTCCGGGCCGACGCTGGCCATCATGCGCAAGGTGCGACATTCTCCGCCTGAGAGCTGAGCCGATCGCGAGGTATTTGCGCCCGCCCCGCGCGGGCGTCGTCGTCTCCGGTCCCGGTGCAAAACCATCCACAGCCCCTCGTTTGCAAGCGCCTGTGGATAGCTTGCTCGCCCGTGTCCTGACATCGCATTGTCACGCTC
>NZ_JABFTT010000021.1 GCF_021404465.1 Billgrantia zhangzhouensis | reverse complement strand
CCCGCTCCGCCGAGAAAGCCGCCCATGCCGATCGTGGCGGACCCGCCGAGCGTATCGTTGACGACCAGCGTCGCGCCGGTCACCTCGGTGAGGCCGGTAAAGCCGGCACTGTCGCCGGTCATCTCGACCTAGCCTCCGCCGGTGAGGGTGAGGCCGCCCGCGCCCGAAAGCGCGCCGGCATAGTGCCCCTCATGGTCCTGATCGAAGACGAAGGCAGCGCCTGCGGCGATGTCCAGATCGCCGGCGAAGCGGTCGCTCGCCGAGATCAGCGTGCCGTCCTCAACCGTCCAGTCGAGTGAGGAGCGGCCATCGAGCCTCAGCGTGCCGCCGCCGCGCAGGATCATGTCGCCATCCGTGCCGTTCAACCCGGCAATCTCGCCGGCAAAGACCCCATCGCTTGTCTGATCGAACGCCACCATACCCGCATTGGCGATGTTGCCGGAGATCGAACCGGCATCGCCCACCAGGGTGCCGGACCGGACGCGCGTGTCGCCATAGGCGTTGCTGCCCGTCAGCACCAGCGTGCCATCGCCGCCCATGACGAGATCGCCTGGGCCGGTGATGTCCTGTGTGAGGGTAAAGCTGTGCCCGGCCTCCTCGATGTCGAAACCGCCGCCATGCTCGCCCCAGACAATATCGCGTCCGATGCTGGACATGCCGGTGCCCGTTATCTGCAACACGCCGCCATCGAAGGTCAGCGCGCCCGAAACATCGCCAAGCTGGTCATCCGAGGAGACCGACAGCGTGCCTTGTGAAATCGTCCAGGGCGTTATCGCGGAGGTGGTACCCTCAAGTGTCCATATGCTGTCGCCCGTCTTCTCGAAGGTGTCGAAGCCGACGAACCATCCGTCATCGGTCGAGGGCGTATCGGTCAGTGTGGAGACATCGAAGCTTGCGTTGTCGTCGCCGCCCAGGACGAGGGCGCCGGTCGCGCCGCTCTCGACCACGACATTGCCGGTGAAGGAATAGCCCCCGCGCAGCTCCAGGCTGTTGGCTCCGCTGGTGAAGGTGATGGCGTTGGCCAGCACCTGATCTATTGGATCGGCATGGCCGCTCATACCGCCGGAAATTTCTCCGGCATTTAGGATGATGAGATCCGAGCCCAAGATACCGGCACCGCCTGTGCCCGGTTCGCCATCAGCCGCACTGGCGCTGTTGCCGCCAATTCCGCCGGTGCCGCCGCGGATCGTTCCACCATTGGTCAGAGAAAAACCACTGCCGCTGACACCAGTGCCACCATTGCCGCCGCGTCCACCGTCAACGTTGGTTGTCGCGCCGCCGCCCCCTCCGGTGCCGCCAACGATCTCGCTGCCACTGACATTGGCAACGCTGCCGCCACTGGTCAATTCAATGCCGGTGCCGCCATCGCCCCCACCCCCGGCGTGACTCTGGGTGAGATCACCGTCGCCGCCGGTTCCGCCCTGACCACCTTCGATACGGCTCGATGCCGACAAATTGATCGATCCGCCATTGGTTACAAGGACGCCAGCCGCGCCCTGACCACCACCGCCGCCACCGGCCATGCCGCCGCCGCCCTCCATGCCGCCACTGCCACCAGCACCACCAGTGATAACTGCCACATTGCTGGAGTTGCCGTTTCCCTCGATGAGCCACCCGACGCCACCGCCGCCGCCGCCGCCGCCGCCGCCCGACGGGGCACCACTGCCATCGGTTCCATCTTCACCATCGGTGCCCGCGACGTTGGCTGTATTGGCCTCGTCTGTTGATGTCGTTTTCCCCACAGTGCCGCCGGCTCCGCCAACTCCACCAGGGCCGCCGTAATCTCCCCCCCCGCTGCCCCCAGTACCACCAATTCCGGTGATCTGGTCGACGCTTCCGCCACCACCGCCGCCGTGACCGGTGCCACTTTCGCCATCGGGGCTTGAAGGGGTACCTCCATAGCCGGGACTGGAAAAGGCGACGCCGTTACCGCCATCGCCGCCGCTCTGGGTCTGCTGCGCCATCGCCGGTCCGACTGCCAGCACCAGCGCAAGCGCGGCCCCGGCCAGCATATGAGGCCCGCGCCACCTTGCTGTGATCCCCGAGAATTTTCCCTGCCCCATCCCCGCCGGTAGCCCCTTCTTCATCGCCCTCACCTCGATATACCCATCAGATCGAATCCCGACCTTCTATCATCCACATTTGGGCTTTGCGCGGAGTCCCAATATTTTGCAGAACGTCCCAATTTTCGATATTTCAGGAGGTATTGCGCGCGGGACACGCGCTTGCGACCCCGGGGCCGATACTGCATCCTGTGCAAAACCGATAATAACCAGCCCCGGGTACAGACGATGCCCAACGACATCCACCACGTCCATCTCGATACCAGAACCCTTGACGAGCCCGACAGGTTCGAGGTTTGGCGCAGCTATTTCCGCCGCACCTTCCTCGATATCCCCGACCCCGCGCGGGCGCCGCTGTTCGAGGCCGAGGGCGACATCATCACCAGCAGTGAAGGCGTGATGTTCACCGCCGGCCACTGCGAGGCGACCGACAACTACATGTCGGGCGATATCAGCGACTTCATCCTGCTCGGCTCGATCCTCGACGGAGAGAGCCTGTACAGCCATGCCGACAATGATGCGCTCAGCGTGACCCCGGCCAGTGGCCTGGCCATGCTCTCGCCGCAGGCCAAGGTGCGTGTCTCCAACCACTATCACCGCTATGCGCTGATCGTTGTGCCCAAGCGCCTGGTGCGAGCGCGGCTGGGTTTCGACATTGCCTACCCGGAGGTTCAGCGCGGGGCCGATCGCGGGCGTAGCGTTTTCACCTTTCCCCGCGCGCCGATCGCCCGCATGCTCGACGGCATGCTGCGCCTGGCCGCTCAGCACGCGCACATGTTCGACGGGGCGGCGGCGCAAACCACGCTCAACGGCCTGGTCGATTTCGCCCTGGCCACGGTGCAGGAGGAATACGCCCTCCAGAACGAAAGGCTGCCCGGTAGTGATCGCGCCTGGTATACGGCGGTCTGCACCATCATCGAGGGGCATCTTCATGAACCGACCCTCGATGCCAAGATGATCGCCCATTATCTGGGCATTTCCCGGAGCAGCCTCTACCGCATTCTCGCCGACCGGAACGAGACGGTCGGGCATCTCGTGCGCAGGCTGCGGCTGAAAAAAGCGCAACGGCTCCTGAGCCAGCCCCATAGCCAAATCAGCATGGTCGCGGCCGACTGTGGCTATGCCTCGGCCGCCGCCTTCTCACGCGCCTTTCGCAGCGCCACGGGAATGACGCCGAGAGACTGGCAACAACAGGCAAGGGCTGGCAACGTTTACCATTGACAGGGGCTGGCGTCGCTCACCGGCGGGCGAGCAGGTCGATGGGCTTGCCCTGTCTGCGGAGGGCCGCGTGTTCGTACCTATGCCGGGCTGGCCTCAAGCCGCCGCGACATCGAAGGCGACGATCTGGCGCCGTTCGCGGGAGAACTCGACACCGACCAGGTGAATGGGCTTGCCCTGGCCGCGGTACTTGTCGGCATAGCCCTTCTCCTGGAGCTGCTGCAGCGCCTTGCCTTCGGGCAGTTGCTCGACCACCTTGAACTCGAACAGGTAGAGGTGGCCGTCGAAGTCGACGGTCATGTCGACCTTGCCGGTATGGCTGGCGTCTTCCACCGTCACGCTCACGCCCAGGGCGGCGAAGTGGCTGTAGAACACGCTGGCATAGTGGCCTTCATAGCGCGCGATGGGGTTGTTGCGGTACCAGTCGTGGGGCAGGCCGGCATAGAGCGCCTTGAGGTGGGTTTCCAGCGCCGCCAGGTCGTGTTGGCGAAGTGCGTCGAACAGGGTCTTGCGCTGGCGAGGCGCATTCTCGACGCCCAGCACGGGCAACAGCGCCTGGTTCAGACTGCTCTCCACCTCCCGGTTGGGAACACCGAGCGTGTAGAGGCGATAGCCCAGCATTGGCTCTTCGACTTGCTTGACGGTGAGGTAGCCGGCCTGGAACAGCAATGCTTCGGTGGCCATGTCGTCGACGTCGAAGCGGCTCATCAATTCCGGCTCTGCCTCCCAATGGCTTAGCGCAGGCGTGTAGGTGCCGCGCTCCTTGAGGACATCGATCAAAAAGGCGGGCGTGGCGGTCTCGAACCAGTAGGGGGCGAACTCGCGTTTCTGAAACAGCAGCAGCACGTCGAATGGGTTGTAAACGGAAGGCACGGCTTGGCTCCCCCAACGGTAGCCGTTGTACCAGTGGCGGATGTCGCGGCGCTCCAGGCCAGGCAGCTCAGGCGCGAAGACCGTGTCGATGTCTTCGTCGGTATAGCCGCAGATGGTGGAATGGGGAGCGTCGAGGGTGATGTCGTTGAGGTTGTTGAGCCCCGAGAACAGGCTGACCTTGCTGAATTTGGAGACCCCGGTGAGCAGGCAGAATTGCAAGTGGCGATCAGCGTCCTTGAGCACACTGTAGAGGTTCTTCAGCCCTTCGCGTAGCTCGCGGGCGCGCTTGGGTTCGAGCAGGTTGTCGAGAATGGGCTTGTCGTACTCGTCGATCAGCACGACGACGCGCTGGCCATGCTGCTCGTGCGCCCGGCGGATCAGGTCCGAGAAGTCGTTGGAAATCAATTCCGGCGGCGGATTGATGATGCCCAGTCGTTGACGGTGCTGTTGCAGTTGGTGCCGGATGTGGCTGTCCAGTGTGCTGCGACTCGTCAGCACGCCGTCGCCAAAGCTCAGCCGAATCACCGGATGGCGCTTCTGCCAGTCCCACTTGTCGTGAATGTAGAGCCCATGGAACAGCGCTTCGCGGCCCTCGAACAGACAACACAGGGTATCCACCAGCAGGCTCTTGCCGAAGCGGCGCGGGCGCGAGAGGAAGTAGTACTTGCCTTGCTCGATCAGGCGGTGGATGTGAGGTGTCTTGTCGACGTAGTAGTAGCCGCCTTCGATGATGTCGGAAAAGGTTTGAATGCCGATGGGCAGCTTGCGGCGAGACGGGATGGACACGGCGACGCTCCTGCACTGGAAACCAGAGGCATTGAGCATACCATGGCCACGGTGCCTGTTAGGTTTTGTCCGAAAACCTAGAGTGACAGGGGGCTGCCATCGGGGAGCGGCTGGCGGCCATACAGCACCCAGACGTCCAGTGCCGGGCCCAGGTCCTCGATCAGGCGCAACGCGTCGGGATGCTCCTCGAGCGTTCGCCGGGTGCAGATGCCGGCCTCGAAGCGGCCTGCCAGCAGCCCCTGGGCCACCGCCACGGTGGTGGGCACGTCGAGTTCTTCGGCGAACCCCGAAAGGTCGGTGTAATACCGGGTGGCGGGCTGGCGCGCCACCTGGCGCGGCTCGGCGACCCCGCGACGCGCCAGCAGCGCCAGCGGATGGCTGCCGGCAACGAAGGCATCCACCGGAAAGGCGCGATGCATGTAGCGTCCCACGCAGTCGGCATGGCTGAAGTGGGCCGTGCATTGCAGCACCCTATCCACTTTGCCCGCCACCAGCGCCGCGAACATCGCGGGGAAGTCGTCGAACAGCCTCACCTGCGCATCGGCCAGCCCGCGAGCGTCGAGATAGCGGCGCAGCACCAGCACATGGTTATTTCCTTCGGGGCCTAGCGTGGCAACGATCATCTCATTTCCCTCAAGGGCTCAGCTCAAAAAGCGAAGATCGCCAGCGCGCCGGCCACCACCAGTACTACCCGCAGCCACGCGGCACGCCGCGCGATCACCCCGTAGGAGATGGCGGCGAGACCCAGCGCGATCTTGAGTGCATCGAGAACGGCCCAGAGCGGATCGAAGGCCAGGCGGATCACCTCGGGGTTGGCGACCATGGCCAGCGGGATGATGTAGAGCCCGATGCCCAATGCCATGGCTTTCATCGCTACCTTGAGCCAGTTCTCCCCGACCATGCCGGCGGCGATGAATACTCCGCCGCACACCGGCGGCGTGATGGTCGAGAGCAGCGCGAACCAGAACACGAAGAGATGGGCCAGCAGCGGCTCGAGCCCCAGCGCGGTGAGTGCAGGTCCCGCCACCGACACGCAGATCACATAGGCGGCGGTGGTCGGCACCTCCATGCCCAGTACCAGGCAGGCCAGCGCCGTGAGCAGCAGCGCCGGCCACAACATCTCGTTGGAGAGCGACAGGATTCCGGAGGTGATCTTGACCCCGAGCCCGGTCAGCGACAGCACGCCGATGACCAGCGAAGCGCAGATGATGATGGCGCCGATCACCGCCACCTGGCGTCCGGCCGTGACCACCGCTTCGGCCATGCGCGAGGCGAAGCCGCGTGCCGAGAACGTCAGCGTCACGTCGAAGAACAGCAGCAGCATGCCGGCGAAGATGGCGATGCTCGCCGCGTACTGCGGCGTATAGCCGCCGAGGAAGATACGTTCCAGCAACAGCACGAAGGGCACGGCGAAGAACAGCGAGGTGATCGCCACCTCCTTGCCGCTGGGCTGGTCGGCTGCCGCCATGGGTCGCAGATCGTGACGGGTGGCGTAGGCGTTGATGCCCATCCACACGGTGGCGAAATAGAGGATCGCCGGCAGTAGCGCCGCGGCCATGATCTGGGTGTAGGGCGTACCGGTGAGTTCCACCATGACGAAGGCGCCCGCCCCCATCAGCGGCGGCATGATCTGCCCGCCCGAGGAGGCTACCGCCTCGACGCCCCCGGCCAGGGTGCGCGGGTAGCCCAGCCTCACCATGGAGGGAATGGTGATGGCCCCGGTGGAGGCCACGTTGGCCGAGGCGGAGCCGGAGATCGATCCCATCAGCGCCGAGGAGATCACCGAGACCTTGGCCGCCCCGCCGGTCAGGCGTCCGGCAAAGGCACTGGCCATGTTCATGAAGCCGCGCCCCGCCTCGCCGGCGTTGAGCACTGCGCCGAAGATGACGAAGATCGCCACCACGCCGACGCTCACTCCGGTAAGCGAGCCCCAAAGGCCGCTTTCGGCGATGGTCAGGGTGCCGACGAAGCTCTGCATCGGCAGCCCCGGATGGCCGAACTGGCCGGGGATGTGTTCACCGAACACCGCGTAGGCCAGCGCCGCCACCGCTACCAATGGCAGCGGCCAGCCGATCGCCCGGCGTGCCGTCTCCAGGGTAAGCACGATCAGGAATACGCCCAGCAGCATCTGGAAATCGTTGTCGATGAAGCCGTACTGGGTGGCCAGGGCTTCTTCATTGAAGGCGATATAGCCGCAGGCGGCGATACCGAGCACGGTCAACAGCCAGCCACTCCAGCGCTCGTAAGGAGTGCGAGCGGACAAGATCAGGATCCAGGGTAGCGCCAGGGCCATGTGAATTGGCCGGCTGACCAGCGCCGGCGTCAGACCGTAGAAGATCAGGCCCAGGTGAAAGACCACCGTGACCGCACCGAGGAGCACCCAGGCGGGATGGACGCGCGGCGCATCATGACCGACGGCCGAACCGGCCAACGATGAAGAGGAAGAAGTCGATAGCATAAAATGCAGGGATGCCTTGCGACCCCAGCGGGGGCGTCCTTGCCCCGGCTGTCAGCCGTGATTAACGAAATTTGGCTCTATACGAAAACTGTCTGCGCTCGCCGATTTTTCGTACAAAACCTAGCGCAGCTCGTCGGGAATCTCGATGCCGGCTTCGTCATAGTAGCGCACGGCTCCCGGGTGCAGAGTGCCGGCGATGTTGCCGATCATGTCGTGGGTAATGCCGCCCCACCAGGCGGTCTCCTCGGCCATGGCATCGCGCCGCTCCCAGAACGTCTTGGTCAGGGCGTAGGCTGTGTCATCGTCCATGCTGGTGGTGGTATAGGCGATCACCGGCAACGAGGTGGTCTCGACATCCTCGTCGACCCCGGTGTAGGTGCCGGCGGGAATGGTCTGGCGGGCCGCGCCGGTCTGCTCGATCTGCTCGTCGGTGAGGCTGACCAGGCTGATCGGCATGCTGGCGGCGGTTTCGATCACGTTGGGCGTGGGGAACGAGCTGGCCGTGACGAAGGCATCGATCTGGCCGTTCTTGAGCGCATCGGGACCGCTGCCGATCTCGGCATTGGCCACGCGCACCTTGTCCAGCATGTCGAACAGCTCCAGATAGCGCTCCGCCTCACGGGCGCCAAAGGTGCCGCGACCGATGAGGATATGCTTGTCCTCCAACTCCTCCAGGCCGATCACACCCTCGTCGCCGGCTACCACGAGGTGCATGGTGATGGCGGGAATCGGGAACAGGCCACGAATCTCCTGGAAGCGGGGATTCTGCCGTTCGGCGAAGGGACCCTCGCCGGCCATGGCCTGGTCGACCAGCCCCGGCGGCGTGGTGAAGACGTAGTTGCCCTGGCGCGCCATCACCTCCATGACGTTCTGCACCGAGCCCTGGCTCTCTTCCAGGGTCAGTACGATTTCGCCTTCGGTACCCCGGCGGATCGCCTCGGAGAGCTCGACCCCCATCTGGTAGTAGGCCGTGCCCGCCGAGGCGGACTTGTAAGTGACTCGGGTTTCGGCCTGGGCGGAAAGTGCAGTGGCGCCCAATGCGACGGCCGTAGCCGAGGCCAGCAGGGTACGAGTAAAGGCGAACTTGCGGTTTGACATCGGTCTCTCCGTTTCGGCGTCCAGCATCGCTGTACGATGACATGTATCTTGTTGTGGTGGTCGAGTCGTTATAAAGAAATGTCGGGCAAACGTCTATAATGCCGATTTTCCTAACCGAAGCATACCTAGGACATGACATGCGAATCACGGCCGTACTGGGCGCCACCGGGGGAATCGGCAGCGCTGTCGTCGCCAAGATGATAGCGGCGGGTGACTTCGTCTATCTGCTGGATCACGCAAGCGCGGAAGCGCAAGCCAGCACTCTGCTCAATGAATGGCCGGAGCAATCTGCCTTCATTGCCTGCGACCTGACCCAGCCGGCTAGCATCGAGGCGGCATTTACCCGTATCGCGGCGCATGGCGCGGGCCTGGATGCCTGCATCAATGCTGCCGGCGTGATCCGCCGGGGACGCTTCGTCGAGGTGACAGCCGAAGCACTCGGGGAGATGCTGACGATCAACGTCAGCGGGGCCTACCAGGCACTACAGGCTGCCGCCCGATTGATGATGGCCGGTGACGGCGGTCGTATCGTCATCGTCGCCTCGGCCCATGGCCTGCGTACCACCAGCGAGCGTTCGGCCTATGCCATGTGCAAGGGCGCCATGCTGGCGCTCACCCGCGCCCTGGCGGCGGAGCTCGGCCCCCACGGCATCCTGGTCAACGCCGTAGCCCCGGGGCCGGTCAGCGTGGGCATGCAGGATACCGCGTCCGAATCGCGGCGGCGCTGGCAGGCGGCGACGCCACTCGGTCGGGTGGCCGAAGCCGGCGAGGTGGCCCAGGCAGTGGCCTTCCTCGCCGGCGCCGAGAACACCTTCGTCAGCGGCGAGACGCTGGTGGTGGACGGCGGGGCCAATGTCTCGATGTAGGAAAACGCTGCACGCTTTACACAGCGCTCCCATGGCGCCACCAGGCCGGTTTCAGATACCGAACGCCACCTTCGCGACATCGCGATAGCGTTTGGCGAAATGCACCGTCATGCCTTCCTTGAGGAAGTCCGGCAGCTCGTCGTAGTCGCGGCGGTTGGCTTCGGGCAGGATCACCTCGAAGATCTTGCTGCGCCGGGCGGCGATGATCTTCTCGCGAATTCCGCCTACCGGCAGCACCTGGCCGGTCAACGTCAGTTCACCGGTCATCGCCAGCGGCCGATCGACGCCCTGATGCCGCGCCAGTGACAGCAGCGCCGTGGTCATGGTCACCCCCGCCGAGGGGCCATCCTTGGGCGTTGCCCCCTCGGGCACATGCAAGTGGACGAAGGCCGAGTCGAAGAAGTCGGCATCGACGCCGTACTCGGCCAGATGTCCCAGCGCGTAGCTGTAGGCAATGTTGGCCGACTCCTGCATCACCTCGCCGAGCTTGCCGGTGAGCTTGAAGCCGCGTGACAAGGCATGCACCTTGCCCGCCTCGATGGGCAACGTGGCACCGCCCATGGCGGTCCAGGCCAGGCCGGTGACCACCCCTTCCCCCTTGAGCACCTGCTCCTGACGGAACAGCGGAGCACCGAGATACTCTTCCAGGTTCTTGACCGAGACGCGCACCGAGGCCTGATCACCTTCGAGCAGCTTGACCGCTGCCTTGCGCACGATGCTGTGCAGTTGCTTCTCGAGCTGGCGCACGCCGGCCTCGCGGGCATAGCCTTCGATCACCTGACGCAGCGCCGCGTCGGTAAGATTGATGCGCTTGCGCGGGATTCTGTCGCGCTCGAGCAGCTTGGGCCAGAGATGGTGTTTGGCGATCGCCATCTTCTCCTCGGCGATGTAGCCCGACAGGCGAATCTGCTCCATGCGGTCGAGCAGCGGCCCGGGAATCGAGTCCAGAGTGTTGGCCGTACACACGAACAGCACCTTGGACAGGTCCAGGCGCACGTCGAGATAGTGGTCGAGGAAATCGACGTTCTGTTCGGGGTCGAGCACTTCGAGCAGCGCCGAGGCCGGGTCGCCCTGGAACGACTTGCCCAGCTTGTCGATCTCGTCAAGCATGATCACCGGGTTCTCGACCTCGACCTCCTTGAGTGCCTGGACCAGCTTGCCCGGCATGGCGCCGATGTAGGTACGGCGATGCCCCTTGATCTCGGCCTCGTCACGCATGCCGCCCACCGAGAAACGGTAGAACTCCCGCCCCAGCGCTTCGGCGATGGAACGGCCGACCGAGGTCTTGCCCACCCCGGGAGGACCGACCAGCAGCAGGATCGAGCCGCCGACGTCACCCTTGAAAGTGCCCTCGGCGAGGAACTCGATGATGCGCTCCTTGACGTCCTTGAGGCCGTCGTGGTCGCGGTCGAGCACCGTCCGGGCATGCACCAGATCGAGCTGATCCTGGCTGCGCACGCCCCATGGCATCGAGGTCAGCCAGTCCAGGTAGTTGCGCGTGGTGCCGTACTCCGGCGAGCCGGTTTCCAGCACCGAGAGCTTGTCGAGCTCCTCCTCGATGCGGGTGTAGACCTTGGGCGGCACCGTCAGCCCCTCCAGGCGATCGCGGAAGGTATCGACGTCGTTCTCGCGATCGTCCTTGGAGATACCGAGTTCGCGCTGGATCACCTTGAGCTGCTCGCGCAGGAAGAACTCGCGCTGACGCTCTTGCATCTGGGCGTTGACCTGTTCGCTGATCTCGGTCTGCAACTGGGCGACGTCGATCTCCTTGCGCAGCAATGGCAATACCTTCTCCATGCGCGACTGCACCGGCAGGGTCTCGAGCACTGCTTGTAGCTCCGGCCCCTTGGCCGAGGTGATGGCGGCGGCGAAATCGGTCAACGGTCCCGGCTCGTGGGGGCTGAAGCGATTGAGGTAGTGCTTGAGCTCCTCGCCGTAGAGCGGGTTGATCGGCAGCAATTCCTTGATGCCGTTGATGATCGCCATGGCATAGGCGCGGGTCTCGTCCTCGTCGGCCTTGACCGGCTCGCGGGGGTAGCTGACCTCGACCAGGTAGGGCGGCTTCTTCGACAGCCAACGCTGGATGCGGAAACGGCGCAGGCCTTGGGCGATGAACTGCAACTGGCCCTCTTCGCCTTGAAGCTTGTGTACCTTCACCGCGGTGCCGAACTCGGGGAAGTGCTCATGGCTCAGCTCTTCCACGGCCGTATCGCCA
Source organism: Billgrantia zhangzhouensis (assembly GCF_021404465.1). Classification (GTDB taxonomy): domain Bacteria; phylum Pseudomonadota; class Gammaproteobacteria; order Pseudomonadales; family Halomonadaceae; genus Halomonas; species Halomonas zhangzhouensis. Next base: position 44,858 of record NZ_JABFTT010000021.1, on the reverse strand, counting down.
ACGAAGGCCACCCCAAGCGTATGGTGGGGCGTATTGCCGACCCGGCGGATGGTCTCTTCCCAGCGCTCGCGGTTGATCACCAGCGGCTGGACCTGGGCAGGGAAGAAGGGACGATTGTGGATCGGCAGCAGATAGATGCGTTCGGGCAGGTATTCACTGGCCGGAATCACGGCATTGGCGACTCCATCCACCTCGCCGTCGGAGCCCAGCGTCTCGTCGGGATCCGATCCTGCCTGCTGCAAGTCGTGTTCGTCCTGGTCGTGCTCGTTCATGAAGTCCTCGTCCTGAAGCTGTGAAAGCCGGATACACATTGCCCTGTGGAATGCGGGCAGCATAGTCGAACTTCAAGTCGCGCGAGATGCGAACAGGACAATGGCTAACGCCACAGGGGCGGCAGCGGACGGCTGTTCACCCGCACCTGGCCCCGCCCGATGTCGATCTCGAGCGTGCGGGTATCCAGCGGCAGGCCGAGCCAGAGAGCCACCACGGTGGGCAGCTCGTGCCAGGTGAAATCACCGTCGAGACGCCGCCGCCAGCGCTCCTTGGCCGCCGGCTGATCCAAGTCGACCAGGCTGAGCGACTCGAGCCGGCGTCCATCGAAGAATAGTGAGCCATCGGCCTGGGCGGACAGGCCGAGCATCGGGCTGTCCAGTTCCAGGCGCTGCAGGTCGAGGCGCGGCGAATCCTGCAGGATCGCCAGCAGGTAAGGCTCGAGATGGGCCAATAGCGCTTCCCGCTTCGTTCCGGCCTGCCCACTGGCGGCCAGCTTGCGCAGGCGCGTCATGGTGGCGCGGATCGCATCGGCATTGAATCGCGACAACTCCAGCTCCGTCTGGCCGGTCAGCAACACTTGCTCGGCGGTATGAATTTCGCCCAGGTCCAGGTCGAGCTGGATGCGAAGCTCCCGGTCGTCCAGCGAGACGCGATTGGCCAGGTGGATGGCAGAGGCATCGAGCTTGAGCTGGGGCTGGTGCCAGGAGAGCGACTCGATCTGCAGGCGATCCTCCTGGGTGAAGGAGTGCGCCCCTTCGGTATAGGCGTACTGGCTGTTGAGGATGGCGGGGCCGATCTCCAGGCGAGCCTCTCCGTCGCTGAGCACCCATGACTGAAGCTGGGCACGCAGGCGCCAGTTGCCCTGCTCGCCGCTGAAGCGCAGCCTGCCGCCTTCGAAGGCCAGTTCCCGCTCCTGCTGGGTGATGCGCAGCGGCGCGAGCTGGATCCCCCCCTCGAGGGTACCGCTCAGTACGTGGTAGCGCGCTTCCCACAGGGGCGGAGCCGTGGCCAGCGACTCGCCGAAGAGATGCCTGGCCTCGGGGCCATGGCGCAGCATCACCTCGCCGTCGAGGTGGGTGCTGAGTACGCCGTGATGTGCCTGATAGGTCAACTCCAGGCGCCAGGCCTGGCCGAAGAGCGGTGCCAGGTGAATGCGTCCGGTCGAAGTCCACCAGCCCTGTTCGACATCCACCCGCTCGATGTCGAGTTCACCCCGCGCTTCCAGGTCGGCCAGCGTACGCGCCATCTCCCGCTCGAACAGCCAGCTCGATATGGCCTGTGCCGCCATCCAGGCAAGAAGCAAGACGACCAGCAACGGGACGATGAGACGTTCCTTGCGCATAGCGTCACCTCCCTGTCGTTAACCCTCGCGCTACCCCATTCAATCGAACACGGAACGTAACCTAATGCAACCAGAGCCAGAGATGCATCGTGCTCCAGGCATAGATACCGGCCAGCACGTCGTCGATCATGATGCCGAATCCGCCCGCCACACGCCGGTCGGCCCAACGGATCGGCCATGGCTTGAAGACGTCGAAGATGCGAAACAGCACGAAGCCCCACAGCGCTGCCTCCCAGGAGAACGGCACTGCCGCCATGGTGATCCAGTAACCGACGAATTCATCCCACACGATGCCGGAGTGATCGTGTACGCCCAGGTCGCGGGAAGTCTTGTCGCACAGCCAGATTCCCACCACGAAGGAGACCGCCACCAGCGACAGGTACCAGCCCAGCGGTAGTTCGGAGAGCAGCCAGTAGAAGGGGATCGCCGCCAGCGTGCCGAAGGTACCCGGCGCCCAAGGCACGCCGCCGCTGCCCAGGCCGAAGGCGAAGAAATGCACCGGGCGCCGCCAGACGCTCTGGGGGCAGCGGTTCATGACTTGCCCCCGTGGAAATGTTGCCAGCCATGGGCGCCGCCGATGTCGACTCCCCTCACGCCCGGCTCGGCGCTGATCGTACCGATGGGAGTCAGGGTCAGCCCCTGTTCCGCCAGACGTCGGCAAGCCTCGTCGAGCCTCTCGCCGGGCAGGCTGACCAGCAGCTCGTAGTCGTCGCCGCCGCACAGCGCGGCGCGATAGGCGGCCTCTGCGCCCAGCGCCTCGACCAAACCATCCGCCAGCGGCAGCGCCTTCGACTCGAGTCTTGCACCCACGCCAGACGCCTCGAGGAGGTGTTCGAGGTCGGCCAACAGTCCATCGGAGATATCAATGGCGGCATGGGCCAGATCGCGCAGCGCCAACCCCGCTGCCAGTCGGGGCTGGGGTTTCAGGTATCGCTCCAGCAGAGGGTGCTCGAGATCGCGCTCGCCGCGCTGCCATAGCGCCAGGCCTCCCGCACCGCCACCGAGACAGCCGGTTACGGCCAGCACATCGCCGGCGCGCGCACCACTGCGCGTCAGCGCCTCTCCGGGAATGACCTCTCCCATTACCGTAACACCGACGGCGAGTTCACCGCGGGTCACATCGCCGCCCACCAGCGCCGTGCCGCTTGCCTGGCACAGCGAGTGAAAACCATGGGCGAAGTTCGCCAGCCAGGTTTCGTCGTCGCTTTCGAGCGCCAGTGCCATGAGGCACCAGCGTGGCTCGGCTCCCATCGCGGCGAGGTCACTCAGGCTCACCGCGAGCGCACGATGCCCGATCGCCTCGGCAGGCGCATCGGCGGGAAAATGCACGTCGGCAACCGAAGTGTCGACACTGACCGCCAAGTGCCGGCCCGGCTGCGGAGCGAGCAGCGCACAGTCGTCGCCCACGCCAAGCGGCACGCCGGCTCGAGCTCCGGATGCGACAGGAGTGAGATAGCGGGCGATCAGTTCGAATTCACTGGCCACCGATGGCACCTTCAGCCACGACGTGCCCTGACCTCGGCGCTACGCAACCGGGCGGCCAGCTTGTCCAGGATGCCGTTGACGTACTTGTGCCCGTCGGTGGCGCCGAAGGACTTGGCGAGTTCGACGCCTTCGTTGATCACGGCACGATAGGGCACATCCAGACGCCGGCTGAGTTCATAGGCACCCAGGCGCAGGATCGCCAATTCGATGGGGTCGAGGTCCTCCAGGCGACGGTCAAGCAGCGGAGCGATGGAAGCATCCAGATCGTCGCGGAAACGCACCACGTTGTGCAGCAGTTCGTGAAACAGCGCCAGGTCGGCGATCTGCATCACCTTGGCCCAGTTTTCGTGATCCTCGAGATCTTCATCGGGCTGCTGGCTACGAAACTCCGCCTCGATCGAGGTGGCCGACTTGCCGGTCATATGCCACTGATAGAGCCCCTGTACCGCCAGTTCGCGGGCCGCTCGCCGCGCTTGCTGGCCCGCAGAAGGGGAGCGTTGCGGGCGTGATGCACTCATGAAGCTTCTCCGCTCTGACCGTCGCTGTCACCGAAGCCACGCAGCAGGGAGACCATCTCCATGGCAGCCATGGCCGCTTCGGCGCCTTTGTTACCTGCCTTGGTGCCGGAACGCTCGATTGCCTGTTCGATCGAGTTGACCGTCAGTACGCCGTTGGCGATGGGCGTCTCGAACTCCAGTTGAAGATTGCCCAGCGCCGCGTTGCAGCCACCCGCTACATACTCGAAATGCGGCGTGCCGCCACGGATCACCGCGCCCAGAGCGATCACCGCATCGGGACGCGCCACCTGCAAGGCACGCTTGACCGCCAGCGGCAATTCCCAGGCACCGGGGACATGGACGATATCGATGTTTCCGGCATCCACGCCATGACGCACCAGGCTGTCCACGGCGCCCTCGACCAGGCTGTCGACGACATGATGGTTGAAACGTCCCACCACGATCACGTATCGACCGTCGACGTCGACGAAGTTGCCTTCCAGTTGAGACAGGGTATGCATCGCTAGTTCCTGATGAAAATGGTCCTGCTGAAAACGATTTGGGTACTGCTGAATCGAATGGCCGGCAGCCAGTGCCGGCCAACACGCCTCGTCACGTCACCGGACGAGCGCCGGTTCAGTGATCCGCGGCACTCTCCTGCTCGCCCGGTGCGATCAGCTCGACCACCTCGAGATCGAAGCCGGACAGTGCCGAGAATTTCCACGGCGAGCTGAGCAGCCGCATGCGTCCGACACCCAGATGGCGCAGGATCTGCGAGCCGGTGCCGATGGTAAGATAGTTGCCGGCACCGTCAGAGTCGCTGGTGCGCGGCAGACGCCGCCGCTCGAGGAAGACTTCCAGTTGATCGCGGAAGTCCTGGTGCGGACGGCCGTCGTCAAGCAGCACGAATACGCCATGCTCGACCCGGGCGATCTCTTCCAGCGCGCTGTGGGTCGTCCAGTTACGGCTTTCGCTCTTCTGCAGACCCAGCAGGTCGCGCATGGTATCGGCCAGGTGCACCCGCACGGTGGTCAGGCCTTCGGGGCTGGGATGCCCCTTGACCAGCGCCACATGATGCGCATTCTGGATGCGATCGTGAAAGACGTGCAAGGTCAGCTTGCCCACGGCCGTCTCGACCAGCGTGGATTCCACCGGCTCGATCGTCTGTTCGTTGTGGATACGGTAGTGGATCAGATCGGCGATGGTGCCCATCTTGAGGCCGTGCTCGGCGGCGAAGCGCTCGAGTTCGGGGCGACGCGCCATGCTACCGTCGTCGTTCATGACTTCGCAGATCACCCCGCTAGGGTCGCAGCCGGCCAGGGCGGCCAGGTCGCAGGCCGCTTCGGTATGACCGGCACGGCGTAGCACACCGCCGGGCTCGGCCATCAGCGGAAAGATGTGGCCGGGCTGCACGATGTCCTCGGGACGTGCATTGCGAGCAGCAGCCACCTGCACGGTACGCGCCCGATCGGCGGCCGAAATTCCGGTGGTCACGCCCTCCGCCGCCTCGATCGACAAGGTGAACTTGGTCCCGAAGCCGGAGCCGTTGTCGCGAACCATCAGCGGCAGGTTGAGGCGCTCGCAGCGCTCGCGGGTCATCGGCATGCAGATCAAACCGCGCGCGTGGCGCGCCATGAAGTTGATATGCTCGGCCTCGACCTTCTCGGCGGCCATGATGATATCGCCTTCGTTCTCGCGACCCTCATCGTCCATGAGGATCACCATCTTGCCCTGCCGAATGTCTTCGATCAGTTCGGCGATGGAAGCCAGGCCCCCTGAGGAAGATTTCACGTTGGAATCTCCGTATTTTCAAACGACTTCGAGGACGATAGCGCACTGCAGCCAGGCAGTGTCGCCAAATCGCACCACGTTGAATGGGCGTCAGAGTACATTGGCGCGGCTTCGGGCGCCAGTAGCGAGTACATTGGCGCGGCTTCGGGCGCCAGTAGCGAGTACCTTGGCGCCAGCAGACTCTCTCTCAAGCGAGCTGCCCCGGGGCCAAGGCCGCTGGGGAGGCGCTGTGAATCCTTCCCTGGACGCTACTTTTTCCGTCCCTGGAAAAAGACCTCCCCGGCAGCCTGCCCCGGAGCATACGGCTTGGGAAGCCGCGGCTTACTCCTGCCGGCGCTCCGGCCGCGCCGTGATTCGCCAGTCGCGCCCCACGGCGCGGATGTCGAGGATCTCCAGCGGACGCTGCTGCGCCATACGTGTCAGCCCCGGCAAGGCGAACAGCGGGCGCGCTTCGCCGCCGAGCAGCGTCGGCGCCACGAACAGCTGCATCTCGTCGACCAGGCCGGCATCCAGCATCGCCCCGGCCAGCGTGGCCCCAGTCTCGAGCAGTACCTCGTTGACCAGCTCCTGCTCGGCCAGGTAGCGCATCAGCGCCGACAAATCGACACGGCCATCGTCGCCAGCACGCAACACCACCACCTCGGCGCCGACCGCCTCCAGGCGTGTGCGGCGCTGCGGCTCGTGCCCGGGCACCGTCGCGACCAGCGTGCGCCCGGGCTCACGCAGGCAGGCTGCCGCCTGGGGCAGGCGTAGCTGGGTGTCGACCACCACCCGCAGCGGCTGGCGCGCAGCGATGGCTTCGGCATCATCGAGGCCCAGCTGCGAAGCGCGCACCGTCAGGCGCGAATTGTCGAAGATGATCGAATCGACCCCGGTCATGACCGCACTGGCGCTGGCCCTGAGTCGCTGTACGTTTTCCCGCGCGTGGGGTCCGGTGATCCACTGCGACTCCCCCGACTGCATGGCAGTGCGCCCATCGAGGCTCATGGCCATCTTCAAGCGGACGAACGGACGCTGGCGCGTCATACGGGAGATGAAGCCGACGTTCAGCTTGCGCGCTTCCTCCTCGAGCAGCCCCACCTCGACCTCGACCCCCGCCTCACGCAGCATGGCGATACCGCGCCCGGCCACCTCGGGGTTGGGGTCCTGCACGGCCACCACCACGCGTTGAATACCGGCCTCGATCAATGCCACCGCACAGGGCCCGGTGCGACCGTGGTGGGAGCAGGGTTCCAGGGTCACGTAGGCGGTGGCGCGACGTGCGGTTTCCCCCGCCATGCGCAGCGCATGGATTTCGGCGTGCGGCTCGCCGGCTCGCACGTGCCAGCCCTCGCCGATCAGGCGGCGGTTCTTGACCAGTACGCAACCCACGCGAGGGTTGGGATGGGTGGTATAGAGGCCGCGGCGGGCGAGCCGCAGCGCCCGGGCCATCCAGGCAGCATCGGTCGGCTTGGCCATAACGCTCCTATGCTTCGTTGAGACTGGCTGTATCCGCGCGCTTGATAGCCAGGCCCGCGGGCCTAGCCCTCGGCGGTACCCGGCGGGAAGCCGGGCTCTTGAGATAGGCGTTCGATCTCGGCGCGGAACTCGTCGATGTCCTGGAAACGCCGGTAGACCGAGGCAAAACGGATATAAGCCACCTGATCCAGGCGCTTGAGCGCCTGCATCACGGCTTCGCCAATGTCGCGCGCCTGTATCTCGCGCTCGCCGCTGGCACGCAGGCGATGACGAATCTGCTCCACCGCCGCCTCGATGGACTCGGCGCTGACCGGGCGCTTCTCCAGCGCGCGCAACATGCCGGCCCGCAGCTTACGGTCATCGAAGGTCTCCCGGGAGCCGTCGGACTTCACCACCCTGGGCATGACCAGCTCGGCGGTCTCGTAGGTAGTGAAGCGCTCGCCGCAGTCGGTACATTGGCGGCGGCGGCGCACCTGATCGCCCTCCGCTACCAGGCGGGAGTCGGTCACGCGGGTGTCATGGGCGCCACAGAAGGGGCAATGCATGGTATCGATCCGAACGTGAAGCGGGGCGACCCAGCGGTCACACATGGGTCACGATTCATACTTCTTGCTCCGGTATTGTACCCCCTCCCCCATCACCCGCCCAGCTTCGGCGTCGCGCCCCAGCCGGCCGGCCTCGCCTAGTGCGCGTGATCGTGCTTGTGGTCATGGGCGTGCGCGTGACCATGCTGCCCTTGTTCCTCTACCACAATCTGCTGAACCGGTGCTTCCAGACGCTGCGATTCGCCCGATTCGAAGCCAAGCTCGATCTCGACGGGCTCGCCTTCGACCAGCGGGTCGGTCAGCCCGATCAGCATCAGGTGCAGCCCACCCGGCGCCAGCTCGACCGACTCACCGGCGGGAACGGTGATCTGGGCAACCTTGCGCATCTGCATCACCCCATCCACGTCTTCGTGGTTGTGCAGTTCCAGCGTTTCTGCCGCCGACGAATTCGCGGTGACCAGCACTACCTCCCGCTCCCCTGGGTTGTGCAGTGTCATGAAGGCAGCGGAGGCCGGCGAGCCGGGCGGCACGGCACGCACCTGTGCCTGTTCGATGATCAGAGGGTCGGCCAGGGCCGCGAACGAGATCAGCGAAAGGCCGGTGGCAACCACTAGCGAACGGGACAGCATCATCTCATGACTCCTTGTTGTATCGTGGCACTTGGAAGATAGCGCACAGCATACTACGACGTTTGCAAAGCGCTGTCGGATGCGTCAACGCGACTCAGCGATGGATTCGGCAACCAAGGAAATCCTCTCATGCCCTTTCGCTTCACCCTGCTCTCCTCTGCCCTGGCCGTGCTCGCCATCGTCCCGGTGATTCATGCCTACGACTGGCCGCCGCCCATTCGCGCTCTGGTCGCCGAGGGCCTCGAGATCCATGGCGATTTCCCCGCTCCCGATGGCCTGACGGGCTACGCTGCCAGCCATCAAGGGCGTGAAATGACCGTATTCGTGACCGCCGATGGCCAGCACGCCGTCGTTGGCACCCTGATCGATGCCGAAGGCAACGATCTCTCCGAGGTACCGTTGGACGAGCTGGTACGTGCGCCCCAGGAAGATGCGGCCTGGCAGCGCCTGGAGGAGAGTCATTGGATCATCGACGGCAACCCCGAGGCTCCGCGGGTGCTATACACCTTCACCGATCCCAACTGTCCGTTCTGCCGCCAGTTCTGGGAGGCTGCACGTCCCTGGGTCGAGGCTGGCGAGGTTCAGTTGCGCCACGTCATGGTGGGAGTACTGCAACAGGACAGCCCCGCCAAGGCCGCCGCCATGCTGGGCGCCGAAGATCCCGAGACGGCCCTGTACGACCATAGCATTGGCGCTGACGAGATCACCCCTTCGGCCCAACCCCGACGCATCGAGGACATGGTCTACCGCAACAACCAGCTGTTCGATGAGCTGGGCCTTTACGCCACACCAACCACGGTTTACCAGCGCGACGGCCGCCTGGAACGGGTGGACGGCATGCCCAGCGAGGAGCGCCTGGTGGAAATGATGGGTGGTGCGGCTCCCTGAGAAGCTCATCGCCGCCTCGTGGCAGCCGTCGTCGGGCTGAGGCGGAATCCAGATATCTCGGCGCTATATCAGCGGCTTACAGGGAGCGGAAAGAGCAGAATGGCGGCCTTAGGGGCTGCGATGCGTAAGCTGTCCACATCGCTTACGGGATCCTCAAGACGCAAACCGCATATCGGCCACAAACCGCCTGATGGGATGTTTGTGGCCGGTTAGGAGAGATGGTATCTAGTACAGCGCCTTGCCGCGACAAATGGCATTAAAAAACTTGCCTACCAGGCTTGTGGCGTGGGTAACATGCGCACCCAGCGATACCAGGGCTGCTGCCAGAGGACGGTGCCATCATGACCACGGGTCTATTCTTTCTTGCCAACTTTCTGTTCTGTCTCGCCTACATTGTGCGCGACATGGCCTATCTGCGGGCCATTACCATTCTCGCCGCGCTGAGCACGCTACCCTACTTCTACTTTCTCGAATCGCCGCTTTACTCGGCAATTGGCTGGCAGCTCGCTTTTATCGTCATCAATGCCGTCAATCTCACCGTTCTGCTAATGTCTCGGCGCCCTGTCAGCCTCGACGACGATCAGCGTTGGCTGCATCAGCACACCTTCCGCATACTGTCGCCACGAGAAATGCTCAGGGTACTGCGGCCCGCCCGGCGCCAGCGCTGCCCTGCCCACGTCGCTCTCATCGAGCAGGGGCAGTCCCTCGACAAGCTGATTCTGCTGCTCGACGGCGAGGCCGAGGTGCACGCCGGCGGCCAGCATCGCGCTACGCTGCGTGCAGGGGACTTCGCAGGCGAGATGAGCTTCGTCACCGGCAAACCAGCCAGTGCCTGCGTGGTGACCAAAAGCCCGGTGGACTATCTGGCCTGGCAGCGCCGTGATCTCGAAGCACTCTACCACCGCGACCCGCGCCTCAAGGACGCCATGCAGGGTGTCCTTGGCGCCGACATGGCCAGGAAGCTAACCCGCTGACACGCTCGAACAGCCCCGCAAGACTTGCACTCTCAGGCCAGACATGGTGACGTAACGGAGCGCTAAGACAATGAAAATACTAAAACAATGAAAATAAATGTACTGGGTGCCAGCGGTGGACTGGGTGACGGCAGTGCCACCACCGCCATCCTCGTTGGCGAGACAGTCTTGCTGGACGCCGGCACCGGGCTGACGCACCTGTCAGTGGATGACGCCGCGGCCATCCAGCACGTGTTTCTCAGCCACGCGCACCTGGATCATGTTGTCGGCCTGCCACTGCTGGTCGACACCCTCTTCGAGCGTCTCTCGGATACGCGCAGATCGCTGACGGTTCATGCCCTGCCGGCGGTCATCGATATCCTGAAAAAACACCTGTTCAACCAGCACCTATGGCCGGACTTCAGTACGTTACCAACGCGGAACCGAGCGGTAATGCGTCTTTCACCGCTGACGCCGGGACACACCATCGTCTGTCAGGATCGCCAGCCGATGAACGTGACACCGTTTCTGGTCACGCATCGCGTACCGGCCTGCGGGTTTCATGTCGAGTCGCCCGATACCCGGTTCGTGTTCAGCGGCGATACCACGCTCGACGCCTCAATGCTCAGCCGCCTGAATGCATTGGGCCAGATCGATATCCTGATGCTAGAGTGTGCTTTTCCCAACCACCACCATCGCCTGGCAGAGTCATCGGGCCACATGACGCCAGCGCTGGTGGCAGAACTGCTACGCCGGCTGAACCAGGCACCCGCGCAGATCTGGATCAGTCATCTAAAGCCGGAATATCGCCAGCAAGTCATCGCCGAACTCGAAGCGGCACTGTACGGACAACGCTGGCTTTGCCTCTGAACGCACCACAACAATGACAGTGTGACTCATGCCATACCGCTCTCCCCTCAAGCGTCGCCTTCCAGCTATCTATCTACTGCCAGCGGTCGTGATCGCCGCCAGTCTTGGCAGCCCCGCCAGCCTGTCCTATCAGAATCCGCTGGACGAGGCCCGCCAGCACCTCGAAGCCGATGCACCCGAGGCGGCCTACCAGCAGTTGAGCGAACTTGATCAGCAGCATGCCGGGACGCCCGAGTTCGACTACTGGTTAGGGGTCACGGCTTTACGTGCCGGCCATCCCAGCCAGGCGCTGCTGGCCCTCGATCGGGTGATTCGCACCGATCCTCAGCACGCCGCCGCGCGCATGGCGCGGGTGGGCGCCTACCTGCGGCTCGGCCAAATCGATGCCGCCGAGCGCGAGCTGGACGTACTCGCATCGCTGGAGCCCCCGGCCCAGGCCCGCCAGGCCATGCAGCGTTATCAGCGGGCCATTGACGAACGACGCCAGCGCGACACCTCTCCTCGGCACCAGGCGCGCTTGATGCTCGAGACCGGCTATGACAGCAACGCCCAACGCTTTCCCAGCCGCTTCCTGATCGATCCCAACCAGCTGATACCCGAGGCGCTGCGCCCGCTGGTCGAAGAAGCCGACCGTATCGAGCTGGCACGTCAGTCCAGTCACTTCCAGCGCTTCGCAGGCCACTATCGCGGCAGCCAGCCGCTCAACGAGGACCAGCGTCTGCTGTTCGAGGCCGGTGTCCAGAGCCGCTATTACCAACGCGAAGAGGCCCAGGCCTACAATCTCTCGGTGCTTCAGGGTCGTCTCGGCTGGGACTACGACCTCGACGCCGAGCGTCGGCTGACCCTCTCGCTTGACGCACTTCGCGCCTGGCAGGACACCGATTTCAGCCGCCTGCTGCGCCGCTGGGGCCTAAGCACCGAATACCGCCACCCGCTGGCCCAGGATAGTCAGCTGCGCTGGCATGGCCACGCCTACGACAACCGCTTCGACCAGCGCAGTGACAGCGATTACCAGAGCGCCGGGCTGGGCGTGGAGCTACGGGTTCCCCGGGGCGCATGGACCCTGCGTGTCAGCGGCCTCGCTGAGCACGAGCGGGCTGGTCGCCACGCTGGTCAGGCCCGGCGCGACGGTGGCGATCTCGACCACCTTCGACTCGGCGTGGGCCTCGACATTCCCGTCGGCCACCGCCAGCAGTGGCGCTTCGACCTCGATCACCGCTGGCGCCGCTATCAGGACGAGGGCTTCGCGCTGTATAACGACTTCTCCCCTGCCGCACGGCACGACCGCAGTTGGGAAGCCAGCGTAGGCTGGTACCTGCAGTTGGATCGCGACTGGCTGCTGCATGCCAAGGCGGACTACGAACGCCGTCATTCGAGCATCGAATTCTTCGACAACCACCGCGTTCAGGCTCGCCTGGGTCTCAGCTACCTGTTGTGAGCTGATGCCACCCAGCTGTCTTCCAGGAGCCCTATCATGAATCATACGACCCGCTCACGCTCCTCGTCCCTCGCCTCGGGTCTTGGTGGCGCGTTTTTTATCGGCCTTTTCAGCCTGCCAGCGCTGGCCGAGACGCCTGCCGGTCAGTTGATGTTCGTACACGGCGATGCCGAGATCATCCGCGGCGGCGAGCGTTTGCGCGCCAGCCGCGGCGACGATCTCTACCCCGGTGACAGCCTCGAGACCGGCCCCGCCGCCAGCGTGCAGATTCGTTACCAGGACGGCGGCACCCAGGCGATCAAACCTGACAGCCACTACACCCTTACCCAGTATCAGCAGGAAGATGACAACCAGAAAGGCGTGAAACGCACCGAGTTGGCCCGCGGCGCCATGCGTGCCATCACCGGAGCAATCGGCCAGGCCTCACCGGAGAACGTCAACCACGACACCCCAGTGGCCACCCTCGGCATCCGCGGCACCAGCCTGGCGGTGCTGCATGTTCCCGAGCAGGGCTACGCCCCGCTCCCCGACGCCGAGCCCGGTACCTACCTCAAGGTCGAGAGCGGACTAGTGGCGATCATCACCGACGCCGGCACGCGGCTGGCGCGACCCGGCGAGGTGTTCTTCTCTGCCGCACGCGACCAAGCACCGCGGCTGCGTCCCGAGGCCAGCGCACTGTTCGGCCAGATTGGCGAAGCCCCCCCCGGCAGCAGTGCCACTCTTGACCAGGAGGGTGTGACGCTGGCGACTGACGCGGACCCACAACAGCTACAGGAGTCGCTGGAAAGCAGCGAAACGCAGCAGCGCGAGCGGAGCATCCAGCCCCCCGAACCTGAACCAGAGCCTGAGCCAGAACCCGAGCCCGAGCCCGAACCTAGCTGGATCGACTACGACCCAAATGCCAGCGACAGTACCCTGCTCAGCGTCAGCGACAGCGCCGCACGCTTCGGCGAACTCTATGAACAGAACCTCGCCCCTGAAGGGCTCGGCGGCTTTGCGCTGAACGAGGGCGAGATCACCTGGGGCTACTGGGCTGCCGGCACCACGCTGCCGGAGGGCGACGAGCTCTCCCAGTCACTGGCCTTTATCAGCGCCACGCCGGAGATGATGATCAGTGATACGTTGCCCGACAGCGCTCAGGAAGCACTTCAGGAGTTTCCGGAGGGCGTCTTCATCTTCGACTGGCAGGACGGTACGGCACTGATCGATCTCGACGGCGAGCAAGACCCCATGCCTATCGAAGAGGGTCAAATATGGATGAGTCGGTTTGGCGATCTAGAATTATTCCTCCGTTTCGAGGGCGACATGGGCGAGCTTCTCGGGGTAGCCGAGTTGCCTGAGGATTTCAGCCTCGACGGTGTAGCGCTGGAGATTGTCGAAGAGAGCTTCTTCGATGGCGCCAGCCTTACCGGTCGCTATGTCGGCGAGGACGCCGACGCCATCATGGCCATCATCGAAGCCTGGAACGACGATGCCATCTTCGGCGGCAGCGGCGTGTTCGAGCGCCTTGAGTAGTGCGGGCACGCCTCACTTGTCGAGGTGCCGCCACACCCCATCCCACTCACTGGGTGGCTGGCGGCGCAGCTCAGCCAACCGCGCCAGATAGAGCTGGGTCACCGGGTCATCGTCGGGCAGCGCCCTGAAGGCCGCCTCGGCGTCGCTGAAGTCGCCCTGCTGATAGCACTCGACGGCCGCTTCATAGGCCCCTACCCACTGCTGACGGGGGCCCGATACCACGGCCGCCAACCCCAGCGGTTCATAGATCCACAGCGGCGCCTTACGCCCCTTGACCCGCACCCGGTCCAGTCGCCGGAATATCCAAGCCGGCGCTCGTGCCACCACCGACTCACTGACGATCACGGCAACGCCATAGGTCTTGGTCAATGCCTCCAGACGCGAGCCGAGATTGACATTATCGCCCATCACCGTATACGCCATGCGAAAGCGTGAGCCCATGTTGCCGACGCTCATCTCGCCGCTGTTGAGGCCAAGCCCCATCGACAGCGGCGGCTTACCCTCGGCGTGCAGCTCGCGGTTGACCGCCTCCAGCGCCTCGCGCATGGCCCAAGCCCCGTGCAGCGCATGTTCGGCGTGGTCGGGATCACGTAACGGTGCCCCCCAGAAGGCCATCACCGCATCTCCCATATACTTGTCGATAGTGCCGCCATGGAGATGAATCGCCGCGGTCAGCGGCGTCAGTAGACGGTTCATCACCTCCGTCAGCTCGCGCGGCGTCAGCGACTCGGCAAATGCGGTGAAGTCGCGGATGTCCGAAAACAGCACGGTCAGCTCACGCTCCTCGCCGGCAAGCCCGAAGTCCTCGTCGCTGTCCACCATGTCCTCGACCAGCGCTGGCGGTACGTACTGGCCGAAACGGGCCGCCACCCACTGCTTTTGCCAATGGCTGCGTAGCAGGTTGGCACTCAGATGCCACAGCAACTGCACCACCAATAGCACCAGCAGGCCCGCCAACGGCAACACCAGCCCCTGCTGCCAGGCCCACCAGTTGCCGCCCAGGCTCAGCGCCACCAGTACCACGCTGAGCGCCATCAGCCAGGGCGCACCGAGCAGCGGATAGAGCACCACCATCAACGCGCCCAGGCCTACCAGGGCCACCAGCTCGGCACCGGCCACCCAAGGCGGGTCGGCCATGAACGACTGATGCAGCATGCCGGCGAGCAGGTTCAGATGAATCTCCGGACCAGGAAACACCGCTCCCACCGGGGTGGCACGCAGGTCCATCAGGCCCGGCGCCGAGGCTCCCAGTATCAGGGTGGTACCGGCCAGTTCGCCAGGCGCCATCTCCCCCTCCAGTACATCCACCGCCGAGACGTAATCAAAGTGCCCGCGCGGCCCGTACCAGGGCACCAGTGCGGCGCCCCGGCCGTCCACGGGGATCTCGAAGCCACCCACGTCGAGGGCTTCGAGCTGGGGCTGGCCGGCTCCTTCGGCAACCACGAGAGACACCTGGGGCTGTCCCAACAGAGTAAGCAGCATGGCCAGCGGCAGTGCCGGATATACCTCGTCCTGCCAGCGCTGTAGCATCGGCATGCGCCGATAGACACCGTCGGCATCGACACGCGGATTGTCGAAGAAGCCTCCCCCCATGGCGGCCTGTTGCAGCACCTCGAGGTTACCGGTGAAGCGGCCGGGTTCGGGGAGTGGCAGGGGGGGCGCTTCGGCCAGGTCGAGCGGTTCGGGCAGCGCCCCGCTCGAAGACAGTGCTTGCGCCGACGTATCTGACTGAAAATAGTAGCCCAGCACCACCGGATAGCCGGCCAGCACCTCGGCCAGGCGCTGATCGCCATCGTCGGGCAGCGATGCTTCCTCGAGCACAGGATACTGCTCGCGTAGCTGCTCCCAATGGCGTTGCCACAGCGCTGTCTCGGGCTCTGCGAACACCACATCCACGCCCAGCAAAGCGGCGTCGTGCTCCTCGAACAACGTCTCGATCAGTTCCGCCAACAGTGTGCGCGGCCAAGGCCACTGGCCCAGTGCCTGCAGGCTGCGCTCGTCGATATCGATGATCTTGAGGGCCGGGTCCTGAGTGCCAATCTGGTCGAGGCGCACGCGCTGGTCGTAGACCTGCCACTCGAGCCGCTCGAGCAGTTTCCATGGTAATAGCTCCAGCGCTGCCGCCACCACTAACGCGACTAGCGCTGCCCCTCCCAGGCGCTGCCAATGGCGCCAGCGACGATCCATGGCCCCCTGACCACGTATTCCTGCCACACTGCCCCCCTGGATCCCGATGCCCATTGCTCGATCCTTGCCAGACCTCAGCCTACCGTGGGGGCCAACAAACCAAAAGCGCCCCGCCAAGGCGGAGCGCTTTCTGAGGCTATTGGTAATGAGGTAACGCGGTCAGTCACGATACACCGGCAGACGGGCACACACCGCCTCGACCTTGGCCTTGACCTCAGCCTCGACGCCCTCGCTACTCTCGCCCCTGGTCATCACGTCGAGGATGTCGCAGATCCAGCTGGCCAGCTCACGGCACTCATTCTCGCCGAAACCACGCGTGGTCACGGCGGGGGTACCGATGCGCAAGCCAGAGGTGACGAACGGGCTCTGCGGATCGCCGGGCACGGCGTTCTTGTTGACGGTGATATGAGCGCGGCCCAGGGCGGCGTCTGCATCCTTGCCGGTCAGCCCCTGCTTGATCAGCGAGAGCAGGAACAGATGATCCTCGGTGCCTCCGGAGACCACGTCATAGCCGCGCTCGATGAACACGCCTGCCATGGTCTGGGCGTTCTTGACCACCTGCTGCTGGTAGGTCTTGAACTCGGGCGCCATGGCTTCCTTGAAGCATACCGCCTTGGCGGCAATGACGTGCTCCAGCGGGCCACCCTGGCCACCCGGGAAGACGGCGGACTGCAGCTTCTTCTCGATCTCGGCGTCGCCCTCTGAGGAAAGAATCAGGCCGCCGCGCGGACCGCGCAGGGTCTTGTGCGTCGTGGTGGTCACCACGTGAGCATGGGGCAGCGGGCTGGGGTAGATCCCGGCGGCGACCAGGCCGGCGATGTGTGCCATGTCGACCAGCAGGTAGGCGCCCACCTCGTCGGCGATCTCGCGGAACTTGGCCCAGTCGATGATCTGGGAGTAGGCGGAGAAGCCGGCGATGATCATCTTCGGCTGGTGCTCGCGGGCCAGCCTCGCCACTTCCTCATAGTCGATGCGGCCGCTGTCGTCGATGCCGTACTGCACGGCGTTGTAGTGCTTGCCGGAGAAGTTCGGCTTGGCACCGTGGGTCAGGTGCCCACCCGCATCGAGGCTCATGCCCAGCACCGTGTCGCCCGGTTTGACCAGCGCCTGGAACACGGCACTGTTGGCCTGGGAACCGGAGTGCGGCTGAACGTTGGCATAGCTGGCGCCGAACAGCTGCTTGGCGTAGTCGATGGCCAGCTGTTCGACGATGTCGACGTACTCGCAGCCGCCGTAGTAACGCTTGCCGGGGTAACCTTCCGCGTACTTGTTGGTCAGCTGGCTGCCCTGGGCCTCGAGAACGCGGGGGCTGGCATAGTTCTCGGAAGCGATCAGCTCGATGTGCGCTTCCTGGCGAGCGACCTCTTTTTGCATCGCATCGAACAGGGCGTCATCGAAGCCGGCAATCGTCATGTCTCGGCTGAACATCGGCGGGGAACCTCGCATACGGGGGAAAGTCAGGATGCGCCATGATACCCCAGCCCATGACGGCTTTCACATGAAAGGCCGTCATGAACGGGTGCAGAATTTCTCATGCAGGGTTTAGGTTTCTCCCAGCAAGCCCAAGCTCGCCGCCGGCGCCTGCCGCCGCAATCCGCGCGACAGTGCATGACCGATGGCGCCAACCAGCAGCGCGCCGCCCAGGGGAAGTACTACCCACAGCCACGGATGCAGCCGCGGCGCCAAGTCGAGCCAGGCGACATAGATGCCTGCGGTGGCCAGCTCGGCCAGCAACGCGCCCATCAGGCCGCTGGCCAAGCCCAGTATGGCGAACTCGGCCCCCTGCACGCGGGAAATGAGCCGTCCTCCGGCGCCGAACACTCGCAGTAGGCCACTCTCGTGTGCGCGAGCCGGGCGGCTTGCGGTCAGCGCCGCGTAGAGCACGCTCACGCCAGCCAGCAGCACGAAGGCGAGTACCAGCTCCACCGCTCTCGTGACCTGGGTCACCACATCGCGTACCTGGGCCAGAATGGCATCGATATTGAGCAGCGATACGCTCGGGAAGCCCTGTACCAGTTGGCGCAGTGTCTCGCCCTGCCCCGCCTCGAGGTGGAAAGCAGTGATGAAACTGTGGCCGAAGCGCTCCAGCACCCCCGGCGGGAAGATGACAAAGAAGTTGGGACGGAAGCTGTCCCAGTCCAGGTTGCGCAGACTCGCCACCTCGCCGACGATCTCCTCGCCACCGATGGTGAACGTCATCCGGTCGCCGAGTGCCAACCCCAGGCGTTCGGCCAGGCCGTCCTCGAGCGAGATCGGCACCGTGGCCTGCCGGGGCTCGGCATCCATTGCCCCTAGCCAGCCAGCCCCCGCCGGTGCGCTCTCCAGATCATCGAACCAGCGGCCGGCCACCACCCGGTTGCCCTCCGGCAGCTCGGCCTGCCAGGTGAGGTTGAGTTCACGGCGCAGCGAGCCGTCGCCGCGCGACTCCACCGGCACCGCTTCGCTGGCCGGTTCGCCGTTGATCGCGGTGAGACGCCCACGCACCATGGGATACAGCGCCGTGCGGTCGTCGGCATTGGCATCAAGGGTGGCGATGAACGCCTCGCGCTCGCCGGGCTGGATGTTGATGGCAAAGTAATTGGGTGTGTCCTCGGGGAGCTGGGCCTGCCAGGTGGTGAGCAGATCCCCGCGCACCAGGGCAATCATCGCCATGGCGAAGAAGGTCACTGCAAAGGCGAGCAGTTGCCCCAGGCTGGCACTACGGCGCCTGGCCAGTTGGCGCCCCCCCAGGCGCACGGCCTGGGGCAGCTCGCCACTGTTGCGTCCCTGCGGCAGGCGAGCCGCGAGACGCAGCACCAGGCCGAGCAGCAACACCCCCAGCCCCCACAGCACTACCAGCATGACCAGGCCACCCAACAGCAACGAGGCCGCCAGGCCGAAGTCGCCGGAATAGAGCCACAACAGTCCCCCGAAGACCAGACTGGCCACCAGCACGACCAGCCAGGCCGCAGCCGGTAGCGGATCGAGTTCGCGGCGCAGCACCTTGAGCGCGCTGACACGCTTGAGTCGCAGTAGCGTCGGCCCGGCGAAGCCGACCAGCACCGCCAGCGCCGTCAACACACCAAGCCACAGCGGCAGCCAGCCCGGCGGCGGCAGCGTAAGCGGCAGGAAAGTGGTCAGCAAGGCCAGCAACGCGGCCTGCCCGGCCAGGCCCAGCAACGCTCCCAGGAACGACGCCGCCAATGCCAGCCACAGCAACTGCAGTGCAAACAGCCAGGTCAGGTCACGCTGGGTGGCACCGAAGCAGCGCAGCAGCGCAGCCGTATCGAGATGCCGCTCGACATAACGCCGCGTCGCCATCGCCACCGCCACGCCGGCCAGCAGCACGGCGGCGAGACCGGCCAGGCTCAGGTATTTCTCGGCCCGCTCCAGGGCATTGCCGAGCCCCGGGCGGTCGCGGCGCACGTCACGCACCTCGACCCCATCGCGGCGCAGCCGCTCGAGCAACGGAGCCAGCCGCTCCAGCGCCTGGGGCGGGCCGGCGGCGAGCAGCTCGAACTCCACCCGTGCGCCGGGCTGTATCAGATTGGTGGCGTCGAGGTCATCGACATGCACCATCAGGCGTGGATTGAAATTACCGAAGCCGGCGGACTGATCCGGCTCGCGCTCGATCAGGCCGGTCACCGTCAGTTCGCCCTCGCCCACCTGGATGCGATCGCCAAGCTCGGCCTCGAGCAGCAGCGCCAAACGAGGCGCCAGCCAGGCCTCGCCGGGGGCGGGTCCATGGTTCACGGTTTCGCTGCCTGCGCCCCGGTCGACGTAGACTTGACCGTAAAGAGGGTAGACGCTGTCGACCGCCTTCAGGCTTGCCGGCTGAAAGGCCTCGCCCAGGCTGACCATGGTCACCATGTCGACCTGGTCGCTCAGCGTCATCCCGGCCTCTTCCAGCATACGACGCAGCCCGTCGTCGAAGGGGCGGCTCTGCTCCAGCACCAGGTCGCCCCCCAGCAGTTGTCCGGCCTGGCGGGTCAGGCCGCGGTCCAGGCGGTCGAGGAAGAAACCGATCATGGTGGAAGCCGCCACTGCCAGGGCCAGGGCAACGAATAGCGCCCGAACGTCGCTGGCACGTAGGTCGCGCAGGAGCCCACGGGCGGAAAGCCGCAGCAGGTTGGCACCGGTTGAGCGGTTCGACGTTCGGCTCATGCGCCCACCTCGTCGCGCACGAGTTCGACCAGCCGCCCCTCCTCCAGACGCAGGCAGCGATCGCATCGCGCCGCCAGGGCGTGATCGTGGGTCACCAGTATCAGGGTGGTCCCAGCCTCGCGGTTGAGCTGGAACAGCAGCTCGATGATACGCCCTCCGGTCGCCTGGTCCAGGTTGCCGGTGGGCTCGTCGGCAAAGACCAGCTCGGCGCCGGTGACAAAGGCCCGCGCCAGCGCAACACGCTGCTGTTCGCCGCCGGAAAGCTGCTTGGGCAGGTGATCCAGGCGTTCACCGAGCCCGACCCGGGTCAGCCAGTCACGCGCCCGCGCCGAGGCATCGGGCAACGGCGAAAGCTCGAGAGGAAGTAGCACGTTCTCCAGCGCCGTGAGGGTCGGCAGCAGTTGGAAATTCTGGAACACGAAACCGACCTGACCGGCACGCAGCCGGGCGCGACCGTCCTCGTCGAGCTTGCCCAATGTCTCGCCAAACAGCTCGAGCTCACCGCCGCTCGGCTCATCGAGCCCCGCCAGCAACCCGAGCAGGGTCGACTTGCCCGCCCCGCTCTGCCCGAGGATCGCCACGCTCTCGCCGGGGAACACTTCGAGCGTCAAACCACTCAGAATGGTGAGCCGCCGCTCTCCGCTCACGACCTGCTTGCTCAGTTGCCGAGCATGTAGAATCGGTCTGGCATCACGCCTGGAGCCGGAAGTCGTGGCGGGCGCTACAGCATCTCGAATCGAGGAGTCGGACATGGTGAAAGGTTTCCCCATTGGTGTGATCGGTATGTATCGAGCCTGGCCAATCCGGTGGCGTGCACGCTTCCCTGGCTCGACCGGCGCCATGCTGCTCGCCATGATGCTGGCGGCCTCGGCGGCCATGGCTGCCGAGAGGCCGGTAGTGCTGGTCATGGGAGACAGCCTGAGCACTGCCTATGGCATCGAACAGGAAACAGGCTGGGTCAGCCTGCTGCAAGAGCGGCTCGACGGACACGCACGGGTGGTCAATGCCAGCATCAGCGGCGAAACGAGCAGCGGTGGTGCCAGCCGGCTCCCCGAGCTACTCGGACAGCACGAACCGGACATCGTTCTGCTCGAACTGGGCGGCAATGACGGCCTGCGCGGCCTGCCGCCCAGCCAGCTCGAAGCCAACCTGGCCGGCATGATCGAGGCCAGCCAGACCACTGGTGCCGGAGTCTTGCTACTCGGCATCGACATTCCGCCCAACTACGGGCCGGCTTACCGCCGCGCCTTCACCGATGTGTTCACCCGCTTGGCCGATAACTACGATACACCGCTGGTGCCCTTCCTGCTCGAGGGAGTAGCACTCGTGGAAGGCATGATGCAGGACGACGGCATTCACCCCACCAGCGACGCACAGCCGATCATTCTCGACAACGTGTGGCCGGAACTGGCGCCGCTGCTGAAAGGCAACGGCGTGGAGCTGGCCGAAACCGCACGGGAGTGACATCCATAGCCAATGGTCCATTTGCGGGCTATACTCAGACTACTGGAAATTCATCAGGAGTGTCCTCATGCGCACCGAGACCATCAGCTACCTCAAGCAGAATGCGGCCACGCTCAACGTCGAGGAGCCCCTGGTCATCACCCAGAAGGGCAAGCCCACCTACGTGGTGGAGTCCTATGCCGCCCATGAGCGCCGCGAGCAGGCCATCGCCCTGCTCAAGCTGCTGAGCCTGGGCGAGAAGAGTCGTGAGGAAGGCAAGACCATGAGCGCCGAGGAGTTCATGGCGCGGTTGAAGGAAGATGAGAAGGCTGAGTTGGGCAAGCAATTGTGACCCCTCCCCTTCCCGTCACCCTCGAAGATACTGCGCTTCGGTCACTTCGCAGCTGTCGTCACTTCCTGATCGATCACCAGGAGTGGGCACCGGCGGAAGCGCACGCCTACACCCAGCGACTCGTCAGTACTGCCCTGCAGCGTCTTGCCGAGCGTCCCGGCACCTATCCTGTCTGCCGCCTGGCCCTGGAGCTGGGCATAGCTCACTACCGCGAACTGTTGTTCGACGGCTACCGGGTCATCTATCGTTTCTGGCCGGAGCAGGAACAGGTATCGGTCTACCTTTTCGCCCATCAGCGCCAGGACTTCAAGCAGCTGCTGTTCGAGTATCAGCTACTCTCCTGAGCCGCCGCCCCGGGAGTTTTTTGCCACTGCTGCAGGCCGAGCCCGCCGAGGATCAGCACCAGCCCGACCAGGGTGGAGACGAGGATCGGCTCGCCGACCACCAGGTAGAGCAGCAGCAGCGACACCGGCGGCGACAGGAAGATCAGGTTCGAGACCTTGGCCGTGCGCGACACCCGATGCATGGCCATCTGCCACAGCACGAAGGCGATACCCATCTCGAACAGGCCGACGTAAACCCCGGCGCCCACGGCCGCCCAGCCGTGCCAGGAAAAGCCGGGGCCAAGCAGCATCAGCAACGTGAGCACCGGCAGGCCGACGCTGAAGTTCTGCCACTGGGCCACCAGCGGCGGGCGCCGGTCGCGCACGTTGAGCAGCCAGTAGAGCGCCCAGAGCAGGGTGGAAGCCAGCGCCATTCCCACGCCGAGGGGATCGGCGAAGGCCACGTTCAGCACCTGCCCCCGCGTGGCGATCACCCATACGCCCGAATAGGCGACCAACCCTGCCAGTACGTCGACGCGCGTCAGTCGTTGGCCAAGCAGTGGCACTGCAAGAAAGGCCATGGCCAGCGCCCAGGTGTAGTTGAGCGCCATGGCCTCCTGTCCCGGCAGGCGGTCGTAGGCGCCGAACAGCACCAGGTAGTAAGCCACCGGATTCATCAGACCGGCCCAGGCAGCAGTGCGCCAACCATGCCGCAACGCCTCGCCGAGAAGGCCCTGGCGAACCACCATCACCCCCATCAACAGCCACGACACCAGCGACGCCAGCCACATCAGTTCCAACGGCGACATGTAGGCCAACGCCACCTTGAAGGCAGTGGCAACGGTCGACCACAACGCCACTGCCCCCAGGCCGAAGAGCATCGCCGCGCGATCCTGGCGTAGGGTATCCGCCCCCATCATCGCCGCTCTCATCGGTCGATATGCCCCAGGTCCCGTCCGGGATCGAGCCGGTCGCGTACCCGCTGCTTGAGCTGCTTGCTATCGGGAAAGCCGCCGTCGCGCTTGCACTCCCACAACGATTCGTCGTCATAGAAGATTTCGAAGTAGCCCCCGTGGGAGGGCACCAGCGCCACCTCCTCCAGTTCCTCGCCGAAGGTGGAAAGCAGTTCCTGGGCCAGCCAGGCGCTGCGCAGCAGCCACTGGCATTGGGTGCAGTAATGAATGCGAATGCGTGACATGCGGACACCCTGTCGCAACAATGGAATGGAGACGAATGGAATGGGGATGATAGCAGCCAAGGAGCCTGAATGGCCGAACGAGAGATCAGCCAGTCGCGCCTCTACGAGCGGTTGACGGGTGACGACGACAGTCGCATGTGCAAGGACATTCCCGACGCAGCGTGCCGCGAGCAGCCGCACAACTTCTTCCTGCACCTGTTCGCCGCCCTGGGCAACAAGCTGGCCGACGAACTCTCCAGCGCCAGGTTGGTACTGCCCTGGCTGCTCGGGGTGATCGGCGCTCCGCTGTGGATGGTCGGGCTGCTGGTACCGATTCGTGAGTCGGGTGCGCTACTGCCGCAACTGTTCGTCGCCGGCTTCATTCGCCTCAAGCCGCAGCGCAAATGGGCGTGGGTGATCGGCGGTGTCATCCAGGCGTTGGCCGCCGCGAGTCTCGCCCTGCTCGCCCTGTATGGCCAGGGCAGCCTGGGCGGAGCCCTGGTGCTGGCCACACTGATTGCCCTGTCGCTGGCTCGCGGGCTCTCCTCCATCGCCACCAAGGACGTGTTGGGCAAGACCATCGCCAAGGGCCGACGCGGCAACCTGCTGGGCTGGAGCGGCAGTGTCGCCGGCGCCGTGACCCTGGCCGCCGGCGGCACCCTGATGCTGTTCGAGGAGCGCCCCGGCGAGTTGGCCCTTGCGGCCCTGCTGGGCATCGCCGCCCTGGGCTGGCTGCTCAACGCCGCGTGCGCGGCTCGCATCAAGGAGGAGCCCGGCGCGGTGGAAGGCGGTGAGAACGCCTGGAACAGCATCAAGCTAGGGCTGCGCCTGCTACGTGACGATCGCGCTTTCCTGCACTTCAACCTGTCGCGCTCGCTGCTGCTGGCCAGCGCCCTGGCGCTACCTTACGTCGCCCTGCTCGGCCAGCAGCAGAGCGGCGCCGAGCTGGGCGGCCTGGGTGTGCTGGTCGTGATGTCGGGTGTGGCGGGCATGCTGGCCAACCCAGTGTGGGGCAAGCGCGCCGATGCCTCGAGCCGCACCGTGCTGCGCGACACCGGCCTGGGAGCCGCGACCTGCTGTCTGCTCGGTGCCGGTATCGCCTGGCTGCCGGGCGAGTGGACGCAAACGGTATGGCCTTACGCCATCGTCTATGCTCTGCTTGTCATCGTCCATGCCGGCGTGCGCCTGGGTCGCCAGACCTATCTGGTCGACATGGCGGGGCAGGACCGGCGTGCCCTCTACGTAGCGCTCTCGAACACTCTTACCGGCGGCATGATGTTGCTGGTGGGCGGTGCGACAGGAGTGTTGGCGCAGTGGCTGGGCACCGCCTCGCTGCTGGTGGCCCTGGCCTTCATGGCACTGGCCGCCGCCGCCTCGGCCGTGCGTTTGCCGGAAGTCGAACAATAGCGGGCCGCATGGCGCGGCCTCTCCCGATACCTTCGGTCACGCAAAAAATTTCACGCAGGGCTTGCTCTCGTCGCTTCCCGGATATATATAGCCGTCAGGTGCCAACCATTGGTACCGATGGCGCTTCAGGTCCGTCGCTTCGGACGCGAAGCGAAAGTGCGACACGTCGATCGCCGAGCGGTCGACACCGGGCCATGGGAGGATTTCGCATGAGCCATGAACCCCTTGTCAACGACTCTCACGACGACGAAGAATTCCTCGAAGCGGTGAACGACGACGAGTACGTGCGTCCCCGCACCTCGAGCCGCGCCGACACCCTGCGTGCCCGACGCCGCGTCGAGGCCCTGCTCGAAGAACGGCGCCTGCAGCGCGCCATCGAAGACGACTGGATGCTGCTCGACGAAGAGGAAGAAGAGGAGTAGTCGACGGCCCCCTGCCACGAGGCATCCCCGGATGCCTCGTCGAATTCGCCCCAAGCCCGCCTTGCGGCCCATCCCCGAGATACCAAGCGCTACGGCGCTGGCCTTTGCCCTGTACGGCCACTATCATCGTGGCCACTGAAACCCTCAACCCAGTGGAATTCCATGGCGCAATACGTCTTCACCATGAATCGGGTGGGCAAGGTCGTTCCGCCCAAGAAACAGATTCTCAAGGATATCTCGCTGTCCTTCTTCCCGGGCGCCAAGATCGGCGTGCTGGGCCTCAACGGTGCTGGCAAGTCGACCCTGCTGCGCATCATGGCCGGCGTCGACAAGGAGCATGAGGGCGAGGCGCGCCCCATGCCCGGCATCAACATCGGTTACCTGCCCCAGGAGCCGCAGCTCGACGACGACAAGAACGTGCGCGAGACCGTGGAAGAGGCACTGGGCGAGATCAAGGAAGCGCAGGCCAAGCTCGATGCCGTCTATGCCGCCTACGCCGAGCCGGACGCCGACTTCGATGCCCTCGCCGCCGAGCAGGCGCGCCTGGAGAACATCATCGAGGCCGCCGATGCGCATAACCTCGAGCGCAAGCTGGAAGTCGCCGCCGAGGCACTGCGCCTGCCGCCCTGGGAGGCCCAGGTGGGCCATCTCTCCGGCGGCGAGCGGCGCCGTGTGGCACTGTGCCGCCTGCTGCTCTCCAACCCTGACATGCTGCTGCTCGACGAGCCCACCAACCACCTGGATGCCGAATCGGTGGCCTGGCTCGAGCGCTTCCTGCACGACTATCCGGGCACGGTGGTGGCGATCACCCACGACCGCTATTTCCTCGACAACGTGGCCGGCTGGATACTCGAACTCGACCGCGGGCACGGCATTCCCTTCGAAGGCAACTACTCGCAGTGGCTGGAATCGAAGGAGAAGCGTCTGGAGCAGGAAGCCAAGCAGGAAGCCTCGCGCCAGAAGGCGATCAAGCACGAGCTGGAGTGGGTGCGCTCCAATGCCAAGGGCCGTCAGGCCAAGAGCAAGGCGCGCCTCAATCGCTTCGAGGAGATGCAGTCGGGCGACTTCCAGCAGCGCAACGAGACCAACGAGATCTACATTCCGCCCGGCCCGCGCCTGGGCGACAAGGTGATCGAGTTCCACGGGGTGTCCAAACGCTTCGAGGACAAGCTGCTCTACGAGGACCTCTCCTTCAGCGTGCCCAAGGGCGCCATCGTCGGCATCATCGGCGGCAACGGCGCCGGCAAGTCCACGTTGTTCAAGCTGATCACAGGCAAGGAACAACCGGACAACGGCGAAGTGGTGATCGGTGAGACCGTCGACGTCGCCTACGTCGAGCAGCTACGCGATGCGCTCGACGATAAGCAAACGGTATGGGAAGCGGTTTCCGACGGCCAGGACATCCTCAACATCAACGGCTACGAGGTCTCCTCGCGCGCCTACGTCGGTCGCTTCAACTTCAAGGGCAACGACCAGCAGAAGTTCCTCAAGGATCTCTCCGGCGGCGAGCGTGGCCGCCTGCAGCTGGCCCAGACCCTCAAGCAGGGCGCCAACGTGCTGCTGCTCGACGAGCCGTCCAACGACCTCGACATCGAGACCCTGCGCGCTCTGGAGGAGGCCCTGCTGGCCTTCCCCGGCTGTGCCCTGGTGATCTCTCACGACCGCTGGTTCCTCGACCGGATCGCGACCCACATCCTGGCGTTCGAAGGCGATTCCCATGTGGAATTCTTCGAGGGCAACTACACCGAGTACGAGGCGGATCACCGCAAGCGGGTCGGCAACGATACCCCGCATCGCATGAAGTACAAGCGCATCGACGCCTGAGGATGCACTACCAGGCAAGAGGCCTCGCCATTGGCGAGGCCTCTTGTCGTTGCAGCTCACTCATTGTGTAGAGGGTCACGGTCGTCTTCCGGTGATCAGCGAAACGATGAACAGCACGATGAACAGGAAGAACAGAATCTGAGCGATGGTGGTGGCCGCACCCGCGATACCGGTGAAACCAAGCACCCCCGCAATGATGGCGATGATCAGAAACAGCATTGCATTGCCGAGCATAACAGACCTCCTTGACTGTCTTGGCGCCAACTCTCCTTCGGCGCAGTTACCCAAACAGGTGCCTTTCAGCCTTACGTGAGCTGACCGAATCGTCAAGTAACTGCCAGTGACGCCTTGTATCCCAGCGCATGCCGCGGAAACATGCCGCTTTCAATAGAAGCCGGGCTCGCCTTCCGGCCGGGTCTTGAAGCGCCTATGCAGCCACATGTACTGCTCGGGGTGCTTGCGGATCGCCTCCTCGATGAAGGCGTTGACGAGAGTGGCATCGCGTACCTCGTCGCCACTCGGGAAGTCCTCGAGTGGCGGGCGGCACTCGATGGTGTAGGTGCGATCGTCGGGGTTGCGGTGGAACATCAAGGGTACCACCGGCGCACCGGTCATCCGTGCGATCTTGGCGGTCAGGCGGATCGTTGCCGCCTCGACGCCGAATAGCGGCGCGAAGACGCTGACGTCGCGCCCGAAGTCCTGATCCGGCGAGTACCAGACGATATGCCCCGCCTTGATCCGGCGTACCACGCCACGCAGGTCGTGACGATCTATCGCCTCGCCGAAGATACGGCTGCGCGCCCGCGTCATGAAGCGGTCGAATAGCGGGTTATTGTGGGGCCGGTAGACCACGTCGGAGGGAAAGTAGAGCGAATGCAAGGCCCCGCCCAGGTCCAGCGTGGAGAAGTGGATGCCCACGACCAACACGCCCTTGCCCTGGGCATGCGCCCGCTCCAGATGATGCCGGCCCTTGTAGGTGACCCGGTGACGCAGATGCTTGGGGTCGCGACACCACCCGGTAGCGGTCTCGAGAATGCCGATGCCGTTGGCCTTGAAGGTCTCGCGCACCAGCCTGTCGCGCTCGTTCTCACCAAGTTCCGGGAAACTCAGGCGCAGGTTGGTATCGACGATGTGACGACGGCGCGGCGCGGCCCACCAGGCCAGCATGCCCAGGCCACGACCGATGGCCAGCTTGAGCCGCCAGGGTAGCCAGGCACCTGCCCGCATGGCGCCGATGGCCATCCAGGCCGGCCAGAACCGTGGGTGGGCGAAGGATGCGGGCCAATTGCGCTTGGACATGCAGGGTTCCGTTCAAGTCCTGTTCATGACGAGGATGCCGGGATCGGCCATGTGTGATAGCGCCTGGGTACCCGGGGCAGGACACCGGTCAGCAGCGTGTAGCTGATGGTATCGCAGTGGCGTGCCACTTCATCGACCGATAGCACCGCCCCATGGCGGGACCTGCCCCATAGTATCACCTCGCTGCCGATCTGGGCCTCGGGTATGTCGGTGACATCCACCATCAACATATCCATCGAAACCTTGCCGGCAATCGCCGTGCGCCGCCCGGCCACCAGTACCGGCGTGCCATCGACGGCATGCCGATCATAGCCGTCGCCATAACCGCAAGCCACCACTGCAATGCGCGATGGCCGCGGCGCCCGCCAGCGACCGGCATAGCCTACCGGCTCACCCTCCGCCAGGTCACGCAGGGCAATGATCTCGGAGCGAAGCGTCATCACCGGCTGCAGCCGACGGCTGACCTCGCTGGATCGTTCCAGCGGATCGCTGCCATACAGCATCACTCCGGGCCGGACCCAACTACCATGGGACTGCGGCCAGGCCAGGGTGGCCGGGGAGTTGGCCAGGCACAGCGGTGCCTTCAAGCGCTGCGCCAGGTCGCGCATGCGTTCCAGTTGGGTCTCGAAGTAACCGGCATCGGCGGCATCGGCAGTGGCGAAATGACTCATCAGTTGCAGGCCGGTGGCATACTCGGGGGCTGCCGCCAGGCGCTGCCACACCGCTTCCACCTGCTCTGGGGCAAAGCCCAGCCGGTGCATGCCGGAATCGACCTTGACCCAGACCGGGATCGGCCGGGCCGGACGATGCTCCAGCAAGGCCTGGAGCTGCCACTCGCTATGCACCGCCATCCATAGCCCGAGCGCCTCGACGCGAGCCAGCTCCGCTGCCTCGAAAATGCCTTCGAGCAATACGATGGGCGACTCGATACCACCCAGGCGCAAGGCCTCGGCTTCCTCCAGGCAAGCCACGGCGAAGGCGGGCGGACGCTCACCCTCAGGCAGCGACTCCAGGGCGCGGGCACAGGCCACGGCGCCATGCCCGTACGCATCGGCCTTGATCACCGCCAAGGCCTGGCTGTCGCCGGCCAGTCCACGGGCCAGGGCATAGTTGTGACGCAAGGCGTCAAGATCGATATCGGCGATCAGGGGCCTCGCCATGGCGACCTCCCAAAGAGTGAAACGGCGAAAGATTATCTTTCATATACAGAGCCATTTCACGAAGAAAACCACCGATTTCGCGGTGGTTCTTGAAACATAACACCCAATTTTTCACGATGACCAGCAATTCCTCATGACGGCGCTCGTGGGCGCTCGCCGATGTTCATGACCGGGTTGTTATTCGCTTCGTCAGGTAGCTCCAACGATACCCGCTCCTGTTCGGAGAGCCAGGCGTTGACAGCCTGGATCGAGTCCGCTCCGAGCAGCCCGGCCTGCAGTTGCAGCTGCAACAGGCTGAGCACATAGTCGTAACGTGCCTCGGCATGCTCGGCAATGGCGTTGAACAGGTTCTGCTCGGCGTTGAGGACGTCGACGATGTTACGCGTTCCTACTTCGTAACCCGAACGGGTCGCCTCGAGGGCGCTCTGGTTGGAAACGATCGCCTGCCGCCGCGCCTCGACGGTCTCGACGTTGTTGTTGGCCAGCGTAAAGGAGGAGCGCACCTGCTGGATGGTATCGCGCCGCTGCGCTTCGAAGTCGTACTGGCTGGCTTCGAGCAGAAACCCACTCTGGCGGATCTGCGCCTGGGTCGAGCCACCGGTATAGAGCGGCAGGCTGGCACGCAATCCGACCTGGCTCTCCGATTGGTAATCCGCCCCCGTACGATCGCTGTCCGCCCAGCCGTAGCTGGCGAAGGCCGACACCACTGGCCGCTGGCCTGCGCGGGCTACCTCGACGCTGCTGCGTGCCACTTCGATACCAGCCTCGGCCGCCAACACCAACGGACTGTTGGCCATCGCCAGTGCGACCCACTCCTCACGGTCGGCCGGTTCGGGAGGGGTGATAGGCACTTCCTCGTCCAGCGCACCGATGCTGTTGTAGCGGTGCCCGGTCAAACGCTCCAGCGCCTCGAAGCTGACCTGCATGGCCCCCTCCGCGGCAATGCGCTGGGCGCGGGCCAGATCGTAGGAAGCCTGCGCCTCGTGCACGTCGGTGATCGCGATCAGGCCTACCTCGAAACGCTCGCGTGCCTGTTCCAACTGCCGGCTGATAGCCACTTCCTGGGCACGTCGCGCACTGAGGATATCGTGGGCCCGGAGGATTTCGAAGTAGGAGTTGGCCACGTTGAAAAGCAGTTGCTGGGTGGCCGCATCGACGCCCAGGGCATCACGATCGATCTCACGCTCGGCCTGTTCGAGCTGGGCACGGCGGCTGGGGTCGTAGAGTGCCTGCTCGGCGTCCAGGCTCAGGCCGATGGAGTTGACCGTATCGTCCTGGACGAAAGGGGATCCGCCCCCTTGTCCTCCCTCACCTAACTGGCCGTTGGCACTGTTGTAGACCCGTGAGTGCGATGCGTTGCCGCCCACTGAGATCTGCGGCAGCAGCGTACCGCGCTGCACGTCTCGAGCAGCTTCGGTGGCCCGGAAGCCGGCCTGGGTGGAGGAGAGTTCGGCGTCGTTGTCCAGCGCATCCTGGGCGATGGTCCAGAGATCAGCAGCCTGGGCATTGCCGGTCATGAGGAAACCGACGAGAACTGCCAGGCCGCGGCGTGGAAAGCGTCGTGCGAAAGGTGGGCGAAGCATATGTTCTTTTCCCTTTTTCATCCCTGCATCATGAGGACGCTAATAATACCCCAACAGCATGCAGAAAATATGCAGCCGACCTGATAGTCGGCTGCCTTCTCCTGACATGGCGACTATTCGTTGAAGATGTTGTCCATCGAAAGCCCCTGTTTCTCGAGAACGCGGCGCAACTTCTTGAGCGCCTCCACCTGGATCTGGCGAACCCTCTCGCGGGTCAGGCCGATCTCGTCGCCAACCTCTTCCAGCGTCGCGGCCTCGTGCCCGCGCAGCCCGAAGCGCCGTACCACCACTTCCATCTGCTTCTCGGTC
The DNA here is from genome assembly GCF_021404465.1 of Billgrantia zhangzhouensis. Taxonomy (GTDB): domain Bacteria; phylum Pseudomonadota; class Gammaproteobacteria; order Pseudomonadales; family Halomonadaceae; genus Halomonas; species Halomonas zhangzhouensis. Next base: position 13,545 of record NZ_JABFTT010000021.1, on the reverse strand, counting down.
AGCTCCGCCAGCCATTCGTCGACATGCTGCTTGACGTCGACATCGACCAACGAGGATTCGGGCCCCTGATCGTTATCGTCGGCCAGGGTCTCGATCAGCGGCTTGTCGCTCTCGCCGCCCATCGGATAGTCTACCGAGGAGACACGCTCGTTGAGCCCCATCATCTTCTTCACCGACTCGACCGGCTTGTCGAGATAGTCGGCGATCTCTTCCGGCGTGGCCTCGTGATCCAGCTTCTGGGTCAGCTCGCGGGCCGCACGCAGGTAGATGTTGAGCTCCTTGACCACATGTATCGGCAGGCGGATGGTGCGCGTCTGGTTCATCAGCGCCCGCTCGATGGTCTGGCGTATCCACCAGGTGGCGTAGGTGGAGAAACGGAAACCCCGCTCGGGGTCGAATTTCTCAACTGCCCGGATCAGGCCGAGATTGCCCTCCTCGATCAGATCCAGCAACGTCAGCCCCCGGTTGAGGTAGCGCCGGGCGATCTTGACCACCAAGCGCAGGTTGGACTCGATCATTCTCGCCCGGCCGGCCGGATCGCCTTTCTGCGCCAGGCGGCCGTAATGGACCTCCTCTTCGGGCGTCAGCAAAGGCGAGAAGCCGATCTCGTTGAGATAGATCTGGGTGGCGTCGAGGCTGTGGTGGTGCTTGTCTTCGCGACTCAGCGCCTTTTCGAAGGCTGCGTCGTCGTCGCTGTCCGAAGTGTCCGAGTCCGTGTCGAGGTCCTGGCCGGCCTCGGTTACGTCCTCGAGATCAACATCCTGAAGGTCCCGTTCAAGCATGCTCATCGGTTGCTACCCCGTGGTTTCGTCCTGAAATGCCTGTTGCTCTGGCATGGCTTACAGCACGCAGAGTTCTATTTGTTATGACTCCTCATTGGTACCCGCGAGGTACCATGACCACCTGTGATGTCCCGACGGCAACCGTTGTCAGACTACCGTTCCGGCAGGTATTTCAAGGGGTCCTGAGGCTGGCCATCCTTGCGCACCTCGAAATGCAGCCTGACGCTTTCGGCATCGCTGTCACCCATGGTGGCGATGACCTGACCGGCCTCGACCACATCGTTCTCCGTGACCCGAAGGCTGTCGTTGTGGGCGTAGGCGCTCAGGTACTGATCGTTATGCTTGAGCAGGATGAGGTTGCCGTAGCCCCGCACCCCGCTGCCAGCATAGACCACGATACCGGGTCCGGCTGCTCTGACAGGTTGCCCCTTTTGCCCGGCGATATCAATGCCAGCGGTAATGCTGCCACCTTCACCGAAGCGGCCGACCAGGTCACCGTCGGCGGGCCATTGCCAGGGCACCTCTGCTACTGGTGTATAGGTACGACTCTCACTCTCGGGTTGACGTTCCGGCTCACCTGCCACTTGGGTGCCGGCATCCGCCTGCGGCTGGGCCGGCTCTGCCTGCCGGGACTGATCCTGCTGGGGCTGGGATTCAGGCTCGGCCTGTGCCGCAACGGCTGCCTCGGGTTCCACGCGAGGCTCCGGCTCGGGTTCCGGTTGGGCTTGTGGCTCCGGCTGTGCGGGTGCCTGAGTCTCGGCAACGCTCTCGGCGCTCGCCAACGCAGCGTCGCTGGGAGCGCTCGCCTCACCCTGGAGAGGCTCGGCAGCCAGGCGCCGATTGCGCTCGATGGCTTCCTCATCGGGCAGCAGCCAGTCATCACTGGCCGGCTGGGCTGTGCTTCCACCTCCAAGCGCGGTGGCCGTGGCGACCTGGGCCTCTCCCAGCTCACGCGACTGAGTGTCGGGAGACGGCGCTGCGGCACCATCGCTCAGGCGCAACTGCTGTCCCGGCTGAATGCGGTAGGGGGGGGCGACTTGATTGAGCCTGGCCAGATCACGATAATCCATGTCATGGCGCCAGGCGATCCCGTACAGGGTGTCTCCGGCCTCAACCGTGTAGTGACTGGCGGGAGTACGTTCACGACTCACCGAGAGATCGCGAACCTGAGGAGCGCCGTACTCCTGCTGGGCGGCACAGCCGGCCACTGCCAGGGCCACGGCCGAGACGAGAAATACCTTACGCATTGGAGCCCTCCTGCTTGTCTGTCGATTTGTGAGAGCCGTTCCCAGCCTTGCCAGGCGTACTGCCCCCCGAATAGCGCCCCAGCACCAGAACCAGCGCCGCACCGATCACCATGGCTACCACCACCGGCACCAGCAAGGCGGGTTCTCCGGTCAGATTGGCGTAGTCGCCGGGCGTCAGATAGCGGTAGTCGAGCGGGATCATCCGGCCTTCAGGGCCGAGCTGGTAGCGTACCAGCTCACGCCAGGGCCACAGCACTGGCAACGAACCGATGATGAAGCCGATCAGCAGTTGCAGGGTCGCGGTGTGATGGTGGCGCAGCAGCCAGGAAAGCAGCCGCGAGAAGCCGAACAGGCCGATCAGACAGCCAACGGCGAAGGTCGAAAGCAGCGAGAGATCGAAGCTGCGAATGCCTTGCATCACGGTGCCATAGAGCCCCATGGTCAACAACAGGAAGCTGCCGGAGACGCCAGGCAGCAGCAAGGCACTGATGGCGATCGCCCCGCCAACGATCAGCACCAGAGAAGGACTCCCCAACTGGTTCACCAACGGCATCAACGATGGCAGCCCATGAGCCAGCAATAGGCCTACGATCAGTGGCGCCAGGTGCCATAACTTCCAGTCCGCCGGATGGCGACTGACCACGATGGCCGATGCCGCCACCAGGCCGAAGAAGAAGCCGTTGAGCAGCAGCGGATAATCGTCCATCAGCCAGACCACCAGATGAGCCACGCTGACCAGACTGGCCCCGATACCCAACAGCAGTGGGATGGCAAACATCAGGTTGAGATGAACGAACAGACCTGACAGCCCACTGCGGCGCCACGCCGTGAAGGCACTGGGACCGAACTGCTTGATGGTATGGATCAGTTCCTCGTAGATGCCCGTGACGAAGGCAATGGTGCCACCGGAAACGCCGGGCACCGCATCGGCCGCCCCCATACCGGCCCCCTTGAGGAAAATGCTGAGTTGTCGCTTCAACGAATCACTCCTTGCAACAGCGGCACGAAGCGCACTCGCTCCAGCCGCTGGACGTCATGTTGAGTACCGCTGCGGCGCACCCGGGTCAACCACTGTTCGCCGTTCGGGTCGGCCAGTGGCAGGATCATTACGCCCTCTTCGGAAAGCTGCGAGACCAGCACCTCGGGCAGCTCATGCGCGCAAGCCGTGAGCAGCACCGCATCGAACGGCGCCGCCTCCTGCCAGCCGTGGCCGCCATCGGCCAGGCGCAGACGCGCGTTGTGCGCCTTGAGCAGACGCAGCCGCTTCGCCGCCAGGTGATGCAAGGCATTGATTCGTTCGACCGACCAGAGTTCCGGCACCAAACGCGACAGGATCAGGGTCTGGTAGCCGGAGCCGGTGCCGATCTCCAGCACACGCCGCGGCGCCTCGTTCATCACCAGCTCGGTCATGCGTGCCACCATCCACGGCTGGGACAGCGTCTGGCCATGGCCGATAGGCAGCGAGGTATCCTCATAGGCACGGTGAGCCAGTGCCTCATCGAGAAAAAGATGGCGCGGCGCGGCCGCCATCACACCGAGCACACGCTCGTCGGTGATGCCCTGCTTGGCCAGGCGAGCCACCATGCGATCTCGCGTTCGCTGCGACGTCATGCCGACACCGCGCAGCAGCTCGGGTAATCGTTCAGGTGAATGCATCCAGCCAGCCCTGCACATCCGCAATGGCCGCACGCTGCGTCAGGTCGGTCTGCAGCGGCGTAATCGAAACGTAGCCTGCCTCGATGGCGGCAAAGTCGGTATCCGGTCCATCATCGGCATTCTGCCCCACGGCCGCAATCCAGTAGCGTAACCGGCCGCGCGGGTCGCGCACTTCCATCGGCCGCTCCGCCGGCCCGCGGTAACCCATGCGGGTCACGCGGAAGCCCTGGATCTCCTCCCAGGGCAGGTCCGGCACGTTGACGTTGAGCAGACTGCGAGGCGGCAGCGAAAGCCGGTCCGCCGCTCCCACCAGGCTTGCCGCCACGCGTCCGGCGGTAGCGAAGTGGCGCGAGCCGACCAGCGACATGGCAATGGCCGGCATGCCCAGGTTGCGTCCCTCCATGGCTGCCGCCACGGTGCCGGAATAGAGTACGTCGTCACCCAGGTTGCCGCCGTGGTTGATACCGGAGATCACCAGATCGGGGCGCTCGTCCCAGACGCCGTTCACCCCCAGGTAGACACAATCGGCCGGGGTGCCGTCGACACAGTGAAAGCCGTTATCCAGCGCCGTCAGCGCCAGGGGTCGATTGAGGGTCAGCGAATTGCTGGCGCCGCTGCGATCGCGGTCGGGCGCTACCACCCGCAGCCGGGCATGGGGCTCCAGGGCTTCGTACAGGGCGCGCAGCCCCGGTGCATGCACGCCGTCATCGTTGGAAAGCAGGAGTCTGCGCATTCGATTAGGCCTCCGCTGAAAGCGTCAAGTTGGGATGGGCGATGAGTTCACGCAGTACTGCCGTGGCAAAACTGCCTCGTGGCAGTTGGAAGTCGAGATGCGCGCCATCCTGCGCCCACGTCAGCCGCGGCTGATCCAGACGCATGCGCAGGGCGCGCCGTGACATGCGCACTCCTGCCTGCTCCAGCCCCCGGCAGAGCGTGGCATGGCGCTCGGCCACGGCGCTCTCGTAACGCACCGCTTCCCCCGTGGCGAGCGAGTCGCCCACACCCCACAACACGCCGGTGGGATGCAGGTCGAGCCGGAGGGCACGCGCCTCCAGCTCGGCATCGGGCGTCTCGACACCGAATTGGCTTGCCGTACCGTCGAGCATCGCCACGTCGCCCGCGACCAGGCGCTGCCAAGTGTCATCCGCCAGACGCATCGCCACGAGCTCGTTGAACAGGTAGCTGCGGGCGGCGGAGAGCAGCATTCCTTCGCGATCGTCACGCTTGCGCCAGCCACGCGCCAGCAGCGCACGCGCACGCGCCAGGTTGCGCCCTGCGGGCCCGAAGCGCTGCGGTCCGAAGAGGTTGGGTACGCCATGTTGGCACAGCCAGGCCCAACGCGCCTCGAGATCCTGCTGCAGCGCCGCCCCCGTGATGCGCAGCGAGAAGCGATTGGCGCGGTGCACGCCACGCTTGAGCTTGCGCGGGTGGCGAACCTGCTCGAGCACTCGCACGCCACAGCCGGCCAGCCGCTCGGCCAGCCCCTCCGGTGCCGGACGTCCCGGGAGATGCACCGAAAGCCATTGGCGGGTCACGGCGGTGCGATCCTTCATGCCGGCATAACCTACCGCCCGCGGTGCTACGTCAGATGCCTTCGCCAGGTGGCGTACCGCCTCCAGGGTGGTAAGACCGCGTTTCTCCACCCATAGCCAGAGATGCTCACCCTCCCCTTCGGGCACGAAGCCGAGAATTTCCTCGACCACGAAGTCCTCGGGCGTGGCGCGGAACTCGCCGGACCCAGGCGGTCCAAAATCAGCTTCGGTGGCGAGAGGCCAGTCGCCTGGCCGGGAGGGATCGCTCACTTGGCCTCCCCTACTCGTGCCAACAAGACCACGGCTTCGGCAGCAATGCCTTCGCCGCGTCCGGTGAAGCCCAGCCGTTCGCTGGTGGTGGCCTTGACGTTGACCGCGCCCGGGTCAAGTTCGAGATCCTCGGCGATACGCTCGCGCATGGCTTCGATATGAGGCGCCAATTTCGGTGCCTGGGCGATCACCGTGGCATCGACGTTGCCGACCCGGTAGCCCGCCTCTTGTACCAGGGCCAACACGTGGCGCAACAGTGCCCGGCTGTCGGCACCGGCCCAGGCTGGGTCGGTATCGGGAAAATGGCGGCCGATGTCGCCCAGCGCACAGGCACCCAGCAACGCATCGCTGATGGCATGCAGCAGGACATCGCCATCGGAATGGGCGACGAAGCCGTGATCGAAGGGGACGGCAACGCCACCGATCATGAGATGATCGCCTGCACCGAAACGATGAACGTCGAAGCCATGACCGATGCGTAGCATTCAGGGCGTCTCCTCATAGATGTGGTTCGGCGAGGACGTTCCCTGCTGGGCGGCCAGGATGTGCTCCGCCAGCGCGAGATCCTCCGGATGAGTAATCTTGATGTTGTCGCGCCGCCCAGGCACCAGCCGCGGCTTGAGCCCCAGCGCCTCCACCGCCGAGGCTTCGTCGGTCACCTCGAGGCCGCTCGCGACGGCTTCGTGCAGCGCCCGGCACAGCAGGCCGTAGCGGAAGCCCTGGGGTGTCTGGGCATGCCATAGCCCACGACGGGGCTCGGTCTGCGACACGCGCTCGTAGCCATCGTCGCGCTTCATGGTGTCGGCTACCGGGCTAGCCAACAGGCCGCCGGCGGAATCTTCACGCAGTACCGCCAAGAGCTGATGCAGGTCGGCCACCGTAACGCAGGGACGCGCCACGTCGTGCACCAGCACCAGGTCGTCGTCGCGGGCCTCGCCGGCCAGCGCCGCCAGTGCCTGGCGCACCGAATCGGCCCGCTCAACGCCGCCGGGGCTGCGTCGCCACTGGTCGAAGGGCACCCAGCCCGCATCGAAGTGGGCGTCACCGGGATCGAGGCACAGGCACAAGCAGGCCTCGGGAAAGGCTTGATGCAGCCGCGACAGGGTATGCGCCAGCACCGGCCGCCCGGCCAGCGCCAGGTACTGCTTGGGCAGCTCGGCACCCATGCGTCGCCCACGCCCCGCCGCGGGAACTATCAGCCATAGCCGCTCGGCCACGCGGCGCTCATTCATTCGGCGTCCCCGCCCGGCCATTGACCGCGGAGGGTTCCACGGAACCGGTTTGTCCCTCGATCACCACACCTGGCACCCAGTAGAACTGCTCGTCGGTACGCACCATGCCGATATCGCTGCGCGCCCGCTCTTCAATGGCATCGAGCCCCGTCTTGAGGTCTACCACTTCGGCGGCCAACCGCTCGTTACGGTCACGCAGCGGCTTGTTGGCGGCATCGAGCATGGCGACGCGCTCGCGTATCTCACGCAACTCATGGATGCCGCCGTCGCCGAGCCACAGGCGATACTGCAGCAGCGCCAGCAGCAGAAGCAGGGCGATGGCGAGCCACTTGAGCATCGGCTGACGTCCTCATGATCTGAATGGCGGGCATTATGCCATCATCGCCCGCCCGGCTCACGCCCTGAACGCCTCATATCCTGAACGGCAACGCCCTCTCGGCGGCCCGGCAGTAGGCTTCGACATGACCGTGCTCCTCGTCGCAGAAGCGCGCCACGGCAGCACGCAGTCCGGGGTCGGCGAGGTGATGCAACGAGCGTAGCCGCCGAGGAGCGAAGCCGCGGGTGAGCTTGTGCTCGCCCTGGGTGCCAGGGTCGAAGCAGCTCAGGCCTCGCGCCAGGCAATGCTCGATGCCCTGGTAGTAGCACGCCTCGAAGTGCAGGCAATCAGCCAGCACCTCGCTGCCCCAGTAGCGCCCGTAGAGCGTACGACGTCCCTGCAGGCAAAGCGCGGCGGCCACCGGCTGTCCATCGAGGCGCGCCTGGATCAACACCAGCGCTGCGGGCATGGTGCGCCGCAAGCGGCGGAAGAAATCGAGATTGAGGTAGCCGTGGCGCCCCCGCTCCAGGTAGGTGATCTCGTAACAGCGAAAGAAGTGTTCCAGCTCCCGCTCGCCGATCTCCTCGCTCTCCAGGCGATGCAGCGTGAGTCCCTGCTCGGCCACCCGCCGACGCTCACGGCGTATCGACTTTCGCCGCTTCGAGGTCAGCGCGGCCAGAAAGCCGTCGAAGTCGCCGTAGCCCTGGTCGCGCCACTGGAACTGCACGCCATGGCGCACCAGCAGCTCGGGGCGCACCGCAAGCCAGGCATCGATCTCGCCGTCTTCGGCGTAGAGCAGATGCCAGCTCGACAGTGCTGCTCCCTCCCATGCCGCGGCCAGCGCGCTGCGCGCGGCCAGGGGGTCCTCACCGCTGGCCAGCGCTAGCCGCGGCCCCGGCACGGGAGAGAAAGGAATCGCCGTGAGTCCCTTGGGATAGTAGCGCCCGCCGGCACGCTCCCAGGCATCGGCCCAGGCCCAATCGAATACATATTCGCCGTAGGAGTGGAACTTGTGGTAGTACGGCATGGCACCGACCAGCGACTCGCCACGCCACAGGGTCAGGTGGCGCGGCACCCAGCCGGTCGAACGGCTGGCTGCCCCGCTTGCCTCGAGTGCATGCAGGAATTCGTGGCGCAGGAAAGGATGATCGTCGCCGACCAGCGCGTTCCACTGCACTGCCGGCACGGCCTCAATGGCGGGCAGTTCCTTGAGGATCAGCTCGGACATGGGGGTACCCGGAAGGTGTGACCGAAGCGCCGGCTGACAATTGGCCGACGGCCGCCTACATTGTGCCCAGACCTGCCGAACCTTTTCCATCGCCGTAATAAAGCTACATACTTTCGGCAAATTTCCTTCATTTCCGCCATGCGATGGGAGATAATTTTGTAAATTTACATCCATCAACGACGCGAGGTGTCCCCATGGCTCGCCCCACCGCACTCAATCCGACTGTCGACCAGGTGACCGCCCGCATTCGTGAACGCTCACGCCAGCGCCGCAAGCTCTACGAGGCGCACATGGCCGCACAGCACCAGCAGGGCGTACATCGCGGCGAGCTCTCCTGCGGCAACCTGGCCCATGGCTTCGCCGGCTGCGACCACGCCGGTGACAAGGACCGGCTCAAGCTGACCAACAGCGCCAACCTGGCCATCGTTTCGTCATACAACGACATGCTCTCGGCCCACCGGCCGTTCGAGAGCTACCCGGAGATCATCAAGCAGGCCGCCCGCGGCATGGGCAGCACCGCCCAGTTCGCCGGCGGCGTGCCGGCCATGTGCGACGGCGTCACTCAGGGCATGCCGGGCATGGAGCTGTCACTGTTCTCCCGCGACGTGATCGCCATGGCCACCGCCGTGGCGCTGTCGCACAACATGTTCGACGCCGCCCTCTACCTGGGCATCTGCGACAAGATCGTGCCGGGGCTGTTCATCGGCGCGGCGCGCTTCGGCCACCTGCCGGCGATCTTCGTACCCGGCGGTCCCATGCCCAGCGGCCTGCCCAACGACGAGAAGGCGCGCGTGCGCCAGCTCTATGCCGAGGGCAAGGTCGGCCGCGAGGAACTGCTCGAGGCGGAATCGCGCTCCTACCATAGCCCCGGCACCTGCACCTTCTACGGTACCGCCAATTCCAACCAGCTGATGATGGAGATGATGGGCCTGCACCTGCCCGGGGCCTCCTTCGTCAACCCCGGCACGCCGCTGCGCGAGGCATTGACCCGTTACGCCGCCGAGCAGGCCATTCGCAACACCGAGCAGAGCGGTAACTACCGCCCCTTCTACCAACAGATCGACGAGCGCGCCATCGTCAATGCCATGGTCGGCCTGCTTGCCTCGGGCGGCTCCACCAACCATACCCTGCATCTGGTGGCGATGGCCGCCGCCGCCGGCATCACTATCGACTGGAACGACTTCAACGACCTATCGGCGGTGGTACCGAGCCTGACCCGGATCTACCCCAACGGCAGCGCCGACGTGAACCATTTCCAGGCCGCGGGGGGCATGAGCCTGCTGATCCGCGAGCTGCTCGACGCCGGCCTGCTGCACGCCGACATCCCCACTGTGTTCGGTACCGACCTCTCCGCCTATACCCAGGAACCGTTCCTCGAGGACGGCAAGCTCACCTGGCGCGAAGGGCCGAAAGAGAGCCTCGACGCCGACGTGCTGCGCCCGGTCTCCCACCCCTTCGCCCCGACCGGCGGACTGGTGGTGCTCAACGGCAATCTCGGCCGTGGCGTGATCAAGATCTCGGCGGTCAAGCAGGCGCACCGTGTGGTGGAGGCACCGGTACGCATCTTCGACGACCAGAACCAGGTCAAGGCCGCCTTCGAGTCGGGCGAGCTCGATCGCGACGTGGTCGTGGTGGTGCGCTTCCAGGGACCCAAGGCCAACGGCATGCCCGAGCTGCACAAGCTCACTCCGTTCCTCGGCGTGCTGCAGGATCGCGGTCACAAGGTGGCACTGGTTACCGATGGGCGCATGTCGGGCGCCTCGGGCAAGGTCCCGGCCGCCATTCACGTCACCCCGGAGGCGGTGGATCGCGGCCCGCTGGCGCGCCTGCGTGACGGCGACGTGGTGCGCCTCGATGCCGAGCGCGGCGAGCTGACCGCACTGGTCGATACCGTCGAGTTCGCCAACCGCGGCAGCATCGAGCCCAACCTGGAGCGCTACCACTTCGGCATGGGCCGCGAGCTGTTCGGCGGCTTCCGCCACTTGGCCGCAGGCGCCGAGCTGGGCGCCGGCGTGTTCGGCGGCTTCGAGGAGGAAGTGCTCTCCCGCGAGCTCGAGAAAATCTCCCAGGAGGATCAATGACCCGACCGGCCCTGATCGGCGACATCGGGGGCACCAATGCCCGCTTCGCCCTGGTGACCCCGGGCGAACACGCGCCGCGAGAGATCCTCGCCCTGCCTTGCGCCGACTATCCCGGCCTGGTGGAGGCGGTACGCGACTACCTGGAGCGGGTCGGGCTGGCCACCGAGGCGGCACCACGGGAAGCCTGCCTGGCCTTCGCCTGCCCCATCGGCGGCGAGCGGGTGACCATGACCAACAACCACTGGTCGTTTTCACGCCGCGAGGCGCAGACGGCGCTTGGCCTCGAGCGGCTCAAGGTAATCAACGATTTCACCGCCCAGGCCCTGGGGGTACCGCACCTGACGCCCGGCGAGCTGGTCGAGGTGCAGCCTGGCGTGGCTCGCGACCACGCCACCTGCCTGGTCATCGGACCGGGCACCGGGCTCGGCGTGGCCGGCATCTTTCCCGGCCGCCATGCCTGGATCCCGCTGCCCACCGAAGGCGGCCACGTCACCTTTGCTCCCACCGACGAGCGCGAGCAGAACCTGCTGCGTCACTTCCGCAATCGCTATGGCCGGGTATCCGTGGAGCGCATTCTGTGCGGCCAGGGACTGCTCGACCTCTATCTCGCCCACTGCTCGTTGAAAGGCGCCAACCCCGCCTGCCAGACGCCGGCCGAGGTGACCGCCGCCGCGACAGGCGGCGATGGCATCGCCCGTGATACCCTGCTGCGGTTTCTCAAGATCCTCGGCGACGTCAGCGGCGACGCCGCGCTGACCATGGGCGCACAGGGCGGCGTCTACTTGTGTGGCGGCATCCTGCCACGGCTGCTGGACTGGCTGCCCCAAAGCCGCTTCGTCGAAGCCTTCACCGACAAGGGCCGCATGAGCGGCTACACCCGCACCATTCCGGTCCGGGTGGTCATCGCGCCCTGGCCGGGGCTGCTGGGCGCCGCCGAGGCCCTGCGCAACGAAGAAGTGGAATGACGAAGTGAAGCAAGGAGAGGTAAACGAATGATCCCGCAAAGCCTGCGAGCCCTGATCGACGCGACCGACGGCCAGCGTGAGTGCGAGTGGGCCGACCGCCGAGTGTGGCTGGCCCGCGAATCCTGGGGCGAACTGGTGGTCTGTTTGCAGGGCGCCCAGGTGCTTCACTTTCTACCGGCGTCCGAAGACACGCCGCTCTCTAACGCATCCGATGCCACGCGAGCTGACGCGCCCGAGGCCATGGGCAGCGGGGAAGAAGCGTTGGTGCCCGGCGGCTGGCTGTGGGTCACGCCTACGCCCCAGGCGCTGCCCGGCGCCATCCGCGGCGGCATCCCGCTGTGCTGGCCATGGTTCGCCGACGAGCGCGGCGCCGACGAAAGTCCGGATCGCTCCGGCCCCATGCACGGACCGGCGCGCCTGGCCCAATGGCGCCTGGACGCAGTGGACGAGCACGAAGGCGGCGTCGAGCTGCATCTCTCCCCTACCGAGCGCCTGCATAGCCAACTGGTACCGCGCGCGGTGATCCAGGCCAATGCCCGGCGCCTGCACGTGGAGCTGATCACCGAGCATGTCGGCGAGACCCCGGTGAAGCTGAGCGGCGCGCTACACAGCTATCTGGCCGTGGCCGATAGCTTTGCCTGCCGCGTCGTGGGCCTGGCCGGCGCCCGCTATCTGGACAAGCTGGCGGGTTTTGCCGAACGCGAGCAGCAGGGCGAACTCGCCGTGCGCGGCGGGCTCGACCGCATCTACCATAGCAACGCCGAGGCGGTACTCGACGACGGCCACCGACGCCTGCGTGTCGCCCGCCAGGGCAGCGATTCGGCGGTAGTATGGCACCCGGGCGAGACACCGCCCGACGACACGCCGGTCGTGGCCGCACGCCACTTCCTCTGCGTGGAGTCGGCCAATACCCGCCTCGACCCGGTATGGCTGGTACCCGGCGCTCAGCATCTGCTGGGTACAACGCTGACACAGGAGAATGCCGAATGATTCCCGTCATTGCCTTCGGCGAAGCCTTGGTCGACATGCTCTCCAGCCGCCTCGGCAATCTCACCGGCGACGCCCCCGAAACCTTCACGCCCTACGCCGGTGGCGCCCCAGCCAACGTGGCCGTGGCCTGTGCACGCCTGGGGGTGCCCAGTCGCTTTCTCGGCATGCTCGGCGCGGATCACTTCGGCAACTTCCTCGCCGCGGAACTTGCCTCTCACGGCGTCGACCTTTCCGGCGTGGTGCGCACCCACGAGGCACGCACGGCGCTGGCCTTCGTCTCCCGCGATGCCGACGGCGAGCGCACCTTCGACTTCTACCGTCCGCCCGCTGCCGACCTGCTCTACCGTCTGGAACATCTGCCGGCCGGCGTGTTCGCCGAGCCCGCCATCGTACATTTCTGCAGCAATAGCCTGACCGAGACGGAAATCGCCGAGACGACCCTGGCCATGGCCCACATGGCCGGTCGCGCCGGCTGCCTGGTCAGCGTCGATGCCAACCTGCGTCACAATCTGTGGGCCGACAGCCGGGCCGATATCGCCCTGGTTACCCAGTTGATCGACCACGCCGATCTGGTCAAGCTCTCGACCGACGAACTCGACTTCCTGCGCGCCGATCATCCTGTCGATGCCTGGTTGGCCGAGCGGCTCGCCGCCGGTGTCAAGCTATTGGTGATTACCGATGGCCCCGGTGAGGTGCGTGCCGTAGGTGTCGGCAAGGAACTACGTCATAGGCCGCCAGCCGTCGAGGCGGTGGATACCACCGCTGGAGGCGACGCCTTCATCGGCGGCCTGCTGGCCGAACTGGCCGGCTTCCTCTGGGAACGGGGAGCGGAGGGCAACTGGCATCAGGACGAGGCCTTCCTGCAACGTGCGCTGGGCACCGCCGCCAACTGTGGCGCTCACGCCGTGACGCGCCCCGGCGCCTATGCCGCCCTGCCCGACCGCAACGACCTGGCCCGTCTGCGCGGCTAGCAGCCCACCGAGGAGCGGGCCGGGCCTTGAGCTGAGCCGGATGGTGGATCATCCTTCCGCCCCCGGCACCATCTCGCTTTAGCGCAACTTCGACAAACACCATCCACGAGCGGCAATCGAGCAGGAGGCGCCATGCCTGGCGCACCCATAAAAAAGGTTCATCGCACTTTGCCGGGAAACGCGGCACGGATCTTCAGGAAGAAGTACGCCGTGTCGCGATACCCGTAGGCCATCCGCTTGATGACCTTGATTCGGTTGTTCATGCCCTCCAGCAC
>NZ_JABFTT010000020.1 GCF_021404465.1 Billgrantia zhangzhouensis | reverse complement strand
CCCGCTCCGCCGAGAAAGCCGCCCATGCCGATCGTGGCGGACCCGCCGAGCGTATCGTTGACGACCAGCGTCGCGCCGGTCACCTCGGTGAGGCCGGTAAAGCCGGCACTGTCGCCGGTCAGCTCCACCGCGCCTCCGCCGGTAAAGGCGAGGCCGCCCGTGCCCGAAAGCCTGCCGCGCCAGGTTCCCTCATGCGCCTGATCGAAGATGAAGGAAGCGCGGTCCTCGACATGCAGATTGCCGAGGAAATGATCCGTATCGGAGATCAGCGTGCCGTCCTCGACGGTCCAGAAAAGAGAGGACGTTCCGCCCAGCGTCAGCGTACCGCCCCCTTGCATGGCGATGTTGCCCGTGCCGGCAATGTCACCGGTAAGGCCAAGCCTGGTGCCTGCCGCCACATCGATCCGGCCCGAGACATCGAGCACGACCGCACGGTCGGTGTCGAAGCTCGCCGTGGTGGCCAGCGTGCCGCCGGTGAAGACGAGCGCGCCGGCCGCATCGCCCAGATTGGCGTCGGAGGAAACCGACAGGGTGCCCTCGCGCAGCTCGGTGCCGCCCGTATGGCGGTTGTCGCCCTCAAGAACCAGCGTGCCCGGATCGGACATGACCAGCCGGGTGTCCCCGGTCAGTTCCGAAGCGATGGTCGCGGTCATGCCGGCGCTGGCCGCCGTGCCGTCGCCCACGCGAATGATGCTTTGCCCGCCCGTGCCCTCGAGCGCGATGGCATCGCCCTCGATGCGATAGCCGTCGGAGGCGAACTGCATGCCGGTCACGGCGATTGCGCCGGCCGAGTCGTCCACGCGCACCGTGCCCGCCCGGCCCTGGAACACCGCGAAGGTCGGGCTGGGCCGGTAGGAGCCGTTGAGGGCACCGTGCTCGTCCGTCCAGTTGCGCCCGTCGGCCCGCCATGTGCCCGAACCGCCATCGATGGCGTCATTATCGTGCAGGGCCGTATCCTCGCCATCCCAGAACCTGAGGACGGCGCCGACGGTCGAGATCAGGTTGACCTGATTGGCGACGGCGGTCTGAACGAAGAGATCGCCGGCACCCACGCCCGCCGGCGTCGCGCCGATCGCCAGTCCATTATCGGTCAGGTCGCCGCCATAATCAAAGAGACGGTAGACGCCCATGCCGAAGCCGCCGCGGTCGGTCACCTCGAGCGTGCCGTCCAGGGTCAGGTCATCGCCCACCTCAAACAGGGCATCGGCCGGTGCCCCGCCGAGCGTGACGTCGAGCACGGAGCTCTCGTCCATGATGAGATTTCCGTCGATCTCAAGGCTTTGGCCCTGTGCACCCGAAAGCACGCCGCCGCCGGCAAGATCGACGCTGCCGGCCACCGTTCCCGAGCCCGTCAGCGTTCCGCCGGTTCGGGCCGTGACATCGCCACCGAATTCATCCCCGACGACGAAGGTGCCGCCATCCACCACGTCGAGATCGCCGCCCAGGCCGGCCGTGCCGGAGCCATCGCCCAATTGCAGCGTGCCGCCCGAAACCGCGGTCGTGCCCGTAAAGGCCGAACTGTCGCCCGAGAGCTGCACCGAACCGCCGCCATCGAAAACGAAGCGGCCATCGCCCGAAAGCGTACCGGCATAATGCGCGTTTGCCCCATCATCGAAGACCAGCGCACTACCGGCGCCGTCGAGCCGGGCATCGCCGGTAAAGCGAGCGGCTGCCGTCTCCAGCGTGCCGTCCTCGATGGTCCAATCGAGCGTAGAAGCGCCATCGAGCGTCAGCGCACCACCGCCGCGCAGGATCATGTTCCCTTGCGTACTGTTGAGGCCGGCGATGTTACCGGCAAAATCCGCGTCGGTTTCCTGATCGAAGATCACCGTGCCGGCATCGGCGACGGCGATGTCACCCGAGAGGGAGCCGGTATTGCCCATAAGCGTGCCGGACCGGACGGACGTGTCGCCATAGGCGTTGGTGCCCGTCAGCACCAGCGTGCCCCCGCCCTGCATGACGAGATCGCCCGCGCCGGTGAGATCGCCGGTCAGGCCGAGCCTCGTGCCGGCGGCAACATCGAACCCGGCCGCGCCAGGCATGGCAATCGTGCGGTCGCTGTCAAAGCTTTGCGTGGTGGCCAGCGTGCCGCCATTGAGGGTGATGCCGCCCTGGGTGGCGCCAAGATTGGCATCGGAGGAGACCTGAACCGTCCCGCCGAGGATGAAGGTGCCGCCCTCATAGTCGTTGCTGCCCGAAAGGATCAGCGTTCCGGCTTCGGTCTTGGCGATGCCGCCCGTGCCCGAGATCGTTGCGGCGATTTCGGTGCTGTCGGCCAGCACGCGGATCTCCGCATTGCCGTCTGTGCGGTCTGAACCGTCCACGACAAGCCGGCCATCCCCCACGATGGCGTAGCCGTCATCGACAAATTGCAGCCCCTTGAAATCCCGGTCCCCCTCAAGCGTGATCGTGCCCCCGGAAAACCCGCCCGGCTCGTTCTTGAACACCGCATGGTTGCCGGCCCAGGCCACCGGAATGGGGCCGCCATCGTTCAGCCATTGCGCGTTGGTTCCGTCCCAGGTGCCATTGCCGCCCTGCCAGTGCTGGAGCGTGTCGTCGCCCGGCGCCGCGATGAACAGGTCCACATTGCCGCCCCCGGCCTGCACCTGATAAGCGGCCGGCTCGGAAAGGTCCGGCACCGTGGCGATGGTCAGCCCGTCGCCGGTCAGAAGCGTTGTGCCGGCCAGATGCTCGATGAAATCATTGCCGCCATCGCCGGTGCTTTCCATGCCGGTCGCGAAGGCATGGCCTGACTCATTGGTGTGGTTGAACACCAACCTGCCCGTTCCCTCGCCGAATTGCAGCGTTCGGGCACCGAACGTTCCGGCCGCCCCCGCCGCCGCGCCCTCGGCGGCGCCGATATTGAGGATGCCTTCGGAATTGGCGGCGAAGCCGAGAATGGCAGAGCCGGTTCCGTTATCGAGATCGACATGGCCACCATCGGTCACGGTCAATGCACCCGAGCTGGTGATGCCTAAGATGCCGTAGCCGATAATGAGATCGACATCGAAAAAACCAGGTTCGCTATTGGATAGCTCCAACCTGGAACCGGCACCGCTGACAGTAACGTTCGCGCCCGTGCCGGCGAAGCCGATCATGCCGGTGCCGGCCGAAACCCGTCCGCCCTCCTCGATCATCAGTTCGCCGTGTTCGTCCACGGCACCGACGCCCAGAATTCCGGTGTTCTCCCATTCCGAACCGTTGCCGGTGACCGTGACGGTGCCCTCACTCCCGATATAGCTCTCTCCATCCGTGAGGACGGAGCCGCCGTTCTCGATCCGCAACGTGCCGCCAGCACTTCCGGACATGCCGATGTTTAGCCCGCCTCCGCTGTGGAGTTCATCGCCATCCGTCAGGACCAAGGTGCCGCCATCCTGAACGTCGAGACCGCCGCCCAGGCGGGTCGGGCCGGAGCCATTGCCCACCCGCAGGGTGCCGACCGAAACCCTGGTCGTGCCCGTAAAGCTCGAGCCGTCGCCCCAGACCGTCCAGGTGGCGTCGCCGTCCACGGCCAGGACGTTGAAGCCCCGAAAGGTGCCGGAAGTCGGCTCCACATCCGCAAGGTCGAAATCATTGTCAATGCTGCCGCCCAGTTGCAGCGTATCGCCGCCTCCGGCCGTTCCGCTGACGCTGACGACATTCCCGATGAATTCATAGCCGTCCGCCAGCACCAGCGTGTTGCCGCCGCCCGAGAGATGGACTGCTTCTGCGTATCCGTCCCTGCCCAGGCCACCCTCGATGCGGCCCGCATTGACAATGGTGCTGTTGCCAAGCGCCTGGACGCCATATCCACCGGCGCCATCAGGACCGTCATCGCCCGAAGGTCCAATGGTGTTGGGACCGTTCTCACCCCCGGCGCCGCCCACACCCCCGGCGCCGCCCGAGATGATTCCGTGGTTTTCGAGCAGGGAGAACCGGCCATATACGCCAGCGCCCCCAGCGCCCCCAGCGCCGCCATCGCCTGCGGGGCTATTCTGGCCAAACTCTGATCTGATGTACCCCCCGGCACCGCCATCGCCCCCGGCGCCCCCTGTGAGGGTGACATTGTTTACGATGGACACTTGGTCATGGGCTTGGATCGCATCGCCCCCGGCGCCGCCATCGCCGCCTGCTCGTCCCGTGGTCCTCAAGCCCTGGTTGACCGCGATGAAACCTGCGCTCTCACCATCGCCCCCGTCGCCCGCCGTGATGGTGCCATTGTTCAGGATGGACGCAGTATCACTGGCCTCGATCGCATTGCCTCCGCCGCCGCCGCCGCCTCCGGCTCCAGCATGGGCTAACGCGCCGCTCGGTACAGCTGAGAGGGGGCCGCCTCGTCCGCCTATACCGCCATGCCCCCCGCCGATAAAACCGGCATTCTCGATATCGGCCGCGACCGTCGCAATGATGCCTTGCCCACCATCTCCGCCCATGCCGCCGAAGCCGGAGGAACTACCATTGGCGCTGATGCCACCTATGCCGCCCGTTCCGCCAGCACCTCCGCCGATGTGGCTGATGCCGTCGTTTACAATTGTCACAGCGCCATCAGCGGCGATCGCATCGCCTCCCCGGCCACCAACGCCGCCGTCGCCGGCGTCCGGGCCGCCGTCACCCCAGCCCCCATCCGCACCGTCGCCAGCGTCTCCGCCCCGGATCGAGCCCGCCTGAAGTGTGATTTCGGAATTGGCGACAGCCATCCCCCGGCCACCCGCACCACCCGCGCCGCCTGCGCCGCCGCCAGACCCGCCGCCCGGACCGCGGGAAGCGCCAGTACCGCCAATACCGCCAGTGCCGCCAACGACGTCACCTGCAATGTTGAGCCATTCGATATCGGTACCGGTTACCGCGTCGCCGCCAATGCCACCGTCACCGCCGGATCCGCTAGATGACGCCAAATTACCGCTGCTACCGCTGTTTCCGCTGTTTCCATTGTCTCCGCGCGAAGCCGGCTGCCTAGTGGGGTTGCCGTCGCCGCCGGGGGCGCCGATCCCTCCAGCGCCGGCACTTCCTGCCGCGCCGCCGGCGCCGCCCACCCCGCCTGTTCCGCCTGCTCCACCCGCACCGCCGCGTACGGCCCCCTCATTGCGGACATGGAGATTGCCGGCGGTGATTGCAGAACCGCCTGCGCCGCCATCCGCTCCGTCGCCACCGGAAGCACCATCCCCGCCGTCCCCGCCGTCCCCGCCTCTGGCGCCGTCCCCGCCGTCCCCGCCAACGCCATCGTTTCTGCGCTCATGGCCATCGAAAACCCTGCCGAAGCCGCCATCGCCGCCAACGCCGCCATCGCCTCCCCTGGCGCCATTGCCACCCCTGCCTCCGTCACCGCCGTCGCCCCCGTCACCCCCGGCGCCGCCTGCGCCCCCTGTGATTTCACCCTCATTGTCCAGGGTCAGCCTGTCACGGTCGATCCCCTCACCGAAATCGGCCGCGGTGCCGCCATCACCGCCTGCATTGCCATCGCCGCCCCGCGAGCCATCGCCGCCTCTACCGCCGTCTCCGCCCCGGCCACCATCGCCGCCCCGGCCACCATCACCGCCGTCGCGATCATTCAAGTCTATCCCGGGACCGGTCGAGTAATGCCCGCCATCCCCCCCATCGCCGCCATGCTGCCCGACCTGGCCGTTACCGCCCGCGCCACCCGCCCCGCCATCGGTGCCGTCACCCCCGGCGCCGCCCGCACCGCCGATGATCGCATTATTATTCGTCAGGCTTGAATTATCGCTCAGAAAGCCCGTGCCGCCATCGCCGCCAGACCCGCCACTCTGGCCACTTACGCCATGCCCTCCGCCTCCGCCATGGTTGCCGTCATTGCCTTCGTCGCCATCGTCGGCGTCGCTACCGTGGCCGCCTCCGGGGCCACCATCACTGCCATCTGCACCATTCTCGGCCCAACCCTGGTGGCCGCCGCCCGATGCGCCGGCATTGCCGGACGCAGCAGCCGGGCCGGTGATGCCGGCGCCACCGGCACCGCCCCGGATAAAGTTGTCAAAGACCCCTCTGTCACCCAAATTGGTGACAATCGAATCATGCGCGGCCAGGCCAATGCCGCCAGCACCGCCAATATAACCGCGTCCGCCGATGCCCCCCAGAACACTTCCACGAACCGTCAAATCCACGCCACTGGCCACGACCCCCGCTCCACCGTCGCCGCCCGTACCGCCATATTGCCCGGTAACTTCGGCCGCTCCTCCGGCTCCGCCGGTTCCACCTAAAAAGTCGGGGGTCAGAGTGAAGCTGCGTGTTGACGGATCGCCGGGTTCGCCATCATGGATGACCTGGACGAAAGCGCCATCCCTCACGGCATAGGTGCCATAGCGAAACGCGTCGCCCCCATCACCGCCATCGCCGCCAATGCCAAGATCGGCATTGAAACCACCGGCACCGCCGTTACCGCCTCGAGTGCCTACCCCCAATATCAATTCACGCGAGGCCTCGGGCGCCGTCCTCAAGCCCGCAACGCCTCCGTCTCCAC
The DNA here is from genome assembly GCF_021404465.1 of Billgrantia zhangzhouensis. Taxonomy (GTDB): domain Bacteria; phylum Pseudomonadota; class Gammaproteobacteria; order Pseudomonadales; family Halomonadaceae; genus Halomonas; species Halomonas zhangzhouensis. The sequence goes on along the minus strand of NZ_JABFTT010000020.1, from coordinate 50,250 downwards.
CCGAACCAGGCAGGGTCGAGCCGACAGAATCGCCACCGTCGCCGCCTCGGCCACCCTCCATGGCTGGGCCAAGGTCAAGGGGACAATCGTCATCCGGGCCGGTCGATGCGATGTCGGTGTTGATTCCCAACTGGCCGTCACCACCATCAGCCCCGTCAATTCCATGCTCGCCATGCTCGCCGATGACGGAAATACGATCACAACCATACTCTGGCTGCCCCCATGCCGGGCCGATCCAGGCAACGCTGCTCAAAAGCGCCGCGAGCTGTAATGCCCATGCCGTCCTGCAGCCTGCGCCTGTATGTCGAGGCTCGGTGCGGGCCATGCTTACGCCAGCCCTCAGGCAAGCCCCTGCAGGGCAAGTCCGCCGCGCCTCCAGAACTTTCCTCCGCTCCCGATTCATCGCCCTCACCTCGATATACCAGCCACATTATTTGCCAACCTTCTATCATCCACATTTGGGCTTTGCGCCGAGTCCCAATATTTTGCAGAACGTCCCAATTTTCGATATTTCAGGAGGTATTGCGCGCGGGACACGCGCTTGCCCCCGAGGCGGGGCGGGGAAGCAGGCTCGGCATAGCCGAAAGAGGGACAAGTTCCTTAGGGAAACACTGCACAAATGTCTGCGCGAACGAATCACTGCGTTGCGCGGTGCTCGGAATCCTCACATATACCGCATATGCTCCGGCTCCTGTGCTCCGTGCGCCTTGTGCTTCATCCCGCTCGTCGATTTGTTCAGCGTTTCCTTAGGAGAGAAAAGTTTCTTAAAACCGAACGGACAGCGTCGCACTCATACCATGATCCTCCATCCCGGAGGCAGCCATGGCGCGGCAGGCGAGGAACGAAAAAAAGGCGCGCCCTATGAAAGGGAGCGCCCATATACCCACTCGTATGACTCAAACAGCAAGGCTAGCATAGCGCTTCCGGCACTCAATTTCAAACGAACGTTTCATGCTTGCCGGCCAGAAGTTGCGGCGCACGCCCATGACGCCATCCCGAGCCGGGTGCTATGATCGCCTCTCTCGTACCCACGACTCGCACGAACAGCATAACGAGGACAGCGGCTTGTCACACTTACCGGTGATCGTCGGCATGGGCGGCATCAATGCCGCCGGTCGCACGTCAGGCCATCAAGCATTTCGTCGCACCGTGATCGACGCCCTTCCCGAAGCCGAGCAGCAAGCGCTGCTGCTCGGCCTGGCTGCGCTGATGGGGCTGGGCAGCTACCGGGATGGCGCCTGGCACGATACCCATGGAGAGCGTATCGCTCCCGCGCAACTGGCCGAGCGCTGCCGCGGGCGGGTACTCGACCGCACGCTGATCCGCCGCATCGAGGATCCCAGCTTCAACGACGAGGGCTTGCCGGCCAATCGCCGCGCGACCCTGGAACTGGGCGCGGAGTTGACCTTCCGTATTCGCCGCCGCCAGCTACCCGAGCGGATACCCGCCACTTGGCAAGTGCGCGAGCTGGACCGCCAGTTGCTGGAGGTTTCGATTCCTTCCGGCGACCTCGAGGTGCTGCTGCCGGAGACCCGCCCCGCCCAGGTGCGTGCCGCCGGCCAGTTGCCCAGCGGTTTCGATCCCAGCAGTCACTACCGCAGCGTGCACCACCCGCGCGGGTTGTCGATGGCCATCTTCGCCGCCAGCGACTGCCTGGCCAGCAGCGGCCTGGAGTGGGAGACCCTGCGCGACCGCCTCGATCCCGATGAGATCGCCGTCTACGCAGGCAACTCCATCGGCCAGCTCGACGACGCCGGCTGGGGCGGGCTGCTCAAGAGCTTCGTCTCCGGCAACCGGGCCACCTCCAAGCAGATGCCGCTGGGCTACGGGCAGATGCCCGCTGATTTCCTCAATGCCTACGTGCTGGGTAGCGTCGGCGGTACCGGTGCAGCGCTGGGCGCTTGCGCCAGTTTTCTCTACAACCTGCGCCTGGGGGTCGAGGACATCCGCAGCGGACAACGCCGCGCGGTAATGGTCGGTACCTCCGACGCACCGGTGACGCCGGAGATCATCGAGGGCTTTCGCGCCATGGGCGCGCTGGCCGACGACGATAGCCTCAAGGCGCTGGATGCCCTGGAGCTGCTCACCGATGCCGACTATCAGCGCGCCTGCCGCCCCTTCGCGCGCAATTGTGGCTTCACCATTGCCGAGGCCAGCCAGTTCGTCCTGCTGCTCGACGATACCCTGGCGCTGGAACTCGGCGCCGAGATCCTCGGCAGCGTACCAGGCGTGTTCGTCAACGCGGACGGCTGGAAGCGCTCCATTTCCGCGCCCGGCATCGGCAACTACATCACCCTGGGCAAGGCGGCCGCGCTGGTACGCGACATGCTTGGCGAGACGGCGCTGCGGGAGCGCACCTTCCTCCATGCCCACGGCACCAGTACCCCCAAGAACCGCGTGACCGAGTCCCATGTCTTCGACCTGGTGGCCCAGGCTCATGGCATCGAGCACTGGCCGGTGGTAGCGGTGAAGGCCTTCGTCGGCCACTCCCAGGGCAGCGCCGCCGGCGATCAGCTGACCAGCGCCCTGGGCAGCTTCGCCCATGGCCTGCTACCGGGCATCCCCACCCTGGATGCGGTGGCCGACGATGTTCACACCGAACGCCTGAGCTTCTCCCGCACCCCGGTCGCCTTCGACGCCGACGCCGCCTTCATCAATGCCAAGGGCTTCGGCGGCAACAACGCCACCGCCGCGGTGCTGTCGCCCGCCGTGACCGAACGCCTATTGGTCAAGCGTCATGGCGAAGCCGCCCTCGATGCCTGGCGTCAACGGCGCGAAGCGACTCGCCGTGCCAGCCAGGCCTATCTCGCCGCGGCGGACCAGGGCCACTACGAGGTACGTTACCGCTTCGGCGAGGGCGTGCTGGAAGGGCCAGAACTCGAGGTCAACGCCACTGCCATCAATATTCCCGGCTACGCCCGCCCGGTGTCTCTCGTGGTCGACAACCCCTTCGGCAAACTGGAAGACTGATTCGCCCCGGCCGGTTCGGCGTTGTCGGCTCGGCCACGCCCGGTTACCCTGAGCCCTCGAACGAGTCAACTGAGCGAAGCGCCATGAAAATCGCGGTCTACCCCGGCACTTTCGACCCCATCACTCACGGCCACTACGACCTGATCGAGCGCGCTTCCCTGCTATTCGACAAGGTCGTAGTCGCCATCTCGGCCAGTCCCGGCAAAAATCCGGCGCTGGATCTCGATACTCGCATCGCCCTGGCCCGGGAGGTCTCGGCGGGGCTCGACAATGTCGAGGTGATCGGCTTCTCCGGCCTGCTCACCGACATGATGACCGAGCAGCAGGCCCGCATCATCCTGCGCGGACTGCGCGCGGTATCCGACTTCGAGTACGAACTGCAGCTGGCCAACATGTACCGCGCCCAGGCCCCCGAACTCGAGAGCGTGTTCCTCACGCCGGCGGTGGAGAACTCATACATCTCCTCCACCATCGTGCGCGAGATCGCCAAGCTGGGCGGCGACATTTCCCGCCTGGTGCATCCCAGGGTCGCCGAAACGCTGCGCAAGCATTACAATACCTGACCGTATTACTCGGCAATTCCCGAGCCGCTTTATCCAGGGGCACGGCCAGACGCGGCCTGCCCGAGCGCGAGGTAGTCCCATGGCCCTGATGATCACCGACGAATGCATCAACTGCGACGTCTGCGAGCCCGAGTGCCCCAACGACGCCATCTCGGCGGGCGAGGAGATCTACGTCATCGATCCCGGCCGCTGCACCGAGTGCGTCGGCCACTACGACGAACCGCAGTGCCAGCAGGTGTGCCCGGTCGACTGCATTCCCCTCGACCCCGAGCGCCGCGAGACCCGTGACGAACTGATGGCCAAGTATCACCTGATCACCGCGGCCTGAACGTACGCCAGCCCGGTCTCGTTTCCCTCCAGCATGTGCTCGATCCTTACTTGCCTTCCGTGGCCAATGCCTGACATCCCGTCACGGCGCACTGCGGTTGCGTTATGCCGCATCACTCGCCATGCTGCTCGATCCTTCCACCATCGGGACACGTCGTGGCGACCCTGAACAGCGAGGCTTCCGCCCGGCGGCGCATCTGGACGCTGGGCTGGCCGATCATTCTCTCCAACATCACCGTGCCGCTGCTTGGGCTGGTGGATACGGCGGTGGTCGGCCACCTGCCGGATTCGCGCTACCTGGCCGGGGTGACACTGGGCGCCACCCTGTTCAGCTTTCTCTACTGGGGATTCGGCTTCCTGCGCATGGGCACTACCGGGCTGACCTCCCAGGCAGTGGGGCGCGAGAGTGACAGCGAGGTGCGCAACCTGCTGGGCCAGGCGTTGCTGATGGCGATGGGCATCGGCGCACTGCTGATCCTGTTCTCCCAGCCACTGATTGCCGTGGGGCTATGGCTGCTCGATGGTAGCGAGGTCGCCACCCGGCTGGCCGCCGAGTATGCCCAGATTCGCATTCTTTCCGCCCCGGCGGTGCTGGCCAACTACGCCATCCTCGGCTGGTTCCTGGGCCAGCAGAACTCACGGGTGACGCTGGCCATCCTGGTACTGACCAACAGCGTCAACATCGCGCTGGACCTGTTGTTCGTGGTCGGGCTCGGCATGACCAGCGACGGCGTGGCCTGGGCCACGGTGATTGCCGATTACACGGCACTGGCCTTCGGCGGCTGGCTGGTGCTGCGGCAACTGAAGCTGTTGCAGGGTCGTTTCCTGCGCGCGCGGCTGTTCCGCCCTGCGGCATATGGCGAGCTGCTCCAAGTGAATGCCAATCTCTTTCTGCGCACCCTTGGTTTGCTGTTCGCCATGGCCTTCTTTACCTCTCGCGGGGCGGCGCAGGGCGACACCGTACTGGCCGCCAATGCCGTGCTGATGCAGTTCATCATGCTCACCAGCTACGCCCTGGATGGCTTCGCCCACGCGGCCGAAGCCACCACCGGTCGCGCCGTGGGGCGTCGCCGCTGGGACGAATTCGGCACGTCCGTACGCGCTGCCACTGAGTTCTCGCTGATCACCGCCACCGCCGCGGCGCTCGCCTTTGCCCTGGGTGGCCATCAGCTCATCGCCCTGCTGACCGGCCTGCCCGAGGTGCGCGCGACGGCCGGCGAGTACCTGCCCTGGATGGTGGCCATGCCGCTGATCGCCGTATGGAGCTACTTGCTCGATGGTGTCTTCATCGGTGCCACGGCGATTCGTGAGATGCGCAACAGTATCTTCCTCGCGCTGGCCATCTACCTGCCGGCATGGTGGCTAACCCAGCAGGCCGCCGCCCCCGATTACGTGAATCATGCGCTGTGGTTGTCGTTTCTCATCTTCACCGCAGCACGTTCACTGGTACTGGCCGGCTACTATTGGCATCATCGACGCGGCCGCTGGTGCCACCAACCGAACGACGACACGGCGCAGCGGATTCCCAACCGTTCCGTCTGAGCCGCAGTCCCCTTTTCATTAGGGCAAGCCGATGAGATTGCGCTATTTTTCTCAGACGCACTCAAGACAACCAGAAGAAGCGACGCCGCCATGCTAAAAATGCTGTCAAGACCCGCCGTCAAGCTGGTCGAACGCTATCTGCCGGATCCCTTCATCTTCGTGCTGCTGCTGACGCTCATTGCCGCCGCAGCCGCCATCGGCGTGGAGCGCCAGACGCCGCTGGCCGTGATGCGCTACTGGGGCGACGGCTTCTGGAACCTGCTCACCTTCTCCATGCAGATGTTGCTAGTCCTGGTGACCGGTTTCATGCTGGCCAGCTCGCCGCCGGCCAAGCGCCTGCTGCAGCGGTTGGCCGGGTTGGCCAGGCACGCCGGTCACGCCATCCTGCTGGTCACGTTCGTCTCGCTGGCGGCCAGTTGGATCAACTGGGGCTTCGGCCTGGTGGTCGGCGCGCTGTTCGCCAAGGAACTGGCGCGCATGGTGCGAGTCGATTACCGCCTGCTGGTGGCCAGCGCCTACTCCGGCTTCGTGGTCTGGCATGGCGGTCTGGCCGGCTCCATCCCGCTGACCATTGCCACCGAGGGCCATTTCACCGCTGAACAAATCGGCGTGATCAGTACGGGTTCGACCATCTTCGCTTTCTTCAACCTGGCGATCGTGGTGTGTCTGTTCATTGCCATCCCGCTGGTCAACCGCGCCATGCTCCCCGATGACAAGGAGAGCGTCTACATCGACCCCAAACTGCTTGACGAGAGCCCTGCCTCACGGGTGCGCATCACGCGCCCGGCCGAGCGACTGGAGAACAGCGTCACCCTCGCCTGGCTGGTCGGCATACCGGGGATAATCTTTCTGCTCGATCACTTCGCCCTGCGCGGTGGCAGCCTGAATCTCAACATCGTCAACTTCATGTTCCTATTCCTGGCCATCGTGCTTCATCGCACCCCCCGCAGCCTGCTGGAGAGCCTCAACGAGGCGATCAAGGGCGGCGCCGGTATCGTCATTCAGTTCCCCTTCTATGCCGGCATCATGGCGATCATGGTGCAGTCGGGCCTGGCGGAGACGATGTCGGAAGCACTGGTCTCCTTCGCCACCGAAGCCTCCCTGCCGTTCTGGTCGTTCATCAGCGCCGGTATCGTCAACCTGTTCGTGCCCTCCGGTGGCGGCCAGTGGGCCGTTCAAGCCCCGGTCATGCTACCGGCGGCCGAGGCGCTCGGCGTGGACGTCTCTCGCGTGGCCATGGCCGTCGCCTGGGGCGATGCCTGGACCAACCTGCTGCAGCCGTTCTGGGCCCTGCCGGTGCTGGCCATCGCCGGACTGAAAGCCAAGGACATCATGGGCTACTGCCTGATTCAACTGATCATTACCGGTGTGATCATCTCGGTGGGCCTGACCTGGTTCTGACGACTACCTTAGTGGAGAGTGAAGCCTCCCGGCCCCGGCACTTGCCGGGGCCATCGTCATGTCAACCGCGAGGGTCGTCATGTCGCTGTTCCTGGACGGAATCGACACCATTGCCCTGATCATCGAAGCGCTGGGCGTCGCTATCATCGTCGGCGGCTTCGCCATTACCTCCTGGCGCTTCCTGCACCATCGCATGTTCCACGAACAGCATGCCTTCATGCACTATCGTCACGGCATCGCCCGCTCGCTCATACTGGGGCTGGACTTCCTGATCGCCGGCGACATCATCAAGACAGTCATCATCGTCAATACTGGCCAGCAGGTCGCCACTCTGGGAGTGATCGTGCTGATCCGCGCCTTCCTGGCCTTTACCCTGCACGTCGAGGTGGAGGGACACTGGCCATGGCAGGACAGCCGTTACAAGAACGCGTCGAGCGATGGCCGGCGCGACGCAAACGATTGAACCAGTACGCTTGAAAAGGTATTCGCCCATGGCCGATTCCGGCAGCCTGCCCCATGATTTTCCCGGCCAGCACGAGCTGAGCATGACCGTGCTGATGACGCCCGACATGGCCAACTTCAGCGGCAAGGTGCATGGAGGTGCCATTCTCAAGAAACTCGATGAAGTGGCCTACGCCTGTGCCAGCCGCTACTCGGGCCACTACGTGGTGACCCTGTCGGTCGATCAGGTGCTGTTCAAGCAGCCGATTCACGTCGGCGAGTTGGTCACGTTCCTGGCCAGCGTCAACCACGTGGGGCGCTCCTCGATGGAGATCGGCATCAAGGTGGTGGCCGAGAACATCCGCGACAAGGTGATTCGCCACACCAACAGCTGCTACCTGACCATGGTCGCCGTAGACGCCAATGGCCAACCGGCGCCGGTGCCGCCGCTCAAGCTGGAGACACCATGGCAGAAGCTCCGCTTCGAGAAGGCGGCACTGCGCAAGAAGCTACGCAAAGAGGCCGAGGAGGCCGAGCGTCGCGCCCAGGAAGAGCACAGCGGACATTGATCGAAGGAGTCTCGACTCGCCTGGCGTGACGCGAGGAGCGGCGAGGGCGATCAGCCGCAGCCAATCTGGGTAATGGTGTCGTTATCGTCGATGTGAACGTTGATACGGTCGCCGCGATATTCCATGGTGTAGACATGCCCAGGGCGGATGACGCGCAGCGTGGCGGCACCGCTTTCGCGGCGAATCGATTCTCCCAGCGTTTCGTCAAAATGCCGGCCGATGCGGTCCTGAACGCGCTGCGCCCCACAGGCATCCTCCTGCTCGCTGACCTGGGGCGGCTTCGGGGCGGGCTCATGGGCGGAATTGGAATTCGGCATGGGTGTACAACCTGCGAATAGCATCAGGCCAACGAAAACCAGGCACCACCTGAAAGGGCTTACCATGCGTCAAAGTCTCGCTGTAATGAAAACGGAATGAGATGAAAGGGATGAAATAGGAAGAAGGCTATCAGGCAGCATACGGGGAGACTGCCAGATCACCCGCATGCTGCCAGACCGGACCACACGAATTAGCTAGCGGCGTCCTGCACGTGCTGTCCGCCGCGCTCGACGTCCTCGCCGGCACCTTCCATGGTGTTGCAGCCCGCCAGGGCGCCAGCGGTCATCAGCAGAGCAAAACCCAGGGCAATTGCTTTCTTCATGATCGTATCTCCTTGAAACGATATTGGGAAATCCATTCCTTATCCGTGAAGCAATGGCCACTTAAGCGTAACAGTCCTTCGTCACTTTGCATAACCGCTAAGGAAACGCTGCACAAATGCCTGCGCGGGCAAATCGCTGCGTTGCGCGGTGCCGAAGCGTCGGACCGTCGGAATCCTCACCTATACCGCATAGGCTCCGGTTGACTCGCAGCCTGCGGCTTCTCGCCCCTTCGGGACCAGCCTACGGCTGTTTGTCGCTTCGCTCGGTTCTGCGCTCCGTGCGCCTTGCGACCCACAAGGATGTGGGAAGTGCGTTGGTTCGTCGGGAACGAACCTAGCCGCTTCACTCCGCTCGCCGATTTGTTCAGCATTTCCCTAATACGATGACGACTGCCGCTGGATCGCCTCACCGCCCTGTTCGATATCCTCGCCCATGCCGCGCATGGTATTGCACCCGGCAAGCAGCGATAGTCCCATCAGGACCACCAGTACCAACAACAATGACCGTTTCATGTTCGCCTACCTCCTTTCCAACTGGACTTCTCTCTCACTCTAGCCTCACTGTAGCCGCTGTCGAGACGCTTCGCTTGCCTCCCACGGGCGCGTTGGGCCGGGTTATGTCATGATGGATGCGTTGTCATCGATAGGAGAGGGAGCATGTCGTCAGCACGCTTGGATGCCCGCCTGGCCCAGGATAGCTACCCGGTCGCGGAACTGCCGCTGTGCCAACTACGCCTGATGGATGACGCGCGCTTCCCCTGGCTGCTCCTGATTCCGCGTCGCCCCGATGTGAGCGAGGTCTTCGACCTCGACGAGGCCGACCGGCGGCAGTTGTGGCACGAAGCCAGCGAGGTGGGACGCATGCTCAAGGCTCTGACCCAGGCCGACAAGATCAACGTGGCCAACCTGGGCAACGTGGTGGCCCAGTTGCACGTTCACGTCGTTGCCCGGGTACGCGACGATGATGCCTGGCCAGGGCCGGTATGGGGCCACGGCCAAGCCAGGCCCTATGACCTGAATGAGCTGGCCGGCATGCGCGATCATTTGCTGGCGCAGCTCGACGGGCTCAATCTGCAGCCATGAGGGTTGGTTCAACCGCCGAGAGGATGACCACCAGGGGGTGACACGCGCTCAGCCGGCGCGCTGCGTGCCGGCGGCTCTCCCAGCAGCGGTGCCGAAGAGGGTTGCGTCACGCCGGTGACGGAGAGCGAGATGCCCAGTGCCATGATGGCGAGCCCGCCACCCAGCGCAGCCCAGCTCAGCAGACGGCCGGCCCGCTGCATGCTGTTCTGCTTCACCAACTGTCGCTCGGCCCAGCCGCGCGCAAAGACGCTCGCCAGCGCCAAGCCCGAGACGGTCAGCGCCGTGCCCAATGCCATCACCATCACCGCCGCCACCCCAACCGCGAACTGGCCCAGCAGGGTAGCCGCACCCAGCAGCAGCACGCCGCCGCTGCAGGGACGAATCCCGATGGTGACCACCGTAGCCAGCGCAGTGCGCCAATCGGCGGCCTGATTCGGCTCGACGTGGTGGTGGCCGCCACAGCAATGATGATCGTGGTCATGCGAGTGCCCATGGGCATGATCGTGCTGGGCCGCCTGACTCACGGACGAACGGCGTAGCTGACGAATCGCCCGCTGGGCGAGCCAGGCCCCCAGGATGGTCACCATCAGGAAACTGGCCTGTTCGACCCAGGCGACGCTGCCCATGGCCTGGCGGGTCACCCAGCCCAGGCCATGCACCAGCACCACCACCAGGCCGATGGCCACCAGCCCCTGCAGCAGCGAGGCGGCCACGGAGAGCAGTAGCGCCCGGCGCACCGCGCCCCCCTGGGAGAGCAAATAAGTTGTCAGCACTGCCTTGCCATGTCCTGGGCCGGCGGCATGAAAAACCCCGTAGCCGAAGCTGACGCCCAGCAGTGTCGCCCAGGCAGCCGTCGTGGGGGCGCCGGAGAACTGAGTGATGGCCATGGTCAGAGCCCGGTGGAAATCACGCTGCCAGGCGACCAGTTGCAGGCTCAATGACTGCAGCCCGCCCTGGCTGAGGAACAGCAGCACCAAGGCGGCAGCCGACAGCAGACAGAACCCGACCAGCCATGCCCTGGCAGGGGTTCTTGTCATCGCTCTTGCTTTCACTCGCATTTCACCACTCCGGTCTCGGCAAAATGTCGTCCCAGCCCAGGCTCGGCCTCGTCGTCCACATCGAGCATGGCCGCCTGCATCACCAGCTCGGGATCGGGGTCGGCAGGCACGATGCGGGTGCTGCATTGCACCGCGCCACTTATCGTCAAGGCGTCCTCCTGCGGTGTATCGCCCTCCGCCTCGTGCACCACTTCCAGATAGTAGGTGGGGTCGAATACCTGATACTGCAGCGTCTCCGCATTCAGCGGCTGCGCCTCGTCCAGCGGCAGAAGAAAGACGAACTCCACCCGGCCACCGCGCTCCATCACGGTGTACTCGTTCACTTCGCCGAAGCCCAGCTTGTCGTCGCCCAGGCGCGCCTCGGTGAAGAAATCGAATGGTGCAAGATTGCCGCGGATCTCACCTCCCAGGCGATCGAGTCCCGCCTCCAGTCCGCCTTCGCCGCGGCTCAGCTCCTCGAGCAGCACCAGACTGTAGAAGGGATCCATGCGCCAGGCTTGGTGCAGCGCTTCGAGCCGCCCCTGCTCGTCGACGATCAAGCGCATGCGGATGTCGATCCAGCCGTGCGGATGGGCCAATGCCCACCCCGGCAACAAGACGAGAACCCACATCATCGGTAGCCGGGCGCGACGCACTCCGGCACTGAACAGGCAAAACAGGCGAGTCATATCGCTACAGATCTCTCATGATGACTCTGACGTAATCAACGCGGTGCCAGCCCCAGCCGGCGCTGTAGTTCGGCCAGCAGCGGATCGAGCAGATGTGGCGGCAGCGGCCTGCTGCCCCGGGTTGCCGTCAGGGCGGCCCTGGCCCCCTGCCCCTCGGGAGTGATCGAGGCCCGGACCCGGTAGCCCGGCCAGCGCGCCAGTACCGCCTCGACGCGCCCAAGCTCGGCATCGGCGTGGCGGATCACATAGCCCTCTTCCATCAGCAGGCCGACGACTTCGCGTAATGTCGTTTCGGGCGCTGCCGCCAGCGCCAGTTCACGGGGCTCGGGTTGTTGTTGAGGAGCAGCGCAGCCCGACAGCGCGAAGAGCAGCAACATGATGACCAAGCTACGCATCATGGCGTCTCCCTCGTTGCGGCGGTCCGCATGGCCTGGCTCAGCGGACCACAGAAGGCGGCATCGCTACCGCTGCGCGTTTCGCTCAGTTCGCCCCGCCAGTCGATGACCTGAATGTCGCGACTGACGCGCACCCAACCCGGATCGGCGACTACCGAGACACGTTCGAGTTGAGTGGCATCCTGTGTGATGCTGCCACCAGCACCACCGAAGCCGATCATCACACCGGTGGAGACGCGCCGACCGCCGCCCAGACCCACACCGCCAAAGAAGCCGGTACGCTCCCAGGTGTCGTAGCGGTCGCCATAGCCCGGTATCGTCCGGGTACGCTCGGCGCTGACCAGCCCCAGCGCCAGCTCGGTATCGCGAACCACGAAATCTTCCGCTTCCAGCGCATCGAGGGCACGTCGCACCCACTCGCGAGGCTCGATGTCGCCGGCTTCCCAACGACACTCAGCAGCGGGGCGCGGCTCCGCGGAAGGCAGTGTCGTCGGTGTCGCCTGGCAGCCGGCCAGCAAGGCCAGCCCGGGTATCATCCACCACAGGCGCATGGGGTTCTCCTGTTCGTCCTTGGGCGCAGTCTACGCGGCCCAGCCCACCTTGCAAGGCATTGCCGCCGTTCTTGAGAGTTCCATAGGGCTTACGGGTTCCCGACCGGGCGAGCCCCGGCGCCGTGGCACGAACGCCTACCCGCCTTGACAACGGAGGCCACGGCCAGCTCATCATGCACACAGTCTATCGCCACCATGGCCAGATATTGCTTAATCAATGACCGACGAGGCCATAGACTAATGGCAACCGACACGCACGCGAAAAGGAGTACGCGCATGAGCGATACCAACGCCATCGGCCTGCATCAGAACAGCGCCAGCCAGCTTGCCGAAAAGCTCAACGTTCTGCTGGCCAACTATCAGGTCTTCTACATGAACGTTCGCGGTTACCACTGGAACGTGAAAGGTCCTCAGTTCTTTGAGCTGCACGCCAAGTTCGAGGAACTCTACACCGATCTGTTGACCAAGATCGATGAAGTGGCCGAGCGCATTCTGACCCTGGGACACAAGCCGGTGCACGCCTACAGCGACTACGTTGCCATGGCGCAAATCGGCGAGGACAAGGATGTACATGACGGCGAAGCCTGCGTACGCGGCGTACTCAAGGGATATCAGACCCTGATCGAGCTGCAGCGCGATCTGCTGGCCGCGGCCTCGGACGCCGACGACGAAGGTACCGCCTCACAGGCCAGTGACTATATCCGCGAGCAGGAGAAGACTGTCTGGATGCTCAACGCCTACCTGGGTTGAGCCCTCCTGGCGGAGCCGGGCACCGCCCCGGTTCCGCTACCACACGCCGCAATCCAGCTTGACGTTTCGCAACACTTCCCTCCTTGTCCTCGACGCCATTCGCCACAACGCTATTAAGAGCCCATGAGAGGCAACTCGCACTACTGCCGGCCCGGCCGGCACCATTGCCAGCAAGGAGGTAGCGAATGAGCGAGCAGCTGAAAGGCAAGACCGTCGCCATCCTGGCCACCGACGGGTTCGAGGAATCGGAGCTCAGCGAACCCAAGGCGGCTCTCGAGCGCGAGGGGGCCACGGTCCATGTGATCGCACCGGACAAGGACAGCATCCGTGCCTGGGCGAAAACCGACTGGGGCCCCAACTACGACGTCGATCACCGCCTCGAGCAGGCCAACGCCGACGACTACGATGCGCTGGAACTGCCCGGCGGCCTGTTCAACCCCGACGCGCTGCGCCAGAACGAGCAAGCGTTGACGTTTACCCGGCACTTCTTCGAGGCGCAAAAGCCGGTCGCGGCGATCTGCCATGGCCCCTGGGTGCTGATCAATGCCGGCGTGGTCAAGGGCCGCCGCATGACTTCCTATCCTTCCGTGGAGCAGGACCTGCGCAACGCCGGAGCCGAGTGGGTCGATCAGGAGGTCGTGGTCGACAGCGGGCTGGTCACCAGCCGCAAGCCCGACGATCTCGAGGCCTTCTGCAGCAAGCTGATCGAGGAGATCGCCGAGGGCAAGCACAGCCGCCAGCACGCCTGAGCCGCATGCCTACCGCCGCTCGCCCAGGCGAGCGGCACCTCACATGCCGGCGCTAAGCGCCGGCCAGATCCTCGATCAGCGCTCGCAGCAGCGTCCAGAACTCCTCCACCGAACTCAGCTCGACCCGTTCGTCGGGCGAATGCGCGCCACGAATCGAGGGTCCGAACGAGATCATCTCCAGGTCAGGATACTTGCCGGCCAGAATGCCGCACTCGAGCCCGGCGTGGATGACCTTCACCGCCGGTTCGCTGCCCAGGTGCCGGCTATGCAGGCGGCGGAAGCGCGCCAGCAGGGCACTGTGCGGAGCGGGCGTCCAGCCCGGATAGGCATTCTCGACCCGGGTGCGTGCACCGATGAGCTCGAACAGGCCACGGAAGCGATCGGCCATGTCTTCCACCGCACTGTCCCGCAGCGAGCGCACCAGGGCGCAGAGATGGAAGCGCCCCTCGGCGAGCCTGACCACGCCCAGGTTATTGGAGGTTTCCACCACGCCTGGCACGTCGCTGCTCATGCGCTCCACGCCGTAGGGAGCCACGTTGAGCGCGGCCAGCAGCATGCGGCTGGCATGGGCATTGAGTGCCTGGACAGGTGCCGTCTCGAGCGGTGCCAGGGCAAGCGCCAAGCCCTCGTCGACCCCAGCCAGTTCGGCGCGCAGCACCTGTTCCAGCGCCGCCACGCAACTCTTGGCGGCGGCAACTTCCTCTGCCGGCAACACCAGGGTGGCGAAGGCCTCACGCGGGATGGCGTTGCGCAGGGTACCGCCACGATAGTCGACCAGGCGGATGTCATAGGACTCCAGCGCCCTCAGCACCCGCACCAGCAGGCGGTTGGCGTTGCCGCGGCCACGATGGACGTCGATGCCGGAATGCCCTCCCACCAGACCTGTCAGCGCCAACTGCATGCCGACCTCATCGGGTCCTACGTCAGCCGTGGGCAGTTGGGCCTCCACCACGATGTCGGCACCGCCGGCACAGCCGATGAATACCTCGCCGCGGTCCTCCGAGTCCAGGTTGAGCAGTACGTCGCCCGCGAGCCAGTTTTCCGCCAGTTGCAGCGCACCGCCCATGGAGCTCTCCTCCTCGAGGGTGAACAATGCCTCCAGCGGGCCGTGAACCAGCCCGTCGTCTTCGAGGATCGCCAGCGCCGCTGCCACCCCAAGGCCATTGTCGGCCCCCAGCGTGGTATGCCGAGCACGCAACCAGCTATCCTCGACGTAGGTCTCGATCGGGTCTCGAGTGAAGTCGTGGGGGTGATCGGCATTGGCCTGGGCCACCATGTCGAGATGCCCCTGCAGGATGACGCCGGGGGCGCCCTCCTTGCCAGGCGAGGCCGGCTTGCGAATGCGTAGGTTGCCATAGTCGTCACGGTCGTGGGCAAATCCATGCCGCTCTGCCCAGTGCTGGAGAATGGCCACCAGCTCGGCCTCATGGCCGGATGGCCTGGGCGTGTTGCACAGGGTGCGGAAGTGGCGCCACAGGGGCTGCGGCGCGAGTTGCTCGAGATGTTCGTTCATGATCTTTCTGCATGGGGATAACCGGGCTACCTTACCGGGCCGGGGGCGCCGGGAAAAGCCCGCTCAGGACACGGTCGAATCGCCTTCGAGTAGACGCGCCACGGTATCACGCAGGCATTCCATGACCTGACGCCGCCCG
The DNA here is from genome assembly GCF_021404465.1 of Billgrantia zhangzhouensis. GTDB lineage: Bacteria > Pseudomonadota > Gammaproteobacteria > Pseudomonadales > Halomonadaceae > Halomonas > Halomonas zhangzhouensis. Next base: position 34,891 of record NZ_JABFTT010000020.1, on the reverse strand, counting down.
CTGACGCCGGCGCGGGCCGCCAGCCAGGCCGTGTCGCGCCCCTGAAAGGCCCAGGCGACGAGCCAGGCAAGCTCGGATTCATGGTGTCCCGCTACCGCCGCGCGGCGCACCAGCCCCTGCAGGGCGGGGCGCGCAAGTGCCGGCTCGCGCCGGCCGAAGGCGACGTCGGCGGCATCGCGATACTCGCCCGCTTCCAGCAGCGGGCTCGGTCCCTCGGCCAGCAGCGCCAGCGCCACTTCGGGGTCGAGCAACGCCAGTTCGAAGGCAAGCAGGGTGGGCAGTTGCCGCTGGAAGTGAGCCGCCAGTTCCTCGGCCAGTGCCTCGCCATGGGGGCCGAGAGGCGCGACGACCATCACGGCATGCTCGCCGGTGGAGGTCTCCCGCGACAGGCCCAGCCGCACCGTACGAAATCCCAGTGTCTGCCAGAAGGCCAGTAGTCCCGGCTCGGCACCGAAGCTGGCCCCCAGCAGGTCAATGCCGGCCTTGCGCGCGGATTCCCGTTCGTGCTCCAGCAGCCTTCGGCCCAGTCCCTCGCGTCGGCGCTGCGGATGTACCGCAATGCGCTGCACGCGGCGCAGGCGAGCCGTCAGTGCCGCTCGCGAACCGGCATGAGCCGCCAGCGACTGCGCCAGCAAATGGCCAGGCAGACGCCGCTCACCAAGTGCCACCCGCTCTGCCAGCTCGGGTTCGAAGCCGCCCTCATCAGCACATACAGCCACGGCCTGGGTGCGGCCGCCGGCTGCCAGGGTCGCGATACGCAGCGCCGGCTCGTCGAGTAGGCGTTGCAGGTCGGCCGGTGTGGTTCGATAGTGGGCCTGCACCAACAGGCCGAAGATATCGCGCAGAGCGGGCTCGTTGGCGGCCAGTGCCGGACGCTCCCAGTGCCTGATCTCGAACTCCGCGGCACTCATCGCCAGCGGAGGCTCGGCATCGAGAAGCAGCAGGTCGCTGACAAGCCGCTCGAGCGGGTCGCCTTCCGTCCAGCGCACCGGCGTCGAGAGATGGAACTCCTGCCACTCCGGGGCCTGCCGCTCGAGCCGCTCACGAAAACGCAGGGCGAAGCCGCGCCCGGAACCCTCGTAGCCATGCACGGTGGTCGCAAAGGCGATGCGCGGGAAGGCAGCGAGCCACTGCCCCAGCATGGCCGCGGGAATCGCAGCGGCTTCATCCACCAGCAGGCAGCTGCCCTGGCCGCCCACCTCGCCGCTTTCGACCCTGGCACTCAGCTCATCGGGCGCGACGAACTCGACGCGCCCACCGTGCGCCTCGCTGAATCGGTTGCCCTGGCGCCGCCCTTGTGGACACAGCGCCTCCAGGCGCTCGAACAAGGCCTCGACCGCTTCCGGGCGCGGCGCCGTCACCCAGATCTCGTGCCTCTTCGCGCCCAGCAGGCGCGCACAGGCGATGCCGAGCGCCGCCGTCTTGCCCCGCCCACGATCGGCGGTGAGCACCAGCGGGCGCCTTCGCCGCAGCCTGACCAGGCGCCGGACCGCCTCTGCCTGATCAGAGGTCAGACAGTCGCAGTCGCCACTGTCGTTTTCACGCCGCGGCGGATCGGCGGGCAGTTCAGGCAACTGCGGGGGGCCGCCGGGCGTCCACCGTGCGACACCGCTCGCATGCGACAGCCGGTCCAGCAGACGGGCCATGTAACGGCTGGAGGCAGCACCGCTTGGCGGCGTCAGCAGCACCAGCAGGCCGCCGGCGCGCAGGGTGCCGCTCAGGGCGCCGAAGGCATCCGCATCGAAGCCGCCTTCCGTCATGGCATCAAAGACGATCAGGTCATGTTCGAGGCCCAAGCGGGTACGGGCCTTGGCGGGTGGCAGCCAGTGTCCGGACGGGACGTCAGGCGGGCGCTCCGTGGAAAGCCACAGCGGCGCCTCCCAGTCACGTGACCGCCACAGCGCCAGTGCGCGCTCTCGACAACGCTCGCCCTCCCCGGGACCGGCTTCCTCCTCATGCAGCCACACCAGGCCGCGCCAGCGCCGCTCACCGAGCCACCGGGCATGTTCGCGCAGGGCCGCCAGAGGAGCGCTGAACTTTAGTCGCATGATCTCGCTCCTTCAACGCTAGGCAGGCTCGCTCCATATGACCGCCCTATTTTTCGTCGCGCATAACGCATTGAAATCAAAGCCTCCATCAACATCTCTCCGGGCTTTCCTCCTGGCGTTGACACACCGTTTCGCAAAGTTGACGTTTTCGTAAACTTCACCCCGACCATGCTAGTGTGGAATGGCCAGTCATGATGCTTTGACACGGCCCGATATCGAATCGAAGCCAACACCAACAATGCCAATATCGAGGAGCACACCATGAATCGCAGCGTCCGTTTCGCCATCGGCGGCCTGGCCGCCGGCATTGCCCTGGCCACCTTCACCACCACCGCCCAGGCCCAGGAACGCTGGACCATGACCAGCACCTGGCCCGACAACCTCGACCTGATCCAGATCGACCGCCACTGGGCCGAACTGGTCAACAAACTGGCCGGCGACGAGCTCGAGATCGAGTTCCGCGCCGGTGGCACCCTGATGCCCGGCACCGAGGTGTTCGACGCCACCGAGACCGGTAGCATCGAGGCGGCCGGCGACTGGCCCGGCTACTGGGCCGGCCGCAACCCCGCCTTCTCGCCGCTGGCCACCACGACCAGCCTGTTCAACGCCGTCGACTACCTGAACTGGATCCAGCAATGGGGAGGCCGGGAACTCTACCAGGAGATCTACGGCCAGTACGACATGATCTACCTGCCTTACGGCATCACCAACAACGAGTCCGGCTTCATGGGCCGTACACCGATCGAGAGCCTGGCCGACCTGGACGGCAAGCGCCTGCGCCTCTCCGGCCGTGACCAGGGCCGCGTGCTGGAACAGTTGGGTGGCTCCCAGGTAACGCTGGCCGGAGGCGAGATCTACCAGGCCGTCGAGCGTGGCGTGGTCGATGGTGCCGAGTTCTCCACCCCGGGCGTCGATTACAACGCCGGGTTTGCCGAAGTGGTCGAGCATTGGAGCGTACCGGGCTGGCACCAGTCCGCCAGCGTGTTCGGCGTGATGATCAACAAGGACGCCTGGGATGCGCTCTCCGAGGAAACCCAGGAGAAGCTGAAGATCGCCGCCGATGCCACCATGGCCTGGTCGCTGGCCTGGTCCGAGCGCGGCTCTACCGAAGGTACCGAGAACTTCATCGAGGCAGGCGTAGAGATTCACCAGCTCTCCGACGAGGATCTGGCCCACATCCAGGAGATCACCAACGAGGTGATCGTGCGCGGTGCCTGCGAGCACCCGGACCATGCCAAGGTCTACCACTCCATGATTAGCTACCTGCAGCACTACGCCAACTGGCGTGATGTTTCCGTGCCCTACAACATGAGCCGCAGTTTCGACAACCTGCCCGACCTCGAAGCCATCGAAGCCTGTCTGTAAGGCGCTCCTCACGTCGCCCCGGTGCCTGGCCGGGGCGTTTCAGTCCTGAGGTCGGAGACTTGACCCATGAATGCGATTGCCAAGGCGATCGACACGCTCAACGAGGTGTTCGGGCGAGTCATCGCACCGCTGATCGCCATCATCACCCTGGTGGTGCTCTACGATATTGCCCTGCGCCTGTTCACCGGGCGACCGAGCGACTGGGCCTTCGACATCACCAAGATGCTGTTCGGCGCCCATTTCATGCTAATGGCCGCCTACGCGCTGCGCCATCATGCCCACGTCGAGGTCGATGTGCTCAAGCGCCTGTTGTCGCGCAAGAAGCAGGCAGTACTCGACCTGCTCGGTTACCTGATCTTCTTCGTCCCCTTCATCTGGATGATGTTGACACTGGGCTGGAGCTTCTTCATGCGCTCCTACAGCCGTGGTGAAACCACCTATGGCGTGGTCTCCATTCCCGTTTATCCCGTGAAGGGGGTGATCGTGCTGGCGGCGGCGCTGATCCTGCTGCAGGCCCTTGCCATCGTCATCCGCGCCGTTCGTCAGCTCCGGGAGGAAGCCGCATGAACCTGAGTCCGGAAATGCTGACCCTGGTGATGTTCGGCGGCCTGCTCGTCGGGCTGTTCATGGGCCATCCGCTGGCCTTCGTACTGGGCGGCGTCGCTGTCATCGGCGCCTATCTGGGGCCGGGCGAGCGCGTGCTCGGCACCATCATCAACAACATTTATGGCAACGCCATGGACAACTACGTCCTGGTGGCCATCCCCCTGTTCGTGCTGATGGCGCGCTTCCTCAACGACTCAGGCGTCACCGAGAAGATGTTCGAGGCGATGCGCCTGCTACTGGCCAATCTCCGCGGCGGCCTGGCGCTGACCGTGGTCATCGTCTCGGTGCTGCTCGCCGCCACCACCGGCATCGTCGGTGCCTCGATCGCGGTGATGGGCATGATCGCCCTCGCGCCCATGCTCAAGTATGGCTACAACAAGGAACTCAGCACCGGTGTGATCATGGCCAGCGGCTGCCTGGGCATCCTGATCCCACCCAGCATCATGCTGATCCTGATGGCGAGCTATTCGCCGGTGTCGGTGGGGGCGCTGTTCGCCGGTGCGCTGGTGCCGGGACTGCTGCTCGGCGCCATGTACGCCCTCTACGTGCTGGTGATCTGCCTGGTCAAGCCGGCCTATGGTCCGCCGGTACCCGCCGAGGAGCGGGCCAACGTCTCCACCGGCGAACTGCTGGCCATGCTGGCCAAGTACGTGCTGCCGCCAATGACCCTGATCCTCGGTGTGCTCGGTGCGCTGTTCACCGGCATCGCCACCGCCACCGAGGCCTCGGCCATTGGCGTGGGGATCGCCTTCCTGCTGTTCCTGATCTTCGGTGACCGCAAGCTCACCACCTGCTTCAGGACACTGATCGATGCCAGCAAGACCACCGCCATGGTGATGCTGGTGCTGGTCGGCGCCACCGCCTTCACCGGGGTGTTCTCCCGCGGCGGGGGCATGACGGTGATCAGCGAACTGGTCATGGCGATGCCCGGCGGCACCACCGGGGCGCTGATCCTGATGCTGTTCCTGGTCTTCCTCCTGGGCATGTTCCTCGACTGGACCGGCATCGTGCTGCTCAGCTTCCCGATCATGCTGCCGATCGTCGCCGACATGGGGGTCGACGTGCTGTGGTTCGTGGTGATGGTGGCGGTGGTGCTGCAGACCTCCTTCCTCACCCCGCCGTTCGGCTATGCGCTGTTCTACCTCAAGGGCGTGGCGCCCAAGGGGGTCGAGATCATCGACCTCTACAAGGCGGTGATTCCCTTCTGCGCGCTGATCGTGCTGGCCTGCCTGCTGATGGCGTTCTTCCCCGTGCTGGTGACGGGGCTACCGTCGCTCATGCTCGGCTACTGATCCGCTTCCTGCGCCTTCCTCCACTCTCGGCGCCCGTATCACCGGATACGGGCGCTTTCCTTGATGCCGGTCAGCGCATGCCGGCTGCAGCATTCCGTGCCAACTGGTATCATTTCCACCCGTTACCGTATCGCATTTTACTGCGCTGTCACGCCGGCCAGTGAAGGAGTTCCCGTTTGTTCCGTTCCGCTACTACCGGCCTTACCTCCGTATCGCATCGCCTGAGCCCCTGGACGCTGCTGATCCTGAGTGTGGCACTCGTCGTCGCCCTACCGGTGATCGTGGTGCTTGCCCATATCGTGATGCCGACGCAGGGGGTCTGGCAGCACCTGGCCAGCACGGTGCTGGGCCGCTACCTGGGCAATACGGCCTACCTCACCGTCACGGTCGGCTTGGGCACCATGGTGATCGGCACCGGTGCCGCCTGGCTGGTGGTAATGTGCCGCTTTCCGGGGCGGCGAATCTTCGAATGGGCGCTGCTGCTGCCGCTAGCCGTTCCGACCTACGTGATCGCCTACGCCTATACTGACTTTCTGCAATACGCCGGCCCCTTGCAGAGCTGGTTGCGCGAGATCTTCGACTGGAGCCGCGGCGATTACTACTTCCCCAACATTCGCTCGCTGGGCGGTGCCGCCACGCTGATCACCCTGGTGCTGTACCCCTATGTCTACCTGCTGGCCAGAGCCGCCTTCCTCGAGCAGTCGGTGTGCGTGCTCGACGTTGGCCGTACGCTGGGTCGCGGCCCTTGGAACCTGTTCGCCACGGTGGCCGTGCCACTGGCACGCCCGGCCATCGTTGGCGGCGTCTCGCTGGTGCTGATGGAAACGCTGAACGAGTTCGGTGCGGTGCAGTTCTTCGGCGTCGACACTTTCACCACCGGCATCTACCGCACCTGGTTCGGCCTCGGTGAGCAGGTCGCCGCCGCCCAGCTCGCTGCCTGCCTGTTGCTCTTCGTCATCCTGCTGGTCCTGCTCGAGCGCTGGTCGCGGGGTAAACGCCAGTACTTTCATACCACCAACCGCTACCAGCAGTTGCCCGAGTACCGCCTGCACGGCTGGCGTGCCACGGCGGCCTTCACCGCCTGTGCCCTGCCGGTGCTGATCGGCTTCCTCATTCCCAGTGGCCTGCTGGCGCAAATGGCCATCACATCCGGTGACGCCCTTTGGGGCACACGTTTTCTCGGCTTTGCCTGGAACAGCCTGAAGCTGGCGGTAATCGCCTCGCTGATCGCTGTGGGTCTGGCCGTGATACTCAGCTATGGTGTGCGGCTGCACGACAGTCCGCTGACACGCATCGCCACACGCATCGCCTCGATGGGCTATGCCATCCCAGGCTCGGTGATCGCGGTGGGCATCCTGATTCCCTTCGCCTGGCTCGACAATAGCGTCAACACCTGGCTGCACGCCCACTACGGCATGATCGTCGGCCTGATCTTCAGCGGCACGGCATTTATCCTGGTCTACGCCTATGTGGTGCGCTTCCTGGCGGTTTCGTTCAACACCGTGGAGGCAAGCCTGGGCAAGGTGACGCCGAGCATGGATGCCGCGGCACGCACCCTGGGTCAAACCCCGGCCGGCACGCTCAAGCGCGTGCATACTCCGATCATGCGCGGCAGCCTGTTCGCGGCGGGCATCTTGGTCTTCGTTGACATCATGAAGGAGCTGCCAGCGACTATCATCCTGCGCCCCTTCAATTTCGACACCCTGGCGGTAAGAGCCTACAGCCTGGCCTCGGACGAGAGGCTGGCCGAGGCCTCGACCGCCTCTCTGGCTATCGTGGCTGTCGGTATCATCCCGGTGGTGCTGCTAAGCATGGCCATGCGCCACTCTCGCCCCGGTTCAGGCAAGCGCTGAGGGAAAGACGAAGACCTGCGACAGGTCGAGGTGAATGTCCACCCGTTGCCCCTCGGCAGGCAGGAAGACGCCGGGCACCCGAGCATGCAGGTGGGCTTCGCTGCCGTCCTCACCGTGAGCGCAGATGTGCAGCAGACTGCTACGCCCCAGCAACTTGGACATGACCACGTGGCTGTAGCGATGCTCCGGGGCCGGCGCGAAGTGCTCGGTGATGCGCAGCGCCTCGGGCCGAATCATTACCTGAGCCTGGCTTCCTTCCGGGAGCCAGCCAGCTTCAACTGCTCCCACCGGTGTCATCACCCTGCCATCGCGCACCTCGCCCTGCAGTTCGTTCACCTCACCGAAGAATGCCACCACGAAGGGATCGCAGGGAGCGCAGTAGAGCTCCCGCGGCGTACCCACCTGGACGATGCGACCATCGCGCATCAGCGCAATGCGGTCGGCCATAAACATGGCCTCTTCAGGGTCGTGGGTCACCAGCAGGGTCGCTGCGCCGACCTTCTTGAGCACGTGCAGGGTGTCATCGCGGATACGGTCGCGCAGACGCGCATCGAGGCTGGAGAAGGGCTCATCGAGCAGCATCAGTTGAGGTGACGGAGCCAAGGCACGCGCCAGCGCCACGCGCTGCTGCTGTCCGCCGGAGAGCATATGCGGATAGGACTCGGCGTAGGCAGCCATGCCCAGTTGTTCGAGCAGGTGCAAGGCACGCTCGCGCCCCTGACGAGGCGGCTCGCCCTTGAGTCCAAAGGTCACGTTCTCCAGCACCGTGAGATGAGGAAACAGCGCCGAATCCTGGAAGGCCAGGCCAACGTTGCGTTTCTCCGGCGGCACGTGCCTGCCCTTCGGCACTGCTATCTCGCCGCCGTTGAGTGTCACGCGCCCCTGCTGCAGCACTTCGAGGCCGGCGGCGATACGCAGCAGTGTCGTCTTGCCGCAGCCCGATGGCCCCAGCAGGCAGACGACCTCACCGGGCATCACGTCGAGGTCGACGCCTCGAACGGCGGCCAGACCGTCGAATGTGTGGTGGACGTCCTCCATGCTCAGCGCGGCTGGCTGGCGATAGGGGGTGTGCCCAAGTGCAGTGGGCTTCGATTGGCTAGTCATAGGTGTGACTTGGTCAAGAAAGTTATGAAATTCATCGTACCCGAAATGTCCAGCGAACGCGTTTGGAATTTACTCTCATTCGTCTTCATTTCTGCGCTCTCCTTGCCTACGGTCAGAACTGCGGCACATCGTGAATGAGCAATGGGCGAAACGGGTTGACGACGCATACGCGAAGCGCTTCAATGAAACTTAACGTAATGCAACGTATTATCGTTTTAAATACGTACTCATCCACCCAGCCTTGAGGTAGAAGCAGAATGTACCAGCGCAACCGTCTCGTCGCTCCCCTTGTCGCCGCGATCGCCGGCTCGGCCTTTGCCACCACCGTAGCAGCCGACGAGGTCAACCTCTACTCGGCGCGCCATTACGACGTCGATGAGCAGCTCTATCAGGCTTTCACCGACGAGACCGGTATCAAGGTCAATCTGCTGGAAGGCAGCTCCGATGAGCTGATCGAGCGCATTCAGCGTGAAGGTATTGCCAGCCCCGCCGACGTGATGATCACCGTGGATGCCGGTCGTCTGTGGCGTGCCGAGCAGGAGGGCATCTTCCAGGGAATCGAATCCGACGTACTGGCGGAGCGCCTGCCGGATTCCATGCGCCACCCGGAGGGCAAGTGGTTCGGCTTCAGCCAGCGCGTACGGGCGATCTTCTACAATCCAGAAAACGTCGACCCCAGCGACATCACCTCCTACGAGGACCTGACCGACCCGCGCTGGGAAGGTGAAATCTGCATTCGCTCATCCAACAACATCTATAACCAGTCGCTGCTGGCGGCCATGATCGACCACCATGGCGCGGAAGAGGCCGAGGCTTGGGCCCAGGGCATCGTCACCAACCTGGCGCGTCAGCCCGAGGGCGGCGATACCGACCAGATTCGTGCCGTCGCTGCCGGCGAGTGCGACCTGGCCGTGGCTAACCACTACTACTACGTTCGCCTACTCAACTCCGACAGCGAAGCCGACCGCAACGTTGCTGAAAGCGTAGACATTCTGTTCCCCAATCAGGACGACCGCGGCATTCACGTCAACGTCGGCGGCGCGGGCGTCGTCGCCACCTCGCCGAACCGCGAGAACGCCATCCGCTTCCTCGAGTTCCTGGCCTCCGACACCGCTCAGGAATTCTTCGCCGCTGGCAACTACGAGTATCCGGTCGTAGACGGTGTGAACATGGACGAAACACTGAAATCCTGGGGCGAGCTGAAGAAGGACGACCTGAACATCAGCGTGCTGGGCGAGAACAACCCGGAAGCGATCAGGATCTTCGATCGTGTCGGCTGGCGGTAAGCCTTAGCCAATAGGCTCGAAACGAAAAATGCCACCGCAGCCGCGGTGGCATTTTCATTGGGTACCTCGGGAACGCTGAACAAATCGACGAGCGAGATGAAGCGCAAGGCGCACGGAGCACAGGAACCGGAGCCTATGGGGTATAGGTGAGGATTCCGCGCAACGCAGCGATTCGCTCGCGCAGGCATTTGTGCAGTGTTTCCCTAGTGGGCTTCGTCCCAATTGACTCCACTCTCGGCCTCGACGATGAGCGGTACGCTGAGTTCGGCGGCGGCCTGCATGCGCGCCTTCACCTCGTCGATGAACTCATTCACCTGCCCTTCGCCAACCTCGAACACCAGTTCGTCGTGGACCTGCATCACCATGCAGGCGTCAAAGGCGCTCTCCTGCAGCCAGGCGTCGACTGCGATCATGGCGCGCTTGATGATGTCAGCTGCAGTGCCCTGCATCGGCGCATTGATCGCAGTACGCTCAGCGGCCTGACGCCGGGCATGGTTCTGGGCGCGGATCTCGGGCAGGTAGAGGCGGCGGCCATACACGGTTTCGACGTAGCCATCCTCGGCGGCCTGGGCGCGGATGCGGTCCATGTAGCGGGCCACGCCCGGGTAGCGGTCGAAGTAGCGGTCGATGTAGGTCTGCGCCTGGCTGCGCTCGATGCGTAGCTGTTTGGACAGGCCCCAGGCGCTCATGCCGTAGATCAGCCCGAAGTTGATCGCCTTGGCGCTGCGCCGCTGCTCCCCCGAGACCTTCTCCAGCGGTACGCCGAAGACCTCGGCCGCAGTAGCGGCATGGATATCGCTCCCCTCGGCAAAGGCCGAGAGCAGCCCCTCGTCCGCGGAGAGATGCGCCATGATGCGCAGCTCGATCTGCGAGTAGTCGGCGGCGACGATGCGATAGCCGGGCCGGGCGATGAAAGCCTGGCGAATCTTACGCCCCTCCTCGGTGCGGATGGGGATGTTCTGCAGGTTGGGGTCGCTCGAGGAGAGCCGGCCGGTGGCAGCAACCGCCTGATGATAGCTGGTGTGCAGCCGCCCGGTGCGCTTGTTGACCAGCCGCGGCAGCTTATCGGTGTAGGTCGACTTGAGCTTGGCCAGGCCGCGATGCTCCATGATCACCTTGGGCAGCGGGTAGTCCAGCGCCAGCTCCTCGAGCACGGCTTCGGCGGTGGAAGGCGCTCCCTTGGGCGTCTTCTTGATCACCGGGATCTTCTGCTCTTCGAACAGGATCTCGCCCAACTGCTTGGGTGAGCCAAGGTTAAACTCGCGTCCGGCCAGCTCGAAGGCACGGGTTTCCAGCTCGGCGATGCGCGCTTCGAGCTCCTGGCTCTGGGCGTGCAGCCGCGCGGCATCGATCGCCACCCCGGTGCGCTCGATACGCGAGAGCACCGGGATCAGCGGCCGCTCGATACTATCGAGCACTTCGGCCAAGCGCCCCTCTGCCTCGATGCGTGGCCTCAGCTCGCAGTGCAGGCGCAGGGTCACGTCGACGTCCTCGCAGGCGTAGGGTACGGCCTGCTCGAAGTCAATCTGGTTGAAGGTGAGCTGCTTGGCGCCCTTGCCGGCGATCTCCTCGAAGCTCACCGTCTTCTGGCCCAGGTATTTCAGCGCCAGCGAATCCATGTCGTGACGAGTGGCGGTGGAGTTGAGCACGTAGGATTCGAGCATGGTGTCAGTGAGCGGCCCACGCACCCGAATGTCGTAGTTGGCCAGCACCGAGATGTCGTACTTGAGATTCTGGCCGATCTTGCCGCGGCAGGGGTCCTCCAGCAGCGGCTTGAGGGCGGCAAGCACGGCAGCCCGGTCGAGCTGCTCGGGCACGTCGAGGTAGTCGTGTGCCAGCGGCACGTAAGCCGCCTCGCCGGGTTCGAGCGCCAGCCCCACGCCGACGATCTCGGCATCCATGTAGTTGAGACTGTTGGTCTCGAGATCGAAGCAGAAGGCCTCGCAGGCGCCGAGCCGAGCCAGCCACTCGTCGAGTTCGGCCTGGGTCAGGATCAGATGGTTCTTGCAGGCGGCCACGCTGGCTGGCGGTGCCTGCGGGTCAAGGTTGCCTGCGGCAGCCGTGCCGGCCACCCCGGCGCCACGCTCGACGTCATCGACGCCCTCATCCTTGCCGGAGAGCAACTCGGAGAGCCAGGCCTTGAACTCGAGCTCGGTGTAGAGCCGCTTGAGTGCCTCGCGATCGGGATGGGCAATATCGAGGTCGTCGAGCCCCACCGGCAGCTCGCAGTCGGTCTTGATGGTGGCCAACTGGTAGGAGAGATAGGCCATCTCACGGTGCTCGTCGAGCTTCTTCGGCAGTGACTTGGCGCCGCGGAAGTCGAGCGTGGCGACACGGTCGAGGTCGGCATAGATGGTGTCGAGCCCTCCCCCCATGCCTTGCAGCAAGCCCAGCGCAGTCTTCTCGCCCACCCCCGGCACGCCTGGGATGTTGTCTACCTTGTCGCCCATCAATGCCAGGTAATCGATGATCAACTCCGGCGGTAGGCCGAACTTTGCCTTGACCCCTTCCGCGTCGAGAGTCTCGTCCTTCATGGTATTGACCAGGGTGATGTGCGAGTTCACCAACTGCGCCATGTCCTTGTCACCGGTGGAGATCACCGCGTCGCGTCCCGCCTCGGTAGCATGCCTGGCCAAGGTACCGATGACATCGTCGGCCTCGACGCCCTCGACACACAGCAGCGGCAGGCCCAGGGCGCGGATACAGGCATAGAGCGGCTCCACCTGGCTGCGCAGGTCGTCGGGCATCGGCGGGCGTTGGGCCTTGTACTGCTCGAACAGCTCATCGCGGAAGGTCTTGCCCTTGGCATCGAAGACCACCGCCATGGGACTGTCCGGGTAATCCTTGATCAACCGTTTGAGCATGTTGAGCACGCCCTTGACGGCACCGGTGGGCTGACCGGAAGAGGTGGTCAGCGGCGGCAGAGCGTGAAAGGCGCGGTAGAGATAGGACGAACCGTCGACGAGAACGATGGGCGTAGCGGCCATGTATCGGCATCCGTTGGGTCTGTGCAAGAAAATGTGATCTTGATCAGCCATGATACGCATTGCGCGCCGCTTTTGCCGCCATCGTTGGGATCATGCGGTCCAACGTCATACACTGAGGTTAATCGCACACCGGGGCAGTCACTCGGTGCAGCGTTCGTCGCAAGCGATCTCTGGAGGCCCACCATGAACGTTTCACGCCGCATCCTCGCTGTCACTCTGCTCTCATTGGGGCTCGGCATGGTGTCGGCCGCCCCCGCCCTGGCCCAGTCGTCCGCCGATGTCGAGCCCGACATCACCATCCGTCAGGAGGAGGATCGCACCATTCGTGAGTACCGCGTCAACGGTCAGCTCTATGCCATCGAGATTCGTCCGCGCCGCGGGCCCAGCTACTTCCTCGTCGACCATGACGGCGACGGCAATTTCGAGCGCCAGGAGGGCGACCGGGTCGCCGTGCCCCAGTGGGTGCTGATCCACTTCTAGCCGCCAGGTCGGGTGATGGCTTCGTGAATGGCGGAACGTGTCCAGCAGGCGTGCATCGAAGTGCCAAGACGCTACAATAGGCGGCTTGGCAACCTGGGCGAGAGACACATGGCCGTATTCACCCCGTTGAGCGACGCACAGGTCGCAGAGTTTCTCAGGCGTTTCGATGTCGGCAATCTGGTGTCCCTGGAAGGGGTTGCCGGAGGCACCGAGAATACGACGTTCTTCGTTACTACCGACCGGCGGGAGCTGGTACTGACGCTGTTCGAGCAGGGCGAGCATGAGGAGCTGCCGTTCTTCGTCGACCTGCTCGACTATCTCGACGAACATCGCTTGCCGGTGCCAGGGCCAGTGCACGACCGTGAAGGCATTGCCCTGCATAGCCTGGCCGGCAAGCCTTCACTGTTGTTCCCGCGCCTGCCCGGCCGGCATCCCATGTCGCCCAACCTGGCGCAGTGCCGCGCCTTGGGTGAGGCGCTGGGACGCATGCATGTGGTCTCACAGCACTTTCCCGGGCATCGCCCCAATCCGCGCGATCTCAGTTGGCTGGTGGCCATGCATCACAGGGTGCTGGGCTATCTCTCGCCCGAGGACCAAGCCCTGATGAAGGATGAGGTGGAAATCTACCAGGGCGTGTTCGGCGCTGCCCCGGCACTGCCTCACGGCGCCCTGCATGGCGACCTGTTCCGCGACAACACCCTGTTCGAGGGCAACCGCCTGGGTGGCATCATCGATTTCTACAATGGTTGTACCGGCGACCTGCTGTTCGATCTGGCCGTGGTGATCAATGATTGGGCCTCCGATCCCGACGGGCGCCTGGACCGTGAACGCCACGACGCCATTGTCCAGGCCTATCAGGCACGTCGGCCGCTGACCTCCGCGGAGCGCGAGGTATGGCCCACGATGCTGCGCATGACCGCGCTGCGTTACTGGCTGTCACGACTGCTGGTGGTCTACGTGGACCCGCCGGCTCACGACCTGACGCCACATGATCCAGCGCAGTTCCATACCATTCTCACGGCACGCCTGAAACATGGCGCCCTGCCCCTGCCCGAAGCGAGCGATACATGAGCCTATCCATGGGAGCTGTCTCAGGACCCGCCCAGCGGGCCCGCCGCACTTGGAACATCGACCAGTGGGGCAGCGGCTATTTCGATGTCGACGATCATGGCCACGCCTTGGTACGTCCCCTCGGCAGCGAAGCCGAGGGCCCGGCACTGCCGCTGGCGCCGCTGGTAGATGAACTCCGCGAGGCCGGCCTGCGCCTGCCGGTGCTGGTGCGTTTCAGCGACATCCTACATGACCGTGTCGAACAGTTGTGCGACGCCTTCGACTTGGCCATGCAGGAAGAGGAGTATCTTGGCGGCTATACCGCCGTGTATCCGATCAAGGTCAACCAGCAGCGCCGTGTGGTCGAGGAGATCCTTGCCACCCGCGAGCGCGGTCACGGCCGGGTCGGCCTCGAGGCCGGCAGCAAGCCGGAGCTGCTTGCCGTGCTGGCACTCTCCGCCGACGGTCCCTCGCTGATCGTGTGCAACGGCTACAAGGACCGCGAGTACATCCGCCTGGCGCTGATGGGCGAGAAGCTCGGCCACCGGGTCTATCTGGTGGTGGAGAAATTCTCCGAGCTGCCGCTGATCCTGGAGGAAGCCGAGAGCCTTGGCGTCACCCCACGTATTGGCCTGCGCGCCCGCCTGGCTTCGGTGGGCATGGGCAAGTGGCAGGATACCGGCGGCGAGAAATCCAAGTTCGGCCTCACCGCCAGCCAGATGTTGGCCGTGGTGGAGCGTCTGCGTGAAGCCGGCTCGCTGGGCAGCCTACAGCTGGTGCACTTCCACCTGGGCTCGCAGATCGCCAACATCCGCGACATCCAGGTCGGCCTGCGCGAATGCGCGCGCTTCTACCAGAGCCTGCTGGCACTTGGAGCACCGATCGACACCGTCGACGTCGGCGGCGGTCTGGGTATCGACTACGAGGGCACCCGCTCGCGCAGTTTCTGCTCGATCAACTACTCCATGCGCGAGTATGCACGTAACGTGGTCAGCGCCTTCGCCCAGGCCTGCAACGAGGCGGAGATTCCCCACCCTCACCTGGTCAGCGAATCGGGCCGCGCGCTTACCGCGCATCATGCGGTGCTGATCGCCAACGTGATCGGCGAGGAGCGGGTCAACGACGAAGCGCCCGAACGTCTGGCCGAGGACGACCCCCAGCTCGACGAGCTGTGGCGGGTCCACGACCTGCTCAACGGCTCGGTGGAGCCGCGCGAGCTGGTCGAGGCGTGGCACGACCTGCTGCAGGCCATGAGCGAGATGCACGACCGCTTCCTCATGGGGCTGGCCGACATCACCGTGCGCGCCGAGGCGGAGGGCGTCTACTTCGCCGCCTGCGCGCGCCTGCGCGAGCGTCTCGACAGCCGCAACCGCGCCCACCGCGAGATCATCGACGAGCTGGCCGAGAAGCTCGCCGACAAGCTGTTCGTCAACTTCTCGCTGTTCCAGTCGGTGCCCGACGTGTGGGGCATCGACCAGATCTTCCCGGTACTGCCGCTCACCGGGCTCAACCGCGAGCCCAGCCGGCGCGGCGTGATCCAGGACATCACCTGCGACAGCGATGGTCGCATCGACGGTTATGTCGACGGCCAGGGCGTGGAGACCACCCTGCCGCTGCCGGAGTGGCGTGATGACGAGGAGCGCCTGCTAGGCTTCTTCCTGGTCGGCGCCTATCAGGAAATCCTGGGCGATCTTCACAATCTGTTCGGTGACACCGACTCCGTCGACGCCGCCCTGGACGAGAATGGCGAGTGGGTGCTGAGCCACGCCCAGCATGGCGACCGGGTCTCCGACGTGCTCGCCTACGTCAACTTCGACGCCAAGGTGCTACGCGACCGGCTCGCCGGCCAACTGGCCGACAGTGGGCTGTCGGCGGAAGAGCAAGAGCATTTCCTCGACGATCTCTCAGCGGGCCTGCAGGGCTACACCTATCTCGAATAGACTTGGCTCGAATAGACTTGGCTCGAATAGATCTGGCTCGAATAGCGACACACCGAGCGTAAACGACACGACGCCCCCGCGGCCAAGCCGCGGGGGCGTCGTCGTTGGGTACTACGCGCCGCTCAGGGCAAGACGTTACTCGACCACCTGCGCCGTGACCTCGAGACCTCCGGTGAGGGTCAGGCGCAGCTTGGCGCCACGCGGCAGTTCACCAACCCCCTCGGGGGTACCGGTAATGACCACGTCGCCCGGTTCGAGAGTGAAGTGGCGGCTCATCTCGGCCACAAGAGTGGGCACGGGGAACAGCATGTCGGCGCCCTCGCCGTGCTGGCGCAGCTCGCCGTCGATCTCCAGCTCGAAGGTCAACGCGTTCCAGTTCGGTACGCGACTCAGCGGCAGGAAATCGCTCAGCGGACAGGCGCCGTCGAACGACTTGGCGATCTCCCAGGGATGCCCCTTCTCCTTCAAGCGGGTCTGCACGTCGCGCAGGGTCAGGTCCAGCGCCAGGCCGATGCCGACGATGGCACGCTCGGCCTCATCGGAGGTGGCGTGGGTCAATCGTTCGCCGATCAGCAGCGCCAGTTCCGCTTCGTAGTGCACCTCGCCACGTGAGAAAGGAGGCTCAAGCGGCTCATCGAGACGAACCGCACTGGTTGCCGGCTTGATGAACAGCAGCGGCTCGGTGGGGATCGGGTTGTCCAGCTCCTTGGCGTGATCGGCATAGTTGCGGCCAATGCAAACGATCTTGCCCAGCGAATGGGGAAACTCCTGGCCATCGGTAAAACGGGGGACAAAGCGCATGGCGGATCTTCTCCTTCTCGTTATGCGTGCCGCTTCTCAACGACAAGCCTCACAGTCTACCGCACCATGCGCTCCGTTCCACCCTGATGACGCTATCGAAACGATAGGTGTCAGTCTCGTGGCGTCCACTGCTCATCCGGCCCGTGGGCGAGGAAGCTCGGGCGGCGGCGGCGTGCGGCGAAGGGCTCGACACAGGCATTGTCGCGCCGGTTGTAGACGAAGAATACGTTGCTACGCGGATCGGGCGACATGTTGGCATTCGAGCCATGCAGCGTGTTGCAGTCAAATAGCAGCAGGCCACCGGCCGCTCCCTTGGGCGCCTCGATGCCATGGCGACCAACCAGCTCGCGCAGCGCCTCGCGGCCCGGCACGCCGAACTCCTGGCGCTTCAAGGACTGGCGGTGATGATCGTCCGGCGTCTCGCCCAGGCACGGCACGAAGCACTTGTGCGAGCCGGGGATCAGCATCAACGGACCATTGAACTCGTGGTTGTCGGTCAACACGATCGAAGCGCTCACCGCATGCATGGCCGGCATGCCGTCCTCGGCGTGCCAGGTCTCGAAGTCGGAGTGCCAGTTGAAGCCCTTGCCCTCGAAGCCCGGCTTGTAGTTGATGCGCGACTGGTGCACGTAGGCGTCGCCGCCAAGGATCTGGCGCACCCGACCAACGAGACGCTCGTCGCGTGCCAGACTGGCGAAGCGCCGGGAGAGGAAGTGCACCGCGAACAGCGAGCGGATCTCCTGGCTGTCGGGTTCGGTGATACTGAAATCGCGGCCGCGGAAGTCATCGCGGCTGAGCAGGGCAGCAAGCTCCCGACGCAGTTCGTCGAGTTCCTCACCGCTGATGAAGTTGGGCTCGAACAGGAAGCCCTTGCGCTCGAACTCGTCGAGTTGCGCCTGACTCAACGGCCCCTCGTCGGCACTACCGCGCACGACGTCCTCGCGGCGCTCAATCCACAGCGAGTCGAGCGACTTGGTCAGTCGGGTAGGATACGCATCATGCAACCGGTTCGCGTCGCTGCGAACCTGAGTGCTCATGGTATCGGCAACGGCATAGTCGGTTGCCTGTTTCAGCTTACGGTTGGACGAAGTCTGTACTGTCATCCAATCACCTCCTGTGTATCCGTGATCAGTTTCAGTCCCAACTCGTTCAACGGCGTGCAGCCGTGGTGGAAGGCCCAAGAAGGCCTTGCAGCGTGATGTGGTGGCGATGGGCTGCGCTTTCAAGAGCACGAAAAAACCGCCATCGAAGGCGGTTTCTAGTGTCTGCAAGTCGCTTGCCGTTCCGATTTCATCCATCTCGGATGGTGCCGGCACCAGGAGTCGAACCCGGGACCTACTGATTACAAGTCAGTTGCTCTACCAACTGAGCTATGCCGGCTCGGGACCGATTCCAAGCGAGCTACAGAATCGGGAATAGATGTTGGCGTGGCTGGGGTACCAGGATTCGAACCTGGGAATGCCGATACCAAAAACCGGTGCCTTACCACTTGGCGATACCCCAGCAGTGTGGTGGCCAGAGACGGAATCGAACCGCCGACACGGGGATTTTCAATCCCCTGCTCTACCGACTGAGCTATCTGGCCGCTGCCAACGGTGCGTATTAAACAAGATCAGACCCGCAGCGTCAACCCTTTCGTTTCATGCAGATGCCAGATTCGAACCGCTGCCAATCGGCTAGCGCTCGGGCGGTACATAGCCTTCCGCCTGGTCGGTTTCACGGTTGTCGAGGAAGCGCTCCATTTGCTCGTTGAGATAGGCCCGCGCCTCGGGATCGAGCATGTTGAGGTGCTTCTCGTTGATCAGCCGGGTCTGCAATGCCTGCCACTCTTCCCAGGCACGTTTTGACACGCTGGCCTGGATCTCCTGCCCCTTCTTGCCCGGTAACGGCGGGAACGGCAGTGCCTCGAGTTCCTGCTGATACTTGCGGCAGAATACGGTCTGACCCATGGTGATCTCCTTTGCTTGGTGGTCGAACATTCAGGACGCTGTCGGTGCCGTCAGGGTGAACGGGACGAGCGACGCCAGCAACGACTTCACTGGGGCCGCCAGGCCAATACGTTCGGGACTGCCTGGATCGTACCAGCAACGCGCCTCGCCGACCGAGCCCAGCCCGTCGATCCGCGCCGGCTGCGGAGTGATCTCCAGGCGAAAATGACTGAACGTATGACTGAAGGCCGGCCAGGCCGGATCGAGTGCCGCACCGGGGGCGTGCACATCGAGCCAGGCGCGCAGCTCGGCAAGATCGTCGAACTGGGGCAATCCCCACAGCCCGCCCCACAGTCCACTGGCCGGCCGCTGTTCGAGCAATACCCGGCCTTCGGCATCCTGAAGTACCAGCATCAAGGTGGCGCGCGTCGGCAGCACCTTCTTGGGTTTCGATTCGGGGAAGCGACGCTGTTCGCCTCGGGCATGAGCCACGCAGACGTCGGCGAACGGGCAGCGCCCGCACTCTGGCATACCGCGTCGGCACAGGGTCGCGCCGAGGTCCATCATCGCCTGGGTATAATCGGCCACCCGCGCTTCGGGTGTGAAGTGCTCGGCCAGGGCCCATAGCCTGCGCTCCACCGCCGGCCGCCCCGGCCAGCCCTCCACCGCATGCAACCGTGACAGACTGCGCTTGACGTTGCCGTCGAGTATCACCGCTCGTCGGCCAGTGCTCTGGGCGATGATCGCTCCGGCGGTGGAACGACCGATGCCGGGAAGCTCCGCAAGCGCTTCCAGACTCTCCACTGGCAGCTCACCGCCATGCTTCTCCATGACCTGTCGAGCCGCCTTGTGCAGGTTACGCCCGCGAGCGTAGTAGCCAAGCCCTGTCCACAGGTGCAACACCTCGTCCTGGGACGCCGCGGCCAGTGCGGCAAGGGTAGGAAAGTGCGCCATGAAGCGCTCGAAATAGGGAATCACAGTCGTGACTTGGGTCTGCTGCAGCATGATCTCGGAGACCCAGACCCGGTAGGGTGTGCGCTCACGCTGCCAAGGCAGATCGTGACGCCCGGCATGATCGAACCAGGCCAGCAGGCGATGCTGGAACGTTGCAGGTGCGAGAACCGGCGCAGGCATGTCGTGCATGAGCCCACCTCGACGAATACATGACGAAAAAAAGCGCCGACTGAGGGAGTCGACGCAGGGACTGACTTACTGGGTATTCAATTGAACAGACCACGCACTGCGTCGCGAAGTTCCCGACTGGCACCTTCCCCCAGGCGCTCCTCGATCTGCTCGAGCGGGCGCTCCAGCCGACGCTCCAACTCATCGCTGGCACGTTGGGAGACTTCGTCGCGCAGCAGCTCGGCCAGGGTTGCCTGGAAGGCTTCGCGATCGAAGCGACACCATTCGCCACTATCTCCTGACAGCTCTCCACTGCAGCGCACCGGCAGCGGGACTCGCTCCAGGCGCGGATTGACCGGACAGGCGGCATCCGCACCATCGACGAAACGGGCGGCCGCGCGAAGATCGAAGCGCTCGCTGCCCAGGTCCAACTCACCGACACCGCCCAATTCGATGCCAGGGATGGCAACCAGGATGTCTTCGCTGCGTGCGATGCCATCGGTGATTCGCAGGCTCGCCTCGGCGCGCTCGAAGCGCGTGTCGGAACTCCAGTCTCGGCTCGTCTCGCGCCCCTCGGCCAGGGCCGCCAGTGAGCACAGCTCCTGCGATACGTTGACGTCGAGTACGGCGCCCTCGTCGATGTGCCCGTTCATGCGCCCATTGAGGTTGCGCTTGAGCGTCGGCCAGCTGTTGGTGCGCGATTCGAACTCTCCGGCGAGGGTCAGGCGGCCGCGCAGCGGCGCCGGGCTGTCCTCGTCGCCCAGCGCCTGGAGCAGCGGCTCCAGGCGCACCCGGGAAAGCTGAGGGTTCAGTTGCCAGCGAATGGGCTCCCGGGTCAGGTCCAACGCTCCACTGGCACTCAGCTCACCCTCGTAAAAGACCGAGCCGAAGCGCTCGAGGCGCTGCTGCCCGTTGCTGCCCGACAGCGCCAATCCCACCTCGGTGAAGTCGAGGCCCGAGAGACGCAGCTGCGCCAGCTCAAGCACCCCATCAAGAGTCAACTGGGACAGCCATTCGGCGGGCACCAAGGCTGCCGTATCGTCAGCATGTACCTTGCCGACACCCAGGAAGCCGCGTCGTACCGCACTCTGGTCCACAGGCTCGGCAGGCGGCAGATAGCTATCCAGATCGAGGCGATCCCCCTGCAACTCGAAGTCGAGCAGACCGCCGTCGAAAGCGGTGCTCAGCCTGCCGGTGAAAGTGCTGCCATCCAGAATCATGGTCAGGCCCGCCAGTTCGATGCGCTCCAGGTTGCCCCTGACCGGGCTGGTCAGAGCGACATCGGAGAGCGCTTGCGGTCCCGCCATGCTCGGCATCTTGTCCAGGCGCGACAGCCATGGGCGAAGGGAGAAGGGCGCCAGGCTGATCTGACCGCTGTACGTCGGTGCCCGATCGAGACCGGCAAGGTTGAGATGCCCGCTCAGGCGCAGGTCATCGGGACCGGTCAGCTGCATGTCGTGCAACTGCGCCGTATTTTCGGAAAGATCGGCATCCAGCGCCATGGCCAGCACCAGAGGCACAGGGTTCTCCCCGAGGGAGGGGTGATGCAGCCCCACCTCGAGCCTGCCCTCCTGAAGCTGCAGACGCTGCTGCGAGAGGTCCAGCGTCAGTTGCTGGCCACTCAGGTCGAGCTGCTGCCTGCCTTCGACATTCGCCAAGGCGCTTGCGGTCGTGAGCTTCAACCCCTCCAGCACGTAACGCCGCTCCGCCAAGGCCAACCGCATCCGCCCTTCGAGGGAGATGTCGCTTGCCAGTGTCGGACCGCGCTCCAGTTCACGCCAGTCGAGGGAGGGGTAGGATTCCAAGCGAAAAGAGGATCTGAATGGAAAAGCGCGCTGGGGGTTGACGTTCGTTCCCGAGAGGTTGAGCTCCTCGAGCAGCCACTCCGTACCCGCCGCCAAGTCGCGGTATCTTGCCGCCCCATTGCGCACCTGAACGCTGGCAATGTTGAGCGCCACGGCCAGGCTGCTGCCTTCCAGGCTAGGCCCGGCGCTGGCCGGTGCCAGTGCCGATTCGGCACCCTCACGGCGTTCGTCGAGGCGCTGCATCAGGGTCTCCCAGTTGCCCCGTCCCTCTTCGTCGCGGATCAGACGCAGCTGCATGCCGTCGAGCGTCAGGCCTTCGATGGCAATCTCGCCGCGTAGCAGCGGAGCGAAGGCCAGACTGACCTCAGCCCGGGAGAATGCCAGGAAAGGCGGCTCATCGTTGCTCTGCTCTGGCAAACGCCCCTCGGCCTGTTCGACACTGACTCCCAGACGCGGATAGAACGACCAGGTGAGCGGCCCATCCAGGCTCAGTTCCAACCCACTCTGCTCGCGCACCACCTCGACCAGGCGCGGCTTGAAATCCTCCGGGTCGAGAAAGGTCGTGACGTAGACTACGGCCGCCACTACCGCGACACCCAGTACCCCGATGGCGGCAAGCAGCGTTTGAAACAATCGCTTCATTATTTACCGCCTCCTTGCAGCGGTGGTGCCAGTTCGAAATAGTCGCCGGTACTGTCCAGACGGTATCCAAGACGCGTCAGCAGCACCTGGTCGGCAATCGGCAGCTGTGAAGAATGGATGCGAAGTTCGTGACCTTCGGTACGGGCCGCATCGCTCACCAGCGCCAGCAATCGCGACCCCACCCCCCGTCGTCGAGTGGCCTTGCGTACACACAACTCCGATAGCCACCAGGCCTGGGCATCGGCATCTACCACCACCGCCCCCAGCAGGCGGTCGTTGAAGCGCGCACAGGCAAAGAAATGGCCGGCATCGAGATGCCTGTGAATGAAGGTATCCACCGGCACGCCCAGCCGCTCGAACGGGGCGTCGGTATAGATCCGCTGCAGGTCGTGTCGCACTTGGGAATCCGACTCCCAGGCGCTCTTGTCGACATAATGAAGCGTTACCGGCATGGAACTCTCCCTGGGCGGTGGCTCTTCGCCACGCCGCTGCGTTGGGCGCATTGTAGCGGATGGGGGGGGCGATTCTCTATAATGGATGGCCCATGACACGAGCATTGGGGCTTACCCGCCCGGAAGCCGCCCTGGCCTCCATCGGGTCCACACCATGCGACGCGCACCAGCGCCAGAGAGAGTCCGACATGTCCGAGCGAATCGCCACGGTAACCCGTGACACCAAGGAGACCCAGATCACGGTTAGCGTGAACATCGATGGCGAGGGGCGGCTGAACTGCGAGACCGGCGTGCCCTTCCTCGACCACATGCTGGATCAGGTGGCACGCCACGGCCTGATCGACCTCGACATCAAGGCAGTGGGCGACCTGCACATCGACGATCACCATACCGTCGAGGATCTCGGCATCACCCTCGGTCAGGCCTTTCATCAGGCCATCGGCGACAAGCGCGGCATTCATCGCTACGGCCACGCCTACGTGCCGCTGGACGAAGCGCTGTCTCGGGTTGTGATAGACTTCTCGGGGCGCCCGGGACTGTTCATGGACGTCGAGTTCACCCGAGCCGCCATCGGCCGCCTCGACACCCAGCTGTTTTGGGAGTTCTTTCAGGGCTTCGTCAACCATGCACGGGTCACGCTGCATATCGACAACCTGAAGGGGTTCAATGCCCATCACCAGGCGGAAACCATCTTCAAGGCCTTCGGCCGCGCGTTGCGCATGGCCGTCGAGCCCGATCCCCGGATGGCAGGACAGATGCCGTCCACCAAGGGCTGCCTGTAGCGCAGACGACCGACCCCGAGAGGAGCCTTCATGACCATTGCCGTCATCGACTACGGGATGGGCAATCTACATTCGGTTGCCAAGGCGCTGGAGCACGTGACCCATGAACACGTCGTCATCACGCGCGATCCGCGCCGTATCCAGGGTGCGACCCGCCTGGTGCTGCCCGGCCAAGGGGCAATCCGTGACTGCATGGGCGAGCTCGAGAAGACCGAGCTACGTGGACTGGTGCAAGAGCTACTAGCCCACCAGAGCAAGCCGTTGCTGGGGATCTGCGTCGGTCAGCAGATGCTGCTCGATCACAGTGAGGAGAGCGGCGGCATTCCCTGCCTGGGCTTTCTGGCTGGCGAAGTGAAACGCTTCCCCACCGATATGACCGACGACCATGGCCAGCGCCTGAAGGTACCGCACATGGGCTGGAACCTGGTGCACCAGCACCATGGGCACCCACTGTGGGAGGGCATTGACCAGGACGAGCACTTCTACTTCGTGCACAGCTACTACGTGGTGGCGGAAAACGACGCCTGCGTGTTCGGCACCACCCGCTATGGGCGTATCGATGCTCACGTTGCCGTGGGCCGAGACGCCACCTTCGCGGTGCAGTTCCATCCGGAGAAGAGCTCCCGAGCCGGGCTCAAGCTGCTGGAAAATTTCGTCAACTGGGCGCCCTGAACCGCGCCCGGTCCACAGGGGGGCGCGTCGTACCGCGCTACCAGAGAGGACACGACATGCTGGTAATACCCGCCATTGATCTCAAGGACGGCAAGTGCGTTCGTCTCAAGCAGGGTCGCATGGACGACGCCACTACCTACGGTGACGATCCGGTGGCCATGGCGGCACGCTGGGTCGACGCCGGTGCTCGCCGCCTGCACCTGGTCGATCTCAACGGCGCCTTCGAGGGCAAGCCGGTCAACGGCGAGGCGGTGACCGCCATTGCACGACGCTGGCCTTCGCTCCCGATCCAGATCGGCGGCGGCATTCGCAGTGCCGAAACCATCGAGCACTACCTTGCCGCCGGTGTTTCCTACGTCATCATCGGCACCAAGGCGGTCAAGGAGCCAGACTTCGTCGGCGAGATGTGCCGTGCCTTCCCCGGCCACGTGATCGTCGGCCTGGACGCTCGCGACGGCTTCGTCGCCACCGACGGCTGGGCCGAGGTCTCCCAGGTAAAGGCGGTAGACCTGGCCAAACGCTTCGCCGATGACGGTGTATCCAGCATCGTCTACACCGACATTGCCCGCGACGGCATGATGAATGGCGTCAACGTCGAGGCCACGGCACAACTAGCCCGCGAAGGCGGCCTGCCGGTCATCGCCTCCGGCGGGGTGACCAATCTCGACGACCTGCGCGCGCTGGTCGCTGCGGAAGAGCCGGGGATTCTCGGCGCCATCACCGGTCGCGCCATCTACGAAGGCTCGCTGGATGTCGCCGAAGGGCAGCGGCTGTGCGACGAGCTCATCGGTGCCGCGACCGACACCCGGGCGGGAGACTGACATGAGCCTGGCCAAGCGCATCATTCCCTGTCTCGATGTCGACGCCGGCCGCGTGGTCAAGGGCGTCAACTTCATCGGCATCCGCGATGCCGGTGACCCGGTGGAGATCGCCCAGCGCTACAACCTGCAGGGCGCCGACGAAATCACCTTCCTCGACATCACGGCAAGCCACGAGGATCGCGCTACCACAGTGGAGATGGTCGAACGCATCGCCGGCGAGGTGTTCATCCCGCTGACGGTGGGCGGAGGCATCCGCACCTGCGACGACATCCGCACCATGCTCAATGCCGGCGCCGACAAGGTCTCGATCAATACCGCCGCAGTGACCAACCCCGACTTCGTACGCGAAGCCGCCGAACGCTTCGGCAGCCAGTGCATCGTCGTGGCCATCGACGCCAAGCGCGTCTCCGCCGAGGGCGAATCACCGCGCTGGGAAATATTCACCCACGGCGGCCGACGCCCCACCGGCCTGGATGCGGTTGAATGGGCGAAGAAAATGGTGGAATACGGCGCCGGCGAGCTGCTGCTGACCAGCATGGACCGTGACGGCACCAAGGCCGGCTTCGACCTGGGCGTGACCCGGGCGATCAGCGATGCCGTGACGGTACCGGTGATCGCTTCCGGCGGCGTCGGCAACCTCGACCACCTGGTCGATGGCGTGCTGGAAGGCGGTGCCGATGCGGTACTCGCCGCCAGCATCTTCCATTTCGGCGAGTACACCATCCCCGAGGCCAAACGCTACATGGCCGAACGCGGTATCGAGATGCGCCTTTGACGTGGCGCCCAGGAGCGAGGAAGTGAGGCATTCATGGACATGGATGAGTCAGGGGTGGCGCATCAAACTGCTGGGGCTCACTCTGATCCTACTGGTTGCTCCCGCCTCCCAGGCCCAGCAGGAGCCCATCTGGCCGCCGATGCTCGAGGTCGAGCACGTGCTAGTGCAGACCAGCCTCTACACGCGTCACTTCGACCCGCAGCCCGACCATAACAACCAGCAGGAGCTGATCGGCATCGAGCTGCACAACCCGCAGCGCTGGTTGGCCGGCGGCGCCCGCTTCCTGAA
Organism: Billgrantia zhangzhouensis; assembly: GCF_021404465.1. Lineage (GTDB taxonomy): Bacteria > Pseudomonadota > Gammaproteobacteria > Pseudomonadales > Halomonadaceae > Halomonas > Halomonas zhangzhouensis. The sequence goes on along the minus strand of NZ_JABFTT010000020.1, from coordinate 8,792 downwards.
CTCCTTCGATCAGGAAACCTTTTACCTGTATGTCGGCCGCGAGTTTCCCTTTTGGGAGCCAACCGACAATGTTACCGTGCGTGCCAAGCTGAGCGCCGGCCTGCTGCACGGCTACCGTGGCGAATACCAGGACAATATTCCCTTCAATCGCTACGGCACGGCCCCGGCGGCGCTGCCCAGCGTCGGGCTCAGTTGGGGACGCTTCGAGACCGACCTGATCGTGTTTGGCGCTGCCGGCGCCATGGTCATCGGCGGCATTCGCTTCTAGCGCCCCAGACCGCCCCCGGCCGGCCTCGCCCCCCTAGTCCAGGGTGAGGCCAAGGTTGCTCACGCCACCGTTGCGACCCAGTTGTCGCAGCGCTTTCAACGCGTCGCGGTCGAGTTCGCCTTCCACCGCTTCCAACACGGCATCCTGGAAATCGTTCTCGTCCGCCATTAGTGGGTGCTCACGTACCAGCTTCGCCAGTTTGCTGGCTTCCTCCTCGCCCTCGGTCAGCTCGATGTAGGCGCGCACACCTCCCTTGGAGATGCGGCTCACCTCGAGCACGGCATCGGCAGATTCGCCACGCAGAGTGTCGAGCAGCGAGGTCAACGCTACCACCACTTCCACGGCGCGCCGAATGCCGAAGCTGTCGTCGTCGGCAGGCGGCTCGAGTTCGGCCAGCTTTTCTGCCTGGCGCTCGAAGTCGATGCGAGCCTCACGCACGGCGAGCTGTTCCCACACCAGATCGAGCACCACCCTCAAGCCTGCTGGGTTGCCCTCCCCTGTCATCTGCGCATAGAGGGTATAGTTGGGCAGCATTCGCTCGCACAGCGCTGCCATGAAGGCCTGCTGCTGACGCGATGAGAGAGCCTGAAGCCGCTCATGGAAGCCCCCTTTTGGCTGGCTCATGGATTCTCCTCGTGAATTGATGGTCTAGATGCAAGGATGAGAGAAACCGCCCGGTCATGGCCACAGCGCTTCGGGAGGCACGCGCCCCCGCGCATCGAACAGCACGCCCTCGGCGACCAGCCGTTGACGCTGCTCGATGGCCCCGGGGTGATCGGCCAGCCGACGCGACGCAGTGATCACCCGAAACCACGGCAGGCCATGATCCTCGGGGAGTTCGCGCAATGCCCGGGCTACCAGGCGCGGCGTGCCGCCTTCGGTCATGGCGGCGATACGTCCGTAAGTGCTCACCCGTCCGGGCGGAATGGCAGCCAGAATGGTCAGAATCTGTTCGCGTAGTACCGGTTTCATGTACGCTGCCGCTCCCCTGATTGCGTGTCACTCTTGAATGGCGAGGTTTCCATGCATCTGCATCTGCTTCAACACAGCCCGCATCACGGCCCGGGACGGATCGCCGACTGGCTGACCAGCATGGGACACAGCCACACCGTCTTTCACCTCTACGCCGATGAAGCCCCACCCAGCCTGGCCGATGGCGATGCGCTGATCCTGCTCGACGGGCCGATGGATATCTTCGACGATGCCCCCTACCCCTGGCTCAAGCGCGAGCGCAAGCTGATCGCCAAGGCGCTGGACGGTAACAAGCCGCTGCTCGGTATCGGCATGGGCGCCAGGATGATCGCTGCCGAACTCGGTGCCACAGTGGGCCGCGGCACCTTCGCCGAGGTCGGCTGGCATGAGGTGACCCTGGCTCCCGAGAGCCCTTTCGATCTGCCTGAGCGGTTTACCGCCTTCATGTGGCATCGCGATGTCTTCGCCCTGCCCGACGACGCCCTGCCACTCGGCGGCAGCCTGGGAAGCCCGATCCAGGGTTTTGCCTGGGATGCCGGGCGTGCCCTAGGGTTGCTGTGCCATTTCGAAGTGACCCACGCCAGTGTCAGCGAACTGCTGGCGAACGACGAGCAGCCGGAAGGCAGCGAAGCCAGTCCCCACGCGCAACCCGCCGAAATCATCCTGGCCGATGGGCGGCGCTTCGACCGTCTGGCCCCGCTGCTCGACCGCCTGCTCAGCCAGTGGATGCGCAACGCAGCGGCTTGATTCTGCGTCAGGCTGGCTGGGGCCGCCCGCTAGTCTGGCGTGTGACTTCTTGCGTCCACGATCGAGCCGCTTCCAGGCAGCTGTCCCAGTCCCCCACGTGCAGGAAGTATCCGGGATCGCGCTTTTCCAACTGGTAGCGGTACATGGGGTCATAGTATTCGGTGAGTAGCGGCGCCAGCCAGGCCTCGTGGGCCTGGCGATTACCGCGTTCATGCTCGCGGAAGGCAAGCTGCTGCAGCCGCTGGAGGCGTGCCAGCCGTGCATGTCCGAGGCGCTTCTTCAGTCTCGCCAGCGCACTCGAGAGCTGCTTGCGCATCAGCGTCCAGCCCAACCACTCGCCGAATTGCTGACGATAGATCGTCCATAAATCGTCGATATAGTCCTTGTGGATCTGCGCCAGACGCCAATCGAGGGGCATCTCCACCCGCACCCGTGGGGCTCGCTCCATCGCCCGCCAGAAGGTGAGCGGCACGTTGGCGGCACCGATATGGCGTGACTCGTCCTCCACTACCAGCGGCCCGGGCAATGCCAGCAGGCTCACACCCACGGCATGTTCGAAGTCGATCTGGCTGGGCGCCGGCAGCGGATGCCTGCCGAAGGCTGACCCCTTGTGCCGCGCGCACCCCTCGAGGTCAAGCCCGTTGGGCAGCGCCTGCACCAGCGCCGTCTTGGCACAGCCAGTCAGCCCACCGATCACCAGCAGCGGCTGCGCGGCTGCCGCGTCGATACGTTGGCACAGCGCCTGACGCATCGCTTTCCAACCGCCGCGAATGCGTGGCCTCTCCACCCCACTCTCGGCCAGCCACTGCTGGACGATCTGCGAACGCAGCCCACCACGGTAGCAATAGATGATCGCATCGGGATGCGCCTCGACCAGGCGCTGCCAAGCCCCGATGCGTGCCTCTCGAATACCTCCGCTGACCAGCCGTTGGCCCAGTTCGATTGCCGCTTGCTGACCGCGCTGCTTGTACTCGATACCCACCAGACGACGCTCCTCGTCGTCCATCAGCGGCAGGTTGACTGCTCCGGGCAGGCTGCCCTGGGCGAACTCTACCGGAGCCCGCACGTCGACCAGTACATGCCCTTGGCGCAACAAGGAGAGATCGGGCTCGATCAAGGGCAGGTTCACCCGCGTACCTCTATCAGCGCCTGCCCATCGGCCTTGACCACTTCACCGAACGGCACCAGCTCGATACCGTGCTCGCGGCCGATGCGCTCGACGTCGTCCTCCCACGAGGGATGCACCGAGAGCAGCAGCCCACCGGAGGTCTGCGGATCGCACAGCCACTGCCAGTGCGGCTCGTCCATGTCCTTCAGCGCCGCTCCCAGGGCGTTGCGATTGCGATGAGTGCCGCCGGGCACCGCGCCTCGGCGACGATAAGCCTCAGCCTCGGCCAGTCGCGGCAGGCGCCGAAAATCGATGCGCGCCGCCACGCCGCTGGCCTGGCACACTTCGGAGAGATGCCCGGCAAGGCCGAAGCCGGTGACGTCGGTCATGGCGTGTACCCCCTTGACCTTGGCCAGGGCCATGCCGATCTGATTGGACTGCAGCATGGTTTCCCGGGCCAGGGTCTGGTGCCCGGACTCCAACAGGCCTTGCTTCTCGGCGGTGGTCAGGAAGCCCACGCCCAGCGGCTTGGTCAGGAATAGCAGGTCCCCCACCTGGGCGCCCTTGTTGAGCTTGAGGTGACCGAGGTCGACCAGGCCATTGACCGCCAGGCCGAAGATCGGCTCAGGCGCGTCGATGGAGTGCCCACCGGCCAGGGCCAGCCCCAGCTCGCGGCATACGGCCTGGGCGCCGGCCACCACGTCGCCGGCGATCTCCGGTCCCAGCTTGTCCAGCGGCCAACCGAGGATGCCCAGCGCCAGTACCGGCCTGCCGCCCATGGCATAGACATCGCTAATGGCGTTGGTGGCCGCGATACGGCCGAAATCGAAGGGATCGTCAACGATCGGCATGAAGAAGTCGGTGGTGGCGATCATGCCGCGGCCATCGCCCAGGTCGTACACGGCCGCATCCTCGCGGCCTTCGTTGCCTACGATCAGACGCGCATGGGTTGCCCCAGGCCCAGCCTTGGCCAGGATGCCATCGAGTACGTCAGGGGCTATCTTGCAGCCGCAGCCGGCGCCGTGGCTGTATTGTGTCAGGCGAATCGCGCTCATCTCGTTCTCCTTGGCAGTTCGCACCCATTCTATCGCAGTGGGACGTCGTTGCCTCACAGCGCCTCGAGGGCATCGGTCAACTTGTCCACGATGACGACCTCCATGCCGTCGGGAGAGCGCTTCGGTGCATTGGCACGCGGTACGATGGCACGGGTGAAGCCGTGCTTGGCAGCCTCGACGATGCGCTCCTGCCCGCTGGGCACGGGGCGGATCTCGCCGGAAAGCCCCACTTCACCGAAAGCCACCAGCTCGCGCGGCAAAGGGCGGTTCTGCAGACTGGATACCACTGCCAGCAGCACCGCCAGGTCGGCGCTGGTTTCGAGCACCTTGACCCCACCAACCACGTTGAGGAAGACATCCTGATCGCCGGTGAACAGCCCGCCATGGCGATGCAGTACCGCCAGCAGCATGGCCAGGCGGTTCTGGTCGAGACCCACCGCTACCCGCCGCGGATTGCCCAGTGCCGACTCGTCGAGCAGCGCCTGCACCTCGACGAGAAGCGGGCGCGTGCCCTCCCACACCACCATCACCAGGCTGCCCGATGCCTGTTCCTCACTGCGGGAAAGAAAAATGGCGCTGGGGTTCTTCACCTCCTTGAGGCCGTGCTCGAGCATGGCGAATACGCCGAGCTCATTGACCGCGCCGAAACGGTTCTTCTGCCCGCGCAGGGTGCGAAAGCGGGAGTCGGCACCACCTTCGAGCAGCAGCGAGGCATCGATCATGTGCTCCAGCACCTTGGGACCGGCCAGGGTGCCGTCCTTGGTCACGTGCCCCACCAGCAGCAGTACGGTGTTGGACTGCTTGGCGAAGCGCGTCAGCACCGCAGCAGACTCACGCACCTGGGCCACACCGCCGGGAGCCGAGGCGATATCCTCCAGATGCATGGTCTGGATCGAGTCGATGATCAGTATCTCGGGACGCTCGCGCTCGGCCACGGCCAGCACCGTCTCGACGCTAGTTTCGGCCAGCATCTTGAGTCCCTGGGTGGGTAGCTGCAACCGATGTGCCCGCATCGCCACCTGGGAAAGCGATTCCTCACCGGTGACATAGAGCACCTTGCGTGCCTGGGCCAGTTTGCAGGCAGTCTGCAACAGCAGCGTCGATTTACCAGCCCCCGGGTGCCCACCAAGCAACACTGCCGATCCCGGCACCAGGCCGCCGCCCAGTACACGGTCGAACTCACCGAAGGTCGAGGAGAGTCGCGGCACCTCGGTGAGGTCCACGCTGCCCAGGTCGACGACCTCCTTCGACAGGGTGCCGGCATAGCCGGAGCGCCCCGCTCCGATTGAAGCCGCGGCTCCGGGGCGGGAGGTGGCGAGCCTCACTTCGCTCAAAGTGTTCCACTCCAGGCAGCTCGAACACTGCCCCTGCCACTTGCGATACTCCGCCCCGCATTCGGTACAGACGAAGGCACTCTTCGCTTTGGCCATACTGGCCTCTCTCCGGCTTCTGTGTGCGACCCATTCTAACAGGACGGCCAGATGCGCGAAGGCGGCCCGCAGGCCGCCTTCGATACTGCCTGATATCAGGCCTTACTGTCGCTGCAACTGCAGAGCTTCGTTATTCTGGAAGCGCCGCCGCTGGGGATCGATCAGTTCGAGGGTCTGCTCGTCCACACGCAGGAAGTAGTAGATCTGGCCTTCACCGTCCGGTGTCAGCTCGTAGACCGTGGCATCGGGATCGACCGCCGTACCGCTGAGCACTTCCCAGTTACCCGCATACTCTTCATCCGGCGGTTCCTGGGGATGCTCCCGGTAGCTGGCACGCAGGTCGAAGGTACGCTCCTCGGGCGCACCCTGTGCATCGCCACGCAGCGCCACGTTAAGGTCGATACCCGCACAGTTGCGGCAAGGCAGGGTACCTTGATAAACGACTTCGGCATCGTCCATGGCCATGTCGGCACGATCATCAGCCGGGCCGGCTGCACAACCGGCCAGGAAAGCCAGCATGGCCGAGCCAGCCAGCAGGGTCCTCACTTGCATTTGCTCACTCCTAACCTATGGGTTTGTCGCCATGTACCGTATGTTAGCGTAGGTCACAGCATAAACCCTTAACGCGCTGGCAGACAGCCTCGCTGCACATACCGGTCATACACTGCCCGAATAGACATGCAAGAACACCAGGGCCAACACGATGGGCATCACCACCAGGCTTCCTAGATTGCCGATCAGCACCAGAGAGGCGACCTTGTGGGGCTCCTGGCGATATTGCTCGGCTACCAAGTAGTTAAGCACGGCCGGGGGCAGCGCGGCAAACACCCATAGCGTTGCAGCTTGCAGCCCCGTCAGTTCCAGCCATAGGATCATCGGGGCAGCCAGAACGAGCCCTGACAACGGACACAATAGAGCGCCGAGCAGCCCGGTCCTCCAGTCGCCGAAATCGATATCGAGCATGCGCACCCCGAGGGCGAACAGCATCAGCGGGATGCATACCCCACCCAGCATGTGCAGTGCCTCGAGCAGCCACCCGGGCAACGGTACGCCGCCCAAGTTGACGCCCAGCCCCGCCAGGCTGGCCAGCACGATTGGCATCCTCAGCAAGCGCCACAGCGGTGTGCGCGGGCTGAGCATGTAAAGGCCTACCGAGAAGTGCAGCAGCATCTCGACGATGAACACCACCACCGCCGCAGGTAACGCTGCCTCACCGAAGGCGAGCACTAGTAGAGGGATGCCCATGTTGCCGGAGTTGTTGAACATCATCGGCGGCAAGAAGGTCTTGGGCTCGAGCTTAAGTACCCTGACCAGCGGCCACAGCACCAGGCCCGACCCCAGCACCACGACGGCCGCCCCCAGCGCCAGACCCGCGTACTCCGCCAGCGGAGCTTGCCGGTCCGCCAGCACCGCGAACACCAGCATGGGCACGAATATCTCCATGTTGAGAGTGTTCAGGCTGCGTATGTCCGGGGTACGAAAACGGCCGTAGAGGGTGCCGCAACCGGCGATCAGGAATACCGGCAGCAGCGTGGCAATGATCTGGGCGGTCATGTATGAGTTCCAGCGTCCACGCGAAAGCGCCTAGGCTAGCACGCTACCGGCTTGCGCGGTCAGGCCGCAGCGGTCAACATGGCCTAAAGTTCCGTCCAGCGAGAAACGAGACACCATGAGCCAGTTCTGGAGCCCGGCGGTGCGCGAGCTGACGCCTTATGTCCCGGGTGAACAGCCACGCGAAAAGCTGATCAAGCTCAACACCAACGAGAACCCCTACCCGCCGGCCCCCGGCGTCGAGGCAGTACTGCGTGAGTATCCGGTCGATCACTTGCGCCGCTATCCCGATCCGCAGTCTCTGGCCTTGCGTCAGGCGCTTGCCCGGGAGTACGAAGTGGAAGTGGAGCAGGTATTCGTGGGCAACGGTTCCGATGAGGTGCTGGCCCTGGCCTTCCAGGCCTTCTTCTGCCACGACCGTCCACTCGAGATGCCCGAGATCACTTACAGCTTCTACCCGGTCTACTGCAAGCTGTACGGTATCGAGCGTCGCGCTCTACCGCTCGACCGGGAGTGGCGGGTCGATCTCGACGCCTTCACCGCCGGGAGCGGCGGCGCCATTTTCGCCAACCCCAACGCCCCCACGGCACATGGCCACCCACGTGAGGCCATTGCCACGCTGCTCGAGCGACTGACGGGCCAGGTCGTGCTGGTCGATGAGGCCTATGTCGATTTCGGCGGAGAAAGTGCCGTGCCGCTGGTCGAGCGTTACCCCAACCTGCTGGTGACGGGAACCTTCTCGAAGTCGCGCAGCCTGGCCGGCCTGCGGCTGGGCTACGCCATCGGTTCGCGCGAGCTGATCGAAGGCCTCGAACGGGTCAAGGACTCCTTCAACTCCTACCCCATCGACAGCCTGGCCGGTGCGCTCGGCATCGCCTCACTGGAGGACCATGAGCACTTCGACGCTTGTCGCGAACGAGTCATCACCACCCGCGAACGCACCGTTCGCCGTCTGGCCGAGCTCGGCTTCGAGGTACTGCCCTCTCAGGCCAACTTCGTTCTCGCGCGCCACCCAGGGCACGATGCGGCACAGCTCTTCGTCGGCCTTCGCGAGCGAGGCATCCTGGTGCGTCACTTTAACACCGACGCCCTGCGTGACTTCCTGCGCATTTCGATCGGCACGGACGATGAAATGGATAGCCTGATCGAGGCCTTCGAGCTGCTCTGTCGCTGAGTCATCGCTACGGGCGCCGCCAGGCGCCCGTAGCGTTCAGGAGACTCCTCCCATGCGCACACCTCCCCTACCGCTTTCAGGGGTTCATCATATTGCCCTGATCACTGCCGATTATCCCCGCGCCAAGCGCTTCTATACCGACGTGCTGGTGAACTGTCGTACTCGGTTTTTTTGAGATAGATGCCTGCCGCCCCGGGCGGCGCTCCGCTACTTTCCATGGGAGGCCCTCAAACGACGAAACCCAGCCTCTTTCGAAGCTGGGTTTCTGAAAAAATGCCTGACGATGTCCAGGGCGGCTCCCCGCTACTCTACGTGGGAGGCCCCAAACGGCGAAACCCAGCCTCTTTCGAAGCTGGGTTTCTGAAGAAATGCCTGACGATGACCTACTCTCGCATGGGGAGACCCCACACTACCATCGGCGCTGAGCGGTTTCACTGCTGAGTTCGGCATGGGATCAGGTGGTTCCCACTCGCTATGGTCGTCAGGC
>NZ_JABFTT010000001.1 GCF_021404465.1 Billgrantia zhangzhouensis | reverse complement strand
GCTCAACGACCGGGCGCTTTCGCTGCTGGTGGAACAGGGGATTGCCGAACCGGGAGATCATGTCATTCTGACCCGGGGCGACCACATGAACGCCCACGGTGGAACCAATACCCTGAAGATACTCGAGGTAGGCCAGCCATGACCGATAGCCGTCCCCGGCGCAGCGTGCGCCGCACCCTGCCGGCACGCAAGCGCATCGCCCTGATCGCCCACGACGGCAAGAAGGCAGAGTTGATGGAGTGGGCCGAGCGCTGGCGCGATACCCTGGCCATGCACCAGCTGGTAGGCACCGGCACCACTGCCGGACGCCTCTCGGCCAGTCTCGGGCTCGAGGTGGAGGGATTGATGAGCGGCCCACTGGGCGGCGACCAACAGATCGGCGCGCGCATCACCGAGCAGCGTCTCGACCTGCTGATCTTCTTCTGGGACCCGTTCGCCCCTCAGCCCCACGATCCCGACGTCAAGGCATTGCTGCGCCTGGCAGCGCTGTGGAACGTGCCGGTGGCGTGCAATGCCGCCAGCGCCGACTTCCTGATCAGCTCGCCCTGGCTCGACAAGCCCTATGAAATGGCCATACCCGATGCCGATGCCTGGGTTGCCTCACGCAATCCGGAGTGAAGCGCAGGCCCGGCAGCGTAACCAGAACAACGCGTGACAGGCGGGCTCAAGCCCGCAAACCGTGCGAGGACACCATGTTCCAACTTACCCGCAGCGTCACCTGGCAGGCCCTCCAGCGGCTGCACCAAGCCACCGCCCAAGATCGCATCAGCGACTACTTCGCCGCCGACCCACAGCGTTTCGACAAGATGAGCCTGCGCGTCGGCGGGCTGTTCCTCGACTACTCCAAGCATCACGTCTCCGAGGCGGTACTGGCCAAGCTGCTCGAGCTGGCGGATCATTCGGCACTGGTCCAGCGCCGCGCCCAGATGTTCTCCGGCGACATCATCAACGTCACCGAGGATCGCCCGGTACTGCACACCGCCCTGCGCAACCTCGGCGAGGGGCCGCTGATGGTCGACGGCAAGGACGTGATGCCCGAGATCCAGCGCACCCGTGAGCAGATCAAGCAGTTCTCGGAGGCAGTGCGCAGCGGCGAATGGCGCGGCTATAGCGGCGAGCGCATTCGCGACGTGGTCAACATCGGTATCGGCGGCTCGGACCTCGGCCCCAACATGGCCTGCCGCGCGCTGCTCAAGTATCGTCAGGCCGACTTCAACTTCCACTTCGTCTCCAACGTCGACGGCGCCCATATCCAGAAGGTGCTGTCGCGCCTCGACCCGGCCACCACCCTGTTCATCGTCTCGACCAAGACCTTCTCCACCCAGGAGACGCTGCTCAACGCCAAGACCGCGCGACGCTGGTTCCTCGACAATGCCGGTGAGGGCGCCGATGTGGGCGCTCACTTCGTTGCCGCCTCGACCAACCGCAAGGCGGCCATGGAGTTCGGCATCCGTGAGGAGAACGTGTTCGAGTTCTGGGCCTGGGTCGGCGGGCGCTATTCGATGTGGTCCTCCATCGGCCTGCCGATCGCGCTCTCCATCGGCTTCGATGGCTTCATGGAGATGCTGGAAGGCGCCTACGCCATGGACCAGCACTTCATCGAGGCCCCCAACGCCCGCAACATGCCGGTGCTGATGGCGCTGATCGGCATCTGGTACATCAACTTCCACGGCGCCGAGACCCACGCCATCGTGCCCTACGACCAGGCACTGCATCAGTTGCCGGCCTTCCTGCAGCAGCTCGACATGGAGTCCAACGGCAAATCGGTGGACATCTTCGGCCATCCGGTGAACTACAAGACCGGGCCCATCGTGTGGGGCCAGACCGGCTCCAACGGCCAGCACGCCTTCTTCCAGCTGTTGCATCAGGGCACCCGCTACGTGCCGATCGACTTCATCGCCTCGCTCAAGCCCGAACCCGGGGTCGAGGAACACCACTTCGCCCTGCTCACCAACATGCTGGCCCAGGCCAACGCCTTCATGATGGGCAGCCAGGAAGGCAGCCAGCTCGACCCCTACAGTTGCCCCGGCAACCGTCCCTCCAGCGTGCTGCTGCTCGACGAGCTGACGCCACGCAACCTCGGTGCACTGATCGCGCTCTACGAGCACAAGGTATTCGTGCAGGGGGTGATCTGGAACATCAATTCCTTCGATCAGTGGGGGGTTCAGCTCGGCAAGCGCATCGCCGGCGAGATCAGCGAGCGCATCGACGAGCGCAGCCAGGAGTTCGATGCCTCGACCCAGGGCCTGCTGGCGCTGGTGCGCGAACACTTCCGCTCCGCCCCCGAGGCAGAAGAGCCCACCAAGGCCGGCAAAGAGGAAAACAAAGCGGAAAGGAAGACGGCGAAGGCTCGGCGCTGACAGCGCCGCCGGGAGTAGGCGTGGGCCCGTCAGCCGTGACGGGCCCGCACGAAGCGATCGCCCCACCAGGCCGCCGACAGCCACAGCGGCACGCTAAGCACGACGTAGAGCAGTGCCAGTCCGGGGCGGCCGCGTTCGAGCAGATGCAGCGTTTCCAGGCTGAACAGCGAGAAGGTGGTGAAACCGCCACAGAAACCGGCCACCAGGAACGGCTGCCAGCGCGCTATCCGCCCCCGGCTGCGATGGACGGCATGAGCGGTAAAGGCCGCGATCAGCCACGAACCGAGCAGGTTCACGGCGAGCGTGCCCCAGGGAAAGGCAGGGCCCAAGGCCGCCAGCGAGCCCAGCGACACCAGCCAGCGCAGCACGCTGCCCAGCGCACTGCCGACGCCGACCGCCACATAGCGCTGCCAACCGATCATGCCAGCCCCCTGGCCAGCCACCAGCCCAGCGCCGCCAATGCCAGTCCGGCGAAGAGCGTCGCCGTCACGCTGGCCAGCGCCGCTCGCCAACGCCCGCTCTGCCACAGGGTCAGGCTCTGCAGGCTCAACGAGGAGACGGTGGTATAACCCCCCAACAGCCCCACCACCAGCAGCGACCAGCCGACCGGCACCCCGGCCTCGTGCGCCATGCCGTACCAGCCGGCCACCGCGCCAGCCAGCAGCGCACCGCTGAGATTGACCACAAGCGTGCCCCAGGGAAACCCCGTGCCCGCCCACCGGGCCAGCAGGTCGGACACCGCCAACCTCGCCATACCGCCCAGTGCGCCCCCCATTGCCACGATCAGCAGCATCCCCATGTTCACGCGTATCCCCCAGCCCTAGCCGCTCGCCTGCCGATGCTAGCCGAGTCGGCAAGTGCAAACAAAAAAAGAAGCCATCCGGGGGGCGGATGGCCAAGGGGATGTAGAGCTTCGTTCAGGGAATCGCGCCCTGGGGAAGGGCGCAGATAAAATATGACACAAATTAATCTTTATGTACAATATCTGCACAACTAAATCGCCTCGATTCGTCCCCCAGGGCTTAACGCCTTATCATTAGCGAACGAAAGACACACCGTTCCCGCCGACACGCTCGAGATGGAGGTCACGCGTGATACCACACCGGTTTCTTCCTTGGCTGTTCGGCTGGCTGTTATTTGCCATGCTGGCCTCACCAGCCCTGGCCCAGCCTGCTGACAGCGCCGCCGTTCCTGCCCCGGAAGCCCTTGCCGACCTGCTCGAGAACGAGCAGACCCGCCAACAGTTGATCGACCATCTGCGGCGCCAGGCCGCCGCCGATCCGGCGTTGGCCGAGACCGACCCGGCGCCGGGCGAGATAACGCTGCCCCGCCAGCTGGCCGAACTGACCAGCCGCGTCGTCAGCGATATCGGTGGCGAAATACGCCACCTGTTCGAGGTGGTAGTGGCTCTCTTTTCGGCCGATACCGATGCCACCGCCTTCGATTGGGGCTATTTCGCCACGGCGGCGATCAACCTGGGACTGGTCATTCTCGCTACCTTTGCCCTGTTCCTGGTGTTCCGACGCTTGTCACGCCCCCTCTTCTCTCGCCTGAGCCAGTGGTCGCGGCAGGAGGGCAGCGGCCTCAATCCAACCATTCGCCTAGTGCTATGCGTGGTCTTCGCAGCGCTGGCCGACGCACTGGTAGTGGCGCTGGCCTACGTGGGCGGCAACCTGATCGCCACCTTCGCCATCGGCGAGACCGGCGAGCTTTCGACCCGTGCCTCGCTGTTCCTCAACGCCTTCCTGATCATCGAACTGATCAAGGCAGCCATGCGCATGCTGTTCTCTTCGCGCTATGAAGGCCTCCGGCTGCTGCCCATCTCGGCCGCAGAGGCTTCCTACTGGAATCGCTGGCTGGCACGCCTGGTCGGCCTGGTGGGCTATGGCCTGCTGGTCGTGGCGCCCTTGATCAGCGCCTACCTGTCCCCGGCAATGGGCCAGGCGGTCGGCGCCCTGATCATGTTCGCCGCCTTCTTCTACGCTGTGGCGGTGGTGTTCAAGAACCGCACCCGTATCCGCGACGAACTGAACCAGATGGCGGCTCGCGCCGATTTCACCGCCACTCGGATCTCGCTGCAGCTGTTCGCCCGCACCTGGCACCTGTTCGCCCTGGCCTACTTCCTGATGGTGCTGGTCCTGACCCTGACGCGCCCGGCGGACGCCCTGCCCTTCGTGCTCTTCGCCACGCTCAAGACCGTGGTCGTGGTGGTGGTCGGCATGCTGCTCTCCAGCCTGCTGACCCAGACCATCGGCCGGCGCATTCGCCTCTCCGACGATCTACGGCGCAAGCTGCCGCAGCTCGAACCACGGCTCAACAGCTACGTGCCCAATGCACTGCGAGTGGTGCGTACCGTGATCCTGGTCGCCGTGGTACTGCTGGTGCTCAATGCCTGGGGCGCTTTCAACCTGGGCGCCTGGTATGCCTCCGAGGCGGGGCGCAGCCTGATCGGCACCCTGGTCAGCGTGGCCATGATCCTGCTGCTGGCCATCGGCGTGTGGCTGGCCTTGGCCAGCCTGATCGAGCACAAGCTCAACCCGGAAACCGGCACCGGAGAGCCCGACGCCCGCGCCAAGACGCTGCTGACGCTGTTTCGCAACGCCCTGGCCATTGCCCTGATCACCATGACCGCGATGATCGTGCTGTCCGAGATCGGCATCAACATCGGCCCGCTGATCGCCGGTGCCGGTGTACTCGGCCTGGCCATTGGCTTCGGTGCCCAGAAGCTGGTGCAGGACATCATTACCGGCATCTTCATCCAGGTGGAGAATGCCATGAACACCGGCGATGTGGTCTCGGTGGGCGGCATCACCGGCACCGCCGAGCGGCTCAGCATTCGCTCAGTGGGCATTCGCGACCTCAACGGCACCTATCACATCGTGCCCTTTTCCAGTGTCGATACGGTTTCCAATTTCATGCGCGAGTTCGGTTACCACGTTGGTGAGTACGGTATCGCCTACCGCGAGAGCATCGACGAGGCGATCGTCGCCCTGCGCGAAGCCTTCGACGAGCTGGCCGCCGACGAAACCCACAAGATGAACATCCTCGCTCCGCTGGAAGTGGCCGGCGTGACCGGTCTGGGCGACAGCTCGGTGAACATTCGCGTGCGCATCAAGACCACGCCGGGCACCCAGTGGGGCGTGGGTCGCGCCTATAACCGTCTGGTCAAGCTCCACTTCGACGCCAAGGGCATCGAGATCCCCTTCCCGCATACCACGCTTTACTTCGGGCAGGACAAGGCCGGCTCGGCGCCGCCGGCCAACTTGCGGGTTATGCAGCAGGACTTCACCATCGACGGAAGTCCTGCAGGCCAGCCCAAGGCAGAGGACAGCCATATCGACGATCGTTACGACCCGCGCGCCAAGTCCGATCCGCCCCCCCGGGGCGATTACGACGAGGAGCGGGACTGACCCGCACCGGCCCGTCAACGACACCGCGTCCCGCATCCCCAACGCATCCCGTTGGGGATGCGCTTTTGTGAGGTCACTGTCGAGTCGATTATCCGCCGGCAGGAAGAATCGCGGGTCGTGCCTATACTGTTCCTGGGCACTGGCGAAGCGCTGCCCGCGTTCCGGCAGCAGCCCTCCATGCTTCGAAGGCGTTCAAGGGATGGGACTACCATGACAAGCAAACCGCAAGGCACCGCCTACGGCGCCTGGTTGCTGCTCGCGACCTCGCTCATTTCACTGATCCTCGCGGCAGCCGCCACGTTCAACGAAGGTAATGGCATTGCCTATACTCCAGGCACCTACCTGGTACTGGCCTCCACCACACTGATGCTCCTCGGCTCGCTGCTGCTGGCCCTGGCACGCGGCATGCCGCGCTGGCTGGACGGGCTGCTCACTTTCCTGTTGTTGCTCGACCTGCTGGGCACGGCCATGGCGGCCTACCTGCTGCAGGCCGAGTGGCTGCTCGCCTGCATGGGGGTCGGGCTGGTGGCCTGGCTCATCCATGTGATTGCCGATCCCGCCACGGGCAAGCGCGACCGCCACATGACGCAACGTCAGGAGGCCGCTTCATGACACGCCAGGACGTCATCGCCATTTTCGCCTCGCTGCTGCTGTCGGGCTGCATCGGCTACGCACAGGCGCAGGAGGACACCTCCACCGACGAGGAAGGTGGCCAGCCGCAGGGTATCACCGAGACTCAAGACGACGAGTCCGAACAGGATGCCAGCGCCGACGAAGCGCAAGCGGACGACACCGAAGATTCCTCGGTGACGCCGACCGGCCCCGGCGGGAGCGTCGATACTGGGCCTGCCGGTGAGGCACCCAGCGGCGACGGCGAAACCTCGCTGCCGCGACCGGGAGCGGATGCCTGGATGGAATCGCCGGATACCTGGGCGACGTTCAACGGCGACCTGCGCGCCCAGAAGTACTCCCCGGCCGACCAGATCACGCCCGAGAACGTGGGCGAACTCGAACAAGCCTGGGAGTACCATACCGGCGATGTCTCCGATGGCAGCGACGATGTGCCAATGTCGGTCTGGTCGGCCACGCCGCTGTTCGTCAACGACACGCTCTACCTGGGCACGCCCTTCTATCGCATCATCGCCCTGGACCCGGGCAGCGGCGAGGAGAAGTGGACCTTCGACCCCGAGGCGCGTCTCGAGGCCCTGACCCAGCCCAACATGAAGAATCGCGGCGTCGCCTACTGGCAGGCCGACGAGCCGCGGGAGGGCGAGGCCTGCCAGAAGATGGTCTATATCGGCACCATGGATGCCAAGCTCTACGGAGTCGATGCCGATACCGGAGAGCGCTGTGCCGACTTCGGCAACGACGGCATGGTCGACGTCGACCAGTGGAACACCGTCAACGACAAGTGGCCGCTATCGCTGTTGCAGCCGCCCACGGTCTATAACGATACGCTGTTTCTCGGCTGGGCCGGCAAGGACTGGACCGACGCCGTCGCGCCGCCCGGCACCGTCTTCGCCCTCGATGCGCGCACCGGCGAGCGGCGCTGGACGTTTCATGCCCTACCCGAGGAGGTCGTCGACCGGACCGGTACGGCCAACGTCTGGGCGTCGATGTCGCTCGACCCCGAGACCGGGCTCCTCTACATTCCGATCAGCTCGCCGAGCCCCAACTACTACGGCGGCGATCGCACCGAGGAGTTGCCTTTGGCGACCTCGGTCACGGCGCTTAACGCCGAAACCGGCGAGGTGGTGTGGAGCTGGCAACTCGTGCATCACGACATCTGGGATTATGACACCGTGGCGCCTCCCACCCTGGTCGACATCGAGAAGGACGGTGAGCGAGTGCCCGCCCTGGTCCAGCCCTCCAAGCAGGGCTTTCTGTTCGTGCTCAATCGCGAGACCGGCGAGCCGATCTATCCCATCGAGGAACGCGAAGTTCCCGCCTCGGATGTCGAGGGTGAAGAAGCCGCGCCGACCCAGCCGTTCGTCGACGTCCCCGAGCCGGTCATTCCCGACGAGTGGCCGGGGATCTCAAGGCTTGCCGACATGGTGGGTCTGGGCGAGTGCAGCCGCAAGGCCGAAGGGCTGCGCTACGAGGGCCGCTTCACGCCGCCCAGCCTCGAGGGAACCCTCGCCTACCCGCCGACGACCGGCGGCTCACAATGGGGCGGCGGCGCCGTCGATCCCGAGAGCGGCGTGTTCGTGATCAATTCCAACAGCGTGGTACAGATCTACCGCCTCATCCCGCGCGACGAGTTCGAGCAGTTGGAGCAGTCGGGCGAGACGGGCGGTTACTACGCCCAGGGCGACACGGCCTACGGCTTCCAGCTCGAGACGTTCCTCAACTGGGCGGGCATGCCGTGCTGGAAACCGCCCTACGGCACTCTTGCCGCCTACGACCTCACTACCGGCGAGCGGTTGTGGAACGAGCCGTTCGGTCAGGTGCAGAAGCATGGCTTCTACATGCCCGAATCATGGGGATCGGTCACCATCGGTGCGCCGGTGATCACCCGTTCGGGGCTGATCTTCATCGGCGCCTCGATGGACTCACGCGTGCGTGCGCTCGACCTGAAGAGCGGCGAGGTGCTGTGGAAGCATCTGGTGGATGCTCCCGCCGTCTCGATGCCGGCGGTCTATACCTACGAGGGCAAGCAGTACGTCACCTTCGCGGTGGGTGGCAACTCCATTCTACTGCCCAAGGTCAGCGATCAGGTGGTTGCCTTCGCCCTGCCAGATTGACGCTACGCTCCTGTCCATTGCGGTAGGCTGCGGTCGAGGCGACCCAACACCAGGCCGCTCGAAAACCGTTTTGCTCTTACATTTCCTCATATCCAAGTAACGAGTCCTATGCCATGATCAAGATTAAGGTATGAATGAATGCAAGGAGAAGAGCCGTGAAATTCAAACTCATCATGGTTTTTGTCGATCAGGATCGCATGGAAGACGTGCTAAATGCCGCACGTGACGTAGGAGCTACAGGAGCCACCGTTATTCACAATGCTCAAGGACAGGGTCTAAGGCGACACCTGACTTTTTTTGGTCTGGAATTCATGGGAGCGCGCAGTGTCGTGCTCATTCTTGCTGAGGAGAGCCGCTCTACCGCCATACTAAATTCGGTCACTCAAGCTGGCAGACTTGACGAGAGTTTGGAAACCGGCATTGCATTGGAACTGGACGTCAGCCGAACCAGAGGACTCAGTGAGCATATAAGAGAGCTCAAGAAATCGCCAACGAACCCTTAGCCCGCCTCAAACTCCCTCAGTTAAGCTCCGCTCGGCCTGCCGAAGGTCGTCCGGTAGGCCAAGCAGAACCACCACGTCTTCTTCCTGGAGCTCAGTATCCTCTGCAGGATAACGATAGCGTTGCTGTCCTCGCACTAACGCCGTCACCATGACCTCCTGCATTTCCGAAGCCAACTGCTTCAGCGTATGCCCGACAGCCGGGCTGCCTGCACTCAACTTTATGGCATGCAAGCGTTCAACATCAGCATCATCAGGTGTCGCCATTGCATCTAGCGTGCCGCGAAATAGCTCCCTAAGCATCGGGTAGCGGCTGGCACGTTGCTCCTGAAGATAACGGGTTACACGGTAAAGAGGCACCTGCAAGGCCAACAGAGAATGCGAGACCATCACCATTCCTGCTTCGAGGGTTTCGGGAATCACCTCCGTAGCCCCCGCCCGACGAAGCTCCTCTACCCCGCCCTCATCTCGCGTCCTTACGATAATAGGTAGAGACGGTTGGTGCTGCCGGATGAGCTGGATGGTTTTTACCGCAGCGGTACGGTCATCGTGAGTAATAACCACCAGCGTCGAGCTTGCCACGCTAGCCGACTCCAATACGATAGGATCGGCAGTGTCCCCATAATAGACCGGATGACCGGCCATGCGTGCCTCTCTCACGATGATAGGGTCCATATCAAACGCAATGAAGGAAATCGACTCAGCTTCCAGGAAACGGGCAACAACTTGGCCGGTTCGACCGTAGCCGCAAATCACCACATGACGGCCGCTAGCTGGCTGAAGCATAGAGACAGAGGGAAACTCGGGATCGGACGCTTCGTTCCCCAGGCGTCGATTCAACCAAGTGGATAGGGGCTGGTTGGCCTTGATGAGAAAGGGCGCAAGCACCATCGAAAAAAGTACCGATGTCAGCGCGATCTGTGCTGCAGCGCTGTCGATGATTCCCCCTTCCAACCCGATGGCGAGCAGCGCAAACCCGAACTCGCCTCCTACCGCCAGCACCATACCTGTACGCAGCGCCGTGGGTAGGTCCACACCAGAGTAACGAACAATCCCCGTAACCAGAAGTACCTTGCTACCCAGCAACAATAGTGTACCAAGCAGAGCTTCCAGCCAGATCTCAGGCAATGCGGCTGGCTCTATCAACATCCCTATACTAACGAAAAAAAGGCCCAGCAGGACATCTCGGAACGGACGTATTGTAGCTTCAACCTGATGGCGAAACTCGGTATCGCCCAATACCATACCCGCCAGGAACGCCCCGAATGCCATGGATAAGCCCAGCGATTGTGTCGTCCAGGCCGCTACTAGAGAGACGAAGAGCACAGTCAGGGTAAAGAGTTCAGCCGATCGGCGCTCCGCCACCAAGTGAAACAGCGGTTTCAGCAGATATCGTCCGGATAATAGCACGATGCCAAAAGCCAAACCCGCCTTCAGCAGAGCCATCCCCAGGGCCCCCGCGACTTCTTGCATGGCGGCCACCCCAAGCACCGGAATGACGACGACAAAAGGCACTGCGGTAATATCCTGAAACACTGACATGGTCGTCCCCAGTCGCCCATGTCTTGTCTGGTTTTCTCCTTGTTCCATCAGCTGCTTGGTGATAATGGTAGTGGATGACTGCGCGAATACGGCGCCTACCACAAAAGCTGCAGAAGCGGGCAAGCCTGACAGCCAGGCTATCAGACCGACAATCGCTGTCGTCAGCGCAACCTGAGCGGTGCCTAGCCCCAATATGGTGTGACGCAGCGCATAGATCTGCGGTAGCGAGAAACTCAGACCGATAGTGAAAAGAAGAAATACGATGCCAAACTCGGCAATGACCCGAATGCCTTGTTCTGCGACCACAGGCCCAGCTGTGTGGGAGCCGAGCATGACACCGACCAACAGGTAGGCCAGGCTCGGTGGGATACGCATGCGCTGAAACACCAGAACCACAAATACCGTACCGCCCAACAACAACAGCATTTGCACCAAGGTCTGCTCAAGCATGCCGCCACTTCTCCATACAGGCCACCCAAGTCCTCAATACTAACAGCAACGGCTCCTCACATACCTCAACCGACCACTGGGTAGGCCTCACCGCTGGAAGGAATGCGGCAGATATCGTTACGCAAGACCTGCGGGGATCTACCGCGCAGAAGCTCAATGGAAGCGGGCGCCTCCCCACAGACCTATCGATCGTCCAGGTTTCAGCTTGCCGCCTTAACCAAAATTCGTTACTCTAATCAACGCTTTAAAAGCGTCGCTCGAAAGCATGCCTGATCCCGAGGTTACATCTGACAAATCATTCTGCCAGGCCTCATAGTATGGACATACGGATGTGACACGCTGGCGGCGCTACCTTCGAGGCTTAGCGCATGGACACCATCAATTCTCTATTCTTGCTAGTCGGCCTGCTACTGGCGTTGAGCACGCTGGCCAGCCGGCTTTCATCGCTATTTGGCCTGCCCTTGCTGGTGCTCTTCTTGGGCTTGGGGATGCTGGCAGGAGAGGAAGGTATTCTCGGCATCCGCTTCGACGACTACTCTCTCGCCTTCATCATCGGCCACCTCGCGCTGGCACTGATCCTTCTCGACGGGGGCCTGCGCACCCGGCTTTCGACCTTTCGCGCTGCCTTCAAACCGGCGTTATCGCTGGCCTCTCTGGGGGTATTCTTTACCAGCGGCATCACCGGCCTGATTGCCATGTGGGTGTTCGGACTCAGCCTGACCGAGGGCCTGTTGATCGGCGCCATCGTCGGCTCCACCGATGCAGCCGCCGTCTTCTCGATGCTGAGCGGAAAAGGAGTCAACCTGAACGAGCGGGTGGGGGCGACGCTTGAAATCGAATCGGGTACCAACGACCCGATGGCAATCTTTCTCACCATTACCCTAATCGAACTGCTCGTAGGCGACATCGGCGGTGTGACCGAAACCACGCTCTTTTTTTTCCAGCAGTTCGGCCTGGGCGTAGCCATGGGAGTCGGGGGAGGCTGGCTGATCGCGCGTTTCATGCGCCGGGTTGGTCTAGAGCCCGGCCTCTACTCCCTGCTCGCTCTCGCCCTCGGTTTCTGCGTCTTCGGCCTAACCAGCGTCGCAGGGGGCAGCGGGTTCCTGGCCATCTATCTGGCCGGCCTGATGATCGGCAATCAACCGGGCAAGCATCTCAACTTCATTCTGCCCGTCAATGATGGTCTAGCGTGGCTCAGTCAGATCGGCTTGTTCCTGGTGCTGGGGCTGTTGGTCAATCCCAGCGACCTGCTCGAATACGCCCTGCCGGCCGCCGTCGTTGGGCTAGCGTTGATATTCGTGGCACGCCCGCTGGCCGTGGTACTTTCGATCAAGCCCTTCTTCAAGTTTCGCTGGCATGAAGTCGGTTTCATTTCCTGGGTTGGGCTCCGCGGCGCGGTGCCCGTCGTGCTGGCTATCTTTCCCGTCATCGGCGGGGTCGAAAATGCCTCGCTCTATTTCAACGCAGCCTTTGCCGTAGTGCTCATGTCACTGGTTATCCAGGGGGGCACCATTCCCTTGGTAGCACGCATGCTGAAGGTGGAGGTCCCCCCCGGGGTTTCGCCCGACCAGCGCGGT
This sequence comes from Billgrantia zhangzhouensis, assembly GCF_021404465.1. Taxonomy (GTDB): domain Bacteria; phylum Pseudomonadota; class Gammaproteobacteria; order Pseudomonadales; family Halomonadaceae; genus Halomonas; species Halomonas zhangzhouensis. The sequence continues at coordinate 397,497 of NZ_JABFTT010000001.1, read as the reverse complement.
CCACTCGGCGTCTTGCCTGAAGACGACTATGAAATGTTCGTCTATCGCGTCGAGAACCCGACCCTGGACGATGTGCCAATTCGCATGCTGCGTTTTCCCTCTGGTGCGCTGATTTCGGCACTGTTCCGCGAGCGCAACATGCTTCACCCAAAAGGTAGCACTCGATTGCAACTGGGTGATGTGGTTTGCGTCATTGGCCGCAGCCACGACCTGCCGGCACTGAACAAGTTGTTCAGCGGAGAGAAGCGATTGAAGAAGGCTCAGGAATTCTTCGGTCCTTTCGTCATAGATGCCGAGGCCAGGATGGCGGATATTGCCAAGGCGTACGGGCTATCCGTCACCCCCGGAGAGGGTGATGTTTCCCTCGGAGATTTCATCGCCAAACGCGTGGGCGGCCATCCGGTGGTTGGCGACGACGTCAGCTGGCATGGGATACATTGGGTGGTCAGTGAAGTGGAGGGCGACAAGGTCGTCAAGGTGGGGGTGCGTTTTTATTAAGCCGGCCTACGGCTGTCTTAGATAGAGGTTTATTGCTAATGGAAAACAGCCGAGGGACGACACCCCCGGCTATCTTGCCCGGCTATCTTGCCCGGCTATCTTGGAATAGCGACCATTTAAGCCGGCCTACCCCGTCGAGCCCTGCTGCACTCCTTCTTCCGTTGGTTGCGGAAGCGAGGGCAGCGACTTGTCGAGCAGCTCGACGCTCTGGCGATAGTAGAGCTGGCTCTTGTTGTGCTCGCCCAGGTTGGCGTAGAGCCGCGCCAATTCGGCGCACACCACGCCGCTGGGACGCTGACGCTGGCTCGCCTCGAAGTACTCCTGGGCCTTGCCCCAATAGGCGTTGCGCAGCGCCAGGCGACCCAGGGTGAGCAGCAGGTCGGGGTCGTTGGGGCGCTCCTGCAGCCATTTCTCGGCATGCACCAGTTGGCGAGCTGGATCGACGTCGAGCAGGCCATAGCGCAGCACCAGGCGGCTGTCCCAGTGCTCCTTGAGCGAGTGGCGCAGCAGACGCTCGGCGATGCCCTCCTCGTTGCCGCGCACCAGCGCCTCGGCGTAGAGCACCACCAGCTCGACGTTGCCACGCAGCGCATCCGGCATATCGGCCCACAGGTTGCGGATACGCTCCACGTTGCCCGGGTCGCGCGCCTCGTGGACCAGCAGCTCCTTGTAGGCTCGCAGCTCCAACTGGTTGCGCTCCTGTGGCGAGATCAGCTGGCGCGACGCCAGGCGCGGCATCAGCCGGCGCAGGCCGTCCCAGTCGTTGACGCTGAGGTAGGCCTGTTTGAGCTGCTTGAGCACCTGGGGGTGGTTGGGCAACTGGCGATCGAGGCGGGTCAGGATCGCCAGCGCCTCCTCGTACTGCTGGCGGTCCAACATCAGTTGGACCTGCATCAACCCGACCGCGCTGTCGGCCCCTTCGGTGGAGAGATGAGCCCGCTTGAGCAGCGTATCGGCCTGCTCGTAGCGCCCTTGGTAGTGGGCCGCCAGCGCGGCGGAAAGATAGTTGACCAGCGGCGTGCTGGAATCGTCGGCGGCCTTGACCAGCGACTTTTCGGCACGCTTCCAGCGCCCCTCGGCCAGTGCCACCAAGCCACGCACGGTGCGCTTCATGGCGTTGCGATGACGGGTACGCCGGTTCCACACCTTGAGACGGCTGACAGGATGGCTCAGGCGCATGAGCAGGCGCAGGGCGAAGTGCAGGATCAGGAACACCGCCAGCAGTAACACCAGGCCGAACCAAAAGGAGGTCTGGTAGGAGGTGTCGCCCACCCGCACCAGCCAATAGCCGGGCACCGACACCATCAACTGGCCGAACAGCGCCCCCAGCGTCAGGCCGAGGAGAACGATCAGCAGCAGCTTTCTCATGCCTCATCTCCCCGGCCGCTGCGCGAACCGAAACGACGCTCGATGAATTCGGCCAGCGCCTGCTGGGAACCGCTGATGTCGGGCAACTCGGGCTGGATGTTCTCGCCCTGCAGCTGCTGGAGCCGCTCGACGACGGCCTGGACCTCGCGACGTTCGGTGTCGTAGTAGCCCTCGATCAGGGCCAGCGCCTTGTCGATGCTGGCCTCGTACAGCTCCTGCTCTTCCTTCAGCAGCGCCAGTTGAGCCTGCTCCAGAACCAAGCGTGCGCTCTGGCGCAGGTAGGACTCCTGCTCCGGTGTGATCAGCCCTTCCAGCGCCTCGTCATGGTGGCGAATGACGATCAGCTCCTTGAGTTCCTCGCCGAAGCGCGAGAGCTGCTCCTGCCAGCCACCGCTGGGCGCCTCTTCGATGCCGGAGCGCGCCGGGATTTCTTCAAGTTCGCGCGAGAGCGGCAACTGCGCCAGGCGCTGCTGCTGGGCGTCGAGCGCCAGATAGATACCGGTACGGTCGACCTGGGGCACGCCTTCGAGGATCGACAGCTCCGAGGCGATGGCGCGGCGAATGGAGAGCAGTGCCGGGTTGTCGGCCTCGTTCAGACGCGCGTCGGCGGTGCGCAGCAGTGCCGCGGCGCCTTCCACGTCGCGCTCGAGCTGCAGGCGCTGGTTGGCCAGACGCAACAGGTAGGCGGCCTCGGCGTGCAGCCACTCACGCTCGTCGGTGTCCTGCTCGCGGGAGAGCTCGTCGAGCACGCGATCGAGCGCCTCGTCGACCTCACTGCGATAGCTGGCGAACTCGCCCTGCATGGACTCGATCGCCGCGGCCAGCTCGGCATCGCGCTCCTGTTCGCCGCGCTCGAGCTGCCCGCGCAGGCTGTCGAGCTCATCGGCGGAAGCGGCATCGCCGGCGCGCTCCTCAAGCTGTGCCAGGCGCTGTTGCTGAGCATCGAGGCGTTCCCAGGCGTTCCAGGCGAAAAGCCCCGCGCCGATACCGAGGAACAGCACCAGGATCAGGGCCAGGACGCCAGCGGCGCGACCGCCGCCACCCTTGCCGTCGCCGCCAGAGGCCGGCAGAGTCGAGCCGCCACCGCCTCCCGGCGCCGCCGTCTTGGCCGTACTGTCGTCGGGCTTGCTCGCGCCCGAGGCCTTGCCCGTGGCGGCGGGCTTGTCGCCGGTGGCCGGCTTGTCACTGGCGGCCGGCTTGTCGCTACCGCTCTTGGCGGCAGCATCAGGCCCAGCGCTCTTTGGCTTCGCGGTATCGGATTCAGCGTTTTTCGACTTCGCAGCAGCGCCGGGACCGTCGCTGCCCTTGACCTCTCCCGGCGTGGCCGCGGATGTCGCAGGGGCAGACTTGCTCGAGCTTGCGGAGGCATCGGCGGACGCTGTCGGTGGCTTCTCATCGGCCTTGTCCGCGGCAGGCGCCGGCAACGGACTGCCGCTCCCCTGGGAGCGACGCTTGCCGCCGTCGCTGCCGGACTTGTCCTTGGCTCCGGCCTCGCGGCCCTTGTCGTCCTGGCCCTTTGCGGAAGGCGCCTTCTGTTCGTCCTGCTCGTTGCTCTGCTTGCTCATCTGTCGCTAGCCCTTTTCGAGATCGTCTTGATCGACATCGGCATCCTGCGGGTCACAGGCCGCGGCCACTGCGCAGGCGAGCGCCGCCGGCGTGGCTCCCGGCGCCACCACGGGAGTGCGAAACCCCAAATTATCGGCCAGTGTAGCCAACCGGCGACTGGACACGATTAGCGGTTGGTTCAAGGTGGCCCTGGTGCACCATCTTGCCAGATGTTCGAGGATTTCTCCGCTACTCACCACCAGCGCACGAAACTCGCCCCGGGCAAGGCAATCTTGCAGGGCGGGAGGGGGGGGCTGAAGGCGTCGCCGATAGAGCGCCAGCCGAGTCACTCTCGCACCGCGCGACGCCAAGGTATCGGCCAGCAGTGTACGACCGCCCTCACCGGCCACCAGCAGCACGCGCTGACCTTCGAGCGAGCGCAGCGAAGCGAGCTGTAGCAGCGCTTCGCTGGTATCTTCGCCGGCAGCGCCCGGTGGCACGCGCACGCGTATCCCAAGCCGCTCGTGCAGGGCCTCGGCGGTGGCTGCCCCCACCGCATACCAGGCCGTGCCCAGCGGCAGCTGCGGCCAGTAGCGATCCAGGGCGTGGTGAAGGCATTCGGCGGCGAAGGGGCTGATCACCACCACCTTGTGGAAGAGATCGAAGTCGAGCCACGCTCGACGCATCGCCGGGCTTTCCGGCAACGCTTTCAGTGCCATGGCGTCGAGGTTGGCCACCGGGAAGCCGGCGGCCTCGATGGCCGCCGCCAGGGCGACAGCCCGCTCGCCCGGTCGGCAGATCAGGACGGGAAGTCCGGCAACCATTCAGGCGCCGTAGACCTGCGCCAGGATCTCGCCGGCACCTCGTTCCAGCAGTTCCTCCGCCACCCGCACGCCCAGCGCTTCCGGTTCGTGGATCGAGCCGCGCCCCTCGGCGCGCAGCACCCTGGTGCCCTCGGGGTTGCCCACCAGCGCGCGCAGCCACAGCGTCTGACCGTCGTTCTCGAAGGTGGCGTAGCCACCGATCGGCACCTGACAACCCCCTTCCAGGCGGGTATTCATGGCCCGCTCGGCACGCACCCGGGTGGCGGTGGCGGGATCGTCCAGCGGCGCCAACAGCGAAATCAGCTCCGGGTCGTTGATGCGACACTCGATACCCAGCGCCCCCTGGCCACAGGCTGGCAGGCACACTTCGGGAGGCAGTTCCTGGGCTATGCGTTCGCCAAGCCCCAGGCGCTTGAGCCCCGAAGTGGCCAGGATGATGGCGTCGAACTCGCCGGCGTCGAGCTTGGCCAGGCGGGTCTGGACGTTGCCGCGCAGGGTGAGGATTTCCAGGTCGGGGCGCTGCTCGCGCATCTGCAGGCCACGGCGCAGGCTGGAAGTGCCGATGCGCGCTCCTTCGGGCAGCTCGTCGAGCGAGCCGTGGTGGTTGGAGACGAAGGCGTCGGTGGGCTCGGCCCCGGCGAAGATCACCGACAGGCCAAGGCCCTCCGGAAAGTGCATGGGCACGTCCTTCATCGAGTGCACGGCGATATCGGCGCGACCGTCGAGGATCGCCTCCTCCAGTTCCTTGACGAACAACCCCTTGCCGCCGATCTTCGCCAGCGGCGTATCGAGAATCTTGTCGCCGCGGGTGGAGAGTGCGACCAATTCCACCTCGAGTCCCGGATGCTCGGCCATGAGCAGGTCGCGAACGTGTTCGGCCTGCCACATGGCCAGTAGACTCTTGCGCGTGGCAATGCGCAGCGTAGTGTTGGATCGCACGTGGTCCTCCCCTGCAGCGGGCCCGGACGGCCCCTGCTCAGTTGTAGTTGCCGCGACATTATCGGTCACGGCCGGTAGACGGTCATTGACGTTCATCATAAAGCACCGCGCCAGGCAGGAAAAATTGACCGCTCCGCCTTGCCCTGCCGCCCTCGCCAGCCACGCCGACTCTGGTACACTGCAAGACCTGACTCCGCCGCCTCGCGCGGTTTCCCGAGAACGCCACAGCACGCAACACGCAGGATGCCCACGCCGATGAGCTCTAGTCCCACAAACCCCGGCACCAACCAGTCCTGGGGCGGTCGCTTCAGCGAACCCACCGATGCCTTCGTCGAACGTTTCACCGCTTCGGTCGACTTCGACCGGCGCCTGGCCCTGCAGGACATCCAGGGCTCCATCGCCCACGCCACCATGCTGGCCCGGGTGGGCGTGCTCAGCGACGACGAGCGCGATGCCATCGTCGCGGGGCTGACCGAGATCCGCGGCGAGATCGAACGCGGCGAGTTCCAGTGGTCGGTAAAGCTCGAGGACGTGCACATGAACGTCGAGGCGAGCCTGACCGAGAAGATCGGCATCACCGGCAAGAAGCTGCACACCGGGCGCTCGCGCAACGACCAGGTGGCCACCGACATTCGCCTGTTCCTGCGCGACGAGATCGACGTGGTCGAGGCGGAGCTCAAGCGCCTGCGCGAAGGACTGATCGCGCTCGCCGAGCGCGAGGCCGATACCATCATGCCCGGCTTCACACACCTGCAGACCGCCCAGCCGGTCACCTTCGGCCACCACCTGCTGGCCTGGCACGAGATGCTCGCCCGCGATCACGAGCGGCTGCTCGACTGCCGCCGCCGGGTCAACGTGATGCCGCTGGGCGCCGCGGCCCTCGCCGGCACCACCTACCCCATCGACCGCCACGTCACCGCCGAGCTACTGGGCTTCGAGCGCCCCACCGAGAACTCGCTCGACGCGGTGAGCGACCGCGACTTCGCCATCGAATTCGCCAGCTTCGCCAGCATCCTACTGATGCATCTGTCGCGCATGAGCGAGGAACTGGTGCTGTGGACCAGCGCCCAGTTCGACTTCATCGACCTGCCCGACCGCTTCTGCACCGGCTCCTCGATCATGCCGCAGAAGAAGAACCCCGACGTGCCCGAGCTGGTGCGCGGCAAGACCGGGCGCGTCTACGGCCACCTGATGGGCCTGCTGACGCTGATGAAGTCGCAGCCGCTGGCTTACAACAAGGACAATCAGGAGGACAAGGAGCCGCTGTTCGACACCCTCGACACGGTACGCGACTGCCTCAAGGCGTTCGCCGACATGGTGCCGGCCATCGAGGCGCGCAAGGCAAACATGTACGAAGCCGCCCGCCGCGGCTTCTCCACCGCCACCGACCTCGCCGACTACCTGGTACGCCGCGGCGTGGCCTTTCGTGACGCCCACGAGATCGTCGGCCAGTCGGTGGCCTTCGGCATTCGCAAGAAGAAGGACCTCTCCGAGATGAGTCTCGACGAGCTGCGCCAGTTCTCCGACGTGATCGAGGCCGATGTCTTCGAGGTGCTGACGCTGGAGGGCTCGGTGGCGGCGCGCAATCACATCGGCGGTACCGCCCCGGACCAGGTGCGTGCTGCGGCAAACCGCGCCCGCGAGGCCCTGGCGAACCTGGGCCGCTGACCATGCACATGGCGATCACGGGAGCGATACGCATGACACGCCCGCTGGCGCTGGCCGCGCTGGCGCTCATGCTGTTGACCGGCTGCGGCCAGAAGGGGCCGCTCTACCTGCCCGATGACGCAGCCGCCGAGGAACGCTACGGCGGCGCGACAGCGCAGCAGGAGCGGACCAACAACGACGCCGACGAGGACACAGACTGAACCATGGATCACTTCGAATATCGCGACGGCGTTCTCTACGGCGAGGAAGTCCCGTTGACGCAGGTGGCCGAGGCGGTCGGTACACCCTGCTACGTTTACTCCAAGGCCACCCTGACGCGCCACTTTCGCGCCTATACCGAGGCGTTGGGCAGTCACCCCCACCTGATCTGCTACGCGGTGAAGGCCAACTCCAATCTGGCCGTGCTGGGCCTGCTGGCGCGCCTGGGCGCCGGTTTCGACATCGTCTCGGTGGGCGAGCTCGAGCGCGTGCTGGCCGCCGGCGGCAACCCGGCCAAGGTGGTGTTCTCCGGCGTGGCCAAGCAGGAAAGCGAGATGGCCCGGGCGCTCCAAGTCGGCATCAAGTGCTTCAACGTCGAGTCGCGCCCCGAACTGGAACGGCTCAACGCCGTGGCCGAACGACTGGGCCAGGTGGCGCCGGTATCGCTGCGGGTCAATCCCGACGTCGACGCCGGCACTCACCCCTACATTTCCACCGGGCTCAAGGACAACAAGTTCGGCATCCCGGTGGACGAGGCGCTCGAGGTCTACGAACTGGCCGCCCGCCTGCCGGGCGTGAAGGTCGTCGGCCTGGACTGCCATATCGGCTCGCAGCTCACCGAACTCGCCCCCTTCCTCGACGCCCTGGATCGCCTGCTGGTGCTGCTCGAGCGCCTGCGCGAGCGCGGCATCAGCGTGGAGCATCTCGACCTGGGCGGTGGACTTGGCGTGCCCTACCATGGCGAGCGCCCACCGCAGCCCTTCGACTACGCCGCCTCGCTGCTCGAGCGACTCGCCCGCTGGGAACACGGTGCCGGCCTGACCCTGCTGTTCGAGCCGGGGCGCTCGATCGCCGCCAACGCCGGCGTGCTGCTGACCCGGATCGAATTCCTCAAGCCCGGTGAAACCAAGAACTTCGCCATCGTCGACGCCGGCATGAACGACCTGATCCGGCCTTCGCTCTATCAGGCCTGGCAGGCGATCATCCCGGTGGATACCCGTCACGTACGCGAGCGCGCCACCTACGACGTGGTCGGCCCGGTCTGCGAGACCGGCGACTTCCTGGGCAAGGAGCGCGAGCTGGAGATCGGCCCCGGCGACCTGCTGGCGGTACGCTCCGCCGGTGCCTACGGTTTTGTCATGGCCTCCAACTACAATAGCCGGCCGCGCCCCGCCGAAGTCATGGTGGATGGCGAAACCTTCCATGTGGTGCGCCGCCGCGAGACCATCGAGGCGCTGTGGGCCGGCGAATCGCTGCTGCCCAACACGACTGCGGGAACGAACGGAGAGAGGCGCTGATGCTGCTGCACTTCACCAAGATGCATGGCCTCGGCAACGACTTCATGGTGATCGACCTGATCACCCAGCGGGCACGCCTGCGCGACGAACAGGTCCGCCAGCTTGCCGACCGCCGCTTCGGTGTGGGCTTCGACCAGCTGCTGGTGGTCGAGCCGCCGCGCGACCCCGACATGGATTTCCGCTACCGGATCTTCAACGCCGACGGTAGCGAGGTGGAAAACTGCGGCAACGGCGCGCGCTGCTTCGCCCGCTTCGTACTCGACCAGCGCCTGACTCACAAGCGCGAGATCCGCGTAGAAACGGCGGGCGGCCCGCTGACGCTCAAGGTGAATGACGACGATCAGGTCACGGTGGACATGGGCGCCCCGCGCTTCTCGCCAGCGACACTGCCCTTCGATGCCACGGAGGATCGTCCGCTACACGCTCTCGAGGTCGACGGCGAAACCTACGAGATCGGCGCCGTCTCCATGGGCAACCCCCACGCGGTGCTGCGGGTCAGGAGCGTCGATTCCGCTCCGGTCGAGCGTCTCGGCCCAGCCATCGAGGCCCACCCTCGCTTCCCCCGCCGCGTCAATGTCGGCTTCATGCAGGTGGTCTCCCCCCACGAGATCCACCTGCGAGTCTTCGAGCGCGGCAGCGGCGAGACCCTGGCCTGCGGCACCGGCGCCTGCGCTGCAGTGGCCAGCGGCATTCGCCAAGGCCTGTTACAGAGTCCGGTCACGGTCCATCTGCGCGGCGGCGACCTGCGCATCGAGTGGCCCGGCGAGGAGGCGCCGCTGATGATGACCGGCCCCGCCGAACGCGTTTTCGAAGGGCGTATTGCCCTGGCCTGAGCTGTCGGGCCCACCCGAACCGAAGGAGTCATGCATGACCCGAGCCGTCCCCGAACCGCGCAAGACCCTAGATCCGGATCGGGTCGCCGAGTGGCTGGCCCGCCATCCGGACTTCTTCGTCGGTCGTGAAGGGCTGCTGCAGCAGCTCAAGGTGCCTCATCCCGAGGCGCATGGCACCACCTCGCTGCTGGAGCGCCTGGTCTACGACCTGCGCCGGCGGGCGGAGCAGGCCGAATGGCGGCTGGAGCAGCTGCTGGAATCGGCGCGTCACAACGAAGTGCAGTATCGCCGCACCCGCGAGCTGGTGCTGGCGCTGCTGGAAGCCGAGGATGCCGACGCCCTGGGTCAGGCGCTGGCCACGCAGATGGCCGAGCGCTTCCAGATCCCAGCCGTGGCGCTGTGGTGTCCGGGCCAGCTCACCGACAGCGAACCGCTGCCGCCACAGCCACCGCGCCATGTGCTCGACGAGCATGTCGGCGTGCGCCTGGCCGCCCTGCTCGACGGCCGCAGCAGCCGCTGCACCCGGCTCACGCCCACCGACTGGGGGCGCCTGCTGCCCCACGCTCGGCCGCCGCGCCAGGCCGGCTCCTGCGCTCTGGCCCGCCTGACCCTGGGCGAGCCGATGGGCTATCTGGTGCTGGCCAGCCCCGATCCCGACCACTTCCGTGCCAGCATGGACACGCTATTCACCGAATACCTCGGCGATGTGCTGGCACGGCTGCTGGTGCGCCACGCCCCAGCACCACACGACTGCCCCCCATCCCATGGCTGACGACCCGTTGCGCCGGCAGCTCGATGCCTGCCTGGAGAAACTGGCACGAACCGCCAGCCCGGCGACACTGAGCGCCTACCGCCGCGACCTCGAAGCGCTGGCGGAATTCCTGGCCACACGCGGCATTGCCGACGGCGCCGAGCTGGATGTCGGTCTGGTGCGCCGTTTCCTCGGCGCCGAACGCAGCCGCGGCCTGGCGCCACGCAGCCTGGCGCGGCGCAGGGCGGCCATCTCGCACTTCGCCAGCTTTCTGGTGAGCGCGGGCGTGCTCGAACACAATCCCGCCGAGCTGGTACCCACCCCACGCCAGGGCGCCTATCTGCCCAAACCGCTGGATGTGGACCAGCTCACCCGGCTGCTCGACACTCCGCATGACGGCTCGCCGCTGGCACACCGCGACCAGGCCATGCTGGAGCTGTTCTACTCCAGCGGCCTGCGTCTGGCGGAGCTGGCCGGCCTCGACCTCGACGACCTGGAGCCACGCCGTGTGCGGGTGCTCGGCAAGGGCAGCAAGCCGCGCCAGGTGCCGGTGGGGCGCAGCGCACGGCGCGCCCTGGAGGCCTGGCTAGCCTGCCGCTCCGCTCTGGCCGCGCCGGGGGAGCCGGCACTGTTCGTGGGCAAGCGCGGCCAACGACTCGGCCACCGTGCCATCCAGAAGCGGCTTACCGAACTGGCCCGCCACCGCGGCCTGCCCGAGCACCTGCATCCGCACCGCTTGCGCCACTCCTTCGCCAGCCACCTGCTGGAGTCGAGTCAGGACCTGCGCGCAGTGCAGGAGCTGCTGGGACACGCCAACCTCTCGACCACCCAGGTCTACACCAAGCTCGACTGGCAGCACCTGGCGGCGAGCTACGACGCCGCTCATCCCCGGGCTCGCCGACGTCGCGACGACAACCACGATACCGACCATGGCTGAATCACTGCCGCTCCAGGCCATCACCTTCGACCTCGACGACACCCTGTGGGACAACCACGGCGTGATGGTGGCCACCGAAACCGGTCACTACGCCTGGCTCGACCGCGAACTCAGCGGCTGGCTGCAGGCGCGTGGGCGCTCCGCCTCGCCACGCTTCAGCGAACGCTTCCCGCTTGCGAGCTTCGAGCAGCACCGCCGCGTGCTGGCACGCACACATCCGCTGCATCGTGGCGATTTCACCTGGCTACGCGAACGCGCGCTCACGGAAATGCTGGGAGAATATGGCCTCGATCCAGCCTCGGCGCGGCTGTGGGCCGGCGCGGCGATGGAGCGCTTCATGGAGCTGCGCCACCGGGTCACGCCATACCCGGAGGTGGAGCCACTGCTGACGGAGCTGGGCCGGCGCTATCGCCTGGCCAGCATCACCAATGGCAACGTGGCGGTGCAGCGCCTGGCGCTCGGCCGCCACTTCCGGGTGGCCATCGCCGCCGGGGAAATGCTGGCACCGAAGCCCGACCCGCGTCCATTTCTCGCGGCGCTGGCACGGCTGGGCGTCTCACCCGCCCGCACGCTGCACGTCGGCGACTCCTGGCGCGAGGACGTCGAGCCGGCTCGGCGCCTGGGCATGCGGGTGGCCTGGATCTCGCCCCATGTGGACGACTCGCCGATGCCGCCCGGGATCCACCGCCTCGATCACGTACGCGAGCTACGCGCCCTGCTGCGGCAACTGGGCCTGGGGCGATCCTAGGCGTCGTCGGGCTCGGCCAGCCAGGTGTCCAGCCTCGCACAGGCCTCGTCGACCCCCTCGCGCTTGAGCGACGAGAACAGCTGCAGCGTCACCAGGTCTTCCCACTCGCGCAGGCGGCTGCGTACCTGCTGCAGGGCGTTCTTGGCCGCACCGGACTTCAGCTTGTCGGCCTTGGTCAGCAGAATATGCACCGGCATGTCCTGGTCGTCGGCCCAGCCCAGCAGGGTCTGGTCGAACTCGGTCAGCGGATGGCGCACGTCCATCACCAGCACCAGACCGCGCAGCGAGCGCCGCCCTTGAAGGTACTCGGCCAGGTGGCGCTGCCACTCGAGCTTGACCGCCTCCGGCACCTTGGCATAGCCGTAGCCGGGCAGGTCGACCAGGCGGCGGCCGGTGTCGTCGCCCAGCGAAAAGAAGTTGATCAACTGAGTGCGACCCGGCGTGCGCGAGGTGCGCGCCAGCGCCTTCTGTCGGGTCAGGGTGTTGATCGCGCTCGACTTGCCGGCGTTCGAGCGCCCGGCGAAGGCGACCTCGGCCCCTTCGTCGGCAGGGCACTGGGCCAGCGTGGGCGCGCTGGTCAGGAAGCGCGCGGTCTGGTAGTTCAATCGGGTCATGGCCTAACATCCTGCCAAAGAAGATCAAGGGGGCACCGTGGGGTTCTTGACCTGCATTTCCGATGCCGGCTTGTTTCGTTATAATGCGATGTCTTTTGTCTGCGACCTGGGCGCGCTAGTGTACCACCGTGCTCTTGCCGGCAGCGACCGCCCCACGCGGCGCGACTGGCGGCAAGGCGAAACTGGCCTGGAGCCTGAGAGGCTGGGCAGCTCCCAGGATGCGTACCGGTATAACCCATAACGGCATAGTGAAACAGCGATGAGACAGTTACTGGCAAGCCTGGCAATTACCCTCGGCGCCGTTGGCGTCGCCCATGCCGACCTGGAAGCAGACGCCGACGCTGCCGCCGGTCGCGAGAAAGCCCAAAGCTGTGCGGCCTGCCATGGCCAGAACGGCATCAGCTCCGCGCCCTCGTTCCCGCACCTCGCCGGGCAACAGATGAGCTATATCGCCAAGCAGATCATCGAGATCCGCGACGGCGATCGACTGGTGCCGGAAATGGCCGGTCAGGTCGACGACTTCTCCGACCAGGACGCCTGGGACGTGGCCGCCTACTATGCCCAGCAGGATGCCAACATCGGCCAGGCCGATCCGGACGAGGAACCGCTGATGCGCGGCCAGGAGCTCTATCGCGCCGGCGACATGGCCAAGGGAATACCCGCCTGCGCAGCCTGTCACGGACCGACCGGTACCGGCATCAACACCGCTATCTATCCGGGGCTCTCCGGCCAGTTCCCCCAGTACATCGTGTCCACGCTGCAGGATTTCGCCTCCGGCGAGCGTACCAACGATCCGAGCAACATGATGGGCGATATCGCCGCCAAGATGAGCGATACCGACATGCAGGCCGTCGCCAACTACATCCACGGCCTGCACTGAGCGTAGCACCGCGGACCTCGCCGGCTCCGGCTGGCACGGAAGGCGGCCTCTGGCCGCCTTCGCCGTTTTGGACCGCCAACCGCACCGGGAACCGGGAGCGGTTCGTGCGCTCAAAGTGAGCGATACATCCGTTCTTGCTGACAAAGCCGCTACTTACAGGCGATCTTTCAAGGAGCCTCACCCCATGTTCAAGCCCTTCCGTATTTTGCAGTCAGCCGCCTTCGCCGTGGCCGGCCTGGGTCTGGCGACGCTGGCCGTTGCCGACAACCTGGTCGAGGGCCAGCACTACGAGAAGCTGCCGGAGCCCGTCCAGACCCAGGCCGAGGGGGACCAGGTCGAGGTGACCGAGGTGTTCTGGTACGGCTGCCCGCACTGCTACAACCTGCAGAGCAGCGTCACCGACTGGTACGAGACTCTGGACGACGACGTGAGGGTCGTGCACATGCCGGCTACCATGGGCGGCGACTGGAACACCCATGCGGCGTTGTTCTATGCCGCCGAAGCGCTGGGCATTCGCGAAGAAGCGCATGCCGACATCTTCAACGCCATCCACGAAGAGGGACAGCGCCTCAACAATGCCGACAGCATCGCCCGCTTCCTCAGCCAGTACGGCGTCAGCGAGGACGAGGCCCGCCAGGCGCTGGATGCCTTCGGCGTCAAGTCGCAGGTCAACCAGGCCCACGCGCGCATGCGCACCATGCGCCTGATGGGCGTGCCGGCACTGGTCGTCGACGGCCGCTACCTGGTGACCCCAAGCAGCGCCGGCAGCTTGGAGAACATGCCGCAGATCGCCGATGCACTGATCGAGCGCGTGCGTCAGGAGCGCGAAGACTGACCGTGTCCGCAGAGCATTCGCACCTGGTCGACGCCAGGACCCCGACCCTGGAAGGTGGGCACCTCAAGCTGCTCACCTTCAACATGCAGGTAGGCATCCAGACGTCGGCCTACCACCACTACCTGACCCGAAGTTGGCAGCACCTGCTGCCGCATCCACAGCGGATACGGCGGCTGGACATGGTCAGCAACGTGCTGAGTCGCTTCGATATCGTCGGCCTGCAGGAGGTCGACGGCGGCAGTTTTCGCTCGAGCCACGTCAACCAGATCGAGTACCTGGCGACTCGCGGCGGTTTTCCGCATCACTACCAACAGCTCAACCGCAACCTGGGCCGCTTCGCCCAGCACAGCAACGGACTGCTATCGCGCCTCGCGCCGACCCAGGTCGAGGAGCATCGCCTGCCCGGCACTCTGCCCGGGCGCGGCGCCATTCATGTCCGCTATGGCGACGGCCCCGATGCGCTGCACCTGTTCGTCGCCCACCTGGCCCTGAGCCATCGGGCGCGAGTACGCCAGTTGGACTATCTCAGCGAGATCATCCAACCGCTGCAGCACGTGGTGGTCATGGGCGATCTCAACTGCACGCCGGACCAGTTGCATACCCACACCCGCTTCTGCGCTTCGCTGCCATTGCATCCGGTGCGCCCGCTGCTCAGCTACCCTTCCTGGCAGCCGCGCCGCGCGCTGGATCACATCCTGATCTCCAGCTCGCTCCAAGCCCAGGACGTGCGCGTTCTCGATCACCTGTTCTCCGACCATCTGCCGATCGCCGTCGATGTGGCACTGCCCCCGGCCTGCCTGACGGTGCTCAGCGAACTGCGCAAGCGGCAGAACCTGTAGCGTAGGCGGCAAACGCAGGGCCCACGTCGCCCGGGCGGGCGTTGAGGTCCAGAGATGACGCCCGCCGCGTAATCGGCGATGATGCGGTCCCTGATTTGCTTCGACACGAGACCCCACCATGCAAACCGCGAACCGCGAACCGGTCCTGCTCGCATGGCTCGACGGCTTTACCGAGGTCGTGGGCCGCTCCATCGCCTGGCTGGTGATCATCATGATGACGGTACAGTTCGTCATCGTGGTCATGCGCTACGCCTTCAGCCTGCACAGCGTGGTCATGCAGGAATCGGTCATGTACATGCACGCCATGGTGTTCATGCTAGGGGCCGCCTGGACGTTGCGCCACGACGGCCATGTCCGCGTCGACATCTTCTACCGCAGGCTCTCCGACCGCGGACGCGCCTGGATCGACCTGCTGGGCACGCTATTCCTGCTGTTTCCGGTGGTGCTGTTCATTGCCATCTCGAGCTTCGGCTACGTAAGAAGCAGTTGGGCCATTCTAGAGCGCTCGCCGGACGGCGGCATTCCCGGCGTCTTTCTGCTCAAGTCGCTGATCCTTTTGATGATGGCGCTGCTGCTGCTGCAGGGCGTGGCCCAGGTGCTTCGCCAGGTGCTGATCTTGCGCGGCAAGGCGCCGGGCAACACCCCCAACCACGATGAGGTGGTGTGACGTGGAAGCCCTGCTCGAATTCATGCCACTGTTCCTGTTCCTCACCGTCTGTGCGGTGCTGATGCTCGGCTATCCGGTTGCCCTGGCCCTGGCCGGCACTGCGCTGATCTTTGCCGGGCTCGGCCACCTCCTCGTGCAGATGGGCGTGCCGGTGCCCTTCGAGGCGCGCATGATGGGCGCCATGCCCAATCGCCTCTACGGCATCATGACCAACCAGACGCTGCTGGCCGTGCCGCTTTTCGTGCTGATGGGAGTGCTGCTGGAGAAGTCGCGGGTAGCCGAGACTCTGCTCGATGCCATGGCGCTGCTGTTCGGCAACCTGCGTGGGGGGCTCGGCATCTCGGTGATCCTGGTCGGCATGCTGCTGGCCGCCTCCACCGGCATCGTCGGTGCCACCGTGGTCACCATGGGCCTGCTGTCGTTGCCGACGATGCTCAAGCGCGGCTATTCGCCGGCGCTGGCCACCGGCAGCATTTGTGCCACTGGCACCCTGGGCCAGATCATCCCGCCGTCCATTGCCCTGGTGCTGCTCGGCGACGTGCTGTCCAACGCCTACCAGCGCGCCCAGCTCGCCATGGGCGTGTGGAGTCCCAAGACCGTGTCGGTGGGCGACCTGTTCGTCGGCGCCCTGATCCCCGGCCTGCTGTTGGTGGTGGTCTACATCCTCTACCTGCTGGCGGTCGCCTGGTGGAAGCCCGAAAGCGCCCCGCCCGCCGACCGGGACGCGCTGAAGCAGGAGCTCGGTCACACCGGCAGCCTGTGGCCGCTTCTGGTCAAGGGTCTGATTCCCCCGGTACTGCTGATCGTGGCCGTGCTCGGCTCGATCCTCGGTGGCTTCGCCACGCCCACCGAGGCCTCGGCGGTGGGCGCCATGGGCGCCTTCCTGCTGGCACTGGCCAACCGCAGGTTGGACTTGCCCATGCTGCGCGAGGTGGTCCAGACCACGGCCAAGGTCACCAGCATGGTGTTCCTGATCCTGATCGGCGCGGCACTGTTCTCGCTGGTGTTTCGCGCCTACGGCGGCGAGGAGCTGGTCACGGAGCTGTTCGCGGCCCTGCCCGGCGGCGTGGTTGGCGCAACCCTGGTGGTCATGCTGGTGATCTTCCTGCTTGGCTTCATTCTCGACTTCATCGAGATCACCTTCGTGGTGGTGCCGATCGTCGGTCCGGTGCTGCTGATGATGGGTCTCGACCCGATCTGGCTCGGCATCATGATCGCGGTGAACCTGCAGACCTCGTTCTTGACGCCACCGTTCGGCTTCGCGCTGTTCTACCTGCGCGGCGTGACGCCCGACTCGGTGCCGACCTCGGCGATCTACCGCGGCGTGATTCCGTTCATCCTGCTACAGCTCGGCATGCTGGTGGCGTTGGCCCTGTTCCCGGGGCTGGCGACCTGGCTGCCGTCCGTTTTATAGGTTCAGCTGCACAGGGGGGCCAGCCACGCCTGGGCCAGATGGAGCACCACGACGTAGCGCATCCCCTTGGCCAGAGTGATCAGCAGGATGGCCCGCCACCAGGGCAGGCGGAAGATGCCGGCCAATACGGTGAGCGGGTCGCCGATCACCGGCGCCCAGGAGAGCAACAGGCTCCACTCGCCGAAGCGATGATACCAGCGCTCGGCCCGAGCCAGCCCCCGAGGCGAGGCGGGAAACCAGCGGCGGTCCTGGAAGCGGCGTGCATAGCGCCCCATCCAGACGTTGACCAGGCTGCCCAGGGTATTCCCGAAGGTGGCGACCAGCCACAGTGCAAGCGCCGGCTCGCCCAGGCACCACAGTCGCGCCAGCCAAACCTCGGAGCCACCCGGCAGCAGGGTGGCACTGACCAGCGCCACCACGAACAGGCTCAGCATCCAGCGCCTCCCACCCATGTATTCGCTTGCGAGACGACGCCGCCATGACGCACGACCGCCCCATTCCCAACGTCCTCACCATCGCCGGTTCCGATCCCAGCGGAGGCGCCGGCATTCAGGCCGATCTCAAGACCTTCTCGGCGCTGGGTGCCTATGGTACCAGCGCCGTCACTGCGCTGACCGCCCAGAACACCCGCGGTGTGCGTGGCGTGCACCCGGTGCCGGTGGAATTCATCCGGCTACAGCTCGACACCCTGCTCGACGACGTGGAAATCGATGCGGTGAAGATCGGCATGGTGGCCAGCCGCGAGGTGGCCGAGGCGATCCGCGACACCTTGCAGGCCAGGCGGCCGCGCTGGATCGTGCTCGATCCGGTCATGGTCGCCAAGAGCGGCGACGTACTGGTCGACGATGTGGGCATCGCGGCGGTGCGCGAGGTGCTGGTGCCGCTGGCCGACCTGATCACGCCCAACCTGCCCGAGGCCGCGGTGCTGTTGGGCGATGCCGAGCCACGCACGCGCGACGAGATGGTGGCCATGGCGCCCAGGCTGGCAGCGCTGCGCGCCGGCGCCACGCTGCTCAAGGGCGGGCACCTCGGCGGCGAGAGCTGTCCCGACCTGCTGATCTCGCATGGCGCCTCGCAGTGGATCGAAGGCACCCGCATCGGCACTTCCAACCTCCACGGTACCGGCTGCTCGCTCTCCTCGGCCATCACTGCCCGCCTGGCGCTGGGCGACACTCTGCCGCAGGCGGTGACAACGGCCAAGCAGTGGCTGGAAGTGGCGCTGACCGAGAGCCGCCGGCTCGACGTCGGCCGGGGCCACGGGCCGGTGCACCATTTTCATCGCTGGTGGTAGCGAAACGCTCCTTGCACCCTGGCCAAGTGCCACCCATGCTGAAGTCTGTCCTGCCAGGCTCATCCGCAACGGAGAGACGTCATGACCCAGACCCTGCTGTTCGCCTGCGACCTCTCGGCCGAGAATCGCGCCGCCTTCGCTCGGGCCATCCGCCTGGCGAACGAGAGCGGTGCACGCCTGGACGTCATCCACGTCCTCGACCCCTACCTTCCCCGGCGGGTGCTGCACGATCTGGAAGAGGCCGTGGTGGCCGACATGCAGGTCATCCTCACCGACGTACGCGAAGACTATGCGTTGCCGGAGCCGAGCGTGATGCTGCAGACGGTGGCCGGCGTCACCTACGCCGAGATCATCCGTGAGGCACACGACCGCGAGGTCGACATGATCGTGCTCGGCTCCCACCGCAAGCGCGGCCAGCCCGACCTGGTCGCCGGCACCACCCTCGCCCGCGTGCTGCGCAGCGCGCCCTGCCCGGTGCTGTCGGTGACCCAGCCGGCCAGCCGCGACTGGCAGGAGATCCTGGTGCCAGTGGACTTCTCGCTGCCCAGCCGCAATACCCTGCGCGAGGTACTCAAGCGCTTTCCCGAAGCCCATCTGACGCTGCTGCATGCCTGGGACATTCCCGGCCAGCGTGAGCTGGGCTCCGACAGTGACTTCGCCCGCTGGCGCGACCGTGAGGTGGAGCGCCTGCGCTGCCAGCTCGAGCGCGAAACCGATCAACTGATGGGCGAGCTCGGCAGCGTGCCGGAGGTGGAGCTGGTGCTCGAGCAGGGCGACCCGCTGGAAGTGCTGGTCACGCGGCTGCGACGCCAGCCGCCCGATCTGCTGGCGCTGAGCTGTCGCGGCCAGTTGGGGCGCCAGAGCCCGATCACCGAGGCGCTACTCGCCGAGCCGCATTGTGACATCATGTTGTGCCGCGCCTGGTAAAGAGGGTGCCTACAAACTACTGCGTGATACTCTTCCCGGCGTAGTCACAGTGGGGAGGAGAATCGCCGCATGAAGGCCCTGATACAGCGCGTGCGCCGCGCCAGCGTCACGGTGGATGAACGAACGGTGGGCGCCATCGATCACGGCCTGCTGGCCCTGGTGGGAGTGGAGAAGGGCGATGACGAGGCCGCCGCCGAGCGGCTATTGCACAAACTGCTGCGCTATCGGGTGTTCAGCGACGAGGCGGGCAAGATGAACCTCGATCTGCAGCAGGTCGATGGCGGGCTGCTGCTGGTGTCGCAGTTCACCCTGGCCGCCGATACCCGCAAGGGGCTGCGGCCAAGCTTCTCCAGCGCCGCGCCGCCGGCCGACGGCGAGCGGCTGTTCCACTACCTGCTCGAGCGCGCCCGGACGGCCTGGCCCCGGGTCGAGAGCGGCGAGTTCGCCGCCAACATGCAGGTCGAGCTGATCAACGACGGTCCGGTGACCTTCCTGCTGGAGAGTTGAAAGGGAAGAGGGAAGAGGGAAGAGGGAAGAGGGAAGAGGGAAGAGGGAAGGCAATCTTTGGCTCCAGCTTTTCATCTTCAAGGCGCGAAGCGCCGGTCTTCCCTCTTCGAGCGGCGTAGCCGCGTCTTACGTCTCCGAGCGAAGCTCGGCTTCCTCCATCGCCTCGAGCGCTTCCTCGGCGGCCAGCCACTCGGCTTCCAACTCTTCCAGTCGCGACTTCAGCTCGCCCTGACGAGCCAGTCGCTCGGTGAGCTCGGCCTTGCGCCCCGGGTCGGTGTAGAGCTCGGCCTCGCCCAGCGCCTCCTCCAGCGCGGCGAGCTCCGCCTGGGCCTTCTCCATCGCCTGCTCGGCGCGGTCACGCGCCTTCTTCAGCGGGCGCAGCTTCTCGCGCAGCTCGGCGGCGGCACGGCGGGTGGCCCTGCGGTCCTCCTTCGGCGCGGCACCCTCCGCCTGGCGCTCGGCCTTGTCGGCCCGCGCCTCGCGCCGCTCGCCCTCCAGCCGCGCCTTGAGCCAGGCGCGGTAGTCCTCCAGGTCGCCGTCGAAGGGCTCGACGCGGTGGTCGGCCACCTTCCAGAATTCATCGACGGTGGCTCGCAGCAGATGGCGGTCGTGCGAGACCAGGATCACCGTGCCCTCGAAACTGGCCAGGGCCTCGGTAAGCGCCTCACGCATCTCCAGGTCGAGGTGGTTGGTGGGCTCGTCGAGCAGCAGCAGGTTGGGCTTGCGCCAGGCCACCAGCGCGAGTGCCAGGCGCGCCTTCTCGCCGCCGGAGAAGCGCCCCACCTCGCCGAAGGCATCGTCGCCCTGGAAGCCGAAGCCGCCGAGGAAGTTGCGGATCGCCTGGTCGCTGGCGGTGGGCGAAAGCCGCTGCACGTGCATGAACGGCGTCGCCGCCATGTCGAGCCCTTCGAGCTGGTGCTGGGCGAAGTAGCCGACGCTGAGATGCTCGCCCGGCACGCGTTTGCCCGCCAGCAGCGGCAGCGCACCGGTCAGCGACTTGATCAAGGTCGACTTGCCGGCCCCGTTGGGTCCCAGCAGGCCGATGCGCTGCCCCGGGAGCAGGGTCAGCTTGACCTCGTCGAGCTGGACGTTTTCCGCCCCGGGCTCCCCTCTCGAGTCATCGCGATAGCCGAGCCGCGCCCGGTCCAGCACCAGCAGCGGATGCGAGGTCTTGTCCGAGGCCGGAATGGTGAAGTGGAAGGGTGAATCGGCATGGGCGACGGCGATGTCGCCCATGCGCTCGAGCATCTTCAGCCGGCTCTGGGCCTGGCGCGCCTTGCTCGCCTTGGCCTTGAAGCGCGCCACGAAGCGCTCGATCTCCTCGCGCCGGGCCTGCTGCTTGGCCGCCTCGGCCTGCTGCAACGCCAGCTTCTCGGCGCGAGTGCGCTCGAAGGTGGAGTAGTTGCCGCGATAGAGCACCAGCCGGCGACGCTCGAAGTGCACGATGTGGTCGCACACGGCATCGAGGAAGTCGCGGTCGTGGGAGATCAACAGCAGGGTACCGGGGTAGCGCGTAAGCCACTGCTCCAGCCACAGCAGAGCATCGAGGTCCAGGTGGTTGGTGGGTTCGTCGAGCAGCAGCAGGTCCGAGGGCATGAACAGGGTGCGCGCCAGGTTGGCGCGCATGCGCCAACCGCCGGAAAACGCCGACAGCGGCCGCATGAGGTCGGCCTGGGCGAAGCCCAGCCCGATCAGCAGCTGAGCGGCACGCGCCGGGGCGCTGTAGCCGTCCAGCGCCTCGATGCGGCCGTGCAGCTCGGCCTCGCGGTGGTCGTCGCCACACTCGCGGGCGGCTTCCAGCGCCGCCTCGGTGGCTCGCAGCTCGCGGTCGCCGTCGAGCACGTAGTCGACAATGGCGCGTTCCAGCGCCTCGACCTCCTGGGCCATGTGGGCGATACGCTGCCCGCCGCTCATCTCGATCTCGCCGCGGTCGGGGGCCAGCCCGCCCAACAGCAGGCCGAACAGGCTGGACTTGCCGGCGCCATTGGGGCCGACGATGCCGGCCTTGTGACCGGCATGCAGGGTCAGCTCGGCGTCCTCGAGCAGGGTCTGGGTGCCGCGTTGCAGGGCAACCTGGCGCAGTGCGATCATGCAGGCTCCAACTGGCAGGAAAGGTGACGCCGCCGCACAGGGCTCGGCTAGCAAGGCCCGGCCGGCGACGATCGGATCATGAACGACGATTCTAGCGCAACGACCGCCGCTCTGCGGACCGGGCTGACGACCGATCCGCTGTGGGATTTCGCCCTGGCTTTCTACGGCCGTCCCGGGGTGGAGCCGGCCTGCCTGCGGCTGCAGGACGAGGCGAGCATCGACGTGTGCGAGCTGCTCTGGCACTGCTGGCTATACCGCCACCGCCTGGTACTGGCCCACGAGCCGCCCGGGCTTGCGGCCATTCGCCGCTGGCAGCGGGATGTCACGCTGCCGCTACGCAGCCTGCGCCGCCAGCTCAAGGCCGAGGCCTCGCCTGGTGCCGGCGTCGCCG
Source organism: Billgrantia zhangzhouensis (assembly GCF_021404465.1). Taxonomy (GTDB): domain Bacteria; phylum Pseudomonadota; class Gammaproteobacteria; order Pseudomonadales; family Halomonadaceae; genus Halomonas; species Halomonas zhangzhouensis. The sequence goes on along the minus strand of NZ_JABFTT010000001.1, from coordinate 375,434 downwards.
AGGTACGCCGGAAGATCCAGCAGGCCGAGCTGGCCGCCGAACGCGAGACCCTTCAACGGCTGCAACGCCTCGCCGAGCAGACCGAGGGGTTGGCGGCGCTCCCCAGGGCAGCCCCAAGTCTCGAAATTTACCTTGCAAGTCGCTGGAAATTACAGAAAAAAGTGCAACTTTTGGCAGTTCAAACCCTCGAATGCCAGCTTGACCCTCTTTAAGGGGCACGCTAGCCTGAAAAAAGCTGTGCAGTCATTTTAGGCTGCCTGACGCCTGCTGATGTCGCTTTTTTCACGGGCCCAACCTGCGAGGAGAATACAATAATGAAGGCAACCAAGCTGTTGACCACTGCCAGTATCGGCGCAATGCTGTTCGGCATGTCGGCTGCCGCCTATTCCGATAACTGGCGCTATGCGCATGAGGAATTCGAGGGTGACGTTCAGGACGTATTTGCCGTCGCCTTCAAGGAATACATCGAGGAAAACTCCGACCACACCGTTCAGATTTACCGCTTCGGCGAGCTGGGTGAATCCGACGATATCATGGAGCAGACCCAGGCCGGCATCCTGCAGTTCGTCAACCAGTCGCCCGGCTTCACCGGCGCACTGATTCCCGAAGCCCAGATCTTCTTCATTCCCTATCTGCTGCCGACCGACGAAGAAACCGTGCTTCAGTTCTTCGACGAGAGCGTGGCGATCAACGAGACGTTCCCGGAACTCTACGCCGAGCAGGGTCTCGAGCTGCTCAAGATGTACCCGGAAGGCGAGATGGTCGTGACCGTGGACGAGCCGGTCCGCACCCCGGAAGACCTGCGCGGCAAGAACATCCGCACCATGACCAACCCGCTGCTCTCCGAGACCTACCGCGCCTTCGGTGCCACGCCGACCCCACTGCCCTGGGGCGAGGTGTACGGCGGCCTGCAAACCGGCATCATCCAGGGCCAGGAGAACCCGATCTTCTGGATCGAGTCCGGCGGTCTCTACGAGGTGTCTCCGCACCTGGTCTTCACCGGGCATGGCTGGTTCACCACCGCGATGATGGCCAACCAGGACTTCTTCGACGGCCTCTCCGAAGAGGATCAGCAACTGGTGCTTGACGCGGCCGATGCGGCCTACGAGCACATCATCGAGCACATCTCCGGCCTGGCCGAGGAGTCACTCGAGAAGATCCAGGAGGCCTCCGGCGAGGTCACCGTGACCCGCCTCGACGAGGACGAGATCCAGGCCTTCCGCGAGCGTGCGCCGCAGGTCGAGGAACGCTTCATCGATATGACCGGCGATCGCGGTCGCGAACTGCTCGAGCAGTTCAAGGCCGACCTGGAAGCCGTATCCGGCGAGTAAGCCCCGGGCCACTCACCGTGAACGCATGAAGGGGTAGCCGGTCGGCTGCCCCTTCGTGTTTCCGGCCCGAGCGCTCCCGGCCAAACAGCGTTGAAGCCGGTGCGTTATTGCCGGCCTCATGTTGCTTACCCTGTGCGAGGGAATCGCGCTTTACCCATTTGCAGGGCAGCCCCCCAGGAGACCTGGTCGCATGACAGAAGAAGATTCGGAAAAGAACTACCGTTCCACCCTCCCCGGCCCACTCGGCGTCGTCGATACCTGGATCAGCCGCACCGAGTCGGCGATCATGGCACTGGGCGTGATCCTGATGGCGGTGAACACCGTAGCCAACGTGATCAGCCGCTTCGCCTTCGGTGAGAGTCTGCATTTTTCCGAGGAGATCAACCGCATCCTGATCGTGATGATCACCTTTGCCGGGCTCGGCTATGCCGCTCGTCACGGTCGGCACATTCGCATGTCGGCGATCTACGATGCCCTGCCCACCGGCGGTCGGCGCTGGCTGATGATTGCGATCTGCCTGTTCACCTCACTGGTGATGTTCGTGCTCTGCTACTTCTCGATCGGCTATATCCAGACCCTTTATGGCCGCGGCCGCGTGCTGCCCTCACTGAGCATCCCGGTCTGGACCGTCTATCTCTGGGTGCCCGTCGGCTTCACCATCACCGGCATTCAGTATCTGCTTACCGCCTTCAAGAATCTCACCTCCCGTGACGTCTATCTGTCGACCCATGTGATCGACGGCTACAAGGATACCGAAACGGAAGTCTGACGCAGGGCATGAGGAACAATCACCATGACAGCCATCATTCTCTCCATCATGATCGTGCTCCTGCTGCTGGGATTTCCGATGATGATCCCGCTGGCGACGGCAGCCTTCGTCGGCTTCTACATGACCTTCGGTGGTCTCGGGCAGATGGAAACCCTCATCCAGCAGATGATGGGGGGCATACGTCCCACAGCGCTGATCGCCGTGCCGATGTTCATCCTGGCCGCCGACATCATGACCCGCGGGCAGTCGGCCGGTCGCCTGATCGACATGGTCATGAGCTTCGTCGGCCACATCAAGGGCGGCCTGGCCGTCAGCACCGCCGCTTCCTGCACCCTGTTCGGCGCCGTCTCGGGCTCGACCCAGGCCACCGTGGTGGCGGTGGGCTCGCCGCTGCGGCCGCGCATGCTCAAGGCCGGCTACAAGGATTCCTTCACCCTGGCGCTGATCATCAACTCCAGCGATATCGCCTTCCTGATTCCGCCGAGCATCGGCATGATCATCTACGGCGTCATCTCGGGTACCTCGATCGGCGAACTGTTCATCGCCGGCATTGGCCCCGGCCTGCTGATTCTGGCCATGTTCTCGGTCTACTGCGTGATCTACGCCATCGTGCACAAGGTGCCGACCGAGCCCAAGTCGAGCTGGAAGGAACGAACCCTCGCCGTACGCGATGCGCTATGGCCGCTGGGCTTTCCCGTACTGATCGTGGGCGGTATCTACGGTGGCATCTTCAGTCCCACCGAGGCCGCCGCGGCGTGCGTGTTGTATGCGGTGCTGCTCGAGTTCGTGATCTTCCGCTCGCTGAAGCTTCCGGACATGTACGCCATCGCCAAGTCCACCGGCTTGATCACCGCGGTGGTATTCATCCTGGTGGCGGTCGGCAACGGCTTCTCCTGGATCATCTCCTTTGCCCAGATCCCCCAGACACTGCTGGCGGCGTTCGGCATCAACGAGGCGGGGCCGATCGGCGTACTGGTCGCCATTTCAGTGGCCTTCTTCATCGCCTGTATGTTCGTCGACCCGATCGTGGTGATCTTGGTGCTGACGCCGATCTTCGCTCCGGCGATCGCCGCCTCGGGGCTCGACCCGGTGCTGGTCGGGGTACTGATCACGCTGCAGGTGGCGATAGGCTCGGCCACGCCACCCTTCGGCTGCGACATCTTCACCGCCATCGCCATCTTCAAGCGACCCTACTGGGAGGTGATACGCGGCACGCCCCCCTTCATCTTCATGCTGATCCTGTCGGCGGCGCTGATCATCATGTTCCCGCAGATCGCCCTGTTCCTGCGTGACATGGCCTACCTGTGACGCCAGTCGCACGATGCAGAGGAGACGCTGACATGTTCAATCGCATACTGGTGCCGGTGGACGGTTCGAAGGGCGCCCTCAAGGCGCTGGAGAAGGCCGTGGGCCTGCATCTGCTGACCGGCGCCGAACTCTATATCCTGTGCGTGTTCAAGCACCACAGCCTGCTGGAGGCATCGCTCTCCATGGTGCGCTCGGAGAAGCTCGACATTCCCGACGATGCCCTCAAGGAGTACGCCACCGAGATCGCCGTGCACGCCAAGAGCGAAGCGGTCGAACTGGGGGCCGACCCCGCCCGGCTACGCGCCTTCGTCAAGGGCGGGCGCCCTTCGCGCACCATCGTACGCTTCGCGCGCAAGCGGGAGTGCGACCTGATCGTGATCGGCGCCCAGGGCACCAACGGCGAGAAGAGCCTGCTGCTGGGCAGCGTGGCGCAGCGTGTCGCGGGCTCGGCGCACTGCCCCACGCTGGTGGTATGAGCCGCGGGGCCGGCGCCGTACCGCGGGTGCGGAACCGGCCCCACCCTGATAGAGTCCGAGTACTGTTGCACGCCGCTCAATGACTAATCGATAGGACTCTGCATGAAGACACTGCTGACATCCGCCTCCTTGGTTGCCCTGGTGGCTGCGCCGCCGTGGGTACTGGCCGCACCGGAGACAGAGGACGAGCGTCTCAGCTACAGCCTGGGCGTCGCCTACGGCCAAAGCATTGCTCAGGAGTATCCCAACCTCGACGTCGAGGCCTTCACCGACGCCATTCGCGACCTTATCGAAGGCAACGACCTGGCCATGGAGGCCGACGACATGGCCGCGACCCTGAGCAAGTTCCAGCAGGATGCGCTGGCCGCACGCCAGGCCGAGGCCGAGGAAATGGCCGAGCACAATCTCACCGAAGGGCAGGCCTTCCTGAGCGAGAACGCCGAGCGCGAGGAAGTCACCACGACCGATTCGGGGCTGCAGTACGAGGTGCTGGAAAATGGCGATGGCGACAGCCCCGGCCCCAGTTCCCACGTCGAAGTGCACTACGAGGGTACCCTGGTCGACGGTACGGTATTCGACAGCTCCTTCGAACGCGGCCAGCCGCTGAGCTTCCGTGTGGACCAAGTGATCGAAGGCTGGCAGGAAGCGCTGCAACTGATGAGCGTGGGCGACACCTGGATGCTGTTCATCCCCCCCGAGCTCGGCTACGGCGCCCAGGGCCAGGGTCCCATCGGCCCCAACGAGACGTTGATCTTCCGTGTCGAACTGCTCGATGTCATGGAATGAAACCTGCCGCATGAAAGCCTTGGCCTTGTTGGCCGCCGGACTGCTGCTGAGCCACGGCGCCCAAGCGGAGACTCTATTGCCCGAGCTGCCCCGGCTCGCTGTCGAGCCAAGCGCGACCAGTGTGATCGGCGTCTCCTCGGGAGGCTACATGGCCGCTCAATTGGCCGTGGCCTGGCCGGAACGCTTCCAGGGCGTGGCCGTACTCGCCGCAGGCCCGTGGAGCTGCGCCCAGGGCGGCCTGGGCCAAGCGCTTGGCCAGTGCATGGCGACACGTCGCGGGCCACCTGACCTTGCCAGCCTGGACGTGCGCCTGCGCGACTACCAGGCGCGTGGCTTGGTGGGCGGGAGCGAAGCACTTGCCGCGCTGCGTGCCTTCGTCTGGCACGGGGACGAGGACAGCGTGGTGGATCCCTCGCTCGGCCTGGCACTGGCCGAGCAGTTAGGCGAATGGCTGGCAAACCCCGAGGAACAGCTCAAGGTGGTTCGCTCCCCCGGCGTCGGCCACGGCTGGCCCATCGAGGCCGATGAGCGAATTCCGCCAAGCCAGTTGGCCCAGTGCCGCACCGGCGGCGGTACCCATATGCTGGCCTGCGGCCTGGATATCGCGGGCGAGGCGCTGGCGTGGCTGCATGGACCGCAGGAGCCTGCGCAAGCCACGTCGTTGGCCCAGTTGCTGCGCTTCGACCAGGCTCCATTCGACGCCCGCGGCCTGGGCGATGCCGGCTACGTGCTGGTTCCGAAGGGCTGCGAGGCGGGAGGCTGCGGCCTGACCGTGGCGCTGCACGGCTGCAGCATGACCGAGGAGCAGATCGACGAAGCCTTCGTACGCTACAGCGGCCTCAACGAATGGGCCGCGGCCAACCGTCGCGTCGTGCTCTATCCCCAGGCCACCAGTAGCCTGGCCAATCCCCAGGGTTGCTGGGACTGGTGGGGCTTTGCCGAGAGCACCTGGCAGCTCGACCCGTTGCACGACACCCGGGAAGGCGTCCAGGTCCAAGCGCTGATGGCCATGATCGAACGACTCGGGGAAGCCCCCGAGGAGTAGGACCTGAACCGTGCAGGTAAAAAGCGGGGCGAGCGCCGAAGCTCGCCCCGCTATCCGTCGAGTTGTTGCTCCAATGCAGAGCGTAGCGGATGCGGCGTCGGCGAGTAGAGCACCCGCTGCAAGATCGTGCCGTGGCGGTCGACCAAATAGATCGATGAGCTGTGGTCGATGGTGTACTCCATCGCCGAGTCGGGCGTTTCCACTCGCCGCCAGATGACCCCGTACCGGGCAGCCAGCTCCTCGAGCTGTGCCTGGCTGCCGGTAGCGCCGATGAAGTCGTCGCCGAAATAGCCCACGTATTCCGTCAGGCGCTCCAGCGTATCGCGCTCTGGATCCACGGAGATCAGTACCGGCACCACCCGTTGCCGCTGTTCGTCGTCCAGCCCCTGCATGACCTGACGCATCACGGCCATGCTCATCGGGCAGACGTCCGGGCAGTAGGTGTAGCCGAAGAACAGTACCGCCAGCTGGTCACCCTCGAGCTGGGTCAGCGAAAAATCGCCCTGAGTCGAGGGCAGCTCCACCGGGCCGCCCTTCGGGCTGCCGTCGTCGGCCTGCTGGAACTGCTGGAAACCGACCAGTCCGCCGAGGCCCACCACGATCACCAGTGCGCCCAATACCACCCAGATACGTTGCCGCTTCATGGCGAACTCCGCTCCACCGTGAAATCGAATCGGCTGCCCAACCGGCCCTCCGCAGTCTCCACCACGACCTGGGCCTGCCAGGGCATGACCGACTCGGTGCAGATCGGCACTTGGCCAATCCCCTCGAAATGACCATTATCCTGCTTGCTCAAGGGGAAGCGATGCAAGCCCATGTCCATGTCACGTCCGACGAAGTCGACGCTGACCGACCGCGCCTCCACGCCCTCCACCCGGACCGTCAGCGGCAGCAACTCCAGGGCATGGATACCGTCGGAGGCGGCGACGCTCAGGGTTAGCGCACGCCCCTCGCCAAGACTGGCGCTACAACCGGCCTGGTGCAGTTCGCAGGGCAGCGTGGCGAGATGCCAGTCGACATCGCCGTCACCACGCACCAAGTGCGACAGCAGATACCACAACGCCACGCTGAGCGTCAGCAGCGTGGCAAGCATCATCAGGCGAAGCCCCGGAAAGCGGGATTCGCCGGCTTCGGGCAGGGAGGGCGAGGGCATGTGGCGAACGCAGCACTTCACTGGACAGCGATAAAGGGTAAGCTTAACAGCATTTGCCTACCGGCCTGGCGTGTACCGTTGTCGCAGGGTTAAACGGTCGCAGCGGCCTGGCCAAAGCCATAAGGATAGCGAGATGGAAGGCGTCACCAATGCCCTGGGTCCCCTGTTCCTGCTGATACTGCTCGGCGCCGTCCTGGGACGATTGCGCCAGCCGGACGGTAACTTCTGGATACAGCTCGAGAAAGTCATCTACTTTCTGCTCTTTCCCGCCATGCTGGTCGCTACCCTGGCGACCGCCAATGTCGGCGAGGTTCCGGTGGTTCGTCTGGCGCTCGCCCTGCTCGGCGGCATGCTGGCATTCGCCGGGCTGCTGTGGGCCGTACAGCGCAGGCTGGGCCTGGAGCCGGCCGCCTTCACTTCGGTTTTTCAGGGCGCTCTGCGCTTTAACACCTATGTCGGCGTGGCTGGCGCAGCCGCCCTGCATGGCACCGCCGGCGCCACGGTAGCGGCGGTCGCCGTGGCGCTGATGGTGCCGATGGTCAACGTGCTGTGCGTCGCCAGCTTCATCGCCGCCGGCACGCTCGGCCCCTCGAGCCTGGGCAAGAGCCTGGCAGCCCTGGGGCGCAACCCGCTGATCCTCGCCTGCCTGGCCGGCATCGGCCTCAACCTCTCGGGCATCGGCCTGCCCGGCTGGAGCGGCTCCGCCGTGGAATTGCTGGGCCGCGCCGCCCTGCCGCTCGGGCTGGTCGCAGTGGGCGTCGCCCTGCGCCCCCAGGCGCTGCTGCGGGTAGATCGCGGGGTGTGGGCTTCCAACCTGGTCAAACTGGTGTTGATGCCAGCCCTGGTGTTCGCCGCGGCGCTACTGCTGGGTCTGGATGCCGTGAGTCGCGACGTGGCCCTGCTGTTCGCCGCCCTGCCTACCGCCACCTCGGCCTATATCCTGGCTCGTCAGTTGGGCGGCGACGCCGAGCTGATGGCCGCCCTGATCACCGGCCAGACGCTGCTCGCCATGGCGACCCTGCCCCTATGGCTGCATCTTGCCGGGAGCTGAAATAAAAAAAATTCGCATTCGTGTTGACAGAGAGAATGAGAATGACTTACATTGAAGACGTGGTGTTGATGAGACACCACGGCCATTAGGGGAACCGCCAGTTTCCCGCTATGGTTTCTCCCCCTCATTGCTAGTCACGGTCTTGCCTGCGCCTCCCCTGGAGGCGCTTTTTTTGTTCAAAGAAACACATCTTCCTCATTGCTTCCCAATCATCCCGTCGCTGCACCGCGCCAGGGGCCGCGTCCGCGTAGCCGCTCGCGCAGCAGTTCAGCCAGGGCCTGGGCGGCGGGTCGCGAACCCGGCTCGATGGTACGAGCGAAGTGCAGCCGTGCCTCGCAGCGACCGAGAGCGGGCAGCCCTTCGGCCTCGCCCAGTTCACGCATGGCGGGGGTCAGACGTTCGCGGTCGAGCACACTGACCGCCAGCCCCGTCTCCACCGCGCGTTCGATAGTATGGATGCTGGTACTGGTGAACAGCGCGTGCCAGGGCCTGCCCAGTCGCTCCAAGGCTTCAGTGGCCAATGCCCGGTAGGGACAGTCGACCTCGTGCAGGGCCAGCGGCAGGCTCTCCCGCTCGGCCAGGTTGGCGGCACGCGGCGCGGCCCATACCGGCGTGGTGCGCCACAGCGGCTCGCCGCCGGGCAGTGCGATGGGCCGGTCCAGCACCACTGCCAAGTCCAGCCGCGAGCGCTCCAACTGCCGCACCAGCTCACCGCTGGTGGCCGTCACCGCCTGCAGCAGTACCTCGGGGTGGCGCGAGGTGAACTCGGGCAATACATCGCCGAGCAGCTCGCGGGCGTAATCCTCGGGCAGGCCGAAGCGCACCTTTCCCCGCAGCCCGCGCCCAGCATAGCGGGCCAGGATTCCATCGTGCATGCGCAACAGTTCCCGCGCCTCCTGCAGCAGTGCCTCCCCGGCGGTAGTCGGCACCACGCCACGCGGGCCACGTTCCAGCAGGCGGACATCGAGCAACGACTCGAGGCGCTTGATCTGCATGCTGATGGCGCTGACGGTGCGGTGCCGCTGCTCGGCCGCCGCCGCCAGTGAGCCGAGCTGGGCCGCAGCCTGGAAACTGCGCAGCAGTTCGAGATCCAGCGTTGCCGGCAAGGCTTCAGTCATATTGAACTCTGCCTACAAAATATATCGCTTTATTGAAGCCGGGATGACCGTCAAGCTCAAGCACCGTCATCGAGAAGGAGCACGACGATGCCAGCACAAGTCCCCACACTACTGATAGCCGCCGGCTTCGTGGTGTGCTGGAGTTCGGGCTTCGTCGGCGGCCGGCTGGCCAGCGAGTTCGGCACACCGGTACTCGACCTGTTCGCCTGGCGCTTCCTGCTCGCCGCGCTGCTGGTGGCACTGTGGTGTCGCCTGACGCTTGGCGCGCTTCCGGCAATACGCGACATGAGACGGGAGATGCTCGTGGGCAGCCTGACCATGGGCGGCTATCTGCTAGGGGTGATCGTAGCCATCGATCTCGGCGTCAGCGCCGGCATCACGGCGCTGATCGCAGCTCTGCAGCCGCTGTTGGCGGCAGCCCTGGCCGGACGTTGGCTGGGCGAGCGCCTGGGCACATACGGCTGGTTGGGGATGGTGCTGGCCACCCTGGGCGTGGCGCTGTGCGTGGGTGACGACATGCAGCGCTCGCTGGCTGCGCCGGGCTGGGCCTACCTGCTGCCGCTGCTATCGGTCGCGGCAGTGACGCTCGGCAGCCTGCTGGCGGTGCGCCAGCCTTCGGTACTGCCGCTGCCGGTAGCACTGCTGGCCCAGTTGCTCGCGGCCGGCGGCATCTTCCTGGTTGCCGCCTGGGCAATGGGGGGCGGCAAGCTGACCGCTCCCGGCTTCGAACCTGCCGTGCTGGTGACCATGAGCTGGCTAGTGGTGCTGTCGAGCCTCGGGGGCTACGGTTTCTTCGTTGCCAGCCTACGCCGGCTGGGGGTCACGCTGACCTCGGCGTTAGTGCATCTGACGCCGGGAGTGACACTGCTGTGGGCCGCGGCGATGTTCGGTGAACGCCTCGGCCCCACCGGTCTTGCGGGAATGGCGCTCGCCGGGGCAGGCGCCAGCCTGGCTATTCGCAGCGCTCGAAGATCAGATCCCACACGCCGTGACCGAGGCGCTCACCGCGGGCCTCGAACTTGGTCAGCGGACGAAACTCGGGGCGCGGCACATAGGGCGCCGTCGCGGGAGTCGCCGTATTGACGTAGCCCGGCGCGGCTTCCATCACCTCGGCCATCCACTCGGCGTAGGCCTGCCAGTCGGTGGCCATATGCAGCTTGCCGCCCAGCTCGAGGCGGCTGCGAATCAGCTCGACGAAGGCGGGCTGGACGATACGCCGCTTGTGGTGCTTCTTCTTCGGCCAGGGGTCGGGGAAGAACAGCTGCAGGGTGGCAATGCTGGCCTCCGGCAGGCACTGCTCAAGCACCGCCAGGGCGTCCTCACGGTAGACGCGAATGTTGGTCAGGCCGCGCTTGTCGGCCTCGTCGAGCAGCTTGCCCACGCCCGGAGCGTGCACCTCGATGCCGATGAAATCGGTGTCGGGATGGGTCTCGGCCTGCTCGATCAATGAGGCGCCCATGCCGAAGCCGATCTCCACCACCCGCGGCGCCCGGCGTCCGAACAAGGCATCGAGATCCTGCCGTCCCTCGGCCAGGGTCAGACCCAGCCGCGGCCAGACCTCTTCCAGGCCGCGGGTCTGGGCCTGGGTCATGCGGCCGGCACGCAGCACGTAGCTCTTGATGCCGCGACGATGCAGCGGGGCGTCCGGCCCTTCCGGACCGGTAGTCGAGGGGTCGCGTTGCGGGTCGCTCATGGATTCGTTGCAGCTCCGGTGGATTCAGCCATTGATGCGGCCAGCAAAGGGAGAGGAGGGATCCGCACTCTGGCGGCGCGGCATGCGCCCGGCCAGGAACGCCTCACGTCCGGCCTCGACGGCCTTCTTCATGGCACTGGCCATCAGCACCGGCTGGCGGGCATGGGCGATGGCGGAGTTCATCAGCACGCCGTCGCAGCCCAGCTCCATGGCCATGGCGGCGTCGGAGGCAGTGCCGATGCCGGCATCCACCAGCACCGGCACGTTGGCTTGCTCGATGATCAGGCGGATGTTGTGCGGGTTCTGGATGCCGTGGCCGGAGCCGATCAGCGAACCCAGCGGCATGATCGCGCAGCAGCCCAGGCGCTCGAGCTCCTGGGCCACGATGGGATCGTCGCTGGTGTAGACCATCACATCGAAGCCATCCCTGAGCAGCTCTTCCGCCGCCTTGAGGGTCTCGACCACGTTGGGGTAGAGGGTCGAGTCGTCGCCGAGCACCTCGAGCTTGACCAGCTTGTGGTCGTCGAGCAGTTCGCGGGCCAGCTTGCAGGTACGCACAGCATCCTTGGCCGTGTAGCAGCCGGCGGTATTGGGCAACAGGGTGAAACGCTCCGGCGGCACCACGTCGAGCAGGTTGGGGCCGTCTTCCTGGCCGAGATTGGTACGGCGCACAGCGAAGGTGACGACCTCGGCGCCCGAGGCAGCGATCGCGTCGGCGGTCTCGTCGAAGTCCTTGTACTTGCCGGTACCGACCAGCAGGCGTGAGGTGAAGGCATGGCCGGCAATCCGCAGCGGCTGATCCTGAAAGAAGTCTGTCATCGCGTGGGCCTGTGTCTGTAGCGGGTCTGTAGTGGAAATCGTCGGCAGGTGGCGGTTAGCCGCCGCCGATGGCGTGAACGATCTCGATGCGATCGCCGTCGGCCAGGCGCGTGGCATCGTGCTCACTCTTCGGCACGATCTCCTCGTTTCGTTCGACGGCGATACGCCGACCGGTCAGGCCAAGGTCGTCGACCAACTGCGCCACCGTGAGGCCGGGGGCAAGGTCTCGGGGCTCACCGTTGAGTTGGATCTGCATGGCGTCCCTCTTCAGTTGACGAGTGTCGCGGGCCCATATTGTAGCCCCTTAACGCCTCTCGGGGTACGGTAGGCGGCAATCCCAATCCCCGAAGGAGTACAAGATGCGCGATCGCGGATGGTGGTGCCTGGCGGCGCTGTCGGGCGGAGTGGCGGTCATGGCCGGTGCCTTTGCCGCCCATGCCTTGCAAGGCCAATTGCCGGAGCGGCTACTGGCCGCCTTCGAGACCGGTGTGCGCTATCAGATGTGGCACACCCTGGCGATACTCGGCGTGCTCGCCTGGCGCGCCTCGCATCCGCAGCGCGCGTTCGGCATCGTGCTGGGCTTGTGGGCTGCGGGGGTGCTGCTGTTCTCCGGCTCGCTCTATGCCATGGCGTTGACCGGGCTGCGCGGCCTGGGCATGGTCACCCCGTTCGGTGGCGTGCTGATGATCGCCGGCTGGCTGACGCTTGCCGTGGGTGCCTTGCGCGCCGGGCGCGACGCTCAGTCGGGGTCGGGAATGGCGTAAGTGGCGGTGACGTGGGCCACCGGTCGCTCGTCGCCGGCGGAGAAGAGCTGCACCTCGCCTACCGCCAGGCGGCGGCCCAGCTTGATCACTCGCGCATTGGCGATGAGATCGCGGTCGCCGCGGGCGCGGCGCAGGAAGTGGCAGTTGAGATCGGTGGTCACGGCCATCGGCTCGGGGCCGATCTGGGCCAGGATAGCCACGTAGAGGCAGACATCGGCCAGCCCCATCATGGTCGGCCCGGAAACGCTTGAGCCGGGCCGCAGGTGCTCGTCTTCGATGGCCAGGCTCATGGTGGCACGCATGTGATCGACCGCCTCGATGGTGCCGGCACGCTGGGGAAAGACCTCGTCGAGAAAATCTTCAATGGCGGCGGCGGTCATCACGGTCATCGTCGGGCTCCCTGCTGGTTGTGGTCGTGGCAAGCAGTTGTGATCGTGGAGCCCAACATAACCCAAAGCGCCCCGGGCGGGTACCCGGGGCGCTTCATGGCGTAGCTGTTGCTTACGAGCTATGAGTGTATCCACTGCGCTGCCCGAAGCCCGAAGACGTTATTTCGCCTTGTGCACCGCCCGCCAGTAGTGCAGCAGCGGCTCGGTGTAGCCGGAGGGCTGCACTCGACCCTTGAAGATCAGGTCGCTGGCCGCCTTGAACGCTGTCGAGGCCTCGAAGTCGGCGCTCATCGCGGTGTAGGCCGGGTCGCCGGCATTCTGCCCATCGACCACCTTGGCCATGCGCTCCAGGGTCTTCTGCACGCGTTCGGCATCGACCACACCGTGGTGCAGCCAGTTGGCGATGTGCTGGCTGGAGATACGCAGCGTGGCACGATCCTCCATCAGGCCCACGTCATGGATGTCGGGTACCTTGGAGCAGCCCACGCCGTGCTCGACCCAGCGCACCACATAGCCGAGGATGCCCTGGCAGTTGTTGTCGAGCTCCTGCTGCAGCTCGGCGTCGGACCAGGCGGCCTTCTCGGCCACCGGCACGCTGAGCAGGTCGTCGAGCAGCTCTTCCAGAAGGGCAGGCTCGCCCTGGGCCTCAAGCTCACGCTGGATTTCGGTGACGTCGACCTGATGGTAGTGCAGCGCATGCAGCGCGGCAGCAGTGGGCGACGGCACCCAGGCGGTGTTGGCGCCAGCCTTGGGATGGCCGATCTTCTGCTCCAGCATGGCAGCCATCAGGTCCGGCATGGCCCACATGCCCTTGCCGATTTGAGCCCGGCCACGCAGGCCGCAGGCCAGGCCGACCAGCACGTTGTTGCGCTCGTAGGCACCGATCCAGGCAGCATTCTTCATGTCGCCCTTGCGGATCATCGGGCCCGCTTCCATGGCGGTGTGCATCTCGTCGCCGGTGCGGTCGAGGAAGCCAGTGTTGATGAACACCACGCGAGAGCTGGCCTCGGCGATACACGCCTTGAGGTTGACCGAGGTGCGACGCTCCTCGTCCATGATGCCCATCTTGAGGGTGTCACGGGCCAGGCCCAGCAGATCCTCGATACGGCCGAACAGCTCGTTGGAGAAGGCGACCTCCTTGGGACCGTGCATCTTCGGCTTTACGATGTAAACCGAGCCTTGGCGCGAATTGCGCGCCTCGCCTTCGTCCTTCTTGAGATCGTGCATTGCCAGCAGGCTGGTGACGATGCCGTCGAGGATGCCTTCGGGCAGCTCATTGCCATCGGCGTCGAGGATCGCCGGCGTGGTCATCAGGTGGCCGACGTTGCGCACGAACATCAGCGAACGGCCGGGCAGCGTCAGGCTGCCACCATCCGGGGTGGCGTAAGTGCGATCGGGGTGAAGGCGACGGGTGAAGGTCTTGCCACCCTTCTCGATCGCTTCTTCCAGGTCGCCCTTCATCAGGCCCAGCCAGTTAGCGTAGACGCCGACCTTGTCCTCGGCGTCGACGGCAGCCACGGAGTCCTCGCAATCCATGATCGCGGTCAGCGCGGCTTCGACCAGCAGGTCTTTGACGCCGGCCGGGTCGGTCTTGCCGATGGGATGGCTGGGGTCGATCTGGATCTCCAGGTGCAGGCCATGGTTGGCCAGCAGGATCGCCTCGGGGCTGGCGGCGTCGCCCTGATAGCCGATCAGCTTGCCCGGCTCCTCGAGGCCGGTCTCGCGACCGCCCTCGAGGGTCGCCACCAGGTGGCCGTCGCGCAGCGCATACTTGACCGCGTCACGATGGCTGCCGGTGGCCAGCGGAGCGGCCAGGTCGAGTACGCCGCGGGCGTAGGCGATGACCTTCTCGCCGCGCTTGGGGTTGTAACTCGTGCCCTTCTCGGCGCCATCCTCCTCGGGGATGGCGTCGGTGCCGTAGAGCGCATCGTAGAGGCTGCCCCAGCGCGCGTTGGCGGCGTTGAGCGCATAGCGGGCGTTGCTCACCGGCACTACCAGTTGCGGGCCAGCCTGAACGGCGATCTCGCGATCCACGTTGGCGGTGCTTACGGTAACCTGGGAGGGAGCCTCCACCAAGTAGCCGATCTCCTCGAGAAAGGCGCGATAGACGCTCATGTCGCGCACCGGGCCAGGGTTCTCGCGGTGCCAGGTATCCAGTTGTTCCTGCAGGCGCTCACGCTCAGCGAGCAATTCTCGGTTTTTCGGTGTCAGATCATGAAAGATGGCATCGACCCCGGCCCAGAAGCTTTCGGCATCCAGGCCGGTACCGGGAAGGGCCTGGCCGTTGATGAAGCGGTCCAGTTCAGCGGCCACCTGGAGACGATGGCGAGTAACACGTTCGGACATGGGAAGTCTCCTCCTGCGTGGCGGCCGATGACATACGCTCGGCCGCCGCAATTCGTGGGGGTGATACCACTGTGAAGGCGCCAATTTTGTGGAAAACTCTTCCATATGTAAACCCGAAGGAGGGTCTACCCTACTAGACATAGGGTTAATATCCGACATTCTGACCGATTGGTCAGAAAAAACACGAGCTATCGCAACGATCGCTCACCCTACAGAATGGTCGGTAGGTAAACTTGCTGCACACTCTAGTGCCGCCAATGACGAAAGGACTCGAGGGGAATGCCTGTCTTGATTCGTTGGAGAACGCCATGACCGACTTCACTCCCCTACAGGCGCTGGGGCCGATCGCACCCTTTTGCGCCGAGGGAGAGCCATCGCTGGCCAACTACCTCGCTCACTATGGTCTGGCTCCGCTGCTCACCGAGCAGGTCGGGCTCTACGTGGGCTACGTGGACGCCCAGCGCTACCAGCTCTGGAGCCAGGTATGGAGCCCGGCGGAGCCGATCGGCACGGCCTTCGTGGTACACGGGTATTTCGACCATCTCGGCCTGTACCGCCATCTCCTGGAACGGCTGCTGGAGCACCGCTGGCGGGTGGTGTTGTGGGATCTGCCCGGTCATGGATTGTCCAGCGGCAAGCGCGCTTGCATCGATGACTTCGCTCACTACGGCGAATGTCTGCATGCGCTACAGGAACAGTTGAACGCCCGGGGCTTGGCCCCTCGCCCATGGCTGGGCATCGGCCAGAGCACCGGCGCCGCCATTCTCGCCACCGACGCCCTGAGCCGGCCGGACGAGGAACGCTGGTCGGGCCTGGCTCTGCTTGCACCGCTGGTGCGCCCGTGCGGCTGGCCCCAGGCGGGTTGGCTGCATACCCTGGTGGGCCCCTTCGTCGAGACGCTGCCGCGACGCTTCGGCGCGAACTCCACCGATGCCGAATTTGCCACCTTCCTGCGCGAGCACGACCCGCTACAACCGGGCCACCTGTCGCTCAACTGGGTCAGCGCCATGCGCCGTTGGATGCCTCAGCTGCTGGCCCTGCCGTCGAGCGACCTGCCGACCCTGATCCTACAGGGGGAGCAGGACCTCACCGTCGACTGGGAGTGGAACCTGACGGTGCTCGAGCGCAAGTTCCCCAATGCCCGCATTCATCGCCATCCGGACGCGCGCCATCATCTCGTCAACGAGGCCGAACCCATTCGCACCACGCTGTTCACGGCCCTCGACGAGTTTCTGGCCGAGTTGGAACCAAGCCTCTCGACCATCGCCCAGGAGCCTCTCTCCCGATGCTGAGACATCTCGCCCTGCTCGCCCTGTTGGCGTTTCTCGCCGGATGTGCCGCCCAGCCTCCCGAACCCGACCCCATTCGCCGTGCCCTGCAGAACCTGGGCGACCGTGCCGTCGCTCGGGTCATGCAGGTCGAGGCCCTGCAACCACCTGCGGACCAGGTGCTGCTACTGGTGTCCCCGGATGTGGACAACAGCCTCGAGATCGGCAGCGAACGCTTCCTGGAGAGCCTCACCCGCGCCCTGCTGGGCGCAAGCGACGGGCCCCAGGTGCTCGATTGGCGCCCGGCCATGAGCGGCGAAGGAGGCGACCATCAGTGGCGCATGGAGAGCCGCCTGGAAGCCACGGCGCCACGCCTGCAACTGACCGATCGCGACCTGCTGCCCTACCGCCTCACCCTGTCGCTCTATCGCCCCGACATGGAGAGTGCCCTATGGCAGACCGAGATCGAGGGCGCCTTCGACGCCACGGCGCTGTAGCCCCCAGACCGCAGCCTTACTAACTCTGCCTCAACTGGCGATCGAGCTGCCGATAGCCGATCGCCTCCATCAGCTCGCCGCGCTCCGGATGCGGCTTGGCGGCAAGATCGGCCAGGGTCAACGCCACACGCAGCACCCGATGGTAGGCGCGCGCCGACAGACGCAGGCGTTCGAGCACGCCAGCCAGCCAGGCACGATCCGCCGTGGTGAGCGCGCATGCCGCTTCCAGCTCGCGCCCGCCCAGATGGGCGTTGAGCGCACCGCGGGCGTACTGGCGCTCGCGTGCCGCCATGACCCGGGCGCGCACCTCCGCCGAACTCTCGCCTACCTCGCGTGATGTCAGCTGCTCCGGCGGCAGCGCCGGCACTTCGATCTGCAGATCGATACGGTCGAGCAGCGGCCCGGAGAGACGCGACTGATAGCGCTGGATCTGTGCCGCGGTGCACTGGCAAGCCTGGCGCGGGTCGCCGAGGTGGCCGCAGGGACACGGGTTCATCGCTGCCACCAGTTGGAAACGGGCAGGAAAGCGGCGCTCGTGGTTGGCACGAGCGATATGGATGCGCCCCGACTCCATTGGTTCGCGCATCACCTCGAGCACGTGACGGCTGAACTCGGGCAGCTCGTCGAGAAACAGCACGCCGTGGTGGGCCAGCGAGATCTCTCCCGGTCGCGGCCAGGAGCCACCGCCGACCAGGGCCACGGCGCTGGCGGTGTGGTGCGGGGCGCGAAAGGGCCGGCGCCCCCACTGCTCGGCCAAGGGCAGGCCACACACCGAACGGATGGCGGCGACTTCCAGCGCTTCGTCCTCGGTGAGTTCCGGCAGGATGCCCGGCAGGCGGCTTGCCAGCATGGTCTTGCCGGTGCCGGGAGGCCCCGCGAAAAGCAGGTTGTGCGACCCCGCCGCGGCAATCTCCAGCGCGCGCCGGGCCTGGTGCTGGCCACGCACCTCGGCCAGGTCGCCTTCACGGCTATCGGCGATGGGCGGCGACTCGAGGCGGTGCGCGGCGATCGGCTTCTGTCCCAGCAGATGGGCCATCACATCGAGCAGATGCTCGGCCGGCAGCACCTGCAGGTCGCCGGCCAGGGCCGCCTCGTCGGCGTTCTCCTTGGGCACGATCAGCTTGCGCCCGGCCTTGCGTGCGGCGAGCGCCAGGGGCAGCACCCCGTTGATGGGGCGCAGGCGACCGTCCAGCGCCAGCTCGCCGACGCTTTCGATACCCTCGACCGCTTCGCCGGGCACTTGGCCGGAGGCGATAAGAATACCCAGCGCGATGGGCAGATCGAAGCGCCCGCCGACCTTGGGCAGATCGGCGGGCGCCAGATTGAGCACGATTCTACGTGTATTGGGAAAATCGAAGCCGGCGTTGACCAGGGCGCTGCGCACCCGTTCGCGGCTCTCCTTGACGGCGGCCTCGGGCAGACCCACCAGGGTCATTCCCGGCAGGCCATTGGCCAGATGTACCTCGACCTGGACCTCGGGCGCTTCCAGCCCCAAGCCAGCCCGTGTGGCAACGATCGCCAGCATCGTGCAATCCCTCGCAGTTCATTAGCGTAAGGGCTAGATACTAGCACTGTACCGCAACGGGCTCTCCACGCTGGCTCAGCGCTCGGCCTGGTCGCCCTCCGGTCCGCCCGGCTCATCCTGCTTGGGCGAGGTATCCGCAGTGCCCTGTCTGGACGGCGTGAGGGTTGCCTGAGCTGCGGGCGTCTCTCGGGCCGCCAGCGCCTGTTCCAGCGCCGCGACCTGCTGCTCCAGCGCTTCGACACGAATCCGCGTGCGCTGTAGCACGTCCATCAGGATGTCGAAGTCCTCCCGCGACACCAGCTCCAGGCGGTCGAAGGCGCCGCGCACGATCTGCTGCATGCCCTTCTGCAATTCCTCCGGCGCCTGGGCCGCTCCCTGCAGGCGTTCGCCCAGCTGTTGCGCCAGTCGGCTGATGGGGTCCTGATTCGCCATGGTGCGCTTCTCCTGTTGGCCTGCTCATGTTGCCCTACAGCATACGCAAGGCCCCGCCACGGCGCATTCCCTTCTCTCGCCCCCTCATGGCGCAGCCGCACCACGATCCAGCACCACTCCGGTGCACGACGGTTGCACCGGCTGCGCCATTGCGGCGCAAGACATGCCGTGAGGTCTATGCAACATCATGTTTCCACGAAAATTAAAAAGAATTGGCACGATCCGCGCTTAAGCGGTCTACAGCCGGCTGGCGACCCCCGCCGCCCCTATTTCCAGCAGGGAGAGACACGATGAAGCTCATCACCGCCATCATCAAGCCATTCAAGCTCGACGACGTTCGCGAGGCGTTGGCCGACAACGGCGTTCAGGGTATCACCGTGACCGAAGTGAAGGGTTTCGGTCGCCAGAAGGGCCATACGGAACTCTACCGCGGCGCCGAATACGTGGTCGACTTCCTGCCCAAGGTGAAGGTCGAGGTCGCCGTGGACGACTCCCGCGTCGAGAGCGTGCTGGATGCCATCTGCAGCGCCGCCAACAGCGGCAAGATCGGTGACGGCAAGGTCTTCGTGACCCCGCTGGAGGACGTGATTCGGATTCGTACCGGCGAGCGGGGCGCCGACGCCGTCTAAGCCGACCGGCAGGGATCATGACAGGGTACGCCATACCCATAGCAATAACGCCTCGCCCTTATATGCGGGTTCAGGAGAACAGCAAAAATGACAGAACTGACCGAGCTGACCGAGCTGATGTATGCGCTCGACACTTTCTATTTCCTACTTTGCGGCGTGCTGGTGATGTGGATGGCCGCCGGCTTCTCGATGCTCGAGGCCGGCATGGTGCGCTCCAAGAACACCGCCGAAATCCTGACCAAGAACATCGCCCTGTTCGCCATCGCCTGTACCATGTACCTGCTGATCGGCTACTACATCATGTACTCCAGCCCGGAAGGCGGCTTCCTGCCCAACCTGGGCTTTCTGATCGGCGCCGAGAACACCCTGGGCGCCATCATCGCCGGTGACGAGGACGCGCCCTATTACTCCATGCGCTCCGATTACTTCTTCCAGGTGGTGTTCGTGGCCACCGCCATGTCGATCGTCTCCGGCGCCGTGGCCGAGCGCATGAAGCTGTGGGCCTTCCTGGCCTTCGCCGTGGTGCTCACCGGTGTCATCTATCCCATCTCCGGCTACTGGACCTGGGGCGAGGGCTGGCTCGACGCGCTGGGCTACAGCGACTATGCCGGCTCCGGCATCGTGCACATGGCCGGCGCGGCCGCGGCCCTGGCCGGTGTACTCATCCTCGGCCCGCGCAAGGGCAAGTACGGCAAGGATGGCGCCATCTACGCCATTCCCGGCGCCAACATGCCGCTGGCCACCCTGGGTACCTTCATTCTGTGGATGGGCTGGTTCGGCTTCAACGGTGGTTCCGAACTGAAGGTTTCGGACGCCATCTCCGCCAACAATGTGGCCCAGGTGTTCGTCAATACCAACGCCGCGGCCGCCGGTGGCGTGCTCGCCGCGCTGATCCTGGCCAAGCTGTGGTTCCGCAAGGCGGACCTGACCATGGCACTGAACGGCGCCCTGGCCGGTCTGGTCGCCATCACCGCAGAGCCGCTGGAGCCCAGCGCCCTGGGCGCGGCCTTCATCGGCGCCATCGGCGGCCTGATCGTGGTGGTCTCCATCGTCACTCTGGACAAGCTGAAGATCGACGATCCGGTGGGCGCCATTTCGGTGCACGGCGTGGTCGGCATCTGGGGTGTGCTGGTGGTGCCGCTGTCCAACGCCGACGCCTCCTTCGGCTCGCAGATCATCGGCATCATCGGCATCTTCGCCTGGGTCTTCCTCGCCAGCCTGGTGGTATGGCTGATCCTCAAGGCCGTCATGGGCATCCGTGTCAGCGAAGAGGAAGAGTACGAAGGGGTCGACCTGGCCGAGTGCGGCCTGGAAGCCTATCCCGAATTCAACGTCGCGAAGAAGTAAGCGCGACGAACCGAGTGAGCTGGCGTGCTCCCCTGGCCCTCTTCGGAGGGCCTTTTTTATGCCCGCCTCCCCTGCGGTCCGCCGCTGGCGGCAGCGCCTGGAATCGCTGCCGACGCTTTTTTATTTGCCCACATAGCGGTGTATGCTTGGAGGCAATGAGTCGACATCGCGACGGCGCGCTTCGCCGCGCTCAATGGACATGAGGAACAGATCATGAAACTGGTGACCGCCATCATCAAGCCGTTCAAGCTCGACGACGTACGCGAGTCGCTTTCGGAGATCGGGGTACAGGGTATCACCGTCACCGAAGTGAAGGGCTTCGGCCGCCAGAAGGGCCATACCGAGCTGTATCGGGGCGCCGAGTACGTGGTCGACTTCCTGCCCAAGGTGAAGGTGGAGATCGCCATCGACGACGATCTCGTCGAGCAGGTGATCGACGCCATCACCCAAGTGGCCAACACCGGCAAGATCGGCGACGGCAAGATCTTCATCACCCCGCTGGAGCAGGTCATTCGCATCCGCACCGGCGAAACCGGCAAGGATGCGGTATAACCCGAGCCAAAGCCCAAACATACAAGAACCCACGACCGTAAGGCCGTGGTTTTTTTGAAGCTCGGCAAGCACCGAAACGTGAGCGAGCGCCCTTTTTTTACTTCTCGACGAAGGCGCGTTCAATCACGTAATCCCCCGGCTCGCCCATGCGCGGCGAGATGTTGAAGCCTAGGTCGTCGAGCAGCGCGCTGGTCTCGTCGAGCATCGCCGGACTGCCGCAGATCATGGCGCGGTCTTGCTTGGGGTCCATCGGGGCAATACCGGTGTCCTCGAACAGCTTGCCGCTGCGGATGTGGTCGGTGAGGCGACCCATGGTGTGGAACTCTTCGCGAGTCACGGTGGGATAATAGACCAGCTTCTCCTTGATCTCGTCACCCAGGTACTCGTGGGCCGGCAGCTCCTTCTGGATGAAGTCGGCATAAGCCAACTCGCTGACGCTGCGCACCCCGTGCACCAAGATCACCTTCTCGAAGCGCTCGTACACTTCCGGATCCTGGATCAGGCTCATGAACGGGGCCAGGCCGGTACCGGTGGAGAGGAAGTAGAGGTTGCGGCCCGGCAGCAGGTCGTCGGTGACCAGGGTACCAGTGGGCTTGCGGCTGACCATGATCTGGTCGCCCACCTTGAGGTGCTGCAGGCGCGAGGTCAGCGGGCCGTCGGGCACCTTGATGCTGAAGAACTCGAGGTGGTCTTCGTAGTTGGGGCTGGCGATGGAGTAAGCGCGCATCAGCGGCTTGCCGTCGACTTCCAGGCCGATCATGACGAACTGACCGTTCTTGAAGCGCAGGCTGCGCTCGCGTGTGGTGCGGAAGCTGAACAGGGTGTCGTTCCAGTGATGAACGCTGAGAACATCTTCCAATGCAAACTTGCTCATGCCGACTCCTGAATATTCCTTAATCGAATAACTAACAGGGCAATACGATTTGCTTGCATTATAAGAGCGCAAGGTTTATCTGTTAATTGGATTGTATGGATATCCTTTATCTATACTACTGATATAGATCAAATTTGAGCCGTTTCATGCACTTCACCCTGCGCCAGCTCGAGGTCTTCGTCGCCGTCGCCCAGCACGAGAGCGTTTCCCGTGCCGCACGGGCACTATCCCTGTCACAGTCCGCCACCAGCACCGCCCTGGCCGAGCTCGAGCGCCAGTTCGATTGTCAACTGCTCGACCGTGTCGGCAAGCGGCTGCGGCTCAATGCGCTGGGTTTTCAGTTACTGCCCAAGGCGGTGGCGCTGCTCGACCGTGCCGAGGAGATCGAGGAGATCCTGCATGGCCAGCAAGGAATCGGCTCGCTCGACGTGGGCGCCACCCTGACCATCGGCAACTATCTGGCAACGCTGTTGATCAGTGACTTCATGCAACGCCACCCGGGGAGCCGGGTACGCCTGGCGGTGCGCAACACGCGGGAGATCATCGACCGCGTGCGTCAGCACGAGCTCGACCTGGGGCTCATCGAAGGGCACTGCGAGGAGGAGGACGTGATCACCCAGCCCTGGGTGGAGGACGAACTATCGGTGTTCTGCTCCCCCCGCCATCCGCTGGCCGGGCAGGGGCCGGTGGAACTCGACCGACTGCTGCGCGAGGCCTGGATCATGCGCGAGCAGGGCTCGGGTACCCGCATGACCCTGGAGCAGGCCGCACGTCACCGGCGCGGACGCTTCAACACGCTACTGGAGCTCGAGCATACCGAAGGGATCAAGCGGGCGGTGGAATCGGGCCTCGGCATCGGTTGTGTATCCAAACTGGCGCTACGCGATGCCTTCCGGCGTGGCAGCCTGGTGCCGATTCCCACGCCGGAGCTCGACCTGAGCCGCCAGTTCGCCTTCATCTGGCACCGTCACAAGTATCTGGCCACCGGCATGCGCGAGTTCCTGCGCCTGTGCCGGCAGATGACCGAGGGGGTCAGGCGCAGCGACGAGATCGACCTGCCACCGGTATCCTGACCCTCTAGTTTCCTACCCGCTGTCCGTCAGCGATCGCGCAGGCGGAAGCTTCCCACCACCCGAGCCAGGCGATCGGCTTGCTCGCTGAGCCTCTCGGCGGCGGTCGTCGACTCCTCCACCAACGCGGCGTTCTGCTGGATCATGCGGTCAAGGTCGGCCACCGCCACGCTGACCTGGCCGATGCCATCGCTCTGTTCGCCGGCTGCCATGCTGATCTCGCCGAGCATGTTGGCCACCCGGTTCACGCTGGCCATCAGCTCGCCCATGCTCTCGCCGGCACGGCCCACCTGCTCGGTGCCGTTGACGACACGCTGGCTGGATGCCTCGATCAGCGCGCGAATGTCGCGTGAGGCCTCGGCGCTGCGCGTGGCGAGCTGGCGCACTTCGCCCGCTACCACGGCGAAGCCGCGGCCGTGCTCACCGGCCCTGGCCGCCTCGACCGAGGCATTGAGCGCCAACAGATTGGTCTGGAAAGCGATGCCGTCGATGACCTTGACGATCTCGCCGATCCGCTCCGACGAGCGACTGATCTCCTGCATGGTATCCACCACCTGGCCAACCGTGTCGCCAGAGCGCTGGGCGACCTCGGCGGCCGACTTCGACAGGCCGTTGGCCTCCCGCGACGAGGCCGAGGTATGCTCGACGGTGGCCGAGATCTGCTCCATCGAAGCGGACGTCTGTTGCAGGCTGGCGGCGGCCTGCTCGGTGCGCCGCGACAGGTCCTCACCGCCGCTGGCGATCTCGCTGGCCGCCATGCGTACCGATTCGCTGCTTTCGCGCACGTCGATCAGCACGTCGTGAATCTTGTCGACGAAGGCATTGAACTGGGTAGCCAGCTCGGCACCCTCGTCACGCCCGCGCACCGGCAGCCGCTGGGTCAGATCGCCATTGTCGCTGGCGATCTCGCGCATACGCTCGGCCAGCAGGCGCAGCGGCCGGGATACACGCGAGCCCACCCACCACAGGGCGGCAAGGCCCAGTGCCACCAGCAGCAGGCCGACCAGCGCCATGCCCAGGGTATCGGCGCGCCGCTGCTCGCCCAGCACCTCCTGCAGCGTTGTCAGCTCACCCATCACGGCCGTCTCGGGCAGGCGGATCAGCAGCGTCCAGGGCATCTCGCTAGCCCCAATGGTGAACGGCTGATAACGCTCCAGCATGCCGGCCCGCGCCAGACCGACACTCTCGCCCCGTTCACGGGCTTGTTCGATGGCACCAAGCACCTCGGCGTCGAAAGCCTCGCTGGCTGCCGCACCGAGCCGGTCGGCATCGCCGGTATGGGCCACCAGGCCACCGCGCCCCGCCACCAGCGCCATTTCGCCCGCCCCGCCGTAGAGCGACTGGTTGGCCTCGAGCAGCAGTGCCTGGATGAAATCGAGTGCCAGGTCGACCCCGGCGACACCACGAAACGCGCCGTCGACGACGATCGGCACGTTGAACGAGGTAACCAGCAGCGTCTCGCCGTCATAGTCGTAGGGTGCCGGGTCGATGATGCAAGGCGCGAGCGTCTCGCGTGGGCAGAGGTAATATTCACCTTCGCGCACACCGCTGGCGAGCACGGCCGTGCTCTCCATGGTCTCGCCCAGTGGCAACACCTCGACGCGGCCTTCTCCAGTGCGATACCACCAGGGCATGAAGCGACCGCTGCCGTCGTAACCATCGGCTTCGCCGAGGTCGGCATACAACGCATCGCGGCCGAAGGCATCGGGCTCCCAGCCGATGAAGGCGTCCAGCAGCGAGGGATTTTCGACCACGCTCTGACGCACCAGGTTGGAGAGCTCGCGGCGGCTCAAGGACAGGGCT
The DNA here is from genome assembly GCF_021404465.1 of Billgrantia zhangzhouensis. GTDB lineage: Bacteria > Pseudomonadota > Gammaproteobacteria > Pseudomonadales > Halomonadaceae > Halomonas > Halomonas zhangzhouensis. The sequence goes on along the minus strand of NZ_JABFTT010000001.1, from coordinate 350,389 downwards.
CGACGTCCGCTGGCGTCCTGCTGGCCCATCAGCGCATTGGTGTCGGCCAGTTGGGTGGCCAGCGTCAGTGCGTGCTCGAGTTCACGCTGGATACGGCCGGCCTCGGCATCGGCCAGCACCGCCAGGCGTTCTTCGATCGCTCCCTCGAGCAGTTCCCGGGTATGGGTTTCGACGGTCTGCTGGGTACGTGCCGAAGAGAACAGACCATAGACGACCAGGGCCACGACCACGGCCAACAGGCAGAGTCCGGCCAGCAGGACTACGAATTGACGGATCGATTTGAGATGCATTGGGCGCTCTCGCAGAAAGGGGAAGCATGTTGCAGCGAAGTAAACTTCACGGCCATGCCTACCTTATCGGCAAGAACGCCCACGCCTTGAGCGGAAGTTGTGGCTCGCTCAGCGCATATCGCTGACGGCCTCCTGGATATCGTTCATCGGCGCCTTGGACAGATCCTTGTCCAAGGTGTGGATGATCAGCTTGGTGGTGGGTCCATCGAGCTTGCCGCGTAGCACGCCCAGAAAACGCGGCGGGGCCACCAGGATCAGTTTGTCCATGCTGTTGTCGACCCGCGCCTTGTAGATGCGCTCGGCGATCTGCTTGGCGAAGATCTCCGCCTCATGCTCCAGGGCGACACTGTCGCCGCGGCTGGCACGCCGCGCATGGGATGTCGATTCGTCGACGCTTCCCGTAGTACCGGTGACCAGGTCTCCCTCGTGCAGGCGCCCTTCAGCGTGCACCAGACTTTCCTTTTCCTCGAGCTTGAGCGTATCGCGAGTGAACACGCGCGCCCGAGCGGCATCGGCGACCACGATATACGTTGTCATAGCCTCTCCTTGATGCAGTATATGGGAACGCCCGCGGCGGGCTCTCGACTTCAACATGGCAAGGGCCGCCAGGAAGGTCAACCGGCCGTCCCTCGAGCCTGTCTCCAGAGTCCTTGTCTAGAGCACCTTGCGCCGCAGTAGTCCCGTCACCGCTTCGCCGATCAGTACCAGCACGATGATGGCGATCAGGATGGTGGCCACCGTGGGCCAGGCGAAGGTGTCGATGGCCCCTTGCAGGATCACCCCGATGCCGCCGGCGCCGACCAGCCCAAGTACCGTCGACTCGCGGATATTGATGTCCCAGCGCAGGATGACGATAGCGAAGAATGCCGGCATTACCTGCGGCACGATGGCGTAGGCGATCACCTTGGCCTTGGAGGCGCCAGTGGCTTCCATGGCCTCTACCGGCCGACGATCGATCTCCTCGATCGCCTCGCCCATCAGCTTGCCAATGAAGCCCACCGAGCGGAACATGATGGCAAGAATCCCCGCCAGCACTCCCGGGCCGAAGATGGCCACGAACAGCAACGCCCAGATGATGGTGTTCACCGAACGACTGGAAACCAGTATGAAGCGTCCCAGCCATAGGCAGGCACGATTGGGCGTGGTGTTCTGGGCGGCGATATAGGAGACCGGCAGCGCGATGAAAATCGTCAGCGCAGTGGCCAACGTGGCGATGTGCACCGTTTCCAGCAGTGCATTGGTGATGGCCGCCAAGCGCGAGGGATCGGGCGGCCACATGCGCGCACCCAGATTCGAGATCTGGTTGGGGGCATCCCATACCCAGGGCCAGAAGATGTCGATGTCGCGCACCGCCCAGTAGACCACCATCACGGTGATGAGCAGCGCGGCATAGCGAGTCAGGCGCTGTTTGCGGTCGTAGCGCCGCCACACGCGGTCGGCCATGGCACCGGCGTGATCTACCATATTTTCTTCCTCACCCAGCCGCTGATGCCTTCGCTGACCAGGATCACGGCGATAATCGTGAGCAGGATAGCGAAAGCGAAATCGTAGTCGTAGCGACCAAAGGCATTCATCAGGGTGCCGCCGATCCCCCCGGCGCCGACGATGCCGACCACCGCCGAGGCGCGCAGATTGCTGTCGAGCTGATACATGGAGAGCCCTACCTGGCGCGGCAGGATTTGCGGGAACACGGCATAGACCAGAGTCGCGAAGTAACCCGCCCCGACTGCCTTCATCGCCTCGACCTGGCCCCAGTCGATCTCCTCGATCTCTTCGGCCAGCAGCTTGCCGACGAAGCCTATCGAGTAGACCGTCAGGGTAAGGATGCCGGCCAGCGGCCCGAAGCCTACCGCCGCGACGAAGAGGATGGCCACGATCACCGGATGAAAGCTGCGCGAGACGATGATCACTGCGCGCCCGAGCAGGTAGATCGGCTTGGGAGCCACGTTCCTGGCCGCCATCACCGCAAACGGAATCGACAGCGCCACACCGAGCAGGGTGGCCAGGATGGCGATCTGGAAACTCTCCTTGAAGCCGGTGATCAGCAGGCCACTGCGCTCGAAGCTCGGCGGAAAGCCGCCGCCGAAGATGCGCGCCGCCCGCGGCAAGCCCTCGCTGATGCGCTCCCAGTTGAACGGCAGCGAACCGAAGGCCCATATCAGGTAGACGATCACCGCCAGCCACAGCCCGTAGCGCAGCGCCGGATTGGCGATGAACGGCGGCTTGCGCCAAGTGCGCGGCACGTCGGCGTGGTCAGGTGGAGTCATGGGCCACCCCTTGTGTCGAACGGCCGGGCTCCGCGGTGATCTCCTCCTCGGCCGTCTCAATGCCGCCATAAATGGCATCGAGCGCCTCCTTGCCGAAACCGGCCGGTGCACCGTCGAAGATCATCCGCCCGTGACGCAGCCCAACGATTCGCTCGGTATAGGCCTTGGCCTGGGCCACGTTGTGGATGTTGATCAATACCGGCAACGAGAGTTCGTGAGCCAGGCTATGCAGCAGCTTCATGATCTGCTCGGAGGTGCGCGGGTCGAGCGAGGCAGTGGGTTCGTCGGCGAGCAGGATCTCAGGCTCCTGCATCAGCGCCCGCACCACGCCGACCCGCTGCCGCTCGCCGCCCGAAAGCTCGTCGGCCCGCTTGTTGGCGTAGTGGGCGATGCCCACCCGCTCCATCAGTTGGAAGGCGCGCTCGATGTCGCTCTGGGGATAGCGCCGGGTGATCGCCTGGAACAGGTTGACGTAGCCGAGCCGACCGGCCAGCACGTTCTCCATCACCGTGAGCCGGTCGATCAGGTTGAAGCCTTGGAAGACCATGCCAATCTTTCGCCGAGTCCGACGCAATTCGCGCCCCTTGAGCCTCACCAGCTCGGTGCCATTGAGCTTGATCGAGCCGGAAGTCGGCTCCACCAGGCGGTTGATACAGCGCAGCATGGTGCTCTTGCCGGCCCCGGAGGCACCGACGATGGATACCACACTGCTGCCCTCCACCGTCAGATCCAGCTCCTTGAGCACTGGCTTGTCACGTCCGTAACGCTTGACCAGTTTCGAAATTTCCAGCATTCATCCACCTCACGTACAAGGGACAGGTGCGCCCCCGGCCATGCCGGGGGCGCTGGCGCCACGCGCCAGGCTCATTCCTGTTCCAGATCCTCGCGGGTGTAGCGCACGTCGTTGGCGGACTGGATGGTGCGGATCACTTCCCAGTGTTCCTGGTAGTTGATGGGAATGAACTTCTCCACGCCCTCGAACTCGTCGCCCAGCTCGGTGCCGGCGAAATCGAAGGAGAAGAAAGCCTCCTCGATCTTCTCGACCAGGTCGGGATGCAAGTTGTGCGCATAGTTGTAGGAGGTAGTAGGAAAGCGATCGGACTCGTAGATCAGGCGCACCTCGTCCTCGTCGTAAAGGCCGCGCGCGGCCATGCGTTCGACCACCTCGGAAGCCACCGGCGCGGCATCGTAGTCACGAGCGACCACGCCCAGCATCGACTGGTCGTGGCTGCCCGAGTAGACCACCTCGTAGTCTTCGTCGGGTACGATGCCGAGCTCCGGAAACAGGGCGCGCGGCGCCTGGTTGCCTGAGTTGGAAGTTGGCGAGGTATGCGCGACCCGCTTGCCCTTGAGGTCCTCCATCTCCTCGATGTCGGAGTCGACATGGGTGTAGACCTGCAGGGTGTAGCCAAACTGGCCATCGTCGGAGCCCATCAGCGCGAAAGGCACCGCTCCAGCGAGGTTCACGGCGAAGGGCGTCGGGCCGGTGGAGAAGCCGGCGATATGCAGCCGCCCGCTGCGCATGGCCTCGACCTGGGCCGAGTTGGACTGCACGGCGAAGAAGCGCACGTTGCGCCCAGTCACCTCCTGTAGGTGATCGATAAAGGGCTGCCAGATATCGGAGTAGATTGCCGGATCCTCTACCGGGGTGTAGGCGAAGATCAGCGTATCGGGATCGGCCCACTCGGATTCGTCGGCGGGGCGGTCGGCGACCATGTCACCATCCTCGTCGCAGTAGAGGGTATCCAGGTCACCGCGCGGGCAATCGGTTTGCGCCTGAGCCTGAGCCGATAACAGCAGGGCCAGCGGCAGCAGCGAGGAGAAGGCCAGGGTGGCCAGGGGGGACGGTAAGAAAGGCTTGGCTATTGTCATTGGCGTGTCTCTCTGTATCACTGTCATTATGTTGTTTTCAGCGATGGCGGGAGCGAAGATGCCGGAGAAGCCGCTCATCTGCTCGAAAGCGAACACGGGAGGCTCCAAATGATCGCAAACGAAACTAACCAACAATCTAGGTAATATGACAATACGATGTCAATTCGATTTCATTCTGCTTCGGGCCAACGCAACAACCGCTATCTCCTGATGCGCCACGGCTATAGCCAGGCCAATGCCGAGCACCTCATCATCAGCACTCCAGCCCGCGGGCTCGCGGGCTACGGGCTCTCGGCAGCAGGTCAGGTGCAGTTGGACGAACTGCTCACCAACTGGCGCTGGCCGTCCCCGACCCGTGTCCTGCATTCCGACTTCCTGCGCACCACCGAAACCGCCAGGCGAGTGGCCGATCACTTCGGCCTCGGATTGCAGCCCGAGCCACGCCTGCGCGAGCGCGATTTCGGCAGCTTCGAGGGGCTCCCGGATAGCCGCTACCAAGAGGTCTGGGCTCATGACGCACGCAGCCCCGAGCACTGCGAATACGGCGTCGAGAGCGTGGCCAGCGTGGCGGCCCGCATGCAGGGCGTCATCGCCTCACTGGAGCAGACGCTGCGTGACGAAACCATCCTGCTGGTGAGTCATGGCGACCCATTGCAGATCATGCTGACCGCCCTTGAGGGACGCCTGCTGAGCGAACACCGCGCCCGTGAGCCGCTGCTGCCCGCCAGCATCACTATGCTCGACTGAGCGCAGACACTCGGTTTCCCGATGTAACGGCTGACGCTCGTCCTCCAACTGAGGTAGCATCGAGACACTGGCAGGGAGGTCGGTCACATCATCGTACTGCGATGCTTCAACGGGAGGACCCCGATGCGACAGTTTTTCTTTCCCCGCCGCCCCATGTCCCGCGGCGTCCTGCTCTTCATCCACGCTCTGCTCCAACTCGGCCTGCTGACTGCCGCCGCGCTGTGGCTGCTGCCGCGCTCGCCTTGGCTCACCGCCGTTGAGTGGAGCCAAGTCTGGCCGAGCCTGGCGGTGGGGGCCGGGCTCTGGTTGGCTACGGCACTTACCTTACGTCTACTCATCGAGCTTTGCCTGTTGCCGTACCATTTGGGCCCCCGGGAGGGCTTCGCCCCCAGCGACATGGTGACCCGCTCCTTCGAACGCCGACCAGCCGTACACGATGCCCAGGCAGCCTGGACCAGCGATGCACGTTCGATCGAAATCGAGCCCAGCGTTCTCGGCAGTGCACGGGTAACACGTCCCGCCGATCCCTTGAGACCACAAGGAGACACCTGATGGTGCGCTCCTGAAGGCCCGGCCTCCTTTCGCCGCGCCTCCTTATGTAACGCGTATGTACAATTCAGTCATGAGTGGGTGATCGATCTGGCCAGGCGCTATATGCCGCCAAGCATGACGGACGCAATCGCGTGCTGCTGCTTGGGCAGCATGCGAATGTGCCGGATCCGCGGGAAGCTACGGATCCGGCAAGCCTGCACTTTAGTGGCCGAGAATTTGGCTGAGGAAGAGCTGGGTACGCTCGGACTGCGGATTGTTGAAGAAGGGCTCAGGCGCGTTCTCCTCGATGATCTGCCCCTGGTCCATGAAGATCACCCGGTCGGCGACCGTCTTGGCAAAGCCCATCTCATGGGTCACGCAGAGCATGGTCATGCCCTCCTCCGCCAGCTCCACCATGACGTCGAGCACCTCCTTGATCATCTCCGGATCGAGCGCCGAAGTCGGTTCGTCGAACAGCATCACGTCGGGATGCATGCACAGCGAACGGGCAATCGCCACGCGCTGCTGCTGCCCCCCCGAGAGCTGCCCGGGGTACTTGCGCGCCTGTTCGGCGATACGCACCCGCTCGAGATAGCGCATGGCCTGCTCCTCGGCCTCGCGGCGCGGCTTCTTCTGTACCCACATCGGCGAGAGGCAACAGTTCTCCAGTACCGTCAGGTGCGGGAAGAGGTTGAAGTGCTGGAACACCATGCCCACGCTGCGGCGAATCTGCTCGATGCGCTTGACGTCCTGGGTCAGCGGCACGCCACCGACCACGATCTCGCCGGCCTGGTGCTCCTCCAGGTGGTTGATGCAGCGGATCAGTGTTGACTTGCCGGAGCCCGAGGGGCCGCAGATGACGATCCGCTCGCCACGCTTGACTTCGAGGTGGATGTCGCGAAGTACATGGAAGTCGCCGTACCACTTGTTGACGCCGCGCATCTCGACCATGAGGGTCTCGGTGCCGGCCTGGGTTGCCTGTTCAGTCATTGTTCTCATTCCTATCTCTTATGGCCGGTGTGGAGTTTCCGCTCCAGGTACTGGCTGTAGCGCGACATGCTGAAGCAGAAGACCCAGAACATGAACGCGGCGAACACGTAGCCCTCCAGCGAGAAGCCCAGCCAGCGAGAATCCGACAGCGCCGCCTGTACGATACCCAACAGGTCGAACAGCCCGATGATCATGACCAGGGTGGTGTCCTTGAACAGCGAGATGAAGGTGTTGACGATGCCGGGGATCATCATCTTCAGCGCCTGGGGCAGCACGATCAGGCCCATGCGCATCCAGTAGCTCATGCCCAGCGCCGCCGCCGCTTCCTCCTGGCCACGGGGGATCGCCTGCAACCCACCGCGGATGACCTCGGCCATATAGGCGCTCTGGAACAGCGTGATACCGATGAAGGCCCGGATCAGGCGGTCGACACTGACCCCGGTTGGCATGAACAGCGGCAGCATCACCGAAGCCATGAATAGCACCGTAATCAGGGGTACGCCGCGCCAGAACTCGATGAACACCACGCAGAAGCTCTTGACGATGGGCATCTGCGAACGGCGCCCAAGCGCCAGCAGGATACCGATCGGCAATGCCCCAACCATGCCCACCACAGCCAGCACCAGGGTCAGCATCAGGCCGCCCCAGCGATGGGTTGGCACCTGCGGCAGGCCGAAGTGACCGCCATAGAGCATGAAATAGGCAAATATCGGGAAGGCCACCAGAGTTGCCAGTGCCACCCAGCGCTTGAACGGCAGCCGCGGTATCGCCAGCCAGGCAATCAGAGCGGCGAAGGTAATGAACGTCACATCGACCCGCCAGAGTTCACTGCGCGGATATAGCCCGTAGATGAACTGGGTGAAGCGGGCACTGACGAACACCCAGCAGGCCCCCTCTCGGGAGCAATCGTCACGGCTGGTGCCGATCCAGTCGGCGTTAATGAAGGCCCATTGGATGGTGGGCGTCAACAGCAGGTAGAGCAGGTAGATCCCGATCAGGGTGGCGACGGTATTCACCGGCCCGCTGAACAGGTTGGCACGCAGCCAGGCTATCGGCCCCACGGTGCTTCTGGGTGCCGGACGCGCCTCTATCATCTTGTGTTGTATCGTCATGGCGCCTCTCCTAGCGTTCCACCAGCGCCACGCGGGCGTTGAACCAGTTCATGAACATCGACACCAGCAGGCTGATGGTGAGGTAGACCGCCATGGTCATGGCGATGACCTCGATCGCCTGCCCGGTCTGGTTGAGCGTGGTACCGGCAAACACCGAGACCAGGTCCGGATAGCCGATGGCCGTGGCCAGCGAGGAGTTCTTGATCAGGTTGAGGTACTGGCTGGTCAGTGGCGGAATGATCACGCGCAGGGCCTGAGGCACCACCACCAGGCGCAGCACCAGGTTCTGCGGCAGACTCAATGCCTGGGCCGCCTCGGTCTGGCCGTGGGGTATCGCCTGGATGCCGGAGCGCACGATCTCGGCGATGAACGAGGCCGTATAGATCGACAGCGCCAGCCACAGGGCCAGGAATTCAGGAATGACGGTGATACCACCGCGGAAGTTGAAGCCGCGCAGCTCCGGTACGTCCCAGGTGACCGGCACGCCGGTGACGAACAGCACCAGCAGCGGCAAGCCGACGATCAGCCCCAGGGAGATCCAGCCGGCGGGTAGGCGCTGGCCGGTGGCTTCATGGCGCCGCTTGTTCCAGATCGTCAAGGCAATACTGGCCACGATGGCCACGCCGAAGGCCAGCGGAATCAGGCCGAACCCCGACTCGAACAGCGGCGACGGCACGTAGAGGCCGCGCACGTTGAGAAAGATCACCTCACCTAGCGAATAGCTGTCCCGCGCGGCCGGCATGGCACGGAGCACGGCGAAGTACCAGAAGAATATCTGCAGCAGCAGGGGGATATTGCGGAATATCTCGATATAACCGCTGGCCAGCCTGGCGATCAGCCAGTTAGGCGACAACCGGGCGATACCGACGATGAAACCGATGATGGTGGCCGCGATGATACCCAGCGCGGAAACCAGCAGCGTGTTGAGCAGGCCTACCACGAAGGTACGACCGTAGGTACTCTGCGACGAATAGTCGATCAGGCTCTGCACGATGCCGAAGCCGGCGGTATTGGTCAGGAAACCAAAGCCGGTGGTAATGCCGCGCGCCGCCAGGTTGGCCTGGGTATTGCCAATGATGTAGAACAGAAAGACCACCACCGCGGCAATCAGCAGGGCCTGGAAAATCAGCGCACGCTTGGCGCGATCACGCCAGAACGGCGGTTTTGGGCCTAGCGAATGGGCCTTGGGTCGAACGGACATGAAGGGACTCTCCGCCTGGATCCGTCAAGCAGGTATCCGCCAGCGGCCCGGGGTATCCGGGCCGTGGCAGTACGAGGATCGGGGCATCCCGCGATACCCCGGGCGGTACGATCAGCGAATCGGCGGAGCGTACTGGATGCCGCCTTCGGTCCACAGCGCATTGATGCCGCGCTCGATCTGCAGTGGTGAGCCCATGCCTACGTTGCGCTCGTAGCTTTCGCCATAGTTACCGACCTGGCTGATGATGTTGTAGGCCCAGTCAGCGTCGAGACCCATGCCTTCGCCGTAGTTGCCGTCCTGGCCCAGCAGGCGGGCGATGTCCGGGTCCTCGGACTCGAGCATCTCGTCGACATTGTCCCGAGTGATGCCCATCTCCTCGGCGTTGAGCATGGCAAACAGCGACCACTTGACGATGTTGAACCACTGGTCGTCGCCCTGACGGACCACCGGGCCCAGCGGCTCCTTGGAGATGATTTCGGGCAGGATCACCGACTGATCCGGGTCGGAAAGCTGGATGCGCAGCGCCGCCAACTGGGAGGTGTCAGAGGTCAGCACGTCGCAACGGCCGGCCTCGTAACCGCCCACGGTCTGCTCGGAGGTATCGAAGACGATGGGATCGAACGCCATGTCGTTGGCCCGGAAGTAGTCGGCCACGTTGAGTTCGGTGGTGGTACCGGACTGTACGCAGATCGCCGCACCGTCGAGATCCTTGGCGCTGGAAACGCCGAGATCGCGATTGATCATGAAGCCGATGCCGTCGTAGAAGGTCACGCCGGTGAAGTTGAGGCCCAAGGTGGTGTCGCGGGTGGTGGTCCAGGTAGTGTTGCGCGAAAGCACGTCGACCTCACCGGACTGCAGCGCGGTGAAGCGCTCGACCGCGTTCAGCGAGATGTAGCGCACGGCCTCGGCGTCACCGAACACCGCTGCCGCCACAGCGCGGCAGACGTCGACGTCCAGGCCCTGCCACTCACCCTGGTCGTCCGGCGCGGAGAAGCCCGGCAGGCCGTCGCTGACGCCACACTGCACGGCGCCACGCTCGATGGTGTTCTGTAGAGTGTTGGCCGAAGCCAGAGAAGCGGTACCCAGAGCCAGTGCGGCTGCGGAAGTGAGTAGCACCCACTTGTTTTTATTATCGCGCATGAAGGATCCCTCATAGATGATTTTTGGTGTTCTTGAACGCAGCATGCCGGAGCATGTGCCCTGCACCTTAGCAAGGATTGTTCCAAGGCGGGGATAGCGCAGGCAAAACTGTTATTCAACGCTCGCAGCGAAGGCGATCCGGCCTGCCTTACAGCCCCTTTTTGGTGCAGCCAGCGCGGCTCAGCGCACCGGTGGCGCATAATGCAGCCCACCCTCCGTCCATAGGGCGTTATGATCGCGGGCGATGTCGAAACCGGAGCCGGAGCCCAAGTTGCGCTCGTACATTTCGCCGTAATTCCCCAACTGACTGACGATCTGGTAGGCCCAGTCGGCGGCGAGCCCCATGCCTTCACCGTAGCTGCCGTCTCGGCCCAGCAGGCGGGCGATGTCCGGGTCCTCGGAGTCGAGCATCTCGTCGACGTTCTCGCTGGTGACACCGAGTTCCTCGGCGTTGAGCATGGCAAACAGCGACCACTTGACGATATTGAACCACTGGTCATCGCCCTGGCGTACGGCCGGCCCCAGCGGCTCCTTGGAGATGATCTCGGGCAGTACCACCGCACTGTCGGGATCGGCGAGCTGCATGCGCTGGGCGTAGAGCTGGGATGCGTCGGAACTGAGCACGTCACAGCGCCCGGCCTCGAAGCCTGCTATCGATTGCTCCGGCGAGTCGAATACCACCGGCTCGTACACCATACCGTTGGCGCGAAAGTAGTCGGCCAGATTGAGTTCGCTGGTAGTGCCCGACTGGGTGCATACCGCCGCACCGTCGAGCTCCGTGGCGCTCTCCACGCCCAGGTCGCTGGCGACCATGAAGGCCTGGCCATCGTAGTAGCTGACGCCGGTGAAATTGACGCCCAGCGTCGTATCGCGGGACGAGGTCCAGGTAGTGGTGCGCGAGAGTACATCCACCTCACCCGACTGCAGGGCCGTGAAACGTTCCACCGAATCGAGCGGCACGAAGTGTACCTTTTCGGCATCGCCCAGCACCGCTGCGGCAATGGCCCGGCAGACATCGGTGTCCAGGCCCCGGTAGACGTCTTCATCGTCCAGCGCTGAAAAACCCGGCTGGGCCGCATTGACACCACAGCGCACCTGATCGCGCTCGAGAACATCGTCGAGCGTTGCCGCCTGAACCGAGCCGATACCGCCCAGCATCAACGCCGCCGGCACTAGCCACGCCAGCCTATCGTCATGGATCATGTCGTTTCCTCGTTGTTGGCAATCATGGCAGACCATCGGTAGGCCTCGCTCCATGATTAGCGCATCCCCCCAGCGCTTGCACGGTGCGGTGCGACGCGGAAGGCGCTTGTCTTCAACGAAGAATTCTTAGCCAGGTAACGAAACGCCTCCACAGGTGCAGCCTGTGGAGGCGTAGTCTTCGGTAGAGGGCTCGCTTGCCCAGGGCGTGTCGAGGACGCGCCGGCTCAGTGGCGAATCAGGTAGTCGAAGGCGCCCAGGGCGGCTTTGGATCCCTCCCCCATGGCGATGACGATCTGCTTGTAGGGCACGGTGGTGACGTCGCCGGCGGCAAAGATGCCGGGCACCGAGGTCATGCCGTGCTCGTCGATGACGATCTCGCCGCGCTGCGACAGCTCGATCGGCGAGTCGGTGAGCCATTCGGTGTTGGGCACCAGGCCGATCTGCACGAAGATGCCTTCCAGCTCGAGCCGCTTGATCTCGCCGCTGGCACGCTCCTCATACGTCAGGCCGTTGACCCGGGTACCGTCGCCGTTCACCTCGGTGGTGCGCGCGCCGAGGATGATCTCGACGTTGGGCAGGCTGCGCAGCTTCTTCTGCAGCACCGCGTCGGCACGCATCTCATCCATGAACTCGATCAGGGTCACGTGGCCGACGATGCCAGCCAGGTCGATGGCCGCCTCGACGCCGGAGTTGCCGCCGCCGATCACCGCCACGCGCTTGCCCTTGAACAGCGGGCCGTCGCAGTGGGGGCAGTAGGCCACGCCCTTGTTGCGGTACTCAGCCTCGCCGGGCACGTTCATCTCGCGCCAACGGGCGCCGGTGGAGAGGATCAGCGTCTTGCTCTTGAGGCGCGCGCCGGACTCGAACTCCACCTCGTGCTCGCCGCCCTGGTCGGAGGCTGGGATCAGCTTGACCGCACGCTGCAGGTTCATGATGTCGGCCTCATACTCCGTGACGTGCTGCTCGAGCGCCGCGGCCAGCTTGGGGCCTTCGGTGTAGGGCACGGAGATGAAGTTTTCGATCGCCATGGTATCGAGCACCTGGCCGCCGAAGCGCTCGGCCGCCACGCCGGTGCGGATGCCCTTGCGCGCGGCGTAGATGGCCGCCGCGGCGCCGGCCGGGCCGCCGCCCACCACCAGCACGTCGAAGGCATCCTTCTCGTTGAGCTTGGCCGCCTCGCGCTGGGCCGCGCCGGTATCGACCTTGGCCAGGATCTGCTCTAGGCTCATGCGCCCCTGGTCGAAGGGCTCACCATTGAGGTAAATGCTCGGCACCGACATGATCTGGCGCTCTTCGACCTCACCCTGGAACAGCGCGCCGTCAATGGCGACGTGGCGCACGCCTGGGTTGAAGATGGCCATCAGGTTGAGCGCCTGAACCACGTCGGGGCAGTTCTGGCACGACAGCGAGTAGTAGGTCTCGAAGTGGAACTCGCCTTCTAGCGCCTTGATCTGGGCGAGGGTGTCGTCGCTGACCTTGGGCGGATGGCCGCCGACCTGCAGCAGAGCCAGTACCAGCGAGGTGAATTCGTGGCCCATGGGAATGCCGGCGAAGACCAGGCCAGTCTCCTCGCCGGGACGGTTCAGGGCGAAAGAGGGCTTGCGCACATCCGTACCGTCCAGGCGCAGGGTGATCTTGTCGCTCAGAGCGACGATGTCCTTCAGCAGCCCATGCAGCTCCTGGGATTTCGCGCCGTCATCGAGGGATGCGACGATCTCGAACGGCTGCGTGACCTTCTGCAGATAGGCTTTTAGCTGACTTTTCAGATTGTCGTCCAACATGACAGCGGTTTCCTTCATGTCCGGGCTGGAAAAAGGCAAGACGATGCTCTCAGCGCTGACGTGGCGTCGGCACAGGCATGGGCTTGCACGTATCGGAAAATCGCCCGGGCAGCATATACCCGGGCGGGGATCGCAAGGCCAGCTTGCGGCCTCGCGATGATTCTACTCAGGGAACTGCTGATTCATGACGCGAGCGCAGCAATGAATCAGTGTTTCCTTAGATCTTGCCGACCAGATCCAGAGAGGGAGCGAGAGTCTCTTCGCCTTCCTTCCACTTGGCCGGGCAGACTTCGTTCGGGTTGTTACGAACGTACTGAGCGGCCTTCAGCTTACGCAGGGTCTCGGAGACATCGCGAGCGATGGAGTTGTCGTGGATCTCCAGAGTCTTGATCACGCCTTCCGGGTCGATCACGAAGGTGCCGCGCAGGGCCAGACCGGCTTCTTCGATGTGCACACCGAAGGCGCGGGTCAGCTGGTGAGTCGGGTCACCGACCAGCGGGAACTTGGCCTTGCCCACCGCCGGGGAAGTCTCGTGCCACACCTTGTGCGAGAAGTGGGTGTCGGTGGTGACGATATAGACTTCGGCACCAGCTTTCTTGAACTCCTCGTAGTGCTCGGCGGCGTCCTCGACCTCGGTCGGGCAGTTGAAAGTGAACGCGGCCGGCATGAAGATCACTACGGACCACTGGCCTTTCAGGTTTTCTTCGGAGACTTCGACGAACTCGCCGTTGTGGAAAGCGCTGGCCTTGAACGGCTGGACTTCGGTGTTGATCAGGGACATTCCGTAATGCTCCATGTCATGGGTGGGTGATCCGAATACGGGACCTATCTTATCCATCGCAACTCATAGGCGAAAATTGATTGCCGCCATGGTTCCGATAAGACCAGTCTATGGTGGCACCGATGACTCATTGCAAGGCTATTGCCTCACCCTGTCGATTCAGCGCCAGAAAGCGCTGGGTATTGCCCATCTGTAACGACTCGACCATGCGCTGGAGGTGATGCTCGGCCTCGTCGCTGGTGAGAGCCTGCCGACCGCTGCCCGACAGCGCACCGACGAAGACGATATCCCATTCGATCCCGGTGCGCCGCGACTCCTCGACCAGCGAGGACATATCGCTGAGCTCCTCGGACGCCTTGTCGACGCACAGCACGGGGGTCAGCGCGCCACCCTCGCCCTGCTCGAAGCGCTGGCGCTGCTCCTCGGTAGGGTCATCCGGCAGCTCGGCACGGGTGAAGACGAACAGTAGCCGCTGCGGTTCGGGCTGGCGACGGGCCTCGGCGAGCAGGTCGGCAAAATGGGAAATGGCCAAGACGGACCTCCAGAGGTTGCAACTCTCGACATGGGGCGAAATGTGCTGGCACCGGACTGGCCGGCGCACCGGATACGATAGCGTATTCACCCTTCCCTCGCCTGACCTGGGTCAGTGCCCGGTATCTTCACGCGACGGAAAGCGCGCCAGGATCTCACGCTGTTCGTCACCCCGACGCACTTCGAGCGGCAGCAAAGTGCCGGGGGGCTGGCGCCGCACCAGCCGGGTAAGGTCGGCAGGCTTCAGCAGACGCTCACCGGCGGCCCGCATGAGGACATCGCCCTCCTCGAGCCCGGCCGCTTCAGCTACCGAGCCCTGCATGACCGAATGCACCGTCACGCCCCTCTCGTCGGGCGCCAGGAAAACACCCAGCGACACCGGCGGCAAAACTGGTGCCGGCGTCTCGGTGAGCGCGAACACCGCCTGTGCCAACCCATCGGGCAGGGGCTCGCACTCAGCTTCCTCCACCGGCCAGGGCAGCAGGGTGACATGATCGTCGATGCCCAGGTCATCGAGCTGGTGAGGCACGCCGAGGCCGAACTGCAAGTGCCCCTGACCGATCAAGGCAACCACCAGCCCGCCCTCGGCCGTAGCCTCGGCAAGTCCGGCGGCCATGGCCCGGTCCCACACCAGTTGAGCGGCAATGAAGCGTTCGAGCCCCTCCTCGCCGCCACCCCCATCGGCATGCTGGGCATGAATGTCGGCCAGGCGCTGACGATACTCGGGCAGGGCCTCGACCGGGGCGGAGATGCCGAAGCGCTCGGCCTCGGGAAGCGCCTCCCAGCCCTCCTCGACCAGCCGTCCACGCAACTCGGGAGTGACATTGATGGCCTTGAGCGGCACGCGGTTGAGACGCGCGAAGTGCAGGATCGGCATATAGAGTTCCGGATCGAAGCCCCAAGCGGCGTGCCAGTCGCTGGCGGCCAGGAACTCCGCTTCGTCGAGCTCACCCGCCACCCAGGCCTCCAGTGCCGGCTGGGCTTCACGCGGCAGCATCTCCAGGCCAATTACCATCTTCGGACGCAGAGCATGCAGCCCGGCCAACACATGCAGCTGCCAGCGATGATGATCCATGCTGTCGTGCTGCTCGCCGAGCAGCACCACGTCGCGCCCGGCCAGCTCGGCGAACAGCGCAACGCCATTCAGACGCTCACCTCCGGGCTGATACCACTGTCCCGGAACGAGGCAGGGTTCGGCTCGCACCGGGATCGCCGGAACGAGCAACAGGCAGGCCAGCAGCGCCAGCATACGGGACGGGGCGAACGAACGACGCATCGGTATCTCCTCTCGGGGCTGCCCCATCATGACGCATCTGCCGGCGCCCGGCAGTATCAGGCCACCTCTTCGCGCACTTTCTCTTCGCGCTCCTCTTCGTCACGCCCCTCCTCGAATGGAACTCCAGTTGGCAGGCCGGCGGTCATCCTGCCAGTGTGCCGCCGCATCGTCCTTCGCTGTCGGCATGAGACTCGAGGGGCTACGCTGGTAGTTCAAGTAGTACGCAAGGAGGCACTCCATGACACGACTCACGCTCCGCCATGCCTGCCTGTTGCTGGTCACCGGCTGGGCCACCACCGCCCTGGCCGCCGACCCGGCCACACCAGACGAAAGCGCCGCCGGCATGGACCCGGCCGAGATCACCGAAGCGCCCGACATCACACCCGGCGGCGCCGGCACCACCAGCGGTATCACCGGTTCGGACATGGATGAGGAGGATCAGGGCAGCGGTAGCGGCGAGACCCAGGGCGACGAACTGTTCCAAACGCCGCCGGCCGCGTCGGATGCCGGCCCCGCCTACGAGACCCAGAGCCCCGAGCGGGAAGACGAAGGAGAGGACGAACAGGCCCTGCCCGATGAACCGCTGGGCGCCGATGACAGCGGGCGCCGCGAGGATGGCGAGCCACAAAGCAGCACGGGACGTACACCGGAATGAGGCCTAGATTACAAACAGAAACAATACGCACCGCTCAATCCGAGCCGGAACCACTACGCTTTGCTGTATGACGCTTTGCTGTACGACATAGACCGGCCTGGAGCCGGCCACTATCGTGACCTTAACGCGACCAGTGACGACACCAACGACAAAGAGGGCGGAAGAATCAGGCAGGAGAGGCCTCATGACCCTACGGGTAACACGCAGACAATTCTTCAAGCTCGGCGCGGCAGGCATGGCAACGTCCAGCCTGGCCATGATGGGGTTCTCTCCGGAGCCCGCCGTCGCTTCCATTCGCCACTTCAAGCTGACCGGCGCCAAGATCACGCGCAGCAATTGCACTTATTGCTCGGTGGGTTGCGGCGTACTGCTTTATAGCCGCGGCGACGCAGCGATCAACAACGTCGACGACATCTATCACGTCGAGGGCGACCCGGACCACCCGGTGAGCCGCGGCTCGCTGTGCCCCAAGGGCGCCGGGCTGCTCGATTATATTCGCAGCGAATCCCGGCTGCGTTACCCCCAGGTACGCGAGGCCGGCAGCGACGAGTGGAGACGAATCACCTGGGACGAAGCTTTCGAGCGCATCGCCCGGCACATGAAGGATGACCGCGACGCCAACTTCGTGGACCAGAACGAGGCTGGCGATACGGTCAATCGCTGGACCACGACGGGTATGCTGGCGGCTTCGGCCTCGACCAACGAGACGGCCTACTGCACCCACAAGATCGCCCGCAGCCTCGGCATGGTGGTGTTCGACAACCAGGCGCGCGTCTGACACGGACCGACGGTGGCAGGTCTTGCCCCAACATTCGGTCGCGGTGCCATGACCAATCACTGGGTCGACATTCGCAATGCCGACCTGATCATCGCCATGGGCGGCAACCCCGCCGAAGCACACCCGGTGGGCTTCCGCTGGGTGATGGAAGCGCGTGAGCACAACGACGCTCGGCTGGTGGTGGTCGATCCGCGCTTCAATCGCACAGCCGCGGTAGCCGACTACTACGCCGAGATCCGTACCGGTACCGATATCGCCTTCCTCGGCGGCCTGATCCACTACCTGATCGAGAGTGGCCGCTTCCAGCGCGACTACGTACTCGCCTATACCGATGCCAGCCTGGTCGTGCGCGAGGATTTCGGCTTCGAGGACGGCCTCTTCACCGGCTACGACGCCGACAATGGCGAGTATGAGATGGACACCTGGCAGTACGAGTACGACGAAGATGGCCACGCCCTGCGCGACCCGACTCTCGAGCACCCGCGCTGCGTGTTCCAACTGATGCGCCAGCACTACAGCCGCTACACCATCGACGTGGTCTCGTCGGTTTGCGGCACCCCGCGCGAGAAGATCCAGCGCGTGTGGGACATGGCCGCGGAGACGGCCGCCCCCGACCGGACCATGACCTTCCTCTATGCGTTGGGCTGGACGCAGCATTCGATCGGCTCGCAGATCATCCGCACCGCCGCCATCGTCCAACTGCTACTGGGCAACATGGGCCTGCGTGGCGGCGGGGTCAATGCGCTGCGTGGACACTCCAACATCCAGGGCCTGACCGACCTGGGCCTGCTCTCCGATCTGCTGCCGGGTTACCTGTCGCTGCCCAGCGAGGACGAACAGGACTATGAAGAGTACATCCTCGAACGCGCCCGGCCGCCTCTGGTGGCGGAGGAAGTATCCTACTGGCGCCACTACGAGCGTTTCCACGTCAGCCTGATGAAGGCGTGGTACGGCGACGCCGCCACCGAAGCCAACGACTGGTGCTACGACTGGCTGCCGAAGCTGGGCGAGGACCTCTACGACATTCTGCATACCTTCGAGCGCATGCATCATGGCGAGATCAACGGCTACCTGTGCCAGGGCTTCAACCCGCTGGCCGCCTTCCCACACAAGGCCAAGAGCACTGCGGCACTGTCGCGGCTCAGATTCCTGGTGGTGATCGACCCACTGCGCACCGAAACGGCGGAGTTCTGGAAGAACCACGGCGAATACAACGACGTCGACCCGGCCACCATCGACACCGAGGTGTTCCGCCTGCCCACCACCGCCTTCGCCGAAGAGGACGGCACCATCGTCAACAGCTCACGCTGGCTGCAGTGGTTCTGGCGCGCGGCCCCGCCACCGGGCGAGGCACTACCCGACACGGCGATACTGGCCGGCATTTTCCTGCGCCTGCAGCGGCTCTATCAGGAGGAGGGCGGCGCCTTCCCCGATCCCATCCTCAACCTGCACTGGCCCTACCGCCGGCCCGAGGAGCCGAGCCCCGAGGAACTGGCACGGGAGTACAACGGCTGGGCGCTGGAGGACGTCTTCGACGAAGATCGCAACCTGGTGGTGCGCGCCGGCGAACAGATCGAGGACTTCGGCTTCCTGCGCGCCGACGGCTCCACCGCCTGCGGCTGCTGGATCTTCGCCGGCTGCTGGACCGAGGCCGGCAACCAGATGATCCGCCGCGACAACTCCGACCCCTACGGCACCGGGCAGACCCTGGGCTGGGCCTGGTCGTGGCCGGCCAACCGCCGCATCCTCTACAACCGCGCCAGCGCCCGCCCCGACGGTACGCCCTGGGCGGCCAACAAGGCGGTGGTGTGGTGGAACGGCCAGCGCTGGGTCGGCAACGACGTGCCCGACTTCCCGGTCGAGTCCGCCCCCGGCGGAAACCAGGGGCCGTTCATCATGAACCAGACCGGGCGCGGCCAGCTGTTCGCCCGCGACCGCATGAAGGAGGGTCCCTTCCCGGAGCACTACGAACCGTTCGAGACGCCAATCGCCGACAACCCGCTGCACCCGGACAATCCGCTGGCCAAGCACAACCCGGGGGCCCGGGTGTTCGAACAGGACCGTGAGAACTTCGGCACCTTCGAGGAGTTCCCCCACGCCGCGACCAGCTATCGTCTGACCGAACACTTCCATTACTGGACGATGCACAACCGGCTCAACGCCATCGCCCAGCCGGAGAAGTTCGTCGAGATCGGCGAGGCTCTGGCCGAGGAGCTGGGCATCGCCAAGGGCGACCGGGTACGCGTCAGCTCCAAACGCGGCCACATCGACGCCGTGGCGGTAGTGACCAAGCGCATCCGCCCGCTACAGGTGGCCGGCCAGACCATCCACCAGGTCGGCATTCCGCTGCACTGGGGCTACCTCGGCGAGACGAAGAAGTCGCACCTGACCAACACCCTGACGCCGTCGGTCGGCGATGCCAACACCCAGACACCGGAATACAAGTCGTTCCTGGTGCGTGTCGACAAGCTATAGGGCCAGGGAAAGGACCAAGGAGTCGAACACGATGCGAGGAGAACAAATCAATCTGCAGAACGTCATCGCCCGCTCGGCAAGCCAGGTGCCCTCGCCCCAGGAGCGTACCGGCGGCATCGATCGTGTGACCAAGCTGATCGACGTATCGCGCTGCATCGGCTGCAAGGCGTGCCAGGTCGCCTGCGCCGAATGGAACGACCTGCGCGACGAAGTCGGCAACAACGTGGGCGAGTACGACAACCCGCTCGACCTCTCGCCCAACACCTGGCAGGTGATGCGCTTCGACGAGTACGAAAACGAACAGGGCAACCTGGAGTGGCTGATCCGCAAGGACAACTGCATGCACTGCGCCGAGCCGGGCTGCCTCGAGGCTTGCCCCGCGCCCGGCGCCATCGTGCAGTACGCCAACGGCATCGTCGACTTCAACTCCGAGCACTGCATCGGCTGCGGCTACTGTGTCACCGGCTGCCCCTTCGACGTACCGCGGATCTCGGAAGTGGACGGCAAGTCGTACAAGTGCACGCTGTGCTCCGACCGGGTGTTCCACGGCCTGGAGCCGGCCTGCGTGAAATCGTGCCCGACCGGCTCGATCATGTTCGGCACTCGCGACGACATGCTCGACCTGGCCGAGACCCGCACCGACTTCCTCAGGAGCCGCGGCTACGACAACGCCGGGGTCTACAACCCCGAGGGAGTCGACGGTACCCACGTGATCTACGTGCTGCAGCACGCCGACAAGCCGCAGATCTACAGCGACCTGCCGGAAGACCCGACTATCAGCCCAATGGTCAGCGCCTGGAAGGGCGTGACCAAACCGCTGGCCTCGGCAGCGATCGGGCTGGCCGCACTGACCGGCTTCCTCCACTACGTCACCGCCGGGCCCAAGGAGTACAGCGAGGAGGACGAACAGGCGGTGCGTGACGACGAGGCCCGGCAAAGAGAGCGGGAAAGCGGGGAAGCGCAGGACAACAGGGAGGAACGCCCATGAGCCTGGCCAAATCCGATCCCTACCTGCGCCGCTACAGCCTCGGCGAGCGGCTCAACCACTGGCTCGTGGCCATCAGCTTCGTGCTGCTGGTCCTCAGCGGGCTGCCGTTCTTCCACCCCTTCTTCTGGTCGCTGACGGGACTGTTCGGCGGGCCGACCATGACCCGTATCCTGCACCCCTGGATCGGCCTGTTCATGGTGCTGATGTTCGCCATCATGGCGGTGCGCTTCTTCAAGGAAAGCTTGATCCGCCGCCACGACATCCAGTGGCTCAAGCAGATCGACGACGTACTCGCCAACCGCGACGAAAAGCTGCCGCCGGTGGGCAAAAACAACGCCGGCCAGAAACTGGTGTACTGGATCATGCTGGGCTGCATCATCCTATTGCTGATCACTGGGGTGATGATCTGGCAACCCCTGGTCGGCGAGGCGATGCCCATCACCCTGCGCCGGCTGGCCTCGATGGGCCATGCCTACCTCGCCTTTCTCGCCATTATTACCCTGATCATCCACATCTACTCGGGCATATGGGTCAAGGGCTCGTTCCAGGCCATGGTACGGGGCAGGGTCAGCAAGGCCTGGGCCAGACATCATCACGACCTGTGGTACGAGGAGGAGATGGAAAAAGAGCGCAAGCACCGTGAGATCAGCCGTCGTCATGACCACAGCGAACAGGAGACGCCGTGAACCACGCCTACGGCAACGCCCCTACCGGGATCATGCACCCGTCCGAGGTGCGCTTGCCCGCGGAGGATCACTTCGCCCGGCGCGCCCGGCGCCTGCAGCAGCTCGCCGAGCGACACGAACCGCTAGGGGAATTTCTCGGCTTCATGGCCCGGCTGGCCCATGCCCAGCAGGCCGCGCTGGAGCGGGCCTCGTCGAGTTGGCAGCCCGAACCGGCGGCCTTCGACCTGGCGCTCGAGCATGGCGTGCCGCCACTCAACATCCAGGCGTTGCAGGGCGACATCGATATTCAAGGCGAACTCGAGGCCTTGCTCGACGCGCTGGAGCTGCACGCCGGTGAGGCCCAGCGGCCGCTGCTCGCTGCCCTGCGCACGCGGTCTGAACAGTCGCTCAGGCAACTCGCCGGCCAGGTACTGGCCGGCGAGTCCGGCGAAGCGCCCACTCGCGGCCTGATGCCGCTGGTGGGCGCCGCCCTGCAAGTGGCCTGGCATCGCCTGGCACACCGGCTGCCACAGGCCCCGGCCCGCCCCAGCGCCGAAGTCCGTACGCTATGTCCCTGCTGTGGCTCGCCGCCAGTGGCCAGCCTGATCGAAACCGATGCCAGTTGCAGCGGCGTACGCTACTTGCAGTGCAGCCTGTGCGCGACCCAGTGGTACCTGGAGCGCTCCATTTGCAGCGTGTGCGAGCAGAGCGGCAAGCTCGACTACCTGAGCCTGACACCGAACACGGACGAGGAAGACGACAACGCCACCGTAGCCCAGGCCGAGGCCTGTGGCGACTGCGGCAGCTACCTCAAGATCTTTCCCCGCGCGCTGGATGCCGACGTCGAGCCGCTGGCCGACGACCTGGCCAGCCTGGCGCTGGACCTGCTGCTCGGCGAGGAGGGACGCTACCGGCGCAGCGGTTTCAATCCGCTGCTGATCGCCGAGGGCTAAGCGCCAGGGTTGGACGCATCCCGGTGCGTCATGCTATGCCATAAGGACGCCCGATACCGCTTTGCAATAGGAACGACCGACCTCGGCATGGACTTGAAGACGACAATGGACGTTCGACGCAACCTGCCCGCGGTGGACACACTGCTGGCCCATCCCGCCGTGGCCGCCGCCCGTACCCGGCATGGTCATCGCCTCGTGCGGCGCGCGGTACGCCAGACCCTGGACGAAGCCCGCCAGCGGCTTGCCGCCGAGCCCACCGCACCCGGTAGTGACGACAGCGACGCCCTGGCCGATGCCGCCCTCGTGCGGCTCACCGAGCTGGCACGCCCGGCTTCCCGCGCCGTCTTCAACCTCACCGGCACGGTGATCCACACCAACCTGGGCCGCTCGCCGCTTGCCGAAGCCGCCATCGCCGCCATGGCCGAGGCGGCACGCCATCCCGTAGCGCTGGAGTACGACCTCGCGGATGGCAGTCGCGGCGACCGCGATCGTCTGGTCGAGGAATTGCTGTGCGAGCTGACCGGTGCCGAGGCAGCCACCGTGGTCAACAACAACGCCGCCGCCGTGCTGCTGGCCCTGGGCGCCCTGGGAGCCGGCCGCGAGGCGCTGATCTCACGCGGCGAGCTGATCGAGATCGGCGGCGCCTTCCGCATGCCCGACATCATGCAGGCGGCGGGCTGCCGGCTGCGCGAGGTCGGCGCCACCAACCGCACCCACTCACGCGACTTCGAGGACGCCATCGGCGAACACACCGGCCTGATCGTCAAGGCGCACACCTCCAACTACGCCATTACCGGCTTCACCGCGAGCGTACCGGAAGCCAGGCTGGCCGAGATCGCCCACGCCCACGGCATTCCCTTCCTGGTCGATCTGGGCAGCGGCGCGCTGGCCGACTTCGCCACCCTCGGCTTGCCCTACGAAGCTCAGCCGAATGATGCCATCGCCGCCGGTGCCGACGTGGTCACCTTCAGCGGCGACAAGCTGCTCGGTGGCCCCCAGGCCGGCATCGTCGTCGGCCGCCGCACGGCCATCGAGACGATCAAACGCCACCCGCTCAAGCGCGCCCTGCGCCTGGACAAGCTGACCCTGGCGGCACTGGAGGCCACCCTGCGCCTCTACCGCGACAGCGACGCCCCCGAGCGCGACATCCCCACCCTGGCGCTGCTGACTCGTACCGAGGAGGAGATTGCCGCTACCGGCGAGCGCCTGCTGCCCCGCGTGCGCGGCCTGCTGGCCGACTTCGAGGTGACGCTCGCTCCCTGTGCCAGCCAGCTCGGCAGCGGCTCACTGCCGGTGGATCGCCTACCCAGCCGAGCGCTGGCCTGGCGCTCCCGGGCCGGACAGCGACGCCAGCGCGAGCGCGACCTGCGTCGCCTGGAGAGCGCCCTGCGCCAGCTGCCGCGCCCGGTCATTGGCCGCATCGGCGACGCCACCCTGCATCTCGACCTGCGCTGCCTGGCCACGCCGGCCGACGAGGCGACCTTCCTCAAACAGCTCGAACGCCTGCCCGACCTCTATGCCGCCACCCACCGACAGGACCACGGAGATTCGCCGTGATCGTCGGTACCGCAGGCCACGTCGACCATGGCAAGACCGCCCTGATCCGATGTCTCACCGGCATCGATACCGACCGGTTGAAGGAGGAGAAGGCCCGCGGACTGACCATCGAGCCCGGCTTCGCCTACCCCGAGGTAGCCGACGGCATCGAACTCGGCTTCGTCGACGTACCCGGCCACGTGCGCTTCCTGCATCACATGGTGGCGGGCAGTGCCGGCGTCGACACGGTGCTGCTGGTGGTGGCCGCCGACGACGGCGTGATGCCGCAGACCCTCGAGCACCTGCAGATTCTCACCCTGCTGGGGCTCGGTCGTGGCCTGGTGGCCCTGACCAAGATCGACCGGGTCGACACGGCGCGCCGCCGCCAGGTATGCGAGCAGATCGCCGCTCTGCTGGCCGGCACCCCGCTGGATGGCGCACCGATCCTGGAGATCTCGAGCCACACCGGCGAAGGCGTGGAGGCCCTACGCGACCGCCTCTGGACCCTCGCTGCCAGGCAGCACGCTGCCCCCATCCAGGGCCGTTTCCGCCTCGCCGTCGATCGCGTCTTCACCAAGAGCGGCGCCGGGGTGGTGGTGACCGGCACGGCCTTCGCCGGGCGGGTGCACGGGGGGGACACGGTGCGCCTGGAGCCTTCCGGCATTAGCGCGCGGGTACGCAGCCTGCGCCGTCAGCATCGCGACAGCGACCACGCTCGCCAGGGCGACCGCGTGGCGCTCAACCTGGCCGGTGCCGACGTCAGCCGCGAGGTCGTGCAGCGTGGCGACTGGGTCGTGGCCGAGGCTCTGGAAACGCCGCTTTCCAAGCGCTTCGACGTCGACCTCCAACTGCTCGAAACCGCCCACCCGCTCAAGCACTGGTCGCCGGTGCAGGTGCACCTCGGCGTGGGCCGCTATAACGGTCGTGTCGCGCTGCTCGAGGGCCTGCGTCTCGCCCCCGGCGAGCGCATGCTGGGCCAACTGGTGCTGGATGAGCCGGTGCACGCCTGCCTGGGCGACCGCTGCGTGGTTCGCGATCCTGCGGCAGGGATCACCTTGGGCGGTGGCACGGTGCTCGAAGGCGACCCGCCGCGGCGCGGCCAGCGCCGCCCCCAACGGCTGGCCTGGCTCGGCGCGCTGGCCGAGTGCGCCGCCAACACACCGCTAGAGCTGACCCCGGCGCTGAGGGAGGGACTGCATCAGCAGCCTGCCGGCATCGATCTCGATGCCCTGGCGCGCAATGCCAACGTCGAGGTGACGGCACTGGTCGAGGCCGTATCGGCGCTGGGCGGTAAGACACTGGAGAGCCGGGGGCAAAGCCGCGCCTTCTCGGCCGAGGCCATCAAGACACTGGAGGCCCGGCTGCTCGATGCCGTCGCCGCCAATCACGAACGCGAGCCCTCGATGCTCGGCACCGAGCGCGCCCGCCTGATCCGCCAGGCCATGCCCGAACTGTCCGAAGCGACGGGCCGGCAACTGCTGGAGCGCCTGATCGCGGGCGGCAAGCTGGAGGCCCAAGGCCCCTTCGTCGCCCTGCCCGGTCACCATGCCAGCCTCGGCGAGGAGGACGAAGCGCTATGGGCGCGGCTCGAGCCGCTCATCGCCTCAGTGCGCTTCCAGCCGCCGCGAGTACGCGACCTGGCCGCCAACGAGGGTTTCGAAAGCCAGAATCTCGACGAGACGCGCATCCGTGAAGTGCTCACCGCCTGCGCCCGTCTCGGTCGGCTCTACCAGGTGCGTCGCGACCACTTCTATCCGGCCGCCACAGTGGCCGAGATGGCCGCCGTCGTGCAGTCGCTCAAGCGCGAGCATGGCCGGGTCCGCACGGCCGCCTTTCGCGATCGCATCGGCACCGGCCGTAAACTCGCCATTCAAATTCTTGAATTCTTTGATAGAGTGGGATTCACACGACGCATCGGCGACGAGCGCGTGATACGCAACGCCGAGATGTGGCGTTGAACATTCTACGACGTGACACTCAGGGAAGAGGATCGACCCCCGGTGGGGCGACTAGACTTCAAATCTAGTAGGGGCTGCCAGCGGTCCCTGGAGGGTTCGACTCCCTCGCTCTTCCGCCAGTCTCCCCTATGCCTAGCCGGTGATCACCACCCGCGTGCCGATGCGCAGCCAAGGGTCGAGCGCGCGGATCTCCTCGTTGCTGACCGCCACACAGCCTTCGGTCCAGTCGAAGTTGCGATGCACGTCGGGGTCGCCGCGGCCCAGACCGTGGATACCGATCAGTCCGCCCAGCGAGGTGGTGTGCGGTGCCCGGCCATGACGTCGCCGGTACTCCTCGATGTACCAGTACTCCTGGAGGGAGATCTTGCCGCTGCGCAGCGCTTCCTCGGCGACCTGGGCGTTGGGATAGTCGAAGCCGAAGAACAGGCCGAAGCGCGAGGCGCGATTGATGCGATCGACGCGGAATTCACCCAGCGGCGTCATCGAACTGCCCTTGGCACGCAGCGGTGCCGCACCACCAGCACCGAAGGCGAGGTGCTCGATGCGCTTGATCTCGGTCTCGCCGCGCAGCACCCGTACCTGGCGGCTGCGCAGGTCGATGCTGAGCCATACTTCCTCGGCCGTCAGCCCTTCAGGCATGACCGTCGCATCCAGCACCTGCCATAGCATCGGCTGACCGGCCAGCATGCCGTCGAGTTCATGGGAAGAATCGGGAATATTGGCCTGCGCCGCCGGCACAAGCGCGAAAAAGCCTGCCATCAAGGCGGCAGCCTGGAAGAATGCCCTGTTCATGAGCCCCTGTCCCGTGCGTAATGGAATTATTGCCGACTCGAGTCGATCGAATTATCGGACCGGCCATGGCCCGCGCCATGAGGATATGGCACGCCTCCCTTCGAGGGGATCTCGTCACATGGGGCTGGGAACGACAAGGCCGCCGACCGACCCATGAGACGCGTGGGCCGAATATACCATAGGCAGGCCAAGGCGAAAGAGAGACTCGCTCCCTTTCGTTGAAACAGCACGGGAAAGGCCGATATCGGGTGTCAGGCCCTCGCCGAATGTGTCTCGCTCTGGCTCTGTGCCAGCCGCTCGATGGCCTGCCGGGCCAGAGGCGACAGCTCGCTGCCGTCCTGCTGAAGGTACTCGACGATCTGGCGCTTCATGCTGCGCGCCCAGAACTTCTTCAGGTGGGTATACACACGCTCGGTGGCGTCATCGCCGTAGTGAGCGTTGTTGGCGGCGATCTGGTTCGCCATGTGGATCAGGGAATCGAGCAGGCTGCGGCTCATGGCGAATCAACCTCCGCTGGCTTGAATGGCCGGCACGCTTTCGCTTGTCGGCTGATGATAAATAACGTGGCGCCCCGTGCGGGCGAAACCGACCAGCATCAGGCCCGCCTGACGCGTCTGCTCGATGGCGAGCGAGGTGGGCGCCGACACCGCGACCAGACAGCCGATACCGACGGCAGCGCATTTCTGCACCATCTCGTAGCTGGCACGACTGGAGACCAGAGCGAAGCCGTCCGCCATCGCAAGACGGCGCCTCATCATGACACCGATCAGCTTGTCCAGGGCGTTGTGGCGCCCGACATCCTCACGGGCCAGTTGCACCTGCCCGTCGAGGCCGCACCAGGCGGCACCATGGGTGGCCCCGGTTTCGCGCTGCAGCGGCTGGTGCCAGCGCAGCGCCTCCAGCGCCTGCTGGATGGCGCCATCGCCAACGGCAGGTGCCGTCACCCGGCCGATTGGGCGAATCGCCTGTTCCAGCGACTCAGTGCCGCACAGCCCGCAACCGGTACGCCCGGCCAGGCTGCGACGATGCTGCTTCAGCTCCATGAAACGCTGGGTGGCGATCTCCATCCGCACACTGACGCCGGCGGCTTCTTCGCACACCTCGATACCGTAGAGTTCATCCGGCGTCTGCAGAATGCCCTCGGTGAGGCTGAAACCGAGGGCAAAGTCCTCGAGGTCGGCCGGCGTGGCCATCATGACGGCGTGGGAAATGCCGTTGTAGACCAGCGCCACCGCCGTCTCCACCGCGATGCTGTCCTCCAGCCGCTCGGCGCTGCCGTCCTGGCGCACGTCCACCGGAACCCGGCAGCGGCTGTGGTCGTCTCTCATTCACGCGCTCCACTGAGAGCCTGGCCCGCTTCGTCCTTGGCTCCGCCGCGCAATAGCTCGAGCTGCAGCCGGTCGAAGGTCTGGAATTGGCGCTGCCAGGCGGACGGCTGGCTGACCTTCTCGACCTGCACGGCGGTCACCTTGTATTCTGGGCAGTTGGTCGCCCAGTCGGAACTGTCGGTGGTGATCACGTTGGCCCCGCTGCCCGGATGGTGGAAGGTAGTGTAGACCACTCCCGGCGGCATGCGATCGCTGACTCGCGCACGCAGCACCGTCTGACCGGCACGGCTGGTGATACCGACCCAGTCGCCGTCGCGTACGCCACGCAGTTCGGCATCGGAAGGATGCAGCTCGAGCACGTCCTCGTCGTGCCAGGCCTGGTTGTGGGTGCGTCGGGTCTGGGCGCCAACGTTGTACTGGGAGAGGATCCGCCCAGTGGTCAACAGCAGCGGGAAGCGGCGGTTGCTGAGTTCGTCGCTCTCCACGTAGTCGGTGATGGCGAACTGACCGAGGCCGATGGGGAAGTCCTCGATGTGCATGGTCGGGGTGCCCTTGGGGTGGACCTCGTTGCACGGCCACTGGATGCTGCCCAGCTCGTCGAGTCGCGCGTAGCTGACCCCGGCGAAGCTTGGCGTGAGGCCGGCGATCTCGTCCATGATCTGAGACGGATGATCGTAGTGCATGGGATAGCCCAGCGCATTGGCCAGATCCACTGTCACTTCCCAATCCTGCTTGCCAGCCAACGGCGGCATCACCTTGCGCACGCGGTTGATGCGCCGTTCGGCGTTGGTGAAGGTGCCGTCCTTCTCCAGGAAGGAGGAGCCCGGCAACAGCACGTGGGCGAACTTGGCCGTCTCGTTGAGGAAGATGTCCTGCACGATCAGGCACTCCAGCGAGCGCAGCGCCAGCTCGACGTGCTGGGTGTTGGGGTCGGACTGGGCGATGTCCTCGCCCTGCACGTAGAGTGCCTTGAAGTCGCCAGCCACGGCGGCGTCGAACATGTTGGGGATGCGCAGGCCCGGCTCATCGTCGATGGGCACGCCCCAGGCCGCCTCGAAGCGCTCGCGCACGGCGGGGTCGCCGACGTGCTGGTAGCCCGGCAGCTCGTGGGGGAAGGAACCCATGTCGCAGGAACCCTGAACGTTGTTCTGTCCGCGCAACGGATTGACGCCTACCCCTTCACGGCCGATGTTGCCAGTGGCCATGGCCAGGTTGGCGATACCCATCACCATGCTCGAGCCCTGGCTGTGTTCGGTGACGCCGAGCCCGTAGTAGATCGCGCCGTTGGGTGCCTGGGCATAGGTGCGCGCGGCACGACGTACCTGCTCGGCAGACACGCCGGTGATCGCCTCGACGTTCTCCGGCGCATGGCGCGGATCGAGGATGAACTCACGCCAAGCCTGGTAGCCCGCCGCGTCGCAGCGCTCGGCGATGAACTCGCGGTCCTCGAGCCCTTCGCTGATCACCACGTGAGCCAAGGCATTGATCATCGCCACGTTGGTGCCGGGGCGCAGGGCAATGTGCTGGGCGCCGCGATGGTGCGGCGTCTTGAGCAGGTCGATACGGCGCGGGTCGACGACGATCAGCTCGGCGCCCTGGCGCAGGCGACGACGCATCTGCGAGGCGAACACCGGGTGGGCATCGGTGGGGTTGGCGCCAATGACCATGATAATGTCGGCCTTCATCACCGAATCGAAGGTCTGGGTACCGGCGGACTCGCCCAGGGTGGTCTTGAGGCCATAGCCGGTGGGCGAATGGCAGACCCGGGCACAGGTGTCGGTGTTGTTGTTGCCGAAGGCGGCGCGCACCAGCTTCTGCACCAGATAGGTTTCCTCATTGGTGCAGCGAGAGGAAGTGATGCCGCCGATGCTCTCGCGACCGTACTTGGCCTGGATCGCCTTGAGCCGCTCAGCGGCGAAGGCAATCGCCTCCTCCCAACTCACCTCGCGCCACGGTTGGTCGATCGACTCGCGAATCATTGGCGTCTTCAGGCGGTCGGGGTGGGTGGCGTAGCCGAAGGCGAAGCGGCCCTTGACGCAGGAGTGGCCGTGGTTGGCGTCGCCGCCCTTGTACGGCACCATGCGCACCACCCGGTCGCCCTGCATTTCGGCCTTGAACGAGCAGCCCACGCCGCAGTAGGCGCAAGTGGTTACCACGCTGTGCTCCGGCTGGCCCTGCTCGATCACCGATTTCTCCATCAGCGTCGAGGTCGGGCAGGCCTGCACGCAGGCGCCGCAGGAGACGCACTCGGAATCCATGAACGCCTCGCTCTGGCCGGCGGCGACCTTGGACTCGAAGCCGCGCCCCTCGATGGTCAGGGCGAAGGTGCCCTGCACCTCTTCACAGGCGCGCACGCAGCGCGAGCAGACAATGCACTTGCTGGGATCGAAGCTGAAGTAGGGGTTGGAGTCGTCGGTCTCGGCGTCCAGATGATTCTCGCCCTCGAAACCGTAGCGCACCTCGCGCAAGCCCACCGCACCGGCCATGTCCTGCAGTTCGCAGTCGCCGTTGGCCGGACAGGTCAGGCAGTCCAGCGGATGATCGGAGATGTAGAGCTCCATCACGTTGCGCCGCAGCTTGGCCAGCCGTGCATTCTGCGTGGTGACCTTCATGCCGGCCGCGACCGGCGTGGTGCAGGAAGCCGGCAGGCCGCGCCTGCCCTCGATCTGCACTGCGCACAGGCGGCAGGAGCCGAACGCCTCGAGGTTGTCCGAGGCACACAGCTTGGGAATGTTGATGTCGGCCAGGGCCGCGGCGCGCAGCACCGAGGTGCCCTCCGGCACCGTGACCTCGACGCCGTCGATCTCGAGGCTGACGAGCGTCTCGGAGAGCCGAGCCGGGGTGCCGTAGTCGCGCTCCGGCAGGAAATGCTGCGGAGCGGACGTCTGCTTGGGATCGTAATAGTGCAACATGTCGGGCCTCCTCCCGCTCAATGCGGCTGTGCGTCGCGCTGCAGATCGTCGGGAAAGTGTTTCATCACGCTCTGCACGGGGAAGGGCGTCATGCCGCCCATGGCGCAGAGCGAGCCGTCCACCATGGTCTCGCACAGGTCGGCGAGCAGCTCGATGTTGGCCTCACGGCGGTCGCTCGCGCGAATGCGGTCGATCACCTCGACGCCGCGTACCGATCCGATGCGGCAGGGGGTGCACTTGCCGCACGACTCCACCGTGCAGAACTCCATGGCAAAGCGCGCCTGCTCGGCCATGTCCACCGTATCGTCGAACATCACCACGCCGCCGTGACCGAGCACCGCGCCAACCTCGGCGAAGGCTTCGTAGTCGAGCGGCAGGTCCCACTGGCTTTCCGGCAGATAGGCGCCCAGCGGGCCGCCCACCTGCACCGCGCGTAGTGGCCGTCCGGTACAAGTACCGCCGCCGAAGTCCTCCATCAGCTGGCGCAGGGTGGTGCCGAAAGCCAGCTCCACCAACCCGCCGCGCTTGACGTTACCGGCCAGCTGCAATGCCAGGGTGCCCCGCGAACGGCCCATGCCGTAGTCGGCGTAGGCTTGTCCGCCGTCGCCGAGAATGAAGGGCACCGCCGCCAGCGACAGCACGTTGTTGACCACGGTGGGCTGGCCGAACAGGCCTTCGATGGCCGGCAGCGGCGGCTTGAAGCGCACCATGCCGCGCTTGCCTTCGAGACTCTCGAGCAGCGAGGTTTCCTCGCCGCAGATATAGGCGCCGGCACCGAGGCGCACCTCGAGATCGAAGCGCCGGCCACTGCCGAGGATGTCGGTGCCGAGATAGCCGGCGGCCTCGGCGCGGGCGATGGCCTCGTTGAAGATCTCCTGGGCCAGGGGATACTCCGAACGCAGGTAAACGTAGCCCTGGGTAGCGCCCACGGCGAGACCGGCGATGGCCATGCCCTCGATCAACAGGTAGGGGTCGCACTCCATCACCAGGCGGTCGGCGAAGGTGCCGGAATCGCCCTCGTCGGCATTGCAGACGATGTACTTCTGCGCGGCGGGGGCATCGAGCACGGTCTGCCACTTGATGCCGGTGGGAAACGCCGCCCCACCGCGGCCGCGCAGGCCGGAGGCCTTGACCTCGTCGACGATGGCCTGGGAATCGAGGCCAAGCGCCCGGCGCAATCCGCGGAAGCCGTCGTGGGCACAATAGTCCTCCAGCGACAGCGGGTCGGTGACACCGATGCGCGAAAAGGTCAGACGCTGCTGGGCCTGCAGATAAGGAATCTCCTCGGCCGGCCCCTGGCAAAGCAACGATGCCTCGTCGCCCTTGAGCAAGCCGGCATCGAACAGTTCGGCCACGTCCTCGGGTGCCACCGGCCCGTAGGCAATGCGCCCGGCGGCGGTCTCGACCTCGACCAGCGGCTCCAGCCAGAACAGCCCGCGCGAGCCGTTACGCACCAGCTCGACCTCGACGCCGCGGGCCTCGGCCTCGGCCACGATGCGCTCGGCGACCTCGTCGGCGCCCAATGCCAGCGCAGTTGTTTCACGGGGGACAAAGAGTCTCGTGGTCATCAGCTCACCTTCAGCACTTGGGTGGTCAGCTCGTCGACCAGCCGATCGAAACGCTCGGGAGTGACCCGGGCGAGAATGCGGTCATCGACGCGCAGCGACGGGCCACACGCGCAGTTGCCCAGGCAGTAGACCGGCTCCAGGGTGATCTCACGGTCAACGGAGGTCTGGTGGTAGTCGATGCCGAGGGTTTCCCGTGCATGCATCTCCAGCGCACGGGAGCCCCGCGCCTGGCATGCCTCCGCACGGCAGATCTGCACCACATGGCGCCCCGGAGGGCTGGTACGAAAGTGGTGATAAAAGCTGATCACTCCGTGCACTTCGGCACGGGTGAGCTGCAACGATTCGGCAATGAGCGGCACCGCCTCGCGGGGAATATGGCCGAAACGATCCTGGATCGCGTGCAGAATCGGTAACAGAGCACCGGGCCTGTGCTTGTGGGCGTCGATCTGTTCCTGCAGCAACGCCGGTGTCCACTGGGGAAAAGCGCTAATGGGCATGGTCTGGCCTCGAAACGAACGTAGGGCGCGTCATTGCGTCGGTACGTTCGAAACTGCTAGTTATGGTCTGGTTATGTACTACAGTGCATATATAGAATAAGGTTCTGTAGTCTCGCGTACTGGTGCGCTACTTGTGAAAGTAGCAGCACTGCCTTCGTTTCGAAATATGAAAAATACAGCATATGAAGCGTATTCGAATCGAGCCAGCCTGGTCCTTCACCGACGAGGCGGGTAACCGCCTGGATCCCCAGCTGTTCGGGCTGCTGCAGGGCATCCATCGCAGCGGCAAGCTGACCGAGGCCGCCGCCGAGGCTGGCATCTCCTATCGCCACGCCTGGAACTTGCTCAACAAGTGGGCAGAGTTCTTCGGCGCCCCCCTGGTGGAAATGCAGAAGGGGCGTGGAGCGCGCCTCTCGCCGCTGGGAGACAAGCTGCTGTGGGCTCGCCAGCGGGTTTCCGCCCGACTCGGACCACAGCTCGAGAGCCTGGGCTCGGAACTCAACCTCGAACTCCAGCAACTGCTCGAAGGGGTCGAGCCGGTGCTGCGCATGCACGCCAGTCACGGCTATGCGGTGGCGCTGCTGCCCCGCTTCGCCCATGATTTCCAGCTCGACCTGCAGTACTGCAGCCCCGCGGAGGCCTTAGCCGCACTCAACCGTGGCGTCTGCGACGTGGCCGGCTATCACATGCCGACCACGGCGACCCAGGGCCCGTTGATGCAGAACTATCGCCGTCAGCTGCGTCCGCGCAGCCACTGCATCATCCGCTTCATCACCCGTCGCCAGGGGCTCATGGTGGGGCCAGGCAACCCCAGGGAGATCGCCGGCCTGGCTGACCTGGCCCGCGGCGACGTGCGCTTCATCAATCGCCAGCAGGCCTCGGGCACTCGCGCCCTGCTCGACATCCTGCTGCGCGACGCCGGGCTCTCGTCCCTGCGCATCCCGGGTTTCGAACTCGAGGAGTACACCCACTCTGCAGTTGCCGCCTATATCGCCGCCGGCATGGCCGACGTCGGCTTCGGCGTCGAGGCCGCTGCATGCCAGTTCGGCCTGGATTACCTGCCGCTGGCCAGCGAGCATTATTTGTTGCTGTGCCAGCGCAGGAGCCTGACTGAACCCAGCGTCAAGCGTCTGCTCGAGATGATCCGCGGCGAGGCGTTTCAGGCGGCCGTCCGCGAGCTACCCGGCTATACGCTGGACCGCTGCGGCGAGGTGTGCAGCGTCGATGAGTTGTTCGGCACGGACCAGGCCTCCTGAGCCGTGCCGGACCCGATCAGTACTCCACCACCACGTCGCCCAGGGGCTTGCTGCAACAGGAGAGGATGTAGCCCTCGGCGACATCCTCGTCGGTGATGCCGCCGTTGTGCTCCATGTCCACCTGACCGGAAGCGAGCGGCACCCGGCAGGTGCCGCAGATGCCCATGCCGCAGGCCTTTGGAATGTGCAGGCCCAGCTTGGCGGCGGCGGCATGCACCGTCTCGCCCGGCTGGATGCGCACGCTCTTGCCGCTGGCACTGAACTCGACCATCAGCGCTTCGGCCAGGTCCGGCTCCTCGGCGCCGGCTATCTCGGCAAGTTCGAGTGCCTCCTCCTTGACCTCGAGCGGCGTGGCACCGAAGGACTCCTCGTGGTAACGGCTCATGTCGAAGCCGTTGTCCTTGAGCAGTTGCTTGACGGCATTCATGTAGGGCGTGGGGCCGCAGCAGAAGATCTCGCGCTCGAGGAAGTCCGGCGCCATCAGCTCCAGCATCGCCTGGCTGAGATAACCACGGAAGCCGGACCAGATCTCGCCCAACTCGTCGCTACGCTCGCAGACGATATGCAGCTTGAACTCGGGAATTCGCGAGAAAATATGCTCCAGCTCGCGGTGGTAGATGATGTCCTTGGGGGTACGCGCGCTGTGGACGAACGCGATATCCACGGCGGCATTGGTATCGAAGAACCAGCGCACCATGGACATTAGCGGCGTAATGCCCACTCCACCGGAGAGCATCAGGATCTTCTCCGCCGGGTAGTCGATGGCGTTGAAGTTACCCACCGGACCGTGCACCGCCAGCTCATCACCCGACTTGAGGTTGTCGTGGAGCCAGTTGGACACCTTGCCGCCGGGCACCCGCTTGACGGTGATCGAGAAGCTGTAGGGGACGGACGGCGAACTGGAGATGGTATAGGAGCGCATGATCGGCTCGCCTTCGATCTCCAGCTCCAGGGTCACGAACTGCCCCGGCTTGAAGAAATACAGCACCGGCTGCTCGGCCATGAAACAGAAGGTGCGAACGTCCCAGGTCTCCTGGATCACCTTGACACAGCGCACCAAGTGGCGGCCGTTGGTCCAGGTCTGGGTCGTGACGGGGTTGAGAAAGTTCATGGTCATGTCGTGTCGCCTGGCATTGATCAGCGTGGAAGGCTCCGACTGCGGAACACCGCCTGCCGTTGAACGAATTCTGCGCCAGGCGACAAGGCCCCGACTTGCCTGACTGCGACACGGGCATGCCCATGACTCCCATCAGATATGTCTTTCCTCCTTCCGCGCGTCGCGCCTGCATTCATGCTTGTCGTCGGCAGACAACTGAGCATTCAGCGCCTGATCCACACTCGCCCTACTCGTATCCGGCACCCTACACAATCACAATGCCGAACCCTTGGCGACACCCAACAATTCGACCGATGCCGCAGCCGCGGCCAGCTATGAGGATGTATTCCCATGGACCCGATCTCACCCACTGCCCTGGACGACCCCCTGGACCCGGCGCGGCAAGCCGTCTCCACGATGCTCGCCGAACGTGAGCACAACTTCTCGCTGCCCCAGCCCTTCTACAACGATGCCCGGCTGTTCGCCTTGGACATGCAGGAAATCTTCGGCAAGGAGTGGCTTTTCGCTGGCATGACCTGCGAGATCCCTGCCAAGGGCAACTACATGACCCTGCAGGTCGGCGACAACCCGGTGATCCTGGTACGCGGCGACGGCGGTACCATCCATGCCTTTCATAACGTCTGCCGCCATCGCGGCTCGCGGCTGTGCGTCAGCGACAAGGGCAAGGTGGCCAAGCTGGTCTGCCCCTACCACCAGTGGACCTACGAGCTCGACGGTCGCCTGCTGTTCGCCGGCAGCGACATGGGCGAGAACTTCGATCTTTCCACCTACGGTCTCAAGCCGGTCCACGTGCGCACCGGCGGCGGCTTCATCTTCATCAGCCTGGCCGAGCAACCGCCCGCCGCCATCGATGACTTCCTGATCACCCTGGAGCACTATCTCGAGCCCTACGAGATGGGCAACCTCAAGGTCGCGGTGGAGTCGAACATCGTCGAGCAGGCCAACTGGAAGCTGGTGATCGAGAACAATCGCGAGTGCTACCACTGCAACGGCTCCCACCCGGAGCTACTCAACTCGCTGCAGGAATTCGACGACACCGACGATCCCCGCGCCACGCCCGCCTACAAGGCGCTGGTGGCGAAGAAGCAGTCCGACTGGGACGAGCAACAGGTTCCCTGGCAGCTCAAGCGCTTCGGCAAGCGCAACCGGCTGACCCGCACGCCGCTGCTGGATGGCGTGGTCTCGATGACCATGGACGGCAAGCCGGCCTGCCGCAAGCTGATGGGCCGTTTGACCAGCCCCGACATGGGTTCGCTGCGCATCCTGCACCTGCCCAACTCCTGGAACCACTTCATGGGCGACCACGCCGTCGTGTTCCGCGTGCTGCCGCTGGGCCCGCAGGAGACTCTGGTGACCACCAAGTGGCTGGTACACAAGGATGCCGTGGAAGGTGTCGACTATCAGCCCGAAGAGATGCGTCGGGTGTGGGATGCCACCAACGCCCAGGATAAGCGCCTGGCCGAGGAGAACCAGCGCGGCATCAATTCCAAGGCCTACCAGCCCGGCCCCTACTCGGAGACCTACGAGTTCGGCGTGATCGACTTCATCGACTGGTACAGCGAGCGGCTGCAGGAGAACCTCGGGAACAGCGCCCCCCACCTGCAGTTGGTGAGGGGCTAGGCGTCACCTACTCCTCGTGATGTAAAAAGCAATCGCCCCCCGGCCAAGGCCGGGGGCGATTGCTTTTCACTCGGGCTCGATCGGACGATCGGATGTCAACAGCGCTGCGGGCGTGTGCCGGTGACTAGTCGACGACCGGCCGCAGATGGTTCACCAGCGCTTCGCGCACCTCAGGCAGCATGACGCCGGCCTGAGCTTCCAGCTCGGCGACCAGCGCCGCCAGACCGGGCACTCCCGTCTCGACTTGCCGCTGAGCGGCAAGTCGAGCACAGGTATCGGGTTCGGCATCGGCAGGCAGGTCGATGCCCAGCGCCGCCAGGCGCTGACGGAAGTCCTCCGCATCGATCAAGTCGGCGTACATCATCTCTCCTACCTCCTGCTGCCGTTACCGTCATTTGCTCCTGTAGATTACCCGTTCGGGCGTCCGGCAGCCACGCTGCCATGGGGGCGATACCCTGAAATGGCTCGCCGCACCGCCTTCAAGGTGCGGCGTCGACCAGTTCGGGTCCTCTCCTGACTTACGCGGCCACGCTGCCGTGAGGGTCAATGACGAATTTCTTCGCCGCACCGCCGTCGAAATCGGCATAGCCCTGCGGCGCCTGATCCAGTGAGATCATCTGCACATTGACCGCATCGGCAATCTTGATCTTGTTGAACAGGATCGCCTGCATCAGCGGACGGTGATACTTCATTACCGGGCACTGCCCAGTGTGGAAGGAGTGGGACTTGGCCCAGCCAAGGCCGAAGCGCATGCTCAGCGCACCCTGCTTGGCGGCATCGTCAACGGCACCGGGATCTTCGGTCACATAGAGGCCCGGGATGCCGATCTGGCCGCCGGCCCGAGTCATCTGCATCGCCGAGTTGAGCACGGTGGCAGGCGCCTCCTGGTCATGGTTGCAACCGCAGGCGTGGGCCTCGAAGCCAACGCAGTCGACGAAGCAGTCGACCTCGCGCTCGCCGAGGATCGCCTCGAGCCGGTCGGCCATGTCGCCGTCCTGAGTCAGGTCGATGGTCTCGCAGCCAAAGCTGCGGGCCTGGGCCAAGCGCTCCTCGATCATGTCGCCGACGATCACGCAGGCCGCCCCCAGTAGTTGGGCCGACGCCGCTGCCGCCAGTCCCACCGGGCCGGCTCCGGCGATATAAACGGTGCTGCCCGGTCCGACGCCGGCCGTCACGCAGCCGTGGAAGCCGGTGGGAAAGATGTCGGAGAGCAGGGTCAGGTCGCGGATCTTCTCCATGGCCTGGTCGGTGTCGGGGAACTTCAGCAGGTTGAAATCGGCATAGGGCACCATGACGTATTCCGTCTGGCCGCCGACCCAGCCACCCATGTCGACGTAACCGTAAGCGGCACCGGGACGTGCCGGGTTGACGTTGAGACAGATACCGGTCTTGCCTTCCTTGCAGTTGCGGCAGCGTCCGCAGGCAATGTTGAAGGGCACCGAGACCAGGTCGCCCGGTTTGATGAACTCCACGTCGCGCCCGCACTCGATCACCAGGCCGGTGATCTCGTGGCCCAGCACCAGGCCAGACGGCGCGGTGGTACGGCCGCGCACCATGTGCTGGTCGCTGCCGCAAATATTGGTGGTGACGACCTTCAGGATCACACCGTGGTCACATTTGCGATTGCCGAGGGCGAGTTCCGGATAGGGAATGGATTCGACGTCGACCTTACCCGGGCCCTTGTAGACGACTCCTCGGTTGGCTTGGCTCATGTCAGGCTCCAATCGTTGTTGTCATGGTGCGGTACATTCCGCCGCTTCAGCCTATGCCCTCCACCATGAGGCACTTGCCCGACAGAGACATCTACTTACCTGCCAGAGACACGCCGCCGCCTTGATGAGCCAGCGGATAGCTGGAGGTCGCTTTCACGACATTTCCTGCGCCGACCTGGCCCAACAATGGTCCGCCCGGGAGCGCTTGTCGCTTGCGGACTCCAACAACAACGCGAGGAATCCCCATGATGCATGACGATGCCCCGATCCTCAGACCCGGGCAGGACAATGCCCAGGTGCTGGGGATGGATTTCCATCATCCCGTATTCCCTCTCTCGGCCCTGGCCATTCTAGCTTTCATCCTCTACGCACTGATCTACCCCGACGCTGCCAACAGTCACCTCTCCACGGCCCGCGGCTGGTCGATCGAATACTTCGACTGGCTGTTCATGATCGCCGGTAACCTGTTCGTGCTGCTGTGTCTGGCGCTAATCGCCATGCCGATGGGGCGTATTCGCCTGGGCGGCAGCCAGGCCCGGCCGGAATATTCGACCACCTCCTGGTTCGCTATGCTGTTCGCCGCGGGCATGGGCATCGGCCTGATGTTCTGGAGCGTGGCCGAACCGGTGGCCTATTACACCGACTGGTACGGCACTCCGCTCAATGCCGAAGCGCACACCCCGGCCGGGGCCAGCGCGGCCATCGGCGCCACCATGTTCCATTGGGGCCTGCACCCCTGGGCGATCTACGGCGTGGTGGGACTGTCGTTGGCCTTCTTCGCCTACAATCGCGGCCTACCGCTGACCCTGCGCTCGGCTTTCACGCCGATCCTCGGGGAGCGGGTGCGCGGCTGGTTCGGTCACGTCATCGACATCGTCGCGGTGCTGGCGACGATCTTCGGCCTTGCCACCTCGCTGGGCTTCGGCGCCTCCCAGGCGGCGGGCGGTCTCAACTACCTGTGGGGCGTGCCCAACACCATCGGCACCCAACTGGCGATCATCGTGGTGGTCACCGCCGTGGCACTGTTCTCGGTGTGGCGCGGCATCGACGGCGGCGTGAAGCTGTTCTCCAATATCAACATGGTGATCGCCCTGGGGCTGCTCACCTTCGTGCTGGCGACCGGCGGCGTGCTGCTGTTCGTCAACAACCTGTGGAGCACCACCCTAGCCTATGCGGGCCATATCGTGCCGCTCTCCAACTGGATCGGTCGCGACGACACCACCTGGTACCATGGCTGGACGGTGTTCTATTGGGCCTGGTGGATCTCCTGGTCGCCCTTCGTCGGCATGTTCATCGCACGGGTCTCCCGCGGGCGCACGGTACGCGAGTTCCTGATCGCCGTACTGCTGGTGCCGACCCTGGTCACGCTGGTGTGGATGAGCGTCTTCGGCGGCACCGCCCTTGACCAGTCGGCCGCCGGCATCGGTGCCCTGGCCGATGGCATCAGCGACGTCTCGCTGGCGATGTTCCAGATGCTCGAGCACCTGCCGTTGACCACCTTGACCTCCAGCCTGGCGATCCTGCTGGTGTTGATCTTCTTCATCACCTCGTCGGATTCCGGCTCACTGGTGATTGACAACATCACCGCCGGCGGCAAAACCGACGCGCCCCGTGGCCAGCGTGTGTTCTGGGCGGTTCTGGAAGGCGTGATCGCCGGCATTCTGCTCTACGGCGGCGGCAGCACCGCGCTGGGCGCACTACAGGCCGGCGCCGTGGCCACCGGGCTGCCCTTCACCCTGGTGCTGCTGGGCATGGCCTACTGTCTGGTCAAAGGGCTGCGGGATGAGCAGCGCGGGCTGGCGCTCGCCAAGTCGGCCTGATACACCGCCAACCTCACGCAAGAAGCAACCACGCGACCCCGGCCTTGGCCGGGGTCGTTGCGTTTGGTTGGGCGTTTCAGGCAGAGCTATCGGAGGACACCCTCATCCTTGAGCAACTTGAAGATCTCTTCGGCACCCTGCTCCGGCGTCACATCGGTCAACACCTGGCCTCCAGCGCCTTCGGCCTTGGCCGCAGCGGCCTTGAAGCGGTCCCGAGCCGATGCCGCCTTGACGATCTTGAGCCGCTTGGGGCGCTTGCGCGCCGGCGCCACATTCCATTCCGGCGGGGCCTCGTCCCACTCGACCGCTGCCGGCTCGGCCTCGATCTCACCTCGCTGGGCCGGGCCGAAAGCGCTCTGGCGCGCCGCCGAGGCGGCAGCGTCAACGGTCACGATGGCCGGCAGCCTCACCTGGAGCCGGCGGCGTTGCCCGCGGGGCAGAGCCTGGAGTAGCGTGGCCACGCCATGTTCGATCTTTTCCACATCGGCCAGGCCGTTGACCAGCGGCCAGCCTAAGCGTTCGGCGAGCAGGTAGGGCAACAGCCCGGATCCCTCTCCCCGCTCAGCACGCTCGCCAGCGATCACCAGTTGCGGCC
Source organism: Billgrantia zhangzhouensis (assembly GCF_021404465.1). Taxonomy (GTDB): domain Bacteria; phylum Pseudomonadota; class Gammaproteobacteria; order Pseudomonadales; family Halomonadaceae; genus Halomonas; species Halomonas zhangzhouensis. Next base: position 309,442 of record NZ_JABFTT010000001.1, on the reverse strand, counting down.
GTGCCTCATTCAGCTTATCCGCCAGGGCGGGGATCACATCGGCGCCCTGCGGCTGCTCGACCAGGGTCATGGCGGGAAAGCCCATGCCCAGATAGCCGCGTATAGCACTCTCGCTCTCTTCGTCGAACCCCCCGGCGTGCAGCAGCGTGATGCGCGCCCTGTCGAGCGACAGGGCCAGTTCCACGCCACGGGCATCCTGATCGGCACGCCGGGCGCGTCCGGTCACGGGGTGGCGGCCGACGGAGACCAGCACCGCCACCTCGAGCGCACCATCTCGTTGAGCACCAGTAGCTTGTGTGCCTGTCTTTTGTGCTCCAGGTACCTGGGTGTCAGGCCGCATCGCGCTTCTCCTCTCGTTGCCGCTGCACCATCTCGACCAGTGCCGCGAGTATGCTCGCCGAGTCGCCAATCACCGCCAGATCGGCGCGCTTGATCATGTCGCATCCCGGATCGAGATTGATGGCCACCACCTTGTCGCAGCTCTGAATGCCTTGAAGGTGCTGGATGGCCCCGCTGATGCCCACCGCCACATAGACCCGCGCGGTAACCCAGGTCCCGGTGGCACCCACCTGGCGGTGGCGCGGCATGAAGCCGTCGTCCACCGCCACCCGCGAGGCACCCTCGGTCGCGCCCAGCGCCTTGGCGGCTTGATGGAAGCCTTCCCAGTCCTTGACGCCGTTGCCGGCGGAGAGAATGAACTCGGCTTCGGCCAGGGCCACGCCGGCCGGGTCGACGGCCACCTGGCCCAGGTCGTCGATGCGGCCCAGCAGCGGAGGCAGCGATTGAGACAAGGCCAGCGGCTGCACCGCATGACGAGTCTCGGAAACGGGCTCGGCGCATTCAGCCAACGCCAGTACGACACGCGGCAGGGCACGCTGGATATCGGTGGTGCCAGCGGCACCCCGCCCGGTGCAACGCCAGCCCAGCGCACAAGCATCGTCCTGCTCGATCTGCCAGACGCCGGTGGCAGGCCGCTCCCGCAAGCGGGCGGCCAAGCGCCGCCCCAGGTCGGCACCGCCCAGCTTGGAGTCGGGCAACAGCCAGTGACGCGGGGAGAACTCGCCGTCAACGGCGGTAAGGGCCGCCAGGCGGGCCTCCGGCGCGTAGCCGTCGAAATCATCGCCGCCCAGTGCGATCAGCCGGTCGATGCCAGCCTCGCTGAAACCTTCACGCACTTTCAGCTCGCCGAAGCCTTCGCCACTGCCAAAGACCACGGCCAGCACGGCACCCGGCCGCTCGCCATCGGCATCGGCCAATTGCCGGGCCAGGCCCAACAGGTCGCGGTCGTGGCTGGAGAGGCGCCCACCGGGCATGTCCGGTACCACCGCGACCAGGAAAGCCGGGGCCTCGATAGTGACCTGCCGACGTTCTTCGGCGGCCGACTTGTGACCGGCGCCGGCTCCGCGTCCCGCCACGGCAGCCTGCTGAACACCGCTACGGTCAATGCGCTTGATCCCGTTGGGTCCGACGAAGCCCACCGCATGGGGATTCTTGCGGATCACCCCATTGGGGCCCATCCACTCGGTCGCTGCGGCACCTTCGCCAAGCTCCGCCAGCACGCTCAAGTGGTCGGGATGCAGGCGATTGCGGGCGATCCATTCCTTGCGCGGATCGCGGCGGATGATCTCGCTCATGGTGTCACCTCCTTCACCACCGGCCGGGCCTCGGCGACAGGCTGCGGGGTACGAGTGCTATCGTTACCGTCACCGGAGTCAGCGGAGCGCTCCATCAGGGCATCGGCCACCAGCTCGGCGATGTCGCGCACTTCGGCAGTGGCATCGACCACCCCCTCGAGCATGGCGGTACACTGCGGGCAGCCCACTGCGACCAGCTCGGCACCAGTCTCCTTGACGTCATTCATGCGCATGTCGGGAATTCGCTGCTTGCCGGGGATGTCGGTAATTGGCGCACCGCCGCCACCGCCGCAGCAGCGCGAGCGGAACCCTGAACGCTGCATCTCGGCCACTTCGATGCCTAGTGCCTTGAGCACGTTGCGTGGAGCTTCGTATTCGCCATTGTAGCGACCCAGGTAACAGGGATCGTGATAGGTAACCGAGCCCCCCTTCCAGGGCGCGAAGTGCAGCCGCCCAGCCTCATACAGTTCGGCAATGTAGGTGCTGTGATGGAATACGGCATACACGCCGCCCAGCGTACCGTACTCATTGCCGAGCACATGGAAGCTGTGCGGGTCGCAGGTGACGATACGCTGGAAGCGGTACTTGCCCAGGGTGGCAATGTTGCGCTTGGCGAGCGACTGGAAGGTCGCCTCGTCGCCCAGGCGGCGCGCCACGTCTCCGCTGTCACGTTCCTCGTTACCGAGCACGGCGAAGTCGACGCCGGCCGCACGCAGGATCTTCACCAGGGCTCTCAGTGTGCGCTGGTTACGCATGTCGAAGACCCCGTCACCCAGCCACAGCAGCACCTCGGCCTCCCCTACGTCACGCATCAGGGGCAGGTTGAGGTCCGCGGCCCAGTGCATGCGCGAACCGGGATCGAAGCCGCCGGGGTTGTCGGTGGCGATCAGGTTGTCGAGGACCTCGGCGCCTTTGCCCGGCGTATTGCCATGCTCCAGGGTCAGGAAGCGACGCATGTCGACGATTGCATCGACGTGCTCGATCATCATCGGGCACTCCTCGACGCAGGCACGACATGTGGTGCACGACCACAGCGTCTCGGCATCGACCAAGGCAGTGCCTTCGCGAGCCACGATGGGCCCATGCGGATGGCCGCGGTGCTCGCCAATGGGCTTGTCGGGGTAGGGGCTACCGGCATAGTGGGCATCGCTGCCGCCGGCCATGCCGACGACCATGTCCTGAATCAGCTTCTTGGGGTTGAGCGGCTGACCGGCGGCGAAAGCCGGGCACATCGCCTCGCAGCGCCCGCATTGCACGCAGGCGTCGAAGCCGAGCAACTGGTTCCAGGTGAAGTCGCTGGGCGTCTCGACACCCAAGGGGGCCTTGGAATCGTCCAGGTTCAGTGCCTTGAGACCGGTGGAGCGGTTGCCTTCACCCCCTTTCGTGGAAAAACGCTCGGGGCGGCGATGGAAAGCCAGATGCAGGGCGCCGGCGAAGGCGTGCTTCATCGGCCCGCCCCAGGTCATGCCGAAGAACATCTCACCCAGCCCCCACACCAGCACCGCGGACAGTGCCAGGGCGAGGATCCAGTTGCCCGCTCCGGCAGGCAGAATGTCCAGCGTCGGCAGGGTGATCAGGAACACGCTCAGCGAGAACGCCATCAGGCTCTTCGGCAGACGCATCCAGGGTCCCTTGGAGAGCCGCGCCGGCGGGTTACGCCGTCGTTTGGCAACGAACAGGCTACCGACGAACATGGCGGCACTGGCCGCCAACAGCGGCCAGCCGAGCACTCCCTGCGCCAGCCCAAGGCCATGCACCAGGATCATTAGTACGGCCGCCGCGACGAAACCGCCAGCGGTGGCCACGTGGGTGTTGGACATTACCTTGTCGCGCGCCACCACATGATGCAGGTCCACTAGGTAGCGCCGCGGCATGGCGGCGAGCCCGCGCAGCAGGTCGACCCGAGCGGGCCGCCCCCGGCGCCACAGGCGAATGCGCCGCACGGCGCCGATCACGGCCAGCGCCAGGGCGGAGAAGATCAGTATCGGCAGGAGGGTGTCGAGCATGGTGCTCACCTCGTCTCATAAGCCGTTGGCTTTGGCGTTGTCGTTGGCTTCGGGGTTGTACCGGCGACAACAGAGGCCGGCACCGTGAAAGCGTCATGAGCGACGGCCAGGCTAGGCGAAGTTCGGCGAGTCAGCGGAGTGGACTGCTTGCTCCATGAGCATGACGAGCCGAACTTCAACAACGCCTGGCCGAGCGCAATAGCTTTCAGAGGTCTTTACACAGCCGCAGGGCGTCATAAATGGCCGCATGCGTATTGCGCGGCGCGGTGCAGTCACCCAGACGGAACAGCAGGTAGCCGTCGCCTTCCTCGGCGAGACAGGGCTGCGCCTTGGCGGCGTAGAGCGCCTCGAGATCCACCTGGCCACGGTTGCGCGAACGCTCCTTCAGCGCGTAGTAGAGCGCCTCGTCCGGGCGTACGCCGTTCTCCACCACCACCTGGTCGACCACCCGCTCCTCCAGGGCGCCGGTGTACTCGTTCTCGAGCACCGCCACCAGGCTGCCGCCCTCGCGGTAGACCTTGTGCAGCATCAGGTCGGAGGTCATGATCACCTCCTTCTCGTAGAGACTGCGGTAATAGGTCGGGAAGGTGGTGCCACCCACCGCCGCACCCGGCTTGATGTCGTCGGTGACGATCTCGACCTTGGCCCCCTTGTCGGCGAGATAGTCCGCCGTCGAGACCCCCGAGAACTCGCAGATGGCGTCAAAGATCAGTACGTTCTTGCCCGGAGCGACCTTGCCGGAGAGTACGTCCCAGGTGCTGACCACCAAGCTCTCTTCGGGATTCTCCGAGTAGCCCCACTCCGGATACTGACTGAGGAAGGGCTGGCCGCCGGTGGCCAGCACCACGACATCGGGACGCAGGTCTTCGATGGAGGCCTCGTCGGCACGCGTGCCCAGGCGTAGGTCGACGTTCAGGCGCGCCAGCTCGAGTTGGTACCAGCGGGTGATACCGGCGATCTGGTCGCGCTGCGGCGCCTGGGCGGCGATGGTGATCTGCCCACCGAGCTGCTCCGCGGCCTCGAACAGGGTCACCTCGTGGTCACGCTCGGCGGCAACGCGGGCCGCCTCCATGCCGCCGGGGCCGCCACCGACCACGACCACGCGACGCTTCGGCCCCTCGGACTTCTCGATGATATGCGGCAGGCCCATGTACTCGCGGGCGGTCGCAGCGTTCTGGATACACAGCACGTCGAGGCCCTGATACTGGCGGTCGATGCAGTAATTGGCGCCCACGCACTGCTTGATCTGGTCGACCTGGCCCATCTTGATCTTGGCGATCAGGTGCGGGTCGGCGATGTGTGCCCGGGTCATGCCCACCAGGTCGACGTAGCCTCCTTCGAGGATACGCTGGGCCTGGTTGGGATCCTTGATGTTCTGAGCGTGGATCACCGGCACGCTGACCACTTCCTTGATGCCCGCCGCCAGGTGCAGGAAGGGCTCCGGCGGGAAGGACATGTTGGGAATGACGTTGGCCAGGGAGTTGTGGGTATCGCAGCCGGAGCCGATCACGCCGAAGAAATCCACCATGCCGGTGGCATCGTAGTAGGCGGCGATCTGCTTCATGTCGTCGTGGGAGAGACCGTCCGGGTGGAACTCGTCGCCGCAGATGCGCATGCCGACGACGAAGTCCTCGCCCACCTCGGCGCGCACCGCCTTGAGCACCTCCATACCGAAGCGCATGCGGTTCTCGAAGCTGCCGCCCCATTGATCCTCGCGTTTGTTGACCCGCGGGCTCCAGAACTGATCGATCAGGTGCTGGTGCACGGCGGAGAGTTCGACGCCGTCGAGCCCCCCTTCCTTAGCCCGGCGGGCCGCCTGGGCGAAGTCGCCGACGATGCGCCAGATCTCCTCCTCCTCGATGGTCTTGCAGGTGGAGCGGTGCACCGGCTCGCGGATGCCGGAGGGCGAAAGCAGAGTCGTCCAGTTATAGCCATCCCAGCGCGAACGCCGCCCCATGTGGGTAATCTGGATCATGATCTTGCCGCCATGCTTGTGCACGGCATCGGCGAGATTCTGGAAGTGCGGAATGATGCGGTCGGTGGAGAGGTTCACCGAGCTCCACCAGGCCTGAGGGCTGTCGATGGAGACGACGGAGGAGCCGCCGCAGATGCACAGACCGCAGCCGCCCTTGGCCTTCTCCTCGTAGTACTTGACGTAGCGCGCGGTGGTCATGCCGCCGTCGGTGGCATGCACCTCGGCGTGGGCGGTGCTGACCACGCGGTTGCGGATGGTCAGCTTGCCGATTTCGATCGGCTGGAAGATCGCTTCGAATGCCATGGAAACCTCCTCAACCCCAGGTGTCGGGCAACGGCTTGACGATGAAGATGCCCACGTCGCAGCCAGGCTCGGCAGCGCTCTGGGTCTGCTCGGCAACGGTGCGCAGGCTACTGCCGCGAGCGGCGAGAATCTGGTCCATGGCCCCGGCGAACCAGCCGGTGAACATGTACTCCTCCTTGTGCCCCGTCTTGCCGAGCTGGTAGACGAAAGCGCTGTGCTCCAGGCGTACCCGAGCGCTACCGGCATCAAGGTCGATGTTTTCGGTCACGAACTTGCCCCAGCCGCGCTGGGAAAGCCGCCGCATGTAGTGCTCGAACACCTCGACGCCTTCCAAGCCGTGCAATTCGGCCTCCTTCTCGCACCAGTGCCAGGCACTCTTGTAGCCGGCGCGGTAGAGAATCTCGGCATACTTATCCACACCCAGCGCTTCGGCGACAGCCGTGTGGTTGTTGATAAAGAAGTGCCGAGGCACGTAAAGCATCGGCAGGGCGTCGGTGGTCCACACGCCGGTTTCGCTATCCACCTCGATGGGCAGCTCAGGGGCCAGTTTGGTCACGGTCTTTTTCCTCGAAATCGTTGTTATGCAAGGTGAGCGGCGCCGGGGATAGGTCGTAGAGGGGGTCTTTTGCCATGGATGGCAAAAGTAGCGCCCAAGGAAGGGTTTACAGCGCCCCCTCATAGACCTATCGCCGGTTGAGCCGCGTCTTCGGGCCGGCGCTCCTCGCTTACTCAGCCGCTATCGTCAGACACCCCAAACGTCTTTCAATATGCGCACCCAGTTTTCGCCCATGATCTTGCGCACCTGGGGCTCGCTGAAGCCGCGGCGCAGCAGCGCCTCGGTGAGATTAGGGAACTCACCGATGGTGCGGATGCCCTCGGGATTGATGATCTTGCCGAAGCTGGTCAGGCGGCGGGCGTAGCCCTTGTCGTGGGTCAGCCACTCGAAGAAGTCCTTGCCGTGGCCTTGGGTGAAGTCGGTGCCGATGCCGATGGCGTCCTCACCGACGATGTTCATCACGTACTCGATGGCCTCGACGTAGTCATCGACGGTGGCGTCGATGCCGGCGCGCAGGAAGGGGGTGAACATGGTCACGCCGACGAAACCGCCGTGCTCGGCGATGAAGCGCAGCTCCTCGTCAGACTTGTTGCGCGGATGCTCCTTGAGACCGGATGGCAGGCAGTGGGAATAGCAGACCGGTTTCTTCGACTCCAGGATGACCTCCTCGGAGGTCTTGGAACCGACATGGGAGAGGTCGCACATGATGCCCACGCGGTTCATCTCGGCGACGATTTCGCGACCGAAACCGGACAGGCCACCGTCACGCTCGTAGCAACCGGTGCCTACCAGGTTCTGGGTGTTGTAGCACATCTGTACGATGCCGACGCCAAGCTGCTTGAAGATCTCGACATAGCCGATCTGGTCCTCGAAGGCGTGGGCGTTCTGGAAGCCGTAGATGATGCCGGTCTTGCCCTCTTCCTTGGCCCGGGTGATGTCAGCGGTAGTGCGCACCGGGCGCACCAGGTCGCTGCACTCGGCCATCAACTGATTCGATTTGACGATGTTGTCGACGGTGGCCTGGAAACCCTCCCACACCGAGACGGTGCAGTTGGCGGCGGTAAGTCCGCCGCGGCGCATGTCCTCGAACAGCTCGCGGTTCCACTTGGCGATAATCAGGCCGTCGATGACGATGGCATCGTCGTGCAGGTCTTGGGCAGTCATGGGGCGTGCTCCAGATCGGGTTGGCTTGACGGCAGCATAGCGCCGGCCAGGCGTACCCCGACTTCTGGAAGCGACGACGATAATTCCAAAAGCGTCATCTCTGTCGTGACTGCGACGAGCGGCACCGTCCAGCAGCACCGTATCACCAGTGGCCACGTAGGGAATGCGAGCACGAAGAACCCGTCTCCCGCTTCAGCGGGAGGCTGCAACACCAACGGGGAAGTTGAGGAATGGCTCGCGGCGCATGGCCACGAGCCATTGTAGGTTCAGATCAATGGTCCAGGCGTACGCTGGCGTAGGTCGGTTCACCACGAGCGTTGTCGAGTGCTACCAGCGCAGCGGAAATGGGCTGCTCCGGAATGGGTTGCAGTTCGAGCGGTTGCTGCAGCAGGAGGCCCTGAGACGGCTGCTCAGGAAGCACCGGGGTGCGCAGCGGGCTCATACCCAGCCGCTCTTCCCGCGGCGGCAGACCGAAGAACTCCCGGTAGCACTTCGAAAAGTGCGGGGTGGAGACGAAACCGCAGGCCGAGGCCACTTCGATGATCGACATCGAGGTCTGCTTGAGTAGCTGACGCGCCCGGGTAAGCCGCAGCTTGAGGTAGTAGCGCGAAGGCGAACAGTTCAGATACTTCTGGAACAGCCGCTCGAGCTGGCGCCGCGAAACATCGACATAATCGGCCAGTTCCTCAAGCCCGATGGGTTCCTCCAGGTTAGCCTCCATCAACGCGACGATCTCCAGCAGCTTGGGCTGGGTGGTACCCAGCACATGCTTGAGCGGTATCCGCTGATGGTCGTTCTCGCCGCGCATGCGGTCGCAGATGAACATCTCGGAGATGCCCGCCGAAAGCTCGCGGCCATGTTCCCGCCCGATCAGGGTCAATATCATGTCCAGCGGCGCGGTGCCACCGGAAGCAGTGGCCCGGTCGCGGTCGATGGAGAACAGCCGCGTGGTGAGCACGGCGCGGGGGAACGACTCGCGCATCGCCGCCAGACACTCCCAGTGCACGCTGGTTTCATAGCCGTCCAACAGCCCCGCCTTGGCCAGCGCCCAACTGCCGGTGCAGATACCGCCCAGCCGGCGTGACAGGCGGGCCTGGGACTGCAGCCAGCTGATATGTTCGCGCTGTACGGCACGCGCCGGTCCCACACCACCGCAGACGATGACCATGTCCAGCGCCAGCGGCATGGTGATGGCGCCATCCGGCGTGACCCGCAGCCCATCGCTGGCCGAGATGGGACCACCGTCCACGCTCAGCGTGAACCAGCGATACAGTTCGCGCCCGGCCAGTTGGTTGGCCATGCGCAGCGGTTCGATGGCCGAGGCCAGCGAGAACAGAGTGAAGTTGTCCAGCAGCAGGAAGCCCAGCGTCTGGGGAACCGGTTCCTTGTACGTGGCCATACTCAATTACTCCGATGCCGTAAGTCGTTATGGTTATCGGCATTTGTTGCTGTCAGGGTCCGGGGGCGGCGCCTCGAATGTCGCGATCAGGCAAGCCTGCTCCTTACAATATTCCAAGATGTCGCTCCGGGATACGTTAAAAATCGGTCATTCACGGAAAAGCTGCTAGATGAGCGGCCTTCCGATGTCGCAACCGGGATTGCTGTAGGTCGCCTGCAGGCAAGTCACGATAACCACAGGCCGAACAGGAATCCACTTGACGTGCCTTTGGGGAGAGGCTAAATTCGAACCAAGCAAGTGGTCTGACCATCAGAGCATATGACCACACCTATCACTGACCGAGCCCATGCCCTATGAAGATCGAGCCTCTCGAAAAAAAGAGCCTTAGCGATGATGTCGTTGCCAAGATCAAGGCTTTGATCGTGAGTGGCGAACTCAAGGAGGGCGACAGAATTCCAGGCGAGAGGGAGTTATGCGATCAGTTTGGCGTCAGCCGAGCCTCGGTGCGTGAAGGCCTGAAGATCCTTTCGCTGCAGGGCCTGCTACGAAGAACCAACGCCGGAACTGTCATCACTGCCAATTTCACCTCCATCCTCGAAGAGACGCTGGCGCTGAAAATCCTGCTGGACGATTGCAGCTACGAAGACATTACCGAAGCGCGTCTCTTTCTCGAAAAGACCATGGTCAGCCTGGCAGCCAAGAGAATCGAGCAGAAAGACATCGATATTATGGCCCGCCAGCTCGGACTGATGATCGAGGCGGAGAGGGCAGACAACAACGATGATTACATACTGGCCGATATCGCTTTCCACCAGCAGATCGCCAAAGCCTCTAGGAGCAGAGTGCTGGCGAGCCTCTACAACTCCATTATAACGCTCGTGTTTCGAGCCCAGAAGAGCGTCGGGTATGACAAACCCGTCATGAAAGAATCGATTAAGTTTCACCGCAACATCCTGGAAGCGCTCAAGAACAGCGACGCGGAACTCTCGGAAAAAGAGATGCAATCACACTTGCTTGACGTGCAGGAGCGCATCAATCACTTGATCGGAAAAGATATTATAAAATCAGGAGTATAAACAATGTATGTTCGTTACAACTACAATAATGAAGCACATGAAGGTTTCGTGGATGGCGACTCGATACGGCACCTTAATGGCACCATGTTCAAGCATGATGGCCTAGGTGAAGCGCACACTGAGCTCGCATCCGTTGACCTATTGCCACCATGCAAGCCAAGCAAAGTCGTTTGCGTGGGCCTCAACTATCGCGACCACGCGATGGAGATGAACGAAACCCTACCGAAATCGCCACTGCTCTTCCTCAAGCCATCCACCAGCGTAATCGCCCATGGCGACAATATCGTAGCGCCCAAAGATGCGGGGCGGCTGGATTACGAAGCCGAGCTTGCCATTGTAATCGGCAAGGAGACCAAAAATATTCCAACCTCCGACGCTACCCAGGCGATATTTGGTTATACCTGTGCCAATGATTTTACGGCACGTGCCATCCAGCTTTCCGACAAACAGTGGACACGAGGAAAGTCCTTCGACACCTTCTGTCCTCTGGGGCCTGGCATTGTAAAGCGAGTCAACCATGACGACGCGCGGATCACACTCATGGTCAACGGAGAGTTGAGGCAAGAATCCAATATCAATATGTTCATTTTCAACGTCCCTGAAGTCGTAAGTTATATTTCAAGACATATGACGCTATTACCGGGTGATGTCATACTGACAGGAACACCCCATGGCGTAGGGCCTGTCAATCATGGTGACGTAATGACTGTCTCGATTGACGGTATCGGCAGTCTTAGCAATACGCTTCAAATCGTATAAAACGTTAAGTGCTTAGAAATAAAAACAAGCGGGCCTAAAGGCCCGAGGGCAGTCTGCGGCCTGCTCAAGGGAGACGACAGTGAAATATAATATACTTATGACCGATACAATCTTCCCCGACACATCTATCGAAAAGGAGTGTTTTTCTCGGGAGGGCATGGCGTTCACGCTAAGCCCAGCCAGTGATACCGAGACACTAGTGGAGAATGGCTTGGAGGCGGATGCGCTCCTGGTCGTATACGCCCCCGTCACAGCGGAAGTCATCGAACGCTTGCCACGCTGCAAGGTGATCGTCCGGGCCGGCATCGGCTTCAACAATGTCGACCTGGAGGCCGCATCTCGACGGGGCATCATGGTGGCCAACGTTCCCGACTACTGTCATGACGAAGTGGCAGATCATACCTTCGCGCTGCTGCTTTCCCTCTCTAGGAAAATCCGCTTTCTGCACGAGCAGGTTCGGCAGGGAGCGTGGGATGCCAACCTGGCCAAATCGGCTCCACGACTCAGGAACAAAACCCTGGGCCTGCTGGGATGTGGCGCCATAGGCCTGGAGGTCGCCAAGCGGGCGTCGGCCTTCGGCTTGCGTGTGGTGGGGTACGATCCTTATGCCGCCGCCAGCGACCTCATGCGGCACGATATCCATAAGGTGGAGAACTTCAATGAATTTCTGAAGTGTATCGATTTCCTTTCGCTGCACCTGCCACTGATGAATGAAACCCGACACATTATCGCTCGCTCCGCGCTGAGTAGAATGAAGCCGACTGCTCTTATCATCAACACCTCAAGAGGTGGATTGATAAACGAAGAGGACCTTTACTCAGCCTTGAGAAATAAAACCATTGCCGGTGCCGCTCTTGACGTTCTCGAAGTCGAGCCTCCTCAAGGCATCCCCCAACTGGCGAAGCTGGAGAATACGCTCATTACACCGCATACCGCCTTCCTCTCAGAGAGCTCCGTGGCCGAGCTCCGCAAGAAGGCATCCTTGGAAATCATTCGCACGTTGAAGGAGGGAAGTCCCAGACACCAAATTAATTGACAACGTTTAGCCAAGTATTCAACCGAATTAAAGCAATTCTTACAAGTACAAAGGTGACACTATGGACTCGCGAAACCTCAAGCGCGCAGGATGTCTATTGGTGGTTAGTTTACTCTCCAGCCTGGTCTCCATGGGCACGCTTGCGCAATCTACGATCAATATCAAGCTGGCGCACAACGGCAACACCAACCCCAACGATCCTCAAAACGTCGGCGTTCAGGCCTTCAAGGAGATGGTAGAGGAGCGCTCGGACGGCACGTTGAGCGTACAGATCTATCCCGCCGGCCAGCTCGGCGACGCTCGTACCATCGTCGAGGGCATCCAGTTAGGCACTATCGAGATGGCAGATGTGGAAAACGGCCCAATGGGCCGATTCGTACCCGAAGCCATGCTCTGGGATTTGCCTTTTATCTTCCGCAATATCGAACACGCCCATAAGGTACTCGACGGTGAGATAGGCCAGGCCGTTCAGGCCAAATATCCCAGTGTCGGGATACGGCATTTGGCCTATAACGACGGAGGCTTTCGTTATTTCACAAATAACGAACGCCCCATCAACACCATGGCAGACCTGGAGGGACTCAAGATCCGCGTCATGGAAAGCGAGGTCATGATCGATACGCTCAATGCCTTCGGTGCCTCAGCGGTTCCCATGTCGTTCGGCGAACTCTACACAGCGCTGCAGCAGGGGGTCGTCGACGGCCAGGAAAACCCCATGAATCACATCTACAGCCAGCGATTCTACGAAGTGCAGGATTACCTTTCGCTTAGTGGACACTTCTACTATCCGCGGCAGTACATTGCTGGTGAGTCTTGGTGGCAAAGCCTGAGCGAAGAGCATCAGGAAATCCTGTCACAAGCAGCCATCGAGGCGAGCCATATCCAGCGCTCGGCACTGGCGGACTACGAGGTCGAGATGCGCCGGGTATTGGAAGAGAATGGTATGAGCATCAACGAAGTAAGCAAGGATGAGTTCATTCAAGCTGGCTTGCGAAAAATCTATCCCAGCTACTACGAAACGCTGGGTGGAGGAGATGCGGCTGTCGGGGAATCTCTCGTCCAGGCCATAATGGACGTCGAGTGAGAGAAGCCGGGCGCCAATCCGTTGGCCCCGGCCACATACCTTCCGCCAATAGATGAAGGGGATTCAAGGTGAGGACGTCGCAGGACACTGGTTTCGTCGGGTTCGTTAATAACGTCATAAAGTCGTGTCTGGTCGCCATGATGGTGGCAATCGCGTCTCTGACTTTTTACCAAGTGCTAATGCGCTATGGATTCAATAAATCCAGCTCCTGGAGCGAAGAGGCCATACGTTTCATTTTTATCTGGTGTAGTCTACTTTCCGTTTCGATCGGAATACGTGAGAAGATACATATCGGTATCAACATCGTCGTACAGCTGTTTTCGCACGTAACCCAGCGAACCATTGAAATCTTCGCCTATCTCTTAATACTCCTTTTTTCCGGAAGTCTGGTATTCTACGGCACGAAAGTCGTGCTCTCCACCCAATACCAGACATCTCCCGCACTGGGCCTGCCCATGAGCTGGGTCTACCTTTCCGTGCCAACCATGGGCGTACTGGTCATTTTTTACAGTGCTCTGGAAATTCTTAGCCTTATGCGCCAGTTCAAGAAGCCATAACGGAGGGCATCGCCATGTTACTCACACTGCTCGTTGCCCTTGTGTTCTGTTTCATGATCAATGTTCCCATAGGCTTCGCCATGGGGATCGCCGTTTTTGCCAGTCTGATCGCTTCAGGTGCCATGCCTATCGCCATGTTGCCGCAGCGCATGGTGGCCGGTATGAACTCCTTTCCTCTGCTGGCGATTCCTCTTTTCATGCTGGCCGGTACCATCATGGAGCGCGGAGGCATTTCCAAGCGTATTGTCGGTTTGGCCAGTGCCCTGCTAGGGCACGTACAAGGGGGGCTGGCCGCAGTTTCCGTACTGGCCTGTACGTTCTTCGCCTCAATCTCGGGGTCAGCTCCCGGCACCGCGGCCGCCGTGGGCGAATTGACCATACCCGAAATGGTCAAGCGCGGTTATTCCAACGCCTATGCCTCTGCGGTCGTCGCTTCCGCCTCCTGCCTTGGCGTGGTGGTGCCCCCCAGCATCACCTTCATCATTTTCGGCATCGTTGCCGACGTGTCTATTGGGCAACTGTTCATCGCCGGTATCGTGCCTGGCGCACTGCTGTCCCTAGCGCTGATAGTTGTCAGCGTACTGCGCTCGCGACAGCTGGGATATCCCACCGAGGAAAGGCAGAACTGGAGCAAGCGCTGGCGTACCTTCGTCGATTCCTTGTGGGGGTTAATGCTTCCCGCCATAATTCTCGGCGGGATTATGACGGGCATCTTCACACCTACGGAGTCGGCCGGGATCGCCGTTTTCTACGGACTTTTCGTCAGTATCTTCATTTATCGCGAACTGGGGTGGAAAGATCTCATACCGGTCTTTTACAAGGCATCGCTCAACTCCGCCATGATCGTTTTGCTCATCGCCATGGCAAGTCCCTTTGGCTGGATCATGATCGTCGAACAAGTTCCGCAGATGGCATCGTCAGCGCTGCTTGGCTTCTCCACGAACGTCTATGTGATTCTCATGCTCATGATCATCATGTATCTGGTCCTGGGCACTTTCATGGAAACTGGGGCTATTATCCTCCTCATCGTGCCTATCTTTGCCCCAGTTGCACAGCAGTTGGGCATCGATATGGTTCACTTCGGCGTCATTACGGTGGTCGCCTTGGCAATCGGTATGGCAACCCCGCCGGTCGGCATCACGCTGTTCGCCACCTGCGGCATATCCGGCGTCTCGATAGGCCAGCTATCTCGGATGATCGTTCCTTTTCTGCTGGCGCTGATCGCCTGTCTCGTGCTGCTGGCCTACGTTCCCTTCATATCGACGTTCCTGCCCAGCCTAGTCTTCTGACCGCTGCACAGCAGCTCGGCAATTCTGGCGCAAGCAAAAGAGCCCCACGGCATGGCCGTGTGTTCAAGCTCATGGCGACGAGTCCGGCCAAAGGCCACCACTGCGTCCCGGCTGGGCCAGTTTGGCGTCAATCGTCGCAGGGTATCCACACCCTGACTACTGCTTGCGCGAGTGGGGCTCACATGCACGAAGGCACAAATCACGCTATGCCCTCGTGGCGATCGGTTACCATTTCTTTCAAGTCTTTTACCGGAGCCCCGCATGCTCAATCAGCGTGCCCTTGCCTATCTCAACGAAGTGATCCGCCATGGCTCGCTACGCCGCGCCGCCGCCCGGCTCGACGTGGATGCCTCGGCGATCAGCCGTCAGCTCAGGGCGCTGGAGGAAGACCTCGGCGTCAAGCTGTGCGAGCGGCACGGAGGCGGCATGCGCCCGACCGAGGCGGGACGCCTGCTGGTCCGCCACTTCCACTCTCAGCGCGCCGCCGAAGAGGCCGTACTGTCGCAGTTGATGGCGATCCAGGGTCTGGCGCGCGGTGAGGTACGCATCGCCGTGGGTGAGGGTTTCATCGCCGACCTGATCGCCGCACCACTGGGAGCGTTCATGTCCGCCTTCGCCGGCATCGAGGTGGAAATCCGCATGGCGGGAGTCAACGAGGCGATGTCGCTGCTCAAGGACATGGAGGTCGACCTGGCGCTGCTCTATGCACCGCCGGTGGACCCGTTGATTCGCTGCCACGTGGAGACCCGCCAGCCGCTGGACCTGATCGTGCCGCCGAGGCATTACTTGGCCGAACTGGCACGGCCGGTACGGCTGCGTGACCTGCAGGGCGCGCCCCTGGCACTGATGGACAATCCCTTCGGCATGCGCCAGATGGTCAACATGGTGGCTCACCAGGAGCGGGTCCATCTCGATGCCCGCCTGCATACCAACTCCGTTGCGGTACTCAAGAATTTCGTGCGCTCCGGCATCGGTGTGACGTTCATGCCCGAGCTGACCGTGAGCGACGAGATCCAGCGTGGCGAGATCCTCGCCCTGCCCATGGCCTACCCGGTCATGAACGGCGCCCGAGCGCAGATTGTCAGCCTGGAGGGGCGCGAGCTCACCCTGGCGGCCAAAGCCTGCGTCGAGCATCTACGCCAAGGCATGCGCTTCTTCCGAGGCGACGCCCCCAGACTGGCCGAGTCGTAGCAAGCGTTGCTGAAAAAGCAACGCTTGCGGTATTGCATAGTCAACGCATCAATTTCTAGGCTGCTAATGGAATGCCGTGCCAGGCGCACGGCATCGGCTCATGCCGTCAACGACAGTCTCAGCAACAGCTTCAACGACAGCCTCAACAACAACACGAGGAGAACAACCATGACCCGCGACCTGCCCTCCGTAATGAAGGGACTCGCCAGTGCCGGCATGCTGGCCGGCGCCCTGGTGGCCGGCACCGCTCAGGCGGCCACGACCATCAACCTGAGCTACAACGGCGCCCCGGACCCGGACAAGAATGCCGTGCATGTCTTTGCCACCAACCTCAAGGAACTGGTCGAGGAGAAGACGGGCGGCGAACTTCAACTCGAGCTTTATCCCAACAGCATGCTTGGCGAGGAAGAGGATCGCATGGAGCAGACCATGAACACGCCGAGCCTCAACGTGGCCTCGTTCGCCGGCGTGTCACCCCTGGTCGAGGAGATTTTCGTCAGCGCCATTCCGTTCCTGTTCGAGGACTTCGAGGCGGCACGCACCTTCTTCGACGAAGGCGAATATTGGAACGAGATCGAGGCCGCCCTGCACGAACGTGCCGGCATCGAGATGCTTGCCGTGGTGGAAGAGGGCGGCTTCCTCGCCTTCACCAACAACAAGACACCGATCACCCATCCCGACGACTTCGAGGGCCTGCGCTTCCGCGCCATGGACCCAAGCCAGGTAGCGCTCTATGAGTCCTTCGGCGCCTCGGGCACGCCGATTCCCTGGACCGAGGTCTACATGGCCCTGCGTACCGGGGTCGCCGATGGGCAGATGAACCCGCCGATGTACATCATCCTCGGCAGCCTCTACGAAGTGCAGGATTATCTCACCCTGGCCAACATCCAGTACTCCAACCAGTTCCTGGTCGGCAACGCCGAGATGATCGAGGGCTGGGACGACGCCACCCGCGAGGCCTTCCTCGAAGCCGTGGCCGAGGCCAACCGCAACGCCCGCGAGCACAATGAGGCACAGGTGGAAGAGCGCATCGCCTTCCTCGAGGAGCAGGGCATGGAAGTGATCCGCCCCTCCGAGGATGACATCGCCGCCTTCCGCGACGTGGGCCAGCCGGCCTACCTGGAGTGGCTGCGCGAGCGCGGCATCGACCAGCGCTGGATCGACCTAGCGCTGGAGGATGCCGGCGTGACCGAGCTGCTCGACTGAACCCACCCCGCAATGTCGCGAGGGCCACCCGGCCCTCGCCCGTGACGGCCGGAGTTTTCCATGCCTTCGCTTCGCCAACGGGTGCTGGCCGTGAGCCGGACACTCACCCTGACGCTCGCGGCCACGCTGCTGCTGATCAACCTGGCGGCCATTCTCTACGGCGTCTTCATGCGCTACCTGGCCGGCGGGGCGCCGATCTGGACCGATGAGCTCGCACGCTTCCTGATCATCGCCACGGTGATGCTCGCCGCCGGGGCCGTATGGGTCGAGGGCGGTCACATGCGCGTGGCGCTGATCGAGCGGCTGCTGCCGCGTGCCCTGGCGCGGGTACTCAACCTCTATCAGTGGCTGCTCACTCTGGTCCTGGCCCTGGGCGGCGCCTGGTTCAGTTACCGCTACGCCCTGTCGGTGGGCATGTTCACCACCTCTGGGCTCGGCATCAGTCGCACGATACCGCTGATGTCGCTGCCGCTGGGCTTCGCCCTGCTTGCCTGGCATGCGCTGTGGTACGGCCCGGCACCGCTGCCGACGATCACCGAGGAGGTCGCATGATCCTTACCATGCTCGCGGTGTTCCTCACCCATGTGCTGCTCGGCCTGCCGCTGTTCCTTGCCCTGCTCGCCACCGCCGTGGTCGGCTTCCTGTTCGTCGACCCTGCGATGATCGCGCGCATGCTGCCGCAGCAGTTCTTCGGCGGCATCAACGTCTTTTCGCTGATGGCCATTCCGCTGTTCATCCTGGCCGGCAACCTGATGAACGCCAGCGGGCTGACCGAGCGCCTAATGGGCCTGGCGCGCCTGATGGTCGGCCACCTGCGCGGCGGCCTGGGGCACGTCAACGTGGTCTCCAGCGTGTTCTTCGCCGGGGTCAACGGCTCCGCCGTGGCCGACACCTCGGCGCTGGGTTCGCTGCTGGTACCGGCCATGCAGAAGGAGGGCTACTCGCGCGCCTTCGCCGCCGGCCTCACCGCCGGCAGCTCGCTGATCGGGCCAATCATCCCGCCCAGCATCTTCATGATCCTCTACGCATCGCTGACCAACACCTCGGTGGGCGACCTGTTCCTCGCCGGCGTGATCCCGGGGCTGCTGCTGGGGGTCGCCTTCATGGGCATGAACGCCTGGTACGCCTGGCGCCACGGGCTGCCCAAGCGCGGCGGCTTGCCGCGCCTCGGCGAACTCGGCCTCGCCGCCCTGGCTGCGCTGCCGGCACTGATCGCTCCGTTCATCATCGTCGCGGGCATCGTGCTCGGCTTCGTCACGCCGACCGAATCCGGCGCGCTGACGGCGCTCTACGTAACGCTGTGCGGTATCCTGCTCGGCGGCTTGCGCCTCGGCGACTTCTGGCGCGCCCTGCTGGACACGGCCCGCCTCACCTCGGCGATCTTCCTGATCATGGCGGCCTCGGCCACCATCAGCTGGCTGCTCTCCTACGCCCAGGTGCCGGTCCAGTTCGTCTCGCTGCTCGCGCCGTACATCGACAATGCCGTGCTGATCCTGCTGCTGCTCAGCGTCATCACCTTCGTCACCGGTATGTTCATGGAGGAGGTGTCGGCGCTGATGCTGCTCACGCCGATCTTCGCTCCAGTGGCGATGATGGCCGGCATCGATCCGGTGCACCTGGGCATCGTCATCACGCTCAACATCACCATTGCCCTGATCACGCCGCCCATGGGCGCCTGCGTATTCGTCGCCGCCGCCGTCAGCCGCATCGAGATCGTCGCCCTGTTCCGCACCATCTGGCCCTTCGTGCTGACGGCCATCGGCGTGCTGCTCCTGCTGATTCTCTTTCCGCAGCTGACACTCTGGCTGCCCGCTGCCATTGGATAGACCCATGCCCCGTCATACCCTGCCTGATTCCGAGGCCGTACCCAGCCAGCCGTTTCCCGGTTGGGAGTCGGTCAGCCGCCTGCCGATTCGCGATAACGGCGAACGCCTGGTGCCGATGAGCCTGGCGCCGTCGCCAATCAAGGTGTTTCCCGCCTATGCCCGGCTGGGCATTCCCGGGGCCGTGCCGGAGTGCTTCGTACGCGAGGGGGTCTACCGGGCGCTGCTGGCGGCGGCCCGGGCGCTGCCCGGGGGCATCGGCCTGCTGGTACTCGACGGCTGGCGCCCCTGGCGGGTCCAGCAGTACCTGTTCGATACGCTGCACGAAGCAATCCACCTGCGCCATCCTGAGCTCGGCGAGGAGGAACTGCTGGAGCGCACCCGCGAGTTCGTCTCGCTGCCGAGCCGCGATCCGTCAGCGCCGAGCCCGCATCTCACTGGCGGCGCCGTGGACGTCACCCTATGCAATGCCGACGGCCTGCCGCTGGACATGGGGACGCTGTTCGACGAGGCGCTGCCTGCCTCGCACAGTGACCATTTCGAACGCCTGGAAACGCTGAGCCCAGCGCAGCGCAGCGCCCGCGACAACCGCCGCCTGCTGTACCGGGTAATGACCGGGCAGGGCTTCACCAACCTGCCGAGCGAATGGTGGCACTACGACCTCGGCGACCAGCTGTGGGCGCACTACGGCGGTCACGCCGAAGCCCGCTACGGCCCCGCCGAACTCGATACCATCGAGAACCGCTGGCGACGGCAGTTGAACTGAGCCCGTAACGCAAAAGACCTACGGCCGTGAACAGCACCCCGAAAGTTGGGCCACCCAATCCAACCTTCGGGGTGTTTTTTATACGACGAGTCATTCAGACGGCTTGTAGTACAGCAGACTTTACGTGCAGACGTCAGCTTGCGAGAGGTGGCTCGCCGACGCTCTCCGCCAGCATCTAGATTACGGCCGTGGTGGCAGAGATTCTTGTCGTTGCCGGGGCAATGCCCTATCATGCTCGGTAACACGGCCCCCGCCTCTTGGCTCTCACGAGCTTACGCGGGGGTTCTTATTTGTCTGCTGTTCCTCCCTCTCAAGACGACCACCATCGCTCCCAGCCGGGCGGGGCGCCCATATCCTCTAGCGAGAGCTGGCGCTGGGCATGCAGTACGGGGAAGGCCGTCAGGTGCTTCTGAAGACGAAGGTGCCAGCCAGTATCCGGGCAGATCACCTTGGTCATATGTCGCGCAATGCTCAGCAGCAGGAAGGGCCGAGCGATCAACTGCGGCTGATCATGGAAATCATCGCACCATGGCAGAGTGCCCAGTTCGGGCAGCTTGGGCTGGTCGATGACGTTGCGGTTCCAGAGCCGGCTATGGTGGGCGCAGACATTGCGCAGGTAGTTGAGCGAGCGCAGCCAGCTCTGAAAGACTTCCCACTCCGGCACGCCGTACTTATTGGCGATGCGCCGCTGGTCCGGCACCTTCATCATCGCTAACAGCTGTGAGAGGGTACCGAAGTCCCAGGTTTCCACAGCAACCCAGATGGGCAGGCGCGGGCCGTGCTTCTGTCGATAGTGCTTGACGAAGTCCTCCTTGGAGCGCCTTTCCATGTCCAGGCAGCGCACCTGCCACTTTTCGAAGCTGTCTCGCGGATCACGCCCAAACTTCTTCCGGGCGAAGGAGGGATGGAAGGTGTCGCGGTGCAAGTGGGCGAAGGCATCTCGCTCACCCAGCAGGTGAGCGATATCGACCCGCAGGGCGATCTCGATCCGCTCCAGCGCATCGGTCAGGCGCAGGCGCAGCGCCTTGTCGAAGAGGTAGAGCCGCACCGAATCAACGAACTGGGAGCCAGGAACGAACCGGTCAGTTGCCTGGGTGGTCGGCCGACCGTGGCGGTCATGGTTCATCATCTCGAAAACCCGGAATGGGTACCAGTAGGCACTCAACCGGTAGTAGCCGACGCGCTCCAAATACTCCAAGGCAGCTGCCTCGTCGGCAACTTCCATTCCTCGGGATTGCAAAAGCGCAGCCTGTTCTTCAAAGGACTTCCAGGGTCGATCGTAGGCCATCAGTAAACCTTCTGTTCTGCCACCACTTTGGCCGATTGAGTATGAGTCTTGACGGCTTCACAAGGCGAGCCCTGACCCGGTCGCACAGAGCCCTTAGCGCCAGCCGCCATCAGCACAGCATCGAAGCCGATGCCAGCCTGTGCTCTAGGCAGTACCAAGCGCGCCGCGACACTACATACACCGGCCCGGCCAAACCCCCGAGCGGGTCGGCGAACAGGCCCGCGCCCTGTGGCTACCTGGCACGCTGCTGCAAAGGAAGTGTCGGAGTAGAAACTAACAAAAAGCCCCACGGTGAGACCGTGGGGCTTCGAATTCGTGGCGCGCCCGGCAGGATTTGAACCTGCGACCTTTGGCTTCGGAGGCCAACACTCTATCCAACTGAGCTACGGGCGCTTATGCAAGGTGGCGCTGAAAGCTTTGTCGGCTCCGCACGCCGGCAGCGCGTTGCGCTGCACAACACTCCCCTCCGGCTTCGCCTTCGGGTCCGGCCCGGTGCGCTGCATCGCACCGGTCGCTTCGCCGGGCAGAAGCTGCGCTTCTGCCGATCGGGCTACGCCCAACTGAGCTACGGGCGCTTTGCTTGCTGAGAAGCGGCCAACATCGTAACCGCCGGGGCCGAAACTGTCCAGCCTGGCGGCCCTTCATCAGACTCAGCTCGCCCGCACCATTTCGCCGACCTTTTCCAGGATATGCCGGCCGATGGGCAGCGCCGAGGTGGCCGCCGGCGAAGGGGCATTGCAGACGTTGACGGTACGCTTAGTGTTGACGAACAGGAAGTCGTCGACCAACCGGCCATCGCGGGAAACGGCCTGGGCGCGCACGCCGGCGGGCCAAGGCTCGAGATCGTCCAGCGTCAGGCTGGGACAGTACTTGCGCACCTCTTCCAGGTAGCCGCGGCGCCACAGGGAATTCTTCATCTCATGTAGACCGGGCTTCAGGTTTCGCCCCAGCACCTTGAGGATGCCCGGATTGCTGAACATGCGCACCATGTCGAGCAGCGACACGTCCGCCTTGCGGTAGCCTTCACGCTTGAATGCCAGCACCGCGTTGGGGCCCACGGTGACCGAGCCGTCGATCATGCGCGTCAGGTGTACGCCGAGGAAAGGCATGGAAGGATCGGGAATGGGGTAGATGAGGTGACTGACGATATCGCTGAGCCGGTCGGGCAGGCGATAGTACTCGCCGCGGAACGGGCAGATGGTGAAGCCGGGGTCGCGTCCCAGCAAACGTACCACGCGGTCGGCCATTAGTCCGGAGCAGGTCACCAGATAGCGGCTGTTGAACTCGCCCTGCGATGTACCGACGATGACCTCGCTGGTGCGCTCTTCGAGGCGCGTCACCTCGTGCCCGTAGCGAATCTGACCGCCACGACGCTGGAACACATCGGCCATGGCCTCGGCCACCCGGGCGTAGCTGACGATGCCGCTGGAGGGTACGAAGATGGCACCGAGTCCGGTGATGTTGGGTTCGCGCTCCTTCAGCTCCGCACCGGAGAGCCACTCCCGCTCCAGTCCGTTGGCGGCGGTGCGCTCCCATAGCGCCTCCATGCGCTGCATCTCCTGCGGGTTGGTAGCCACCAGCAGTTTGCCGCAGACATCGTAGGGAATCGCATGGCGGTCGCAGAACTCCCGGGTAGCACGATTACCCTCGAGGCAAAAGCGCGCCTTGAGGCTGCCCGGCGTGTAGTACACGCCGGCATGAATCACGCCGCTGTTGTGTCCGGTCTGGTGCCGCGCGGGACCGCTCTCCTTCTCCAGCAGCAGCATTTTCTTGTCGGGATGGCACTCGATGAGCTGCATCGCGGTGGAGAGGCCGAGAATGCCGCCACCGAGGATGATGAAATCGTACACGCGGGCCTCGCGTCGCCAGTGGAACACACCGAAGGATTCTCACTACGATACCCGCCGGCCGCTGCGCTGGCCAGTTGGCCCGGGACGCTTCGCTTCCTCATGCCAAAGGCGTGGGCAACGGCGTTTTCCAGCAGTTTGCGATATCGGTATACTATTGCCCATTGTGTGCGTGGCGCGCCGGCCGTCGCGAGCCGACATCGCCAACAGATTACGATTATTACAGGACCGTCGAGAGGTGGTGAGAGTGAAATCCAGCAAACTGATCTTGGGGTGTCTGGCCACCGTCGGCCTGACTGCGGGTGCCATGTCCGCTCAGGCCGAAGTGGACCGCGACGCTATCGCCGAACGTCTGAAGCCCATCGGCCAGCTTTGCCTGCAGGGCGAGGACTGCGGCACAGCCGCCGCCGCCGAAAGCAGCAATGGCAACGGTGATGGCGGTATTGATGGCGCGGGCATCTACAACCAGGTCTGCATGGCCTGTCACGACACTGGCGCGGCCGGCGCTCCGCGCCGCGGCGAAGAGGGCGACTGGGCCGAGCGTATCGGCCAGGGCTGGGAGACCCTGCTGGACCACTCGATCAATGGTTTCAACGCCATGCCGGCCCGCGGCGGCAATCCCAACCTCTCCGACGAGGAGGTGGCCGCCGCCACCGCCCATCTGCTCGAGCCGGTGATGGACGTACCGGAAATCGGTGGCGAGGAGGCCGTGGCGGAAGAAGCCGTGACCGAAGAAGGACCGGTGGAGGAAGAGGCCGAAGCTGCCGCGGTGGCGACCGAGGACGCGCCCGCCGATGAAGAGGCCATTGAGGAAGCCGCCGCCGACGAGCCGGCCCATGCCGGTATCGATGGCGAGGCGATCTACAACCAGGCCTGCATGGCCTGCCACATGACCGGTGCCGCCGGCGCTCCGCGCCGTGGCGAGGCCGGCGAGTGGGAAGGCCGTATCGATCAGGACATCGAAACGCTTTACGATCACTCCATCAACGGCTTTGGCGCCATGCCGCCCAAGGGCGGACACACCAATCTCTCCGATGACGAAGTGCGTGCAGCCACCGACTTCCTGATCGAGCCGGTGCGCTGAGCAAAGCTCGCAGCGATACGAACGGGGCGCCAATGGCGCCCCGTTTACGTTGGTGGAACAGGATAGAGGGCCTTCAGCCAAGTAAAGAACGCAACCCGGCGATGGCGTCCTGGCCCCGCGCCTGCTTCTTCTCCGGGTCCTCCTTGTCGGCGCGTCCTTCCCACTCCAGATCGTCCGGCGGCAACTCGTCGAGGAAGCGGCTCGGTGTACAGTCCATCAGCTCACCGAAGGCCTTGCGCTGGCGCGCCAGGGTCAGGGTCAGGGTCTGGCGCGCCCGGGTAATGCCGACATAAGCCAGGCGACGCTCCTCCTCCACCGTCCCCGCCTCGATGGCATTGCGGTGGGGCAAGAGCTCCTCCTCGAGGCCCATCAGGTAAACGTGGGGGAATTCCAGCCCCTTGGAAGCATGCATGGTCAACAGCTGCACCCGGTCGGTGTCGTCCTCCTCGGCCTGCTGCTCGAGGATATCGCGCAGCACCAGCCGCGAGATGGCCGCCTCGACGTCGTCGGTCTCGGCGCTCTCTTCCGCCTCGATCTGCTCTGCACTCTCTTGGGGGTCGCGTTTCATCGACTTCTCGAGCTGGTCGATCAGCGTCCAGACGTTGGCCATGCGCCGCTCGGCGATGGTCGGCGCACTAGCGTTCTGGTAGAGCCACGCCTCGTAGTCCATCTCGTGCAGCATGCCGCGGATCGCGGCCAGGGCGTCGCCCTCGTCCATGCGCCGGCGTACGCCGTCGATGAAGTGGGTGAAGCGCGAAAGCCGCTCCACCGCCCGCGCCGGCAGCTGCTGCTCCAGGCCCAGCTCGTGGCAGGCGTCAAACAGCGAGACGCCGCGCTCGGTGGCATAGTTGGCCAGCTTCTCCAGGGTGCCGGGGCCGATCTCGCGGCGCGGCACGTTGACGATGCGCAAAAAGGCGTTGTCGTCGGCCGGGTTGATCAGCAGGCGCAGGTAGGCCATGGCGTCCTTGATCTCGTTGCGCGAGAAGAACGAGGTGCCACCAGAGAGCTTGTAGGGAATCTGGTAGTGCTGGAGCTTCAGTTCGAGCAGCCGGGCCTGGAAGTTGCCGCGATAGAGCACGGCGAAGTCGCGCCACTCGGCGCGCTCCTTGATGCGCCGGGTGAGTATCTCGCTGGCCACCCGCTCGGCCTCGGCCTCCTCGTGACGGTTGACCACCACGCGAATCGGCGCGCCCTGGCCCATCTCCGACCACAGCGTCTTCTCGTAGACGTGGGGGTTGTTGGCGATCAGGGTGTTGGCTGCGCGCAGGATGGTGCCGGTGGAGCGGTAGTTCTGCTCCAGCTTGATCACGTTGAGCCGCGGGAAGTCCTCGCCCAGGGTCACCAGGTTTTCGGGTCGCGCACCGCGCCAGGCGTAGATCGACTGGTCATCGTCGCCCACCACGGTGAAGGTCTTGCGCTCCTCCATCAGCAGCTTGACCAGCAGATACTGCGAGACGTTGGTGTCCTGGTACTCGTCCACCAACATGTAGTGGATCTTGCGCCGCCAACGAGCCAACACTTCAGAGTCGCGCTGCAACAGCACTACCGGCAGCAGAATCAGGTCGTCGAAGTCCACCGCGTTGTACGCCTTGAGGTGGCGTATGTAGGCCTCGTAGACCCGTGCGGCGTACTGTTCGTCCTCGTCCACGGCATGGGACAGCGCCTGGCCCGGCAGCACCAGGTCGTTCTTCCACTCCGAGATCTGGTGCTGCACGGCGTTGATCTGCTCGGCGTCGACCTGGGCATCCTTGTTCATCAAGTCGCGCAGCAGCGCCTTGGCGTCCTCCGGGTCGAACAGCGAGAAACCCGGCTTGTAGCCCAGCGCCTTGAGTTCGCCGCGGATGATGTTGAGCCCCAGGGTGTGGAAGGTCGAGACGGTCAGCCCGTGGCCCTCCTTGCCCTTGAGCATCTGACCCACCCGCTCCTTCATCTCGCGGGCCGCCTTGTTGGTGAAGGTCACCGCGGCGATGCGCCGTGCGCTCATGCCGCATACCTGCACCAGATAGGCGATCTTGGTGGTGATCACACTGGTCTTGCCGGAGCCGGCACCGGCCAGCACCAGGCAGGGGCCGTCGATGTAGCGCACCGCTTCCTGCTGGCGAGGGTTGAGCTTGGCCAGGCGCTGCTGAATGCTCATGGGCGTGCCTCGGTTGGCCTGTCTAACTCCGCCGCACCGGCGAAGCCGAGCTGACGCCAGGCCTCGAACACCAGGATGGCGCAGGCGTTGGAGAGATTGAGACTGCGGCTGTCGGGCAGCATGGGGATGCGTAGGCACTGCTCCGGCGGCAGAGCGTCGAGCATGGCCTGGGGCAGGCCGCGGGTCTCGGGACCGAACAACAGCACGTCACCAGGACAATAGCTGGGCTCATGGTAGCCGGTGCGCCCGCGGGTGGAAACGGCAAAGACGCGCTCCGGTTTCACGGCCTCGACAAAGGCCAGCCAGTCGCGGTGCACGCGCACGGCGGCCCACTCGTGGTAGTCGAGCCCCGCACGGCGTAGGCGCTTGTCGTCGAGCACGAAGCCCAGCGGTTCGATCAGGTGCAGGCGAAAACCGCTGTTGGCGCACAGCCGAATCAGGTTGCCGGTATTGGGCGGGATCTCGGGTTCGAACAGCACGACATCGAGCATGGGTAAGCCTGCCGGAACGCGTGCGGGCCCCCGCAGGGGCCCGCTGGCTCGGTGAACGAGCGATCAGAAGCTCAGGCGAACGCCGACCTGTGCGCCACGATCGAGGGTACGGTTACCGTGTCGGTTGTCGAAGTCGGCCGCCGCCTGGCGCAGACCGATGTATCCATCGACGTTGGGCGTGAAGGCGTAGCGCGCACGCACGCCTACCTCATAGCCGTCCTCCAGGTCACCGCTGGTCACCGCACCGGGCGTGTAGAAGCCGTAGCCGCCCAGCGAGACGGCCGGCGCCTGGGGAAGATAGACGTAGCCGTAGCCGCCCAGGCCCAGACCGCCACCGTTACCATGGTCCGTATCGAATTGGGTCCAACGTGCGCCGATGCCCACGTCGCGTTCGCGGTTGCGCTGCACGCCCAGCAGCTGGGCATGGTAGATGGTGGCGTCCTCGCGATAGTCGCTGTGAATCACTCCCCCTCCCAGGGCTATGCCATGGGTGATCTCGCCGGCGGCTTCGAACTGCACGGCGTCGGGCCCCAGATTGAGATCCAGACCGCCGGCGGCATGGGCGCTGGCCGCGACCAGCAGCGCGCCGCCCACCAGGGCGGCCTTGGCAATGTGATTGACGAGAGACGTCATAGATTGGCTCCTTTTACAGGTCTAATTCTTGATCGACACTCACGCCATAGCGCGCCCGGTAGTCACGGATCGCCTCGGCGTGGCGCTGGAAAGCCTCGCCGCCCCGCTCCTCGAGGTAGGCCAGCACCATGTCCAGCGTAACGATACTGACCACCGGCATGCCGTAGCGCGACTCGACTTCCTGGATGGCACTCTTTTCGGCCTGGCCACGCTCCTGGCGATCCAGCGCGATCACCACGCCGGCGGCCTCGGCACCGGCGGCTTCGATCAACGCCATCACTTCGCGAATGGCGGTGCCCGCGGTAATCACGTCGTCGATGATCAGGATGCGCCCGGCAAGCTCGGCACCGACGATGTTGCCGCCTTCGCCGTGGTCCTTCGCCTCCTTTCGGTTGAAGGCGAAGGGCAGGTCACGACCGTGATGATCGGCCAGCGCCACCGCGGCGGTGGCCGCCAGCGGGATGCCCTTGTAGGCGGGGCCGAACAGCACGTCGAACGGCACGCCACTGGCCTCGATGGCATTGGCATAGAAGCGCCCCAACTGCGCCAGGGAGCTGCCGGTACGAAACAGGCCGGCATTGAAGAAATAGGGGCTGACGCGGCCCGACTTGAGGGTGAACTCGCCGAACTTCAGCACGCCCTGTTCGATCGCGAACCCGATGAACTCCCGCTGGTAGGCTTGCATGCTGGCCGACACGGCACTCCCCCTGCTATTCATAAGACTCTTGTTCAAGGCTCTGTTCAAAGCGCTGTTCACAAGCCCGGTTTACGCCCCCATGGATGTGGAATCTGTGTCCTACCATGAATATCCATGCGAGCCATTTACCCAAACGTCGAAACGTCGGGTATCATACACGCGCGACGTCAAAGGGACCATGTATGAAAATTGCCACCATCAATGTCAACGGAATCCGCGAGGCTGTCGGACGAGGCTTCCTCGACTGGCTGGCCGAACAGGACGCCGACGTCATCTGCGTTCAGAATCTCAAAGCCAAGAGCTTCGAACTCGATGACAGCATTCTGTACCCGGAGGGCTACGAAGGCTACTTCCTGGACGCCGAACAGGACGACTTCTCCGGCGTGGGTCTTTACTGCCGCAAGATACCCAAGGCGATCATGTACGGCCTCGGCTTCCCCCAGTGCGACCATGAGGCGCGCTTCCTGCAGGCCGACTACGACCGCTTCAGCATTGTCAGCTTCCTGATGCCCGATGGCAGCGACTATGACGCCAAGCAGGCCTTCATGGCCCAGTACCAGGAATACCTGAACAAGATGGCGCGCAAGCGGCGTGAGTACATCATCTGCGGCACCTGGCACATCGCCCACAAGACCATCGACCTGGAGAACTGGGCCGACAACCAGACCACGCCGGGCTTCAAGCCCGAGGAGCGGGCCTGGATGGATCAGGTGTTCGGCCCCACCGGCTTCATCGACACTTTCCGCGAGATCAACCGCGACGCCGGCGAGTACACCTACTGGCCCAAGCTCGACCAGGAAATGCCGCGCTCGCGCCAGGAAGGCTGGCGGATCGACTATCAGATCGTCGGGCCCAATCTGCGCCGCCATGTGGTCGATGCCTGGATCGACTACGATGCTACCTTCAGCGAGTACGCCCCGCTGTTCGTCGAGTACGACCTGACGCTGTAAGCTCGCCCCTTCGTCGCGCCCGACTCGGGCTGCAGTGCGCCGGCATTGGATGCCGGCGCACTGCGTTTTGGTTCAGCGACGAATACCCAAGGCCTCGCGCTGATGCTCGAAGAGCTGGGCGCCGGCGTTCTCGGCAAGCTCGAGCATGGCGTTGAGCTGCTCGCGGGAGAACACCCCCGCCTCGGCGGTGCCCTGCACCTCGATCAGCCCGCCCGGCTCGGCCATCACCACGTTCATGTCGGTTTCGGCGGCGCTGTCCTCGGGGTAGTCGAGATCGACTACCGGCACGCCCTTGTAGAGCCCCACCGAGACCGAGCCGATCAACTGCACGAAGGGGTCGCCCTTGATCATTTTCTTGCGCTGCAGATAGCGAATGGCATCCACCAGCGCAACGCAGCCGCCAGTGATCGAGGCGGTGCGGGTACCGCCGTCGGCCTGGATCACGTCGCAGTCCACGGTGACGGTGAATTCGCCCAGCTTCTTCAGGTTCACCGCGGCGCGCAGTGAACGTCCGATCAAGCGCTGGATCTCCAGCGTGCGCCCGCCCTGCTTGCCACGGGCCGCCTCGCGACCGCCACGGGTGTGGGTGGCGCGCGGCAGCATGCCGTACTCGGCGGTGACCCAACCCTGTC
Source organism: Billgrantia zhangzhouensis (assembly GCF_021404465.1). GTDB lineage: Bacteria > Pseudomonadota > Gammaproteobacteria > Pseudomonadales > Halomonadaceae > Halomonas > Halomonas zhangzhouensis. The sequence goes on along the minus strand of NZ_JABFTT010000001.1, from coordinate 279,859 downwards.
CCTTGCCGCGTAGCCAGCGCGGCACGCCGGCCTCGACGCTGGCGTTGCACAGCACCTTGGTGTCGCCGAACTCCACCAGCACGGAGCCCTCGGCGTGGCGCGTGTAGTCGCGGGTCAGGCGGATCTCGCGGGGCTGGTCGGGGCGCCGCCCGCTCGGGCGTGAGGGTTGGGAAGCCATGGTACCTCTCGAAAGACGAAGAACGATCGGGACGATGTCGCGGCATAAGCGAAGCATCGAATGGCTGGCCATTCTACACGGTCGGGGCAGGGAATCGGTTACACTCCTTGTCCCGAGATGTCGCCGGGCTGGCCAGCAACGGCGCAGCCGATCGAACGAGGAGTCGCCATGGTCGCCCATAGCAAGGTACACAGCATGACCGCCTTTGCCCGTCAGAGCCGCGAGAGCGACTGGGGCAGCCTGCAACTGGAGCTGCGTTCGGTGAACCAGCGCTACCTGGAGCCCTTCTTCCGGCTCCCCGAGGCACTGCGCGACCTCGAGCCCGCCTTTCGCGAGGCGCTGCGAACGCGCCTGGCGCGCGGCAAGGTGGAATGCCACCTGCGCTTCGAACCCACCGACGTGAGCGAGACCCTGGCCGTCAACCATACCCGGCTAGCCGCCCTGGCCGCAGCGCTGGGCGAGATTCGCGAGACACTGCCCCAAGTCGCCATGCCCGACGCCCTCTCGCTGCTCGACCACCCCGGCGTGCTCGAGTCGCAAGGTGTCGACCTAGATGCGGTGAAGGCGGAAGCCACGGCACTGTTCGAAGCCGCACTCGACGAACTGATCGAGGCTCGCGCCCGCGAAGGCGACAAGCTCGCCGCCCTGATTCGCGAGCGCCTGGCCGGCGTGCGCGAGCAGGTTGCCGAGGTGCGCCGGCTGATGCCGGAGATCCTCGAGCGCCAGCGCGTTCTGCTGCTGGAGCGGCTCGAAGCGGTCAAGGCCGAACTGGAGCCTCAGCGTCTGGAGGCCGAGCTGGTCTTGCTCGCCCAGAAAGCGGACGTCGACGAGGAGCTCGACCGGCTCGAGACCCATGTCGGCGAAGTGGCACGCCAGCTCGACCAGAAGGGCCCCAAGGGGCGCCGCCTCGACTTCCTGATGCAGGAACTCAACCGCGAGGCCAACACCCTCTCCTCCAAGTCGGCAGTGGCCAGTACCACCCGCTGCGCGGTGGAGCTCAAGGTGCTGATCGAGCAGATGAGGGAGCAGATCCAGAATATCGAGTGATATTCACGCACATCACCGTGCATGACCTGCGCCGCACCTGCCGCAGCTTGCTGGCTGCCGCTGGAGTGCCCGGTCATGTCGCGAGCGTTGTCTGAATCACAAGCTGAAAGGCACGCTACCGTGCACCACCTGAACGCTGTTTTTAACCCCCGCGGACGGCGGCGAAACGATCCAGCAGCGCCTCCAAACCGAATTCGAAGGCATCGTCTGCCCGGATACCAGTAAAGGCCTTAATGGCAAAGTCGAGGCCAGGCATTGTCCCTGCAGAAAAAGTACTCGCCTGCTTAAGCAGGAAATGCTCATGCTCCGCCGGTTCCAGGCGTGCCACGTGGGAATTAGCAGCGGCCAAACAGTGGAGGGCGAGCACATGGTAGAACATCGCGCTCTGCTCGGCGTCGAAGCCCGCCTCACGGAACAGACTAAAGACATGATCCAGGTAAGCGGCCCCGTAGTCAGTCTCCCCCGCCCGGACCTTCTGGAATACGCGGAACCTGGCCTTCGTCTGGATATACTCGGCCGCACCGCGATGATCGCGTTCGCTGGCCATCAGGATGCAGGCGAACTGGCGAAGGCGTTCCCGCCAGGGCAGGTCCTCGGGGATCTCTCTCAGCCGTGCCAGCAACTGCTTATAGAAGCGGTTGAGGATGGCGGAGGTCAGATCGTCCTTAGTGCCGATATGGTAGTGCAGCGCACCAGGGACCACGCCCAGCACCTTGGCCAGCCTAACGAAGGAGACATCCTCAAGGGGTTCGCTTCGGGCCAGCTCGTAGGCCAGGTCGATCACCGCCTCCCGGCTGACGATCCCCTCACCGTTGCCACCGTCCAACCGCGGCCGCCCGCGGCCACGCCGCTTCGTTTTTAATGTCTTTTCCATGCACTAAAATTGCCACACTATCAAATTTCCTTGCAAGTCTCTTTTTATTGACATAGCCTCAATAAATGCCAGTATTCTACTGACACGAAGATTCGAAAGGAGCGACTGCAATGACCGAGAAGCTTGCAACGCGCGACGACGCCTCCTCGGCGAAGAGCTTCAACGAGGCGATGGGCATCGGCACGGGCGACCTCGCTGGTGTGAGGCACGCCGTGGATGATGGCATCCAGCTGGCCCTGCACGGGGTCGATCACACCGCCCGCCCGACCTGGAAACTGAACGAGACGGTGGAGTTCTACCGCGATGTGCTCGGCCTACCGCTGGTACATGCTATCACGGCGCGCGGCTGGGGCCCCCCGGGACACCACGACTTCCTGCACTTCTTTTTCGATGCGGGGAAAGACGCCACCATCGCCTTCTTCTACTACATCGGCAGCGAGCGCCCCGAGAAGTACACCCCCGAGGGACACCACTTCTACTTCGCCACCCACACCGCCTGGGCCGTAGACAGCGAGGAAGAGTTGGTCTCGTGGAAGGAAACGCTGGAGAAGCGTGGCATCCAAGTGTCGCCCTACACCCGGCACGAGATCCTGGAGTCGATCTATTTCACCGACCCGAACGGCTATCCGGTGGAAATCACCCGGCGTCTTCGCGAGACCCAGGAGATCGACGAGGTGGACGCCCGCCTAACGATGCAGGCCGCGATGGAGGTAGAGTCCGAAGCCCGCGCCGCGAGTCGACTGATGGATGACATCGATGCCGTATGGCGCCGCAAAGCCAAACTGGTCGACACCTACAAGAAGGAGGACGCCAAATGATCGAGGTACATGTCATCGATGTCCCCGAATTCCAGGCAATGGTCGACACCATGCGTGAAAAAACAGCCGTGACGATTACCGGTCCCGTGAAGGGCTATTGGACGATATCCGCACCGGACGAGCTGACCTTCGACCGCAAAGCGATGAAGATGAAGCCCGCGGTCTGGTACGGCATCTTCACCGGCGGCCTAAACGGCGAGATCGCCCACTGGGGGCGCGACGAGGTGCGTGTCGTCGGGACCAAGAGAGCACTCTGACCCGTCCATACTGCCGGTTTACAACTATCTACCGGCAACAGGCGTAGACTCATTTCTCATTCTGCACCCATTTATTGATATCATATCAATAAATGGGTAGTCTCATAAGACAACAACACAAGGAGGCCACGATGTCTTCTGTAGACTTCAAGCCACTGGCCGGGCTCCGGGGCGCGCAGTGGGACCCAGCGCGGCTGCCAACTGACATGATCGCCTCGGTCCACACCCTTACGACGGTCGATGGCGCCAACATCACCGGCTATCTCTATCGTCGCGGTGGCGAGCGAGCCGTCTGCTGCCTGATGCACCCGCGCGAGATCCTAGCCACCCACTACCTTGTCCCTGAGCTGCTCGACGCTGGCGCCGCGGTATGGGTCCAGGGATCCCGCAACCCAGGCAACGACCTGAGGCTAGAGCACGAACTAGCATTGCTGGACGTCGATACCGGGACGGCCTTTCTGAAGGACCGGGGCTACGAGCAGCTTATACTCGTCGGCAACTCGGGCGGCGGCGGGCTCTATGCTTTCTACACTGAGCAGGCCAACCTGCCCCCATCACATCGCGAGACGCACACGCCCGCCGGACGACCGGTGAAGCTCTCCAAAGCTCCGATGGCCAGGCCCGACCTGCTGGTGCTGGTAGCACCGCACCCTGGTCAGGGCCTGCTGCTCATGAACTCGCTGGATCCCTCCGTCACCGATGAACGTGACCCGCTCTCCCTGGATCCTGCCCTCTTTCCTTTCTCCACCGAGAACGGCTTCACACCGAATGGAGCGACCTACGCTCCCGACTTCATCGATCGCTACCGGGCTGCCCAGAGAGCCCGTGTCGACCGAATCGACCAAACTGCTCGGGACATGATCAGCGAACGTATGGAGGCACGCGCCCGGGTGAAAGCCGGCGAGGCTTCCGACCATGAGCAATTGTTGGCGGGCTGGCAGCATATTTTCGAGGTGCCGCGTACGGATGCCGATCTGCGCAACTGGGATCTTTCCCTCGATCCGACCGACCGCACGCTCGGCTCACTCTGGGGACGTGACCCGTTCAAGACCAATATGAACGGGGTCGGCTTCGGCAAGGTCTGTACGCCGGAGAGCTGGCTGTCGACCTGGTCAGGGCTCTCCTCGAAGGCTGGGGTACTGCGCTGTGCCCCGGTTATCGATCAGCCGACCTTCGTCGTGCGCTACACCGCGGATGCCTGTGTCTTTCCCGAGGAGATCTCCGCGATCTTCGACGCTCTGGGCACCTCTGACAAGGACCAGGCGACGGTCCGCGGCACTCATCACGGTCAGCCCCTCGCGGCTGGCGAGCCCAGTGGGCAAGCCCTGGCCGGCGAGGCGATCCGCGGCTGGTTACAGGACCGGCTCGTCACCTGAGTTACACCGCAGGAAGAGATCATGACCTACCAACCACAGCACCCCATGGCCGGTGTCGTCTATCCGCCAGCCGCCGACCTCGAGCGCTGGCACGCGTCCGGCACCATTACCGCTGAGACGCTAGCCGACGGTTTTCGCGCAGCGGCCCGGCAGCATGCCGAGCGTCCCGCCATCCTCTGGCTCGACGGCCAGATAAGCTATTCTGAGCTGGATGCGACGACTGATAGGGTCGCCCAGGGGCTCCTTCAGCAGGGGTTAAAGCCACTCGATCGAGTTATCTTTCAGCTCACCAACAAGCCGGAGACGCTCATTGCCTTTCTCGCCTGCTGGAAGGCTGGAATCATCCCGATCTGCACCCTGGCCGCTCACCGTGAGGCGGAGATCGGCTATCTCGCCGCGTTCGGTGGCGCCAAGGCCCACTTCATCGAAAGCGACGAGACAAAGTTCGACTTCCATGCCTTCGCCAAGAAGATGCAGAAAGAGGTAGAAGGACTTGAGCTGATCGTCTCGACCCGAGGCATCCCCGGTGAGGGTGCTATCGACCTGGCGACGCTAATGTCGGAAGTCCTGGACGAGGCACTCGCCGGGCTCGAGGCCGTGCCCCAGGACCCCTGGCAGGTAGCCGCCTTCCAGCTCTCGGGTGGCACGACCGGGGTGCCCAAGATCATCCCGCGGATGCACTCAGAATACCTCTACAACATGCGCCAAGCCTGGAACTTCAAGGGCTGGAATACACAAGACCGTCTATTCGTCCCCATGCCCTTTGCCCACAACCTCAACATGGGCTGCGGTTGGGGCCCCTTCCTCATGAACGGCGGCACGGTCATTGCCACGCCGCGGGTCGACCAAGAGGCGATGCGCGAGGTACACAACACCCTGCGGCCCACGATCATGGGCGCCGCCAAGCCGATCATCATGCGCATGAAGACAGAAATATCCCAAGGACATATCCCCACCGACGCACTGCGTGAAATCTTCTCCACCGACGCCGCCGAAGATGTAACCCGCACGATGGGCGTAGAAGGTCATCACATCTTCGGGATGACCGAGGGCACCATCATGTTCACCCGCCATGGTGACAGCGAGGCTATCCGCTTCGGTACCTGCGGTCGCCCAATATCGGAGCATGACGAGGTTAGGTTACTCGAGCCGGGGACCGAGAACGAAGTCACCGAGGGCCAGATTGGTGAACTCGCCGTGCGCGGCCCCTACACCATCCGTGGCTATTACAATGCCCCGGAGCGCAACGCGGAAACCTTCACCAGCGATGGCTTCTACCGCTCCGGTGATCTAATGCTGCGTCACCGGATAGATGGTCAGGAATATTACTCCTTCGAGGGCCGCATAAAGGACGTTGTAGACCGTGCCGGCGAAAAAGTGAATTGCGAGGAGGTCGAACGTGCCGTCATGGCCCATCCCGCTTTCATAGATGTTGCAGTGGTGGGTATGCCCTCGCCCACCCATGGAGAACGCATTTGCCTTTACGCAGTAGTGGAGCCCAGCACGACCCCACCAAGCGTCAAGGAACTCGGTGCCTTCCTCAAGGAAGCGGGGCTTGCGATCTTCAAATGGCCCGAACGCATTGAAATCATCGATGCGCTCCCTTTAACCAAAGTTGGCAAGCTCAACAAGGCCATCCTGCGACAGCGTATCGAGGCGACACTAGAGGGCGAGGCTTCTGGGGTTTCCGAAAGCACTTGACCTGATACATAAGCGCATAAATATCACCAATAATTGACTGGGTGACAAAATGAAGATCAGTGTTCTCGGTGGTGGCCCCTCAGGCCTCTACTTCGCCTATCTCGCCCGTAAGCGCCTCGGTAAGGTAGAAGTCCATGTACATGAGCGGAATGCGCCCAACGCCACCTTCGGCTTCGGCGTCGTCCTCGCCGGTTCAGGCCTTGCTCGACTGGAAAAGGCGGATACCGAGAGTTTCGCCCGGCTCTGCGGCATCACCAAGCGGCTCGGCAATCAGGAAATTATCCTGAACGGACAGGCCGTCTCAATCGGTGGTAAAGCGTATGGCGGCGCCGTCGAAAGGCTGCAACTACTCAAGGTACTGCAAGAACTCTGCGCAGAAGTCGGTGTGCATGTCAGCCACCATGACGACATTAAAGATGTCGAAGCCTTAGAGGATGCCGACCTGCTGGTGGGTGCCGACGGCGCAAACTCCACCTTGCGGCGTACCTATTCCCACTCCTTCGGCACCCATGACAGCCAGCTTTCCAACTCCTTCGCTTGGTACGGCGCCGAGCGTGTGCATGACCGCCCAACGCTAAGCTTCCGCAACGCTGGAGGAGGCGCTTTCTGTGCGCATTACTACCCCTATACGAATCGTATGTGTACCTACGTCATGGAGTGCGATCGCGCCGCCTGGGAGGGCTGCGGCTTCGGCGAGATGACCGAGGATGAGCGGCAAGCCTTTGTGGAAGAGCTTTACGCCGAAGAGCTGCAGGGTGTCCCGCTCATCTCCAACAAATCCGAATGGCGGAACTTCCAGCCGGTCTGGAATGACCACTGGACGTACGGTCACCGGGTACTGATCGGAGACGCTGTACGGCGGGCGCATTTCTCTATTGGCTCGGGCACAAGAATAGCAATGGAGGACTCCATTGCCTTGGTCCAGGCCTTGGAGACAAAGGGTGATATCCAGGCGGCACTTGCCACCTACGTGGCCACCCGCAAGCCAGCCGCCGACAAGCTGATCGGCGCGGCCCAGGAGAGCTACACCTGGTACGAGGAGATGAGTCGGCACATGCAACAAGCCGACACCCCCCACGCTTTCGCCTTGGACTACCTGACGCGCACCAGCCGAGTCGACACGGTGCGCGTCGCGTCCGAGTACCCCGCTTTCATGAAGGCCCTCGAGGCTGAACGCATGAGATTAACCGAATGACGTCCTACTCTTTTTTCCCCTCGACGGAAACAGTCATTGGTGATGCACCGCTGATCATTCGGCGCGTGGTACGCTGGGGGGACTGCGATCCAGCCGGAATCGTCTATACACCGCGCTTCCTCGATTACACCATTTCTGCTCATGAAGCATTCATTAGTTTGATGCTGGGCGGACCGCTCCATAGTGCAAAGTCGGGCCTCGGGGTGCGCTTCCCGGTGCGAGGTGTTGAACTCGACTTTCGCTCCCCCCTGCCAGTCGATACCCAGTTCGACATGGAGGTGCGAGTCGGTGAGATCCGCTCGCGCACTTTCGATCTCCACGTCACGGCTACAAGGGTCACCGTTGAACATCCAGGCCCGGTCGCCTTTCTCGCCCGCATCAGTCCGGTCACCGTCGATGGAGCCAGCTGGTCCGCCGTGCCCCTGCCTGACGCGCTGAGAGCCCGAATCGCGGCCTATGCCGACGCCCACCTCCTGCATGCGGAGAAATCGCCATGAGAACCTATCGAATCGGACAGATCGTGCCCTCTTCCAATATCACCATGGAAACCGAGATCCCCGCGATGCTCCGGCAGCGGGAGGCCATCCGCCCGGAGCGCTTCACCTTTCATTCCAGTCGGATGCGCATGAAGAAGGTGACCCCGGAAGAGCTGGCCGCGATGGACCATGACTCCCTGCGCTGCGCGCGTGAGCTCGCGGATGCCAATGTCGACGTGATGGGCTACGCCTGTCTCGTGGCGATCATGAGTCAGGGACTCGGCTATCACCGGACCTCCAAGGCCAGGCTGGAGGGGGCGGCTGTCGAAGAAGGGAAATCGATTCCCGTCATCTCCTCAGCCGGCGCGCTGGTAGAGGGACTCAAGGCGCTGGGCGTCAAGCGAGTCAGCCTCCTCATGCCCTACATGAAGCCACTGGCCGCCAAGGTCACCAAATACATCGAGAGCGAAGGGTTTGAAATCCAGGACAGCCTCGCACTGGAGATCGAGGATAACTTAGCCGTTGCCGCGCGCGACCCGATGGCACTTACTGAAGATGTCAAACGCTTGAACACCAAGGGCGTCGACGCCGTGGTGCTCTCGGCCTGTGTCCAGATGCCGTCACTGGCGGCACTGGCACAGGTCGAGGCGCGCCTGGGCATACCGGTGACTTCAGCCGCAGCCTGCACGGTCCGTTCGATGCTCAAGGCCATGCGGCTGGAGCCGGTGGCCCCGAATGCGGGTGCCATCCTGTCCGAAGCGGTGGCGTCGGTCTAACGCCCCCTTGCACGAATTACCCTTACACCCAAACAGCCGGTAGTCCGGCAACAAACTAGAGGTAAGGCAGTCATGAAAACAATCACAACCCTTCTTGCCGCCACAGTGCTGACTGTGACCGCCGTTACGGCCCAAGCCACCACGCAGGTTCGAATGCTCAAGACCTGGGACGACCGCTATCCCGGTTCCACCGTAATCTGTGATCGCTACGCCGAACTGCTCGAGGAAGCTTCGAATGGTGAGATCCAGGTCCAGACAATGGGCCCCGAGACTATTCCGCCATTAGAGCAATTGGAACCCACCCGCCAAGGCATCTTCCAAGTTCTCTGCACCTATCCCGGGTTCCACACCGGCTCCGCAACCCTGCTGACTGGCCTGGAGAGCATCCGCCCCGACGCTAAGGCTTTTCGTGAAAGTGGGGCAATGGAGGTGATCCAAGAAACTTATGCTAGCCTCGGCGTGCATGCCATCTCGGTGCCACTGGCCCATGGCTACTGGATCTATCTCAATCGCGACCTGTCGAGCGACGGCGATCTGAGGGGCCTGAAAATCCGCGCTCTTCCCCCCCAGCACCCCTACATCACCTCCATTGGTGGCACGCCGGTAGTAATGTCTCCAGCCGAAATGTTCAGTGCTTTGGAGCGTGGTGTGGTGGATGGAGCACTTTTCCCGGCTGCGGGAGCGGCAGGTTACGGCTTCTCTGAGGCCACTGACAAGTACTTCGATGCCGGAGCTTCCGCACCCCATATCATCGTAGCCAATGCCGCCTTCTGGGATGGGTTATCCGAGGAAGTTCGGGCAATTTTCGAGGCCCAAGCGGAAGTGCTCGAACACGAGGTGCCTGACACCTATGAGCGCCTTAATGCAGAAGAGCACGACAAGATGGCCGCTGCCGGTATGGAGTTCTTGACTCTCGAGGCCGAGGTCGCCGATACCCTGTCCGAGGCCATCGTCAACGGCGCCTGGAGTTTCGCGGCGACACGCAACCCGAATGCCACTGAAGCGCTGCACGCCATAGTCGAAGCGGCCGGGCTGCTCGACTGAAGCGATGATGTGTCGGGATCGTGCCCCGAGAAGCACGACCCGGCATGTCAATGAGAGGTTTACCACATGCTACCCCTGCTCACGAAAACCCACGACGCCATCAGCGAAATAGGACTCTATGCCGGGCTGCTTGCCCTGGCCTTGATCGCCCTGCTCATCTTCATGGGCACGATGTCTCGCTATTTCCTCGGTGCTCCAATCAGTTGGGTATCGGATTGGTCAAACTATCTGCTTGTAGTCTCTGTCTTTGTCACCGCCCCTGCGGTTACCAGACGTGGGCTGCATGTCAGTATGGATATCCTGCCATCGTTGTTGACATCACCCACCCTGCGGAAGGCTGCGACCGTCCTGGCTTCAGCTCTGACTTGCACAATTCTCGCCATACTCAGCTGGCTCTTGACGCGTAGTCTAGCTGACGCCTGGGCCTCCGGCACGACCACTGCTGCTGCCTATCCGATCCCGCGATGGTGGTTATTTGCGCTCATCCTGTACGGCTTGGCCTCCTCAGGATTCCATGTCTTGCGGACAGGCATCGCCGCCCTTTGCGCTGAGTACCCCGCCTATACCTCCGAGCCTACCGAAGGAGCCTGACACATGGCGATCTATGCCGGATTCTTCACCTTAGCGGGACTCTTCATCATCGGCGTTCCCGTCTTTGCTGCTTTCTTCGGTTTCAACATCATCGCAGCCATCCTGCTGATGGGCCCGCAAATGCTGTCGCTCTTCTCAGCGTCGATACTTGATACTGTCACCACAGGCGAACTGGTCACGGTGCCGCTGTTTATTCTCATGGGGGAGCTGCTCTTCCGCTCAGGCTGCATTGCCATTCTTTTCGACGCAGTGGACGACATCATCGGCCGAATCCGCGGCCGGCAATATGTCATTGTTGTAGTAATTTCGGTGCTTCTTGGCGCCCTCTCTGGATCAGCTGTCGCCGTAGCCGCCATGCTAGGCCGCACCGTTATGGTCGAGGGTATGAAACGTGGTGGCGATCGCCGCTTGCTTGCGGGCCTCATCCTTGGAGGTTCTTGCCTAGCCCCGATCATACCTCCTAGCTTCCTCGTCGTGCTGATCGGCATGCTCTCGGGTACCTCAATTTCAGCTCTACTCGCTGCCGGTGTCTTGCCGGGCCTCCTCGCGGGGCTACTCTTCTTTCTTTATGTCCAGGTGCAACTTCACCTCGATCCTAGCCGGGACCTTGAGCGCAATGAGAGCCGCTTACGGCGCCCACTCTGGAAAGCCATTATCTCACTGATGCCGTTTTCCCTCGTGATCTTCTCGGTCTTGGGATTGATTCTGCTCGGCATCGCCACACCCAGCGAATCTGCCGCCTGCGGCGTCGTGGGCGCCCTGATTGTCTCAGCGATTTACCGCAAGCTCACAGTAGAGATGGTGGTCGATGCCTTGAAGGGAGCTGTGCTGATGTCATCCATGATCTTACTGATCATGGCAGCCTCAAAGATTCTCACCCAATTATTGGCCTTCTCCGGCTTCACCCACGAACTGATAGCCTTCCTCACGGCTATGGAACTTTCGATGCTAGCGGCTCTAATATTGTTGATGCTGATACCTTTCGTGCTGTGCATGTTCCTGGATCAGATAGCACTAATGTTGATACTCATCCCGATTTACACCCCGCTGGTTGCCGTCTTCGGGTTCGATCCGCTTGTGTTCTGGACACTTTTCCTGCTGAACCTCACTTTGGGAGCTATCACCCCCCCCTTCGGCTATGCTCTGTTCACCCTCAGCGCTTCGAGTCCTAGCGAGGTTAGTCTGAAGGAAATTTACGCCGCAGCCTGGCCTTTTATCGGCTTGATTGTCCTTACGATGGCTCTAACTTACACCTTCCCAGCCTTGGTTACCTGGCTACCCGCTCGTCTGTAATGGCTCTCCCCTGATCTCGATACTTCTTGTGCAGCTAAAGCCAGGCGTGATCAGGGGATTATTAGCTGAAAAATCCATAGCCCATGCTTCATTGAGACTTTTGAAATAAACAGTGTCAAAACTGGCCATCGTTAATAAAACTGGTTATTCAGGAAGAAACTCCTCTGTCGTCAGCTAAGCAAAATATAAATGCGGTAAACCTGGATTTATGCGGATAGAATTAACCAAACTTGATCTCTATCAATCCAGTCAAAACATCCTTACCTTATGCTCAATGTCAGCGGTGTCTTGATACCGCCAAGGTAGCCAAGGGAGAGTGAAGATGAAAAGAATGAATGATTACTTTCAAGGAATGCGGACTTTTCGCGAGCTTCGACTCCATGCCCCCGAGGTCATAAAGGAGATGATCTACGATTTAGATTATCCAATAAGCCCGCCACTTGAACGAGTCGTGGCATGCACCTTGGATGAACGGCGTTGTCCTGACTTCCGGGCTGCTGAGGTGCTATTGCCTGCAATGATGAAGACCTTCGCCTTTTCACCTCATAAATTGAACAAATCGAGTCTGGAAGGCCTTGAGTCTGTTTGCAATATCTGCAGGAGGGTCGGGCACTGCTGGCGAGCCATGCGTGACCATGCTGGAACTGAGGTCTGTCGTGAATTCTGCCCAAACGTAGAGGCGTTCACGGTTATAGCTAACAATGAATGAGCTAGGCTTTTTTTCAGAGCTTCAACGGTTCATGATATGGCCTGATTGAGAAGGGGGCCTTTCGCTCAAGCAATAAGTGCAGCACCTGCGGTGTCCAGCGCTCCTGAGTACTTCCCCAGGAACACCTGTGCCAGTGTCCGATAGCCGAGGCGCTTTCGAGGGCGGTCGTTCAGCTTCTTGACCACCTTGCGCAGCTCATGTCGGTGACCTATCGGAAGTCCGTTCCCTTGAGGAAATACTGCCGCACTAGGCCATTGGTGTTCTCGTTGCTACCACGCTGGCTAGAGCAGTAGGGATCACAAAAATAAATCGCGGCGCTCACCGCCTTGGCTACCGCTTCGTGACCGGCGAATGGCGTGCGGGACAGGGGCTGCCTCGTCCTTCACGCCTTGGCGTAGCTACCCCGCTGCGGCAGCGTGAGCGAGTGCAGACCTTCTCGCAGCAACTCCACCGTGGTCTGAATGTTGTCGTTTCTGACGTGTCTGGCGAAAAGACCATAGTTAACGACTAGGCGCCCGTCCTGCTCGTCGGAAAGGCGGACGGCTTTCATCGTCGTTTCGCTCATGCTGTCGGGCGTCAATAGTGCTACCCCAAGGCCGCTTTCGACCGCTGCCCTGATGGCTCCGATATTGGAGCTGGTCACCGTCACGCGGTAGTCGCGGTCCGCACTGGCCAGAGCGTCGAACATCGCCCGGCGCCATGAGCACGGCTCGGCATAGACAATGACATCCAGTGGCTGGTCGGGGTCGAGATCGAGATCGATCGCACTGACCCAATTCAATTCGATATCCCATGTATGCAGTGGCTCTGCATCGAAGGCAGAGCTCGCCCCGATGGCGATATCGAAGGCGCCGTTCTTCCAGCGCTCACCCAGTATTGTCCCTTCATCGACCGTGATATTGAGATGGAGCTGCGGACAGATGCGCTTTAACCGCCCCATTGCCGATGGAAGCGCTGCAAGGGCGACATCCTCGGAAAGACCGATCTGAACCGTTCCCGTCACCTTCCTCTCGCTGAGATGTGCGGCCGCGGCTTCACCGAGCGCCAGCAGGCGTTTGGCATAGCCCAGCAGCAACTCGCCCTCGGTTGTCGGTATGACGCCACGTCCTGTGCGCCGCAACAGTCGTTGACCCAGCGCATCCTCCAGACGGCGAACCTGAGCACTGAGCGCGGATTGCTTGCGTCCGGCGCTTGCAGCAGCCCGACTGAGACTGCCGTGCTGGCAGACGGAAACGAACATCCTGAGCGACGCTGGATCAAGCACGTCTGATATCATGTTAAGACCATATCTGATAGTGGCGATACCATACTACGCGGATATCTCCTGCCTCACTACAATGGCCGATCAAACCGGGCCATAGGAGATTTCCTTCATGAAAGCAGCGATCTATTACCAGGCAGGGCCTCCGGATGTCTTTCATTATGGAGACGTCGCAGCCCCGACCACGGGCGACAATGACCTCCTGATCCGCGTCGAAGCGATCAGCATCGAGGGCGGTGATCTTGCCAACCGTCGTGACATTGCTCCCAAACCGAACGAAGTGCCCGGTTATGCTGCGGCGGGCGAGATCATCCAGGTCGGCAAGGCCGTGCAAGGCTTCTCTATCGGGCAGAAAGTCGCGACCTTCGACTGGAAAGGTTCACATGCAGAACTGCGCGCCGTACCCGCAGCCCATTGCTTCCTCGTTCCGGATGGCCTCGATATCAAGGTCGCTTCGACGCTTCTCGTTGGCCCCGGAACCGCAGCCTGGGCGATAAAACTGGCCAGGCTACAACCCGGCCAGACCGTGCTGATTCTTGGTGCTGCCGGGGGCGTCGGGCTGGCGGCCGTGCAGCTTGCCGCGCGGCTAGGTGCTCGCGTCATTGGCACAGGGACCAGCCAGGCAAGCCTCGCCAAACTCCGCGACTATGGCCTAGATGATGGCATCGTCGTGGGTAGTACACCGGCCAGCGAACAGATTCGGGACCTGTTGGATGGCAACAAGGTCGATGCCATCATCGACAGTGTCGGCGGCGCGACACTGGTCGATGCGCTGGACGTGCTCAAGGAGGGTGGCATCGCCGTTCTGATCGGCGTGTTCGGTAGCCGCAGCACACCCATCGATGCGGGGCGCCTGCTGATGCGTCGACAGACGATTATCGGTTGCCTGCTCGGCAACCAGATAGGCGAGGCAGAGCCACGCCGCGTCGTCACTGAGGTCTTCGACATGGCGCGCCAGGGGCAATTGAGCGCCCCTATCGATGCATGCTTTCACCTGTCTGATGCGGCCTCCGCCCACCGGCGCGCCGAAGAGCGCGGCCGGATAGGCCGAGTCATCATGACCGTATAGCGGAGATGCCACTGCCTCCCGCTCGCGAAACAAGCCCTAAGGCTGGTGTTGCCGATAGGTGTCGGCCTTGGCTGCAGAATACTTGCCCCTTGCCAAGCCCGAGACAGAATACGCATCCTTGCCACACGTAGGGATGCGGATCTCGCAGCCTCGTTCCATACGCAGGAGGCAAGTGGATTCGCGCGTCCCTGCGGTGCTCGGTGCGGCAATCGAAGGCAGGTGCTGCCTCCGACGCAGCACCCTGGCCATCCTCTTCCTGGACAGAGGCTGTTTGGTACTGCAGCAGGATTGGAGCACCCACTGGTCGATGACAGCATAGAGTTCAAGAAACTTCCCGACACGCTCGGAACTGGCAATCGCCACGTTGCCGCCACATACCAACATCATAGAGCCGAACAGGGTCAGTTTTCACATTGACACATCACACATCAGGAGTGTTGGATTGTGAGAACTACCCCCGAGTTACTTGCCTACGTGCCCGTCCAGAGTCGCCAGCACCGCATCGGCAGCTTGGTGCCCTGCATGGATCGCTCCTTCCATATAACCAGGAAAATGGTCGGCGATTTCGCTGCAGGCAAAAATAACTGGACCATCGATGGTACGGAGTTGTGCCGCCGCGTTCACTTCTCTGCCTCTGCCAATGTAGGCGTTATATCCTCCACCGGTCCAGGGATCATCTATCCAGGCAGTCGTCATGACTTCTAACAAATCAGTATCACTCAAGGCGTATGCCACCCTCAGCAGTTTGCGCGTAAAAGCAGTTTGCTCAGTCTCTCCCAAGCGGGAGAGATCCCGCGCAATCTGGCCCCCAGCGAAAATAATGAAACTTCGCTCATTGTCCCTGAACAGCGCCGTCTCAATGGCGACGAGGCCGGGAGGATCAAGGCAGACGACGTGTCGTCCAGCAGCGGATTCGGGGGCGGACGCCCCGGGTGACGCCACAGTAGCATTGATCTTGACGATTGCGCCGGCAATAAAGCTGTTGAGCGCGGAATGGGCGAGACGTGCGACAGAGTCAGGTAGCACAATTCGCCTTGCCGCTGTCGGTGGAACAGCGAGGACTACTGTACGGGCGCGCAGTGATCGTGCATTGTTGGCTACAACCACGACATCGCCTTCGATGCTGATGCGCTGAACTGGCCAATTGAAACGCGGAGGCTCAGTCAGGTGCGAAGCCAAATACTGGATCACCTGACCGAGCGGCCCGTCCGCGCGAAGTTCCATATCGCTTCGATCTGATGGAATATGCCGTGTGAGTTCCAGAGTGGCTGCAGCGCTCAGCCGAGTTGGTTCCTGACTCATGAGCTCCGTCATCATGCTTTGAACAGTCCTCACGTCCTCCGCCCCCGACAGTGCCCGATCCAACAGTTCGTGCAGTGACATACCCTTGCTGATTCGGTGTTCAAGCAGGCTCTCCCAGTCGAGAAGACTGGAGAGGTTCGCCTCCCTTAGCTTGGGCTGATGCAGATCAACGAGTACAGTTTGCGCACCATCCAACACACCGCGTTGCGTCTTCAATCCAGCACGCTGCACCAGTTCGATGATATTGGCCATGTCGGCATTGAAGAACCCGGCGCCTGCTTCGAGATAACTCCCTCGTGGTCCGGTGACTGACAGAATCCTCCCACCCGCTCGCGCCTGAGCTTCAACCAGTATGCAGCGCCGACCACACGCTGCCAGTTTGGACGCAACGGACAAACCCGCAAGCCCCGCTCCGACGACAACGACGTCTGCATCGATAGCGCTTCCGGGGCGTTCGATTTTCATATAGACTCCTTTTTGAGCAACTGCTCAGTAAGGATCGTAGCGCTTTTTGATCACATGCTCAACATGGGAGCCTGGAGTGAAAGCCACCCAGTTACGTCGAATGCCGCGCGAGGAGAGGCGATCACAGATTCTCGAAGCGACAGCATCAATGATGATCGAGCGCGGCATTGGAGCCGCGAGCAGCCGCGAGGTCGCGCGCAGCCTCAATGTCGGGACCGGCCTGCTTTTTCATTATTTTGACAGTTGGGAGACCCTCCGCCTCGAAGCCATCGAGCACGCGCTCGATCGTGATATCTGTGAGGTTGAGCGACGCCTTTCGAATGCCCCTCCGGACGAGGCAAGGACACTATTGGTGGACTGGATGGTGCCTGAAGTAAAAGATGCCTACTGGTCGCTCTGGCTCGATGTAAAGGACGCTGCTCGACGCGAATCCAAAATAGCAGAGGTTCTGGCCCGCCAACTGACACGATGGCACAGACTCGTTTCCGAACTTCCTTCATTGGAGGATGTGCGTAGGCGAGACACTGAAACCTGGAAAATCATTTGCCTAGTCGATGGGATGGCGGCCTATGTGCTGATCGACGAAGCATTTCCATCACGCGAACTCATGCGATCGACACTTCTTGAACTTCTACGATGAAAGAAGGGACGCGCTCAGTGTCGCCGTGACTCAACATGCTGTCTCCCTGACGAACTCCTTAAACGCCTGGAAGCCTCGCGATACAAGCCGGTTGCTGGGGTAGTACAAATAGTGGCCAGCACGAGGGGGCAGCCAAGCCTCCAATGCCGTTACTAGACGACCCGACTCGATTTCCTCAGCGACCTGGTCATATAGCAAATAGCCCACTCCTACCCCTTTGAGCACCAGTGTGGCCGCTACATCCATGTCGTTGACGATTGTGCTGCCCTTCACCTCAATCGAGAGCTCCTCGTTACCACGACGGAACATCCATTGATAAGGGCGGCGGCTGGTCGGAAAGCGGAAGCTCACGCATTCGTGCGCTAATAGCTCTCGCGGATGCGATGGCCGCGCATGATCGCGCCAATATGCCGAAGTCGCCACCACAACAAAGCGCGCCTTGGGCCCGATCGGAATCGCGACCATGCGATCATCCACGATGGCGCCGAGTCGCACCCCGGCATCGAAATTATCTTCGGACAAGTCCGTCAGGTTATCGTCTGCCCACAACTCCACCTTCATCTCGGGATAACGGTCGACGAACCCCCGCACCAGGGGCGCCACATACAGACGTGCAGCCAGTCGCGACGCCACGATGCGTAGCGTCCCCGTAGGACGGTCGCGAAGATCCGCGATGTTCTTAACGGCTCGGTCGATATTTGAGAGCGCAGGCGCGAGCTCTTCATACAGCTTGGCTCCGGCTTCCGTCAGCGACATGCTGCGCGTACTGCGATTGATGAGTTTCAAACCTAGCCGATCCTCCAACTGCTTGAGCGATAGGCTCACAGCGGGTGGCGAGACGCCAAGCTCCACGCTAGCAGCGCGGAAGCTTCCTGTCCGGACAATCGACATGAACGTCTGTAACTCAGCTAATGAAGGCTTAATTGTTAAATATCTCTTATCAATCAAGTAAAGATAAGGCGCATTGGAGTAACAGTCAATCAATCTTAATATTGCTCCCTCCTGCCGCAACCGTCCCGGCATCGCGCGGCAGGCACACGGCACTTCTCTCAGATTAGGATTTGAATGGCCATGAATGACCACTCCAAGAAGCTTCATGTTATCTGGGCCCACCCTCGGCATGACTCCCTGACCGGGCGAGTTGTCAATGCAATCATGTCCGAAGCGCAGCAGCAGGGAATGAGCACCGTTGAGCTGGACCTATATCGCTCAGGGTTTGATCCGGTGCTGGGCCTTGAGGATGAACCCGACTTCAGCAATCCCAACAAGCAGTATTCCCATGAAGTTACAAGGTTGGCCGAGTCTTTGACAGGCTCCGATGCCGCCATCATTGTTTTCCCTGTCTGGTGGTATTCGCTACCCGCGATGCTCAAGGGATATATTGATCGCGTGTGGAATTATGGTCTTTTTTATGGCAATGGAAAGCGGCTCCCTTTCTCCGCAATTCGTTGGGTGGCGCTTGTCGGCGGAGGTCAAACACGCTTTGTTCGTGAACACAAGGACCGTTATATGGAAGACCTGCTTAACAATGGCATCGCCACTTACTGCGGCATCGAAAACTCCACTGTGACCTTTCTCTATAATACGCTTGCCTATGAAGAGGATGCCGACCTTAGCCTCCATCATCAGGTTCTGATTGATCAGGCGCGTTCCGTCGTGCGCGAACTACATGCAGACTTGGAAGATATATAGGGTAGTCTGATAGGCGGTTCCCATTATGGCTGCCTTCCTTGGCGGCCCCCCTTGTGCTTGCCCGCCCTCGGAGGTGTAGCACGTCACCTCGGCATCTTCGCCACACTCGGGCTCGTTGCGGAAAGGCCTTTCCGCAACGAGCAGACAGCCCTATATCACTCCTGTGAGCTGAGCCCTCCCCGGGCTTGATGGACAAGCACAGGAAACTCGATATGCCCCACCCTGCACGCGCTGGCCCGCTTGCGAAGCGAGTCTTGGCGTCTTCCGAAAGCCGAGCAGGTTCATGCGACCACTGGTAAGAGGTCCAGCTCTGTGCGAAGTAGGCACCCTTGTCGGCGAAGGGGAAGCGCACGGTATTTCACTGATGATCACAGATTGTCACGTAGTGTCACAAGGTGTTTTATGCCTTGCCCTTTTCCCCAATAATGGCCCCATCAATTTACAGGTCATAGGCAAACAGGGTCGGTGCCTTGTACGGATACGGCGTATCGCCGTCGCCTTCCATCCAGGCGAAACCAGGGAAATAAACGGCTTGGGCGAATGACTGCGGGTCGGGTGGCACAAGATAAGAAGACTTATCTTCGGCTCAGACTCGCTTGGGACAAGTGGCACTCGCTTAGTCTAGCCATTTCACAGGGAAGTGACTTGGCTGGACGTTTTTTTCGTTCATATAAAGTTCACATAAAGCTCTGCCATTCTTCTATCGAGAACACAGGCAAGCATAACGAAATACAAAGAAACATTATAAACGCTAGGAAAATCCAACCATGGCTTCTTCGCTCCGCACCCGCATCCTCGCTGCCACGCTGTTGGTGGTGACTCTGTCGCTAGTGATCAACAGTCTCGCTAGCTACTTCACCGTCAAGTCCTTCAGCGATGAGGAGATCGAGCAACAGCTTGCCCTCACCTCCCAGAGCAATGCCCGCACCATCGGCCAATGGGTGGAGGCGCGCATGCAGATGACCGAGGCCGCTGCCGAGGCGCTGCGCGATGCCGAGGAGCCATTGCCTTTCCTGCGCCAGTGGATGGAATCCGGTGGCTTCTACGCCACCTACGTGGCCAACCCGGCCGATGGCGGTTTCGTCATCACCACGCCGGGCTGGACCCGTCCGGACGGCTATGATCCCCGCCAGCGGCCCTGGTACCAAAACGCGGTGGAGCAAGGTGCTACCGTCGTCACCCGGCCCTACGCCAGCGCCAGCACCGGCGCGTTGATGGTTACCATCGCCTCTCCCGTCTATGAGGATGACGGCACGCTGGTTGCGGTGGTGGGCGGCGACATCGTCATCGACGAACTGGCCGAGAGCGTGGGCGAGATCGCCCCCACGCCGGCCAGCTTCGCCTTCCTGCTGTCCATGGTCAACGGCACCCTGGTGGCGCACCCCGACCAGAGCCTGAGCCTGGAGCCCACCACCGAGCTGGCCCCCGAACTGGATGCCGCCTATATCGCCGGGCTGCTGGAGGCCGGGGCGCCCCAGGCGCTGGAGATCGACGGGCGCACACGCCTGCTGGAAGCGGCCGAGGTGGGTGCCGGTACCGGCTGGACGCTGGTGGTGGCACTGGACCACGCCGAAGCCACCGCCGAACTGCGCGGCATCCTGGTCAGTTCGCTTATCACCCTGGCCCTGGTGGGGGGCATCACCGCCCTGGTCATCGGTGTGCTGCTCAAGCGCATCTTCGCCCCGCTGCTGGCCATGCGCGGCGCCATTGACGGTATCGCCGAGGGCATCGCCAGCGGCAACGGCGACCTCACCCGGCGGCTGCCGGAGCGGGGTCGCGACGAAGTCTCGCGCATCGCCTCCGCCTTCAACCGCTGCGTGGCCAAGATGGAGGAGGTGCTGGGCAGGGTGCGCGACAGCAGCGGCCAGGTGCGCGTCACCTCCAGCGAGATCGCCGACGGCAGCGAGCACCTCGCCGCGCGCACCGATACTACCGCCGCCAGCCTGCAACAGACCTCCTCGGCCATGGAGCAGATCACCAGCACCGTGGCGCAGACGGCCGATTCCGCCCAGGAAGCGGACCGGCTCTCCCAGGCCGCCACCCAGGTCGCCAACCGGGGCGGCGAGGTGGTCGGCCAAGTGGTAGCGACCATGGATGAGATCGCCGCCTCCTCGAAGAAGATCGGCGAGATCGTCGACGTGGTGGACGGCATCGCCTTCCAGACCAATCTGCTGGCGCTCAACGCCTCCGTCGAGGCAGCCCGTGCCGGTGTGCAGGGGCGCGGTTTCGCCGTGGTTGCCCAGGAAGTGCGCAACCTCGCTGGTCGCAGTGCCGATGCCGCCCAGCAGATCAAGACGCTGATCGAGGACTCTGGCAAGCGTGTGAACGCCGGCACGCAACTAGTGAACGACGCCGGCACGACCATGGACGAGATCGTCGCCAGCATCACCCGCGTCACCGAAGTGCTGAGCGAGATCACCCTGGCCGCCAACGAGCAGAGTGAAGGCATCAACCAAGTCAACATCGCCGTAGCCGAACTCGACCGCATGACCCAGCAGAACGTGGCGCTGGTGGCGGAATCCACCGGCGCCGCCGGCCGCCTGGAGGAGCAGGCCAACCTGCTCACCGAACTGGTGGCCGGCTACACCCTGGCGCCGCGCCGGGAGGCAGATCTCCGGCCGGCTCTCCCGCATGCATCATCCCCTGACCGCACACAACAAGGGCGTGACGTCGCGCGGGGCGACAACACGCCGGCGGCAGCGGCGCGGACGACTCACGGCACCGCGCCCATGCCTACCGCGGCCGCACGCCGCACGCCTGCCCGCGATACGGCCAACGAGGCCGGAGAGTGGGATTCCTTTTGACGAGTGTCATTTGAGAGAGTCGCGTAAATGAGAGACACGGGGCCAGTCACCAACGTCAATCATCCATTGTCGGATGATGACGTACTCATCTCCAAGACCGATACCGAGAGCTACATCACCTACGCCAACCACCGCTTCATCGAGATCAGTGGTTTCGATTATGTGGAGCTGTACGGCGAGCCGCACAACCTGGTGCGCCACCCCGACATCCCGGAAGCGGTGTTCGCCGACCTGTGGGCCACGTTGAAGAGCGGCACGCCGTGGAGCGGCGTGCTCAAGAACCGGCGCAAGAACGGCGACCACTACTGGGTGCGGGCCAATGTGACGCCGCTGCGCGAGGGCGAGCGTGTCACCGGCTACGCCTCCATACGGGTCAAGCCGAGCGAGAAGGAGGTGCGCTTCGCCGAGAAGGTCTACGCCGATATCCGCGAAGGTGGCGGGCGCTACGCCGTGCGTCGCGGCCAGGTGGTGCGGCGCGCCCTGTGGCGTCGGCTGCTGCGGCGCAACCGCCACAGCCTGGGCTTCCCTCTGGGCGCCATCGCCACGCTGGGGCTGGCGGTGCCGGTGCTAGTGGGCGGCTGGGCCAGTTGGGCACTGCGTCAGGCGGGTGTGGCGTCGACGCTGAGTTGGGCGATGCCGCTGGCGGGCATTCTGGGCGGCCTGCTGGTGGCGGTGCTGGCATGGCGCTTGAAGCGCCGCCTGGTCCGGCGCCTGACCGAGGCGCGCGATTACGCCCTGCAGGTGGCCGCCGGGAACCTCGAGGCGCAGCTGCCCAAGGAGGGCCGCGACGAGCTGGGCCGGGCCATGGCCGCCCTGGGCTTCATGGGTCGCTCGCTGAAATTCCTGATCCACGAACTCGAGGAGCGCGTCGGCGCCGTCACCCCCACGGTGGACGGCCTGGTGCGCAACAACCAGGAGATGGGGGAGCGAATCGAACGCCAAGCCTCGGCGGCGCAGCAGACCGCCGCCACCACCGAGCAGATCGCCTCCACCGTGGCGCAGACCGCCGAACACGCCGCCCAGGCGAGTCTGGCGGCCCAGAGCAACAGCGACGAGGTCTCCCGGGCCAGTGAAGTGATGCAGCAACTGAGCGCGGCCATGCAGGCCATGGCTGAGCAAGCCAAGGACATGTCGAGCATGGTCGGCACCATCGACGGCATCGCCTTCCAGACCAACATCCTGGCGCTCAATGCCTCGGTGGAGGCGGCCCGGGCCGGCGAGCACGGGCGCGGTTTCGCCGTAGTGGCGGGCGAAGTTCGCAAGCTGGCCCAGCAATCCGCCGACGCCGCCCATCGGGTACAGTCGATGATCGAGCACTCACGCCAGGCCATCGGTGAGAGCGAGGTCCAGGCCGGTCAGGCGGACGACGCCATGCAGCGCATCCGCGAGGCCAGCCAACGGTTGAATGATTTGATCGCCGAGATCAGTGCAGCGGCACGCGAGCAGAACGACGGCGTGCAGCAAATCAACCAGGCCGTGGCCGAGATCGATCGTGACATCCAGGCCAATGCCTCCGCCATGCAGACTTATCAAGCCTCCACCCACGAGCTGGGACACGAAGTCGCCTCACTGGGCCACAGCGCCCGGGCCTTCGCCCCGCCACGGGCCACGATGCGCGGCGAGTCGCTCGGAACGCCGGCCAGACTGCCGCACGCCGCCATGTGGACGCCAGCCGCGTCGGCTCCGACGCGCGATTCATCACACCACCCAACGCGCGATCCGTTGCCCAAGGGCCAGCAAGCCAACGCGCGCGGTGCGCAAACCGACGATAGCGGAGAGTGGGATTCTTTCTAATACCTGCCGCATGAAATGGCCTTGCGCCTGCCTGCCCCGGTTCAGGGAATGCACCGGGTCGGGCGGGGTGATACGCAGTGGCCTCAGAGAGAAGTGCAACCATGAACAGCGGTACCCCTGACCACAGCGCATCGACCAACGACAACCATGCTCCAAACCCCGACGACACCCTGCGCAGCAGCCATTTCCGGCGCGTGGACCGGCTCTTGTGGATGCCGGCCAAGAGCGTGGTGGTCGGCATCGAATATCTCGAACAGAGCGTGCAGAAGCTCCACACCTCACTGAGTGCCTCGGCCCGGCAGCTCGACGAGAACTTCACCATGGCGCGGCGGCTCTCCGCCTCCGCCGATGAACTGATGGCCGCGGTGAATACCTTCCGCCTGCCGCAAGGCGGGGCGGCGGCTCCCGGGCCCACCCCTGGCTTCGTGCCTACCGAGCGATGCTCTAGTGCCAAGAGTGCCAAACATGGCCAGGTCCATATGGAGGCCGATCGAGCTGAATCAATCAATGACCGTTTAGGGAGAGTCCTATGAGTTGGCTACACCGTGTGCCCATGGGCATGAAGTTTCTGCTGGTACTCGCGCTACCGATACTGGCCGTGGTGGCATTCGCCGCTATCGATATTAATGAGCGCTGGCGGCTGATGCAGGACATGGAGCAAGTGCAGCAGGCCAGCGTGACCGTGCGCGAAGCCACGGACCTGCTCGCGCGTTTGACGAGCGAGCGTGGCGTCACCGCCACCTGGCTCAACACCGACGATGAAACATATCGTTCGCAGCTCGCCGACCGGCGCAGCGGAGTGGATCGCGCCCGGGAGGCGTTCGAGCGCGAGATCGCCGGCCTCGACCGTGGCTCCCTGGACGCCATCACCCGGCGCGAGATCGACGAGGCGCTGGCGGGCGCTGGCGCTGCTCGGCAACATCGACGCCCTGCGCAACCGTGTCGACCGGGACGACATCGGCGCCTACGAGGCGCTGCGGGAATACAATACGATCGGTGAGGAACTGGCGGATATCATGCCGCGCCTGACCCGCTTCACCGACGAAGGCGCAATCGTCGGCCAGATCGCCGCCATCTTCAATCTGGTGCGGGCCAAGGACATGGTCGGCCTGGAGCGCTCGATCCTCACTAGCGCCTTCACGCTGGATGAGTTCATCGGCGGCATGTATGGCATGCTGCGTACCACCATCGGCGCCGAAGAGGCCTACGAGGAGAATTTCCTGGCCTTCTCCCATCGCACGGTGCGCACCGCCTACGCCGAGTACTACGCCCAGCCCGTGGTGGCGACCACCAACCGCTTCCGCGATCTGGCCCTGGAGCGATACGCCACCGGCAATTTCGGCGCCGACGTGGCGGAGTACAGCGAGGCGCACAATCAGCGCACCGCCCTGCTCGAAGATATCGAGGCCATGGTGATCGGCAACCTGATCGCGGAGAGCGACAGGCTCTACGCCGCCGCGCGGGCGGCGCTGATCTCCGAGCTCATCTTCTCTCTCCTGGTGATCGGCGTCGCCGTGCTGTTGGCCTGGGTCATCACCCGTAGCATCGTGCGCCCGCTCGACCGCACCTTGACGGTCATCACCACCAACGAGAACGATCTGACCAAGCGCGTCGAGGTGCTCGGCAGCGACGAGATGGCGCGCTTGAACGGCGCCTTCAATACCGCCCTCGAGAATACCGAGAAGGTCATCGTCGCGGTGAAGACCAATGCCGAGAGCATCGACGTGGCGAGCAATGAGATCTCCCAGGGCAACCAGGATCTCGCCCAGCGCACCGAGGAGCAGTCCACCTCACTAGTGGAAACCGCCTCCGCTCTGGAGCAGATCACCGCCACCGTGCGCCACAGCGCGGAAAACGCCGAGCAGGCGCGAGAATTGGCGCGCGACCTGGAAGGTAAGGCGCGCGAGGCCGGCGAGGTCTCCAGCCAGGCCAGCCGGGCGATGGCCGACATCAAGACGTCCAACGAGCAGGTCACCAGCATCGTCACCGCCATCGACGAGATTGCCTTCCAGACCAATCTGCTGGCGCTCAACGCTTCGGTGGAGGCGGCGCGAGCCGGGGAGCATGGTCGCGGCTTTGCCGTAGTCGCTGCCGAAGTGCGCAAGCTCGCTTCGCGCTGCGCCGACGAGGCCAACGCCATCCGCACTCTGGTCGGCGAGAGCGTGGCCAAGGTGGACGAGGGGGGCCGTCTGGTGGAGGACTCCAGTGCGCAACTGGAAGCCATCGTCGGCGGTGTGACGCGCATCGCCAGCTACGTCAGCGATATCGCCTCCTCGGCCCAGGAACAGTCCGCCGGTGTCGAGCAGATCAACCAAGCCATGTCGCAGCTCGATCAGGTGACCCAGCAGAACTCCGCCCTGGTGGAACAGGTGGCCGCCGCCAGCGGTTCGCTGAACGAACAGGCGCGGGAGATGGCCGACCTGGTGCGCCGCTTCAAGGTAGGCAGCGTCCCGGCGTCCCGCAACGCCGGTCCGGCGCTGCTGACGCAGTTCGATTCTACTCCGGCTTGAGGCAGTCGCTGGCGGCAGGGAGGCTAAAATCCCCCCCCCCTGGCCAATGGCGGCAACCATGCGGGAAAAATCAGGGAGTGAATGGGTGCCGTTGCCCTCAACGTGCCGTCATGCGGATCTTGAGATTGGCATAAGCCGCCAGTCCCTCGGCACCATGCTCGACACCCAGCCCCGACAGCTTGTGCCCACCGAAGGGAAAGTCCACGCCATGGACATAGACTTCGTTGATCCAGACAGTGCCGGCCTCGAGCCGTTCGGCCAACGTTTGGGCGAATGCCGTATCGCGCCCCCAGATGGAGGCGCCGAGACCGTACTCGGTGTCATTGGCACGGCGCACCACGTCGTCGAAATCCCTGTAGCGCAGCACGGGGAGAACGGGGCCGAAGGCTTCCTCCACAACCACGCGGCTGTCATCCGGCGGGTCGTCGACCAGCGTGACGGGCACGAAATAGCCCGCCTGATCCGGCGCTGCACGCTCGCCGCCAAGCGCGAAGCGCAGGCCCTGCCGGGCGCAGTCGTCGAGGATATCCCGCACCTTGGCGTACTGCCGGGCGTTCTGCAGTGGCCCGAGCTGGTTGACGGGATCCATGCCGTCGCCCATGGGCACGCTGCGCGCGTAGGCCACCAGGGCGTCGAGCAGTTGCGAATAGATATCGTCATGCACGTAGAGCCGCTTGATGCCCACGCACCACTGCCCCGAATTGCCGAAGGCGCCCCAGAACAGTTGGGGAACGCAGGCATCGAGATCGGCGTCAGGCAGTACGATGGCCGGGTCGTTGCCACCCAGTTCCAGCGTGACCCGCTTGAGATGGGTAGCTGCGCCGGTCATGACCTTGCGTCCGGTGGCGGCCGAGCCGGTGAAACTGATCTTGGCGATGCCGGGATGATCCACCATCCACTGGCCCAGTGCATCGTCTCCGGTCAATACGGTGAGCACACCGGGCGGCAGGATATCCTCGGCCAGTTCCGCCAACCGCAGAGCAGTCAACGGCGTGTAAGGAGACGGTTTGAGAATGGCGGTATTGCCTGTCATCAGGGCGGGGGCCAGTTTCCAGATGGCCAGGCACAACGGGAAATTCCAGGGCACGATCAAGCCGACAACGCCAAGCGGGGCGTAGGACTGCTCGACATGATGATGGAGCGACTCTTCGAGAACTCTGCCGTTCAGACGTTGTCCGGCAATGCCCCTGAGCCAGCCAATGGCGTAGTCGACCTCGCCGATCGCCGCCGAATGACGCGGCTTGCCCTGCTCCAGCGTCAACAGGTCGGCCAGCTCATCCCGCGCTTGTGCCATGCGATCGGCCAGGGCCTCGAGATGGGCCTGACGTTCTTCCCAGGACAAGGCACGCCAACGGCGGAAGGCATCCTGGGCCACGCCGACCGCGCGCTCCAGGTGTTCCGGGTCGGCTTGTGGCACGCTGGCGAAGGCGGTGCCGTAGGCAGGGTTGATGACGGGTTGGGGCCGCGCCGCGCGGACCCGCACATCGCCGAGGAGCAGGGTCGAGAAGCGCTCCTCCGGAAGAATTCGATGGGGTTTCATCGATACGCTCTCTATTTCCAAAGGAAAGTTTCTTCCAGAATGCTTTGACTATGTGTATCACATTTTAATGGTCGCGCAGGGTAACGGATACGTTATCTCCGCAGACATTGACCCAATAGAGAAGGACAAAACGATGTCAGGCCATGGGGCTCCGGAAAGGGTGGGAGACATACAACGCTGGCAACGGGATGCACTGCACGCGGCGGCCGACCACCACGCCATCATCAGCATGACCGACATTGCCGGTCGGATCACCTATGTCAACGACAAGTTCTGCACGCTGAGCGGATACCGCCGCGAAGAGCTGCTCGGCGCGACCCACGGTCTGATCAAGTCCGGCAGGCATTCCCGCGAATTCTACGCCGACCTGTGGCGCACCATCCGCGGCGGCGACACATGGCGCGGCGAAGTCTGCAATCGTAAAAAGAACGGCGAGATCTACTGGGTCAGCGCGACCATCATGCCGATGGCGGACGAGGCCGGCCAGCCGGCGGGCTATGTCTCCATTCGCAGCGACATTACCCTGCTCAAGCAGACCCAGGAAGAGCTGCAGGAGAATACACAGCGCTACAAGTTCTTCATCGACCATGTCGAAGAAGGCATCGTAGTGTGCGACCAAGGCATCATCGTCGATGCCAGCGAGCGCTGGTTCGAATTGTTCCGCTGCCGGCGCGAGGATGCCATCGGCCAGCCGGTGATGTCCTTCACGGCACCCAGCGTGGTGCCGATGGCGCTGCAACTGATCGAGTCGAAATGGGCCGAGCCGTATGAATCCGTCATGCTGCGTCACGACGGCACGACGTTTCCGGCCATCGTGCGGGGGCGTAATCAGATGGTCGGTGAGCGCGAACTACGCTTGACCACTGTGCTCGACATCTCGCGCCAGAAAGAAAACGAACAGGCCGTGCAAGCCTTGAAGCAAGAGGCCGAGCGGGCCAATCAGGCGAAGACCGAGTTTCTTTCGAGCATGAGCCATGAGCTGCGCACGCCGCTGAATGCCATCTTCGGCTTTGCTCAACTCCTCGAATTCGACGAGTCGCTGGACGGAGATCAGCAAGACAGCGTGCGGGAGATCCTCAAGGCGGCGAGCCACCTGCTGGGGCTCATCAACGAGCTGCTCGACCTGGCCAAGATCGAATCCGGCCACATGACCCTATCCATCGAGGCCGTTCTTCTGGCATCGGTATTCGACGAATGCGAGCAACTCCTCCGGCCGCTGGTATCCGAGCGGCAAATCTCGCTGCACATGCCTGCCGCCTCCAAGGCAGCGGTGTGGGCCGATAGGGTGCGGCTCAAGCAGGTGTTGATCAACCTGCTGTCCAACGCCATCAAGTACAACCGGTCGCAGGGCGAAGTCCGGCTGACCGTGGAGGGGAACGAGGGATATTTCCGCATCGTTGTCGCGGATACGGGCAACGGCATCGCCCCCGAGGACCTGGCCCAGCTATTCCAGCCCTTCAACCGACTCGATGCCGAATACAGCAAGACCGAAGGCACCGGTATCGGACTGGTGATCTCTCGTCGTCTGGTCGAGGCCATGGAGGGCACAATCGGTGTCGACAGCACGCTCGGCCAGGGTAGCCGGTTCTGGATCGATCTGCCGCAAGCCGACCCGGAAACGGCCAAGCTCCAGCTCTCGAAACTACCGCGGAAAATCAAACGCGAAGACGATGGGCAGGAACACGTGCTGTACATTGACGACAATCCTATCAACCTGAAGCTGGTGACGCAGATGCTTGGCAAGCTGCGCAATATCCTCCTGGTAACGGCACATACGCCTGAATTGGGCATCGAGCTGGCGCAGTCTCGCAAACCCTGCCTGATCCTGCTTGATATCAATATGCCCAGGATGAACGGTTATGAGGTTTTGAGGACCCTCAAAGCCGATCTCCAACTGCGGCATGTGCCGGTCATTGCAGTGTCGGGCAATGCCATGCCTCAAGACATCGAGCGCGGTATCGCGGCCGGATTCACCGACTATCTGACCAAGCCGATCGACATCGGCCGTTTTCTGGAAAGTATCGACCGTCACCGTCTCAAAGGAGAGCATCCATGAACCCGCATAGCGATTCGCACATCCTGATCGTCGATGACGAACCGGCCAATCTCAAGCTGCTGGACAAACTGCTGGGGAGCCAGGGCTATGATCGGCGCACCTGCATAGAAGACCCAAGAGAGGTGCTATCCGCCTATGAGCGACTGCGTCCGGATCTGATCCTGCTGGATATCAACATGCCACACCTCGATGGCTTCCAGGTCATGGAACAATTGCGCGCGCTCGATGATCCGCTGTTACCGCCGATTCTCATCCTGACCGCTGAACACGGCCATGGCTTTTTGCTCAAGGCGCTCAGTATGGGAGCACGTGATTACCTGAGCAAACCGTTCGATCGCACCGAGCTGCTGATGCGCGTGCGCAATCTGCTCGATGCCCGGCGCGCGCACCGCATGACCTACGAACAGAACATCGTGCTCGAGGAAATGGTTCGATTGCGTACGGAAGAAATCGTCGCCACCCGTCTGCAGATCATCCAGCGTTTGGGGCGTGCCGCCGAATACCGGGACAACGAGACCGGCCAACACGTCATCCGCATGAGCCACATCGCCGCGCTGCTCGCCGAGCGGCTGGGCTGGGCGCCGGCCGACGTCGAACTGATGCTGCATGCCAGTCCGATGCACGATATCGGCAAGATCGGCATTCCCGACGCCATCCTGCTCAAGCCGGGAAAGCTCGACGACGAAGAGCGGCGGATCATGCAGCGTCATGTCGAGATCGGCGCCGAACTGCTAGGGGACGACGATTTTCCCCTGCTCAACCTGGCACGGGAAATCGCACTGAACCACCATGAGAAATGGGACGGCAGCGGCTATCCTCAGGGGCGGGCCGGCAACGACATCCCACAGTCAGCGCGGATCGCCGCGGTGGCCGACGTGTTCGATGCCTTGACCTCGGCACGTCCCTACAAGCCGGCCTGGAGCGTTGACCAGGCCGTCGCCTTCATGCGGGAGCAATCCGGCCGGCACTTCGATCCCAAGGTCATCGAGGTGTTTCTGGCCAGCCTGGAGGATATCCAGCGTATCAGGGCGCGCTACAAGGAACCTGACGAAGGATGCTCAAGCCCGGTTGCGTAACGTGACTTCCGCCGCCAGAAGGTAGCCCTTACCTCTCACGTTGAGAATCAGCCGATGAGGCTTGGCACGAATGTCCAAACGGGCAAACAGACACTGCTGAGTGCCTATTCAAGCCGATCGCTTAGCGCGTCTGTATCGCATCTTGCTCAGATTCTTTCTCTTTAGCTTTGCAGACAGTCAATGGCGGCATCACTTTTTAATTAAGTAAATTTTTGTTTGTTTTTGTCACTTAAAATTTCTACTGGGTTAAAGGGCGGCATCGCCGGTATCGTTCATGTAAAGCGACACGGGGTCGCCAGCTCAACGGTATCCGGACGCCACAGTCGTGTGCGCTGCCGCAATCAAGGCAAGCTCCTCTAGGCTGACAACTGGCACGGCGACAAGGCCTTAAGGAGGATGTGCCGAACGGAGCGGCCGCTACCAAGGCGCCGGAGTACGGCCTGAGACGCAAGGCGGCGTAGCTGCACAGCGACCATCGCGCCAACACCACGAATTCCATACCTCAGTACTAGAAGCCGACCGACTGAGCACTCGTAAAGGGTAATCGATTACTAATACTTGCTCGCCTTGGTCCAGTGATCTATAGCTTGTAATAGCTTGTATCGCCAACTACATATGATGTAACTCCATTGGCTATACAGTGACGACAAGGATAAACGAGGTTGCGCTATGAAAATAAGCGCACAGGGTGGGCGGAATGACACCTAGCGTAGGGCTCCGGACATTCTATGGATGTAACCGGCCATGCTGTGGGAGCCCGCATATTTGCGGATAAGCATGAGGTGGTTCATGCGGTGTGCATGGAGCGTTCATTCCGGGTTATGAGTGCCAGGGGGGAACTCAGACCGATTTTCATCTCATTGGATATAAATTGAAGTTTCTCGTTGTCGGGCCAGGCATGGCGCGAGGGAAACTTGCTGCGCAATGTGAACAAGGAGGCTTACCATGAGCATCACCGTCAAGATCAGCCTATTGAATGAGGACGTAACCGCCGACGCTGCCTGGGAAGTTATGGGCGATCTCATTGTCGAGCGGCCCAGCAATATTCTATTGAATTTGCATCCCGATGAGGTGACTTCCTTGATACGGGAGGGTGACGATCTGGTCGTGACCCTGGCGGACGGCCGCACGCTCAGGATCGTGGATTTTTATATCGATGAGGGCGAGGGCCACAGCGAACTCTATCTGGTAGACGAAAACGACGGTGTCTTGTGGCTCGATCTCTCCCCCGCGGGGCCGGATGGCCTGGTGATGGCCCAATACGTGCCCCAGGGCGAGTTGGCCGGGTTCGAAATGCTGACCGCCGCGCAAGAAGAGGCAGGCTTCCTGCCGGGCGCGTTGTTGCTGGGTGGCGCGATTGCTGGCGTGGCCATCGCCGCCGGTTCCAGTAGCTCCGGGGATTCCTCTCCCGGCCCCCGGGAACCCGGGGAGAGCGATAATGCAGTGGTTGACAAGCCGGAGATTGGTAGCGCCACCAACCTGTTCGATGACAATGGTGACCCCATCGGCACCGAGATATCCGGCACCGCCGAGCCTGGCGTCAGTGTGGAAGTGCGCGATGCCGAGGGCGCACTGGTGGATTCGGTCGACACGGATGCGGAAGGCAACTGGAGTCTGGTAGTCGAGCCCGCGTTGTCCGATGGAGAGGAGTACACCATCGTTGCTGTCGATGAAGACGGTAATGTATCCGACCCCGTCACCGTGGTTGGGGATACCACGCCCCCCGAGACACCGACGGTGAATAGCCTGGAGAACGTCCTTGACGATTCGGCTACGCTCCTGGTGGGTACCGAACTTTCGGGTACCGCCGAGCCTGGGACTGTCGTGGAAGTACGAGCCCGCGATGGCAGTGTGCTGGGGGAGGTGTCTGTGGAGGAGGATGGAAGCTGGAGACTCCTCATCGAGCCCGCCCTCGAGCCCGATGTGGAATACGATGTCGTTGCCGTTGATTCCCACGGCAATGTCTCCCCGCCAACGGTCGTCGAATATTCTGGCGATGCTCTGTCTCCTGCGCCGATGACACCACCCACCATCGACGACTACGCCGAGGACGGCAGCGAGATCAGCGGCAGCGCCGAGCCGGGTAGCGAGGTCACGGTCAGCCGCGACGGCGAGGTGCTGGGCACGGGTATCGCCGACGCCGACGGCCAGTTCACCATCGAGCTGGACCCGCCGGTCAGTGAGGGTGAGGAAATCGTGGTGGAAGCGGTGCGTCCCGACACCGGCGTCAGCGAGAGTGCGAGCGACACCGTGCCGGCCGGCATCGGACCGATGACACCACCCACCATCGACGACTACGCCGAGGACGGCAGCGAGATCAGCGGCAGCGCCGAACCGGGTAGCGAGGTCACGGTCAGCCGCGACGGCGAGGTGCTGGGCACGGGTATCGCCGACGCCGACGGCCAGTTCACCATCGAGCTGGATTCGCCGGTCAGCGAGGGTGAGGAAATCGTGGTGGAAGCGGCACGTCCCGGCACCGACGTCAGCGAGAGCGTGACCGGCACGGTCCCGGACGGTATAGGGGTGGAGGACGGGCCGTTACCACCCACTTTGACCCTGGCCAATGATACCGGCATCGAGGGCGATGGCATCACCAGCGATGGCTCTGTCGAGGTTGGCGGACTGGTGGCGGGAGCAACCTGGGAGTATTCCCTCGACGGCGGTGAAAACTGGATCGTCGGAGAGGGCAATGGCTTTGTGCTGGAGGCCGGGGAGTACGCCGACGGACAGGTTCGGGTTCGCCAAACCGATGAGGCGGGCACTACCAGCGCCGAGGGCACGTTGGGTGAGGTAGCGATCGTCGACTTGAGCGCCGCGGATGATAATGCCGTGCTGGACATGGGCGAGCCTACGGTGGTCGTTCATCCGCCTCAAACCGAGGAGAACGTTCAGGTATTGGGATTGCTCGAGGGGGGAGAGGGCGATATCACCGGTATGGCGCTGAACGTGAGTGAAGACCATGCCGGCGACGTTGTCATCGAGATCCAGCAGACCGCTCTCGTGGCGGTGGCCGATGCCTTCATCCTGGAAATCTATGATGCGGAAGGCCGTCTCGTCTATGCGGCGGCAACGGAAAATTCGCTGGTCGGCGACGTGGCGGGATTGGAGGTGCTTGGCCTGCTGGGCGACGACACGCTTACCGCCACTGTCACGGGGCTGCCCGCCGGTGAGTACAGTGTGGTGGTGCGTAATGGCGAGAGCGCGCTGGAGCAGCTCGTGGATGGGCTCACTCTGGAGGAACTGGGCGAGGCCGGGGTGGTGCTCGGACCCGACAACCAGGACTTGGTACTGGGTGCCATCGAGGGGGCGCTGGGCCCCGTTTTGGGGCCGATCGTCACGGGGATTCTGGAACCGGTGCTCGATACCACCACGACATTGGGAGCCGGGGAACTGGTGGGTATCCTGACCAGTGGCTTGGATGCGCTGGGCATGTCCGCTGCAGTGGATGAGGTACTCGATGCCGTAGCGGAAGCCCTGCTCAGCAATACGCTGACATTGCTCCAATTCACCGATATCACCACTCGCTTGACCGAGTACAGCTTCGATACGAACCAGCCCGTGGAGGGCAACGTCATTACCGGGGATGCGGATGGCGCTGGAGAGGACCAGCTCGTTCCCGGTAGCGTGGTCGCGCAAGTGACCAACAGCGCGGGCGAAAGCGTTGATGTGCCCGCCGAGGGGAGTGTGGAACTGGCCGGGCTTCATGGTGTGCTGACGCTATTCGCCGATGGCAGCTATCACTATGCGGCATACGGAGATCGCGCATCCGTGGGTGAAGTGGAGGTGTTCACCTATACCGTGTCCGATGGCAGCAATACGGCTGAAGCCACGCTGTCCATCGAGATCCAGGGAACGCCCCTGCCGGAACTCAATCCCGCCGATGACACCGTCACCTTGGATATGGGGACCCAGGCGGCGGTGGTCCATTCGCCCGAGGTCGAGGGGAACGTTCAGGTACTGGGGTTGCTCGAGGGTGGATCGGGCGGGATCGTCGGCATGCCGCTGAGCGTTGCGGAAGGCTATACCGGCGAGGTCATGCTTCAGGTCAACCAGACGGCCCTGGCGGCGGTGGCGGATGGCTACCTCATCGAGATCCTTGATGCCTCGGGCAACCGGGTGTTCGCCGCCACCACGCCGGATAGCCCTCTGATTGGCGATGTGGCGGGTATCGGGCTGCTTGGGTTGATCGGCGACGATACGCTGGCCGTCACGGTCCCTGGCCTGGCGCCGGGTGACTATACCGTGGTGGTGCGCAACGACCAGAGCGCCATAGCCGACCTCCTGACCGGCATGTCGCTGGATGAGCTGGGAGAAAGCGGCGTCATCCTGGGGCCGGACAATCAGGAACTGATACTCGATGCGGTCAGCGATGCGTTGGGTGGCTTGGGCGGTCCCGTGCGCGGTGTCCTGGAGCTGGCCCTCAACACCCTGAACGGCACGGGTGTGGGCGGCTTGGTGGATGTACTCACCGATACCCTGGGCGCGCTGGGTCTCACCGGCCTGCTGGACGACGTGATCGATGCGGTGGCGGTGGCGTTGGTCAGCAATACGCTGACTTTGCTGCAGTCCACCACCGTCGAGGCCACCTTGACCGAATATCGCTTCGAGGGGGACACGGCGGTCAGTGGCAATGTCATCACCGGTGAAGGCGAAGGCAACGTCGAGGATGAGCTGCCCCGGGGCAGCGTCGTGACCGAAGTCGCCAACAGCGAAGGAGAGAGCGTGACGGTGCTGGGCAGCGGTGCCGCGGGGGTGACGCTTGTTGGCCTCTACGGTGTGCTGACGATCCACGAGGATGGCGGTTACACCTACAGCGCCACCGGCGCGCGTGCTGGGTTGGGCCAGGAGGAGCGCTTCACCTATACCGTCTCCGATGGTATCGGTACTGCCACGGCCGAGTTGATCATCCATATCGACGGCCAGGGCGCGGCGGGAGATATCGCCTTCGCCGACGTGCAGTTCGAGCATGCCACGCTGACGGGCAGCGAGGTGGAGGAGGCCGTGAATTACGGCTGGCTGCTGGGAATAGGCGGCGTTGTGGTTCCTGCTCCAGGCAATAATCTGGTAAGCGAGATTCTGCAGGTCGAGGCGGGCACCACCCAGGATGTGGTCCTGACGGTCAACGGCGGCGACCTGCTGAGCCTCGGCGGTGGTATGACTCTTTTCGTCGAGGTCCGGGACGAAAACGGTAGCTGGCAGAACTATCAAACGTTGAGTAGCGAACGCTTGATCGGTCTGCTGGGTATCGGCGGGGATGGCGAATTCGTGCTGACCGACCTTGCCGAAGGCGACTACCGAATCAGAATGGAGGTCGATACCGGCTTGGCCAGCGCTCTGGGCAGTGTCAGTGCCGGCTTCCGTTCCACCGTGACCTTGCTGGATCAGTTCGAGCTTGCCGGCACCAGCGAAGCGGTCGGGAACCTGCTGGAGAACGATGTCCTGCGTGGGGACGACTTCACGCTTTCGGTATCCCTCGATGGCGACGAGTTCCTGGATACGGCCGGCGGGGCGACTCTCTCGGGGCAGTACGGTGAACTCACCGTGAGCGCGGATGGTAGCTATGTCTACGTGCCGAACAGCGATCTGGGACACTTCACCGAGCCGCTGAGCGAGAGCTTCACGTATCGGCTGGCGTACCCTGATGGCACTGTCGAAGAGGCGCAACTGACGCTCTTCGTGCGTCCTTCCGGTGCCGGGGTGGAGGATGTCGAAAGTGCAGCTCTGCTGCTCGAACCGGATGGCGGCGAGGTGGGGCTACTGGCTTTGTCGGGCGATGTCGAGATGGCGTTGGCGAGCGAGGATGAGCAGGGTGACGTGTTCGCTCTGGGCGACATCGAGACCATCGAGCTCAGTGACTCCGACGATAGCCTGACGATCCAGGGAGAGGCGATGGAGGATGCCTTGAATGCCGAGGTGGTGAGCGAGGCGGGGGGTGGGCCGTCGTCCTTCGATGGATTGGCCTATTACCACACCTTCGAGGACCTGACACTACAAGTACGGGAGAGCGCCAACCTGGAGGTATCCTGATTCGCCACGGGCCGACCGCCACCCCGGCAAGGGGTGGCGGTACGTGGCCAGCGCCAGCGGGCCGGAGTCATAAATTCGTGTGTACGACTGCGATGTACTGAAATTTAGAAATCTTGTTCACGGTTTTTAATAGAAGAGGTCGCTGCGGCACAACCGATGAGATAACGATGAGAAGATAAACTTTAAAGTCGCAATTTGGCATCCGAAAAACGCTTTGAAAGGGTTTCGCTTTTCTTCTATAGATTATCATGTTTGTTAATTCCTGTGATCCGAATATTCGATGGATGTAACCGGCATGCTATGGGGGCCCGCATATTTTCGGATAAGAATGAGGTGGCTTTATGCGGTGTGCATGGAGCGTTCATTTCGGGTTATGAGTGCTAGGGGGAACTCGGACCGATTTTCATTTCATTGGATATAAATTTAAGTTTCTCGTTGTCGGGCCAGGCATGGCGCGAGGGGAAATTTGCTGCGCAATGTACGGCCTGTCTGCGATGAAATAATGCCAACGCATGGGAGCAACTCGCAAAACCGAGGGTATTACATCGTCAACGTCGCATGGGCGGATAAAGACAAACATGGAGGACAGGGAGGCTTGCCATGAGCATCACCGTCAAGATCAGCCTATTGAATGAGGACGTAACCGTCGGCGCTGCCTGGGAAGTTGTGGGCGATATCATTGTCGAGCGACCCAGCAATTTTCTATTGAATTTGCATCCCGACGAGGTGACTTCCTTGATACGGGAGGGTGGCGATCTGGTCGTGACCCTGGCGGACGGCCGCACGCTCAGGATCGTGGATTTTTATATCGATGAGGGCGAGGGCCACAGCGAACTCTATCTGGTGGACGAAAACAATGGTGTCTTGTGGCTCGATCTCTCCCCCGCGGGGCCAGACGACGCGGCGGATGACGAACGGGCCGCCGCGCTGGCGGAGACGGCCTACCTCCCCGCGCCGTTCGAGGAGGAGCGGCAGGATGGCGGCATGGAGGCGGCGTGAGTCCTCCTGCCAAGGAGAATCCGATCGAGGAGCAGCATTGAACAAACGGCGATACACACAATGGGCGGCGGGGCTGCTGACCCTGGGTGTCTTGAGCGCCCCCGGCGCCTGGGCGCTGACCCTGGCCGAAGCGGTGCATCAGGGGCTGGCGATCCATCCGGCGGTGAGCGCCGCCGAAGCCGAAGCCATGGAGGCCGCCACTCAGGTCGGCATTGCCCGGGATGGCTACTGGCCCAACCTGCAAGCCTCCGCCGGGCCGGAAAACTCGCTCTGGGGCGATGTCGGCTACGATATCACCGCCGCGCAGATGCTCTACGACTGGGGCCGGGTGCGTTCGCGGGTGGAGAACGCCGAAGCCGCGCAACGCCAGCGCCTGGAGGCGCTCAAGGCGACCAGTGACGAGGCGGCGCTGGATATCGTCGAAACCTACCTCGACGTGCTCCACGCCACGCAGCGGCTGGTGGTGGTGGACGCGCACATCGAGCGCCTGGAAGCACTGGCCGGGGTGAGCCGACGGCGCAGCCAGGGCGGCTTCGTCGGGCGCGGCGAAGTGGAGCGCGTCGAACTGGAACTGGCCCGGGCCGGCGAGCAGCGCTCCCTGGCCAGGGGCGACCTGCGCGACGCCGCGCTGCAATTTCGTGAACTGGTGGAGCGCTCCCCCGAGGCTCTGGACTGGCCCTCGCCGCCGCCCTGGTTGGAGGCGCTGCGCCGGCCCGAGCGGCTGGAAGCGGCGCTGGAAGAGGCCCCGTTGCTGGGCCAGGCCCGGGAAGCCCTGCACGCGGCCCGCGCCGAAGCCCGCGAGCGCCGCGCCGCGCGCCTGCCGCAGCTCAACCTGGAAGGCTCGTTGCTACGCCGGGAGATCGGCGGACGCATGGAGGAGGACGCGGTGGTGGCGCTGCGCCTGCGCATGGAACCCCTGCAAGGGCTCTCCAGCGCGCGCCAGGTCACCGCCGCCCAGCAGCGCATCGAGGCGGCGCAGTGGAGCCGCCACGCCACCCGCCGCGACCTGCGCCGCCAACTGGCGAGCCTTCTCGAACTCGACGAGATGATCGGCTGGCGGCTGCAAGCGGTGGAAGCGCAGCTCGCCAGCGCCGACGAGGTGGCGGTGGCCTACCAGGAACAGTTCGAGGTGGGGCTGCGCGATATCGCCGACCTGCTGACGGTGGCCCGCGACCGCTTCGAGGCCAAACGACAGCACACCGACCTGCAAACGGAGCGGCTGCGCATCCCCTACCGCGCGGCGGCCCAGCTTGGACAACTCGCCGTGCTGCTGGAGAAGTAATGGAGGGGATTGCAAACGACTGCGCTTGACCTTTGTAACCCTTCCTCTCTGTAGCTACAACCAGGCGAACGACGATAAGGACATCACGGAGGACTCCCCATGGCGACATCCCAGGCCCAAGCCCAAGCCGGGCCCTGCGCCGACGACCCCGCCCGCGCAGCGGGCCACGGCGACGACCCGCTGCGTAGCGGCCTGGCACTGCTTTGCCACCGGCTGGGCCGCGACACCAGCGAGGCGGAGCTGGGCGACGGCCTGGCCCTGGTGCGGGGCCGTTTGCCGCTGGAACTGGCGCCCCGGGCGCTGCGCCGGGTCGAGATCGAAGGGCGCGTGTTGCAAGCGCCACTGGAGCGCCTGGCCGGGCTGTTGCCGGCGCTGCTGATCATGGCCGATGGCGCCACCCGGCTGCTGGTAGCGCTCGACGATGATGAGGGCGAGGTGCTGCTGCCGGAAACCGGTGGTGGTGCCGAGACCCTGGGGCTCGAGGCGCTCGCCGCCACCTACGGCGGCATGGCAGTGGTGGCACGGCCGGCCTGGCGTGGCGATGGCCGTGCCGGCGACTTCGCCCAGGCGCGCGGCGAGCACTGGCTCAAGGGACCACTCAAGCGGTGCTGGAAAAACTATGCCGAAGTGGGCGTCGCCGCGCTAGTGGCCAACATGCTGGCGGTCTCCACGGCGATCTTCGCCATGCAGGTCTACGATAGGGTGGTGCCCACCGCGGCGCTGGATACCCTCTGGATTCTCGCCAGCGGCGTGGCCCTGGCGGTAGTGCTGGAGTTCGTGCTGCGCACCCTGCGCGCGCACCTGCTCGACATCACCGGCAAGGGGCTCGACCTGCATCTCTCGGCACGACTCTTCGAACAGGTGATGCAACTGCGCCTCGCCGCCAAGCCCGGCTCCACCGGCGCCTTCAGCTCCCAACTACGCGAATTCGAGTCGGTACGCGAGTTCCTCACCGCCTCCACCATCGGCGCCATCAGCGACCTGCCCTTCGTACTGCTGTTCCTCGGCGTGATTGCCTGGATCGGCGGGCCGGTGGCCTGGGTACCGCTGGTGGCGGTGATCCTGATGGTGCTGCCCGGGTTGCTGGCCCAGGGCCGGCTGGCGCGACTCTCCCGCGAGACGCTGCGCGAGGGCGCGGTGCGTCACGGCGTGTTGCTGGAGTCCATCGAACACCTGGAAACGCTCAAGGCGACCCGCGCCGAGGGCCGCAGCCTGCGCCTCTATGAGCAACTCTCCCAGGAGATCGCCGATACCGGCAGCAAGAGCCGCAGCCTCTCGGCGCTGCTCGGCCATGGCGCCACGGCGGTCCAGCAGCTCTGCTACGTGGGCGTGGTGATCGTCGGCGTCTACCTCATCAGCG
This sequence comes from Billgrantia zhangzhouensis, assembly GCF_021404465.1. Lineage (GTDB taxonomy): Bacteria > Pseudomonadota > Gammaproteobacteria > Pseudomonadales > Halomonadaceae > Halomonas > Halomonas zhangzhouensis. The sequence goes on along the minus strand of NZ_JABFTT010000001.1, from coordinate 239,647 downwards.
CCGGGGAGCTGACCGTTGGCGCGCTGATCGCCTGCACCATCCTAGCCTCGCGCAGCGTGGCGCCGATGACCCAGGTCGCCGGCCTGCTGGCACGCTGGCAGCACGTCAAGGTGGCCCTGGAAGGACTCGACGAACTGATGAAGGCACCGGTGGAGCGTCCGGCAGGGCGCACTTTCACCCGTAAACCGATGCTGCGTGGCGATTACCGTCTCGAGGAGGTGCGCCTGAGCTATCTCCAGGGCCAGCTCCAGAGCGGCCAGGAGGGGCCGCCGGCGCTGAACCTCAAGGCGCTCGAAATCCAGGCCGGCGAACGCATCGCCCTGCTCGGCGGCATCGGCGCCGGCAAGTCGAGCCTGCTGCGGCTGTTGGCCGGGCTCAACGAACCGAGCCAGGGGCAACTGCTGCTGGACGATGTCAGCCTGGCTCAGATAGAGCCGGCGGACCGCCGCCGCGCCATCGGCTACCTGCCCCAGGACGGCGCGCTGTTCTACGGCTCGTTGAGGGCCAACCTGCTGCTGGATGGCGCCGCCCACGACGACGCGGCGCTGTTCGAAGCGTTGGACGCCGTGGGACTGGCGCCCTTCGTGCGCCGTCACCCGCTGGGGCTGGATCTGCCGATCCAGGGCAGCGGCAGCGTCTCCGGCGGCCAGCGCCAGGCCATCGGCCTGGCCCGGCTGCTGCTTCAGGATCCGCACATCGTGCTGCTGGACGAACCCACCGCCGCCTTCGACCAGACCAGCGAGCGCCGCGTACTGAGCTACCTGCGCGGCTGGATGGCCGGGCGTACCCTGGTGCTTGCCACCCACAAGAAAGCGCTGCTCGCCCTCACCGAACGGGCGCTGGTGTTGCGCGACGGACGCCTGGTGATGGATGGCCCGGTGGACAAGGTGGTCAACGGCAACCTGGTACGCGCTTCGGGCACGGCGGCGAAAATAGCGGCGAAGGCGGTCTCTCCCTCTCTGCGCCGGGCAGCTGCCGCGACGGGGGAGCCGTCGCGGGGAGGGCCGACGCATGAGTAGCCTGACCCAGCACCGGCCGGGCCGGCGTGAGTTACACGTGCTGCGCGAACTGGGCGACCCCGGTGGCGGTCTCGAACACCGTGCCGCGCGGCCGATTCTCTGGTGCAGCCTGCTGGCACTATTGTCGTTCGTGGCCTGGGCAGCCTGGGCCGAAGTGGACGAAGTGACCCGTGGCGAAGGACGGGTGGTGCCGCTGACCCGCATGCAGACCATCCAGAGCCTGGAGGGCGGCATTCTCGCCGAACTGCTGGTGCGGCGCGGCGAGCAGGTGGAGCCGGGCCAGCCGCTGGTGCGTCTGGATGACACCCGCTTCCGCAGCTCTTACCTGGAGACCAGCGCCCAGATCAAGGAACTGCGCGCCGCCATCGCCCGGCTGGAAGCGGAGGTGCTGGAAGCCGAAAACATCGCGTTCCCCGAGGAACTCAACGGCGAAACGGAACTGATCCGCCTGCAGGAGTCACTGTTCCGCGCCCGCCGCGAACGGTTGCGCGAGGCGGAGCACTCCATCGGTGAAGAGGTGGGGCTGGCGCGGCGGCAACTCGCCCTAGTGGAGCCGCTGGTGCGCTCGCGCTCGGTGAGCGAGATGGAAGCCCTGCGTCTGGGGCAGGACATCGCCAGCCTCAGCGGGCGCCTGGCGGAGATCCGCAACACCTACGTGCAGGATGCCTACACCGAAATGTCCGACAAGCAGGCGGAGCTGCACTTCCTCGAACAGACCCTGCTGCAACGCCGGGACCAGCTCGTGCGCACCGAACTCCACTCGCCGGTGCGCGGTCGGGTCAACGACATCATGGTCAACACCCGGGGCGGGGTGATCCAGCCCGGCGAGGCGATCATGGAGATCACCCCCATCGACGACCAACTGCTGATCGAGGCCCGCGTGCGGCCCCAGGACGTCGCCTTCGTCGCCCCCGGCATGCCTGCCAGCGTCAAGATCAGCGCCTACGACTACACCATCTACGGCGACCTGGAGGGGGTGGTGGAACAGATCAGCGAGGACACCATCGAGGAGGAGACGCCGCGTGGCCGGGAGGCATTTTACGAAGTGCTGATCCGCACCGATCAGGCCCACCTGGAGCGTCACGGCGAGGTGCTGCCGATCCGCCCCGGCATGGTCGCCCAGGTGGATATCCAGACCGGCAAGCGCACCCTGCTGAGCTACCTGCTCAAGCCGATCATCAAGGCACGGCTGTATTGAATCTGCAAGGGTTCGGATTATTTCTCTTTAGCTTTTCAGACAAACAATAGCGGCGTCATTGCTAAATTCAGTAAATGTTGTTTGTTTTACTATTACGTGACGGATTCCGGGTTATTATTACCCGTTTGGTAAGTAGCTCAGGCCGCTTGGCCTGCCATTCTTTCGTTGCTGCAATGGGCTTTGGCTCATTTGATCATCCGGAACCCTACAGGTAAAGGCTAACCGATTACTATCACGTGTCGCCCTGGCCCAGTGATCTATAGCTTGTAATAGCCTGTATCGCCAACTGCATATGCCGTAACTCCGTTGGCCATGAAGTGACGACAAGGGTAAATGAGGTTTCGCTAATTGAATAAAGCACATAGGGAGGGTGGGATGGCACCTAAATATTTAAGGTTGATTAGAATTTCCCAGTTTTTATCTCTAGTGGCCAACTACACCGTGCTGCGCGACCTGGGCGCGCCGAGCTTCCGCGAGCGCAATACCGCCGCCGACCTGGCGGAGCGCTTCGCCGCCATTCGTCGCCGTGGAATCAATCTGCAGGCGACCACGGCGATGCAGCCGGAGATCGCCGAAATGCCGATCATCGACGAGAATGGCCTGCTGCGGGTCGCCGGTACCTTCCCCACCCGGCCGCTGCCGGTGCGTTTCGACTTCGCCTTCGAGGTGCGCGACGAGGTATGGCGACTGATCGGCATCGTGGTGGCGCCTATCGAGGTGGAAGAAGCGGAGTTGGAGTAGGCCCACCAGCCGGATTGAAGACGTGTCGAATCCCCCCACCCCGAGCCACTCGAATGCAGAGCGCGCTACAAGGAGCCTGACGAAGGATGCTCAAGCCCGGTTGCGTATCGTGACTTCCGCCGCCAGAAGGTAGCCTCTACCTCTCACGTTGAGAATCAGCCGATGAGGCTTGGCGGTGTCGCACAAGCGCTGACGTAACCGATATACAGCGGTGTCGATCCCGCGCTCGTGCGGAAGCATGTCGCGGCCATAAATGGCATTGCCGATGGTGTCTCGACCAAGCGCCTGTTGTGGGTGGTCGAGGAAGAGCTTCAGCAAGGTGAAGTCGGTACCGGTGAGTATCACCTCTTCTCCGCTCAGATGAGTCAGACGACGGCTCACGGTGTCCAGCTGCCATTCGGCAAAAGCCAGTACCTGGCCGCTAACCATTGCCGACTTCGGGCTAATGCTGGTGCGGCGTAGCAAGGCGTTGATCCGGGCCAGCAGCTCGCGCAGGCTGAATGGCTTGCACAGGTAGTCGTCGGCACCGAGTTCCAGCCCGAGAACGCGATTTCCCTCGTCGACGCGAGCTGTCAGCATGATGATGGGGATATGGAGGTAATCCGGATGCTCGTGCATCCATTGGCACAGCTTGAAACCGCTTTCATCGGGCAGGGTGACGTCCAGGATGGCCAGGTCCGCTCCCGCCTTTTCCAGGGTCCGACGAAACTCCTTGCCGTTGGCGACAGCCTGGACCCGAAAGCCGACGTTGCTCAGGTAGGTCTGTAGCAATTTTCGAGTTTGCGGGTCGTCGTCAACGACCAAGATGGACCTTCCTGCGTGCATCACATACGATCCTTATGGCCTTCTTATAGATTTTTGACGTTTTCAGGTGGATTTGGCTTGTACCGCCAAGCGGCCCCACTCGGCTACCGAGCAGTGTGCTTAGCGAGATGTCATAGGTTGAGACCGCTCTACTCGTGCCAAGTGTAAGCTCGCGATTTATTTGCCAGCTAACTAATGATCGGTTGAATATGATGTAATAGTGATGCTTTCCTCTTATCGGCATTGCGAAAAGGTTAGTTTAGACTGTTTCGCAACCTTTTTGTTGAAATTTGTATCTGAAGGTGAATAAATGAATCCGCTGCCGACCTTGCATCAGCCCCGAAGCTCTCGACGAAAACGATGCACCCCGGGCACACCATGGACAGACCGTAAGCATTTCATCGCTGCATCCTTCGCTCGAGCTCAGCGATCGCGCGGGTCCAGTCATCGCGTGCGTTCGAGCATACGGCCTCGGCCGTCGCCGGGCCCGTTGGCAGCCTCGGGATAGCTCAGCGTCGAACCGCGCCAGGGCTATCAAGTTCAATGACCGCCACGTCAGCAGCAACCCCGTAGGTGCCCAAGAGCAAAACTGATTGTCACCCACCTCTCGGGGCTGTGCGGTATGATAAAATCTGCATCTAGGCGCCTACCAACGATGCGCGTCACAGCATTAACATTCGAGAAAAACAGAAGGGCTTCAATTATGGAAGAAGTGAGCGCGTTCTGGCTGTACCTGCAGACATCCGGAGCTGCTTTTGCCATTAATGTCGTGGCAGCAGTCATCATTTTCGTTGTTGGGCGCTGGGTAGCCAAAATTTTGCTCGGCATCACGACCAAAGGCATGGAGCGTGCCAAGGTAGATCCGCTGCTGATCAAGTTCCTGGGCAACATCCTCTACACCCTGCTGCTGATCTTCGTGGTGCTGGCAGCAATCAACCGCATCGGCATTCAGACCGCCTCGCTGATAGCAGTGCTGGGTGCCGCCGGCCTGGCCGTGGGCTTGGCCCTGCAAGGCTCACTGGCTAACTTCGCCGCCGGTGTCATGGTGATTATTTTCCGCCCCTACAAGATCGGCGATTACGTCGAAGCGGGTGGCATCGCCGGCGTAGTAGATAGTGTGCAGATCTTCAATACCGAGCTGAAGACGCCAGACAACAAGCACATCATAGTGCCCAATTCACAGATGCTCGGTGGTGCCATTGTCAACTACTCCACCCACCCTACGCGGAGAGTCGATCTAGTAGTAAGCGTTGGCCACGATGATGATATAGACACGGTACGCCGGGTGCTGGAGCAAACCCTAGCCGACGATTCACGACTCCTCCAAGAACCAGCGCCTACCGTGCGCATGCATGCTATGGCCGACTCCAGCATCGACTGGATCGTGCGGCCCTGGGTTAATGCAGCAGACTATTGGGACGTATACTGGGACCTCACCGAAGAGATAAAGCGCCGCTTTGACCGCGAGGGCATCACTATACCTTTCCCCCAACGCGACGTGCACCTCTATCAGCACCTGCCAGAGTAGGTTAAGGATAGCAAGATGCCCTGCGCCAACTAACCACTCATCTGGATTACCTCAACCGCCGTGCCTACGCTCGGCGGTTGAGTTTTCAATCCCTACCGTTGCCACTGACAACGGCCATCGCTTTCCCTCCATCAGTACCTGTCTTAAAACTCTTCCCAATCTTCCATTGCTTGCCGGTAGGCAGGTGATGGCAGCCTTTTAACATCCGTATTCCCCCCGACTGCGCTATTAGCCACCTGGGGGCTCTCTGCCCTAGAAACAAAGGCCGGTTGATGACGAAGACCGTCATTTTCGGGGAGGCGGAACGTCCTCACCACACCATCCAAACGCTTAGCCTGCTCGGCTAACGAAGCAGCGGCACTGGAGATTTCCTGCACGAGCGAGGCATTTTGCTGCGTTACTTGATCCATTTGTGCCACGGCCTGATTGACCTGCCCAATGCCATCGCTCTGCTCTTGCGATGCGGCAGATATCTCATCCATGATATCGCTTACCCGCTTAACCGCCTGAACGACCTCCTGGATGGTGACGTTGGCACTGTCGACCAGCTCCGTTCCCTGCTGAACCTGCACCGTTGAGGCTTCAATCAGCCCCTTGATCTCTTTAGCGGCATCCGCGCTGCGGCTAGCCAGCGTGCGGACTTCACTCGCCACTACTGCAAACCCACGCCCCTGCTCACCGGCGCGCGCCGCTTCTACGGAGGCATTCAGCGCCAGAATGTTGGTCTGGAAAGCAATCGAATCGATCATGCTGGTAATGTCAGCGATTTTCGTTGAGCTGTTGGCAATGTCCTGCATACGCACACTGACTTCCTGCATGACATCGCCTCCGCGTACCGCTGTCACTGAGGCATCTGCCGCCAATTGGGTCGCTTGACGTGCATTATCCGCATTCTGGCTCACGGTGGAGGTCAGCTCTTCCATGCTCGAGGCCGTCTCTTCAAGCGATGCAGCCTGCTGCTCGGTACGGGAAGAGAGATCCGCGTTTCCGGTCGCAATCTCATTGCTTCCAATACTGATGGAATCGCTGGCTTCTTGAACTTTGAATGTCGATTCAACCAAACCTTGCTGCATATTCCGCATGGCGCTGAACAACTTGCCAATTTCATTGGTGCCACGCTCGGGGATCGTGTGGGTCAGGTCGAGCTTGGCAATGTTGGCGAAATAGCCCACGACTTCTTCCAGCGGCTTGACCACGCCGCGTATCAGGCCGAAGTAGACAACGAGCGCCACCACGACGATCAGCACCAGCATCATTACCGACAGCGTGAAGAGCAGGCGATCGGTCGCAGCCGCTTCCGCCTCGACTTGCTCTACCACCTCATGGACTTGGTCGGCGAATGCGCCCGAGGCGCGGATCAGGGTCTCCATCACAGGCGCAACGCGATCCGTGTACTCCTCGCTGGAGACCGACAACCCTTCCGCCAACAGGGCTAACAGTTCATCGTACGCGGCCATGTAGCTCTGCTGCAGGTGCTGGGCCATTTGCTCGCCCTCTGCGGTCTGTTTCGGCACCGCCATGAATCCCTGGAAGGACTCGTCGGCACGCTCCAGAACGCCCTCGATTTCGGCCTTCAACCGCGCCGCTTCAGCCTGGTCGCCATTGCGCAGCGCAGCACGATAGGCCCGCAGCCAGGAATTGGCCACGCTTACCCGGTTGATCGCCCGGTTCAGCGAGAGCCCCTCCTCGATCCCCAGGCTATGGATTTGGGCGGTCTGTTTGCCGTTTTCGCCCGAGGCATAGAAGCCCAAGCCGCTGATGGCCATGCTCATGGCCGCCATGACAATCAAAGCCACCGTCAAGCTGGCCTTGACCGAAAGGTTACGTAGTATGTTCCCCATTCCTTCCCCCTATGGAATTGATGTCCGCCGAACCTTCCCGGCGTAGATTGAATCGCTAGCCGCCCTGATCGGCCTACGATGATATTCTTGAAACCGGACGTGAATATTTGTTGCTTCCGAAAAGGATGACGAACACCGCGAGCGATGTTGCCGCCAGCTTTTCCGGCGGTTACTACATCCGCTGCGCTTCCTGCTGATTTCTCGCGGTGAGCATATCCTGGTATTCTCTCAACCAACCGTGAACGACATTCAAGCAACCGATATAGTACGGTTCATGTAAGGCGCACGGCCGACGGCCAGGTTGTACAGGCGACCAAATGCTGGTTATTGACATGCTGGCTATAGGATCCCAACCCGCTGGTGGGCAGTCCTACCAATACCATGACACTTAAGGCCACCAACAATCCCCTCTTTGATATACAGCTGATTTTTCATTCTTTTACTCTTCGACATGCCCGTTTCACCTGGTTATGGCAATGCTATCCTCTGGGCTTGCATGACTATTCTCAGCACCCTTAAGATGGCACGGTTCAATATTTTTATGATTTTACGGACTGCAATGTCGCACAAACCGTCAGGATGACCGCATATCGGCGTCAAGTGGTATAACTTTACGCTTCTTGGTGTCTTTTTTGTAATTTTTTGTAACTAGCAGTGGTGTGCACGCGCATCCAACGGCGCGTTTTCTGGAACCGCCTGTCGGTCTGCACTGGTCTTCGGCACTCGATGACAGCGGCAACTCCGTTACCGCCTAGTACGGCCCTGGAGCTGCTGGCCGAAGAGTTCGATACCCCACTCCCGATGGCATGAGGCACGGATACGGCTTGCACCTCGCCCATGACGCGCCCTTGGCCGGGCAGGTATACTGTTCCGCCTGAATGCGCAGCCATGACGCTCGCCCCCTTTCGCTTCGCGCGAACGGGGGCATTTGCGATCCGGAGCCCTATATGTCCCAAGGTACGCTTTTCATCATTTCCGCGCCTTCCGGCGCTGGCAAGACCACCCTGGTGCGCGAGCTGATCGAGAGCCTCGACGGCATCCAGGTCTCGGTGTCGCATACCACCCGGGGCCAGCGCCGTGGCGAGGTGGACGGCGTCAACTACCACTTCGTGACGGTGGACGAATTCGAGGCGATGATCGCACGCGGCGAGTTCTTCGAGTACGCACGCGTGTTCGACAACTTCTACGGCACCTCGCGACCAGCGGTGAAGGCGCTGCTCGAGGCCGGTCAGGACGTGATCCTCGAGATCGACTGGCAGGGCGCACGCCAAGTGCGCGAACAGCTGCCCGATGCGGTGTCGATCTTCATCCTGCCGCCGTCGCGCGATGAACTGGAACGCCGCCTGGCCAGCCGCGGTACCGACGAGCATGCCACCATCGCCCGGCGCATGCGCGACGCCGTCAGCGAGATGTCGCACTACGACGAATATGACTACTTGGTGATCAACGACGACTTCACCACCGCCCTGCGCGAGCTACAGGCTCTGGTGATCAGCCGCCGCCTGAGCCTGGCCCGGGTGCAGGAGAGCCACGGCCCGCTGCTGGCGGCGCTGCTATCATGAGCCCAGCCGCAGGCGCCTGCCCTGGCTGCCAATGCTTGTCACAGCCGCCGGGCGTCGAGTAATCTAGTCTGTCCTGTTCCATTTCGGTTTTCCGGCCGTGGCCGGGGCCCCTAACAGTTTCGGGAAGTACCCAATATGGCGCGTGTCACCGTCGAAGATTGTCTGGAAAACGTCGAAAACCGCTTCAAGCTGGTGATGATCTCCACCCAGCGTGCGCGTCAGCTGTCGCGCGGTTCTCGCGATGCCCAGCTGCCGTGGGAGAATGACAAGCCCACCGTGATGGCGCTGCGCGAGATCGCTGCCGGTCTGGTGGATCACAGCGTACTGGACGAGCCGATCGAGGCCCCGGTCCGGATTCGCCGCGAAGGCGAACCGGGCATGGCCATCGAGGAGTAAGGCTGTCACTCAAGGCGCGCTAATGTTCACGATCGACGACCTGGCCGACAGACTCGGCGGCTACCTTCCTCCCGACGAGATCCAGCAGGTCAAGCGCGCCTTCTACTACGCCGAGCAGGCCCACGACGGGCAGCGCCGGCGCTCCGGTGAACCCTACGTCACCCACCCGCTAGCGGTGGCCAACATCCTCGCCAACATGCACATGGACCATCAGAGTCTGATGTCGGCCATGCTGCACGACGTGATCGAGGATACCGGGGTTTCCAAGGAGGCCCTCGCCGATCAGTTCGGCAAGCCGGTGGCGGAGCTGGTCGACGGCGTCTCGAAGCTGACCCAGATCACCTTCGAGGACAAGGCCGTCGCCCAGGCCGAGAATTTCCAGAAGATGGTGCTGGCGATGTCCAAGGACATTCGCGTCATCATCGTCAAGCTCGCCGACCGCCTGCACAACATGCGCACCCTGGGCGCGCTGCGCCCGGAGAAGAAGCGCCGCATCGCCCGCGAGACGCTGGAGATCTACGCCCGCATCGCCAGCCGCCTGGGCATCAACACCATTCGCGTCGAGCTCGAGGACCTGTCGTTCCAGGCGCTTCACCCAATGCGCGCCGAACGCATCAAGCACGCCGTCTCCAGCGCCCGCGGCCATCGCCGCTCGGCGATCCGCCAGATCCAGACCACGCTGCAGAAGAGCCTCGACGACGAAGGCCTATCCGGCACCGTGGTGGGCCGCCAGAAGCACTTGCTGTCGATCTACAAGAAGATGCGCGACCAGCGCAAGCCGTTCGCCGAAATCATGGACGTGTTCGGCTTCCGCATCCTCACCGAGGACGTCGACAGCTGCTACCGCATCCTCGGCGTGGTGCACAATCTCTACAAGCCGGTGCCGGGGCGCTTCAAGGATTACATCGCCATCCCCAAGGCCAATGGCTACCAGAGCCTGCACACCACGCTGTTCGGCAGCGGCGGCATGCCCATCGAGGTACAGATTCGTACCCGCGAGATGGAGGCCATGGCCAACAACGGCATCGCCGCCCACTGGCTCTACAAGGCGGGCCAGACCGAGCATCCCATCGCCGAGGGCAGCCATGCCCGGGCGCGGGAATGGGTCAAGGGGTTGCTCGAGATGCAGCGCCACGCCGGCGACTCGCTGGAGTTCATCGAGCACGTCAAGAACGACCTGTTCCCCGACGACATCTACGTGTTCACGCCCCGCGGCGACATCATGGAGCTACCCCAGGGCGCCACGGTGATCGACTTCGCTTACGCCGTGCACACCGACATCGGCAACAGCTGCATCGCCTGTCGCATCGACCGTCACCTGGCGCCGCTCTCGACCCGCCTGGAGAGCGGCCAGACGCTGGAGATCATCACCGCCCCCGGGGCGCGTCCCAACCTGGCCTGGCTCAACTTCGTGGTCACCGCCAAGGCGCGCTCGGCGATCCGACATGCGCTCAAGCACCAACAGCAAACCGAGGCGGTACAGCTCGGCCGGCGCCTGCTCAACAAGGCCCTAGCCGACTTCGAGACCAGCCTGGAAGAGCTGCCCGAACACGTGCTGCCGGAGCTGTTGAACGAGCTCACGCTAAAGAATGAGGAGAGCCTGCTGGAATCGATCGGCCTCGGCACGCGGGTAGCCCACGTGGTGGCACGGCGCCTGATCGACCTGCTGCACGGCGACGCGACCGAGGCCGGCGAACGCGCCCTCGCCGCCCAGGGGCCGATCGTGATCAGCGGCGCCGAGGGCATGGTGATCAAGTTCGCCCGCTGCTGCCATCCGCTGCCCGGTGACCCGGTGGTGGGCCATCTGTCGGTGGGCAAGGGCATCGTGGTGCACCGCAGCGAGTGCCGCAATCTCGACGAACTCAAGGGCGACCCCGACAAGCTGTTCGCCCTGGAGTGGTCCGACGAGATCACCGAAGATTTCCCGGTGGCCCTGCGCATCGAGATCGAAAGCCGCCGTGGGCTGGTGGCCGAGCTTGCCAGCCTGGTCACCGATGCCGACGCCAACATCGAACGCATCGGTATCGAGGAGCGCGATGCCCGGCTCTCCATCGTGCACCTGACCCTGGCGGTACGCGACCGGGTGCACCTGGCACGCATCATCAAGCGTATCCGTAACCTCTCGCACGTCGGCAAGATCACTCGCGTCGGCAATTGAACCGTTACCGGCCCATTCGCCGCCCCGGCGCGGCGAATGGGTCTTGCATTGACCCTCGTTACGCATCGACATCGCAAGGAGACCGTCATGAGCAACAAGGCCGTGATCAACACCGAAAAGGCACCCGCCGCCATCGGTCCTTACTCCCAGGCCATCAAGGCCGGCAACACCATCTACCTCTCCGGCCAGATCCCCCTCGACCCGGCCACCATGGAGCTCGTCTCCGACGACTTCGAGGCCCAGGCCCGCCAGGTCTTCACCAACCTCAAGGCCGTATGCGAGGAAGCCGCCGGCTCGCTGGGCGAGATCGTCAAGCTCAACCTCTACCTGGTGGACCTGGACAACTTCGCGGTGGTCAACAAGGTCATGGAGGAGTTTTTCTCCAAGCCTTACCCGGCCCGCGCCGCGGTAGGCGTCAAGGCGCTGCCCAAGGGCGCCCAGTTCGAAGCCGAAGCGGTCATGGTAATTGGAGATTAAAGAGCCGTGAGGCTCTTCCTGGCGTTGACCCCGCCGCCCGAGCTGCGAGAGCGGCTCGGGTCGCTGGCGGATATCGCCCATGCCCAGTGCGGCGGGCGCCGCATGCCCGGCGCAAGCCTGCATGTCACGCTCGCCTTCCTTGGCGAAATGGAGGAGGCAAAGGCCACCGAACTCGTCGAGTGGGTGCAGGGCCTGACCCTCGAACCCAGCGTGTGGCACATCGACCGCTGGGGCGGCTTCCGCCGCCCCGGCATCGTCTGGGTCGGCGCCAGCCGGCCCGATCCCGCCCTAGAGCGACTGCACGGCAGGCTCTGGGGAGTTCTCGAGGCAAACGGCCTCGGGGCACGCCCCGCCAGGTACATCCCGCACGTCACCCTGCTGCGGCGCGCCGACAGCCAACTGCTGGAAGATCTTCCTGCCATGGACTTGGCATGGACTTATCATCAGATCGAGCTGATGAGATCGACCATCAATGAGCAAGGCGCGCACTACCGGACCCTGGCCGTATCACGGGGGTGATCTTCAGGGATGAAGGTGCATCAGGTCAGCCAACGCCAGATTGGCACAAAAGAAAAAGGGGGAACACATTGAATCGCAGGAAGAACGTGGCTGCCGGACTGCTGGCCGGCTTGGCGCTGATCGGCAGCCCTGCCGGACTCGCCGACCTCTACCTCGACGGCGGCATCACCAGCGAATCGACCGCCGTCGCACGCCTCGAACTCGATACGTTCATCACCTTCGAGCCCCTGCCACCGCCGCTGACCCTGCGCCTGGCCACCGGCCTGCTGTTGCTGCAGGGACGCGAGGAGCAGCACAACGCAGCCTGGCTGGTGACACCGGCGCTGCGCTGGACCTTTGGCGGTGAGCGTGGCGTATTCGTCGAAGGCGGCGTCGGTGCGGCGCTGTTCCTCGAGTCGCGTCTCGAATCGCGCGAACTCGGCAGCGCCTTCCAGTTCCAGGATCGCCTGGCCCTGGGGGCACCGCTGGGAGCGGGCGAACTCGCCCTGAGCCTGACGCACTACTCCAATGCCAGTATCAAGCGCCCCAACGACGGTTTCGAAACCCTGACGCTGGGCTATCGGCTGGCGCTGTGACCACGCCAGCTGATGGCTCCGACGCGATGGACTCGCGACGCCGGAGCCATCACCGGGGTCATATCGATCGCCAAGCTACTGATATCCATGACAAAGCGCCTGCGGGTGCTTTTCTGTTGTCTGCCGGGCATGGTGAGTAGCCCTCGGCGGAGGCTGACCTGATCGACGATACGTGGCAAGGTGCCTTTTCTGTGTGTCAATGTAAACGCTTTGCGTCAAAATGACGGCTCACACTACATATGAGCCATTGCGTGATGTCTTCAGAAGCGACCGATTTGGCGGCGTTGGAGCGGTTTTTCGAGAAACTGGCACTGCTTCCCCCGCCGAAGCCCCCTACTCCCAATCTGTTTTCCGAGGCGGGGCCGAGGACGAACGAGAACCGCCTATCGGACCTGATGGCCTTCTTTATGGGCGGTTATCCCGGCTCGCCCCATTGGTTGGCCAAGGCCGTGTTGCATGCACTCGTACGTCAAGGTGGCTTCGATTACGAACATCTACAGCGAATCAACTGGGAAACGGTCACTACCGAGCGGGAAGTGGGAAGCTGGAGTGCCGAGAGCGAATCGACGAAACGCCTGGACCTGGTGGTTTCGGGAAACGACTTCGTTTTGGGTATCGAGCATAAAGTGTGGTCGTCCGCGAAATATAACCCGTTCAACGTTTATGATGACTTGCTGAACCGTCGTGCGACTCAAGTCTACAAGTGCATCCTGCGCCCGGACGATTCCGAGGAGGATGTTCCAGAGTATGCAAAAAAAGCAGGTTGGGTAGTGCTTCCCTACTCGACAATATTGAAGTCGGCTTACGAACTGTATGGGCAAGATGTCGCGGCATTCAATCAGACGAAATGGCAAATCTTCTATCAGGAATTGTTGCAGCATCTCGAAGCTATCGCCCACCCGAAGGAAGCAAAGACAATGACGGAAGAAGAGCTGGATTTTTCGCTGAAGCACTTCAACGACCTGTACGAAGCCTCTCAACGTCTGGATAAATTCGAGCAGGAGTTGATGGCGGAAGGCAAAAGCCTTATTGCTGCTGCGTTGCAGATAGACACCAGCGAGCTTGGCACCAATAAAAAGCCGGAGGATTGGGGAGAGCAGACAAGGGTATGGCGCTTTTTCCCTCATACTTGGGGTGCAAATAATGGTAAAGGCTCTCAGATGTGCTTGATTTATTACCCGTCAGCAGAGTCAGAAGGCGATGAAAGCATCGGTTTCGAGGTGCGGGCGTATTTGGAAAGTCAGGAAAGCCACGACCCTTGGCTGCAAGAAATCGAACAGACCTTTCTGAAGGTAACGCCTGTCACCAAACAGCCGGATTATACTTGGTACAGAGATGGTGGGTACCGAGATGGCAATGACAATGACACTTGGTACGAAATCAAAGGACGCTGGTTAGCTTTGAGTGCTTGGCCCCGCGAGTACACCAAAGCAGGCGCGATGCAGGCACTGGGCGATTTGGCGAAGTGGGTGGATGACAACGCTTTCCCGAAAAATCCTTAGCGAGCTGCCAACCACTTCTGTATCGCTGCCAATGACGCCTCGCTTGGCGAGGCGTTGCAATAACCACGTGCTTCTTGCAGCCCCCATTGGCCGCCTTGCGGAGCCAGCGCGATGGTCAGCGCTTCGGGCGCTTGCATGTGGTAAACAAACACTTGGCGTGCGGCGACTTGTGCCGCGTAACTGCCAATGCAGTGATGCATTCGCTTGCCTTCGGCCAGCAGGGCGTCCCAGCTTTCCAGCGCGACGATATCGGCATTGCCGGGAATGGGTGCCTCGGGATAGTCGCCATATTGCAGGGCCAGTGCAGCGGCGCGGTTCCCCCGGTTCAAGGCATTGAAACGTCTTACCTCATCATCATGTAGTTGCTGCAATGCCTGGGGATCGCTGGCGCGGTGGAGCTGGGTGCCGTTGGGCGCAAGGCGTTGAATGTCCACCACCATGCGCTGTAGCCAGACGATTTGGTGCAATGGCGTGTCCGGCTCGATCATCTCCAGCAGCTTCGGCCAGGCGGCGGGAAAGCGGTTCAGGAACCACAGATGATTGAGACTGGGGCGGTCGAGATGCCGCAGTAGTGCCAGGGCGTCGGGCTGTTGCAGGCATTGCCGCACGGCGTCCAGCTGCCAGCTCGTGAGCGGTGTCAGCGGAATACGACGCAGTAGCCGAGCAAGGGAAGCGGAGCCGGGCAGGCCGATGGTTTCCAGCAGCCGGGCGCGCTTGCCGGCAAGCCAGGCCGCCAGTTCGGCTTGTTCAATATTCACCCGTTGCGCCCACTCGAGGGTGAGGCTCAGCAGTAGCGGGCAATCCTCGGCCAGTTGTTGCGCGGCGGGCAGACAGGCGCAGGCCTGGTAGAGGGCATAACGCAGGAAAGGTGCGTTATCGGCCAGGGAGACGAGTTCCGGCGGTACGTTTTGGTCGATGGCGTCGTCTTGGGCAAGCAGGAATTCCAGAGGAAGACCGGGCGATTCGAGAAAGCGGCTTTCCGCGATGATGGCGCCTTCGCTGACGCTTCTCCAGGCGAAGGGACTGGGGCCGTACCAGCCTTGAATCTCAAGAATCAGCGGATAACCCAGCTGCGCGGAGAGATCCAGCGAGTGCCATGGAGATTCCTGCGGCGTGTACATGGATGATATTGCCCATGGACTCAACATTGACCGCGATTGCATGCCAGTGCCCAACCGATGGCTCCGGCGCGACGGACTCGCGACGCCGGAGCCATCACCGGGGTCATACCGATTCGGGTAGGTAGCCGCCCTCCTGCATCACCTGAGCGTATCCCTCACGGTAGCTGGGATAGCGGAACGCATAGCCCGTCGCACGCAGGCGGGCGTTGTCGCAGCGCTTGCTCGAGCGCTTGCGCAGCGGCGCCTGGATCACCTCGGTGGGCTCCACCTTGAGCTGTGTCGCCAGCCACGCCATGACTTCGTAAAGCGGTTCCGGCGCGCTGTCGCTGGCCAGATAGAGCGTATCGAGAGGCTGGCCAGACGCATCGAGACCGATCAGGTGAGCCAGCACGCCGGCACAGTCGTCACGGTGAATGCGGTTGGAGTACATGGGCGGCGTTTTTGGCGCGATGCGGCCCTCCAGAACCTGGCGGATCAGGCGATCCCGGCCCGGTCCGTAGATCCCGGAAAAACGCACGACCGTACCGGGAAGCGAACTCTGCTGGAGGGCCTGCTCGGCCTCGCGCATCAGTGCCCCGGCGAAGCCCGCCGATTCCGCAGGGGTCTCCTCGTCGACCCGCTCGCCCTCCTTCTGGCCATAGACGCTGGTGGAGGAAACGAAGAGCAGCCGCTTCGGCGCCTCGTTGCGTCCCTCGTAGGTGCGTAGCACCGCCTTGAGGCCATCGGGATAGGCGGCCCGATAGGCGGCTTCGTCGAAGCGATCGGCGCTCAGGATATAGACCACGTAATCCACGTCGGGCAGTGCTGCCAGGGCCTCTTCATCGTGCAGGTCCAGCGGCAGCGGCTCGATGCCGCTTCCCTCCAGCGCCTTGGCGCTGCGGCGCGCGCCAATCACTCGATGGCCGGCCTCCAGCAGCTCTCGGCCCAGCACCATTCCGATGTCACCACAGCCCAGAATCAGTATCGTGTTCTTCAACTTTCTCTCGCCCCCTGATAAAAAGTCCCTATTGAAAGTCATCTATCGTCCGAGAGGATGCCCACAGGGCACCAGACATGACTCTAACAGAACTTCGCTACATCGTAACCTTGGCGCAAGAGCGCCACTTCGGACGGGCGGCCGAGCGCTGCTTCGTTTCCCAGCCCACCCTGTCGGTGGCGGTCAAGAAGCTCGAGGAAGAGCTCGGCGTGGCGCTGTTCGAGCGCTCCAAGTCGACCGTTCAGGTCACGCCGCTGGGCGAGAAGATCGTCGAGCAGGCGCAGCGCGTGCTGGAACAAAGCAGCGTGATCAAGGAACTGGCCAATGCCGGCAAGGATCAGCTGGCGAGCCCCCTGCGCATTGGCGCGATCTATACCATCGGCCCCTACCTGTTCCCGCACCTGGTGCCGGCGCTGACACGCAGCGCCCCGCAAATGCCGCTCTATATCGAAGAGGGCTTCACCGCCAACCTGCGGCGCAAGCTGCGCAGCGGTGAACTCGACGCCATCATCATTGCGTTGCCGTTCACCGAAACCGACGTGGTGACCAAGCCCCTCTACGAGGAGCAGTTCGAGGTGTTGATGCCGGCCGACCACGCCTGGGTCCAGCGCGAGTTCATCGACAAGGAAGACCTGCTCAAGGAGCGCCTGCTGCTGCTGGGAGAAGGTCACTGCTTCCGCGATCAGATTCTCGAGGCCTGCCCCGCCATCAGCCAGCAGCTCAACAGCCCGAGCAACACCCTCACCGCCGAGGGCGGCTCGCTGGAGACGATCCGCCACATGGTCGCCTCGAAGCTCGGCATCACCGTGCTGCCGCGCTCAGCCATCGGCACCGGGCACTACGAAAGCGGGCTGCTCGCCAGCCGGCCGTTCAAGGCACCGGCCCCATCGCGTACCGTGGCGATCGCCTGGCGCGCCAGCTTTCCACGGCCCAAGGCGATCGATGCGGTGACGGATGCCATTACCAAGTGTCACGAGGCGCTTCCCGAGCCGGCATGAGCGACCTCGACGCGCCGGTCACCGCCCTGAAGGGCGTCGGGGAAGCGGTAGCCGTGAAGCTGGCACGTCTGCGCGTCGAAACCGTGGCCGACCTGCTTTTTCATCTACCGCTGCGCTACCAGGACCGCACCCGCATCACACCGATCGGCACCCTGCGGGCCGGCCACGAGGCGGTGGTGGAGGGCGAGGTCTCGGCCAGCGACGTGGTGAAAGGGCGTCGTCGCAGCCTGCTGGTGCGGCTGCGCGATGGCTCCGGCATCATCAGCCTGCGCTTCTTCCATTTCTCCCCGGCACAGCAGCAGCAGTTCCGCCCCGGCACCCGAGTGCGCTGCTTCGGCGAGGCACGAGCCGGCGCCACTGGGCTCGAGATCTATCATCCCGAGTATCGCCTGCTGAGCGTCGACGTCCCGCCGGTGGAAGATCATCTGACGCCGATCTATCCCACCACCGAGGGACTCAATCAGGCGCGCCTGCGGGCACTGATCGAACAGGCACTGGCCCGCCTTGACGAGGCCCCCGAGGCGCTACCCGACTGGATCGGCGAAGCGCTGCGCACGCGCTTCGGCTTGCCTGAGTTGCACCACTGCCTGCACGTCCTCCACCAGCCTCCCCCCGACGCCGACCCCGACCGGCTCTCCAGCGGCAAGCACCCGGCCACGCGGCGTCTGGCACTGGAGGAACTGCTGGCCCATCGCCTGAGCCTGCAGCAGGTACGCCTGAAGATTCAGGAGGACGGTGCCCCGGCGCTACCCAGCGGGCGCGGACTGCAGGCACGCTTCCTGACCCATCTACCGTTCTCGCTGACCGGCGCCCAGCGCCGTGTGCTTGACGAGATCGGGGCGGATCTGGCCCGCGAGGTGCCCATGCTGCGGCTGGTGCAGGGCGACGTCGGCTCGGGCAAGACGGTGGTGGCCGCCATGGCGGCACTGGCGGCGATTGCCGGCGACTGCCAGGCGGCGATGATGGCGCCCACCGAGATACTGGCCGAGCAACACTACCGTATGCTCAAGGCGTGGTTCACGCCGCTCGGCATCGAGGTGGCGTGGCTGGCTGGCAAGCTCAAGGGCAAGGCACGGCTCGACACCAAGGCCGCCATTCTCGACGGCCGCGCGCGGATGGTGGTGGGAACCCATGCGTTGTTCCAGGACGACGTGCACTTCCAGCGCCTGGGGCTGGCCATCGTCGATGAGCAGCACCGCTTTGGCGTGCACCAGCGCCTGGCGCTGCGCGAGAAGGGCGAAGCCGGCGGGCTCACACCGCACCAACTGGTGATGACCGCCACGCCGATTCCCCGCACCCTGGCGATGAGCGCCTACGCCGACCTCGATGTCTCGATCATCGACGAGTTACCGCCAGGGCGCACTCCGGTGAAGACGGTGGTGGTACCCGACGAACGCCGCCCCGAGGTGGTCGCGCGCATCCGCCACGCCTGCGCCGAGGGCCGCCAGGCCTACTGGGTCTGCACCCTGATCGAGGAGTCCGATGCGCTGCAATGCCAGGCCGCCGAGGCGACCCGCGACGAGCTCACCGAAGCACTGCCGGAGCTTGCCATCGGCCTCGTGCACGGGCGCATGAAAGCGGCCGAGAAAGCCGCGGTAATGGATGCCTTCAAGGCCGGCGAACTCGACCTGCTGGTGGCCACCACGGTGATCGAGGTGGGGGTCGACGTGCCCAACGCCAGCCTGATGATCATCGAGAATCCCGAACGGCTGGGGCTCTCGCAGCTGCATCAGCTACGCGGCCGGGTCGGCCGCGGCACCAGCGAGAGTTTCTGCGTACTGCTCTATCATGGGCCGCTGTCGGCCCATTCCCGCGAGCGCCTGGCGGTGATGCGCGAGACCACCGACGGCTTCCGCATCGCCGAAAAGGACCTCGAACTGCGCGGTCCCGGCGAGGTGCTCGGCACGCGTCAGACAGGGCTCGCTCAGATGAAGATCGCCGACCTGGAGCGCGATGCCGATCTGCTCGAGCGCGTCGCGCCGTTGGCCGAGGCGTTACTGGCCCGCCATCCCGAGGCAAGCCGGCCGTTGATCCGCCGCTGGCTGGGCGAGGAGGCGGGGCGCTACGGGCAGGTATGAGCCCGGGTCATCGCGTTGGTGCCGCGGGCGCCGCAGCAGTCGAAGGTTCATCGCTGACGACCAGCCGATTGGCGGCCTCGGTCAGTGGCGCCAGTTGGCGGACGAGCAGCTGCAGCTGCGTGCGCAGCGGCGAGTAGCGCTCCTCTTCCCCCTCTTCCGGCACTTGGGGCTCGAATTCAAGCTCCTGCGTCAGCGCAGCGCGCAGCGCTTCCCCGTCGCCCATCGCTTCGCGCCGAGCCAGGCAATCCGCCAGCTGGCCCAGATAGTCCGCCACGCGCTGTGCAACGCCCAGCAGCCGATCGGCTCCGGCGTCTTCCAGCCGGTGGCGATGTGCGCCGAGCGCCGAGAGATACCCCAGCAGGGTGTGGGACGACACCAGGAAGCGGAAGCCTTCGTCGGCATCGCGACGGCGGTAGTGTTCAGGCTCCTGCAGCAGGTTGGCCAGCATCGTCGACAGCGCGGCGTCGGCATTATGGGCGTTACGCCGCGCCAGCCGGTAGGCGAGGTCGTCCTGCTTGCCGCTCTGGTACTGCTGCAGGATCTCCTCCAGATAGCGACGGCTGGCGGTGAGCGCGCTGGCCGCCTCGCGATGCAGGCGCCTGCCCTGCCAGTCGGGCAGGATGAAGAATACCGCCACACCGGCAATCAGCGCACCGATCAGGGTATCGAAGAGCCGTGGCCAGATCAGGTCGAAGCCGTCACCGACCTGGTTGAAGCTGCACAGCACCAGCAGGGTGATGGCGGCGGTAGCAATCACGTAATGCCTCTCGCGCATGGCGAAGAAGGTCACCCCGGCCGCCACCGCAATCAGCGTCTGCAATAGCGGGTGCGGGAACAGCGTAATCGACGCCCAGCCGACTACCAGCCCGAGCACGGTACCGGCGATGCGCTGGGTCAGGAAGCGCCGGGTGGCGGCGAAGTTGGGGCGACAGACGAACAGCGTGGTCAATAGGATCCAGAAGCCCTGGGTGGGGTGAATCAGATGCAGCAGGCCGTAGCCCGCCAGCAGGGCGATGGGCAGGCGAATGGCATGACGGAAGGTAGGCGAAGCCACCGTCAGGTTGAGCCGAATGCGCTCCCAGGCATCCTTGATGCTGCCGGGCGAACGATCGAACAGGCTGACGTCGCCCGGCGCATCGTCGGTGTCGGGGTTGTCGGCCGAGGCCAGCTGCCCTTCGAGGGTGGCAAGGTTGTCGGCCAGGGCCGCGAGCGGATGCATCAGCTCGCGCCAGGCCGGGTTGCGCATCGCCCGCAGGTGCTCGATCGAGGCACGCAGATCGGCGAGTGCCAGCTCGCTCTGGTCATGTTCGAACGGACGGTTGAGCAGCAGCGCCTTGCCCAGCCGCTTGCACGCCTGGCCCTGCTGGTCGAGCAAGCGCTGGCAGCGGAACAGCACGTCGTGGTGGAAGAAGGCTTCGGTCAACTGGGCATAGGGGTAGTGCGACGAGCTGGCCCGCTCGTGGATGTCCTGGGCGATGAA
The DNA here is from genome assembly GCF_021404465.1 of Billgrantia zhangzhouensis. Taxonomy (GTDB): domain Bacteria; phylum Pseudomonadota; class Gammaproteobacteria; order Pseudomonadales; family Halomonadaceae; genus Halomonas; species Halomonas zhangzhouensis. The sequence continues at coordinate 218,674 of NZ_JABFTT010000001.1, read as the reverse complement.
GTAGATGCGCAGGTAGCGATTGAGCTTGCTGCTGCCGTGCTGCCCCTCGATCCGGCGGAAGAGCATCTCCTTGGCCTGGTTCATCGCTTCCACGACCTGGCCATTCTGCCGCGCCAGCGCCAGGCGCTGCGCCTCGACGTCGACACCGCGCAGCGGCTCGAACAGCGTCGACTTGAGAATCAGGTACTTGCCCAGCTCGCGGTAGAGCCGGGCCATACTTTGCTTGACCGGCTGGCGTGAGAAGAGCGCACACCACACTACCGAGATCGCACCGTACCAGGCCGCCCCCGAGAGAATCAGCAGTGTCTGGCTCCAGTCGTCCTGCTGCGGCACGCCGCCATGGTGCTCGATCGTGATCATGGTGTAGAGCGACAGGATCAGCGTGCCGGAGGCAATGGTGGCGTAGCGCTGCCCGATGGCACCCAGCATGATCAGCACGAAGGTTGCGCCTCCCAGGGCCAGGGCGAACAGCCACGGCCAGGGAAACAGCCAGCGCACGACGAGAGAGGCAGTGGCAAAGCAGAGCAGCGTGACCGCCAGCGCCTGCAGGCGCCCCTGCCAGCTGTCGTCGGTCTCCGACAGGGCGCTGGCGATGATGCCGAGGAACAGCGGGATCACCAGCCCGATGTCGGCCAGTGCCCAACTCAGCAGCAGCGCGCCGCTGAAGGCGAGGAACACGCGCAGGCTGTAGGCGAATTTGTCCAGCGTCCACAGACGCCGCAGCGACAGGGAGAGCGAAGTCGGCATGGATGCTCGGCTTATTGTTGGATGGCCACGATCATTCTACTCGACACTCGACTTTCGTATAAGCCCAACGCCTTTGCCGGCGCCGGGCACCTCGCGCCGGCCTGGAACGCCGGGCATCGCAACGAACGTGCAAAAAATCAGAACATAGGCCGCCTATCATTGGAACACTCTCCTTTCGATACTCGGAGGTGTCCCATACCACGACAAGGACAACTCCATGGACATGAAACTGCTACTCGACTGGCGTCTGCACCTGACGGTGGTGCTGGCGTCGCTGCTGGCCGAAGCAATCGGCATCCTGCGCATACCTCTCGGTCCCGGCACGCTGTTGCTACTGCCGCTGTTCTACGCCTTCCTGATCGGCGTGCTGCTCAATCCGCACCTGTTCTCGGGCATGCAGCGGATCATTCCCAAACGGGTCAGCAACGCCGCCGGCCCGCTGATCATGATCTCCATCCTGCCCTTCATCGCCAAGTTCGGCTCCACCATCGGCCCGGCCATCGAGCAGATCATCGCCGCCGGCCCCGCGCTGATCCTGCAGGAGCTCGGCAACCTCGGTACCATGCTGCTAGCGCTGCCTTTCGCCGTGCTGGTGCTGCGCATGGGACGCGAGGCCATTGGCGCCACTTACTCCATCGCCCGCGAACCCAACATCGCCATCATCTCCGACAAGTACGGCCTGAGAAGCCCCGAGGGAATTGGCATCATGGGGGTCTACGTGGTGGGTACCATGTTCGGCACCCTCTACTTCGCGCTGATGGCCGGCTACCTGGCCTCGCTGGACGTGCTCGACATCCGCGCCCTGGCCATGGCCTGCGGCGTGGGTAGCGGCAGCATGGTGGCGGCCTGTTCCGGCGCCCTGGCCGAAGCCGCGCCCCATCTGCGCGACGAACTGTTGGCCTTCTCCGGCGCCAGCAACCTGCTGACCTACGCCACCGGTCTCTACGTCTCCCTGTTCATCGCCCTGCCCGCGGCCGAATGGCTCTACAAGCGTCTGGGCGGCGCCCCCCTGCAGGAGGTTCGCCATGAAAGCTGATACCACTTCCGCACTGAACGCCGAGGCTCTCGAGGAGCTGCGCCCCGAGCAGCAGCTCGGCAAGACCGCCCTGTTGCTGGCTGCGGTGTGCGTAGCAGCCTGGTTCTCGAACATGATCAACGGCGCCCCGCTGCTTCAGGCGTTGCCCGGCATGATCCTGCTCTACGTCATGGTCATGATCGGCTTGGTCATCGGACGCTTCGCCCCGTTCTACCTGCCCAGCGTGGCCTGGGTCTCGCTAGTCAGCATCGTCATGACGCTGCCCTTCTTTCCCGGCAACGGCTGGATCGTCGGCCAGCTCGCCCATGTGAATTTCCTCGCCGTGGTGACGCCGGTACTGGCCTATGCCGGCCTGGCACTGACCGGCCGCGAGTTCACCATGTTCCGCCAGACCGGCTGGAAACTGGTGGTCGTCTCGCTGCTGGTGTTCACCGGCACCTTCGTCGCCTCGGCGTTCATCGCCCACCTGATTATCTGAGGAGCCGCTCATGGATGACCGCCTGCTGCCGACACCCGAGCGCCTCACGGCCTGGCGCCACGACTTCCATCGCCACCCGGAAACCGCCTTCGAGGAGCATCGTACCGCCGGGCGCATCGCCGAGCTGCTGCGCCAGGCCGGGCTCGAGGTCGTGACCGGGCTGGGCGGCGGTACCGGCGTCGTGGCGATTCTCGACGGCAGGCGCGGCCCCGGGCGTGCCATCGGGCTGCGGGCTGACATTGATGCACTCGACGTCGAGGAGGCCAATCGCTTCGACCACGCCTCCCTCATGCCGGGCAAGATGCACGCCTGCGGTCACGATGGGCACACCACCATGCTGCTGGGGGCGGCCTGCGCACTGGCCGCCGACCCCGATTTCGCCGGAAGGGTGGTCTTCATCTTCCAGCCGGCGGAGGAGAGCGAGGGCGGCGGCCGCGTGATGGTCGAGGAGGGGCTCTTCGAGCGCTTTCCCATGGAAGCCGTTTACGGCCTGCACAATTGGCCGGGACTCGCCGTAGGCGAGGCGGCGGTGCACGATGGCGCGGTAATGGCCGCCTTCGACGTCTTCACCTTGAGACTCAGCGGGCGCGGCTGCCATGCCGCCATGCCCCACCTCGGCAGCGACACCATCCTGGCCGCCTGTCAGTTGGCCAGCCAGTTGCAGGGGCTTATCAGCCGCGAGACGCCGCCCCACCAGAGCGCGGTACTCAGCATCACACAGTTCCACGCCGGCGACGCCTTCAACGTGATTCCGGAAACGGTGGAGCTGCGCGGCACCCTGCGCTGCTTCGATGGCGAGCTGCGCGCCTATCTGGAGCGACGCTTTCGTCAGGCCGTCGAGGCACTGGCCGGGTTCCACGACCTCAAGGTCGAACTCGACTACCAGTCGCGCTATCCCGCCACGATCAACGCGCCCGAGCATGCGGCGCGCTGCGCCGGGGTGCTCGAAACGCTGCCGGGCATCACCCGCGTGCATCGCGACCTGCCGCCGAGCATGGCTTCGGAGGACTTCGCCTTCATGCTCGAGGCCTGTCCCGGCGCCTACATCTGGCTCGGTAACGGCGTGGAGAGCGCGGCACTGCACAACCCGCACTACGACTTCAACGACGCCATCGCCCCGCTCGGCGTGGCGTACTGGCAGGCACTGGTCAAGACCCTGCTCGACGACTGACGGCGCTTTTCGCCACGGCTTTCATGGCCGCAGCGCTGCTGCGGCCCGGATCGACGCGCCTGCCAAACACGACATCCTGCATCTTCTTGAGGAACGACCATGAGAATCTGCGTTATCGGCCTCGGTCAGATGGGCGGCAACATGGCCCTGACCCTGCAAGCCGCCGGCTTCGACATCACCGGCAGCGACCTGTTCGAGAGCGCCCGCCAGCGCCTGGCCGAACGGGGGCTGCCTGTGGTCGCCCCCGACGAACTGCCACCGAGCGACGTCTACCTGCTGTCGCTACCCACCTCGGCTCAGGTCCTGGAGGTGATCGAGACCTCGCCCGGCCTGCTCGGCCTGGCGCCGAAGGGCAGTGTCATCGTCGATACCTCGACCTCGGATCCGGTGGTCAGCCGGGAGCTGGCCGCCAAGGTTCAGGCCGTCGGGCTGGCGTGGCTCGACGCCCCGGTCAGCGGCGGCCCCAAGGGGGCAGCGACGGGCAAGCTCGGCATGCTGCTCGGCGGCGAGGCGGCCACCATCGAGCGCCTGGCGCCGATGCTCGAGGCGATGTCGGCCCGCTACACCCATGTCGGCGGGCCGGGCAGCGGCCATGTGGTCAAGCTGGCCAACAACTACCTGTGCGCCGCGCACCTGCTGACCACCGCCGAGGCGGTGGCCATGGCCGCCCGCGCCGGGGTCGACCCCGCCGCCTGCCTGGCCGGACTCAACAGCGGCTCGGGGCGCAGCGCTGTCAGCGAGGTCAACTTCCCCGAGTGGATTCTCTCCGGGCGCTTCGACTCCGGTTTCACTACCGGCCTGATGCGCAAGGACCTGCGCCTGGCCCGCGACGCCGCCGAACGCCTCGATATGCCGCCAGGCCTGCTCCAAGCCGTGGTCGAGGCGTGGCACGCCGACCCCGAGCACCCCGCCGATGGCGACGACTTCAACCGTATCGCCGGCGCGCTGCTGGCCGCTGCTACCCCCGCCGAGGAGACTGCGCCATGAATCGTCTCAACCAACAGGCCCGTGAATGGATCTCGACGCTACTGGATGGCTTCGGCCTGCAGGGCGAAACACCGCTCTCCAACTGGATCGACGGCGCGCCCTGCCCGGGCGAAGGCGAGACGATCACGCTGATCGATCCCGCCACCGGCGAGGCGCTGCTCGACTACCGCGATGCCGGCCCGGCCCTGGTCGAGCGTGCCGTTGCCGCCGCCACCCGGGCACAGCAGGCGTGGATGGCACTTACCGCCAGCGAGCGCGGCCGGCGCATGAACGCCGCCGTACGCGGCCTCGAAGGCCACGAGGAAGCACTGGCCCAGCTCGAGAGCGTGGTCGCCGGCAAGCCGATCCGCGACTGCCGCGGCGAGGTCGGCAAGGTGCGCGAGATGTTCGAGTACTATGCCGGCTGGTGCGACAAGCAGCACGGCGAGGTAATCCCGGTACCCACCAGCCACCTCAACTACGTGCGTCACGTGCCCTATGGAGTGGTGGGACAGATCACGCCGTGGAACGCGCCGATGTTCACCTGCGCCTGGCAACTCGCCCCGGCCATCGCCGCCGGCAACGGCGTGGTGCTCAAGCCTTCCGAACTCACCCCCTTCACCTCGGTGGTAATCGCCCGGCTGTTGGAGCAAGGCGGCCTGCCCAAGGGGCTGGTCAACATCGTCAACGGCCTGGGGCCAAGCACCGGCGCTGCACTCACCGGTAGCGAGGGCATCAGCAAGCTGGTGTTCGTCGGCTCGCCCCACAGCGGCCGGCTGATCGCCGAGGCCGGCGCGCGGCGGCTGGTACCGAGCGTGCTGGAGCTGGGCGGCAAATCGGCCAACATCGTCTTCGCTGACGCCAGGCTCGACGACGCCGTGGCCGGCGCCCAGGCGGCGATCTTCGCCGCGGCGGGACAGAGCTGCGTGGCCGGCTCGCGACTGCTGGTTCAGCGCGAGGCCTTCGTGGAGGTGACCGAGCGGCTGGCGCGCGCCGCGGCCGGGATCGAAGTCGGCCTGCCCGGCGACGAGGCGACCCGCATGGGGCCGCTGCAGAACGCCCGCCAGTACGCTCACGTGACGCGCATGATCGAGGACGCCGTGGCCGCCGGGGCGAGGGTGATCGTCGGCGGCAACCGTCCGGTAGGATTGCCCGAGGAGGCACGGGGCTACTTCCTGGCGCCCACGGTGCTGGTCGACGTCACCCCGGAGATGGAGATCGCCCGCGAGGAGGTGTTCGGCCCGGTGCTGGTGGCGATGCCCTTCGACGACGAGGCGGACGCCGTACGCCTGGCCAACGCCACCCGCTTCGGTCTCGCCGGCGCAGTGTGGACCCAGGACCCGGCCCGCGCTCACCGGGTGGCCGGCCAACTGCGCGCCGGCACGGTGTGGATCAACGGCTACAAGGCGATCAGCGTGATGTCGCCCTTCGGCGGCTTCGGCGACAGCGGCTTCGGCCGTTCCAGCGGCCTCGACGGCCTGCGTGAGTACACCCTGCCCCAGAGCGTGTGGGTGGAAACCGCCGGCGAAGCCAGCGTGGCGATGGGCTACGGCAACGGCGTGGGCTGATCGCCGCCCGCCGGAGCGCTCTCGAGGGAAGGCGCTTCGGCGCCACGGAAGGCCTGCATCCAGCGTTGCAGATGGCGCAGCAGCAGCACGCTGGCCTTGGGCTGCTGGCGCCCAATGCGCGTGACCATGTGCGCCTGGGAACGCAGGAACAAGGGATCGTCGACCGGACGCGCCACCAGCGTTCCCGCTTCGAGATCGCGGGCCACGGCAAAGGCCGGCAGCAGGGTGATGCCCATGCCGCTGCGCACGTACTGCGCCAATACCGCCATGGAGTTGGTATTCATGCTCATGCGCGGACGCAGCCGCGCCTGGTGAAAGGCCTGGTCGACCATCTGCCGCACTTGGTGGCTGGGATCCCACATCGCCATCGGCTCCTCGCTCAGTTGAGCCAGGGTCAGGGGCTCCGCCTCTTCGGCCAGCGGGTGTTCGGGCGGGAGTATCGCCATCAGCGGCTGCGGGCTCGAGACCCAGAAGCGCAGCTGATGGTGGGTACGTTCATGAAACATCAGGCCGATATGGGCCTGTTCATCGATGATCGCCTCGATGATGCCGGAGGTGCCGGCCAGATGAATGTCGAGCTGGATACCGGTATAGCGTTCGGTAAACTCGCGCAGCGGCTTGGCGATCAGGTCGCCGACGAAACCCTCGCCCACCACCAGCGACACGGTGCCGGTCTCCAGCCGTTGGTAGGCCTCCAGCGAGGCGATGAAGCTCTCGTCGAGGGCGCCACGCCGCTCGCAGTATTCCAGCAGCATCTCGCCCACCGGCGTAGGACGGATGCCGCTACGCTTGCGCTCCAGCAGAGTGGCCCCTAGCGCCTCTTCGAGCAGATTGAGTTGCCGGCTCACCGCCGAGGGGGCAATGTCGAGCCGCGCGGCAGCCTGACGCACCGAGCCGGACTCGAGGGTGACTCGAAAGTAGACCAGCCGCTGGTGGGGAATGTCCACGTCACGTCATACCATGTGGAGGGTCTGTCGGGTCCATCAAAGCTGCTTGAGCAGCTTTTGCAGTTTCTGCAGATCGGCCGAATCGCCGACCAGACGGACCTTGCCCGCCATCATGCCGTCGAGGAAGGCCCGCTGGGTCGGCTTGCGCAGCACGCGAATGGCGCTGGCCGTGTCGGCGAAGCGCAGCTCGAGGTCGAGATCCACCGGCAGTCCCGCTCCGGTCTGGATTGCCTGTGGCGACATTCGGTAGTGCCGCGCGATGGAGAGATCTTCGGTAGCGATCCCCCAATCGAGCCGCCGCGCGTCGGTGAGGGCCTGGCGGAAACCCGGCTTGCGGCGCCGGGCTCGCTTGAGCATCACCCCCAACAGCCACAGCATCAGTCGCAGCTTCATGTCGAGTCCGATTCGAGCGAGGGAATGAGGTATCGCGGCCTGACGGGACAGGCCGCGCCACGAGAGGAACCGCTGACAGGATCAGCGCTTGCCGACGGCGTCCTTGAGCCCCTTGCCCGGCTTGAAGGCAACGGTCTTGCTGGCCGGAATGGCCAGCGGCTGGCCGGTCTGAGGGTTCTTGCCGGTACGTGCGGCGCGCTCGCGCACGGTGAAGGTACCAAACCCGATCAACGAAACGTCCTGCCCCTGAGCCACACTGCCGGTGATCTCGTCAAGAATGACGTTGAGCACCTGGCTGGCCTTGTCTTTCGAAAGTTCAGCGCGCTCGGCAATTGCCGCAGCAAGTTCTGGCTTACGCATAAAGCCCTCCTGGTATTGGCTATGTTCCGGCAACGATACCGGTGACTTGTTATTCATCAAAGGTTCAAGCTCATGCCGCCTGCCACTTCCCTCCGGGAGAGACCGTCCCCTTGCCCGGTTCGTCCCTTGCTCTTGAAGCGCCAAGTAGCATGACATGCGTTCGGCGTACCGGGAAAACCGGCCGGAACGATGACGTCACTAGCCTAGCAATGGCGGCGTCGCTCGCGCCAGCTCAACTTTCCGCTTCACGCACGCTCCTGTCAACGCAAAGCCGAGCAAGCGTTCGTCTACATCCTCGGCAAAGGCAACCAGGTCACCTCCTTCACCCTCGACCCGCCAGCGTGCCGGCGTCTGCAGCGGCGGCAAGGCCACCACCGGCAGCAGGGTGGTCTTCACCAGTACCGGCCAGGCGCCATAGCTCACTTGGGTAGGGCTACCGGCAAGCGTGCGCGCCAATACCTTGGCGCTGGCCTGCAGTGGCTGGACGTACATGGCGTTGACCCCAGCCACGCAGGCCACGTCGCCCAGCGCATGGATGCCGGGTGCCGACGTTCGCAGGTAACGATCGACCTGGATCCCCGTTGGCCCCGCGGCCAGTCCGGCAGCCTGCGCCAGCTCGATTCGGGGACGCAGCCCCGTTGCCACCAGAACCAGGTCGGCCTCGAGCTGGCTGCCGTCGTCTAGCGCCACGCCGACATCGCTGCCGACCCGCTCCAGTCGTTCCACACCGCGCCCCAGACGCAGACTGATGCCGGCCGCGGCGAAGGCTTCGCCCAGCGCCCGCCCCAACGGCTCCGGCAGCAGACGCGGCAGCGGCGCCTGCTCCGGCGCCACCAGGCTGACCCGGTGGCCACCCGCCGCCAGGTCGTTGGCAAACTCGCAACCCACCAGGCCGGCGCCGATGATGACTACCCGGGCTCGCTGGCCGAACGCCTCGAGCGCGGTATGGAAGTCGCGATAGTCATCCAGGTCGTTGATGCTGAACACGCGGCCGCCAAGCGCCTCGGGGATGGTAAATGGCGCGCTCGGGGCGGCACCGGTAGCCAGCACCAGTTCACCGTAGGCCAGACGCTCTTCACCGATGTGCAGACAACGCTCCTGCACGTCGATGGCGTCGACCCGAGTATGGGTACGTACCACCGCACCCAGCTGAGCGGCTACCTCCAACGCCGAGCGTGCCGCCAGCTTCTCGGGGGCCAGGCGCTTGGCGAAACCGGTGGAGAGCAACGGCTTGGAATAATCGTCGCCACTGTCGGCCGTGATCAGCGTCACGGGGCAGTCGGCATCCAGCATGCGCAACTGCTTGAGCAAGCCGATGCCTGCCATCCCGGAACCGATGATAGTGAGAGGTGCGCTCATGGGCCTCCTTGGAAAACGCTGTCCGTACCACGGGCGAAACGCTGCATGACGCACGCAAGTGCGTCAGGACCGCATGTTACACTATGCGCCCCACATTCGACCCGGAGGTGCCGGTGACCCGGAACGACACGGAGCGCCACGCCAAGCCCCCCCGCGCTCCCATCTGGCGCCCCTTGGCCGCAAGCCAACCCGCGATGAGTCCGGCCTGGTGGGCCTGGGTGGCCACGCGGGATTCGCTCACCGCCCGGCTGATCGACGCCGGGGCGGAACGCTCCTTCCGCGTGCGCCTGCTCGCCCAGCGTCTGGGCCAGCCAAGTCTCGATGAAGCCAAGGCCTTGGGCCAGCCCCATGGCCGTCTCGCCTGGCTGCGGGAAGTGGCGTTGTGTCTCGACGAACGCCCCTGGGTGGTGGCGCGCTCGGTAGCGCCACTGGCACAGCTGCGCGGCCAACGCCTCGAGCGGCTGGGCGAGCGTTCGCTGGGCAACTGGCTGTTTCGTCAACCCGACCTGGAGCGTAGCCCCATCGAGGTCACCACCGCTTCGGCCCCCTTCCATCCGCTGGATGGCCCCTGGGGGCGGCGTTCGGTGTTTCGTCACGGCCGTTTCGCGGTACTGGTGCAGGAGTTCTTCCTCGACCAGATGGCGGATGATCTGGCGCTGCCATCGCGTTAGGATGAGCGCGATCGTTTGAGGAGAATACGATGGATCGCTCCCTGATGCGCCCCAAGGGGCTTGCCCGCCTGCCGGACTTCCTGCACCTGATGCGGCTGGATCGCCCCATCGGCACCTGGCTGCTGATGTGGCCCACACTGTGGGCGCTGTGGGTGGCTACCGCCGGGGTTCCCGAACGCCACCTGCTGCTGATCTTCGTCGCTGGGGTCTACCTGATGCGTGCCGCGGGCTGCGTGATCAACGACTACGCCGACCGTCACTTCGACGGCCACGTCAAGCGCACCCGAAACCGGCCTCTGGCGACTGGACGCATCAGCGAGCGCGAAGCCAGGGTCCTGTTCGCCACCCTGGTTGCCTCGGCCTTCGTGCTGGTGCTGTTCACCAACCTGTTCACCATCCTGCTCTCGCTGGTGGGGGTAGCGCTGGCCTTCGTCTACCCATTCATGAAACGCTACACCCACCTGCCGCAGCTGTTCCTCGGCGCCGCCTTCTCCTGGGCGATCCCGATGGCCTTCGGCGCGGTGCTGGGACACGTGCCCCTCGAGGCGTGGCTGCTGTTCGCCGCCAACGTGGCGTGGACGGTGGCCTACGACACCGAGTACGCCATGGTCGACCGCGACGACGACCTCAAGATCGGTATCAAGTCCACCGCCGTGTTGTTGGGCCATGCCGACAAGGTGGCCATCGGAGTGCTGCAGCTGGTCACCCTGGGCCTGCTGGGCTGGATTGGGCTGCGCCTCGAGCTGGGCGTGTTCTTCTGGCTGGGGCTGGCGGGCATGGCCGCGACCTTTCTCTATCAGCAGTTCCTGATTCGCCATCGTGAGCGTGATCGCTGCTTCCAGGCTTTCCTCAACAACCACTGGGCGGGGCTGCTGGTGTTCGCCGGCATCTGCCTTAGCCTGTGGCCCACGGTCGGGATCTAGCCTCGCTATGGCGGCATTGTCATCCAAGTGTCATGATGACGTGGTGAGATCGTCACCGACCCGTCACTGACCGCGAGGCTTCGGGATGACCGCCAAGACCGTACTGATCGTCGATGACGAAGCGCCAATCCGCGAAATGATCGCGGTGGCGCTGGAGATGGCCGATTATCGGGTGCTGGAAGCTGCCAACGCGCAGAGCGCCCACAGCATGATCGTCGACAACCAGCCCGACCTGCTGTTGCTCGACTGGATGATGCCCGGCACCAGCGGCATCGAGCTGGCACGCCGGCTCAAGCGCGAGGAAGCCACCCGCGAACTGCCCATCATCATGCTCACCGCCAAGAGCGAAGAGGACAACAAGATCCAGGGCCTCGAGGCTGGCGCCGACGACTACATCACCAAACCCTTCTCGCCGCGCGAACTGGTGGCCCGGCTCAAGGCGGTACTGCGGCGCACCACGCCCAAGGGAGTCGAGGAGCCGGTGGAGGTGGATGGCCTGGTACTCGACCCGGTCAGCCATCGCGTCAGTGCCGATGGCAAGGCGCTGGAAATGGGACCCACCGAGTACCGTCTGCTGCAGTTCTTCATGACGCACCAGGAGCGTGCCTACACTCGCAGCCAGTTGCTCGACCAGGTATGGGGCGGCAACGTCTATGTCGAGGAGCGCACCGTGGACGTGCATATCCGCCGCCTGCGCAAGGCCTTGGGCGATGCCCACCAGCATCTGGTCCAGACCGTGCGCGGCACCGGCTATCGCTTCTCCAACAAGGTCTGACGTTGCGCCCCTGGAGCCACGAACTCTGGCGCCTCGGCCTGCTCGCCGCCGCCGGCGCCCTATTCGGCTGGCTGCTGGGCGCTCCCGGGCTCGGGCTCGCCGCCGGCCTCACCTTGCGCCTGGCCTATCATCTGCAGCAGCTCCACTCCCTGCGCCGCTGGCTCGCACGCAACCCCCATAGCGAACCGCCCGCGGCCACCGGACTGTGGGGCGAGCTGTTCGACCGGCTATACCGCTACCAGAAGGGCCAGCGGCTTACCCAGCATCGCCTGCAGGCGACCCTGAAGCGCATCCAGGAATCATCCGAAGCGATGCGCGACAGCGTGGTAATGCTCGACCAATACGGCGACCTCGAGTGGTGGAACAGCGCCGCGGAGCGCATGCTGGGACTCAAGGCTGCCCATGACCGCGGCCAACACATCACCAACCTGGTACGCGACCCGCGCTTCGTTGCCTACTTCAACGCCCGCGATTACCGCGAGCCGTTGACGCTCCCCTCGCCGGTGGACGAACGCATGGTGCTACAGTTCCAGATCACGCTCTATGGCGACGACGAGCGCCTGGTGATGGCACGCGACATCACCCGACTGCACCGCCTGGAGGAGATGCGCCGCGATTTCGTCGCCAACGTCTCCCATGAGCTGCGCACGCCATTGACGGTATTGGCCGGCTACCTCGAAACCTACGTCACCTATGCCGAGCAATTGCCGCCACGGCTCGCTCAGGGGCTTTCCCGCATGCAGGAGCAGACGACCCGCATGCAAAACCTGGTCAACGACCTGCTGCTGCTGTCACGCCTGGAGATCGACCGCGGCGGCGAGGACCATTTGCCGCTGGCCATGGCCACGCTGCTGGAAGAAGTACGCCGCGACGCCGAGGCGCTGGCGGCCGGCCGCCAGCAGATTCGCGTGGAGCTCGAGGAGGAGCGCCGCCTGCTAGGCAGCGACAGCGAGATTCACAGCGCGCTGTCCAACCTGGCCTCCAATTCGGTGCGCTACACCCCCGAGGGCAGCCACATCGTGCTGCGCTGGAAATCGCACCCCAAGGGCGCCTGCCTCGAGGTGGAGGACGACGGCGAGGGCATCGACCCGGTGCATATCCCCCGGCTCACCGAGCGCTTCTACCGGGTCGACAAGGGCCGCAGCAGCGAGACCGGCGGCACCGGCCTGGGCCTCGCCATCGTCAAGCACGTGCTGCTGCGCCACGACGCTTACCTGGAAATCGAATCCCACCCCGACCAGGGCGCGCTGTTCCGCTGCGTGTTCCCTGTCGAACGGCTGGTGGCGGCTCAAACCTCGGCCGGGGCTGTGCATCGTTCCGGCTGATCCGGCTGGTTGGCTCAGGTCGGGGCGACGTCACGCTCACCGCGATAGTGGCGGTCCCACATCAGCACGGCGCCAGCGACGGCGCCGGGCAGCAGGAAGAGGTTGGCCAGCGGGATCCAGGTGATCAGCGTCACCCAGCCGCCGAAGGTAAGGGTCTGCCAGGAACGCGAGGCGAGCCGACGACGCATGTCGGCGAAGCTCACCTTGTTATTGTCCATGGGGTAGTCGAGGTAGGTGATGGCCATCATCCAGGCCGAGAACAGTGCCCACAGGAAGGGCGCGGCGACGTTGAGCGCCGGCACCCAGCTGAGGATGAACAGCGCCAGGGCCCGCGGCAGGATGTAGCCGAGCTTGACCAGCTCACGCCCCAGGGCATCCACCGCGGTACGCGCCAGGCCACGATCGTCGAGCGGCGGCCGGCCGGTGGCCTGCACTTCCACCTTGGCCGCCAGGAAGCCATAGAAGGGCGCGGCGATCAGATGGGTCACCAAGGTGAAGGTGAAGAACACGATCAGCACTAGGCTGACCACGAACAGCGGCCAGATCAACCATTCCAGCCAGCCGAGCCAGGCCGGCACCAAGGCCATCCAACTTTCCAGCCAACCCCCGAAGTGGCTGACCACGTAGTAGAGCATGGCCGAGTAGACCGTCAGGTTGACGGCGATCGGGGCGTAGACGTAGCGACGCAGGCCGCGGCCGTAGACCAGCCGCGTCCCGCGGGTCAGTGCCGTGAAGGCATCCAGCATAGGAATCCTCTTCCCATCACTCCTTGCGCGTCAGCGCATCTTCATCGATCTGGTCGGGGTCCATGTGGCGGATATCGAGCCCCTTGACCAGGTAGATGACGTACTCGGCGAGGTTGTCGGCATGATCGCCGACCCGCTCCAGCGCGCGCAAGATCCACATCACGTTGAGTACCGGGCCGATGGCGCGATTGTCCTCCATCATGAAGGTCATCAGCGAGCGCATGGCGCTGCTGTACTCGTCGTCCACCGAGTCGTCCTCGTGCACCACCTGCAGCGCCAGCTCGGTATCGAAGCGCGCGAAGGCCGTCAGCGCATCGCGCAGCATGCGCCGCACGTGCTCGCTGATGTGACGCACCTCGACCAGACCCCTCACGTTGTTGCCGCTGTCGATCAGCGTCAGGGCGTTGCGCGCGATCTTGCTTGCTTCGTCGCCGATCCGCTCCAGGTCGGCGGTGGCACGGATCACCGCCAGCACCAGGCGCAGGTCGGAGGCGGCCGGCTGGCGCCGGGCCAGGACCCGCGTGCACTCATCGTCGATCTTGAGCTGCATGGCGTTGACGTCGCGGTCGCGGTCGCGCACCTTCTCGGCCAGGCGGCTGTCGCTGTCGAGCAGCGCCTGGATCGCCTCCTGGACCTGCTGCTCGACCAGCCCGCCCATGGTCATCAGCTGGGTCTTGAGCGCCTCCAGCTCCTGGTTGAACTGGCGGGAAATGTGTTGGCTATGAGTTTCGCTGGTGATTTCCATCGTACTCTCCTCGGGTCGCGGTAGACGTTCCCGTTCAGGCCATGCGACCGGTGATGTAGTTCTCGGTGCGGCGCAGGCTGGGGTTGGTGAACAGGGTGTCGGTGGGGGCGTACTCCACCAGTTCGCCATCCTGCAGGAAGGCGGTGTAGTCGGAGACTCGCGCCGCCTGCTGCATGTTGTGGGTGACCAGGATCAAGGTCAGCTGCGACTTCAATCCGCGAATCAGTTCCTCGATCTTGAGCGTCGAGATCGGGTCCAGCGCCGAGGCCGGCTCATCGAGCAACAGCACCTCGGGGCGCACCGCCAGTGAGCGGGCGATCACCAGGCGCTGTTGCTGGCCACCGGAAAGCGACCAGGCCGAGGCGCGCAGGCGATCCTTCACTTCCCCCCACAGCGCTGCGGCATCCAACGCCCACTCGACGATATCGTCCATGCGCCGGCGCGTCAGTCCTCCCTCCAGACGCAGACCGAAGGCCACGTTGTCGTAGATCGACATGGGGAAGGGGTTGGGTACCTGGAACACCATGCCGACGCGTCGGCGCAATTCGTCCACGGCCACTTGCGGTGCGTGGATGTCCTCTCCTTCGAGCAGTATCCTGCCCTCGTGACTCACCTCCTCGTTGAGATCGTGCAGGCGGTTGAGTGCACGCAGGAGGGTCGACTTGCCGCAACCCGACGGCCCGATGAACGCCGTGACACGATGCCGGGGGACGCGCAGAGAAATATCGCGCAGCGCCCGCTTGTCGCCATAAGCCAGGCCCAGCCCCTCTATCTGGAAGCAGCTGGCCTCGGGGGCGAAGTCGATGATCGAACCCGTGGCAGACGGCTGAAAGCGCGGCGGCATGGTCATCGGTGGACATTTCCTCATCATGGGCGCGGCTGCACGCCGTGACGCGCGCGGAAATAATGGCGCAGGAATATGGCAGTCAGGTTAAGCACCAGAACCACCAGTACCAGTAATAGCGCAGTGGCATAGACCAGCGGCATGGCCGCCTGCACATCGTTGCCGTGAAAGGCGGTGTCGTAGATGTGATAGCCCAGGTGCATGAACTTGCGCTCAAGATGGAGGAACGGAAACTCACCGTCCACCGGTACCTGGGGGGCCAGCTTGGCCACTCCGACCAGCAACAGCGGCGCTACCTCCCCGGCGGCGCGAGCGATCGCCAGGATCACCCCGGTAAGCATGGCCGGTACCGCCATCGGCAGTACCACCCGGGTCAGGGTCTCCAGCCGCGTGGCACCCAGCGCCAGGGCGCCTTCGCGCTGCTGCACGGGGATCCGCGCCAGCCCCTCCTCGGTGGCCACGATCACCACCGGCAGCGTCAACAGTGCCAGAGTCAGCGAGGCCCATAGCAGCCCTCCGGTGCCGAAGGTGGGCGAAGGCAGGGCATCGTTGAAAAACCACTCGTCCAGCGAGCCGCCAATGCCGTAGACGAACACGCCAAGGCCAAACACGCCATAGACGATCGACGGCACCCCCGCCAGGTTACGCACGGCAATGCGTACCAGGTGGGTCAAGCGGCCCTGATGCGCCACCTCATTGAGGTAGATCGCCGCCAGCACGCCGAAGGGGGTCACCAGCAGCGACATCAGCAGCACCATCAGCACGGTGCCGAAGATGGCCGGCCATACGCCACCGGCTGCGTTCCCATCACGCGGCCCCTCGGCGAGAAAACGCCATACGCCACGCCCCCAGATCCCCAGCTTTTCGACCGTCGACATGGCGTTGGGTCGCCAGGCGCGCAGCACCTCTTCCAGCGGCTGTACCAGGCGCCGCCCGTCGACGTTCTCGAGTAGTGCCACCTCGCCACGCATCGCCTCCTGCAGGACACGCACCCGGTCGTTGGCCTCGGCCAGCGCCTGCCTCGCCTGGGCATCGCTCGGGTCGGCATCCAACCGTCGAATCAGCGGCCTGAGCACCTCCCGACGCAACCGTTCGCGTTCGCCACGCAGCTCCTGTAGCGTCGCCAGGCGTGCCTGCAGTCGCTCCCAGGTCGCCTCCCGTGCCTGCTGCTCCCGCACGCTTTCGGCGTCGCCCAGTGCCACCAGACGACCGATGAACTCTCCGTGCCGGCGTCGCTCCAGCACGATCAGGTCCTGTGGAGTCTCGCTCGCGACGATGTCGTTCACCGGCAGCCAGTGCCATGCTTGGCCATCGAGATCGCGGTTGGCAGTGAAATAGAGCCGCTCACGCCCTGCGCTTTGCTCCAGCGGCAGTTCACGCACCGCCCGTCCGGCCAGCAGCCGGCCATCCGCCATCTCTACCTGCGCTACCATCGCTGGCCAGAAGTGGCCCAGCCCGCGGGTGGCGATGAGCAACAGCAGCCCACCCAGCATCAACAGCGACAATGCCACGCTACCAGCAGCCAGCCAGGCCCAGGGTCCTTCCGAGCGGATTGGGCGACGCTTGGTGCGGGCCACTTTCATGGCGCACCGTCGAGCCAGCGATAACGGCGCCGGAGCCGACTTCTTACCACCTCAGCCAATGTATTGACCAGGAAGGTGAACAGGAACAGCAGCAGGGCCGCCAGTATCAGCAGCAGATAGGCCTCGCTGCCCGGCACCGCTTCGGGCAACTCCACCGCGATGCCTGCCGCCATGGTGCGCATGCCCTCGAAGGGGCTCAGGCTCATCAGGGCGGTATTGCCGCTGGCCATCAGCACGATCATGGTCTCACCCACGGCACGCCCCGTGCCGATCATCATCGCGGCGAAGATCCCGGGAGCCGCGGCCGGCAACACCACCCGCCACAGCGTCTGCCAGCGAGTGGCCCCCAGCGCTTGGGCGCCCTCGCCGAGCCGAGACGGCACGCCGGAGAGCGCATCCTCGGCCAGCGCGTATACGCTCGGCATCACTGCGAAGCCCATGGCCAGTCCCACGATCATGGCGTTGCGCGTGGCATAGTCGAGCCCCAGTTCACGGTCCAGCCAGTTGCGCAGACTGCCGTCGAACAGCAGCGCCTCGAGCCCGGGCGCCAGCGAGAAGGTGGCGAATACCAGCAGCATCAGCCAGGGCACCAGCCACAGGCCGGCACGTGACAGCGAAAAGTGCCGCCGCCAGACCGCAGGCAGCCGGCGCCAGATGGCGGCGGCCAGCAGCACGCCCAAGGGCAGTACGAGCAGCAATGCCAACGAGCCGGCCAGGTGTCGCTCCACCCAGGGCGCCAGCACCAGTCCGGCAACGAAGCCAATCACCACCCCGGGGAGCGCCTCCATCATCTCCAGGGTGGGCTTCATGCGACTGCGCAGCCGTTGCGACATGAACAATGCCGAATGGATCGCGGCGCCCAAGGCCAGGGGAATGGCAAACAGCATCGCCCACAGGGCCGCCTTCAGCGTGCCCCAGGCCATGGGTGTGAGTTCCAGGCGAATGCGCGCCGGGTCGAAGACGCCCCCCAGCAGGGCCGGCAGGACTTCCAGCACCAGAAACACGCCTATGGCGAGCACGGCCACTATCACACCGATGCCTCCAGCCATGATCAGGGCGGTAGCCAGCCGATCGCGCTGCCGACGCCACAGGGACCGAGAGGAGGAAGCGGAAGAGGGCTCTATCATGATTGGCAGCGTATAACGACTCGATGACAGTTGGATGACAGCATCACGGCGGCGAGACGTCCAATCCCAGCCGTTCACGCTGGAACGCCAGGTCCGCCTCCGCCAACGCCACGAAACCCAGTTCGCCGACCGTACGCTGCCCCTCCGGGGAGAGAATGAGCTCGAGCAGCGCGCGCTCCGGCCCCGACAGCACCTGCCCGGGAGGCAAGTTAGCGTACAGGAACAGCGCCCGGCTCAGCGGGTAGGCGCCCTGGCGGACCTGCTCGGCCCCCGGCAGGACCCGGTTGCCTTCGGCATCCTCGAGGGCCAGTGGCTTGACTCCCGGGTTCAGGTGATTGAGACCGGCATAGCCGATCGCCTCGCGGCTCTCCGTAACCGCCGCCACGATGGCTGCCGAACCGGGATGTTCGTTGAGACGCGACAGGTAGTCGCCGCCGCACAGGGCACGTTGGCGGAAGAGTTCGTAGCTGCCCGAGGCGGGGTTACGCCCGTGCAGCTCGATGCGTCCCGTGAGGCCAGCGCCGGCGAGCTGCTCCCAGCGGGCCAGAGCGTTCTCGGCGCCACAGTGACGCGTGCGCGAAAAGATCGCATCGACCTGCTCCAGGCGCAGCGCTTCCAATGCATGGTGACGATGGACGATGATCGCCAACGCGTCCCGGGCCACTTCCACTTCGACCGGGGCATAACCGTGACGCTGCTCGAAGGCACGCCGCTCCTCTTCGCTCATCGGCCGTGACATGGGGCCCAGTCGGGTGGTGCCGGCCACCAGGGCAGGCGGGGCGCTGGACGAGCCGCTGGTTTGCAGCTGTAGGCGAATGCCAGGGTGACGTTCACCGAGCTGCTCTCCCCAGCGCAGCATCAGCCCCGCCATGGTGTCGGAACCCACGATCCCCAGCGTGCCGACCGGCTCGTCCGCTTGGACCGTCAGCGACACCAGTGCCAACAGTGCCGCCAGGCCCGCCACGCGTAGCCTGGCCTGACCAAGCGCTTCACGCAGGAAGACCATGTTGAACTCCTAGATATCGAGGTGATGAAGGGAAATGCCGACAACGTGGCGAACATGGGCCAGACTCAAGGAGGCATCCGTCGAAACAGGCGGAGCTTACAGGAAGACAATGAGCGTTTCGTGAAGACTTGCAATACCGCCTGGGCAAGCGCCGTCGCTTGACGGCATTCACGATGACAGGTTGTCGCAGCTCTGGTGAGGGTAAGCCTTGGCGTATAAGATGGCCCACAGCAGTCGCTGCAATGCAATATCGCCACCACAACAACAAGCCGAGCTTACGACATTCCATGACCGACCTCGACGACGTTCCCGCACCTCAGGGACAACTCACTCTCAAGTTACTGGCCAATCGTCAGGATACCAACCTCTACGGCGACATTCCCGGTGGCTGGCTGGTCCGTCACATGGACCAGGCCGCCGAGCTGGCAGCAGGCCGTGAGGCGCATGGCCGCACCGCCACCGTCGCCATCGAGACCATGGATTTCCTGTGTCCGGTACGCATCGGCTCGATGGTCAACATCTTCACTGCCGTGCGTGAGATCGGCCACAGCTCAATCAAGATCGACGTAGAGGTGTGGATTCGCCAGCCCCACGAGCGCGATACCAGCGAGCTGCACAAGGTCACCGAAGCCCGCTTCGTGATGGTGGCGCTCGACGACAAGGGCCGCATCCGCGCGGTGCATCAGGCCAGTTGACCCGACTCGAATGCAACAGGGGCGCCATGCGGCGCCCCTGTTCGCTTTCACTCGGCGTTTAGACGCCGACGCTTTCCCGGGTCTTGAGGTAGTGGAACTCACCCACGTCGTTGAACGGACGCACCAGGCGCTGGAACGCCATGTAGGACTCGTAGACCTTGGCCGAGTCGGGGTCGCTCTCCACCTGCTGCTGGATGACGCGCTGCGAGGACTCGTAGAGCGCTTCCATGACGTCATCGGGGAAGCTGCGCAACTGCACACCGTGCTCCTCCACCAGGGTGGCCAATGCCTGGGCGTTGCGATAGGCGAACTCGCTGATCATCGCCAGGTTGGAGGCACGCGCTGCCTCGGTCACCACCGCCTTGAGATCGTCGGGCAGTTCGTTCCAGGCATCCAGATTGACGGTACCTTCCAGCACGGCGGAAGGCTCGTTCCACGGCGAGGTGTAGTAGTAGTCGGCGACCTGGTGCAGGCCGAAGGCCATGTCGTTGTAGGGGCCGACCCAGTCGGCAGCGTCGAGCACGCCAGTCTGCATCGAGGTAAAGATCTCGCCGCCCGGCATGTTCACTGTGGTCACGCCGATGCCGTTCATGGCCTCACCGGCCAGGCCCGGCAGGCGCAGCTTGAGGCCCTGCATGTCTTCGAGCGAATTGATCTCCTTCTTGAACCAGCCGGCCATCTGAGCGCCGGTGTTGCCCACGGCGAACGGCTTGAGGTTGTGCTTGCCGTAGACCTCATCCCACAGCTCCTGGCCGCCACCGTGGTAGAGCCAGGCGTTGGTCTCGGTGGTGTTCATGCCGAAGGGCACGGCAGTGAAGAACTGCGAGGCGGCAACCTTGCCGCGCCAGTAGTAGGAGGCGGAGTGGCCCATCTCAGCAGTGCCGGCAGCTACCGCATCGAACACTTCCAGCGGCGGCACCAGCTCGCCGGCACCGTGCACGCGAATACGCATGCGGCCGTTGGAGAGCTGCTCGATACGCTTGGCGAAATCGTTGGCACCGGTACCCAGGGCCGGGAAGTTGGTCGGCCAGGAGGTGACCATGTCCCAGGTGATGGTTTCCTGTGCCTTGGCAGTGGAAACGAAGGGCGCGGCGGCGACACCGACGGCACCCAGGCCGGCGGTTTTAAGGAATTTACGGCGTTGCATGGATGGCATGACTCCGGGGTGGTTATTCTGAGTCGCGTCTAAGGAAACACTGTACAAATGCCTGCGCGAGCGAAGCGCTTCCCTCATCAAACGCGATGTGTCCGCCTGTGAGTATGCTTAATGACCATTTGGGCAGCAAGGCCGCCTTTTGACGTAGACGCCAACGTACCCCCTCACCATTCCTATAGAGGGGTGAGCTTGGCAAACCCAAGCACCAACCACTTGTCACCTTCCCCCTCGAAGCTAACCTGTACCCGGGCGCGGGGTCCCTCGCCCTCGGCGTTGAGGATCACGCCCTCGCCGAAGACCGGGTGCTGCACTCGCTGGCCCAGGCTCAGGCTGGGCAGGTCAGCGCCGCCGTCGACCGAGGTCTGACGCGAGAGCCCCACCGCCGGGCGCGTGGCCGTCACCGGGCGCGAGATCTGGCCGCGCAGGCGCACCTCTTCCAGGTACTCGGCGGGTATCTCGCGCAAAAAGCGCGACGGCCGTTGGAAGGTTTCCTTGCCGTGCAGGCGACGAATTTCCGAATGGGTGAGGTAGAGCTTGCGCATGGCGCGGGTCAGGCCGACGTAGCAGAGGCGGCGCTCCTCCTCCAGGCGACCAGGCTCCTCCAGCGACATCTTGTGCGGAAACAGTCCCTCCTCGACACCAGCGATGAACACTACCGGGAACTCCAGCCCCTTGGCCGAATGCAAGGTCATCAGCTGTACGCTATCTTCGAACTCATCGGCCTCGTGCTCGCCGGCATTGAGCGCCGCCTCGGCGAGGAAGGCCTCCAACGCCACGGCGCCCTCGCCGGCCTCGGGTGGATCGAAGGATTCGCTCTGGGTGAAGGCGCGGGCGGCGTTGATCAGCTCTTCCAGGTTCTCGACCCGGGCCTGCCCCTTCTCGCCCTTCTCGTTGCGATGATGCTCGATCAGCCCGGAGCGCTCGTTCACATGATCGATGATCGCGTGCAGCGACATGCCGGCGGTATCGTTGTCGAGCCCTTCGATGAGGTCGGCAAACGCCTGCAGCGCGGCACCGGCACGACCCTTCAGCGCACCGTCCATGAGGCCGTCGTGCAGCGCTTGCCACAATGACACACCGGCCAGGCGGGCGCGCTCGCGCACTTGCTCCACGGTACGGGTTCCGATACCCCGCGGAGGCACATTGATGATGCGCTCGAGCGAGGCATCGTCGTCGCGGTTGAGCAGTAGGCGCAGATAGGCCAGGGCGTTCTTGATCTCCAGCCGCTCGTAGAAGCGCTGGCCACCGTAGATGCGATACGGCATGCCCTGGCGGATCAGGGTCTCCTCGAGCACCCGCGACTGGGCATTGGAGCGGTAGAGAATGGCCACGTCGCGGCGTCGGTAACCCTCGTCGACCTTCTCCTTGATGGTGTCGACGATGAAGCGCGCCTCGTCCAGATCGTTGAAACCGGCATACACCGAGATCGGCTCGCCGCGGGCACCGGCCGTCCACAGCTCCTTGCCCATGCGATCGGCGTTGTGGCTGATCAGGGCATTGGCGGCATCGAGAATGGCACTGGTAGAGCGGTAATTCTGCTCCAGGCGCACGGTATGGGTGCCCGGAAATTCCTGCTCGAAACGGCGGATGTTTTCGATCCTTGCTCCGCGCCAGCCATAGATCGACTGGTCGTCGTCGCCGACCACGGTCATCGGCGTCTTCATGCCGGTGAGCAGCTTGAGCCAGGCGTATTGCAGGGTGTTGGTATCCTGGAATTCGTCGACCAGCACGTGGGCGAAGCGCTCCTGGTAGTGAGCCAGCAGTGCCGGCGTGTCACGCAGCAGCTCGAGGCTTCTGAGCAGCAGCTCACCGAAGTCGACCAGGCCGCCGCGTTCACAGGTGAGCTGGTAGCGCTCGTAGAGCTCGACCATCTGAGCCATGTAGGCATCGCCATGCACGTCGACCTGATGCGGGCGCAGCCCCTCCTCCTTGCAACCGGAGATGAAGTACTGCACCTGGCGCGGCGGGTAGCGCTCGTCGTCGATCTGGTGATCCTTGAGCAAACGCTTGATCAGGCGCAGTTGGTCGTCGGTATCGATGATCTGAAAATGCTGCGGCAGCCGAGCATCCTGCCAGTGGGTGCGCAGCAGGCGATGAGCGATGGAGTGAAAGGTACCGACCCAGACGTTACGCAGCGACAACCCCAGCAACGCCTCGAGGCGCGTGCGCATCTCGCGCGCCGCCTTGTTGGTGAAGGTCACCGCCAGCACGGCATAGGGCGACAGCCCCTCGGCCTGCATCAGCCAGGCGATGCGATGCACCAGCACCCGGGTCTTGCCCGAGCCGGCCCCGGCCAGCACCAGCATGTTGCCCTGGGGGGCGCTTACCGCCTCGCGCTGGGCCGGGTTCAACTGATCGAGAATCGCCGTGACGTCGTCCATGGAAGGGGTCTGCCGCTGGAAAAATGAGCGCCCAGCTTAGCATATCCGCCCGTCCAATCCTCGACACGAGCAGCGCTACACGGCGGAAGTCATCGTTCGCGGCTGTTCCGCCGGCGCCCCATGACAAACTGCAAACAATCCGTTCTCTATAGGAAAGAACTGATTTATGTCGCGAGCGATGAGAGGCTGGTCGCCGCCGGAGCGCAGCAATAAATCAGCCTTTCCTCAGGGTTTGCCTTCCTGCTCCGGAAATCGTAACGGCGTCAGGCTCCTCTTGACTGCCTTGAGCTGCTCGGCGAGCTTCGGCCCTCGGGTCTTGGCCACGCCCACGGCGAGTACGTCGACCAGCACCAGGTGGGCGATGCGCGAACTCATCGGCGTATAGATCTCGGTGTCCTCATGTACGTCGATGTACAGCGGCAGGGTCACCTCCTCGGCCAGCGGCGAACCGCTGGGACACAGGCCGATCACCGTGGCCCCGGCCTCTCGAGCCAGGCGCACGCTGGCCACCAGGGCACGGGTGCGGCCGGTCTGGGAGATCGCCACCACCACGTCGCCCTCCTTGAGGGTTACTGCCGACATGTTCTGCATGTGGGGGTCGGCATAGGCGGCGGTGGATATCTGCAGGCGGAAGAACTTGTGCTGGGCATCGAAGGCCACCGCACCGGAAGCGCCGAAGCCGTAGAACTCGACCCGGTTGGCCATCGCCAGCGCCTGGATCGCCCGGCTCAGGGCATCGTTGTCGAGGCGGTCGCGCACCGACAGCAGGGTGCCCACAGTGGAGTCGAAGATGCTCTGGGAGAATTCGGCAACGGAGTCATCGTCGTTCATCGAGAACTGGGCGAACTGGCTGCCCGAGGCCAGCATCTGCGCCAGCTTGAGCTTGAAGTCCTGGAAGCCGTTGCAGCCCAGGGCCCGGCAGAAGCGCACCACGGTCGGCTCGCTGACCTTGGCCTCGGTGGCCAGGTCGACGATGCGCATGTGGATGACCTCGTCGGGATTGCGCAGCACGAAGCGCGCCACTTTCTGCTCGGAGCGACGGAAGTGCTCCATGCGGCGTCTCATTTCATCGAACAGGGCGCGGCTCACGCTGGACTCCTTGGTTGACGAATGCGAAGGTCAGTATGCCTGATCCCGACTCGCTTGGGGGAGTTTCCCTGTGCGAACGTGGAATGGCCCACTTCGTCACGAAACTGTCAAGTAGGGTATAGTAAAGATGCTGTGATTTGATCTTGCACTAGGGGAAACGCTGAACAAATCGACGAGCGAGATGAAGTGCAAGGCGCACGGAGCACAGAACCGGAGCATATGCGGTATATGTGAGGATTCCGCGCAACGCAGCAATTCGCTCGCGCAGGCATTTGTGCAGTGTTTCTCTAGAGAAGATAAGGCACAGAAAGAAGAGGGAGAGTCGATCATGAGTAAGGTCGAACGGGTCACTACCGTCAAGAACGAACTTCTCGACATCTTCATGAGCATCAACGTCGCCGAACACGAGAAGCGCTCTCGTAGCGCCGCACAGCGCAACCTGCGCGCCCGGCGCGGCATCGAACTGCATCAGGAGTTCAAGCAGTTGGAGCGCGACATCGCCGTGCTGGCCGACGACGAGAGACACTAGAGGCCGCCCACAGGCGGCCGTTTAAAGAAGGCGCTATCCGGCCCCGACTTCGGGGCCAGGTGGGCTCGTCACTCTAGGTTCGTCACCTGAGTAGCCACACAACAAGTCATCCCAGCAGGGAGTTGACGAACACCAGTATCACCCCCAGCGGCGCCAGGTAGCGTGCCACCAACTGCCACAGCTGTTCGGTGCTCCCACTCAGATTGAGTTCGGCGGCCACGCTGCGACGATCCAGGCACCAGGCGACGAACACGATTGCTCCCAATCCGGTCAGCGGCAGCAGGATCTTGCTGGTGAAGGTATCCAGCAGATCGAACACGTTGAGGCCGAACATCACCGGCTCGGGCCATACGTTGAATGACATCAGCGCGGCAATGCCCAGCAGCCACACCGCCACAGCACTCACCAAGGCGGCCATGACACGTGTCAGCGGCGTACGTTCCTCGACGAATTCCACTACCGGCTCGAGCAGGGAGATGGCAGAGGTCAGTGCAGCAAAGGTCAGCAGCAGGAAGAACATCAGTCCCAGCAGCATGCCGCCGGTCATGTTGCCGAATGCCAGCGGCAGGGTCACGAAGATCAGCCCCGGCCCTTCACCCGCACTCAGGCCGTTGGCAAAGACGATGGGGAAGATCGCCAGGCCGGCCAGCAGGGCGATGGTGGTGTCGAGGATGATCACCGTACGCGCGGTGCCCAGCAGGTTGACGTCCTCGCCCAGGTAGGAGCCGTAAGCCATCATGATGCCCATGCCCAGCGACAGGGTGAAGAAAGCCTGGCCCATGGCGGCAAGCACGACACCACCCGTCAGAGCACTCCAGTCGGGACGGAACATGAAGGCGAGCGCCTCACCGAAGTGACCGGTGGTCATGCCGTAGCCCACCAGCACCACCAGCAATACCACCAGCGCCGGCATCATGGTGCGAACTGCACCTTCCAGGCCCTTGGTCACGCCACGCGCCACGATCCACACCACCAGGGCCATGAACGCTGTATGCCACAACAGCAGCAGTCCTGGACTGCCCAGCAAGCCCGTGAAGATAGCGCCGACCCCGTCGGCATCCTGCCCGGTGAAGGTACCGGTGACCGAATTCAGGGTATAGGAGAGCGACCAGCCGCCGATCACGCTGTAGAAGGAGAGAATCAGGAACGCCGCCAGCACCCCGCTGACCCCGATCAGTGCCCAGGCCTTCGGCTGTCCGTTGGCCTTGGCCAACTCCGCCATGGCATTGATGGGGTTCTTCTGGCCACGCCGGCCGATCAGCCATTCGGCTACCAGAATGGGAAGGCCGACCACTGCCACGCAGGCCAGGTAGACGAGTACGAAGGCGGCACCGCCACTGTCGCCCACCATATAGGAAAAACGCCAGATATTGCCCAGCCCCACGGCCGAACCGGCGGCCGCAAGCACGAAGGTCATCTTCGATGACCATTGCGCATGAACAAGTTTAGACATGGTTCACCTGTTGTTGTGTATCCGGTTATTGATATGTCTCAAGCGCAAAAACACAGAATATAGGTTCGTCTTTGGCTCGAATGTCGGCAAATCTATCCGATCATACGCTCGAAGGCCAGCAACTGGAGTGCTTCGTGCTCTGCAAAAGCTGTATTAGAAAAGCTGGGACTGGTATTCGCCGGCAAATTCATTCAGCGGCGGCAAGCCGAGTTCGTCGGCAAGTACCTGATGGATCCGCTTAGCCAGCTGAGGGGCGTAGCGATTGTTGGCGGTATGCACAAACAAGAAAGGGGTTTTCCCCTGTTTTATCCACAGCTTGAGCTGCTTCACCCAAGGTTGGAAATAATCCAGGTTGATGGACTCATCCAAGTGCCCGATGAAGCGAATCAGCGGCTGCTCGCCCGTGGAAAGCACGTGTAATGGGCATCTTGGCTTTTCGTTTTGAGCGTGTGCAAGGGCTGGGCTGCCCGTGGCCGAGGTCGAAAACAGCGCGCGAACATCGAGCATCACGCGGTTTGCACCATGAGTTATCAACAGGCGGTTCAGCGCCACTTCGGCCGTACCCTTGTGGAAAAACTCAGGGTGGCGCACCTCAACCGCACAGGCGACCCCCTGCGGCCAGCGTGCCAACAACGCCTCGAGCCGTGGCAGCTCGACAAGACCGAAATTGCGCGGCAACTGAACCAGCAGGGGGCCCAACCGATCGTGCAACGGGGCAAGCGAATCGATGAAGGCATCAAAGTCTGCTTCAACGCTCTGGAGGCGCCGCTCGTGGGTCAGCGACGCCGGTAGCTTGAAACAGAAGCGGAAGTTTGGCGGCGCCAACCGCGCCCAGGCAGCAACCGTCTCGGGCCTGGGCGCACCACTGTAGAAGGTCGTGTTGCCTTCCACGGCAGAGAAGACTTGGGCGTAGTCGGCCAGCCAGCTTTCCTGGCCTCCGTATGGTGGATACAGGGAGCCACACCACTCGGAGTTGGCCCACATGGGCAAACCCAGATACAGTCTGGACATCCTTGTCATTCTCCTGTAACAAAAATCATCGGAAACGCCGCTTGGCGAGTGGCAGCATGAGCCTCCCGCTTGAATGCACGAGGAAACGGCGCCCCAACGCGCCCAGGACACATGGAAAACACGCTGAATCTTGCCCTGTTCGCCTGGCTGAACGCCGCCCCCGACAGCGATCCTCGCGTGCTGTGGATGGCCGAGCTGCTGGCCGTGTACCTGATCTGGATGGTGCCGGCCCTGCTGGTCGTCGGCTGGCTACGGGGGAGCGAGCGCTTGAAACGCCCTCTGCTGGAGGCGTTCGTCGCCACCCTGCTCGCCCTGGCGGCAAGCTGGATGGTTGGCCACCTCTGGCCCAGCCCGCGCCCCTTCATGGTCCCGGTCGGCCAGACGTTCCTGGAGCACGCCCCGACTCCCGCATTCCCCAGCAACCACGCAACGATCATGCTGACCATGGCCTTCAGCCTGCTACTGCATGCCGGTACGCGGCGTATCGGTCGCTACCTGTTGCTGCTGGCGATCCCGGTGGCCTGGGCCCGGGTCTTCCTTGGCGTGCATTTCCCCCAGGACATGTTCGGCGCCCTGCTGCTGGCCGCCGTCATGGCCTCGCTGGTCGGCGCCAGCCGCACCTGGCTGGTCCTGCCGTTCTATCATCACGTCGCCATGCGGCTCTATCGCCTGCTGTTCGCTCCGTTGATCCGCCGCGGCTGGGTGGAGCGCTAAGCGCCCACCCAGCATCAATGGCAGCTGCGGCAGGTCAGAACTGACCCAGCAGCCACTCGCCAGGTTCGCCGTTCACCAGCAACTGGCCATCGCGTAGCTGCACCACGAGCGAATAACGCTCGCCTTCTTCGCGACTCACCACACCAAGTTCCAGCATTGGTTCCAGGCTGCCTGCCACCACTTCCTTGGCCATGGCGTCGAGTTCGTTGCCACTGATCATCCCGTTGTACTGCTGCCGCAGGGCCTCGCGGGCTACCCGGTGCAGCAGCATGGCAGACGCCTCCACGTTGAGATCCAGGCGGTTCTCGGGAGCGAGCAGACTGCTTTCATCGAAGCTCGACATCTCCTGTAGCGCCAGATCGGCCTCCAGTTCCAGATCGAGGCCAGCATCACCCATGCTGAACGTGACCGGTTTGAGGATCAGCGTAGAGCGACCTGCCATTAGCGCCTCGCCCGCTTGCTCCATACGTTCGAACACGGGGAGCATGGCGTCGGGGTCGTCCAGGCTGAAGACATTGATCGCTTCGTAGACCAGTTGCCACAGCGTGTCGTACACCTCACGCGGAAGTTGCCCATAGCTCGACTCGACATGGAACGCGATCGGATCGTTTACGCCCTGAATGCGAAGATCGCTTGCGGCCACCAGTTGCGCGACTCGCAGGTGCGACTCGGATTCCGGCTCCAGGCCCAGGCGGAAATTCACGCTCTGCGCCTCGAAGCCTGGCGAATGCTGCTCGCGCATCGTCATTCCATCGAGGTTTAGCCCAAGTTGCCCATACCAACTGGCCTCGCCCTGGCGAGTCGCCGTGAAGTCGGCCTCGATACCTTGCAGGGCCAGGAACAGCTCAGGCTCCTCAGTCTCGAAGCCCTGCATGGCAAAACGGGTCGCGAAGCGTTCGAAACGCCCCTGCTCATCGAAGTCGAGCTGGACCTCGATGTTCTGTCTATCGATCCGCGAATCGCCTGCCTGCGCCGGGTCACGACTCTTCGTCAGCATCGGACCGTCATCCGAGGTGAAGGTGACCTCACGCAGTACGCCCTGGGGGAAGGAGGCCACGAGGCTCGACGTGGCGCCTTCGAAGGTATGCACGGCGCTGGGCTCCTCCAGCCGGGCCTGCCCCAAACGGCTGGTGCTGCGGTATTCTCCCCCGGCCGGGTCGTAGCGGAATTCACCGCCCAGGTAGTCGATTTCGTAGCGCATCTCCAGACCGATATCGCTGAGCATCGGCCCTGCCGTCAGCGTCATCGCCATAGGCGCCCACTCTCCGGTCACCACCTGGTCGAAGCCTACCCTGGCGGTATAGCGAGACATCGCTTCGCTCTCCTCCAGTTGGATCAGTTGCTCGAACAACCAACCCGAACCGTCGATTCGTCCATCGAGGCTGGCCAGGGCTCCCGTGAAGGGGCCATGGGTGATGCTGTCGCTGACGAAGACCCGCAGCGGCTCTTCCTCGAACTCCACGCCGATACTCGTCGCGATGAGCTGTTCGTACGCTTGGGCAAACCCGGGCTCGAGAACGAGTTCATAACTGGCCTGTGCGTCGAACCAGCCACGCTCATAAGTCAGGTTCTCGACCTGGATATAGCCAACACTCTGCAACTGCTGCAGATACTCGGCGTACTTTTTTTCCGCCTGCTGACCCAACCAATAGGGAGCTCCCAGGCCCACGACAAGCGCAAGCCCCGCGGCAATCACCAGCAAGCGTTTCAGGAAGCTTCCCTGACGACTTTGTCTCTTCCCCACGGCGATGTCCTTTTTCTCGTTCTTCGCTTAATTGAAATACGGGTTATTCCCGGCTTCATTCCACCGTGACCGACTTGGCCAGATTGCGCGGCTGATCGACATCGGTGCCCTTGAGCACCGCCACGTGATAGCTCAGTAGTTGCAGCGGGACGGTATAGAGGATAGGCGCCAGGGCATCGTGAACATGAGGCAGCGACAGCACGCGCACGCCTTCCTGCGCTTCGATCCCAACCCGTTCATCGGCGAAAACGAAGAGTTCGCCGCCACGCGCCCGGACCTCCTGCAAGTTGGACTTGAGCTTGTCGAGCAGTTCGTCGTTAGGGGCGACCGACACCACCGGCATCTCGCTGTCGACCAGCGCCAGCGGCCCGTGTTTGAGCTCTCCGGCGGGATATGCCTCGGCGTGAATGTAGGAAATCTCCTTCAGCTTTAGGGCTCCCTCCAGGGCGATGGGGAAATGCGCGCCACGCCCGAGGAACAGCGCGTGGTGCTTCTCGGCGAATTCGGTCGACAGGGATTCGATGGCGTCATCCAACTCGAGGACCCGGCTCACCAGTTGCGGCAGGCCACGCAGGCCGGCGACCACTTCGGCCTGGGTCTCGGCGTCCAGCCCCTTGACCCGCCCCAGCGCCAGGGTGAAGAGCATCAGTGCGGTCAACTGGGTGGTGAAGGCCTTGGTGGAGGCGACGCCAATCTCCGGCCCCGCCTGGGTCATCAGGGTAAGGTCGGATTCACGCACCAGCGAGCTGCCCGGCACGTTGCAGATTGCCAGGCTGCCGAGATAGCCCTGCTCACGGGCGAAGCGCAGCGCAGCGAGAGTATCGGCGGTCTCGCCGGACTGCGACAGGGTCACGAACAGGGTGTTGTCGGGTACCACTACGGTGCGGTAGCGGTATTCGGAAGCCACCTCCACCTGTACCGGGATACCGGCATAGCGCTCCAGCCAGTAGCGGGCCACCAAGCCGGCATGATAGCTGGTGCCGCAAGCCACGATATGCAGTTGCTCGACCCGTGAGAACAGTGCTTCGGCGTCGGGGCCGAAGCACTCGGAAGGCACGCTACGTTCACCCAGCCGCCCCTCGAGGGCTGCCGCGATCACAGCGGGCTGCTCGAAGATCTCCTTCTGCATGAAGTGGCGATACTCGCCCTTGCTGGCCGCGCCGTCGCCGTGCTCGAAAGTCTGGATCGGGCGCTGTACGGCCTGACCTCCGGCATCGAAGACCTCGATCTTGCCTCCACCGGCGAGGCGCACCACGTCGCCTTCCTGAAGATAGATGAAGCGGTCGGTGACCTGCAGCAAGGCCAGCGGATCGGAACCCAGGAAGGCCTCGTCGATGCCTGCCCCCACGACCAGCGGGCTGCCCTTGCGCGCACCGACGACGACATCGGGTTCATCGGCGTGTACCACCGCCAGGGCATAGGCGCCTTCGAGTTGTGCGAGCCCTCGCTGCACGGCGGCCAGCAGGCCGCCGCCATGACGGTATTCACGCTCCAGCAGATGGGCTACCACCTCGGTATCGGTCTGCGAGGAAAAGGCGTAGCCGTCGGCCTCGAGTTCACGGCGTAGCGGCTCATGATTTTCGATGATGCCGTTATGAACCAGCGCCAGCCGGTTACCCGATTGGTGCGGGTGGGCATTCTCCTTGCTGGGCTTGCCATGGGTCGCCCAGCGAGTATGGGCAATGCCACAATGCCCCGGTAGGGCGGCCTCCTCGAGCATGGCCTCCAGCGCAGCCACCTTGCCCACCGCCCGGTGACGCTGCAGCTCGCCGGCAGCGCTGAGCACAGCCATCCCGGCCGAATCGTAGCCGCGATATTCCAGCCGCTTGAGGCCCTCGAGCAGGATGCCTTCCACGTTGCGCTGGGCAACGGCACCGACGATTCCACACATGACGATTCCTCGCGCTTGTCGATCAGTCTCGAGTCTTCTTGGTCGGACGCACCCAGCCGGTCTTGCTGATCTGGCGTCCACGGGAGACGGCCAGAGCCTCGTCGGGCACGTCCTTGCTGATGGTCGAACCGGCACCGACCGTGGCGCCATGACCGACGCTGACAGGGGCCACCAGGGCGGTATTGGAGCCGATGAAGGCGCCGTCGCCAATCTCGGTACGATGCTTATTGGCACCATCGTAGTTACAGGTGATGGTGCCGGCCCCGACGTTGACCTCACGCCCCAACCGCGCATCGCCGACATAGCTCAGGTGGTTGATCTTGCTGCCTTCGCCCACCTCGGCGTTCTTGGTCTCGACGAAGTTACCCACTTTGGCCCCCACCGCCAGGCGAGTGCCGGGACGCAGTCGGGCGAAGGGCCCGACGCGGTTATGACCGGCCGCCACGGCGCCCTCGACCACACTGTGGGGTTCGATCACGCTCTCGGCGCCAATATGGCTGTTGCGAACCACGCAGTGCGCGCCGATACGCACGCCTTCGCCCAGTTCCACATCGCCCTCGAACACGCAGCCGACATCGATCTCCACGTCATGACCGCAGGTCAGGCGGCCGCGCACGTCGATGCGGGATGGATCCAGCAGCGCCACCCCTTGCACCATGAGTTCATCGGCAATGCGCGCCTGATACGCACGCTCGAGGCGTGCCATCTGCAGGCGGTTGTTGACCCCTTCCACCTCGAGCGGGTCGGCAGGCTGGGCGGTAGCGATGGCCACCCCCTCGGCAGCGGCCATGGCGATGACGTCGGTCAGGTAGTATTCGCCCTGGGCATTGTCGGCGGAGAGCCGCGGCAGCCAGCGCTTGAGCTGGGCCGCGGTCATGGCCATGATGCCGGTATTGCATTCGCGTATGGCCAGCTCGTTCTCGCTGGCATCCTTCTGCTCGACGATGGCCACCGCCTGACCATCGGCGTTGCGCAGGATACGCCCGTAGCCGGTCGGGTCATCCAGTGTCACGGTGAGCAGCGCCATGCGCGACTCGCCCACTTCCTCCAGCAGCTTGGCCAGGGTTTCGCGACGAATCAGCGGCACGTCGCCATACAGTACCAGCACCTTGCCTTCGCCCAGGCCATCAAGCGTCTGCGCTACCGCGTGCCCGGTGCCCTTCTGTTCGGCCTGCAGGGCAAAACGCACCGGATAGTCGGCGAGTGCCTCGCGCACCCGCTCGGCGCCATGGCCGACCACCACGTGCAGGCGTTCCGCCTCGAGCTTGCGCGCGGTATCGAGCACATGACGCACCATTGGCTTGCCGGCCAGGCGATGCAGCACCTTGGGCAGGGTCGATCGCATTCGTGTGCCCTGCCCGGCAGCAAGAATCACCACATCCAGGGTCATCGAAGACTCCTTGTCCATTCGAATGGCTCCAGTCATCGGGGCCAGGGAACTCGTCCGTACGAGTGACGCCTCGCACGAGGTAGCGTTCCGCCATGGCGGCTCAGCGCACCTCCAGGCCCATGTCGTCGCTCAGTTCCCCGCCGAGAAAATCGGCAAAGCCGGGGCTCGCCACATTGCTCCAGCCTTCATCCTCGCGCACCAGTAAAAGCACCTTGAGGTCCTGCTCGCGCGCCAGCGCCAGCCCCTCCTCACCCAGCACCATCATTGCCGTGGCCCAGGCATCGGCCCAGGCGTTGGAAGGATGCGCCACCGTCACCGATGCCACCCGATGCTCGATAGGATGTCCAGTACGCGGGTCGATGGTGTGCGAGAAGCGTTGTCCATTCTCTTCGAAATAGTTGCGGTAATCACCGGAGGTTGCCACCGAGATGTCGTGCAGCGGCACGATATGGGTGGCTTCCTGGCGATCGTCCAACGGCGCCTCGATACCGATGCGCCAAGGCTCGCCCTCTCTGTCGCGGTAACCGCGTACGATCAGGTCGCCGCCAAGATTGACCAGGTAATGCTCGATGCCCTCACTGTCGAGGTAGGCAGCAACCCGGTCGGTGGCGTGCCCCTTGGCCACGCCACCGAGATCGACGAATACATCGCGTAGCCGGCGTGCCTGAAGCGCGTTCTCGTCGACCTCTATGCTGCCGGGACCGATCTCGTCCAGGCGCGCCTGCAGGGTCTCGTCATCGGGCACTTCGCGCGGACGTGCCTCGGAACCGAAGCTCCACAGGTTGACCAACCCACCGACGGTCATGTCGAAGGCACCGCCGCTCGCCTCGGCAACGGACTGGCTGATCGCCAGCACCTCGATGAGTTCGTTGGACAGCGGTTGCCATTCGCCTACCGGCGCCTGGTTGAAGGCGATCAGCTCCGAGTCTTCGCGATAGATCGACATGGCGGCATCCACCTGCTCCAGCACCTCGAGCAATCCCTCCTCCAACTCGCGCGCCCGGCCTTGGGTCAGGTTGTCGGCGATGGTCACCTGGTAGAAGGAGCCGAAGATGCCACCCTCCAGTTGGGCTGGCGAATCGAGCGGGCGATCATTTTCGGAACAACCGGTCAGCAGCAGCCCCAAGAGCAGCAGGAAGGTCACCACAGGACGCAGGGCAGGATTCATGGTAACAGGACTCCTCGACGAGTGTTGCATGGCTACCAGAAGGCCCACAGCAGCCATAGCCCGAGCACGATGCGATAGACAACGAAGGGCTGCATGCCGATCCGTTTGATGAAGGCAAGGAAATAGTGGATGCAGAGGTAGGCGCTCACCCCCGACAGTACCACACCTGCCGTCATCGCCGACCAGTCGATGTCACGCGGCATCTGCACCAGCCCGACGATCTCCAGGCCAGCGGCCAGGGCCGTTACCGGGATCGACAGCAGGAAGGAGAAGCGCGCCGCTCCCTCGCGGCTCATGCCGAGCAGCAGCGCTGCGGTAATGGTAATCCCGGAGCGCGACGTGCCAGGGATCAGTGCCAGTACCTGGGCAAGACCGATCAACATGGCATCACGAAAGGTAAGTTGATACTCACTTCGCCCTTCACGCTTATGCCAGTCGGCATAGCCCAGCAGCAGACCGAAGCCGATCAGGGAAGAGCCGATCAGGATCGGTGAGCGCATGCTGACTTCGATGACGTCGTGAAAGGCGAAACCGACCGCACAGACCGGGATGGTCGCCAGCAGCACCCACCAGGCCAGCCGGGCATCTCGATCGATCCCGGCCTGTCCCGTAGCGCCTCCACGCAACGATGTTACCCAACTCACGCTCATGCGTCGCAAATCATGGCGGAAGTAGAGCACCACCGCCAGCAGGCTGCCCAGGTGCATCGCCACGTCGAAGACCAGCCCCTGATCGGTCCACTCGGTCAGCACGGGCACCAGAATAAGGTGAGCCGAGCTCGAGATGGGCAGGAATTCGGTCAGTCCCTGGACCACTGACAGTACGACGACCTGAAGCCAATCCATGTGGCGATCTCCTATGGCGAGGACATGCGCAGCCTGACGGCAAACGCACGGCAGAACGCGAAGAGGATACACGGACGCTCGCCGCTTGTCCGCCGCGTCTCGATGACAGCACGAGTATCCGAAAAACCCTGCTCAAGAAGACCAATGCCATGTCGGGATGCGTATGTCACGCGACTTACCGCCCCGCTGAACGAGTGCTTTACAGTCCCGTCAACACCGCCGTGGCAATGGTGAAATAGATCACCACCCCGCTGGCATCGATCAGCGTGGTCACCAGCGGTGCCGAGGCAGTGGCCGGGTCCCAGCCCACGCGATTGAGGATGAACGGCAGGCACATGCCGAGCAGGCTGCCGAACAGTACGATGGTCACCATGCTTGCCGCCACCACCATGGCCACCGCCTCGCCGCCACGCATCACGCCGATGGGCGCCACCGCCAAGGCCATGGTCAGGCCCAGGGAACCGGCCACCAGCAGCTCGCGGCCGAGCAGCTTGCCCCAGTCCTTGACACCGACATCGCCGGTAGCCATGCCGCGTACCGTGAGCGTGGCAGCCTGGGCGCCGGCGTTGCCGCCACTGCCGATCAGCAGCGGCAGGAAGAACACCAATGCCACCTGGGCGGCGATGGTGTCCTCGAAGTAGGCAATGCCAGCACCGGAGAAAAGGTTGGCGAACACCAGCAGTACCAGCCAGGTCACGCGCTTGCGGTAGAGGCTCCAGATCGGCACCCGGCTGACACCGTCCTCGAGTTGGCCGATGGACATCCCCTTGTGGAAGTCCTCGGTGGCCTCCTCCTCGGCCACGTCCATGGCGTCGTCGTGGGTGACGATGCCGACCAGGCGCTCATCGTGATCGATGACAGGTACCGCCAGCATGTCGTAGCGGGCCACCAGCCGGGCCACCTCCTCCTGAGCCTCATCCACCGGCACGCTGATCACGTCCTTGATCATCAGGTCGTCGACCTTGGCGCCAGGACGCGCCACCATCAACTGGCGCAGCGACAGCGTGCCTGCCAGCTTGCCCTCCGGGTCGATGATGTAGAGCTGATAGACCGTTTCGGCGTCGGGGGCCGTCTGGCGTACCCGCATCATCGCCTGCGATACCGTCATACCGCTGGGTATGGCGACGTAATCGGAGGTCATGATCGCCCCGGCGGTGCCCTCCTCGTAGCTGGCCAGCCGCTTCAGGTCCTCGCGCTCCTGGCGCGCCATGCGCCGCAGCAGCGTCTCCTGACGATCCTCGTCGAGCAGGTTGAAAAGGTCGGCTCGCTCATCCGAGCCCATCTCCTCCAGCACCGAGAGCAGCAGCTCGTCGGACATGGCTGCCGCCACCTCGACCTGTACCTCGCCGGTGAGATAGCCAAGGACATTGGCGCGGCGCTCCAACGGCAGGCAGTCGAGCAGCTTGAGTACGGTAGGAAGATCGCCGTCCTCTTCGGCCATTTCCTCGAGAATCTCGGAGAGGTCTGCCGCGCGCAGCTCAGGAAGCCACTGGTCGAGGCGTTCTCGATCGTCCTGCTCGACGGCGAGAATCAGGGTTTCCTTGTGTTCCTGCAGCTGTTCGCTCAACGACATGGCATTCTCCTGAGACCCTGACGCAAGGATGAGAAACCCCGCGTGGCGGCATGAGTATGGCTCGGGCACTTCCGGTCCAGCGCACTCATGATAACAGAGACGAAAACGCCCCCCGAACAGCGTTCGGGGGGCGTTTCATGGCAGCCAGGCTGGAATCAGCCCTTGCCGCCCTTCTTGCGCAGTTGCTGGATCGTGCGCAACTGAGCCACGGCTTCAGCGAGTTCGGCGGCGGCGCGGGTGTAGTCCAGCTCCGACGACTTGTCGTTGAATGCCTTCAGCGCATGCTGGCGAGCTTCCTCGGCGGCGGCCTCGTCGAGATCGCCGGCACGGGAGGCCGCATCGGCCAGGATGGTCACCACATCGGGCTGCACTTCGAGGAAGCCGCCCGAAACGTAGTAGTTCTCTTCCTGCCCGCCGTCATGGATCACGCGAATCGGCCCCGGCTGGAGCTCGGTCAGCAGCGGGGCGTGCCCGGGCAGGATGCCCAGGTCGCCCATGATGCCCGAGGCCACGATCTGCTCGACTTCACCGGAGAAGATCGAGGCTTCGGCGCTGACGATGTTGCATGTGAAGCTTTTCGCCATAGCGAAGTCCCCCAATGGACGGGATTACTTCATCTGGTTGGCTTTCTCGACGGCCTCGTCGATGCTACCCACCATGTAGAAGGCCTGCTCCGGCAGGTTGTCGTACTCGCCGTCGAGGATGCCCTGGAAACCGCGGATGGTGTCCTTCAGCGACACGTACTTGCCCGGGGAGCCGGTGAACACCTCGGCGACGAAGAACGGCTGCGACAGGAAGCGCTGGATCTTACGCGCGCGGGCCACGGTCTGCTTGTCCTCGTCGGACAGTTCGTCCATGCCCAGGATCGCGATGATGTCCTTGAGCTCCTTGTAGCGCTGCAGCACGCCCTGCACGCGGCGGGCGGTGTCGTAGTGCTCCTCGCCGACGACCAGCGGATCGAGCTGGCGCGAGGTGGAGTCCAGCGGGTCGATGGCCGGGTAGATACCCAGCTCGGCGATCGAACGCGCCAATACCACGGTGGCGTCCAGGTGGGCGAAGGTGGTGGCCGGCGACGGGTCGGTCAGGTCGTCCGCGGGCACGTAGACGGCCTGCACGGAGGTGATCGAGCCCACCTTGGTGGAGGTGATACGCTCCTGCAGCACCCCCATCTCCTCGGCCAGGGTCGGCTGGTAGCCCACCGCGGAGGGCATACGGCCCAGCAGTGCGGATACCTCGGTACCAGCCAGGGTGTAACGATAGATGTTGTCGACGAACAGCAACACGTCGCGGCCTTCATCGCGGAACTTCTCGGCGATGGTGAGGCCGGTCAGGGCCACGCGCAGACGGTTGCCCGGCGGCTCGTTCATCTGACCGTATACCAGCGATACCTTGTCGATAACGTTCGACTCGGTCATCTCGTGGTAGAAGTCGTTACCTTCACGGGTCCGCTCACCCACGCCGGCGAACACGGAGTAACCACTGTGCTCGATGGCGATGTTGCGGATCAGCTCCATCATGTTGACGGTCTTGCCCACGCCGGCGCCGCCGAACAGGCCGACCTTGCCGCCCTTGGCGAACGGGCAGACCAGATCGATGACCTTGATGCCGGTCTCGAGCAGCTCGTTGGAAGCCGCCTGCTCGGCATAGGTGGGTGCCGGACGGTGAATGGGCATGCGCTCCTGCTCACCGATGTCACCGGCCTCGTCGATCGGCCGGCCCAGCACGTCCATGATGCGACCCAGGGTCTCCTTGCCCACCGGCACGGAAATCGGTGCTCCGGTGTTGACGACCTCCAGGCCGCGCTTGAGGCCCTCGGTGGAGCCCATGGCGATGGTACGCACCACGCCGTCACCCAGCTGCTGCTGGACTTCGAGCACGGTCTCGGAGTCGGCGACGTTGAGCGCGTCGTAGACCTTGGGAACCGAGTCCCGCGGAAACTCGACGTCAATCACCGCGCCGATGATTTGTACGATACGTCCGCTCATCTTGCGATCCTCTCAAATACCTGCAAATGAAACCTGTTTGCCGAGAGAGCCTTGGGCTCTCCCCGGGCGCTATACGGCAGCGGCGCCGCCGACGATCTCGGAAATTTCCTGGGTGATGGCGGCCTGACGGGCCTTGTTGTAGACCATCTCCAGATCGTCGATGAGGCTGCCGGCGTTGTCGGTGGCGTTCTTCATGGCGATCATCCGGGCCGCCTGTTCGCAGGCTCCGTTCTCGACCACAGCCTGATACACCTGGGATTCGATAAAACGAACCAGCAGGCTATCCAACAGCGCCTTGGCATCCGGCTCATACAGGTAGTCCCAGCTACCGGGACGCTTGTTGTCCTCGTCTTCCGCATCCATTCCCATGTTGGGATCGAGCGGCAACAGCTGGCGAACCACCGGGCGTTGCGTCATGGTGTTGACGAACTCGTTGTATACCACGTAGAGACGATCCAGCCGCCCCTCGTCGTAGGCATCGAGCATCACCTTGACGCTGCCGATCAGGTCCTCCATTTCGGGCGACTCGCCCAGGCCACTCTTGGCGGCGACCAGATTGCCGCCGTAGTTGCGAAAGAAGCCGCCGGCCTTGCTGCCCAGGGCGCAGAAATCGAGCTCCGCCCCTTCGTTGCGCCATGCCACGGCACTCTTGATGACGGCCTTGAACAGGTTGACGTTCAGGCCGCCGCACAGGCCGCGGTCGGTGGAAACCACGATGTAGCCGACCCGCTTCACCTCGCCGCGCTCGATCATGTAGTCGTGCTTGTACTCGGGATTGGCGTCGGCCAGGTGGCTGGCCACGTTGCGGATCTGCCGGGCATAAGGCTGGCTGGCCTTCATCAGATCTTGCGCTTTACGCATCTTCGACGCAGCGACCATTTCCATGGCGCTGGTGATCTTCTGCGTATTCTTGATGCTCCCGATCTGGGTGCGTATCTCTTTTGCAGCTGCCATAGCGATCTACCTCGTTCGTGGCCCTCAGAAGATGTCCAGGGCCCGCCCGTCGGGGCGGGCCGGCGGAATTACCAGCTCTGAGTGGCCTTGAACTGCTCGAGACCCTGCTTCAGCCCTCGCTGGATCTCGTCGTTGTAGTCGCCGGTCTGGTTGATCTTGTCGAGCAGTTCGGCATGCTCGGACCTCATGTACTCGTGCAGGGCACGCTCGAAGTCCAGCACCTTGCTCACGTCGACGTCATCCAGGAAGCCTTCGTTGGCGGCATACAGCGACACCCCCATCTCGGCCACTGACAGCGGCGAATACTGCTTCTGCTTCATCAGCTCGGTAACGCGCTGACCGTGCTCCAACTGCTTGCGGGTGGCTTCGTCCAGGTCGGAGGCGAACTGGGAGAAGGCCGCCAGCTCACGGTACTGAGCGAGTGCCAGACGCACGCCGCCGCCGAGCTTCTTGATGATCTTGGTCTGGGCCGCACCACCCACGCGGGATACCGACAGACCGGCGTTGATGGCCGGACGGATACCTGCGTTGAACTGGTCGGTCTCGAGGAAGATCTGACCGTCGGTGATCGAGATCACGTTGGTCGGAACGAATGCGGAAACGTCGCCGCCCTGGGTCTCGATGATCGGCAGCGCGGTCAGCGAGCCGGTCTTGCCCTTGACCTCACCGTTGGTGAACTTCTCCACGTAGTCGGCGTTGACGCGAGCGGCACGCTCGAGCAGGCGCGAGTGGAGATAGAAGACGTCACCCGGGTAGGCTTCACGGCCCGGCGGACGGCGCAGCAGCAGGGAGACCTGACGGTAGGCCCAGGCCTGCTTGGTCAGATCGTCATAGACGATCAGCGCGTCCTGGCCACGGTCGCGGAAGTACTCGCCCATGGTGCAGCCGGCATAGGGCGCCAGGAACTGCATCGGGGCCGGATCGGCGGCGCCGGAAGCGACCACGATGGTGTGCTCCATCGCGCCGTGCTCCTCGAGCTTGCGCACCACGTTGGCGATGGTCGACTGCTTCTGGCCGATGGCCACGTAGACGCAGATGACGCCCTTGCCTTTCTGGTTGATGATGGTGTCGACGGCGATGGCCGACTTACCGATCTGACGGTCGCCGATGATCAGCTCGCGCTGGCCGCGGCCGATCGGCACCATGGCGTCGATCGCCTTGAGACCGGTCTGGATCGGCTGGTCCACCGACTGGCGGGTGATGACGCCCGGCGCGACCTTTTCCACCGCGTCGGTCAGCTTGGCGCCCACGTCGCCCTTGCCATCGATGGGGTTGCCCAGCGGATCGACCACGCGGCCGACCAGCTCGGGGCCCACCGGCACCTCGAGGATGCGGCCGGTACAGCTGGCGGTCATGCCCTCTTCCAGCTGCAGGTAGTCGCCCAGCACCACCGCGCCTACGGAGTCGCGCTCGAGGTTGAGCACCATGCCGTAGATACTGCCGGGGAATTCGATCATCTCACCGAACATCGCGTCCTCGAGGCCGTGGATTTTCACGATGCCGTCGGAGACGCTGACGATGGTGCCCTGATTGCGGGCTTCGGATGCGACATCCAGCTTTTCGATTCGCTGCTTGATGATGTCGCTGATCTCGGAAGGATTCAGTTGCTGCATGCCATGTCCCTCAGACTCAGGCGGTAAGGGCTTCGGAGAGGCGGTTCAGTCGACCGCGCACCGACCCGTCGATGACGGTGTCGCCGGCGCGCAGGATGGCGCCCCCGATAAGCTTCGGATCCACCTGAGTGGTAATGGAGATTTCGCGATTCAGCCGCTTCTTGAGCGCGCCGGCGAGCTTGTTCTGCTGCTTGTCGTCGAGTTCGTATGCCGAGACGACGACGACCTCGATACGCTTTTCGTGCTCGGCGCGCAGCTGCTCGAAGTGCTCGGCAATGGCGCTCAGCGTGGCCAGTCGTCCGCTCTCGCCCAGGGTGTCGATGAAGCGTCGTGACGCTTCATCGAGTTCGACCTCGGCCAGTTCGACGATCAGCTCGACCTTGCGCTCGGTGGTCAGACTGGGGCTGGCGAGGAGCTTCTGTACGTCGCGCACGGCAACGACAGCTCCCAGCTTGCCCAACCAGTCAGACCAGCTTTCCAGCGCCTGGTGATCGCGTGCGAACTCGAACGCTGCCCTGGCGTAGGGTCGTGCGACGGTAGACAGTTCCGCCATGGATCACCTCCCTCACAGTTCGGCAGCGAGCTTGTCGAGCAGCTTGCGGTGTGCCTTCTCGTCGACGGAGGCTTCCAGGACGCGCTCGGCACCGGTGATGGCAAGCGTCGCCACCTGGGCGCGAAGCTCTTCCTTGGCGCGATTGATCTCCTGGTCGATCTCGGCGCGGGCGCTGGCGACCAGACGTTCGCCTTCGGCGCGAGCCTGTTCGCGGGCTTCCTCGATCATCTGGCTGGAGCGCTTGTGGGCCTGCTCGAGAATCTGCGAAGCCTGCTCCTTGCTCTCACGCAGCGTCTGAGCCGCCTGCTCCTGAGCAAGCTCGAGGTCACGTGACGCCCGGCTGGCCGCATCGAGACCATCGGCGATCTTCTTCTGGCGCTCGTGAAGCGCGGTGCTGATCGGCGGCCACACATACTTGATACAGA
Organism: Billgrantia zhangzhouensis; assembly: GCF_021404465.1. Taxonomy (GTDB): domain Bacteria; phylum Pseudomonadota; class Gammaproteobacteria; order Pseudomonadales; family Halomonadaceae; genus Halomonas; species Halomonas zhangzhouensis. The sequence goes on along the minus strand of NZ_JABFTT010000001.1, from coordinate 176,735 downwards.
ACCAGACAAAGATCGCAAAGGCGATCGTCTGCCCGATTAGCGTCATGTTGATATTCACGGGAATGTACCTCTGACAGGTTCGTGGCGACCGGAAACGAGCAAACCGAGCGCCTTGGCGCTCGGCAGGTCGTTAACCGGCAACGACGAAGATCAGGTACATCGCGATACCGACGCCGATCATCGGCACGGCGTCGAGCAGGCCGGCCATGATGAAGGTCTTGGTCTGCAGCTGGTCGCCCAGCTCGGGCTGACGCGCAGTGGACTCGAGCAGCTTGCCACCGAGGATGGCGAAGCCGATGCCGGTGGCCAGAGCGCCCAGACCGATGATGATGGCAGCTGCAATGTAGACCATTTCCATGATGTTACTCCTGGTATTGAGTTGAGGTTTCAGCGGGTTAGGGGTTGAAGCGTTTCAAGCGTTGCTCGGTTCAGTGGTGCTCGTGGGCGGCACTCAGGTACACGATGGTCAGCACCGTGAAAATGAAGGCCTGCAGGGTGACCACCAGGATGTGGAAGATGGCCCACGGCACGTCCAGCACCCAGATCGCCCAGAACGGCAGCAGCGCAATCAGGATGAAGATCACCTCGCCGGCGAACATGTTGCCGAACAGTCGCATGGCGAGGCTGAAAGGCTTGACCAGCAGGCCGATCACTTCCAGCAACAGGTTGAAGGGGATCAGCAGCCAGTGATTGAAGGGGGTCAGCGACAGCTCCTTGGCGAAGCCGCTGGCGCCCTTGACCTTGAGACTGTAGTAGATAATGAGGATGAAGACCCCCAGGGCCATGCCCAACGTGGCGTTGGGGTCGGTAGTGGGTACGATCTTCATGTACTCGACGCCGAGACGAGCGAAGAGCTCCGGGAAGTAGTCGACCGGAATGATCTTGAGCGTGTTCATCAGCAGAATCCACACGAACAGCGTCAGCGCCAGCGGGGCGATGATGGGATTCTTGCCGTGGAAGGCGGAGCGAACCAGCCCCTCGATGAATTCGATGACCATTTCGACAGCGTTCTGCAGGCCGCCGGGAACGCCGGTGGTGGCCATCTTGCCGGCCTTGCGGAACAGCCAGATGAACAGCAGGCCCATGGCGATGGACCAGCCCATGGTGTCCACGTGGATGGCCCAGAACCCCATCTCCTGTGCTTCGGTCGAGGAGTGGGCGAACGACCAGCCGTTCTCGGGGTGACGGCCGAAGGTCAGGTTCTGTAGGTGGTGCTGGATGTAGTACGTTGCCGTGACTTCGCTTCCTGCTGCCATGCTGTCGTTACCTCGATTCAGGGAGCCGGTTTGTCACGCATGAGCCAAGGAGCCAGCCAGTGCGCGAGCAGAACCGCCATATATGCGACAAAGAAGTAAATTGGGTTTGAGGGAGGCGCTGTCACGAACACCGCGGCAAGCAGTGCCACCGTCAAACCGAACTTTCCCGCCTCGGCCCGGTAGAAATTCGAGACGAAGCGACGTGCCTGTCTGCCTCCACGAACCGAGCCGATGCGCCAAGCAAAGTAAAGGGAGGGAATCAGGCTAACCAGCCCGCCCAGCAGAGCTGACAGCGCTGCGCCGCTACCCGACATCAACGCGCCGATGCCTGTCATCGCGAGCGTGACGAGCCCTTGCACCTGTACCAGCCGGGCAATGGCAACCCCTCCGCGTCTTCTGGCAGTGTGTCGGTGCATCTGTTGACAGTCCTGCCCTGACTTGAGGCGGCCAAGCGCCGACTGAATCGAGCGTGTCGCTCAGGCAAACAACGGCGGATTATAGGGAAGCACCTCAACCGGTTCAACCGAACAAGGCGCTTTTACGTACGAATGACGCGGCTTTGCGACCAAAGGCGGAGCAATTGTCGACAGCGGCAGCAGGCCGGTCGACTCAGCGAATGTGCTCGAGAATACCGTCGAGCTCGTCCAGACTCGAGTAGCGTATGGTCACACGTCCCTTGCCACCACGACCGTGCTGGATCTTGACCGGCGCCCCGAGCAGCTCGCCAAGACGGGTTTCGAGGCGTGCCACATCGGGGCTGGGCGCCGGGGCGGCGGCTTTCTTCGGCTCCCCCTGGGCGAGGCGCTTCACCAGCGCCTCGGTATCGCGCACGGTGAGATCCTTGTTGACCACTTCATGCGCCGCGCGGCGCTGCTTGGCGGCGGGCAGCACGAGCAGGGCGCGGGCGTGTCCCATGTCGAGATCGCCGCGCTCGAGCAGCGTCTGCACCTCGGGGTCGAGCGCCAGCAGGCGCAGCAGGTTGGTGACCTGGGCGCGAGATTTACCCACGGCATCCGCGACCTGCTGCTGGGTGAGTTCGAACTCGTCGATCAGGCGCTTCAGCGCCAGCGCCTCCTCCACCGGATTGAGGTTCTCGCGCTGAATGTTCTCGATCAGCGCCAGCGCCAGGGCAACTTCGTCGCTGACCTCGCGGATCACTGCCGGGATGGTGTCGAGTTCGGCCAGTTGGGCGGCACGCCAGCGGCGCTCGCCAGCAATGATCTCGTAGCGCGATTCACCGACCGGCCGTACCACGATGGGCTGCATGACGCCCTGGGCACGGATCGAGTCGGCCAATTCCTCCAGCGCCTCGGGCTGGATGTCGCGGCGCGGCTGGTACTTGCCACGCGAGAGCTGGCCCAGCGGCAGGCGCTCGAGCCGCTCCTCGACGGCAGCGGGCTGGGCGACGCTGGCCTCGTCTTCGTCATCGGGCTGGCCTTCCACCTCGGGCAGCTCGAGAGTCTCGCGGCGACGGGCGCCGGCACCGATCAGGGCATCCAGGCCGCGGCCCAGGGCGCGTTTACGCGTCATCAGCATTCCCTCATCACAACGAGCGGATCACGACAGGCGGTTTTCACCGGTCGCGTCACAGCGACAGGCGACGAATCAGTTCCTTGGCCAGCACCCGGTGGGCCTGGCTGCCACGCGAGAAGCGGGCGTATTTGGTCACCGGCAGGCCGTGGCTCGGCGCCTCGGCCACCCGCACGTTGCGCGGTATTGTGGTCTTGAGCAGCGCTTCGCCGAAGTAATCGCGCAGCTGCTTGGAAACGTCCCGCGTCAGGCTGTTGCGACCATCGAACATGGTACGCAGGATGCCATAAATCGCCAGGTTCGGGTTCACGCTGTCCTTGATCTGCTCCACGGTGTCGAGCAGTGCCGAGAGCCCTTCCAGGGCGTAGAACTCGCACTGCAGCGGGATCAGCACGCCGTCAGCGGCGGTCAGCGCGTTGACGGTGAGCATGTTGAGTGAGGGCGGACAGTCGATCAACACCACGTCGTATTCGCTGGCGACGCTGGCCAGGGACTCGGTCAGACTGCGCTCCCGCCCCTCGGCACGGTCGAGCAGTTCCACCTCGGCGGCGGTCAGGTCGCCATTGCCCGGCAGCAGGGTATAACCGGCGGTGGGGCAATCCAACATCACCTCGGGCGCACTCTTCTCGCCCAGCAACAGGTCGAGCACGCTGCCCTCGAGCGAGTGCTTGTCGACACCGCTACCCATCGTGGCATGGCCCTGGGGATCGAGGTCGACCAACAGCACGCGGCGGTCCAGTGCTGCCAGGCTGGCGGCCAGGTTGACGGCGGTGGTGGTCTTGCCCACGCCGCCCTTCTGGTTGGTCAAGGCGATGATTTGGGTCACGGGCGACTTCCTTGCGTCGAAGGCACGCTCACAGGCGGCCTGGGTTGGAATCGGTTCGCTCGACGATCAGCAACTGACGCTCCCCCACAGTGAACGGTACCGCCAGCATGTGGCGCTCGCGCAAGGCCAGTCCGGCGTCCAGGCCGGCCAGTTCCTCGTCGGCAGCCGGCCCTTTCATGGCCAGCCAGCGGCCGCCCGGCGCCACCAGATGGTCGGTCAGCCGCGTGAAGTCCGCCAGGCTGGCGAAAGCCCGCGAGATCACCTGGGCATAACCGCCGTCCGGTGCTGCAAAGGCCTCGACCCGAGCCTGTACCGGCGTGGCGTTGACAAGCCCCAGTTCCAACACCGCCTGACGCTGGAAGCGCACCTTTTTGCCGTTGCTGTCGAGCAGTGTAACCGAGAGGCCCGGCTCAAGAATCGCCAGCACCAGCCCGGGCAGACCGGGACCGGCGCCTACGTCGAGCAGCACGCCTTCGACGACGAAAGGCAGAACCGTCGCACTGTCGAGCACGTGTCTGGCCACCATCTCTTCCGGTGAGCGTATCGCCGTGAGGTTATAGGCGCGATTCCACTTGTGCAACAGCCCGACCAGACGCAGCAGCCGTTCGCGTTGTGTGCCGTCGATATCGAGACCAAGCGCAGCAAGTCCTTGGTCGAGCCGTGCTGTCACCGGTGACGTGATGGCATCGCTCATCCGTTGGCCACCCGATTGTCCTCGAGCAGGCGACGTTTCTTCAGGTGAATCAGCAGGATCGACACCGCCGCCGGCGTCACGCCGGAGATCCGTGAGGCCTGCGCCAAGGTCCCGGGCCGCGCTTCGGCGAGCTTCTGGCGAATCTCATGGGAGAGCCCTTCGACCTGGGCGTAATCGAGATCGGCCGGCAGCGGCGTGGCCTCGTGGCGCTTGAGCTTGTCGATCTCGTCCTGCTGACGGTCGATGTAGCCCTGGTACTTGGCCTGGATCTGGACCTGTTCTGCCACGGCTTCGTCGTCGACGGGCTCGCCCGTGAGGTGCGCCACGTCGCCATAGCCGAACTCGGGCCGCTTGAGCAGGTCGAGCAGGCTGTATTCGCGGGACAGCGGCTTGCCGGTCTTCTCCTCGATGGCTGCCGCTGCCGCAGTGCCGGGCTGCACCCAACTGGCCTTGAGCCGGGCGCTCTCGCGCTCGATCGCCTCGCGCTTGGTACTGAACGCAGCCCAGCGTGCCTCGTCCACCAAGCCCAACTCACGACCGGCCTCGGTGAGACGCAGGTCGGCGTTGTCCTCACGCAGCAACAGCCGATACTCGGCGCGTGAAGTGAACATGCGGTAGGGCTCCTTGGTGCCCAAGGTGATCAAGTCGTCGACCAGTACGCCGAGGTAGGCCTCGTCGCGGCGTGGCCACCAGGCCTCGAGCCCCTTGGCGCGACGCGCGGCATTGAGGCCTGCGAGCAGCCCCTGGGCGCCGGCCTCCTCATAGCCGGTGGTGCCGTTGATCTGCCCGGCGAAAAACAGGTTGTGGATAAATTTGGTTTCCAGCGAGTGCTTGAGATCGCGGGGATCGAAGAAATCGTACTCGATGGCGTAGCCGGGCCGGGTGATGTGGGCATTCTCCAATCCCTTGATCGAGCGCACCACCTGCAGCTGCACGTCAAAGGGCAGCGAAGTCGAGATGCCGTTGGGGTAGAGCTCATGGGTATCGAGCCCTTCCGGTTCGATGAACACCTGGTGGCTCGCCTTGTCGGCGAAGCGATGCACCTTGTCCTCGATCGACGGACAGTAACGCGGTCCGACGCCCTCGATCACGCCCGAATACATCGGTGAGCGGTCGAGGTTGGCGAAGATGGTCTCGTGGGTGCGCTCGTTGGTGTGAGCAATGTGGCAGCTCACCTGGCGTGGGTGCATGTCGCGACGCCCCAGGTAGGACATTACCGGTGTCGGGCTATCGCCCGGCTGCTCCTCGAGCACGGCGAAATTCACGCTCTTGGCATCCAGCCGTGGCGGAGTGCCGGTCTTGAGCCGGTCGACCCGGAACGGCAGCGCCCGCAGACGCTCCGCCAGGGCATTGGAGGGAGGATCGCCGGCACGACCGCCGCGGCTCCGATCCAGGCCGATATGGATCACCCCACCGAGGAAAGTGCCGGTACACAGCACCACGGTTTCAGCATGGAAGCGAATGCCGGTCTCGGTGACTACCCCACGCACCGTGTCGTTTTCCACCAGCAGATCTCCCGCCGCCTGCTGGAAGATCGTCAGGTTCGGCTGGTTCTCCAGCATGCCGCGGATAGCGGCCTTGTAGCGCACGCGATCGGCCTGAGCACGGGTAGCCCGCACGGCCGGTCCCTTGCGAGCGTTGAGTACGCGGAACTGGATGCCGCCGAGATCGGTGGCCAGGCCCATGGCTCCCCCCAGCGCATCGATCTCCTTGACGAGATGGCTCTTGCCGATGCCACCGATGGCGGGATTGCACGACATCTGCCCGAGGGTCTCGATGTTGTGGGTCAGCAGCAGGGTCTGACAGCCCATGCGGGCGGAGGCCAGAGCGGCTTCGGTTCCCGCATGGCCGCCGCCGATGACGATGACGTCAAAGCGGTCGGGATACTCCAAGGTGCACCTCGTTGCGCTAGTGCGCGGATGTTGCCAGTGACGAAAAACAGCCTGCCAGTATAAACCTCCTGTGGGTAAGCGTCAGGGTTTTCCACACCGTCTCTGCCAGCAGGATCACTTTCCTACCAAATAACCAAAACAAAGTATCTAAAAAGAAAGAAGTTCTGCTGTGGTTGTGACTACTGGTGTGGACAATATTTGTGGATAAGAAGAAAAAATCAAGCAGGGTTAACGATTTGCTTTGTTAACTTCTATGCGGAGAAGAGGGTGACGAGCTGAGAGTTGCCAGTGTGGGGGCTGTGGATGAACCCTAACGTTTTCCACAGCCAGGACGCTACACCCTTTTTCCACCGTTGCCTACCTGGCTTGTCACCGTGACTGTGAACAGTCACGCGAAGCCAACGAAAAGGCGGCAACCATGCCGCTTGGAGCAACGAATCGAGGGTAGAGGAAAAATTCTTATCCACAGGCCGAAAAAACCCTGTCGAGTGCGACAGGGCCTGCCAGGGCGGACAGCAGCGGCCTTCTGTGGATCCCTCAGTGCTTGAGCACCCGCGACAGAAAGCTCTGGGTGCGCTCGTGCTGCGGGGAGTCGAAAAGGGTGTCTGGGGCAGCCTGCTCGACAATCTCGCCGCGATCGATGAAGACCACGCGATCGGCGACCTCCCGAGCGAATCCCATCTCGTGGGTAACGATGACCATGGTCATACCCTCGCGGGCGAGCTCACGCATGGCATCGAGCACTTCACCGATCATTTCCGGATCGAGCGCCGAGGTGGGTTCGTCGAACAGCATCAGGCGCGGTTCCATGGCCAGCGCTCTAGCCAGGGCGACGCGCTGCTGCTGCCCGCCGGAGAGCTGGGATGGGTACTTGTCCGCCTGGTCGGCGATGCCGACGCGTTCGAGCAGGCGGTAGGCAGTCTCGGTGGCATCGGCTCGGCTCCAGCCGCGCACCTTCATGGGCGCCAGCGTGACGTTATCGAGCACGCTGAGATGTGGAAACAGGTTGAACTGCTGGAACACCATGCCGACTTCGGTGCGGATTCTCTGCAGCGCGCGACCGCTCTTGCCGTCCGGTAGCAGCTCGTTGCCATCGACTTCGATGTGGCCAGCCTGGAACTCCTCAAGGCCATTGATGCAGCGGATCAGGGTGGATTTACCCGAGCCGCTGGCACCGATCACCACCACCACCTCGCCAGGCTGGATCTCGATCACGATGTCCTTGAGCACGTGCAGTTGTCCGAAGTGCTTGTTGACCCTGTCAAGGCGCACGATGGGGACAGCGTCGGCGTGTGTATCGTCTCGGCTCATGTCGCGCTCCTTATTGTCCGACCAGGCCCTTGCGCTCGAGCAGGCGCAGGGCGAATGACAGGCTCAGGGTTATCGCCAGATAGAGGAGGGCGACCATCAAGTAGACTTCCAGGGCGTTGAAGGTGGTGGCGATGTAGACCTGGCCCTGGCGGACCAGCTCGCCGACCCCGATCACCGAGAATAGCGAGGTGTCCTTGATACTGATAATGCCCTGGTTGCCAAGCGGCGGGATCATGCGGCGAAAGGCCTGGGGCCAGATGATGTAGCGAAACGACTGTACCCGCGATAGCCCTAGCGACAGGCTGGCCTCGCGCTGGCCACGCTCGATCGATTGCACGCCGCCGCGCACGATCTCCGAGATGTAAGCGCCGGAGTTCACCGCGATGGCGGCGATACCGGCGACCAGGGCATTGATCGGCCCGCCGAGAAGTTGGGGCAGGCCATAGAAGATGAAGAGCACCTGTACCAGTACCGGGGTGCCGCGGAAGATCTCGATATAGGCGATCGCCGGTACCCGTAGCCAGACGAGCGGGCTGATGCGCAGCAGGCCGAAGAGAATGCCGATGAGAAAGCCAATGGCCAGACCGCCGAAGGAGATCAGCAGGGTGTAGGGAATCCCTTTCAGCAGGAAGGGAATGGAGGCGAAGGCCGCCTCCCAGTCGAATTGGAAGGTGACATCCACGTGGATTCTCCCGTCGGGGGACTTGGCAGGGCAAGAGCGCCCGGGACAGTGGGACAGCGCGGCGGGGCCGGGCTTGCTCGGCCGGCCCCGCTATATCGATGCGCGGTATGACTCACTCGTCGTCGGTGTCGCCGAACCACTTGGCATGGATGTCATCGTAGGTGCCGTCCTCGCGCATTGCGGCCAAGGCCTCGTTGGCGGGCTCGACCCATTCGCTGCCCTTGACGAAGACGATGCCGTATTGCTGGCCCTCGTAGAGCGGGCCGACGACCTTGGTCCGGCCTTCGCCGCGGGTCTGGGCGAAGTAGGCGACATTGGGAGCGTCGTAGAAGACGGCGTCCGCGCTGCCACCGAGCAGGGCCATGTACATGTCGCTGCTGCCGGGGTAGGGCGTGATATCGGCACTGTCGCCGAGATTTTCCTGAAGGAAGTCGTAGCTGGTGGAGCCGACCTTGGTGGCGATGGTCTTGCCCTCGAGGTCGCTGATTTCTTCGACGCCATCCTCGTCGGCACGTACCAGAATCTTCAGGCCGCTGTCGTAGTAGGGATCCGAGAAGTCGACGATCTGGGCGCGCTCCTCGGTGATGGTGATACCGGCGATGGCGATATCCACGTTGCCGGTTTGGACGGCGGGAATGATGCCGTTGAAGTCCATGGTCTGCAGTTCGTAATCGAAGCCGGCCCGCTCGGCTACCTCGGCAATGATGTCCATGTCGAAACCGACCATCTCGCCAGTTTCCTGATCCATCATCTCGAAGGGCACGAAGCTCGGGTCGGTGACCACGTCGAGCGTTTCATTGGCGACAGCCAGGCTGGAAAGACCCAGTCCACAGGTGATGCCGGTAACTAGGGCGGCCGTCTTCACGTGTCGTTTCATACGTTTCCCCATGGTGAATTGTTGTGGCATTACGCCTTTAAACCATGGCGAGTCTACAGGGAAGCGTCAAGTTGGGCCGATTCTGTGCTGTTCTGGCGGTGTAAGCTAGAGAATCACACCATGAAGGAAGCGCCACAGCCACAGGTGGTCGTCGCGTTGGGGTTCTGGACCAGGAAGCGGGCACCGGCCAGCCCCTCTTCGTAGTCGACGGTGGAACCGACGAGGTACTGATAGGAGAGTTCGTCGACGACCAGGGCGACCTCGCCGAACTCGATGAGGGTATCGTCTTCACCGACCGATTCGGCAAAGTCGAAGCCGTACTGGAAACCCGAACAGCCGCCTCCCGTCACATAGACGCGCAGCTTGAGGTCGGGTTTGCCTTCTTCCTTGATGAGCGCCTTGAGCCGCTTGCCGGCAGCCTCGGAGAGCATCATGGGAGTGGGCACGAAGGATTGTGCGCCGCTCATGGGTTTCCTCCCGTGAGCTGAATGAATGGGTAACTGGGGATTATCCCTAATCCCCAGTAAAAGGGTCAACTATTACCGGGGATGGGAATTCTTTGCCTCAGGGCATCAGGGCATCAGGGCAGGAGCGGCAAGCCCGGCATTTTCGGCGAGTCCGAACATCAGGTTGAGGTTCTGTATCGCCTGGCCCGAAGCACCCTTGACCAGGTTGTCGATTACCGACAGTACCACCACGGTGTCGCCATCGCCGGGGCGGTGTACGGCCAGACGGCAGACGTTGGCGCCCTTGACGCTGCGGGTCTCGGGGTGACTGCCGGCAGGCATCACGTCGACGAAGGGCTCGTCGGCGAAGCGCTGCTCGAACAGCGCCTGGAGATCGCCCGGTTCACCCTTCAGGCGACCGTAGAGGGTAGCATGGATGCCGCGGATCATCGGGGTCAGGTGCGGCACGAAGGTCAGGGCAACTGAACCTCCCGCAGCGTCGTCCAGGCCTTGGCGGATCTCCGGAAGATGGCGATGTCCGGAGGCCCCATAGGCCTTCATCGATTCGCTGGCCTCGGCCAGCAGCGAAGGGACCTTGGCGCCGCGGCCGGCGCCGGTCACGCCGGACTTGCAGTCGGCAATGATGTGCCCGGCGTCGATCAGCCCGGCCTCGAGCAGCGGCAGCAGTCCCAATTGCACCGCCGTGGGATAGCAGCCGGGTACGGCGATCAGACGCGCCTGGCGAATGCGCTCGCGATGCATTTCCGGCAGCCCGTATACGGCTTCGTCGAGCAGTTCCGGGGCGCCATGTGGCTGGCCGTACCAGCGAGCCCACTCTTCGGCATCACGCAGGCGGAAATCGGCGGAGAGATCGATCACCCGAGTGCCCTGAGCGAGCAGCTCGCCGGCCAGGGCATGGGCGACACCGTGCGGCGTGGCGAAGAAGACCGCATCGCAGGCGCCCAGGCGGCGGGGGTCGGGCTCGCTGAAAGCAAGCGTATCGTAGTGACCGCGCAGGTTAGGGTACATGTCGCAGACGCGAACGCCGGCTTCCGAACGCGAGGTAATGGCTTCGATCTCGACCTCGGGATGCTGGGCCAGCAGTCTGAGCAGCTCGACCCCGGTGTATCCGGTACCGCCGACGATTCCGACCTTGATCACAACGCGACTCCTTCGAAGTTGGTCTGGCAGGGGCGATCGTCAACGGGACCGCCCTGTCCGGATATGATACACAAGAGAGAGGCTGGCGACCCAACCGCTTGCCATCGCGTCCAAGGAATCATCAGCACAGGAACGAATCGTGCCGCGCCTCTCGTTTCCCACCTTCAGTCTGGAAGGTTTTCGCCGCAAGCTGGCCAGTGTCGATGCCCTGCCGCAACTCTGCGTACTGGGGGTGCTGTCGGGGCTGCTGACCGGTGCCGTAATGGTCGCCTTCCGGCTGCTGCTCGAACTGGGTGGAGTCTTGTTCATGCCCGGCGGCGATCATGAGGCCTTCGAGAGGTTGGCGCCGCTGGTGCGCTCGAGCCTGCCGCTGGTAGCCGTGACCCTGATCGGCATTTTCCTGTGGCGCCAGCCAGCGGCGACCCGAAAGTTGGGAGTCGGCCATGTCATCGAACGCCTGACGTATCACCAGGGGCGCTTCCCCCTGCGCAACTGGATCAACCAGTGGTGGGTGGGGGTGGCCACGGTGCTGGGCGGGCTCTCCGCCGGTCGCGAAGGGCCGGCGATCCATCTTGGCGCGGCGGCGGCCAGTGGCCTCGGCCAGCAGTTGCGCCTGCCTCACAACAGTTTACGGGTACTGGTGGCCTGCGGTACGGCAGCGGGAATCTCGGCATCGTTCAACACGCCGATCGCTGGGGTCATCTTCGCCATGGAAGTGGTGATGATGGAGTATACCATCGCCGGCTTCATGCCGGTCATCCTGGCTTCCACCATGGGCGCGCTGGTGGCAATGCTGGTCTACGGTTCGGAGCCGGCCTTCCAGGTGCCTAGCGTCAGTCTCGGTTCGCTGGCGAATTTACCATGGATCGTGATTACCGCGCTGTTCATCGGTCTGCTGGCCGGACTCTTCATCCACGTGGCCAGAAGCGAGCGCATCGCTGGCTTGCCGGTGGTGGCACGCCTGGCGTTGGTGGCGCTAGCCACCGCGGCGGTAGCGTGGTGGTATCCTGCCGTGCAGGGCATCGGCTACGACAGCCTGGATGCCTCGCTGGCAGGCGAGCTGGCCGTGGACGTACTGCTGGCACTGGTAGTGGCCAAGCTGTTGCTGACGGCCATCACCGTGGCCAGCGGCATTCCCATCGGCATCATCGGTCCAGTGCTGGTGGTCGGTGCCGCCGCTGGAGCTTTGGCGGATCTGGTGGGAGCCTGGCTCTTCCCGCAGTTGGGTTCAGAGCCCGGCTTCTATGCCATGCTCGGCATGGCGGCGATGATGGGGGCCGTGCTGCAGGCACCGCTGGCCGCGCTGATGGCGCTGCTGGAGCTGACCCACAACCCCAACATCATCCTACCGGGCATGCTGGCAGTGGTGGTGTCGGGGTTGACGGCACGTCAGTTGTGCCGTTGCGACGGTTTCTTCATCAGCATGACCCGCCACGGCCTGCATCCGCTGCAGCAGCCGCTGATGCAGGCGCTCTCGCGGGTTTCAGTACCGGCGGTAATGGAGCGCAGTTTCGTCACCACGCCGCGTATGGTGACGCGCGACCAGGCCCGTGCCTTGCTCGATGCCAAGCCGGCCTGGATCCTGATCCTGCGCTCGACCGACGACAAGCCGACGCTGGCGCTCAAGGCCGCGGATCTGGCCCGTGCCCTGATCGACGAGCAGGAACTCGAGGAGATCGCTTTCGAGGAGGCATTGATCGATCTGCTGGAAGTGCCGGGGCTACGCCTGGAGATGGCGCCTATTCATTTGCAGGCGACCCTGTCGGAGGCGTTCACGCGGCTCAACGATCAGGCCGTCGACGCCCTCTACGTGGAGTATGGCCGGCGCCCGAAGCACAAGCGGATTTCGGGTATCATCACCCGCGGCGCCATTGAGCGTTACTATTCGCTGAAATGATTCTCTGCGCGATCGCCACCGCCGATTCAGACGGCCATCGCCACTTTACTTGAGAAACCAGCCCGAGGAGCCAGCATGTATTTGTGGATCAAGGCCCTGCACATCGTGTCCGTGGTGACCTGGTTTGCTGCGCTGTTCTATCTGCCGCGCCTGTTCGTCTACCATGCCATGGCGCGCGACAAGGGGGAACGGCAGGCTGCTGACACCTTCCTCGTGATGGAACGCAAACTCTATCGGGGCATCATGACCCCATCGATGATCGCCGTGATCGCGTTCGGGATCTGGCTGCTCTACCTCATGCCCCACTGGCTCGGCATGGGCTGGATGCACGTCAAGCTGTTGCTGGTAGTGTTGCTGGTGGCCTACCACCATGTCTGTCTGGTCTATCTAAAGCAGTTCGCCGCGGGTCGCTGCCAGTGCTCTCATGTGTTCTTCCGCTGGTTCAATGAACTACCTGTGATTGCCTTGCTGGTCATCGTGATCCTGGTCGTGCTCAAGCCGTTCTGACCATGGCGAGTGAAATGAACGAACAACTCCCGGTCGTACTGGTGCTGGCTGGCCATGACCCCACCGGTGGAGCGGGGCTCACCGCCGATGGCGAGGCGATAGCCGCCTGCGGTGGTTGGGCAGTGACGGTGCCTACGGCATTGACGGTGCAGGACTGTCGTGACGTGCATCGCGTGATACCGGTACCGGCCAATCTGATCGGTGACATGGCTCGGCGGCTCGGTGAATTTCGTCTGGCGGCGATCAAGGTCGGCCTGGTGGCTAGTCTCGAGACGCTCGATGCCGTGGTGGACATCGTCAAGGCGCATCCCGGGGTGCCGGTGGTGGTCGACCCGGTACTCAAGGCAGGAGGCGGCAAGGAGTTATCCACAACCGCCTTGGTCGATGCCTTCCGCGCCCGGCTGCTTCCCTTTGTGGATATCATGACGCCTAACCGCCTTGAACTCGCGCGCCTGGCCGATCCGCAAGCCCAGGATGACTGTGAGCGAGCCCGGAGCCTGCTCTCGCTCGGTTGTCGTGCCGTACTGGTGAGTGGCAGTGACGATCCCGATGTCGGCGTTCCCGGCGACGAGGTCGAGCTGGCGCTGTACAGCGCCGACGGACGCTTCGCCTGGCGCTGGAGGCGGCTGAAAGGGAGTTTTCACGGCTCGGGCTGTACCTTGGCCTCGGCGCTTGCTGCGCGTCTGGCGGTGGGCGATCCATTGCAGCTTGCCTGCGAGCGAGCCCAGCGCTTTGCCTGGCAGGCGCTGGCGCACGCTTGGCAGCCGGGCAAGGCACAATCGTTGCCGCGCCGCCTTGCCGTGACGGGGGGGATGCATGGCATCGGGCAGGACGTGACCCTACCCCCCTCAATGAGCGAAAATCACCGGAACTTCACCGCACACTCCAAGGTTATCCAAGAAATTATCCACAGCATGGAGGTGGCAAGCGATGTCCCTCCCGCCATGGAACGCCATCACACTCGCGACCGCAATGAGGCTCACATGACCACATCCGCAACGCTCTTCGAACAGGCCTGCCGTCATATTCCCGGCGGCGTGAACTCTCCGGTGCGCGCCTTCAAGGGGTTGCAGCGGCCGCCCGTGTTCATCGAGCGAGCGCAGGGGGCCTATCTGTTCGACGTGGAAGGAAAACGCTACGTCGATTACGTCGGTTCCTGGGGCCCGATGATCACTGGCCATGCCGACCCCGATGTGTTGGGTGCCGTGCGCAGCCGGCTCGACAACGGTCTTTCGTTCGGCACCCCGACGGCGATCGAGACCACCATGGCCGACCTGATCTGCGACATGATCCCGTCGATCGACCTGGTGCGCATGGTCAACTCGGGTACCGAGGCCACCATGTCGGCGATTCGACTGGCACGCGGCTTCACCGGACGTGACAAGATCGTCAAGTTCGAGGGCAATTACCATGGCCACTCGGACTCGCTGCTGGTCAAGGCCGGCTCCGGCGCCCTGACCCACGGCGAGCCCAGCTCGCCCGGCGTGCCCGCTGCGCTGGCGGAGCACACCATCACCCTCTCCTACAACGATCTCGACGAAGTGGAGGCCTGCTTCGAGGAGATCGGCAGCCAGATCGCCTGCATCATCGTCGAGCCGGTGGCCGGCAACATGAACTGCATCCCACCGCAGCCCGGCTTCCTCGAAACCCTGCGCCGAGTTTGCACCGAATACGGGAGTGTGCTGATCTTTGACGAGGTGATGACCGGTTTTCGGGTGGCCATGGGCGGTGCCCAGGCGCATTACGGCATCGAGCCCGACCTGACCTGTCTGGGTAAGATCGTCGGTGGCGGCATGCCGGTGGGTGCCTTCGGTGGCAAGCGTGAGATCATGGAGCAGATCTCACCGCTGGGGCCGGTTTACCAGGCAGGGACGCTTGCGGGCAATCCCCTGGCCATGGCGGCGGGCATCGCGCTGTTGACCAAGCTGCGCGAGCCCGGCTTCCACGATGCCCTGGCGCAGCGCGTCGAGACGCTCTGCCATGGCCTGCAGGAGCGTGCCGATGCCGCCGGCGTTGACATGATCACCCAGCGTGCCGGCGGAATGTTCGGATTGTTTTTCACCGGGCAGTCCCGGGTCGACAACTTCGCTCAGGCCACGGCTTGCGATGCCGATGCCTTCCGTCGCTTCTTCGCAGCGATGCTGGACGAAGGCGTCTACCTGGCACCCTCCGCGTACGAGGCGGGCTTCATGTCTAGTGCCCATACGCCGGAAGACATTCAATGGACGCTGGACGCTGCCGAGAAGGCCTTTGCCCTGGTACGTCGGCCTTGACCAAGCTCAACCGTTAACGGGAGTGAACATGGACGCTACTTCAGCACCCTGCCCGACCTCTTCATCGAGCGCCATCGGCGTGGATGAACTGATCGATTCGCTGGTGGCGTCCCATCGGACCTTCGTCGACGATCTTCCCTACGTAGCCTCGTCGGCTTGCCTGGCCGCCACGCGCGCGCTGGTCGAAGACGAGGTGAGCGCGCTAGAGGCACGGCTGACGGGCGAGGAGGATCGGCGCTGCCTGTTGCGGCTGAGAGACTGGCTGGAGCAGGAAATGCTGCGACTCGAACCCTGGTTCGAAGAGCGCGGCGAACCGCGCCCGAGCTGGGTCGCGGGGCGCCAGGCCATGCCGCTGTGTGATCGGCAGCGACTCGTGATGGCCAATGCCCTCGATCTCGAAGCCACGGATCCACTGGCCAAGCGCTGCCTCGATCCGGGCTTCGACCTGGTATCGCTGCTGGTGGGCCTGTACGTGCGCGATGAGACGCGGCTTGCCCATTATGCCCTTGACCGTTACCTGCGGCTTTCGGGCGATTATGCGCTCACCCGGCTCATCTCGGTGTTCGCGGTATGCCGATCGCTTGCTGGTGCCCGGCGAGCGCTGCAGCACTGGGAGCCGGAGAGCAAGCCAGCGTTTCGGGTCGCCGAGATCATGACCGAATGTCGGCGCTATCTCGATCTGGCCGAGCGGGTCTCCAATTTTCGCTTTCCTCCGCTGATCATCGGTGTTGGCGTGTCCGGCAGCGGCAAGAGCCGCTTCATGGCCGAGATCGTCGAGCGGCTAGGCGCCGTGAGACTGTGCTCGGATGCCGAGCGGCGGCGCCTCTTCGGACTTTCTCCACAGGCGGTAGTGCAAGATCCGGCTGTGGATATCTTCAGTGCGGAAACGACCGAGCGTACCTATCATCGTCTGGCCAGCCTGGCCGGATTGCTGCTCAACGCCGGCATTCCGACCTGCATCGATGCCACTTGCCTGACCTATGTCCAGCGGCAGCTGCTGCGGCAGCAGGGCGAGGCGCGCGGCCTGCCGGTGCTCATCGTCAGCTTCGAGGCCGACGAGGAAACCCTGCGGGCACGTATCGCCAAGCGCGCCAAGCGGCAGGGGAGCAACCCGGTCATGAGCCTTGACGTGCTCGAACGGCAGCAGGCGCTATTCGAAGAATTCCGCGACGAGGAGCGTCCTCATCTATTGCGAATCGATACCACCGCCGAGCATGTCGGCGATACCTTGGCGCTGTTGGTCGAGAAACGGGTCAGTCTGAGCTACAGCTGAGGGAGCGTCATGAAACGACCTTTATGGCTTCTTGTGGCGGGACTGGCAGGGATGAGCGCGGGCCTTGGCGCAGCAGGAGAGAACCGGATGTCAATGGAAGCGCATCAATCTCACGGCGGTTCGGCAAACACGATTCAGGTGCGGTTCGATGGTGAACCCGGCACGAGGTTTCAAGCCGCGTTGACGATAGAGGGTGCAGATCGCTCGATGACACATGAGTTGGAAGAAACCGTTCCCATCGAACGTATCTACGAAGGAGAAGCGCTGGAAGCCAGCGTGCGCCAGATGAGTCGCGAGGGGGCTTTGACGGTGGAAGTTCGCAAGGGAGGGAGCGTCAGCCGTTCCAGTACCAGCGGGCAGGGTAGTGTGGTGAGGCTACGCGTACGCTAAGAACTGCTGCGCTCCGCCCTCCCTGGCGGCTTGCCCTTCGGGCCAGCCTAAAGGCTGGCTAGCGCGTTATCTGCTTTGGTTGTAGAGGTAGCGGTTGTAGATCGCCCAGCAGTGAAAGATGAGGAAGGTCACGAAGAACCCCACGACGATGAGCTTGGCCAGCGTCACCGTGATCATGCTCAGGGCCAGCATCTCTCCTTCGAAGATCGTCAGGTAGAATTTGAAAAACAGTCCGGCCCATAGAAAGAAGGTAAGGGCAACCATGAGCCCATCCCGTGCCTTGTAAACCAGGCTCTTTTTGGTGGGGTTGTGAATGACGACGGGAGCGAGTTTATTCATGGAAGATTTCTCCTCTGTCCGGACTTTTCCAAGTGGCAAACCTACCTTTTTGCCTTCTCAGGGCCTTGGGAAAGGCAATGACCACCGTTGCCATGTTCAGCATCCAGTAGGCAAGGGGATACCAAATGCACCAGTAAGCGCAGCGCAACATTCCCCTCTCGTATCTGCTGTCTATCGTGAAACTGACGATGAACTGGGTGAGTCCAATCAGTATGAGCGCACCGCCAAAGTATGAGTAAAGAAGATTGGGGTAGTCCGTCAATGGCGAAGCATAAGACAGGGCAATCAGCCATAGACAGATCATGAAGAACGCGGAGTAGCACCAGGCTACGCTCACGATATATTCCAATAGTAGTGGCCAGAAACGACGGTTCTTCCACCTCACCGTTTGCGAAAAGTACCTCAGGAAGACTTCCGCGCCACCCTGGGCCCAGCGTAGCCGCTGGCGAAACAGGCCGCGCAGCGTTTCCGGCATCAGTACCCAGCAGATGGCCCGCGGTTCATACCTGACCTGGCCTCCTGCGAGCTGAAGCCGCCAGCTGATGTCGATATCTTCCGTCACCATGTCGGTGTTCCAGCCTTCGATGGCCTCGAGGGCGCTGCGACGGAAGGCGCATACGACGCCGGAAATGGTAAAGACCATGCCGTAGATTCGCTGGGCCCGCTTGATCAAGCCGATGATAGAGGAGAACTCTCCCGTTTGTATCTTGCCAATCGCAGTCGAGCGTGTGCGCACTCTGGGATTACCGGTAACGCCGCTGACATGGGGACTCTGAACGAAATGACTTACCATGTAGCCTATGGCGTCGTAGTCGAGAATGGCATCGCCATCGATCCCTACGATGATGTCTCCTGTAGCTTCGGACAGGCCATGGTTGAGTGCGCTTGCCTTGCCTCTATTGAGCTGGTGAATGACCCGCAGGCTTTGGGAAAACGTTTTCAAAGCCTCCAGCTTGTCTGCCGTATCGTCGGTACTCCCATCGTTGATAGCGATGATTTCGACGTTGGGATAATTCTGCTGGAACAGATGCCCTACGGTTTCGTTTATGTTGGCGCCTTCGTTATAGCACGGAAGCAGAATGGTGACCTTGGGAGATTCGGCATCCCAATGAAAACTGTCCGGCCATGGCTGTTTTATCTCCCAGTGGAGATAGAAATAGATTCCCCCACAGATCCATACCGTCGCCATGACGCTAGGGTAGGAAAAGGTGAAGATGGAGAGCGCGTCGATGATGTTCATTTGCTCACTCCAAATCTTCGTCCTATGGAAAAGTGCGGCCGCAAGGCATTCATGTCGGGTTGATTGTTATGGAAATCGTCCGGGTAGTAGCCGATATGCTGGATGCCGGCATGCTTGATGGTGTCGATCCAGCTCGTCAGGGTCTCGTTGGGTATGGGGCTCGCGTCGCGCCAGTCTCGGGTCTGCAGCTCGAAAACGAGCTGATCGGCCGGCACGTTCGCCAGGGAGACCTGTGCCAGTTCCTGTAGCCAGCGCTGAGGGTCGTCCGCTTCTTCCATATACGGCATCGCCATGACCGCCACATAATCGTAGGCGGCGGCGAAATTCTCCGCGGATTGGGCGAACCACGCCTGGCTCTGCGGCTCGATGATGGGAAGCGCGTAGATATTGCGTGACGTCGTGAATCGCTTGTTGTCCGCCTGGCGGTAGTAGTCGGCCGACTGCGCCAGTTCGAGAGTGAAATCCGTCAGGAAAGCGGTTTTCCTGCGTGTCCAATCGTCCATTAGCGTTGCGTCCCGGCGCATCGTGTCGATATCGCGGGGCAGGTGCCACGCCGTTTCATAGGTTTCCAAGGCGTCTTCGCCGGCATCTTCGTAGTCGGTGAGATAGGCATCGTCATGGAATAGCAGGCCGTCGAACTTGGTCAGCCTGCCGAGATCCTGGTAGATCTCACCAATGATGCGTCTGTTGGTTGCGGAATAGGGTGACAGGCGCAGGTAATGTTCGCTCGCGACCCGTCCGGTTCGCGCATCCGTCACGTATTCGTGGCCTGGACCCAGGTCGAATGCGAGGACCGGCATCCAGGCATAGACCTTGACGTTGGCACGCTTCTTCAACTGCCAGGCGACCCGGTTGAACAGGTCCGCGCGCATGGGGAGATGGCGGTTGGGAAAGTAGAGGGCCTCGGCCACCCCATTGCCGTTGGGATCGGCAAAGGCCTGCAAATAGACCGTGGTGACGCCGAAGCGGTAGATTCGGTCGACCAACAGGTCCAGGTTGGCTTCCTGCTGGATGGGATCGGGATCGTAGACGTAGTCGAGATCGACATGGACGATCCTCAGCTCGTCCCGCTCCCAGATGCGATTGCCGAGTATCTCCTCGAAGGTCTGTAGGCTGGTTTCCTGGTCGATCAGATAGCGGCCCATGACCGCTGTCCCCTGGCCGATCCGGTTGGGCTCGCTGAGCAGGCTGAAGCTGTTGGGCATGCCATGTTCGGCAGCGATGTCCAGCGTGGCTCGGCTGTAGGCGCCATAGGGCCATACCATGATGCGCGGCGCCGTTCCGGTAATCTCCTCCAACTGGTGACTCGCCCTGCGCATGTCGTTGCTTATGCGCTGCAGATAGTCCGCTTCGCTTTCGTAGCCGGAGGATTGCCAGCGGCTGGTGACGGCGGCGGCCTGCTGGTTGCCTTGCGGGTTGCCCATCAGGCCGTAGTGGAGGTCGTAGGTATGGGAGGCGATCTCGACCAGTGGGTCGTCGTGCAGCGCCCGCAGCTGTTCGCGGGTCATGAAGCGATCGCGCTCGAGGAGGGTTTCGCCGTAGGGGACCCAACCTGTTGCAGGCACGTCGATCCAACTGCCCACCACGGCCGTGATCGCGGGATAGCCATACAGCTTGAGCAATGGGTAGACGATGTCGTAGAAGCTTCGGTAACCATCGTCGAAGACCAGCAGGACTGCGTTGTCGGGCAGCGCAGCAATGCCGGCTTCGGCGTCGAGCACCTGTTGGAACGAAACGGGCTGGTAGCCGCGGGAGCGGATCAGGTTGAAGTGTTCGATGAGGCGGGTCCGGGTGATCGTCTGCGGCAGCAGGGCCACCCCCGGCGATACGCTCAGGTCGACCACGTCGTGATAGCTGATCACTACGTAATCGCCAGACTCCCGTGCCGCCAGAGCCGGCTGCATTAGGCTCGCGATGACCAGCAAACCGAAGAGAAGGGCCGATCTGGCGCTCATGGGAATCTCCACACCAAGGCTCCTGTCAGTACCGTGTCGTGTTCCGCCTGACCGTCATACACGGCCCGCTCCCGGGCAATGCCGTACTCCAGGGAGACGCTAGGCAGGAACTCCCAGCGCTGGTGATAGCCGAGACTCCAGGTTTCTTCGCTGGCTTCGCCACGCTGCCAGTAGCGACCGGCACCGAGCGTGACGCCCTGGGTAAAGGTTTGGCGGTAACCCAGGGGATGGGCGTACTCGAGCAGCAGCTCCCCGCTGAGGTGGGTGTCGCGCTCGGGGTTGTAGTAGCTGGCCTGCACGTCGTCGTTGCGCGTTCCGCCGATCCAGCCCGTTGCGGCGAGCAGCCAGCGGTCGCGCTGGTACAGCCTCTCCTGCCAGTAGCCGAGGATGCTGCGACGCAGGTTGCCATCGTCGAAGTCGGTCAGGCTCAGCTCCGTACCTAGCGTGCGCCTTTCGTCATGACGATAGGACACGGCGGCGCGATAACGGTCGGCGTGGACGTCGTCGTTGAGGGCACGCAGGGGAGTGGTGAGGCTGTTGTATTCGGCGCCAAGCGTGACGGCGAGGTGATCGGTGAAATCGTGGCGCAATGTGGCGCCGAAATGCGGCTCGTCATTGCGCTGCATGCCATGCCCGGCTGACAGCGTCAGTTGGCTGGGAAACAGGTTCCATTCATAGCCTGCGATGACGTATCCCGCCCGCAGCGACTCCTCTTCGAAGGTGCCGTATTGGTGGCGGTGCTGCACATAGTAGCGCGAGCCGTTGTCGTCGCGTGGCGAGCGGAACACGATGTCGCTGAGCCATTCCCGTGAGGCCTGAGTGCTACCGCCGCCTTGCCCATCGCTGCGCTCCACGGAGAGGGCTAGCTCCGCTGCGCGCTGCTCCCGCCACTCTCGTTCGAGGTTGTCCCTCGATACGCTGGGCTTGGCGCTGTCGAGTTCATGGCGGACCTGTCCAACCGTGCCCCTCCAACGGCCTTGCTGGAGCCTGGCGATCAGCTCGCCATGACGCGCCGTGTCGCGTTGCTCGGGGCCAAGCAGCGATGCGGCACGCTGGTAGTCGGCCTGGGCCTGCTCGAGCCAGCCTCGCCAGCGGCTGATATCGCCCCTCAGCTGCCACAGATAAGGGTTGGCAGGTGCTTCGGCGAGGTAGGCATCGACCTGTGCGCGCGCCTCGCGTTCATTACCGCGCCAGGCCATGAGCATGGTGTCGAGCAGGAGCACCTTCTGCAGGTTGGGATTCTCGATCTGCGTCGTGCCGGTAAAGTCTCTGCGGTAGAGAGGCTCGGCGTGCCGCCACGCTTCCAGCAGGCGCTGTGCCTCACGGTGGCGTCGTGCATCCGTATAACTGAAGAACAGCCCTTCGTAGAGAGGATCGCTCAGGTCGTCGCCCCGCTGCGGCTCGTCGTGCAGAATGGCCTGGTAGATCGGGATGGCTTGTTCGGGGCGCCCCAGCCCGCTAAGGGCATGAGCCCTGGCCCGCAGCACATAGTTGGGCAGGGAGCCGTACTGCAGCAGCAGCCGCTGGCTCATTGCCTCGGCTTCGGTGAAGCGGCGCAGTTGCGCCAGCGCCACGATCTTGTCGCGCTCGGCCAGCAAGCCAAGATCGTGGTCCACATCCTCCGACTCCAGCACCTGGTCGAGCCGGCCAAGGCCCCGTTCGATGCTTCGGTGATCGTCGACATGAATCCCGAGGCGGATGTCGTTTACCCCCTCGTAGTAATGTAGCCATAGCGCGTCGCTGGCATTGAATAGGCCGGGCTGGCGTTCGAGCAGTTCGCGGGCAGGCTCACTGGCACCGAGGCCCACCGCGAGGCGGTAGAGCGCGCGTATTTCGTTGACGCGCTCCGGCTGGCGTTCGACCAGCGCTTGGCGTGCCTGCAGTTCGGCCAGGGCATTATTCGTTTCGGCGGCCAGATAGCCTCTCGCCTCCATCGCTTCCAGCGTGGGACCGGCAAGTATCTCGTAGCGCTTCAGTGTGCTTTCGGCGAGCACGTAGCGGCCCTGGTCGACGTAAACCAGGGCCTGGCCCAGCCAGGCTTCCGCATGTTCGGGGTGGCGGTGGCCCAAGGCCGTGAAATAGTCCAGTGCGCGGCGCGGCTCTCCTGCGTCGCGGGCTGCGCCGGCCAGGTCGAGCAGCTCACCGGCGGACAAGCTATCGATCGGGCACCCGGGACAGACTTCCAGCGCCGCCGTGGGACGCCGGGCCCGGATCAGCAGCGCGATGAGATCGGCACGCACCGAAGCGGCGCCGGTTTCGGCATACAACGCTTCGAGGCCGTCGATCGCCGTGGACAACTCTCCGGCGTCGGCTTGCCCCACCAGGGCCTCGCGGCGCGTTTCCACGGGGGCTTGCCCATGGGCGGCGAGGGACAATGCGAGCGACAGTAGCAAGACGGCGGCGGGGGTGAGTTTCATCGGCCGGATTCCGGGAACGGTGACAAGGGGCGCAAAAAGGCCCCGCAGCGCGGGGCCCGGTGGCACAGGGCGCTATCAGTTCTGATAGACGTTGGCAGTGTTGGCGCCACCCACTTGTGAGGTGATTGCGGCGTTGTTGTGGCCCATCTGCACATGGGTGGCTGTGTTGGTGGCAAGACTCATCAGGCCGCCAAGATAGCCGGATGAGGCTGCTTGTGTGATGGAAGAGTAATGACCATTGCCGGACTGGAAGGAGTCGGCCAGGTCGTTGTAGCCGCTCTGTACCACCTCGGAGGTGTTGTGGCTGCCGGACTGCACGATGAGCGCATCGTTGTTGAAGTTGCTCTGGTCGACAGTAGCGGTATTGTACTTGCCGTCCTGGGTGATGTCGGCGGTGTTTTTCATGTCTCGCTGAAGGACTTCGGCAACGTTTCTGGTACCTGCCTGTACGATGGTGGAGTCGTTGAAGCTGCCATCCTGATCGACGTCGGCATAGTTGTTGATGCCGGACTGGGTGATGTCGGAGGCATTCTTGACCCCATCCTGCCGCACCTGCGCGATGTTGTTCCTGCCGTCCTGTACCGTATCGGAGCTGTTGGCAAAGCCGCTCTGACTGATATCGGCAAAGTTGTTCCATCCGTTCTGGTAGGTGGAGGCACTGTTTTTGGTGCCTTCCTGATTCACCTGAAGGACGTTTTGCGTTCCAATCTGCTGACTATCGGATGTGTTGAACTGGCCGGATTGGGTAACGGCGGCGCTGTTGTTCGTACCATCCTGAAAGACGTCGGCATTGTTGGCCATGCCTTCCTGCTCGATATCCGATACGTTATGGCCCCACCATCCCTGCTGATGAACGGTCGCACCGTTGCCGACACCGTCCTGGCTGACGCCCGAGGTATTGTTCCCACCCCAGCCTTGGGTGTACTGGGATACGCTCACATCGTTGTCGTAACCTACCTGGTCGACATTCGATACGTTGCCATTGGCCAGAGCCGTACCTGAGAAGGCAACAGCCGCTGCCATTACAGTCATCTTGAACTTCATTTTTCATTCCCTCTCGTTGAAATCCCTGGTTGAGCCGATGCCTCCAGGGCGGAGTTCGAGAAACGATAGCCAGGCTATCACTTCCGTTTTCCATTTACGGTTTCAAGCGTCTCTACATCCTGTTTCGTTGGTCATGCTTCCTGCACCTTCCCCGTGAGCCACGAGCTAAGCCTTAATATCGATAGACCTGCACGGAGGCCTGTCCACGTGAGAACTGGGTAACAGTAATGGGGCTGGTACGATGGGTCCCCAACTGGTGAATTTCGGCACTACCATATACGCCATGCTGGTTGATGATGGCCTCCTTGCCGTATCCGGCCTGCACGATTTCGGCATCGTGTCCGTGGCCCTTCTGCAGAATCGAAGCTTCCATCTTAGCGCCGGCCTGTACTATCCGAGCTTCATTTGCCGTTCCCAACTGCCTGGCGCTGGCGATATTGGCCGAGCCTTGCTGAACGATTTTTGCGCTATTGTAACTACCGCTCTGTACGATGACGGAATCATTGCCGTAGCCAGTCTGATAAATCGTTGAATTTTGTTGAGAAAGTGAATCTTCTGGCTCAGGGTGGAGCTCAGATCCCGGCATGAGATCGGTCGCCTTGGAGGCGTTTGCCAGAAGAGTCATCCCTATCACAAGTGTAACGATTCCGTAGTTTTTCATGGCGACTCATTCTTTGGATTTTACGTTAAGTAACAGCAGTGTCGGATTGCGTGAAAGTTTCTTCCATAATTCATAAGTTTCAATTTCAGTATTGATTTTTTAGTCCCTGGTACGCTGCTGAAGAATGACCTTATCTGACGTAAAAATTAAACCTTTTGTCCTCAGTGATATGAAACAAAAAAGGCGCCAGAATATGGCGCCTTGAAGCTCTTGGGTTTTCACAGCAGGGGCGGAGCAGATTCGCGATAGGTCATCAGCACTTCATGATTGCGATCACCGGGGTTGGCCAGGTTCCATAGTCCTCGATCGACTCCTTGCGTAACGAGATGTATGACGGCGGATTCGATGGCCGACATTACCGCCATTTGTACGGGTTCATTGTGCGTATACCCTGCCTCGGCCTCTAGTAGGCGACGAAAACTGACGAAACGATATACTCCGGCACGAACCTCATAGGAATAAACCGTCTTACTGGTGGTTACGTTGGCCAGGACTTCGCCGGTGGCAATATCCACGGCGCGAAGATTGACGGTAACCTGGTCGACCTGATACTGACCGGACGATCCGATGCCGAAATACTCGGCACCTACGCCGCCCGTCTTCATGTTGGAGTCGTAGGCAATGATCCCCCCTTCCATCAGGATACGGGCCGCGTTGAGAGAGCCCAGCTCGTGTTCGCGTCCGTTTCTTTCCAGGTTCGCGCGTATGATGCGCCGTTCCGTGAGCAGGTTCTGCAGCCCGACTCGCTCCAGCGGCACGAACCAGCCCGAATCCGCTAGCGCGGAGCTAAGCATGGCGGCTCCGCCTTGGGTCACCGCTGTCGAGAAGGTGCTGGCAGGCTGGGGACGGTACTGGCCGGTCTGGTCCCTGAAGTCATAGACGGCCGCGAATATCGGAGCCGCTGGGCGTGGCAGGCTGGTCAGGTCGAGATAGGTTCCTGCTCGAGGAACGAGGGTAGCCGGTGCTCCCTCCAGCCCTTCGGGAGAGGTGACCATGCTGACGCATCCGCCAAGGAAGATCAGCCCGGACAAGCAACCGATTCTGAGTGCTTTCATGTTCAGGCCCCTTAAAATGGCGTTCCGAAATCGATGCGTGTCACTTCGTTCGTTCTCTTGTCGGTGATCACCATCTGGAAAGCGCCGCCACCTACATTGACGAACCTGACGTTGAGCGAAGAATTGTCGATGACGCTTTCGCTTCCCCCGGGGTTGTTGGGGTCGAGGGCATCGTCGATGGCGCGATTGATGAGGTCGGCACGCAGGTCCTGAAGAAAGAAGTCAACCTCGGAGAAGCGACCGAAGTCCGGGGCGTTGGGATCCTTGTGCGTATCCTGTGCCTGAGCCTTGTTGAGCAGGTGGTTGCCCAGCAGGGGGTCCCCTCCGAACGAAGGGTTGATGGGACGATAGATGAGTTCCCCTGCCTGGGCACCTACCGAGCAGGATAGGAACAACCCGACAAGAGAGAGCTTCAGCAGTAGTGAACGTGGATGCTTCATGGTGTTCTCCTTCTAGTACATCCTTTCCGCTAGATTTCCTCGTCGGCCAGGTCCGGGTCGCTCTCGAGCGCCTGCATGATGCTGCGTTGCACGAGGAGCTGCTCCACCTGTTCCACGGCTACTTCGGCATATCGGTCGATATCGCTCAGCCGGGGTGGGAGCGCGGCCTGGAAGAGAATGCGATTGTTCTCCGCGACCCAGACCTGACTTCCCCAGCGCGCATCGGGGCGCTCGTGCACGGACAGGGTCGTGCTGGACAGAATGTGGCTTTCTGAGCTCAACTGGCTGAAACTCCGGTAGAAAGTCTTGCCCATCATGGTGATGGTGCGATCGACGATCACACCTGACAATCCGGGCTCGCCCAGGCGGAACTGACGCGACAGCTCTTCCGTTGCCTCTCCCTCTTCCAGCGCTTCTTCCTCTTCGATTGTGCCTTGAGACATCTGCGGCTCCCTTGGGGCTGCGGGCAGGCTGGAACTTGGTGTCTCCACCTCGGCCAAGGAAAGGGAACCAAGTGCCACTAGGAAAAGGGCCATTGGAGATTTCTTGCGAAAGAAAGCCATTGTCCTTCGCTCTCGAATCAGTGACTGGGTGAGACTCTGTCGTACCGTTGGAGCGCCAGCGGGGGAGGAGGTCCCAGGTTCTGCCGGGCCCAGTTCACGGCCTGCATGCGGTTGTTGACATTGATCTTGCGAAAGATGTTATAGAGGTGCGATTTCACCGTATGTTCACTTACGTAAAGGAGTTCGGCAATTTCGGTGTTGGAAGCGCCGGAGCCAAGCAGGCCGATGATTTCCAGCTCGCGCTGCGTAATGCCGCAAGCGGGACGGTAGCAGTTGATCTGCTGACGACGATAAAAGTCAATCAAGCGTGTCATCAGGGAGCGCGACAGCCAGAAATCTCCAGCCAGCAGGAGCTGAAGGCCCTTGCAGATCAGCTCGAGGCTGTCGCTACGGTAAAAGACGCCTTTCAGCTGCATGAGACTCAACAGCTGAGCTGCATGGTCTTCATTCCTGAGATTGAAGGCCGTCAATATCCAGCCCGGCTGCTGGTGATACTGTGCCTGCCATTCCTGCATGGTCGTCTCTTCGAGATGATCGAGGTCCAATAGGACGACTGTTCGCGAGTCGCTGTCTTCTCCAACGAGGCCGAATGCTTCACTAGGCGTTTCTGGTGATACGATATACAAGTCACGCTGCAATTGCTGATGAACGTAACCGACAAAGAGCTGAGTTTGTGGGTTGCTTTCGGTAGCTAGCAGGATAATCCCTCTTCCAAGTTCCATGCCGTTGTCTCCTAAAAAGTATGCTTTTCTTGGAGTGATCTTCTTCAAACCTCATGGAAAGCACGGGATAGCTTGGTTCAATTAGAGTCACTATGTAAAGCTATGTTTCGGCATGTATTTTTTAGTTGGGTGGGATGAGATATCTCATCCTTATGAGTATAAAAATATGTTTTTCAATGAGGTATAAAGGAAATGGGTTTCTTGAAAGATCGATACATTTCGTAGAAAATGAAATCTTCTTGAATAAAATTCACTTGAAAGGCCGAATTGTTACGATTTTTTAAAGGGTAGTTTAAGTAAAGCCTACGGAGCCTCCTTGCGACTTCTCTCTTCTGTTTCACGAAGGATACACTACCAGACTATGGTCGCAGCTCCCTGTGATAGCTGGAAATAATGCCTTTTCTGCTTAGAACATGTTTCATATGGCTGACACTTGTGAAGCTTTGAAATTTTCATGCGAAACATAAGCAGGCTATTAGTCCAAGGTTGTCTGAGAGAGTGGTATCTCCCACACTTTTCTGTCTTGCTGTAGTGCAACAATTGGTTGCTTGATGTTTTTTTGCTTAAAGCAATGGGATTGAATAGCTTGTGCCTTGCGTTGAGGGTTCTTGGAAAATAGTTGGAATATTGGCGAAACTTTTTCTGATGAACCTGCTCAGGAAAGCCGTCCCTTGACTAGAAAAATTCATCTATCCTGCGACCATGGATTCTGCATGTGCAACAGATAAAAAGGCGAGAAGAAACGGTTTTTCTAGGACCAATCCGAGCGAAGTGCATGAGCGTCATGGTTAGGAGCACTCAACATGCTTCTGCTTTCCCGACCGGTCAGTGCCTCGATTCCCGCTTGTAGCTGGGGGGAACGATGAACAGGTTCCTTCTTGCCCAGTGCATGGCTTGTAGACGGTTGTGCACCTTGATTTTTCTGAAGATATTGTAGAGATGGGATTTTACGGTATGCTCACTGACGAATAGTTTTTTGGCAATTTCCGAATTGGTGGCTCCAGTACCGAGCAAACCGATGATTTCCAGCTCGCGCTGCGTCAAGCCGCATGCGGGACGATAGGAATTCATCTGCTGCCGGCGCAGGAGCTGGATCATGCGTGACATCAAGGTGCGAGACATCCATAGGTTCCCGCTGCGAAGTGCTTCGATTCCCTTGCAGATCAGCTCGACGCTGTCATTTAGGTAAAAGATACCTTGTAGATTGAGCAAGGAAAGCAGTTCGACGGCGTGCCTTTCGTCACGGACATTGAATGCGGCAAGGCTGGCGTTTTCCTTGCCATCCGCGGCGTTGTGCCATTTCTGCATGCTCGCCTCGCTCAAGTGATCCAGATCCAGAATCACCAGTACCATCTCATCGTCCGCCATGGAGGGCATGGCTTCGGTGCCGACAGCAATGATTTCATGGCCGATCTGATGTTGCAGGTGTTCGATGAACAGCTTCGATTGAGGGTTTATGGCGGTAACGAGAAGAATTCGGTAATCAGTGGTTGTCATGCTCGCACCTCCCTTTATTCGAATCTGTAAATGTAAAAACCCCTTGCGTATGGGAGTCTCGATCATAAATGACTAAGTTGTTAATATATCTTTTTCATATGGAAGTCAGTATTTATTCTCGTTGGATCTATTTTTTGCTGATCGGTTCCATCCTGCTGGTACCAGCCTGCTGATGGAAGTACTCTTACAGACTCATGCGGCACGAGAGAAATACATATACAACAGCTGGTTGCATGGCTGTTTCCCTTCTTTCTACTGACGAGTCCTTCAATGAATTCTTATTTAACTATTTTTTAAATCCGAAAATGTGACGTAGCCGAATCTAATGTGAGGCTACACCCGCACCGGGATATACCGACGGTACGGAGCATGGAACTCCTGGGGGAGGCGTCAGGCGGACGAGAGGGAAATGGAAGTGTCGCTATTACGCGTCAGTTGATGCTTCTCCATGAGGCGGTAGAGGGTCACACGGGACACGCCCAGCTCATCGGCCGCCTTCTTGACCTTGTGCTTGTTGCGCCGCAGGGCGCAGATCAATGCTTCCTTTTCCGCATTATTGCGTACCTCCTCGAGAGTGACGAGGTATCGGTTCAAGGTTCGTCGCTCCAGCCCTAGGTCGGCGGGCTTGATCAGGCGCTGCTCGCACATGATCATGGCACGACGCACCCGGTTGATCAGCTCGCGGATATTGCCTGGCCAGTGATATTGACGCATGAGTGCCAGGGCCTCTTGGCGGAAGCCGCGAACCATCATGGATTTTTCTGTGATGAACTTGTCGAAGAAGAACTTGGCCAGGATCTCGATATCCTCCTGGCGCTCCCTGAGCGGAGGAATATCGACCTGAAGCACGTTGAGCCGATGATAGAGATCCTCACGGAAGCGACCTTCCTCCACGGCTTTCTCGAGATTCACGTGGGTGGCGGATAGAATACGGACGTCGATATGGATCTCGTCGAGGGCGCCGATGCGCTGGATGGTTTTTTCCTCCAGAAACCTTAGTAGGTTGACCTGCAGCTCCAGGGAGAGATCCCCTATTTCATCCAGGAATAGTATCCCCCCCGCCGCCGCCTCGATCTGCCCGATCTTCTGCTGGCTGGCTCCGGTGAAAGTGCCCTTTTCGTGTCCGAATAGCTTGGACTGAATAAGGTTGCTGGGCAAGGCGCCACAGTTTACTGCGACGAAGGGCGCCGAAGCGCGCATCGATCGGGCGTGAATGGCACGGGCGGCAAGCTCCTTACCCGTTCCTGATTCGCCGCTGATGAGTACGGGTGCATCGACGGAGGCGACACGCCGGATGGTGTCGAACACTTTCTGCATGGCGGGTACGGTCCCCACCATCTCGAACTCCGTCTCCTGGGGCTTGGCAGCGTTCTTCTCGGTCCTGAGCCGCTTCATGGCCGTGGCATGTTGCATGAGGCAATCAATCTGATTGATGTCGATGGGCTCCGACTGAAAAGCCATGAAGGCATTACCCAGGAACTTGCACAGCACCGGGTCGTCGAGTGCCGGTTCGCGCAATAGCGCCATCCACTCCATGTCCGAGCGAGTGACGAGTCGCTCGATCTGGCCAAGGTCTTCATGGCTTTCATGCAGGCAAAGAATGCCCGCTTCATGTTCGGTTTCGTTGAGCCGAGTCGCCGCCTGGAACAGGCTATCTACCGTGCTGATGTGCCAGCCTTTTTCTTCCATGCGCTCAACGAACTCTAGCTGGTCGTTGCCCAGCGAGCCGACCATCAAGAGTCTTGCCTTGTTATCCATTATCGCTCGTCCCTTTACGAAACCTTCGATATTAAAGCAAGCGTTGGGTATCTTTTCTTTACGTTGCCGATACGTTTTCTAAATTAGATAATCCTGTGCCATGGCCATACAGGCTTCACTGATTAAACGTCATTGCTTGATGTAACCTCGTTGGTCCAGCGGTTGCGTGAAGGCTTGTGCGCTTCCGGTGCCTGGCATCACGGCAATTTTGCAGTGATGTCCTGCAGGGCATCGCCTCGAGGTTGGATGTAAAGATAGGTTACAGAAATGCGTACAACAAGCCTGCCCGTCCAATGTGCCGTATTGGCTTTGTCACCTGTTCCTGGCCTCCTATTGCGGAACGCCAGCCACGGGCCGGAAGAGAGATTGGTTCAGCCCAGGTCCCGGCTCGTGTAAAATGATTGCCTGCTGTACTTCTTTTAGCGAGGAGGCATCGTGTCCCCTACCGATGAGCTGGTACTGGCCAGCGGTAACCCCGGCAAGATTCGGGAATTCAGTCAGCTTTTCGCGGCCCTTGGCTTACGTATCCGGCCTCAATCGGAATACGGCGTGTTCGACGTCGAGGAAACCGGCCTCACCTTTGTCGAGAATGCTCTGCTCAAGGCGCGCGAGGCCAGTCGCAGCAGTGGCCTGCCCGCCTTGGCCGACGATTCGGGACTCGAGGTCGATGCCCTGTCGGGGCAGCCGGGTATCTATTCGGCACGCTACGCTGGCGAGCCCAAGAGCGATGTACGCAACAATGCCAAGCTGCTCGAGGCCCTGGATGGCCTTTCCGGTCATCAGCGCAGCGCGCGCTATTGGTGTGCCCTCGTCTACCTGCGTCATGCCGACGACCCGGTGCCGCTGATCGTTCAGCGCAGTTGGGAAGGAGAGATCCTCGAGCGGCCTCGTGGTGAGGGTGGGTTCGGCTACGATCCGCTGTTCTGGCTGCCTGAGCTTGGCCTGAGCGTCGCCGAGCTTGCGGCCGAGGAGAAGAATCGCCTGAGCCACCGCGGCCGGGCTCTCGAGGCCATGGTCGCTGCGCTGCGCGAGGCGTCCCAACGCTGATGACCGGCCTGACTCGAGACGCATCGGCACTGCCGCCGCTGGCGCTCTACGTGCATGTACCCTGGTGCGTGCGTAAGTGTCCCTACTGCGATTTCAATTCCCATGGTGTGGGCAGAGCCGCTGAACTGCCGGAAGCCGAATATCTGGCGGCCTTGCTCGACGACCTCGACGCCGACTTACCGCTGGCGGCTGGCCGTCGGCTCGGCAGCATCTTCATCGGTGGCGGCACGCCGAGCCTGATGTCGGCAGGCTTCTACGAGCGCTTCCTCGATGGGTTGGTCCGGCGCCTGCCGCTTGCCGAGGACATCGAGATCACTCTGGAAGCCAATCCCGGCACGCTGGAGCGTGGGCGCTTTGCCGGCTATCGTCGGGCCGGTATCAATCGCTTGTCGCTCGGCGTACAGAGCTTCCAGCCGACCCAACTGGCGGCCTTGGGCCGCATCCATAGCGGTGAGGACGCCGTGGCGGCGATCGAAGAGGCGCGTGCTGCCGGCTTCGACAATCTCAACCTCGACCTGATGCACGGCCTGCCAGAGCAGACCCCCGAACTGGCCCTGGACGACCTGGAGCGCGCTCTGGCGCTCGCACCCGAGCATCTCTCCTGGTACCAACTGACGCTCGAGCCCAACACCGAGTTCCACTCCAGGCCACCGGCGCTGCCGGAGGAGGAGATGTTGTGGGACATCCAGGATCTGGGCCACGAGCGGCTGGAGGCAGCGGGCTTCGTGCGCTACGAGATTTCTGCCTATGCGCGGCCGGGCCGGCGTTCGCGGCACAACCTCAACTACTGGTGCTTCGGCGACTACCTGGGCATCGGTGCCGGCAGTCACGGTAAGCTGAGTGGCTTCGACGAGTCGGGACGGCTGCGGATCGAACGGCGCTGGAAGGCGCGCCAGCCCGAAGCCTACTTGCGGCGTCGCCATGATCCTCGCGGCTTCGTCGCCGGTCACATCGAAGTCGGCGACGACGAGCTGCCGCTGGAGTTCGCCATGAACGCACTGCGCCTGGTCGAAGGCGTGGCCATGCGCGACTGGCCGGCGCATACGGCGCGGCCTCTTGCGGTTCTGGAGCGGCGGCTCGAGACGGCGCGGAATAAAGGACTTCTCGTGGAAGATGCGCAGAGGCTTCAGGCTTCGCCCCAAGGTCTATTATTCTTGAACGAGCTGCTGGCGCTCGTGAGCGAGTCCGGCGCAGAATGATCGCGTTTCCCTGACCTGGAGAGTGTCCATGTTCAAAGCTTCCCGACTCGTTGTTCCTCTGGCGGCTGCCATCCTGGTGGCCGGCTGCGCCACGACCGACCCTTACTCGGGCCAGACCCAGCGTTCCAGCACCATGACCGGTGCCGGCGTCGGCGCGGCCGTGGGTGCCGCCGCCGGCGCACTTTCCGGCAGCGGCAGCACCAGCCGTCGCGACCGTGCGCTGATCGGCGCGGCCGTAGGTGCAGCGGCAGGTGCCGGCATTGGCGTCTACATGGATCGCCAGGAGCAACAACTGCGCGAGAGCATGCGCGGCACAGGAGTCGAGGTGGAGCGGCGTGGTGACGACATCGTGCTCAACATGCCGAGCAGCGTGACCTTTGGCTTCGACTCCAGCGAACTGACCGTGCAGGCGCGCAATGCTCTCAACGACGTGGCCAACGTGCTGACCCAATACACCGACACCCGGGTCAACATCGCCGGCCATACCGACAGCACCGGCAGCGTCAGCTACAACCAGCAGCTCTCCGAGCGGCGGGCCGAGTCGGTCGGTAACTACCTGGCCCAGTCCGGGGTGGTGCGCAACCGCCTCTACATGACCGGCTACGGGCCCAGCCAGCCAATCGCCAGCAATAATACGGAAGAGGGCCGTGCCCAGAACCGTCGCGTCGAGATCACTCTGTCGCCGATCGAGTCGCAGTTCCAGTAAGCGGCTGCGCGACGCTACTGCCTGGGCCCGCCACTCGCTGGCGGGCCCAGGCTTTTCCACGTTATTCACGACAGACGGTTGACCCGACATGCTCTCCTACCAGCATGCCTATCACGCCGGCAACTTTGCCGATGTCCACAAGCATCTCACCGTGCATGCGGTCGTCGATCATCTGCTGCACAAGGCAGCGCCGATCACCTTCGTCGATACCCATGCCGGCCGTGGCCTCTACCCACTGGACGCCAGCGAGACCCAGCGCCTAGGGGAATACCGCCAGGGTGTGCTGCCGCTCTGGGAGGCGCGCCGAGGGCTGGCCGATGATCCGCTGCTGGCGAGCTGGCTCGAGGCGATCGCCAGCGTGCAGCCCGATTCTCACCGGTTAGAGCAATACCCCGGCTCGCCCTGGTGGCTAGGCCAGCGGCTGCGTCAGAACGATCGGTTGCAGTTGTTCGAGCTTCATCGGGGAGAGCACGAGCGTCTGGCCCTGCAGCGGCTTCCCGCCAACGTCAGGAGGCTCCATGCCGACGGTCTGGCCGGCCTGCTCGCCGGCCTGCCGGTGGCCACGCCACGCCTGTGCGTGCTGGTCGATCCCAGCTACGAGCGCAAGGCGGAGTATGGCGAAGTCGCCGAGACGCTGCTGGCGGCGATGCGCAAGGTGCGTCATGCCGCCGTGCTGGTGTGGTATCCGCTGCTACCGGCGGCGCGTCACCTCGAGCTACTCGAGCGGCTGCGCGACGGCGGCCTGCGCAAGATCTGGCGCAGCGAACTGACGCTGCGCGAGCCGGGCGAGGAGCGCGGCATGTACGGCAGCGGCATGCTGGTGGTAAATCCGCCCTGGGGGTTGGAAGAGCGCCTCGCCGCCGCCATGGTGCGGCTCACGCCGCTGCTGGGCGAGACGACCCGCTATGGCGGCGGCTGGTGGGTGGAGGAGTAGGGGCTGACAGGGCCGGCTACTTGCCGATACAGAAGCTGCCGAAGATCTCGCCCAAGAGGTCGTCGGCGCTGAACTCACCGGTGATCTCGCCCAGCGCCTGTTGGGCGTCGCGCAAATCCTCCGCCAGCAGTTCGCCGGCGCCATAACCGGACAACTGCGCCTCGCCGTTGCTGAGCGCGCGCTGCGCCCGGTCGAGGGCATCGAGGTGCCTTCGCCGTGCCGAGAAGCGTCCCTCGGTGGTGGCGGAGTAGCCCATCACCGTCTTGAGATGCTCCTTCAGGTTATCCACACCCTCTCCGGTGCGCGCGGAGAGCCGAATCACTGGCGGGGATGTGGACAAGTCCGCCGTCGGCGCCTCGTGGCTGGCATCGATCTTGTTGCGCACCAGGGTCAGGCGGGAGGGGTCGGGCAAGCGCGCGACGAACTCGGGCCAGATCGCCATGGGATCGGTGGCGTCGGTAGTGGCGGCGTCCACCATCAGCAGCACACGGTCGGCCTTCTCGATCTCGGCCCAGGCGCGGGCCACACCGATCCGCTCGACCGCATCCGGTGTGTCGCGCAGTCCGGCGGTATCGATCACGTGTAGCGGCATGCCGTCCAGATGGATGTGTTCGCGCAGCACGTCGCGGGTAGTACCGGCGATCTCGGTGACGAT
Organism: Billgrantia zhangzhouensis; assembly: GCF_021404465.1. Taxonomy (GTDB): domain Bacteria; phylum Pseudomonadota; class Gammaproteobacteria; order Pseudomonadales; family Halomonadaceae; genus Halomonas; species Halomonas zhangzhouensis. Next base: position 141,488 of record NZ_JABFTT010000001.1, on the reverse strand, counting down.
GGCGGTCTCCTGCTCAGTGAGAGCATTGAGCAGGCTCGACTTGCCGGCATTGGGGCGGCCCGCGATCACCACGCTCATCCCTTCGCGCATCAGCGCGCCCTGGCCGGCGGCGGCGCGTACTTCGACGAGTTCCGTCTGGACCGCGCCGAGCATCTCGGCCACCTTGCCATCAGCGAGGAAGTCGATCTCCTCTTCGGGGAAATCGATGGCCGCCTCTACGTACATGCGTAGCTCGATCAGCCGCTGCACCAACGCTTCCACCCGTCGTGAGAACTCCCCCTGAAGCGAGCGCAGGGCGTTCTCGGCGGCGGCGCGCGAGCTGGCTTCGATCAGGTCGGCGATGGCCTCGGCCTGGGCCAGGTCGAGCTTGTCGTTGAGGAAGGCGCGCTCGGAGAATTCCCCCGGCTGGGCCAGGCGGGCACCGAGCTGCACGCAGCGCTCCAATAGCAGGTCCATGATCACCGGGCCGCCGTGGCCTTGTAGCTCCAGCACGTCCTCGCCGGTGAAGGAGTGGGGCCCGGTGAAATAGAGGGCGATGCCCTCGTCGATCGTCACCGAGACGCCACGGAAGGGGCCGTAATGGGCGCGCCGCGGCTCGGGGCAATGACCTACCACGGCTTCGGCGATCGCCGCGCACAGAGGGCCCGAGACGCGGATGATGCCGACGCCACCACGCCCGGGCGGGGTGGCCAGCGCGACGATGGTGTCCTGCTGATAGAGCCTGTCGGCCATGCGGCATCCTCTCGATTGCAGCGGTATGGCGGCATTGTCCGTTTCACACGGCACAAACGCCAGACCCCTGCCGAGGCAGGGGTCTGGTGTCGTTCGGGGGCGAGATTACTTCGCCTTCACCCCTTTGCCGACGCTTGGGTCGTTCTCGATCTTGCGCGTGATCACATACTGCTGGGCGATCGAGATGATGTTGTTGACCACCCAGTAGATGACCAGGCCGGCCGGGAACCAAAGGAAGAAGAAGGTGAAGACGATCGGCAGCATCTTCATGATCTTCGCCTGCATGGGGTCGGGCGGTGTCGGGTTGAGCAACTGCTGCACGAACATCGAAGCCCCCATCAGGATCGGCAGGATGAAGTAGGGATCCTTCATCGACAGGTCCTGAATCCAGAACATGAAGGGCGCATGGCGCAGCTCCACCGATTCCAGAAGCATCCAGTACAGGGCGATGAACACCGGCATCTGCACCAGAATCGGCAGACAGCCGCCCAGAGGATTGATTTTCTCCTTCTGGTAGAACTTCATCATCTCCTGGGACATCTTCTGACGGTCGTCGCCGTACTGCTCCTTGAGGCGCTGCATCTCGGGGCCCAGCTTGCGCATGCGGGCCATGGACTTGTAGGCCTTGGCGGAGAGCGGCCACATGGCCAGCTTGACCAGAACGGTCAGCAGCACGATGGACCAGCCCCAGTTGCCGATCAGGCTGTGGATCTGGTCGAGCAGCCAGAACAGCGGGTTGGCGATGAACCACAGCCAGCCGAAATCGACGGTCAGGCGCAGGTGGGGCGCCACTTGTTCTAGGTAGTCCTGAACCTTGGGGCCCACGTAGAGCGTGGCGCCCAGGCGGGCTTCCCCTTCCGCCGCCACCGTGGTCACCGGGCCGGCGAACGCCGCCACGTTGCGATTGCGCGAATCGGTGGTGGCGTACTGCAGGTTCTGCTGGTTCTGCGGCGGTGCCCAGGCCGAGACGAAATAGTGCTGGATGATGGCGACCCAACCGCCCTGGACATCACGGTTGTTGAAGCGACCGCGCTGGATGTCGTCGAACCCGATTTTCTGGTAGCGCTCGTCCGGCGACGAGTAGGCGGCGCCCAGGTAGGAGCTCATGCCCATGGCCACGCCGCTGGAGGGGTCGGGACTGTTGTCCCGCGCCAGTTGGCCGATGAAGCGTGCGGTGACCGGTTGTTCGGTGTTATTGGCCAGGTAGTAGCTGACGTCGACGGCGTAGCTGCCGCGCGCGAAGGAGAAGCGCTTGATGACGTCGACTCCGTTCACTTCGCCGTGCAGATTGACGTCGAGGCGGCCTTCGCCGTCGGCCAGCCGATAGCTGGTGGACTCCGGGGTGAATGCGATGCGGCCTCCGTGACCATCCACCTGCAGGCCGGAGCGGGCCACGTAGCTGCGAGTCTCGTTGTCCGAGAGCAGCACGTAGGGACGATCGGAACCCAGCGTCATGCGGTGCTGCGGCAGGGCCGCATAGACGATGTCGCCGCCCTGGGGATCGATGCGAACGTCGAGTACGTCGGTCACGACGGCGATCAGGTCGCGCGTTCCGCTCGGCTGCTCCGTCTCGGCTGGCATTTCGCTTGCCACGTCGCGCTCTGCTTGCGGAGCGGCGGGAACCGCCAGGCCATCATCGTCGGGCGCTTGCGCTTCACCAGGTGCCGGTGCCGTGATGGTGGGAGCTTCGGGCTCAGGAGCAACCTGGCCATAGTCCTGGTTCCACTGCACGACCAACAGATAGGTGAGCACGGCCAGTGGAATCAGCAATAGGAGTCGTTTTACGTCCATGAGGGTTCTGCCCGGTGGGTAGTGAACATGCCGCTGGAACGAAATCCGCTGCCATGTGAAAGAGGGCGATAGCCTGCCGAGCAGGCTATCAGGGCGGAGACGAGTACCGCATCCGGTCAGGAGGTCATCGCTTTTCGTGCATCACGCTCCAGGCGCCGCCACATGCCGAAAAGCTGGCGATGCAGCATGGCCTTGTCCAGCTCGCTCGCGCCTCGCCGCGCCAGCAGGACGATATCGACAGCGGGTAGCGAGCATTGCTGAAGACGAATGGATTCACGAGTCAACCGCTTGAGGCGGTTGCGGTCCACGGCCCTGCGGACGTTCTTCTTGCTGATGACCAGGCCAAGGCGGGGGTGGTCCAGTCCATTGGGGCACGCCAGGGCCATCAGCCCCTTGCCATGTACCTTGAATGTAGCGTGATCGAAAACGTATCGATAATTCCCGGCAGTCAGCAAGCGCAACTGCTTGGGGAAACCATGACCGGACACGCGCAATCCGCTATCAGGCGCTCAGACGCTTGCGGCCCTTGGCGCGGCGGCGGGCCAGAACGGCACGACCATTCTTGGTAGCCATGCGTGCACGGAAGCCGTGGACACGCTTGCGCTTCAGAACGCTGGGTTGAAAAGTACGTTTCATAACACTCGATTCCCACGTGGTTTTTGACGGTACGTCGTTACAGGAACGCCCTGGCTCCCGACAGGAACCAAGGACAGATTCGGTTCAAGACCGGAAATTGTAGAGACTTCGGCAGCCCGACGCAATTGTTACGCTCCATGCCGCGAGTGGAAGCGGGGCCGGTGAACGGCGTAATTTCCTGTTTTTTGTGGGTTATTGTGGTTAATACTGTGGGCGATAACTGTTGATAAGTAATAAAACCATATTTGAAACAATAGGATAGATTGGATTTTGGTATGTGGAAAAGCCTTTTGTAAACAGTGGCCAGGCAGTGGGTGGGGCTGGCTGGGTGGTGGTTTGAGAAATCGGCTTCCCCCATGTGTAGCGAAGCCAAGGGGAACCCGTAGCCAGTCGTGATGACGTTTTCCACAGGAGCGTTCGGCATTGCCTGGCATGTGGATAACCCGCCGGCCGAAGGATACAATGGCCGGTCATGCATCAACGGGTATGGTGAGGTCGAGTGTCTCTTGCTCTCTGGCAACAGTGTCTGGATTACCTGCAGGACGAGCTGAACGCCCAGCAGTTCAATACTTGGATTCGTCCGCTCCAAGCCGAGGAGGGGGGCGCCAACGAGCTGCGTCTGCTGGCACCCAATCGCTTCGTTCGCGACTGGGTTGGCGACAAGTATGCCAAGCGTATCAACGAGCTGCTCAGGGATCTGTCACCTGCCAAGCCGCCGCGTGTGGTGCTGACCGTGGGTAGCCGCCAGGCGGCGGCAGTCAAGCCGCAGCCGCGCGACCTGGGAGCTCCTGTCTCGGCCAACCCCCACTCGCCCCTGTCGCCAGCGGTTCAGGTGCCGCCGCGTGGCGATATCGGTGACGAGCGCGAAATCGACCAGCTGCGCGAGGAGGGGGCCTCGTCACGCCGCTCCGGCGCGGAACGTGAGGTGCAAGTCGAAGGCAGCTTGAAGCACAACAGCGGCCTCAACCCCAGCTTCACCTTCGAAACCTTTGTCGAGGGCAAGTCCAACCAGTTGGCCCGGGCTGCCTCGCGACAGGTCTCCGAGAACCCCGGCGGCGCCTACAACCCGCTCTTTCTCTATGGTGGCGTCGGCCTGGGCAAGACCCACCTGATGCACGCCGTGGGCAACGCTCTGGCGGCGCGGCGCGAGAATGCTCGTGTCGTTTACCTGCATTCCGAGCGTTTCGTGGCGGACATGGTCAAGGCGCTGCAGCTCAACGCCATCAACGACTTCAAGCGCTTCTACCGTAGTGTCGATGCGCTGCTGATCGACGACATCCAGTTCTTTGCCGGCAAGGAGCGCTCCCAGGAGGAGTTCTTCCATACTTTCAATGCCCTGCTCGAGGGTGGCCAGCAGATGATTCTCACCTCGGACCGCTACCCCAAGGAGATCAGCGGTGTCGAGGAGCGTCTCAAGTCGCGCTTCGGCTGGGGGCTGACCGTGGCCATCGAACCGCCTGAACTGGAAACCCGGGTCGCCATCCTGATGAAGAAGGCGGACCAGGCCAAGGTGGATCTGCCGCACGATGCCGCCTTCTTCATTGCCCAGAAGATCCGCTCCAACGTGCGCGAACTCGAAGGGGCGCTGAAGAAAGTCATCGCCGACTCCCACTTCATGGGCAAGCCGATCACCCAGGACTTCATCCGCGAGTCGCTGAAGGACCTGCTGGCGCTGCAGGACAAGCAGGTGGGCGTTGACAATATCCAGCGCACCGTTGCCGAGTACTACAAGATCAAGCTGGCTGACCTGCTCTCCAAGCGGCGTTCGCGCTCGGTGGCGCGGCCTCGGCAGGTGGCCATGGCACTGGCCAAGGAACTGACCAATCATAGCCTGCCGGAAATCGGCGATGCCTTCGGTGGGCGTGATCACACCACGGTGCTGCATGCCTGTCGCAAGGTTCAGGCGCTGCAAGAAGAAAGTGCCGATATCCGTGAGGATTACAAGAACCTGCTGCGGTTGCTGACCAGCTGACCCAATGCCCGACACCCAATTACAGGACTAGACGTGGAGCCGACATGAGATTTTCCATTACCCGCGAAGCGCTGCTCCGGCCGCTGGCACTGGTGGCTGGCGTGGTGGAGCGGCGCCAGACCCTGCCGGTACTATCCAACGTGCTGATCCAGGTCGATCAGGATCAGGTGGCCCTGACCGGCACCGATCTCGAGGTCGAACTGATCGGCCGCACGGCCGCCTCTCAGGTCGAGGTGCCGGGTGCCGTTACCGTGCCTGCCCGCAAGCTGATGGACATCTGCAAATCGCTGCCCGACCAGGCCGAACTTCAGTTCAGCCTGGAGGAAGGGCGTGCCGTGCTGCGTAGCGGTCGTTCCCGCTTCACCCTGTCGACCCTGCCGGTCGCCGAGTTCCCTAATATCGAGGACAGCGCTGGCGATGTCGAACTCAGCCTGCCGCGTGGAACGCTCAAGCACCTGATCGACTCCACCTCCTTTGCCATGGCCCAGCAGGACGTGCGCTATTACCTCAACGGTATGTTGCTGGAGCTGCGCTCCAACCTGGTGCGCACCGTCGCGACCGACGGCCATCGCCTCGCCGTCTGTTCGCGCCCTGCAGAGATCCAGGTCGAACCGGCACGCAAGCTCATCGTGCCCCGCAAGGGCGTGCTCGAGCTGGTGCGCCTGCTCGACGATAGCGACGAGCCGGTGACCCTGACACTGAGTGCCAGCCACGTGCGTGCCCATACCGGCGATTTCACCTTCACCTCGAAGCTGGTCGATGGGAAATTCCCCGACTACGAGCGCGTGGTGCCGCGTGGTGGCGACAAGGTCTTCATCGCCGATCGCACCGAACTGCGCCAGGTGCTCTCACGGACTTCCATTCTCTCCAACGAGAAGTATCGTGGCGTTCGGCTGCATCTTCAGGAGGGTAACCTTCAGGTCATGGCCAACAACCCCGAGCAGGAAGAGGCTGAGGAGAACGTGGCGGTCGAGTATGGCGGGGAAACCCTCGAGATAGGCTTCAATGTTGGTTATCTCATTGATGTTCTTGGTGTTATTGGCGAGGATCGGGTGCAGATGACACTTGCCGATTCGAACAGCAGCGCCTTGATGGAAGAGCCCGGCGGGGGCGATGCTCTGTATGTCGTCATGCCCATGCGTCTCTGAAGTACCCAGGGGTCTCATCTCTCACCGTGCCCGGCTGTCGTGCGATACAGTCGGACACGTTCGTACGCTGCATAGTGCTTCATGCTGATCGATCGCCTCGCTTTTACCGGCCTGAGGAACCTCGAGGCGCTCGACCTCACGCCGAGCCCTGGCATCAACCTGATCGTGGGGCCCAACGGCAGCGGTAAGACCAGCCTCCTCGAGGGGCTGCACATCCTCGGCATGGGGCGCTCCTTCCGCACCCGGCAGCTGAAACACGTCATTTCCCACGAGGCCCCGGAGATGACGCTTTTCGCCCGTTTGGCCGGGGAGACTCCCATGCCTATCGGCATACGCCGGTCACGCGAGGCGGTCGAGCTTGAGATGCGCATGGGTGGTGAACGAGTGCCGCGCCTGGCGCAATTGATCGAGGCCTTGCCGTTGCAGTTGGTCAACCCCGATGCTTTTCGACTGCTCGAGGGGCCACCTGCCGGTCGGCGCGAATTTCTCGACTGGGGAGTGTTTCACGTGAAACACGGCTTCTACGATGCCTGGAGGCGCGCCAAACGTGCACTGAAGCATCGGAATGCACTCCTCAGGCATGATAGAATGGATGCCAATAGCATGGCCGCCTGGGAGCAGGAACTGGCCCAATGGGGCGAGCGAATCGATGCCCTGCGGCTGGAATGGATGACCCAGTTCGTTCCCGTCTTCGAGGAAACGCTGAGCAGGTTGATTGAGCTGCCTGCGCTGAGTTTGCGTTACTCCCGAGGTTGGGACAAGCAGCGTTCACTGCTCGACGTACTTGAGCAGGGGCGCATGACGGATCGCCAGATGGGATTTACCCAGAACGGTCCGCAGCGCGCCGACCTGCGAATTCGGCTGGGTCGACGCCCTGCCATCGAGGTGCTTTCACGGGGCCAGCAAAAGCTCGTGGTAAGCGCGCTCAAGCTGGCGCAAGGAAGACTGCTGGAACGGATGACCGGCCGCAGCTGTCTTTATCTGGTCGATGATCTGCCGGCCGAACTCGACGCTAAGCATCGGCGTGTCTTTTGCCGGCTGCTGGAGTCGATGCGTTGCCAGGCTTTCATCACAAGTGTCGAACACGATGCCCTGGTGGGCCCCTGGGAGTCCCACACGCCAGCCGCGATGTTTCACGTGAAACAGTCGCCAGTTGGAACCGGGCAGCTAGTGCCCCAGGCACAGATAGACTTCATGACGGAGTAGTCAATGAGCGAGCAGGCTTACGACTCATCGAGCATCAAGGTTCTCAAGGGACTGGATGCCGTGCGCAAGCGTCCCGGCATGTATATCGGCGATACCGATGACGGGACAGGCCTTCACCACATGGTGTTCGAGCTGGTGGACAACTCCATCGATGAAGCCTTGGCGGGGTACTGCAGCGAAATCCGCGTCATTATTCACCCGGACGAGTCCATCACCGTCAGTGACAACGGTCGCGGCGTGCCTACCGACATCCACGAGGAAGAGGGCGTGTCGGCGGCGGAAGTCATCATGACGGTGTTGCACGCCGGCGGTAAGTTCGACGACAACTCCTACAAGGTGTCGGGCGGACTGCATGGCGTCGGTGTGTCGGTGGTCAACGCGCTTTCCGAGGAACTCAAGCTGACGATCTGGCGGGCCGGGCAGGTTCATGAACAGGTTTACCACCACGGTGTGCCCCAGGCACCGCTCAGCGTAGTCGGAAAGACGGAAAAGACCGGCACTCGGGTACATTTCAAGCCCTCTGCCAATACCTTTGCCAATATCGAGTTTCACTACGATATCCTGGCCAAGCGGCTGCGCGAACTCTCGTTCCTCAACTCCGGCGTGGCGATTCGTCTTGTCGACGAGCGTAGCGGCAAGGAGGAACTGTTCCACTATGAGGGCGGGCTCAGGGCCTTCGTCAACCACCTCAACAGCAACAAGACCGTGCTCAACCCCGTGTTTCACTTCGAAGCCGAGCGCGAAGATGGGGTGGTCGTCGAAGTGGCGATGCAGTGGAGCGACTCATTCTCCGAGAATATTTTCTGTTACACCAACAACATACCGCAGCGTGACGGCGGTACCCACCTGGCTGGCTTCCGTGCCGCGCTGACTCGCACCTTGAACGGCTACATCGAGTCCGAAGGGCTGCTCAAGAAGTCCAAGGTGGCTACGTCGGGCGACGATGCCCGCGAGGGCCTGACGGCGATCATCTCGGTCAAGGTGCCGGATCCCAAGTTCTCTTCCCAGACCAAGGACAAGCTGGTTTCTTCCGAGGTCAAGACCGCGGTGGAGCAGGAGATGGGCCGCTTGTTCTCGGACTATCTGATCGAGAATCCCAACGACGCCAAGTCGATCGTCAATAAGATGCTCGACGCGGCCCGTGCGCGTGAGGCGGCGCGTAAGGCGCGCGACATGACCCGCCGCAAGGGGGCGCTGGACATCGCTGGCCTGCCCGGAAAACTGGCTGACTGTCAGGAGAAGGACCCGAGCCTCTCCGAGCTGTTCCTGGTCGAGGGTGACTCGGCCGGAGGCAGTGCCAAGCAGGGCCGTGACCGTCGTACCCAGGCGATCCTGCCGCTCAAGGGCAAGATCCTCAACGTCGAGAAGGCCCGCTTCGACAAGATGCTGTCGTCTGCCGAGGTGGGAACGCTGATCACGGCGCTGGGTTGTGGCATCGGCCGCGAGGAGTTCAATCCCGACAAGCTGCGTTATCACTCGATCATCATCATGACTGATGCGGACGTCGACGGCTCTCACATCCGCACGCTGTTGTTGACCTTTTTCTTCCGCCAGATGTCGCAGCTAATCGAGCGTGGGCACGTATTTATCGCCCAGCCGCCGCTCTACAAGATCAAGCGTGGCAAGCAGGAGACCTACCTCAAGGACGAACAGGCGCTGATCGACTACCTGACGACCACGGCAATGGACGGCGCCAGGCTCTACGTCAATCCGGATGCCCCGCCCGTCACCGGTGCGCAGCTCGAGGCGCTGGTGGGGCAGTACCGCGATGTGATGAAGCGCATCGACCGACTCTCGCGGGTGTATCCCAACGAAGTCCTGCGCAAGGTCGTGCATGCGGCACGCCTCGAGGGTGAAGCGAGCCTGAAGGATCGTGTCACCATGCAGAACTGGATCGCCTATCTGCAGGAGCAGATGGATGCCCTGGTCGCTTACGAGGGTGGACCTCGCTATACCTTCCGCCTGGAGGAGGACAGCGAGCGCGAACTCTTCCTGCCGGCAGTAACGCTCACGGCGCACGGCGTCAGCTCCGACTACGTCTGGGGAATCGACTTCTTCACCAGTGCCGATTACCGTGCCATGGCTGCGTTGGGAGAAACGCTGGAAGGCCTGCTCGAGGAGGGCGCCTACATTGCCCGCGGCGAGCGCAAGAAGAACGTCACCACGTTCTACCAGGCTCTCGAGTGGCTGATGGCCGAAGCACAGCGGGGGCTTTCGGTGCAGCGTTACAAGGGGCTGGGTGAGATGAACCCGGACCAGCTGTGGGAAACCACCATGGATCCCGAGACCCGCCGCCTGCTACGGGTTTCGATCGAAGACGCGGTGGCCGCTGACATGATGTTCAACACGCTGATGGGCGACGAGGTCGAGCCGCGTCGCGCCTTCATCGAGAGCAATGCGCTGGTGGCCAATCTGGACGTCTGAGCCGCTGCGGTGTTTCACGTGAAACACCGCTTCAAAAGAAAAGGGCCGGTTCATTTGAACTGGCCCTTTTTTGTCGCAGCGTGAGACCTGCTGCACTACGGCCAGTCCCGCTACGCGCTCGTACGCTCAGCGGCTTGCGAGCAGCCAGTCGACGAAGCCGGCCAGGTCGTCGAAAATCAAAGCACCCTCTAGGCCCACGCCCTTGGCTTCGGTCTTGCTTCCCTTGCCGGTTCTGACCAGCACCGGGCGGCAGCCCATGGGTTCGCCGGCCTGAAGGTCGCGCAGACTGTCGCCTACCATCCAGCTGCCTGCGAGGCTCTCCAGTCCCAAGGCGGCACGAACTTCCTCGAGCAGGCCTGGTAATGGCTTGCGACATGTGCAGCCGTCATCGGGTCCATGCGGACAGTAAGCGATATGCGCGATCTTTCCTCCTGCATCGCCAACCCGTCTTTCGAGTTCGGCATGCATCGTTGCCAGCGTTGCTTCATCGTAGTAGCCGCGGGAAATGCCGGACTGGTTGGTGGCAACGGCCACCGTCCAGCCGGCACGCGTCAGGCGTGCAATGGCCTCGATTGAGGAGGGGTAGGGGATCCACTCGTCCAGTGACTTGATGTAGGCGTCGGAGTCTCGATTGATGACGCCGTCCCTGTCGAGGATGACGAGCCTGGAGGCATCGGGCATGTCGCGCACCAAAAGCTAAGGGGTCGGAGAAGAAGGAGGAAGTGTTTCACGTGAAACACTTCCTGCCAAGTCATTGCCTCATGTGCATCGGAAGCAGGGCGTTGAAAGCGCTGTCTCCGGCGATGGGTTTCACGTGAAACGTCATGAGTGCAATAAAAAACCGGCCGGGCAAATGCCTCGGCCGGTGGGGGTACCAAGCGTCTTATTGCTGCAGCAGGGCGATATCGGCAACCTCGAGGAACAGGCCTTGGAGCTGGGCCAGCAGTGCCAGGCGGTTACGACGAATGGCATCGTCGTCGGCCATGACCATGACATCATCGAAGAAGCCATCCACTGGAGCGCGCAGCCCTGCAAGAATGTCCAGCGCTTCACGATAGCGCCCCTCGGCGAACAGTGGCATGACGCGCTCGCGGCTCGACGAGACGGCATCGAACAGGGTCTGCTCGGCGGCTTCCTGCAACTGGCTGGCGTCGACCTGGTTGCCGACCTCATCGGCCTGCTTGGCCAGGATGTTGGAAACCCGCTTGTTGGCGGCCGCGAGTGCAGCGGCTTCCTCGCGCTGAGTGAAGGCATGCACGGCACGCAGGCGGCGTGAGAAATCCAGCGGCTTGGTCACCGGGCGGGCCCGCACCGCCAGGTAGACCTCGGCGGGGATGCCTTCGTCCTGCCCCCAGGCGCGGAAGCGATCGAGCATGTAGCCGAGTACTTCCTCGACCAGGTTCTCTGCATAGGGCAGCTCTTGATGCTGTGCGGCGGCCAGTTCGAGCAGCTCGCGCAGGTCGAGGTCCAGCTCGCCCTTGATCATGATGTTGAGCACACCGATGGCGGCACGACGCAGGGCGAACGGGTCCTTGGTGCCGCTGGGCCGCTGGCCGATACCGAAAATGCCTGTCAGGGTGTCCAGGCGGTCGGCGAGCGCCAATGCCTGGCCGGTAGGGCTGGTCGGGATCTCATCACCGGCGAAGCGCGGCAGGTACTGCTCTTCGAGGGCCTGGGCCACTTCGGCGGGCTCGCCGTCATGGGTGGCGTAGTAACGTCCCATGATGCCCTGCAGCTCGGGGAACTCGAGCACCATCTCGGTGACGAGATCGCACTTGGCGAGTTCAGCGGCACGGCGAGCTTTGGCCATATCGCCGCCGATACGCCCGGCAATGAAGGCGGCCACCGCGGCGCTGCGGTGCGCCTTGTCGGCCAGGGTGCCGAGCTGCTGTTGGAACACCACGTTGGCCAGGCCACCGATGCGTGAGGCCAACGGCTGCTTGCGATCGGTGTCGTAGAAGAAGGCAGCATCGGCCAGGCGCGGTCGAATTACCTTCTCATTGCCTTCGATCACCTGCTGCGGATCCTGGCTGTCGATGTTCGAGATGGTGATGAACTGCGGCTTGAGCCGGCCCTGGTCGTCGAGCAGGTGGAAGTATTTCTGGTTGGCCTTCATCGAGGAGATCAGGCACTCCGCTGGGACCTCGAGGAAACGCTCGTCGAAGCTGCCGGCCAGTGCCACCGGCCATTCCACCAGGCCGCTCACTTCGATGAGCAGGGCCTCGTCGATCACCGCCTGGGCGTCCTGGACCTCGGCCTCGGCCAGTACCTGTTCGCGAATACGCTCACGGCGCAGCTCGCGATCGGCCAGCACCCAGGCCTGCTCAAGGGCAGTCAGATAGTCGTCGGCGTGAGCCAGTTCGATGGCCTCGGGGGCATGGAAGCGATGGCCGCGAGTGGTGCGGCCGGCCTTGAGTCCCAGTGCTTCGGCCTCGACCACCTCGCTGCCATAGAGCATCACCAGCCAGTGCACCGGCCGCGAGAATTCGACCCGCGAGGAGCCCCAGCGCATGTTCTTGGGTACTGGCAGGGCGGAGATCGCCTTGCCGACGATGGCCGGCAGCAGTCGTGTGGTGGCTTCGCCCTGCTGCTGTTCGCGGTAACCGAGCCAGGTGCCCTTGTCGGTTTCCAGGTGGATCAGGTCGGTCACTTCGACGCCACAGGAACGGGCAAAGCCTTCGGCGGCCTTGGTCGGCTGGCCATCCTTGTAGGCGGCGGCGAGGGCCGGCCCGCGGCGCTCCACTTCGCGGTCCGGCTGCTTGTCGGCCAGCTCGGTGACCTGTACCGCCAGGCGGCGCGGGGTGGCATAGGCGCGAATGTCGCTGAAGGCAACTTCGGCATCGTCCAGGCCACGGCGGATGCCCTCGGCCAGCGCGTCCGAGAGCGCGTCGATGGCGCTTGGCGGCAGTTCCTCGACGCCTAGTTCGATCAAGAAGGTGTTGGTGGCCATTACGCGTCTCCCTGTTCGGCGTTCATGTCCTGAGCCAGCAGCTCCTGGCGCAGGGCTTCGGGGGCCAGCGGGAAGCCGGCGGCCTTGCGCGAGGCGTAATAGGCATGGGCCACGTCGCGGGCCATGGTGCGCACACGCAGGATGAAGCGCTGCCGTTCGGTCACCGAGATGGCGTGGCGGGCATCCAGCAGGTTGAAGGTATGGGAGGCCTTGAGCACCTGCTCATAGGCCGGCAGCGGCAGCCCCGCCTCAAGCAGCTTGGCGCACTCGCGCTCGTGGTGGTCGAAGGCGTTGAACAGGACCGGTACCTCGGCATGTTCGAAGTTGTACGCCGACTGCTCGCGCTCATTTTGCAGGTAGACATCGCCGTAGGTGACCTTGGTGCCGTCCGGGGCGATGGTCCATACCAGGTCGTAAACGCTGTCGACGTTCTGCAGGTACATGGCGATGCGTTCGAGACCGTAGGTGAGCTCGCCGGTGACCGGGTAACACTCCAGGCCGCCGGCCTGTTGGAAGTAGGTGAACTGCGTCACCTCCATGCCGTTGAGCCACACCTCCCAGCCCAGGCCCCAGGCGCCCAGCGTCGGCGACTCCCAGTTGTCCTCGACGAAGCGAATGTCATGTACCAGCGGGTCGATGCCCAGCCGCACCAGCGAGCCGAGGAAGCGCTCCTGCAGGTCGGCCGGAGAGGGTTTCATGACGACCTGGAACTGGTAGTAGTGCTGCAGACGGTTGGGGTTCTCGCCGTAGCGGCCATCGGTGGGGCGACGGGAGGGCTGCACGTAGGCGGCATTCCAGGTCTCCGGGCCGATGGAGCGCAGGAAGGTGGCTGGGTGGAAGGTGCCGGCCCCGACCTCCATGTCCAGAGGTTGGAGCACCACGCAGCCTTGTTCGGCCCAGTACTGTTGCAGGGCGAGTATCAGGCCCTGAAATGTGGTCGCGTCTGGCGTCGACCCTGGAGCCGAGGTCGACGAAGGTGTCGAGAGCGTCTGCGACGGGTTTGACGAGGGAGTCATTGCGGAAGCACCGTTGGCCATGAATTCACAGGGCGTCAAGTATACAATCACAGGCACATCGGTTATAGGCGCAACGGTTGCGCCTCAGCGAGGTTCACAATGATCGTAGTGACAGGTGGCGCCGGCTTCATCGGCTCGAATCTGGTCAAGGCACTCAATGAGCGCGGGCGGGATGACGTGCTGGTCGTCGATGACCTGCGCGACGGCACCAAGTTCGTCAACCTGGCGGACTGCACCCTGGGCGACTATCTCGACAAGGACGACTTTCGTGCGCGAATCGAGGCAGCGCTGCGCGGCGAGCCTTCCCGCTTGCCACCGATCGAGGCGATCTTCCACGAAGGCGCCTGCTCGGACACCACCGAGTGGGACGGGCGCTTCATGCTCGACAACAACTTCGTGTACTCCAAGGTGCTGCTCCATTACTGCCAGCAGCAGGGCATTCCCTTCCTCTATGCTTCCTCGGCGGCTACCTACGGCGGCAGCCAGGTATTCCGCGAGGAGCCCGAGTACGAGAAGCCGCTGAACGTCTACGGCTACTCCAAGCTGTTGTTCGACCAGTACGTGCGCCAGCACTGGGATGAGTTCTCCAGCCAGGTGGTGGGGTTCCGCTACTTCAACGTCTACGGCCCGCGCGAGCAGCACAAGGGCAAGATGTCGAGCGTCGCCTACCACAACCACACCCAGGTCAGGGCAGGCCAGGACCTCCGGCTGTTCGGTGCTTGGGACGGCTATGAGGCAGGCATGCAGAGTCGCGACTTCGTCTATGTCGGCGACGTGGTGGACGTCAACCTGTGGTTCCTCGACAACCCCGGCAAATCGGGTATCTTCAACCTCGGCTCCGGCCGGGCCGAGCCGTTCAAGGCCATCGGCGAGGCGGTCATCGATTTCTACGGCCGTGGTCGCATCGAGTACATCGACTTTCCCGAGGAGCTCAAGGGGCGCTACCAGAGTTATACCCGGGCGGACATCTCGCGCCTGCGTGAGGCGGGCTACACGCGCGAGTTCCGTACCGTTGCCGAAGGCGTGAAGGCGTATCTCGAGTGGCTGAGCGGGGCGCAGGGATGAGACAGGCGGCAACGCCGACATCTCGCATCCTGATCGTCGGCCCTTCCTGGGTCGGCGATATGGTCATGGCGCAGAGCCTGTTCAAGAGCCTGAAACAGCGCCAGCCCGAGTGTCGCATCGGTGTCGTGGCGCCAGGTTGGTCGCAGCCGATCCTCGAACGCATGGAAGAGGTCGACGAGGTGGCGACCCTCGATGTCGGTCACGGTGAGTTCGGCTGGGGAACCCGGCGCGCCCTGGCGCGGCAGTTGCGGGGACGCTTCGACAGGGCCATCGTGTTGCCGCGCTCGTGGAAGTCGGCACTGGTGCCGTTCCTGGCCCGTATACCCCGGCGTACGGGGTTCACTGGCGAACAGCGCTATGGCGTGATCAACGATAGGCGCGAACTCGACAAGACGGTGCTGGACCAGACCGTCAAGCGCTTCGTCGCACTGGGCCTGGCGGCGGAAGAGGTGCGGGATGGCGAGTTTGCCATTCCCCGCCCGTGGCTGAGGGTCGATACCGACAACCTGATCGAGCTGCGCATCCGCCTGGGACTGACTTCTCGTCCGGCCATCGGCATGATGCCCGGCGCCGAATACGGCCCGGCCAAGCAGTGGCCGTTGGGGCATTTTCGCGAACTGGCCGAGCGCCTGGTGGCCGAAGGTTTCGAAATACGCGTGCTGGGCGGGCCCAAGGATGCCGCTGCCGGGGAGATGATCGCCGAAGGGCTGCCTCAGGTGCATAATCTGTGCGGCCAGACGCGTCTGGCCGATGCAGTCGACCTGTTGGCCGACTGCCGGCAGGTGGTGACCAACGACTCCGGCCTGATGCACGTGGCCGCCGCGGTGGGCACACGCGTCCATGCGCTCTACGGTTCGTCCTCGCCAGGCTATACACCACCGTTGACCGATAACGCCGTGATCCACTATCTGGGCCTGGATTGTTCGCCCTGCTTCGAACGCCATTGCCCGCTGGGACATACCAACTGCCTGGTGCAGCTCTCGCCCCAGCGTGTGCTGGCCGCCGTACTGGCCGCTTCTCCGGTGGTATTCGCGCACGGCTGAGGCTGCTGCCTACTGCACCGTGGCGGGTTCCTCGCCAGTGGCATCCTCGGGCGTTTCCACGACCTGTTCCTGGGGCTCCGGCTCGGGGTCCTGGCGCGGCGGTGCCAGCCCCTCCCAGAGGCGCTCCTGCAACGCGATCTCCTCACGCATGCGGGCGTTGAAGAACTCCTTGCCGTGCTCCTCGAGCAGGGTCGGCTCGTCGGACAGCAGCGAAACCCCAAGGCCGGCACGATGCCAGTCGATGGTGAAGCCCATTGCCTCGAGAATGGTGGGGAACGCATCCATCATGGCGGCTTCGCGCTGCTGGCGCCCCTGGGGGATGCCGGGGCCCAGCAGGATGAAGGTATTGTCACGCTCGCCCTGGATCAACTGCTCCCAGGCCGAGACCCGCATAGTCAGGTGATCGCTGGCGATGACCACCACGGTATTGTCGAGCAGGCCTTCGGCGCTGGCCCGCTCGAGGAAGTCCCGCGCCAGCCAGGCCGAGCACTCCACCGAATAGAGGATGTCAGTGCCGTCGAACTCACCCTGGTGGTCGAGGCAGGCCTGAGCGGGATAGCCGTGAGGGGCGTGCCCCGCAATCGTCAGGCTGACCAGGCCCCAGGGGGCATCCCCGGCGTTGAGGCGACGCAATTCCTCCAGGCTGAATTCGTAGAGCGAATCATCATAGAGCCCCCAGTTGTTGACGTACTCGGGGTCGTCGAGCAAAGGCTGCAGCTCTTCGCGACCGAGTACGGTATCGAAACCGTGTCCCTGATAGAACAGCCCCTTGCCGGCGAAGTTGACGCTTGCGCCACCCATGTAGGTCAGCCGGTAGCCCTGCTCCGACAGCAGGTCGCCGAGGCAGTCGACGCCGGGTACCACTTTCTCCAGCGGCGAAAATTGCCGGTCATGCAGCAGCCCGGCCGGCATCAGGGGAGTGCCGCATTGGCTGGCGATCATTCCCGCCATGGTCCAGCCGGTGTTGTCGACCTGACGGACACCCTCGATGACCAGGCCATGTTCGCCGATGGCATCCAGGTCGGCATAGGCGTCGCCGAATCGGTCGCGATCGGCGTAGGTACGCTCGATGCTCTCCAGATACATCAATAGCAGGTTGGGCGGGTCCCTGGGCGTCTCGAGCAGTATCGGTTCGACGTACTGGCGTTCGAGCCAGGCCCCAGGCTTGGTAACGATGGCGGCGCCACGCTGGCCCACGCCATACAGCAGGGGATTGCTTGCCAGCAGGACCAGGGCGAGCAGTGGCTCGCCGCGGCGCCAACGATGATCGTGGCGCACCAGCCAGGTGAAGGAAGCCAGCAGGGCGGCCATCGACAGCGTATAGAAAAACGCTGCCCCGATTCGGCTGACGCCGCCATGATCCGCCATGCCGGCCTGCAGGTGGAAGAACACGGCACTCAGATCGACGATGCCGAAGCTCTCGGCAAGATAGAGGTAGAGCCCCCACAGGGCGATGGGCAGCAGTGCCCAGGGCCATCGGCGTGATGGGGACGCATACGATACCGAGTCTGGCGCTCCCCAGCGAAAGACGATACCCAGCCCTATCCAGGCCAGCGCCAGGAGGGGCAGTCCCCACTGGGGAACCCGGGTGAGCACGATGATGGCATAGCCAAGACACAGCCCGATGACCAGCAGCGACAGCCAGCGTGGGCGGGCCAGCTCGAGAAGGGTAGACGGAATCGTCATGTGGCGGATTCTTCCATTGAATTCGACTCCCAGCTTACAAGCCGCTCCCGACTTGTACCACGAATCGTCAGGCCGATGGGCAACCCGCCGGTTTGCCGCTCTCATGGCTGCAACAGTACACTGGCCAGCCGCGAACCGACGAGGAATGGCCGATGAGCCTGGCTGTCGTACTGATCGTCAAGAACGAGGCCGACCACCTGCGCGCCTGCCTGGAAACGCTACGCTGGGCCGACGAGATCGTGGTGTTGGATGCCGGCAGCGTCGATACGACCTGTGACATTGCCCGCGAGTTCACTGGCAAGGTCATGGTGAATGCCGACTGGCAGGGCTTCGGTGTGCAGCGTCAGCGTGCCGAGGCCATGGTCGAGAGCGACTGGATCCTGATGGTCGATGCCGATGAACGGGTGACGCCCGAACTGCGCGACAGCATCCAGGCCGCCGTGGCCCAGGGCGAGCCGGCGATTCACACGTTGCCGCGCCTCTCCTGGTGCTTCGGCGATTTCATTCGCCACTCCGGCTGGTATCCCGACCGGGTCGCACGCCTCTATCCCCGAGGCAAGGCGGGCTACGATGATGCCCTGGTCCACGAAAAACTGCAGAACCCGGGCGGATTACCGGTCAAGGCGCTCGAAGGTGACCTGCTGCACTATACCTATCGCGACCTGCGCCATTACCTTGAGAAATCGGCCCACTACGCCCAGGCTTGGGCCGAGCAGCGCGCTGCGCGTGGCAAGCAGGGCAGCCTCTCGGCCGGGCTCGTACACGGCCTGGGTTGTTTCCTGCGCATGTACCTGCTGCGCGCGGGTTTCCTCGATGGTCGCCAAGGCCTATTGCTGGCGTTGCTTTCGGCACATTCCACTTTCGCCAAGTATGCCGATTTGTGGATCAGGACGCGGACTCCGCCGCCACCCGACGATGCACCAGGGCACTGATCCCGGCGGCGGCGGCCTCGAGATCGATGGCTGCCATGTCGCTTTCGCCGGCTGCTGCGGGAGGGCTGAAGGCGAGCCGGCGTGACTCGTCGTTGCAGGTCTGCCAGCGCAGCGCCGTGGCCGAGCGCCGTGCCGGGTAGAAGCCCGCCGTGGGAAGGTTCAGGCAGCCGGCGATATGCAGCGGCCCCGTGGAGCCGGCGATGAACAGGTCAGCGGCGGCAAGCGCCAGGGCGAAGTCGGCGAGGCCTTGGCGCGGCGGCAGCACCACGGCTTGGAGCCCCCTGGCGCCGAGCGAATCGCGTAGTTCCTGCGCGACCGACTCCTCCCCGGGGCCGGCCGTGAGCAGCCACTGCGGGCGGGTGTCCTGGTCGGCAAGACGCGAATCGACGGTCATCGCCAGCTCGGCGTACTGGGCCGGGGTCAGGTTGACCGCCGAGCCGCCGCTGCCGGCATGCAGAAACAGCCAGGGAACGCGCGTATCGAGGGCCAACTCGGCGGCGATCGACTCGCGCCGGGCGGTTGCCGTGGCGGGAGGCAGTGGCCAGAAAGGTGGGGTCGGGCGGGGAGCCGGGGCGCGTCCTACGGCTTTGAGCAGGGCCTCGGCGAGCTCGATATTGTACAGGTACTCCGGCTTGGCCGAGCGCGACCTGCGCTGGACGATACGATGGTTGTAGAATAGCTGCGCCCACTTGGTGGCGGGCGCCACGCGACGCGGAATGCCGGCGCGCCAGCCCAGCCAGCCGACGCGTGGGGTGGAGAACAGCGTCAGCATGGCCGTGAAGCGCTCGTCGCGGAGCCGGTCCAGCAGCTTGCGCTGTGCCGCCTTCCCGGCTCCGTCACCGGGGTCGATGATGGTCGCGTCGATCCACGGGCACTGTTGGGCCAGCGGTGCCGTGTAGGCCGGCACCAGGGCACTGATCCTCGCCTCCGGGGCGGCAGCCTTGAGGCAGGCGAGCGCCGGCCAGGCGAGCATGAAATCGCCGAGTTTGTCGTTGCGCACCACCAGGATGTGCGGCGACTGATCCGTTGCGTGGCGACCGGCCACGCTGGAAGAAGACGTCATCTGGGCTCCCGAGCCCCGGTTGACCGACGAAGGAGACAGCCTTGTCGTACAAGGTCATGCACATCTGCCTCTCGGATGGCTGGGGCGGTCTCGAAATGTATCCTGCGCGGATTATACCCGAGCTGCAACGTCAGGGGTGGGAGGCCCATGGTCTGGCGCTGGCCGGTTCTCGGGTCGCCGAGAGCCTGGCGGCGGCTGGCATCGAGCCGCTGACGATGCCTTCCCGGGGGCGGGCCTTGCTGCAGGCGGGGCGCATATTGGCCTACCTTCGAGGCCATCGAATCGAGGTGTTGCACTGCCACAAGTCCAGCGATCTGCGCCTGGGAGCGCTGCTGGCAACCCTGCGACCGACGCTCAGGCTGTTCTTTACCGATCACATGGGGGTTACTCGGCCGAAGAAGGACTTCTACCATCGCTGGGCCTATGGCCGCGTCACACGACTGTTCGCCATCAGCGAGGCAACGCGCCGGCGCAACCTGGCGGCCTTTCCGTTGCCGTCCGAGCGGATTCGGCGGCTCTACCTGGGCATCGACCTGACACCCTACGGTCCACAGTTGGACGAAGTGGCACGCAGGGCGTTGCGCCAGGAACTGGGCGTGGCCACTGGCCAGGTGGCGATTGGCCTGCCGGGCCGCTTGACCGATGGCAAGGGACATGAGGTATGGCTGGAAGGCCTTGCCCGGCTGCGTGAATGCGCCCCCTCCTTGAGCTGGCACGGCGTACTGATCGGTGGCCTGACGGCCCGTGAGGGCAGCGATGAGGTCTATGTGGCACGGTTGCGTGCGCGGGTGGTCGAACTGGGGCTAGTGGAGCACGTAACCTTTACCGGCTTCCGCCCCGATCTGCCGCGCCTCTTCGAAGCGCTGGACATCGTCTGCGTGCCATCGCGCAACGAGGCCTTCGGCCTTACCGTGGTCGAAGCCATGGCCGCCGGCAAGGCGATCGTCGGTGCCGACAGCGGGGCGATTCCCGAGCTGCTGGAGGCCGGCTGCGGGCGCCTGGCAGCGCCGCATGACCCGGTGGCCTGGGCCGAAGCCCTGGCTGAGCTGGGGCAGGACGCGGCGTTGCGGCAGCGGTTGGGCCAGGCCGCCTGTGCCAGGGCCTCACTTCATTTCGATGTGACGACACACGTTAAAGCCTTGATCGAAGCGTATGCTGCGGAAGAGGGGCACTCTGGCAGAGGCTAGAAACGGCCCGAGCGTGGCAAGGTGCGTCAGTCGGTCTCTTCGGAAGCGTAACCGCGGCGGATCGCCGCCATGTGCTCGGCGCCGCCGAACTTGGCCAGCGAGCGTGCGAGGCGTTCGAGGTTGGTCTCGCGCCACGGGCCGGGGGCGCGCAGCCGGCAGCGGTCGAGATCGATCAGCCAGACGGTGTCGGCAGCATCGACAAGCAGGTTGCGCGCATTGAGATCGACGTGGTCGAGGCCGGCATCGTGAAAACGGCGTACGGTGGCCCCGACCCGTTCGAGCAGCGACGGCTCGATGCCTTCCAGGTGCTCGGCCAGGGTGCGGGCGCCGGGAATGCGCACGGTGATCAGCGCCGCCGTGTAGGTCGGCCCATGACGGGTGACGCTGGCCGCCACCGGCCGTGGCACCGGCAGGCCCCGAGCGTGGAGATGGGCGGTGAGACGCAGCTCGCGAAAGGCACGGGTGCGCTCGAGCCCTGTCCACAAATAGCGGCTCTCGCTCACCTTGGCGATCAGCCCGCCGCGGCGATAGCGGCGCAGCACCCACTGTTCGCCTCCAATATCGAGAAACAGACTGCTGCCGCGGCCGGGGGCGGCACCGATTACCCCTCCTGCGCGGTGCCAATGGTCGGGCTCGAACAGTGCGGGTCCGATTTGTGGCGCCGACTCGGCGTCACATACACTGTCCGCATCATATAGAATGAAAACCTTTCCCGTTCGACATGTTGCCAAGTGCATGAAGCATCCTCTGCCTGCCCAACCGTGCCATATCGCCGTGCTGCGACTCTCCGCCCTCGGCGACGTGTGCAATCTGGTACCCACCGTACGCGCACTGCAGCGCCAGTGGCCCGACGCTCGTATCACCTGGATCATCGGCAAGGCGGAACACAGTCTACTGGCCGGCCTCTCGGGGGTCGAGTTCGTCGTCTACGACAAGGCCTCGGGGCTTGCCGGTATGCGCCGGCTCTGGCGTGAGCTCGGCGACACTCGCTTCGACGTGCTGCTGCACATGCAGCAGGCGCTGCGGGCCAGTGTGCTCTCGCTGGGGTTCAAGGCCGACGTGAGGGTGGGCTACGACAAGGCGCGCGCCAAGGATGCCCAGCACTGGTTCACCCATCGCCAGCTGGCACCACATCCGCGTGCCCATGTGCTGGAGTCGTTTCTCGACTTTGCCCGCCTGCTGGGGGTGAAGGATCTCTCGCTGACATGGGACCTGCCGGTGCCTGATGCGGCCTTTGAGGAGGCTGCGGCGCTGACCGGTGCCGCGGCCTATCTGCTGATGAGCCCATGTGCCAACCCTCGACTGCGCAATTTCCGCAACTGGTCGGCCGAGGGTTACGCTGCCGTCATCGAGCATGCCTGGGCGCAGTACGGCCTCAAGACCGTGCTCACCGGCGGTGGCAGTACGCAGGAGCGGGAGATGGGCGAGCGCATCGCTGTATTGTCACGTCCGGAGGCGGTGATCGATGCCATTGGCGCCACCTCGCTCAAGGGGCTGCTGGCCCTGATCGGCCGTGCCCGGGTAGTGATCGCTCCCGACTCCGGGCCGGTGCACATGGCCAATGCCATGGGCACACCGGTGGTAGGCCTGTTTGCCACGACCAATCCGGATCGCGCGGCCCCCTATCTATGGCGCGATTTCGTGGTCAACCGCTACCCTGACGCCGTGCGGACCTACATGCATCGCGAGCTCGACGGGATCACCTGGGGACAGCGCGTGCGCCACCCTGATGCCATGTCACTGATTCGCATTGACGACGTCGTTCAGCAGCTCGATGCGCTGTTGATGCGTTCGGACGACGATCGCAAGGAAGAGGAACGACCCGATGAAGCTTGACCTGACCGCGCTGGAGCAGGCGCACGTGCTGGTGGTGGGCGACGTGATGCTCGACCGTTATTGGCATGGCGCCACCTCGCGTATTTCCCCGGAAGCCCCGGTGCCGGTGGTGCGGGTGGACGAGTGTGAGGACCGCCCCGGTGGAGCGGCCAACGTGGCGCTCAACATCGCCTCACTGGGCGCCCACGCTGCGCTCAGCGGCATGGTCGGCGACGATGACAACGCCCGCCGGCTGGTCGAGCGCATGGAGGCTGCTGGCGTCGACACCTACTTCGAGAGCAGCTCCGGCATTCCCACCATCACCAAGCTACGGGTGATGAGCCGCAACCAGCAATTGATCCGGCTCGACTTCGAGGATGGCCTGGGCGAACTCGATACCCATGGGCTGTTGGCACGGGTCGAGCAGGGGCTGCCCGACTGCAACCTGGTGATCCTCTCCGATTACGGCAAGGGCACCCTCAACCGGGTCGAGGAACTGATCGCACTGGTGCGCGGTGCGGGCAAGCGGGTGTTGATCGACCCCAAGGGCAACGACTTCATCAAGTATCGCGGCGCCAGCGTGATCACGCCCAACCTGGCCGAATTCGAGGCGGTGGTCGGCCACTGCCGCGATGAGGATGAACTAGCCGCCAAGGGAGCGGCACTGTGTGCCGAACTCGAGCTAGAGGCGCTGCTGATTACCCGCAGCGAGCGGGGCATGACCCTGATTCGTGGCGATCACGAGCCGTTGCACCTGCCGACCCGGGCGCGCGAAGTGTTCGACGTCACCGGCGCCGGCGATACCGTGATCGGCGTGCTGGGGCTGGCGCTGGCGGCCGGCCATGGTTTCCCCGAGGCAATGACCCTGGCCAACCTGGCGGCCGGCCTGGTGGTGGCCAAGCCCGGTACCGCGACGCTCTCCATCGCCGAACTCTACACGGCGGTGCATGGCGACAAGCTGGCCGAGTTCGGCGTCATCGAGGAGACGCCGCTGATCGAGGCGGTGCGCGCCGCCCAACTGCGTGGCGAACGGGTGGTGATGACCAACGGCTGCTTCGATATCCTGCATGCCGGTCACGTAGCCTACCTGGAGCACGCCCGGCAACTCGGCGACCGGCTGGTGGTAGCGGTCAACGACGACGGCTCCATCGCCCGGCTCAAGGGACCCAAGCGCCCGATCAATCCACTCGCCCGTCGCATGCAAGTGCTGGCCGGCCTCGGTGCGGTGGACTGGGTGGTACCGTTCAGCGAAGACACTCCGCAGCGCCTGATCGAGACGGTGTTGCCCAACGTGCTGGTGAAGGGCGGCGATTACCGTGCCGACGAGATCGCCGGTGGCGATGCGGTGCGCGCCGCAGGGGGGGAAGTGAAGGTGCTGGGCTTCGAGGACGGCGTCTCCACCACTGCCATGATCGCTACCATTCTCGATCGCGAGAGCTGATGCCCAGGCCCCCTAGCCGCTGGCCTCGTTGGCTCTACTCGGCGGCGCTCTATCTGCTCTCGCCTCTGATCTGGAAGCGGGTCTGGCGTGAGCATGCGCTCACCAACCTGAGGCGTGAGCGGTTGGGGCTGATACCGCGTCAGCCGGCCGGAATGCCCAGTATATGGCTGCATTGTGCCTCGGTGGGCGAAGTACAAGCCGCCCGCCCGCTGGTGGAGGCGCTGCTGGCGCACTATCCGAATCGCCGTCTGGTGATCACCACCATGACCGCCACCGGCGCCGAGCGGGTACAGGCTCTGGTGGAAGCAAAGCGCCTGGCCGGGGAGCCCGAACGCATTAAGCATCGCTTCCTGCCGCTCGACTTCCCTGGTGCCGCGCAGCGCTTCGTCGCGCGGCTGGAGCCCGAGCTCGCCATCTTCTTCGAGACCGAAATCTGGCTTAACCTGCTGACGGCATGCCGCCGCCGCGGCGTGCCCACGGCGGTGGTCAACGGCCGCCTATCGCCGCGTGCTTTTCGTAGCTACCGCCGCCTGCGGCCCTTGATGGCGTCGGCCCTGGCCCAGCTCGACTGGCTGGCCGCCAAGTCCCGCGGTGACGCCGAGCGCTTCCGTGCGCTGGGCATGCCGACGACGCGTATCGACGTGGTAGGGTCGCTCAAGTACGACCTGACGCCGGACGCTGCGACGAGCGAGGCCAGCAAGCTACTGTGCACGCGCCTTGGTTCACGCCCCGTCTGGGTCGCTGGCTCGACCCACCCCGGCGAAGACGAGCAACTGCTTGAGGCCCATGCCCGCCTGCGTCAGCACTATCCCAATGCCCTGTTGATCTTGGTGCCGCGCCATCCGCAGCGCTTCGAGGCGGTGGCCGAGCTCGTCCAGGAGCGCGGCATGGCGTTGGCGCGGCGTGCCCGTGGCGAATGGCCGGATGGGCGTACCGCGGTGTATCTGGGCGATACCATGGGCGAACTGCTCACCCTGTACGGCGCTGCCGACCTGGCCTTCGTCGGCGGCAGCCTGGTGCCGGTGGGAGGACACAACCTGCTCGAGCCGGCCGCGATGGGCGTGCCGGTACTGACCGGCCCCGAGCTGGCCAACTTCGCCGACGTGGCCGAGACCTTGCGCCAGGGCGGCGCGCTGGTCGAAGTGAGTGGTATCGCCATGCTGGCCGATACTCTCGTTACCCTGTTCCTCGACGAGGCCGAGCGCCACCGCTTGGCCGAGGCCGGCCTGGCGGTGGTGGCGGCCAATCGCGGCGCGCTGGCGCTCACTCTGGCCGGATTGGAACGCCTGCTGCCCAGTGAGTGAGCCTCTACTTACCCCTCTGGCGGTGATCAGGCAGGAGTAAGGCGCTCTACGCCCTGCTCGGTGCCCAGCAGCAGCACGTCGGCGCCGCGCGCGGCGAACAGGCCGTTGGTGACCACCCCGACGATGGCGTTGAGGCGTGCCTCCATGGTCACCGGGTCGTCGATCATGAACTCGAAGCAGTCGATGATCTGGTTGCCGTTATCGGTGACCACACCCTCGCGATAGACCGGGTCGGCACCCAGCATGACCAGCTCGCGTGCGACATAGGAGCGGGCCATGGGAATCACCTCCACGGGCAACGGGAAGGCGCCCAGGCGCTCGACGCGCTTCGAGGCGTCGGCGATGCAGATGAAGCGTTCGGCGCAGGCGGCCACGATCTTCTCGCGGGTGAGTGCCGCGCCGCCTCCCTTGATCATGTGTAAGTGAGCATTCACTTCGTCTGCGCCATCGATGTAGAAAGGCACCGTGCCCACGCTGTTGAGTTCGAACACCTCGATCCCATGGCGGCGCAGACGTTCGGCGCTGGCCTCGGAGCTGGCCACGGCGCCCTTGAAGTCGTCGCGTAGCCGTGCCAGGCGGTCGATGAACAGGTTGGCGGTGGAGCCGGTGCCGATGCCAAGGATGGTATCGCGCTTGAGCCACGGTTCGATCTCGGCAATGGCGGCGGCGGCCACGGCGTCCTTCAGTTCGTCCTGGGTCATGTCTTGCTCGTATCAGTGGATGGCGGGTGCCGCGCCATTATAGGCCACGTTGCGCTTGCTGCCGACGCGTCCGCTGGACGACAAGGTAGCGGAAATGCTACCTATAGGGGTTCTCTGCAGTGCAGCACAGGCTGCCGCCCCCTCTGCGCCACTCTTGGAAACGTCAGGATGCTCGAAGCCACCGTCAAGAAGATCCTCCAGGCTCACGTCTACGAAGCCGCACGTGAAACGCCAATCTCTCCGGCTCCCTTCCTGTCACGCCGCTTCAACAACCAGATCCTGATCAAGCGCGAGGATCTGCAGCCGGTCCACTCGTTCAAGATTCGTGGCGCCTACAACAAGATGGCGCAGCTCTCCGAGGAGCAGAAGGCCAAGGGTGTCATTGCCGCTTCGGCCGGTAACCATGCCCAGGGGCTGGCCATGGCAGCCAAGCTGATGGGAGTCAAGGCGGTCATCGTCATGCCGCGCATCACGCCGGAGATCAAGGTCCAGGCGGTACGTGCCCGGGGGGCCAAGGTGGTGCTCAAGGGCGATGCCTTCGCTGCCGCCGCCGAGCATGCTCAGGAGCTGATCGCCGAGCACGGATATACCTACATTCCTCCCTTCGATGACATCGACGTGATCGCCGGCCAGGGTACCGTGGCCGTGGAGATCCTGCGCCAGCACACCGGGCCGCTGGATGCGATCTTCGTGCCGGTGGGCGGTGGCGGCCTGATCGCCGGCGTGGCGGCCTACGTCAAGTATCTGCGCCCCGATATCAAGGTGATCGGCGTCGAGGCCGAGGACAGCGCCTGTCTCAAGGCGGCGCTCGCGGCCGGCAAGCGCGTGACCCTCGATCAGGTCGGCGTGTTTGCCGAGGGTGTGGCGGTGGCGCAGATCGGCAAAGTGCCGTTCAAGGTCGTGCGCGATCTGGTCGACGATGTCATCACCGTCAACGCCGACGAGATGTGCGCTGCGGTCAAGGACATCTTCGATGATACCCGGGCGGTGGCGGAAACCTCGGGGGCGCTATCGCTCGCCGGGCTGAAGAAATATATCCAGCAGACCGGTGTCGAGAACCAGGCCCTGCTGTGCATCAACTCGGGCGCCAATACCAACTTCGATCGCCTGCAGCACATTGCCGAGCGTACCGAGCTGGGCGAGCAGCGTGAGGCGATCCTGGCCGTGACCATTCCCGAGCGCCCCGGCAGTTTCAAGAAGTTCTGCCGCACCATCGGCAAGCGCATGGTGACCGAGTTCAACTACCGCTACGCCGACCCCGAGGAGGCACATATCTTCGTCGGCGTTCAGGTCAAGCCGGGTGGCGAGGATCGCCAGGCGGTGATCGACAAGCTGCACGAGGCCGGCTATCCGGTGGTCGACTTGACCGACAACGAACTGGCCAAGCTGCACATTCGCCACCTTGGCGGCGGCCGTCCCAGGGAGCACTTCGCCGAAGAAGTTTATCGCTTCGAGTTTCCCGAGCGCCCCGGCGCGCTGATGAACTTCCTCACTCACCTACCCCAGGACTGGAACATCTCGCTATTCCACTATCGCAACCACGGCGCTGCCTTCGGTCGCGTGCTGGTCGGCATGCAGGTGCCCAATGGCGATCGCGCCCACGTCGAGGAGCATTTCGACGAGATCGGCTATCGCTACTGGAAGGAGTCGGACAACGACGCCTACCGCCTGTTCATGGCCTGAATGCCCGGCGATTTGGTAGGTAAGCGTTGACTTACGCCAAAGCGCCGAATTGGCTTGGGTTTCTTTTTGTAATCGCGGTTTGAATCGGTTGTCATCAAACCGTCTCAAGCTCTATAGTCAGCGATGCTCTTCAACCACGGGAACGTCAGGGAGTAGGTAACAATGAAGCGTAAGCCCGATCTGGTCATGGCACTGATGCTGGCGTTTGGCATTGGTGTGGTGGTCACCGGCTATGCCCAGGCGCTGACAGGCGGCTGAGTCGGCGGACAGTGCCATGAGTAGATGATCTCGCAACCGGTCGGAGCCCTGCTTCGACCGGTTTTTTTCATTGTCGGCCACGTCGTCGCTCAGGGGCGCACGACCCGTGCGTCGCTGACGATGGCGTCCAGCGGTACGTCCCAGGGGGCGACGGGCAGGCGGTCCACCCGCTGACAGTCGTGCGCCAGCCCGATCAGGGTGGGGCGCGGGCCGGGGCGCCGGGTGAAGGCCAGGCTGCGGTCATAGAAGCCGCCCCCCATGCCCATGCGCTGGCCTTGATCGTCGAAGCCCACCAGCGGCAGCAGGATCAGGTCCAGGGCCCAGGCCGCCAGGCGGCGAGCACGATGAGCGCCGTGGCGGGTATGAGGCTCCGGTATGCCGAAGCGGTTACGCCGCATGGGCGTGCCCGGATGGTAGTGGACGAACCACAGGCTGTTTTCCGACAGCGGTTTCAAGACCGGCAGGTAGACACGGACTCCGCGGCGGGCCAGCCAAGGAATCAGCGGACGGGGATCGACCTCGCCATCGTTGGGCAGGTAGAGTGCCACGCGCCTGGCGCGGCGCACCTCGGGCAACTGGCGCAACCTGTCGCACAGCGCGCGATTGGCCTGGCGTCGCTGCTGGGGGCTCAGTGCTCGGCGTCTGCGGCGCAGCTCCTGGCGCAGTTGGCGTCGGGAAGCGAAAGTCAAAGAGGAAAGCGCGTCGTGCTGGTCGCTCATGATATGCGGTGGGGTTCCCCAGAATGCCGCTGTCGTTCTGGCCCTTGAACCCTTGGTTCAAGGTGGGTGGCCGCAGCCGAACCGTCAGGCTTTCCGACGCACGGACATGCACACGGGTCCGGCTAGCTAATGGCCGCCCTGGGTATTGCTCATAGGCTCGAGGGACTTCAACGACTGGCCAACACCCCAGGGAACACCCTCATCGTACCAGAGCTGGCAGGCGGGTCCAACGTCATTCGGCGGAAGTTCGGCTGCGTGATGAGGCGCCCGCCGTGGCTTGCTCCAGACGCTCGCTGAGTTGGTCGAGCTGCTGCTCCTCGTGGCGGCGGGTATCCAGCACCTCCAGCAGCTCATGGGCGATGTTCAGGGCCGCCATGAGCGCCACGCGCTCGTTGCCGAGCAGGTTGTTCTGGGAGTGGATGCCTTGCATGGCGCGATCGAGGTAGCGGGCGGCGCGCTCCAGCTTGCGCTCTTCGCCGGGATTGCAGGCGAACACGTAGTGCCGGCCCAGCAGGGTCACCTGGGCGGTGGGGCGAGAGGCGTCTTCGCTCATGGCGGGCTCCGGTGTCGGCTTGTTGGCCCGATGCGTTAACATCGGGTGAAACAAGACGGATCAATTCAGTCACTCACTATAAGAGAGCCCTTCGCAGACGGTCAACGCAGCGCCGTTCGCAGGAGGACATTCACCGCAATCCGACCTAGGGGTTCTTGCATGTCAACGACCGAAGACCGCCCGGACTTTTCCACCATTGCCGATCTGTTCCTCTCCCACGGCAGCATGCAGTCGCCCGCCTTTCTCGACGGCCGCCTATGCGCCGAGCTGGCGCTTCACGATCTCACCGCCGAAGCCTGGCTGGAAGAGGTCTGTCATGGGCTCGGCATCGAGCAGCCCCGCGATCGCGAGAGCGGCGAGACGCTGCTGGCCTGGCGCCGCCAGACCCTGGATGCCCTTGCCGATGCCGCCCTCAACTACGAGCCGCTGCTGCCCGACGATCTGTTCTCGCTGGCCGAACGGGCCCGGGGCCTGCAGGAGTGGACGCTCGGTTTTCTCGAGGTGATCGAGGATGCCGGCGACAAGCCGCGTCAAAGCTGGTCGCCGGCGCTGCGCGAGGCCATCGAGGACCTCGAGGCGCTGGGCGGTATGGAGACCGATCTCGAGGACAGCACGGAGAACGAGAACGACCTGTTCGCGCTGACCGAGCATACCCGCATGGCCGCCATGCTGCTGTACACCGAGCAGCATCCCGGTCAGCCGCAGGTGGAGAGCGGCGAGCCCATCCAGCATTAGGAAGTCCAGGCCTTGCCCAAGCCCGAGATTCCTTTTTCCATAGCACGCAAGGAGCCATGATGCTGCCCGATCCCCTGCCCCGCCCCGCCCCTATCGGCAACGACGAATACCGTGCCCGCCGGAAGGCACTGATGCGGCAACTGCCGGAAAACAGCGCCGTGCTGCTGCTCGGTGCCGGGCTCGTCACCCGCTCGCGTGATAGCGACTACCCCTTTCGCCAGAATAGCGATTTTCACTACCTGACCGGGTTTCCCGAGCCCGATGCCCTGCTACTGCTGCTGCCGGGACGCACCGAAGGTGAAAGTGTGCTGTTCTGCCAGGAGCGCAACCCCAGCCTGGAAGCCTGGACAGGTATTCGACTGGGGGCCGAGGGGGCCGTGCGCAAGCATGGTGTCGATCAGGCTTACGAGAACGCCGAACGCGACGCGCGTCTGGAGACGCTGCTCGACGGCCGCACGACGCTTTACCTGATGCTCGACGATGCTGAAGCCATGGCACTGGCCGATGATGTGCGCGGGCGCCTGGCCGCGCGGGTACGGCGCGGTGCCCTTCCACCGCGCAGCTATGCCGACCTGGCGCCACTGCTGCATGCACAGCGGCTGATCAAGAGCGAACACGAACTCACCCTGATGCGCCATGCGGCACGAATCTCGGCCCTGGCGCACCTGCGTGCGATGCGCACCGCCCGTCCCGGCCTTGCCGAATACCACCTCCAGGCGGAGCTCGAGCACGAGTTTCGCTGGCATGGCGGCAGCGGGCCGGCCTACGCCAGTATCGTAGGTGGCGGCGCGAACGCTTGTGTGCTGCACTACATTGAGAATAACAAGCCGTTACGTGAGGGTGAGCTAGTGCTGATCGACGCTGGGGTCGAGTTCGAGCTGTATGCCGGGGACATTACCCGCACCTTCCCTGTCGACGGTCGATTCAGCGATGCCCAGCGTGACCTCTACGAGCTGGTGCTGGCGGCGCAGGAGCGTGCTGTGGAGGCGATTCGTCCTGGCGCGACCTTGGCCGAAATCCATGACGGCGTGGTAGGCGATCTCACTGCCGGCCTGATCCGTCTGGGGTTGCTGCAAGGCGAGGTCGAGGCGCGCATCACGGACGAGAGCTACAAGCGCTTCTACCTGCACTCGACGTCGCACTGGCTGGGGCTCGACGTTCACGACGTGGGGGAGTATCGCCTCCAGGGTGAGCCGCTACCGCTGGAACCGGGCATGGTGCTAACGGTGGAACCCGGCCTGTATATCCCATCTGACGAGGACATCGCGCCCGAGTTTCGCGGTATCGGTATCCGTATCGAGGATGACGTGGCGGTAACCGCCGAGGGGTACGAGGTGCTGACCGCCGACGTACCCAAGCGGGTGGCGGATATCGAAGCATTGATGGCTAGCGAGTAACCAGCGAAGGATGTTTTCTTCATGACATTACGTAATTTACGTTACGAAATGATGGACTGTAGTCCAGGTCTGGCCTCATGACGGCGGTCGGTCCGCATCAGGTGGATATCGCCATCGTCGGCGGCGGTCTGGTGGGGGCCAGCCTGGCCTGCGCCCTGGCGCCACTGACCGAGCGCCACGGCATCAAGGTGGCGGTAGTGGAAGCCGCGCCCCTGGCCAATAGTGCCAGTACGCCCTGGCAGCCCAGCTTCGATGCGCGTTCCAGTGCCATCGCCCAAGGGTCGGCAGAGCGCTTTCGTGCCATGGGGCTATGGGAGCCGATGTCCGAACAGGCCGCGGCCATCCATCGCATCCATGTGAGCGAAAAGGGGCATCTGGGGGTAACCCGGCTCACCGCCGCCGAGCTCGACCAGCCGGCGCTGGGCTATGTGATACCCAATGCCTGGATGGGGCGCGTACTGCACCGCCGCCTGGCCGAGTTGCCCATCGAGTGGCATTGCCCTGCCAGCGTGGAGGCGATCGACTCCGCGGAGGAAGGGTATCGCCTCTCGCTTTCCGACGGTTGTACGCTGCAGGCCGGTCTGACGGTGCTGGCTGACGGCGGTCGCTCGGGGCTCAAGGAGCAGCTCGGCATCGCCAGCGATGCGACGCCTTACGATCAGGTCGCGTTGATCGCCAACGTCGAGGTCAGCCGTCCGCACGACGGCGTCGCCTACGAGCGCTTCACTCGCGAGGGCCCCATTGCCCTGTTGCCGCTATCGGGCCAGCAAATG
The DNA here is from genome assembly GCF_021404465.1 of Billgrantia zhangzhouensis. Classification (GTDB taxonomy): domain Bacteria; phylum Pseudomonadota; class Gammaproteobacteria; order Pseudomonadales; family Halomonadaceae; genus Halomonas; species Halomonas zhangzhouensis. The sequence continues at coordinate 109,258 of NZ_JABFTT010000001.1, read as the reverse complement.
GCGCTGATCTGGACTCACCCCGCAGGACGTGAGCAGGCACGGCTGGCGCTCGGTGACGGCGATTTCCTGACCGAGTTGCAGCGTGCCTTCGGCGATCGGGCCGGACGCTTTCGGCGCGTCGGCAGTCGCCATGCCTATCCGCTCACCCTGGTCACCGCCCGGGAAACCATCCGCCCGGGGCTGGCAGTGCTGGGCAATGCCGCCCACTCGCTGCATCCTGTGGCCGGTCAGGGGTTCAACCTGGCGCTGCGCGGCGTGACCGATCTGGTCGCAGCTCTGGAGCTGGCCATCGCCGATGGCCAGCCGCTCGGCGGCATGCTGACGCTGCGCGACTTCGAGGCCAGGCGTATCGTCGATAGGCATCGGGTGATTCGTTTCAGCGATGGCTTGGTACGCCTGTTCGGTATCGACAGCGGCCTGCTGGCCCATGCCCGCGCCGCTGGGCTGGTGGGGCTCAACCTCATCGGCCCGCTGCGCCGGGGGCTGGCGCGCCGAGCCATGGGGCTGGAACGTTGAAACAAGGCCGCGACGGATGGACAGCGACACGTTGCCGTTATCTCGGCGGGTGATGGATGGGTGAGGGAGTGAGCAATGACGGAAACGGCGCAACGGTCGACGGCGCACTATGAGGTCATCATCGTGGGGGGCGGCATGGTAGGCGCCGCCCTGGCCGCGTTATTGGGCCGGGCGGAGGTGGCCGTGGCCTTGCTCGACGCCCGCCCCGAGCCGGTCGCCGCCGACCAGGTGGGGCGTGGTTTACCGGCGATGCGGGTCAGCGCCTTGACGCCGGTATCCCAGCGGCTGCTAGAAGGCCTGGGAGCCTGGTCCTGGATGACGGAGCGCCGAGTGACGCCTTATCGCTTCATGCAGGTGTGGGATGGCGAGGGTAGCGGTGAAGTGGGCTTCTCGGCGGAACAGGCCGGCGTGCCGTTACTGGGCCACATCGTCGAGAACGACGTCATTCTGGCGGCACTGGAGCGCTTGCTGGCCGAGCTGCCCACGGTTGACGTGCAGCTCGGCACGCGAGTGACGGGGCTGGAAGCGGGGCCGGCGGGACGCGTGGTGGAATTCGACGATGGCCGTCGCCTCTCGGCGCCATTGGTAGTGGCGGCCGATGGGGCGCTCTCGCCGCTGCGTGAGATGGTGGGCATTCCGGTGCACGCCCACGATACCGGCCATGTGGCGGTGGTGACCACGGTGCGCACCGAGCACGGGCACGGCGGCGTGGCGCGTCAGGTGTTCCGGGAAAGCGGTCCGCTGGCCTTCCTGCCGCTGACGGTAGATGGCGATGAGCGCTACTGCTCCATCGTGTGGTCGACCTCGCCGGAAGAGGCCGAGCGGCTGGTCGCGCTGGCTCCCGAGGGGCTGGCCCGCGAGCTGCAAGCGGCCTTCGAGGCGCGCCTGGGGGTGGTGGAAGTGGTCGATCGTGCCCTGGCGGTGCCGTTGACCCAGCGTCATGCCGAGCACTACGTAGCATCGGGCTTCGCCCTGGTGGGCGATGCGGCGCATAGCATTCACCCGCTGGCGGGACAGGGCGTCAACCTGGGGCTGATGGACGTGGCGGTGCTGGCCGAAGAGGTGCTCGTCGCGCGGCGGCGGAGCATACCCTTGGGCGAGGTGCGCATGTTGGCGCGCTACGCTCGTCGCCGTCGCGGCGACAACGCCGCCATGCTGGCGCTGATGGATGGCTTTCGCCTGTTGTTCGGTACCCGCCACCCGGCACTGACACTGGCACGCAACCTGGGGCTTGCCGGCGTAGACCGGCTGGTGCCGCTCAAGCGACTGCTCATGCGCCAGGCAATCGGCGAACGTGGCCAGCTACCGGCATCCTGCCGCTGAGCCGTGCCCCGGCTGGTCAGCGGCCGGGGTGCGAAGCGCGGTCATCTATCCCGCCGCTCCAGCACGTTCAGTGCCTTGAGCAGGTTGAGCGCCTCGCCGAGCTGGTAGTCCTCGCGCAGGCGTTCGGCCATCTCGGTGGAAAGCCGCGGTTCGCCGCGTGAGCGCAGGTGCCCCTCGAGATCGGCCTCGCGCAGCTGACGGCTGCTTTCGGTGACCTCGAGCCGGCCGCGCACCACGGCGACATCGGGCTCGATGCCCAGCGCCTGGATCGAACGGCCATTGGGCGTGTAATAGAGCGCCGTGGTCAGCTTCAGCCCTTCGCCATTGCCCAGCGGCATGACCTGCTGCACCGAACCCTTGCCGAAGCTCTCGGTACCCATGATTACTCCGCGGCGCTGATCCTGGAGCGCGCCGGCGACGATCTCCGCGGCGGAAGCACTGCCGCCATTGATCAGGACCACCAGCGGTACGTCGGGAGCCGCGGTTTCGCGGCTGGCCGAGAAGCGCATCTGGGCATCGGGCAGGCGCCCCTCGGTGTAGACCACCAGGCCGCTTTCGAGAAAGGCGTCGGCCACGGCGACGGCGGCCTGTAGTATGCCGCCTGGGTTGTTGCGCAGGTCGAGCACCAGTCCCTGCAGCGCCCCGTCACGCTCCATGCGGCGGATGGCGGCGTTGACCTGCTCGCCGGTACGGCTCTGGAACTGGCTGACACGGAGGTAGCCGTAGCCCGGCTCCAGCATCTCGCTGCGCACGCTCTCGGTGCGAATGACCTCACGGGTCAGGGTCATGTCGAGCGGGGCCTCTTCGCCGCCGCGCAGGATGGTCAGTTGGATCCGGCTGCCGGACTCGCCGCGCATCAGGGTCACGGACTCCTGCAGCGACAGGCCCTCGGTGGGAGTACCGTCGATCTCCAGGATGACGTCGCGGGCCTGCAGGCCGGCGCGCGAGGCGGGCGTGTCGTCGATCGGTGTGATCACCGTGAGGCGGCCGTCCTCGAGGCCGACCTCGATGCCGATGCCGCCGAACTCACCCTCGGTGGACTCCCGCAGGCTCTGGAACTCGCTGCGGTCGAGGTAAGCCGAATGCGGGTCGAGTTCGCTAAGCATGCCGCGCATGGCGTTGCGTAGCAGGGTGCTGTCGTCGACCTCCTCCACATAGGCACGCTTGATCCGTTCGAACACCTCGGCGAAGGTCTGGATGTCTTCCAGCGGCAGCGTGTCGACGGGCGGAGTTGCCTGAGCGTAGGCCGGCGGGGCGATGAGGGGCAGTGCCAGCAGCGTCGTCGCCAGCACAGCGGCCATCGATCGTCGAGGAGCGGACAGTAGGCGGGCGGGACGTGAGGGCATGCGAACTCCGCTGTTACGAGGCGAGGCTGACCAGCATAGCCCGAGGCCCCGGGCTTGTGAAATCCCTGTCATTGTCATCTCCGTGCAATCCAGGCCTGAGGGTCGATGGGGTCGCCGTTACGACGAACTTCGAAATAAAGCGCCGGCGTGGTATGGCCTCCGCTCTTGCCCACCGTACCCAGGGTATCACCTCGCGAGACAGCCTGGCCGACGCCAGTGCCGAACTGCTGCAGATGGGCATAAAGGGTCATGACATTGTCGCCATGATCGATGATCAGCAAATTGCCGAAGCCGCGCATCCAGTCGGCGAAGACCACCCGCCCGGCATGCACCGCCTGTACCGGTGTGCCCTCCCGGGCCTCGATCAGGATGCCGTTGTAGTGCACTCCGTCGCCGCGCCGATAGCTCGAGGTCACGTTGCCCTGTACGGGCCAGGGCAGATCGCCCCGGGTGCGCTCTATGGCAGTGGAGGGTGGCGGGCGCTGCAGCCGGGCGAGCTCCTCGCGGACACGCTCCAGCACCTGCTCGGCTTCGCTGCGGTCGCGGTTGAGGCGTGCCAGACGCGACTGCTCGTCGCTATAGCGTGCGTCCAGCTCCGCGACCAGACGTTCGCGCTCGGCCATATGTTCGGCAAGCTCGGCGCTGCGCGTGGCGAGTTCGTCGGCCAAGGCGTCCATTCGCTCGCCGCGCGCCTGCAGCTCACGGCGGTTCTCGCTCAACTGGGCATCGAGCCGGGCGATCTCGTCCAGCCGCGCGTTGCGGGCGCGGGCCAGGTGGTTGAGGTAGGTTTGCAGGCGGTCGAGCCGTGCCGGGTCGTCCTGATTGAGCAGCAGTTTGAGCTGCGGGGAGAGGCCCAGTCGATAAAGCGCATCCAACTGCACGTTGAGCGCCTCGACTTGCTCGGCACGTTCGGCCCGTAGTGCTTCGCGGGCAGATCCGAGTGTCTCGATCTCGTCGCTGAGCCGGCGGCGGTCGGTCTGGATGGCGTCCAGCCGGGCATGCGTCTCGGCCAGAGCGGTTTCCGCCTGGCGCAGCGCCCGGGTGGCCTCGTCCTGGGCCTCGCGGGTCTGGCTCAGGCGTCGACCTAGCGCCTGAATCTCGCTGCCGATGGCATCGAGACGCGCGCGTGCTTCGCGTTCGCTGGGCTGGGCTTGCGCACTGGCCGAACCCAACCCGACCAGCCCTGGCAGCATGGCGAGAGCCACCAGCAGGGCTCTCAATGGGGGGCGCCACCGAGGCCGATTCATGGTTGTACGGGCTCGCAAGCGCTGGTCATGCCGGCTCGATCAGCACCCGGCCGGTCATCTCCTCGGGAATCGGCTGCTCCATCATCGTCAGCAGGGTCGGCGCGATATCGCACAGGCGACCGTCGTCGAGCAGTTTCACGGCGCGGGGACCGACATGGATCAGCGGTACTTCGAAGGTGGTATGGGCGGTCTGGGCCACGCCGGTGTCGGGGTTGACCATCTGCTCGGCGTTGCCGTGGTCGGCGGTGATCAGGCAGGCGCCGCCGGCGCGCTCGATGGCCTCCACCACGCGGCCGACGCAGGCGTCAACCGCCTCGATGGCCTTGACCGCAGCGTCGAAATCGCCGGTATGGCCGACCATGTCGCCGTTGGCGTAGTTGCACACGATCAGGTCGTAGCGGCCCGAGTCGATCGCTTCCACCAAGCGGTCGGTCACTTCCTCGGCGCTCATCTCGGGCTTCTCGTCGTAGGTCTTGACGTCCTGGGGCGAGGGCACCAGCACACGGGTCTCACCCTCGAATTCGGCCTCGCGACCGCCGGAGAAGAAGAAGGTGACATGAGCGTACTTCTCGGTCTCGGCGATGCGCAGCTGAGTCAGGCCGCGGTTCTCCATCACTTCGCCCAGGGTATTGTGCAGGTCGGCCGGCGGGAAAGCGGCCGGGGCGGGTATGTCGGCGGCATATTGGGTCAGGGTGACCAGGCTGCCACCGGCCAGCGCCGGGCGTACGCGACGCTCGAAGCCGTTGAAGCCATCCTCGACGAAGGCGCGGGTCAGCTCGCGGGCACGGTCGGCGCGGAAGTTCATGAAGATGGCGGCATCGCCGTCTGCCACGGACGCAGGCCCCTGTTCGGTCTGGATCACGGTGGCCGAGACGAACTCGTCGTTCTCGCCGCGCTCGTACGCATCCCGCAGCCCCTGCTCGGCGCTGGTGGCCTGGTACTCGCCCACCCCCTCGGTGAGCAGGCGATAGGCCTTCTCGACGCGGTCCCAGCGGTTGTCGCGATCCATGGCGAAATAGCGACCGATGATAGAGGCGACGAAGCCGTGGTCGGCCCCGACCAGCTCGGCTAGTCGGGCGTTGGTGCGCTCGATGGAGGCCAGGGCGCTGCGCGGTGCGGTGTCGCGGCCATCGAGGAAGCCGTGCACGTAGATGCACTGGGCACCACGGCGGGCGGCCAGCTCGGCCATGGCCAGGATGTGGTCCTCGTGACTGTGCACGCCGCCGGGAGAGAGCAGGCCGAGCAGATGCACGGCGCGGCCCGCGCTCACGGCGGCATCGATGGCATCGGTCAGGGCAGGAATGAGGTCGAGATCGCCATCCTCGATGGCCTTGGAGATACGGGTGAGCTCCTGATAAACGACCCGGCCGGCGCCCAGGTTCATGTGCCCCACCTCGGAGTTGCCCATCTGCCCCTCGGGCAAGCCCACGTACTTACCGTCGGTGTGCAGCAGGGCATGGGGGTGCTCTTGCCACAGCCGATCCATGTTCGGCGTGTGCGCTGCGGTGACGGCGTTATCGGTGGGATCGGGATTATGGCCGTAGCCATCCAGAATGATCAGGGCAACGGGACGCGGGGCGTTCTCTGTCGTCATGGGAGCAATGGGCCTCTTGAGCATGATGGGCGCGACATCGGGCCGTCCGGGAGGCTGTCCTCGGCCGATTCGCCTGTGCGGCGATGGGCGGCGGGTCTTTCTGAGTCGCTCGAGGGCCGCACGGGACAAGCACCTGGACGACGGGGTCGCGACTTGAGTCGGCTTGCGGCATCATAACGCACGGTCAGGCGAGCGTCATGGCCTGGCGCATGGCCGGGAGACCATGCCGCAGGGGATGCCTCATGGTGTATACTCCGCCATCCGGGTGACTTGCCCCAACGACTTTCCGCTATTCCCGACAAGAGTGTGCCGGACCCATGATCGATCAACTGTTCGAATTCGTGCAGAATCATCCGCTCCTGGTGGGCGCCTTCCTCATGGTGCTGACCGCCTGGATCGCCTATGAGGTTCGCAACAGCGCCGCGAGCGGCGTATCTTCCAGCCAGGCGACCCAGTTGATCAACCGCGAGGACGCCGTGGTGGTGGACACCCGCGAGGCGAATGACTTCAAGGCCGGCCATATCGCCGGCGCGCGCAACATTCCCCAGAGCCGCATCGATGATCGCATGGGCGAACTCGAGAAGGTCAAGGACAAGCCGATCATCGTGGTCTGCAAGAGCGGCCAGGCATCGGGCATTACCATGGCCAAGCTGACCAAGGCCGGCTTTACGCGGGCCTTCAAGCTTAAGGGCGGCATGATGCAGTGGCAGGCCGACGGTCTGCCGGTGGTCAAGAAATAGCCAATACACAAGACGCACGACGCAAAAGGAACCTTCCCATGGCCGATGAGAACAGCCAGAACGCCGCCGGCGGCAACCAGGCCGCCGCGGGCCAGCAAAACAAGCAACAGCTCCAGTTCGCCGTTCAGCGTATCTACGTCAAGGACATCTCCTTCGAGGCGCCGAACTCCCCCGCCGTGTTCCAGCAACCGTTCAAGCCCAAGGTTGGCCTGGATCTGAACACTTCCAGCGCCCAGGTTGGCGAGGGGCTCTACGAGGTGGTGGTGAAAGTGACCGCCCAGGTCTCTCACAGTGAGAGCGGTCAGACTTCCTTCCTCGCCGAAATCGAGCAGGCCGGCCTGTTCCGCATCAGTGGCATCGAAGGGGCGCAGCTCGAGCACACCCTGGGCGCCTTCTGCCCCAACGTGCTGTTCCCCTACGCCCGGGAGTGCATCGACAACCTGGTCAACCGCGGCGGTTTCCCGCCCCTGATGCTGGCGCCGGTCAACTTCGAGGCGATCTTCGCCCAGAAGAAGAAGCGCGAGGCCGAGCAGGCCCAGCAGCAGGGCGAGCAAACCACCCAGTAAGGGCGCGTCGCGTGTCGACCGGCCCGCGCATTCACGTCGCCGCCGACTTCTCCGTCGGCGGCGACGTCGTTCTACCCGAAGGGCCGGCACGCCATGTGGCCCGGGTGCTTCGCCTGGGTGAAGGCGCGCCGGTACGGCTGTTCGACGGCGCCGGCTTGGAGGCCCGGGCGGTACTCGTCGAGGCCGGCCGCAAACGCGTGGTGGCCCGCATCGAGGCGGTGGAGGGGGGCCGTGGCGAATCGCCGCTGCCGGTGCACCTGGGGCAGGCGATCTCCAAGGGGGATCGCATGGACTATGCCATCCAGAAGGCCGTCGAACTGGGTGTCGCCGCCATCACGCCGCTCTACACCGAGCACGGCGACGTGCGTCTCAAGGGCGAGCGCGAGGCGAAGAAGCTCGCCCACTGGCAGGCGGTGGCCGCCAGCGCCTGCGAACAGTGCGGTCGCGCCGTGGTGCCTGCCGTGCATTCGCCTAGGCCGCTGACAGAGTGGCTAGGCGAGCGCTGCGAGGCGCTGCGCCTGGTGCTGCATCCCGGCACTGCGGGCGCGTTCGAGCGTAGCGATGCCCCGGCCTCCGTGGCACTGCTGATAGGCCCCGAAGGCGGCTTTTCCACCAGTGAAGTCGAGGCCGCCGTGGCCAGCGACTTTTTGCCTCTCTCCCTCGGGCCGCGCATCCTGCGCACCGAGACCGCGCCGGTGGTGGCGCTGTCCCTGTTGCAATATCGCTTCGGCGACCTCGGGCCACCCGCCGCCTGAGCCTCGTCCGCCACCGTACTTTCTCGACGAGCCCTCCCGGCGCGCCGTTGCTGCGCCTAGTTCTTTAGTCGAGGTCGGTCCATTTCCCCTTGCGCGGGCGCTTTCCGCTCCTTTAGGTTGTTATTTGTATGATGTATGACAAAGCATCAAAACCAGAGAGGATGAGTCCGTGAAGTTTTCTCCAACCGCTGTGAAGCAAGCCGTGGGCGATGGCCTGCTGTCATTTCCCATCACCGATTTCGACAGCGCGGGTCGCTTCGATGCCGAGAGCTACCGCCGTCGCCTCGAGTGGTTCATTAGCCACGAGATTTCCGCCGTGTTCGTGGCGGGAGGCACCGGGGAGTTCTTCAATCTCTCGCTGGAAGAGTTTCGCGAGGTGGTGGCCACCGCTGTGGAAGTAGTGGACGGCAAGCTGCCGGTGATCGCCAGCGCTGGACTCAGCGTCGAGAGTGGCAAGGCGTTTGCCCGGGCGGCGGAAGAGGCGGGGGCGGACGGCATCCTGCTGATGCCGCCCTATCTCACCGAATGCCCCCAGGACGGCCTGGTGGAATACGCCCGCCAGATCTGCGATTCGACCTCCCTGGCTGTCATCTACTACAACCGCGCCAATGGGGTACTGAACGCCGAGTCGGCGCACAAGCTGGCGATGCTCTGCCCCAACCTGGTCGGTCTGAAGGACGGCAAGGGCGACATGCAACTGCTCAACACCATCGTCAAGCGGGTCGGTGAGCGGTTGACCTACGTGGGCGGCGTGCCTACGGCGGAGATCTTCGCCGAGGCGTATCTCGCCATCGGCGTGAACACCTACTCCTCGGCGGTGTTCAACTTCGTGCCGGAGATGGCGGTCACGTTCTACAAGGAACTGCGCAAGGGCAACCAGGAAGCCGTGAAGCGGATCACCAACGATTTCTTCATTCCCTTCGTCGCGCTGCGCGACAACAAGCCGGGCTATGCGGTCAGCCTGATCAAGGCCGGCGCCGCCATCATTGGCCGGCCGGCAGGGGCGGCGAGGGCGCCGCTGGAGATGCCTGCTGCTGAAGAGTGCCGACAGCTTGAAAAGCTGGTGAGCGTTGTAAAACAGCGTAGCTACGCATAAGGCTAAGACATGAGGCCCAAGTTAAGTTTAAGCTTGGGCCTCGTGGGATAGACTTATACGAAAAGATTACAAGGGGAGAGTATGCGGATTTTAATACAATTATATTTTAATGCGCTAAAATTTTTTTTGGTTTTTTGCCTTATAAGCATAGTATGCCTAATTTTTCTTAACGTTGTGCTGCGCTATGGATTTAATAGCGGGATAAATATCTCGGTTGAGCTATCTAGATTCTTATTTGTTTGGATGGTGTTTTCTGGTGCAATAATAGTACTTCATGAGAATGGGCATGTGGCAGTAGAGGCCCTGGTAAGAAAGCTGCCAAGACTTGGGGCTCTTAGCGTAGTAATCTTGGCAAAGCTGTGCATGATCTTCGTTGGAGTCTTGCTTTTAGATGGTAGCTGGAAGCAGATGATGCTCAATTGGAGTACTCTTTCTCCGACAGTTGGCATGCCGATGGGGTATTTTTATCTAACCGGTGTAATATTTTCTGTTCTCAGCATTTGGGTGCAAATAATTGCTTCATTTGAGGTGGTGCTAAAGTATTCAAGAGGTGGAGAAGTCTTGAAGAATGAGGAAAGGCAGTTATGACAGTTTTGATTTTTGTTTTAACACTGCTGTTTTTTGTCGCTATTGGTTTGCCGATTGCATATGCTTTGATTCTATGTGGTGTCGCATTAATGTGGCATATGGATATGTTTTCTGGACAAATTGTAGCGCAAAATATTCTGAATTCTGCTAGTAGCTTTCCCCTACTTGCTATTCCTCTATTCATTTTGGCCGGTGAGGTAATGAATAGAGGTGGGTTGTCAAAGCGCATCATTGCATTAGCTCAGGCATTGGTTGGACATAAAAGAGGTGGTTTAGGCTATGTCGCTATCTTTGCGGGTGTCATATTGGCTAGCTTGTCTGGGTCGGCGTTAGCTGATGCTGCTACATTGGCAGCCTTGCTATTGCCAATGATGGTGGCTGCTGGGCATGAGAAAAATCGAGCAGGAGGGTTGATCGCTTCTGCTTCTATAATAGCTCCCATTATACCGCCAAGTATTGCTTTTATTGTGTTTGGAGTCACAACAGGAGTTTCAATTACTCGTCTTTTCTTAGGAGGAATTGTGCCAGGCATCTTGTGTGCAATAAGCATATGTATTGCTTGGTATTTTGTTGTGAGAAAAGAGCCTGGCCCAATATTCGAAAAAAGCTCCTTTAAAGAAAGGGTTCAAGCTTTTGTTAGCAGCTTGTGGGCATTGATGCTACCCATTATTATTGTGGTCGGTCTTAGGTTTGGAGTGGTGACTCCAACTGAAGCAGGAGCTGTGGCTGCTGTTTATGCAATAATTATATCTGTGGTTATATACCGAGAAATAAAGCCCTTGGATTTGTTGGATGTGTTTTATATTGCAGGAAAATCCACGGCGGCAGTTATGTTCTTGGTTGCTGCAGCCTCAATCCCAGCATGGATGATTACTATAGCTGACATACCTGGGCAGCTTATTCATTTAATTTCGCCCCTTATGGAATATCCAGTTTTTTTGATGCTGGTTATTGTTGTGCTGATTATCCTTATTGGAACAGCCATGGACCTTACACCAACAATTTTGCTGCTAGGCCCTGTTCTCGTTCCTATCGTTTCGGCTGCGGGTATTGACTCAGTGTATTTTGGAGTTGTTTTTGTCATCTGTTGCTCACTGAGCTTGATAACACCGCCAGTAGGAACTGTTCTAAATGTGGTTAGTGGTGTTGGAAAGCTGAGATATGAAGAGCTTGTGAAAGGGACCCTGCCCTTTTTTCTTGCGCAGCTAATCGTGCTTTTGTTGATTGTTCTGCTTCCACAAATTGTCACGTTGCCATTGGCGTGGCTCTCATGAGGCTATAACCTCTAATATCAAAAAAGGAGTTGAATGACATGCGTAAAACACTCATGGCGGTCTCAGCGTTGACAATGATTTTCTCAGCGCAAATCCAGGCACAAGATGTAAGAAACATGACCCTGAGATTTGCTTCTACCAGTCCTCAGGGAACACCTCAATATGAAGGAATGAGTGTTTTCAAAGATCTGGTAGAAACCAGGAGTGAAGGTAATATTAAAATCCAGCTATTTCCTAATGGTGTATTAGGAGGAGATAGTCAGGTGCTATCCTCTCTACAAGGGGGGATCATTGATATGATGGTTTGGAATGCCGGTAATTTAAGCAATATAGTACCTGATTTCGCAATTTTTGATTTTCCTTTCATATTTGATGACGCAGAGGAGGTAGACGAAATTGTAGATGGCGATACTGGAAGCCTACTTTTATCCAAACTAGAAAATCATCAGTTGGTTGGGCTGGCATACTGGGAACAAGGATTTCGCTATTTGACTAACCGCTCCAGACCAATAGAAGATTTAGAAGATCTTCGTGGTCTCAATATTAGAGTCCAAGAGACCCCCCTGTTCATGGATATGTGGTCAGCTCTGGGGGCAAATCCTGTACCTATGGCCTTTACGGAACTTTATACTGCCATGGAAACAGGTGCGGTGGATGGACAGGAAAATCCTGCACCGCTGATAATGGCAGCTAAATTCAATGAAGTCCAGGAGTACCTGACAGTAACTAGACATAACTATAACCCTCAAGTGGTTCTTATTGGGAAGCCTACATGGAATAAGCTGAATGAAAGTGAGAGGGATTTGATTCAGCAGGCGGCTTTTGATGCGCGAATAGAGCAACGTGAAGTATCCCGACAGGCGGATGAAGAAGCTTTGAATGCACTCGCTTCTATGGGCATGAGCGTGAATTACCTAGATGAAGAACAGGTGCTGGAATTTAGACAAGCTGTGGAACCGGTTATCGAGAAATACTCAGCTCGTATAGATAACATTGTTCTGAATAATTTTTTAATTAGGTAAAATTAATTTCATCAAGGTTTGAGGATGTTGTATGAAGATTGCTATATCACAGGCGGCCCCTGTCAAAGGTGATTTGCAGAAAAGCATAGCAGTTGCAGTGGGAGAGCTAAAATCCGCTGCTGAAAAAGGAGGTAGGCTAGTTGTATTTCCTGAGTGCTTTCTTACGGGTGGGTGCTTTGATGATAGAGAGAGCTTGGAAGCAGCAGCAATAGATGTAAACAATGGGGCACTATCCCCCATTATAGAAGTATGTAAAAATAAGAACATGTATACGGCGATAGGGTTTTACAGAAAGCTGGATGGAAAAGTATTAAATTGTGCGGCTTTTATTGGCCCTGGTGGGGTAATAGACTATTATTATAAAAGACATTTGCCATTCATGATAGGGGATAGGTTTTCCGATATTCCTGAGGATAAATCTCCGGCCAAAGTTTATGATACGGAACTTGGAAAAATTGGCATAGCCATATGTTATGAAATTCGCTTTCCTGAGGTTGTTAGAACTTTAGCGCTAAAAGGAGCCGATATAGTATTGCTTTTAGCAGCATGGCCTTATGAAGCGAAGCTCTTGCCAGAGGTTTTCACAAAGGTACGTGCTGCTGAAAATTTTGTCTACTTAGTTGCGGCAAATCGCGCAGATGCTGAAAATGATGTTGAATTTATGGGGATGAGCCATATCGTTGGCCCTGATGGAAGTGTTTTGGAATACGACTCTGACGGAGATTTGATTATCTCGAACGTTGATGTTGAAAAAGCAAGGAAAAAGTCGATTATACGTTACCCGGGGGTTTACGAAATTCACCCGTTTAGGGATCGTATTCCAGAGTCTTATCTAGTGCATATGGAAGGGAATAAATGAATAAAATCAGAGAAAACTTGATCAAGGGAAGTGCGGTCTTTGGTATCAACGTATATACCCTTTCCCCTATGGCAATTGAACTTTCGTCTGCATATGGTTTTGACTTTGTGTTCATAGATTCTGAGCATACATCTATAGCTATAGATAGCAATATGGAGAAGCTGATTCTTTCGGCTAGAGCATCCAATATTGACTCTCTGGTGAGGGTTACGGGGGACAGCCCGAGTGAAATAAGAAAAGCACTGGAACTGGGAGCAAGTGGGGTTCTGATACCACAGATTCACACTGCGGATCAAATGAAAAATGTTATTAAGGCTGCAAAATTCCCTCCATTAGGAAGAAGAGGTGGAGACAGCTCTGTAAGATCTGCTGGTTTTGGTGGTCGAGGATTTGATTGGAAAAAATATACTGAAAGGGAGAATGAATCGACATTTATAGTTCCAATGGCGGAGAGCTTTGAGTTTTTTGATAATATAGATGAAATATTGGATGTGGAGGGAATTGATGCAGTCCATTTTGGGCCTGCGGACTTTGCTTTGTCTCGAGGAGTGTCTGTAGACTATAGCATAGACTCTTCTTTAGTAAGAGAACATCTTGAGATACTTGTAAAGAAGTGCGATAGAAAAAATATTCAAGTCATGGCTGTATGCTCACCCTTGGACTCAAGGTCTTTGAATACTTTGAAAAATATGGGGGTGAACATGATTCTTATGGGGAGTGATATTTCTTTTATTCGACAAGGTCTTGAGAAAGCCTCTATAGTAATAGAAAGTTGAAAAGGAGTTGTTCAAATATTTCTCGACGGCAATTAGCCTTTTGAACAGTGTTCATTAATTTACGGAAAAAATATGTTTGAATTCAAGAAAAACTTGCGTGAAGGAGGGCTCCCTATACATGTAGCAGAGCAGCTCGAAGCGCTGATTACCCAAGGCAAGGTGGCCGTGGGCGAGAAGCTGCCCACCGAGAACCGCCTGTGCGAGTCGTTCGGCGTCAGCCGTACCGTGATCCGCGAGGCGATCACGCATCTCAAGTCGCTGGGGTTGGTCGAGACGCGGCGCGGCGTGGGTACCACCGTGCTGCGTGCCACCACCATCGAGGCCAAGCCCGCCGAGCGCATCAGCCCCACCACTGTGGAGGACATCCTGCATGTGCTGGAGCTACGCCTGACTTTGGAGCCGGCGGCGGCGGAGCTGGCCGCCCTGCGTCATGACGCGGCGGACCGGCGGGCGCTGGAGCATGCCCAGGAGACCTTTATTACGGCGTGCGAAGCGAAATCCCAGGCACGCGAGGAGGACTACCGTTTCCACCACGCCATCGCCAAGGCGACCCACAACCCCTTTTTCGAACGTTTCTTCGAGCAGTTCAGCCAGGGCGTGATTCCTCGCGCCAAGCTGCTCAGTATCGAGATCAACCCGGCAACATCGGTGCGTTACCTGGAGCGGGTGCAGGAAGAGCATGCCTACATTCTCGAGGCGATCCTCTCGCGGGATGCCGAGGCGGCACGGGAAACCATGTTCCAACATCTCAACCGGGCGAAGACCATGTATGCGAAATATCGCGACCAGGAGGAGTGACATGACGCTAAGAGGCGTTTCATTGATTGGCCGGCAGGACGTGCGTGGCACTGGCGGCGAGATACGCGCCATCGACCCCGCCACCGGCATCGCCCTGGAGCCCGCCTACCCGGGCGCCACCGCCGCCGAGGTGGCGCAAGCCTGTGAACTGGCCCGGCAGGCCTTCGACGCCTACCGCGATACCGCACCGACGCTGCGGGCCAAGTTCCTGGAGATGATTGCCAGCGAGATCGAGGCTATCGGCGACGACCTGATCGAGCGCGCCATGGCCGAGACCGGCCTGCCCCGGGCGCGCCTCGAAGGCGAGCGCGGCCGCACCTGCGGCCAACTGCGCCTGTTCGCCTCGGTGGTGCGTGCCGGCGAGTGGCTCGACGTACGCATCGACCCGGCCCTGCCCGAGCGCGAGCCGATGCCCCGCGCCGACCTGCGCCAGCGTCATATCCCGCTCGGTCCCGTCGCTGTGTTCGGCGCCTCGAACTTCCCGCTGGCCTTCTCCGTGGCCGGCGGCGATACCGCCTCGGCACTGGCTGCCGGCTGCCCGGTGATCGTCAAGGGCCACTCCGCCCACCCCGGCACCTCCGAGCTGGTCGGTCGTGCCGTGCAGAAAGCGATCAAGAGAAGTGGCTTGCCGGAAGGCGTGTTCTCGCTGCTGTTCGGCTCGGGCAACGAGATCGGCCAGGCCCTGGTCGCCGACCCGCGCATCCAGGCGGTGGGCTTCACCGGCTCCCGCGGCGGCGGCACGGCCTTGATGAGGACTGCCCAGGCCCGCCCCCAGCCGATCCCGGTCTACGCCGAGATGAGCTCGATCAACCCGGTGTTTCTGCTGCCCGAGGCGCTGCGTGCTCGCGGCGCCCAGCTCGCCGAGGGCTTCGTCGCCTCGCTCAACATGGGCGCCGGGCAGTTCTGCACCAACCCGGGCCTGGTCATTGCGGTGAAGGGCCCCGAGCTCGACGCCTTCGTCGAGGCGGCAAGTGACGCGGTGAAGGCCAGCGCCGCCCAGACCATGCTCACCCCGGGCATCCATGACGCCTACGAGCAGGGCGTGGGCCGGCTTTCCAGCAATGACAAGGTCAGGGAAGTGGCTCGTGGCCAGGTCGGCGAATCGGCCCACCCTTGCCAGGCGGGACTGTTCGTCACTACGGCCCAGGACTTCCTCGCCGAGCCCGAGCTGCAGGAGGAGGTGTTCGGCGCCGCCTCGCTGGTGATCGAGTGCGCCGATCAGGCCCAAGTGCGCCAGGTCGCGGCCCAGCTCGAAGGCCAGCTCACCGCCACGCTGCAGATGGACGACGGCGACCTGGACGCGGCGAAAGCGCTGCTGCCGATCCTCGAGCGCAAGGCAGGGCGGCTCCTCGCTAACGGCTGGCCCACCGGGGTCGAGGTATGCCACGCCATGGTCCACGGCGGCCCGTTCCCGGCTACCTCCGACTCACGCACTACCTCGGTGGGCAGCGCGGCGATCTTCCGCTTCCTGCGTCCGGTGTGCTACCAGGCGCTGCCGGAAGGCCTGCTGCCGGAACCGCTGCGTGACGGCAACCCCTGGGGTGTGTCTCGTTTGGTGGACGGCAAACGCGAGGCATGATGTACGCGACACCAAGGTCCTGCTCACGTCAACTGCCGTAGCTGAGGGGGAGATCAAGCGCTAGTGAACTGGAAAAACAGCCTAATAAATCGATAATCCCAACCGTCCCGCCAGCTCGGTGATCATGGTGAGCGCACGGGTGGAGTTGCCATGCTTGTTGAGCGCCGGGCTCCAGGCGCTGATGACGCCCAGCCCCGGCACGATGGCCACGATACCGCCGCCGACACCGCTCTTGGCGGGCAGCCCGACGGAGAAGGCAAATTGGCCGGACTGGTCGTACATGCCACTGGTGGAGAGGATGGCATTGACTCGATGTGCATCTCGAGGCGTGGTGACCCGCTCAGCGCTCAGTGGGTGCACCCCGCGGTTGGCCAGAAATAGCAGGCTTTGTGCCAGTTCGGTGCAGCTCATCTCCAGAGAGCATTGAAAGAAGTAGTGGGACAGCACGTCGTCCACTTCCGCCTCGATGTTTCCGAAGCTCTTCATCAGATGGGCCAGGGCAGCGTTACGACTGCCGTGACGGCTCTCCGAGGCAAGCACTTCTTCGTTGATGTCGCAGCGTTCGCAGCCGGCCAGGCGTCGCACAAAGCTGAGGAAAGCCTGGCGGCTGGAAGAAAAGTGCGACACCAGGGTGTCAGCTACCAGAATGGCACCGGCATTGATGAAGGGATTGCGCGGGATGCCGTGCTCCCACTCCAACTGGACGATGGAATTGAATGGTTGCCCGGAAGGCTCCATTCCCACCCGCTGCCATATATCGTCGCCCATGCGCTGCATCGCCAGAACAAGGCCAAACACCTTGGAGATGCTCTGGATCGAGAAAGGGATGTTGGCATCGCCGGCGGCATGCATCTCGCCGTCCAGGGTAGCGAAGGCGATACCGCAACGGTTGGCATCCACGCTGGCCAGGGCCGGAATATAATCGGCGACCTTGCCGTCACAGGGCCGTGCCATGACTGCCGCATGGATCTCATCAAGGGCTTGGCCACGACACGTATCACCGTCAGCGAGGAAGCTCATGGTGCAACTCTCCTTGCATGATTGGCGGGAACGAGCACGACAGGGGCGAGTCCCGTTGAGGGAACCCGCCCCTGCTATTCGATCACGGCGTCTCGCCTGCCATTTCGAAAATGGTGATTAAGCTCGATAACCGAGCAAGTTTAGTAGCCCAGGTAGTGTCCTGCTATCAAGGCAATCCAGCACATCGCATAGATGAGCACCATGAGAGGCATGATCACGCGCAGCCACTGCGCATAAGAGACTTTGCCCAACGCCAGCATGGCCAGTGTGCCGCCCGAGGTCGGCACGATGAGATTGGTCAGACCATCGCCTACCTGAAAGGCGGTGATCATCAGTTGACGACTCATGCCGATGAGGTCGGACAGCGGGATGAGAATCGGCATGGTCACCAACGCCTGCCCCGATCCACTGGGCACGAACAGGTTTATCACACCCTGGATAACGCTCGATGCTACGGCCGCCAGCGCAATTGGCATGTCACCCACCAGGGTGCTCAGCGAGTTGACGATGGTATCGATGATCTGGGCATCCTCCAGAATCACCTGGATCGAGGCGGCAACACCGATCACCAGCGCACCGGCGGTGACGGAGGCGGCCCCCTCCATCATCTGCTTCACCAGCTCATTGGCCCCAAGGCCATTGGCAAAGCCGATTACGATCGCCATGAGCAAGAACATGGCGGCAATCTCATTGATGTACCAGCCGCGCGTAAAGACTCCCACCAGCATGATTACAAGGCCGATCAAGAAGATACCCAAAGTCATGAGATTGGCGCGGGTCAGGGTGTAGTCCTTGAGCTGCTTGGTCAGCTCCGCCGGCTGATCGTCCTGGTAATCTACATGCACCACGTAACGACAGATGAATACGGTCAACGTTGCCAGGCAAGCCAGCACCATCAGCGTACGCAGCCACCAACCGGAAAAGGTCGGCAACTCACCGATACCCTGTGCCACCCCTACGGTGTAAGGGTTGATAGGCGAGAGCGCAAAACCGATGCCGATGCCGCCCACCGCCATTACCACGCCCACCAGGCGTGAACAGCCTATAGCCGTGGCAATCAGCACCCCGATGGGCACCAGAGCAATATTGTTCTCGAACCCCACGGCTACGCCGAAGAAACCGTAGATGAAGGTCCCAGCCGCAATGATGAGATTGCGGCTCTTCACACTGTCCTCGGCGCCGACCTTGTGAACAGCCACCCCAATAGCATTCTCCAAGGCTCCGGTGCGCTGCAGGATATGGAACAGGCCGCCGGCGATGAACACGATGAACAGGAACTGGGAGGCACTTATCAGCCCTTCGGGAATGGCGACGAATACCCGAAAGACATGCAGATTCGCCACATCTGCTAGGTATTCGAAGGAACCCGGCACGACCGTCGTGCGGCCATCGACCGTTTGTCGTTCGAACTCGCCGGCGGGCACGACGAAAGTCATCAAGTATGCGGCCACCAGAATCAGGAAGATCAGGACCATGGGGTCCGGCACCTGCTGGTACCACTTGCGCACCGCCGAGGCGGTTGCCTTGCTGGTCTGTTGCTGTTGTTGGTTCATGGTAAACCCTTGGTCGTTATCCGATCTTGTTGGAATGGTGGGTGAAAATCGTCATGCCAGTGGCTGGCGACGAGCCAGGCGCTGGCATGTATGGACGAGTACCTCGACGGCAGCCGTCAGGTCCTCGGGTTCGATAGCTTCGCTGGGGTGATGACTGACCCCTTCTCGGCAGCGCACGAAGAGCATGCCGATATCGCAGAGGTCTGCCATGGCCAGACCGTCATGGCCGGCACCGCTGAACAGCACCAGCGGCTCGATGCCACAGTCCTGTACCGCCTCTTCCAGAGTGGCGGTCAACCATGACGAACACTGCACGGCGGATTGCTCATAGGTCAGGGTATGGCCGAAAGCCAGGTCGAGCGTTTCGAGCGCGACGCCAATCTGTTCGATCAGATATTTCCTGGCCCGTTGGCGTACCTCGTCGTGGGGGGAGCGCAGCTCGATGCTCAGTGTGGTGGTTTGAGGGATGACATTGACACCATTGGGCGCGTTCTCGATCTTGCCCACCACGCCGACCAGATCCTTTGTCTCCTTGCACAGGACATCGACAAGGCGGATCACCTCGGCAGCTCCAACCAGGGCATCACGGCGTAGCGACATCGGGACGGTACCGGCATGGCCGGCCATACCGTGAATCTTGACCTGGTGCCGCTCGATACCGGTGATGGCGCTGACTACCCCGACCGGCAGCGAAGCGTGTTCCAATTGAGGGCCCTGCTCGATATGCACCTCGAGAAAGGCAACGACTTCTTCGGGGGAGTAGCGATCGAGAGGGATACGTGTCGGGTCGCAGCCAAAGGCTTCCAAAGCCGCATGAAGCGTTACGCCCTGATCATCGGTAGTCTTGAGCATCTCGGGTTCGAAGGTTCCCGCCAGCACCTTGGAGCCCAGCAGCGTCGAGCTGAAACGTGTGCCTTCCTCGTCACTGAAGGCCACC
Source organism: Billgrantia zhangzhouensis (assembly GCF_021404465.1). Classification (GTDB taxonomy): domain Bacteria; phylum Pseudomonadota; class Gammaproteobacteria; order Pseudomonadales; family Halomonadaceae; genus Halomonas; species Halomonas zhangzhouensis. The sequence continues at coordinate 89,669 of NZ_JABFTT010000001.1, read as the reverse complement.
ACATCGATGTGGAAGGGCAGTGAAATGTCGTTCCCGCGCAAATACATGACCAAGGCCAAGGGCAAGATCACGCCCATCATGCCGTCATACTTGCCACCATGGGGTACGGTGTCCTGGTGCGAACCGATCAGCAGCGTCCGGGCATCTGGCGAGTGGCTGGCATGTCGCCCGATCAGGTTTGCGGCATTGTCAAGCCTCACCGACATGCCCAGTGCTTCCATCCACTCGGTCAAGGCTTCCAGCACTCTCCTGTGCTCGCCAGTGGCGCACCGGCGTGTCACCCCTTCGTGATCTACGTCTCGGGTCTCGCTGAATTCCGCTGCGGCTTCCAGCCACTGCCAAGCCTGCCGGCCGGCCTGATCTAGGGATAGCGTCATGCTCACCTCAATGTCGCTTGGGCGTCTTTGGAACGCTCCGCCTAATTTATGATGATAAATTAGGCTAGGTGACACATTCGGTATGTGTCAACTCATCATGAGCGGGACAGTTGAAAGGAGTGGCGGGGAGGGGTTTTTCGAGGGAAAGGCCTTGGTTCCTGAAACGGCCCATATGGCCTGTCGCTAATGACGATGCGGGTTGTCTGCTGTAGGCAGGCGGGCCAAGAACGCTTGGTACTCGGTGTCATCCTGGATATGTTGGTGAAGCGTCTGCAACTCAGTGACAGCATCCTGCGCATGGTCGATGCGTAGGTCGAGAGGCAGGTCACCGGGCGCTCGCACCTTGAGTGCAGCCGAGCGAGTACCCCGGCGATCTCCTCCATGGCGCTGGGCGGCCAGCAAGGCAGCAAGTAGAGCCTCAGTCAGCCCCCTCTCGTTACGAGCATGCCGGAAGGCAGCCATCATCGCGGGTATCACTTCGTCGCTGGCAAGCATGTTACCGGCCACTATCAGCCCCGGCTCAAGATGCATGCCTGCAACGGGAACGTTCTGCTCTCCCGTCCAGCCGGCAACCCGCCCCTGCCTATTCATCAGCGCCACCTGGCGCCAGGCCTCGCCTCGATCCTGCCGACGAAGTTCGGTCACGGCCGCCTCCACACTCTTGCCCTCGGCTAACCAAGCGAGCCCCTTCTCGGCAGCCATCACGCTGGTGCTGAAGCCTTGGGTAATAGCTGCGCCGACATCAGGCAGCAAGTGCGGTACGAAGCCGCCAAGCGCTGGTCCTCCGGTGGCGCAGGCTACGCCGAGAGTCTTTGAGTCGATATCCAGGGCGATCAGGCTGAAGGTCATGGGAGTCTCGCTTCCGGGGTTCACTTGGCTGCGCAACGGCATCTTTTATCATTATAAAATTCACCAGCTATAGCCTAGCGCCTCGAAGGTCAGCAAGTCAGCCATTGACAAAACCTTCCTTCGAATATGGCAGGGTGGACATCTCAGCCAGGCCCGTGGATCATCGTGGCCACCCCGGCCAGAGATCCCACGGCTGACAACATGCAGACCAGTGATAGAGAGCCTCATGAAGCGAGCACGCCAGCCAGGCCGACGCAAGCGTACCGAGGTCATCGGTGATGCCGTCAAGGAATACATCGCCCGCCACGGGCTCAGCCCCGGCGATCGCCTGCCTCAAGAACCGGAGCTGATCGAAGCTCTAGGCGCTGCCAAGGGAACCATTCGCGAGGCGCTGCGCGGCCTGGAAGCCCAGGGCCTTATCCAGACCCGCACGGGCCCGGGTGGCGGTGCCTTCATCAGCGAAGTAAGTGATGATCGAGCCATGGAGCTGCTAGGCAATTATTTTTTTTTCAGGCCGCCGACCATCCATGATATCTATGAGGTGCGCAAGGCGCTCTGGCCAGCGCTGGTGACCAGCCTTGAGGGCGTTCTGGACGACGAAGCCTTCACGCGACTTGAAGCGGTAACGAGTTATTACGATCATCCTCCAACTTCGCTCGATGAGGAGCGCATTCAGCGTATCAAGGAACTGGAGTTCCACCTCGTCCTGGTAGACTACTGCCCTAACCCGCTGCTCGCCCTGATGTGCCGATTTCCCATCCGGCTGCTGATGAGCATGACTGTCTGCCAGCGAATCTATGACCAGCCCTACCCGGAATTGCGCCAGCGCGGTTACCACTATCAGCGTCAGTTGATCGACGCCTTGCGCCGGCGAGACGGCGTTGCGGCACGCCGGATCGTCAGCGACCATATGCAGGCAGCCCAGGCACTGATGGAAGAGCGCGAAGCTCTGCTGGAGAAGACTTTCTTCAAGGCCGATGCCGGAGCGAATACCGACCTCAGCAGTGAATATCTGGCGCTCACCGGTTACACGAGTGATGGTGACGCTAACTAAGCCGCTGAGCCGTTCCTCAACCGATTGACCCCGGACTTCAAGACCATCGCCGAATTCCGGCGCAAGCACTCTCAGGCATCTCCCTGGAACCTTTGGCGGCCTTCGGGCCGCCTTTTACGCCACGATTTGCCATAATGGACGCTCCTATATCCTGCGGAGCTATCATGGCCTCTCCTCCCAACGACCGTCGCCAGGGTCGCCCAAATTCTCCAAGGCCCTCATCGGACCGTGGTCGCGGACGCGCCTCGCGAACGCCCAAGGCCCAGATGGGCGAGGTGGCTTACCTGGAGGTGGTTACGGTGAACGAGACTGGTGCCTTTCTCGACTGGGGCCATGTGCGTGACGTGCTGCTGCCCTTCGGCGAGCAACGCTTCCGCCCCACGCCGGGCAAGCGGGTGCTGGTGCGGCTCTACGAGGACCAGCAAGGGCGTCCGGTGGCGTCACAGAAGCTCGACCGCTTCGTACAGGACGAGGCAACGGGGCTGGCGCCGGGTGACGAGGTGGAGCTGATCGTCGCCGACGCTACCGACCTCGGCTACAAGGCGGTGGTCAATCATCGCTTCTGGGGTCTGCTTTACCGCGATGATGTCACCCGACCGCTGCGCCGTGGGCAGCGGGCCAAGGGCTACGTAAAGCGCGTGCGCGACGACGGCCGGCTCGACCTCTCGCTGTTGCCGCCGGGGCCGGCACGTCTCGACGTGGTGGGCGAGCAGGTGCTCAAGGCGCTGCGCGAGAGCGGTGGCTACCTGCCGCTCTCCGACAGCAGCGATGCTGCGGCGATCAAGGCGCGCCTGGGGGTGAGCAAGAACGCCTTCAAGCAGGCCATCGGGCGGCTCTACAAGCGACGCCTGATCGTCATTGAGGCCCACGGCATCCGCTTGGTGCCGGGGGCCACCAGCGAGCCGGGCTAGATCTGATCGAGTCGATGCCGATTAGATAAGTGTCGACCCATGCCTACGAAGACCAAACCTTCGACAAGCAAGAGGATCTTCCCCTGCGGCGCTTGTGTGCTGCCTTGACCGCCGCTTGGAATATAGCCCGGATGGGATGAGCGACTTTTTTGAGACCTAGGGGCTGCGTAAGCATCTGGCACGTGCTAGTGCAGCCTACTTCGAGAAATTGTAATAGGTTAAGAGGTAGGGTGCCACATGTAAAGAAAGCTCCAATTCTCCTCTGGGAAGCATGAAAGTACATAGGGTCAAGGTTATGACAATATACCCTTAGGCACCGGGATCATAAGCACTTCGGTCATTGCTAGGGTCACTGCGAAGATACCAATGGCACCGCCAATCAGGATGAGAGTCGTACGCAGTGGGCGCAGCTCGTCCTGTTCAGCGATAAGCATGAGTACAGCGAAGGCGAGTATGCTCGACAGTATCATCCCCAGTGGTCTAAACAGCATGAGCCAGATCCCGATCGTCATGACAAGCAAAATACCGCGCCAGATATTCTTGGGCTTTTCTCTCGTCGCTTCACTCCAAAGGGGTGCCTTTGAAAGTAACATGCGAAGAATGATCAGCACAGAGGTCAGCATCATTGTGATTGAAACCACCCGAGGAAATACAGCCCCCATTACACTGAGATTGAGAGATTGCCACCAAACGATGGCGCCTAGAGAAATAAAAAATATGGAGCCAAAAGCGGTTTTTATTTTCAGATCATTCATATATCGTTCCCCTGCCGGGATGTATTCCCACGGCGATTAATCAACTTCTTGAAAGTCGGATAAAGCAGGCCTAGGAGGATGAGTGCCACCAGTGCTAGAGAAATCGGGCCATGGAAGAAACGGCCAAGAACATCACCTTGTGCTTGTCCTATCAGGTAACTCTGGACGAATCCCTGTTCAGCGATGGAGCCGAGCACTAGGCCGAGCGCGATGGGTGAGATAGGGTAGCTGAAGGATTTCATCACCCAGGCGAAGCAGCCCAGCACAAACATAATCACGGTATCGCTGATGCTGTTCTGGATTGCGTAGCTGCCTGCTACAGTTAGAAAAGCGATCGCAGGGACAAGGGCCGCCTTGGGAATTGAAGAGATTGCCCGGAAGGCAAAGCGGCCTATAATAAGACCGACCGGCAGCATGAATAGGGTTGCAATCAGCAGGCCGAAGATGAAGGTATAGGTAATCGGGGCTTGCTCGACAAATAGGGTCGGGCCTACCTTAATCCCCTGCACCATAAGCGCTCCAAGAATAATAGCGTCTGGTGGAGTGCCGGGTATCCCGAGGACCAAGGTCGGGACAAAGCCGCCGCCTACGGTAGCGTTGTTGGCGGACTCCGTTGCGATGATGCCCGAAGGGTTACCCTTGCCAAAGCTCTTGCTGTCGCTCGAAGCTCGGCGTGCCTCAGCATAGGTCACCAGACTGGCGATTGAGCCGCCCGCTCCCGGTAGGATTCCTATCAGCGTTCCAAGAATCGAGCTGCGGATCAGGTTGACCTTGTCGCGAATGATCGTAGAGCCTGCTTCGCATAGGCGGAAGCCTCCTCTCTCGGTTGCCGGTTGTAGGTGTGGGTCGCGGGACATGACGAGGTCGAGCAACACTGGGATGCAATAAATACCGATAAGCCCCGCTATGATGTTGACGCCACTGACCAGATTGCTATTGCCGAAGGTTAGCCGAACGTCGCCACCCACTGTGGCTACCCCGACTAAGGACAGGGCAAGGCCTAGAAGTGCCGCGGTTAGGCCCTTGAGCTGGTTGCCTGCAGAGAGTGCCGAAACGATAGTTAATCCGAGTATGGCCAGCCAGAAATATTCGGCTGGGCCAAACTGAAGGGCGATCTTAGCCAAGGGCGGAGCAAGAAGTAGCAGAAGCGTCACCCCCACAACGCCGCCGACAACTGATGCAATTGTTGCAATGGTGATGGCTAACGCGCCATCACCACGCCGTGCCATGGGAAATCCATCGAAAGTGGTGGCGATGGCAGAGGGTGTACCGGGAGTATTTACCAAGATAGCCGCGAAGGCTCCTCCATAGAGTGATGAGGTATAGATTGCTCCTAGCATAACGAGGCCAGAGGCTGGGTCCATTGTGAAAGTAAAAGGCACGAGCACAGCAACGGCCATGGTCGCAGAAAGGCCCGGCAGGGCACCGATGATTGTTCCTAAGACAACGCCACAGAGCGCGAGCATCAGATTGCTCGGAGTCAGCGCGTTGAGGAGATACCCTAGTATTTCCATGATTCGGCTCTCACCTAGGATTAAGGGCTCCAGCCGCTCTTGCAGCCGGAGCCATGGTAGGCAGCTCAGTTAGAGGTCAACCCAAGTGGCTCTTCGACTGATTGGTAAATTTCTTTCTGGTCGACAATGAAGGCTTCAACCTTGCTGTAGGGAATGTCGATCGGCACAAATCCCGCCTCACTCATTTCAGAGCGAAACTTTGCGTTGGCACTAATACGCGAGATGGCATCAGAGACAGCCTGACGAAGCTCCTCAGGTGTATCCTTGGGGACGCCCACGCCGCGATAGGCCCCGCCAACGAGATCGAAGCCAAGTTCCTTAAAGGTCGGCGCATCCGGAAGAGAGGAAAGGCGCTCCTCGGCGGCGACCGCCAGCACTCGGATGTTGTCGCTTTGGTTTACGGCTTCGGTCGTGTAGGTGACCGAGGCGGTAACCTGGTGGCCGAGGAGTGCAGCGCTAGCAGGACTAGTTCCCGAGAATGGGATGTAAGTAGTTGTTACGCCTGAGATTTGGTCGAAGCGAGCTTTCATCACCTCGTCCCCACTGCGCGAGCCAGATCCAGAGAAAGTGACGGCACCCGGATTTTCTTTGGCATGATCAATAAGCTGCTGTAACGTCTCGAATTCACTATCAGCCGCGACGGCAATAATGTTGGGTGTATACTGGAAGAAGTTCACGGTGGTGATATCTTCTGTCTCGTATCCTACATCCCCCGCCATCGGTTGTAGCACGTTATGTGGCAGATTAGTTCCCATAATAGTATAGCCGTCAGGCTCCATATTATTGAGTCGGGACCAACCCTGAGCGCCACCGCCGCCGGGCATATACTGCACTACAGCTGGCATGCCGTTCTCTTCCTCGAAATATTTCTGTTGCATCCGCGCTGCGATATCCGAGGCTCCACCGGCATTGAACACTATGATGTAGTTCACTGGTTTGCTGGGATAGTCTTCGCTCTGCGCGAAGGCGGGTTGCAGGGCTAGGACGAGGCCAAAACCGACCGCGGCGCCAAGAATTTTACTCTTGTAGTTATGCCTATTAAGTTTCACTGGCATGCTCCCATCTTATGTGTATTTGTAATGCGCCGGCATTCCGGCACTGGGTAAATGCCGCACTCTAATCCAGCGCGCGGCAAATAGCTTCTGTCATTTCGCTACAGCGGGCAGAGCCGCCAAGATCCCGGGGAATAAACTCTCCCGCAGACAGAACGGCGTTGACCGCGTTTCTAATCCGGTTTGCGCCCTCAACGAGGTTGGTATCGTCATGGCGCTCGCCGAGCCAGTCGAGCATCAGGGCCGACGAGAGAATGGTGGCTACGGGGCTCGCGCCATCCTGGCCGGCAATGTCGGGGGCCGAGCCATGCGCGCCCTGAAAAAGGGCGTGATTATCGCCGATTTCGCCTGACGGTGAGACCCCCATCCCGCCTACTGTCACTGCGCCGAGATCGGAGATGATATCGCCGAACATATTCTCAGCTACGATCACATCATAGAAATCAGGCTTCTTTACCAGATGTACAGTCATCGCATCAGCGTAGGCGTAGTCGATCTCGACATCAGGGAAGTCGGTAGACACCTCATCGCAGATACCACGAAAAAATGCGAAGCTGCGTAGGATATTGGCCTTGTCGCAAACCGTCAGGCGACTCACTCCGTCGCGTGGTGCACCATTGCGCTTACGCGCCACATTGAGAGCGAAGCGCGCCACCCTTTCTGTCCCCTTGCGGGTGACGATCAGGCTGTCGCTGGCGATCTCTCCACGCAGTACCACACCAGCGCCGCGGCTGGCATAGAGCCCTTCTGTGTTCTCGCGAACGATGATGTAATCGATCGCCCCTCCGTCCCGAAACGCCGCTAGCGGCGAAGTGACGCCTTTGAGCAATTTGACCGGACGCATGTTAGCGTAGAGATCGAGCTTAAAGCGCAACAGTAGGTGCAAGTCGTTGCCCACTTCGGTGCCATCTTCGTAGGTCACGCCCGGAAGCCCTGCCGCACCGTGCAAAATCGCGTCCATGTCGCGGCAGGCGGTGAAGGTATCTTCTGGAAGCACCTCACCAGAATCTACATAATGCTCGGCTCCGCCTGGGAGTTCCTCGAAATGCAGCGCATCTGAGCCGAGTGCGTTCTTGAGAACGCGGACGCTCGATCGGGCGACCTCCGGTCCGATGCCATCACCGTAGATAGTTGCGATATTGTATTTCGCCATGCTGTCTCCCCCTCGGCTTACCAACTGGTCGCCACGTATTTTGCTTCCATGAATTCCAGCATCCCATGGTGCGCGCCCTCGCGGCCGAGGCCGGATTGTTTGACGCCGCCGAAAGGAGCTGCTGGGTCCGAGACCAAGCCGCGGTTGAGTGCGATCATACCCGCCTCGAGTTGTTCGGAGAGTTTTAACCCGCGAGACAAGTCGGAGGTATAGAGATAGGCTACCAGCCCGTACTCAGTATCATTGGCATGGGCGATGGCGTCTGCTTCGTCGCGGAAGGTATAGATTGGAGCGACCGGGCCGAAGATCTCTTCTCGGGCGATGCGTGCCTCTGGGGGGACGTTCGAGATTACGGTCGGAGTGTAGTAAAAGCCGGGCTGGTTCAGTCGTTCGCCGCCGCAGACCAAGCGCGCCCCCTTTTCGACCGCTTCGTCGACCAGTGCCTTGACTTTCGAAACTGTTGTCTCATTGATGAGCGGCCCGCAATCGGTATCGGGAGCGTTGCCCGGACCAATCCTGAGCGCCGACATGCGCTCTGCAAGCCGTGTAGTAAAATTTTCGGCGATGCTTTCATGCACGATGAAGCGGTTGGCTGCGGTGCAGGCTTCACCACCATTGCGCATTTTGGCGATCATTGCGCCTTCGATGGCATCGTCCAGATTGGCATCGGCGCAGACCACGAAAGGCGCATTTCCGCCCAGTTCCATCGAAGAATGGATCACCTGATTGGCCGCCTGCCGAAGCAGCAAGCGCCCGACCTCTGTAGAGCCAGTGAACGACAGCTTACGGACACGAGGATCGGCGAGCATAGTATTGACTACTGGGGCAGTGGTCGAGCTAGTGATTACGTTTACCGTCCCGTCCGGCACCCCGGCTTCGGCTAAAAGCTCTGCTATGGCGTAGGCGGTGAGTGGCGTTTCGGTTGCCGGTTTCAAGACACAGGTGCAGCCTGCCGCCAGCGCTGGTGCGATCTTCCGGGTCGCCATGGCAGCAGGGAAATTCCATGGCGTGATCAGTACTGAGACTCCGATGGGCTGGTACTGCACCAGGATTCGGTTCGCGCCGCTGGGGGCAATTCCTATGTCACCGAACGGTCGCACCGCCTCTTCTGCAAACCAACGGAAGAACTCAGCGCCATAAGCAACCTCGCTTCTTGCATCGCGCAGTGATTTACCGTTCTCAAGCGAGATGAGCTCTGCCAGTCGATCGGTATCACGGGTTATCACTTCGAAGCACCGACGCAGAATCTCGGCGCGCTCGCGGGCCGGGGTGGTGGCCCAGCCCAGCGCGGCCTCGGCGGCGGCATCGACTGCGCGGGTTGCGTCGGCTTCGGAAGCGTCGGCTACTGTTGTGATCCGCTCCTCGGTAGATGGGTTGAAGACGGCGATCGGGGTGCCGCGCTCGCTGTTGACCCACTTGCCGCCAATGAAGAGGTTTGTACTTAGTTTGCTCACGTCAAGCATGGGTGACTTCCTTTCCTGTAGAATCTCCGGCGCCGCCGAGTGCCGCCTGTAGGATGGTCGCAACGCCTTTGGCGGTTAGCGGGCGAGGATTATTGTTGGCAAGGCGAGTGGCATCGAGGGAGCGCTCCGCGATCCAAGGCACCTTATCTGCGGGTACGCCGATCGCCGACAGGTCGCGCGGCAATCCGATTCGGATGACTAGATCTTGTACCGCCTGGACTAAGGTCTGGGCGGCCTCGGCATTGGAGGTGTCACTGCTAACGATGCCGATGGCACGTGCAATCTCTGCAAAGCTGTCCTCGGCTGCCACCACGTTGTAATGCATCACATGCGGCAATAAAATCCCGATCCCGAGTCCGTGGGCGGTGTGTGTCAACGCGCCGATGGGGTACTGGATCGCATGCGCTGCAGAGGTGCCTGCGCTGCCGAAGGCGAGCCCGGCGAGAGTCGAGCCTAACATCAGTGCGGCGCGGGCGGTGTCATCCTCGCCGTTATCTACCGCGTCGGCTAGGTGCGCGTAAATTAGCCGAATTGCTCCGATCGCATGATGATCCGAAAGTGCATTCTTGCCGACGAATACCCGTTCGCAGGCGGCCCTCGGCCCGGTGTCCTGACGGATCGCTGTGTAGGCCTCAATTGCATGAGCCATCGCATCAATCCCTGACACAGCGGTAAGTCTTGGCGGGCAGGTGGTCGTCAATTGGGGATCGCAGATGGCGATATCGGGAATTAACGCAGGATCCGATATACCGACTTTGAGATCGCGACCTTTGTCGCCGAGAACGGCCACGGGCGTTACTTCCGAGCCGGTGCCCGAGGTGGTTGGGATCGCAATGACGGGGAGGGTTGGGCGTTCTACCTTGAATTCACCATAAAGAGCGGCGAGGTCGTCATGTCCGCTGAGGACGAGACTCACCAGCTTAGCGAGGTCCAGGCAACTTCCACCTCCGAGCCCAATGATAACGTTTGGAGCAAAATCACGGTGTGCATCGGCGCAAGCGTAGACGCAGGATACCGGGAGCTCGGGCTCAGTGCCGTCGAACACGCGCACCTCAACCCCCACCCGCCGTAGATCAGTCTTGATCCCGGCCACTATGCCGGATTCGACAAGTCGCTCGTCGGTGCAGAGCAGCGCCTTTCGCCCGTAATCTCTAGCGAGATGAGGCAGTGCATTGATCTGGCCTGCGCCAAACAAGATACGACCTGGTGATCGGGTGAGCCCGTAATCGTATTGCATGTTCAGAACTCCGTTACAGTATCGTTAGCGAGGGCACAGATCGTCCGCCATATCTCTGGATCTGGCTCATGTCCGGTCTCTAGGCATCGATTGTATTCCGCGCCAGCGCGGTCTCCGGGGATGGCCACCGGGCGGTCAGGATCGGCGGCCGGCATGTTGCGAATCGTGTCGAGATAGGCCGAGATGGAGGCGAAGTCACGAGAGGCAGGTTCCATAACTATAAAGATATCGCCCTTGTTGCAGACCATATCGTCGTCCAGCGTGCCCTCCACGTCAGTGCCGAGTGCCGAGGCGGTTAGCACGCCTACCAGCACTTCGAAACCCAGTCCTAGGGCGTAACCCTTGGGGCCGCCGAACGGGGCAATGGAACCCTTCGTCGCGGCGGCGGCATCGGTGGTGGTGTTACCCGCTTCATCAAGTGCCCAGCCCTCGGGGATGGATTTCCCACGGTTGGCATAGTCATGCAGCTTACCCATGGAGACTTGACTCGTAGCCATGTCCATCACGAAGGGTTGCGGATCGGCAGGCACGCCGATGGCAATTGGGTTAGTGCCGATCATGGCATATCGTCCGCCCCAGGGATGTACCAGCGCCTCGCTTGTGGTAAGCGCAATAAGAACTTTGCCGCGCTCAGCAATCTTTCGGGCGTACCACGCGAGCATACCGAGGTGGTTGCAATTCCGGATCGCCGAGAGGGCTACTCCGGTCTCGCTTACCCGGTCGCAAAGAGCGTCTAGTGCAGACATGGCAACCACTGGACCAAGTCCGTTCTGCCCTTCGACCGAAAGAAAGGCGCTTCCACGCCAGCTCTGCTGCCCGGTCGCTGCCGGATCCGCTACACCGGCCTTGATCCGTGCAACCAGCCGAGGGAGGCGCAGCAGGCCATGAGATGCGTGGCCGCGCAGCTCGGCCTCGATGAGAAGATCGGCTTGAACAGCCGCAAAGCTAGGCGAAACACCGGCTTGGATAAACGCTTTTTCCGCCGTGCTTCGAATCTTGTCGACAGGTATCAGTGACATTTCACATTTCCGATCGGATTTGATATTGTTGGGCCAGCCTAGCTCCAACAAGATTCGGGGTCAAGGGGTAAAGGAGAGCAGAGATGACTCGATTTTTAGGTTCAGGAGAGACAGCACAAAGTCGTCTAAAGGCTAGAAGTGCAATGGGGGAGGACGTCTACGAGGTGCTGCTGTCGCAGATCATTTCACTTAAGATTGCCCCTCGGGAGCGGATTTCAGTCGACGCTCTTGCCCGTGAGCTGGGAGTATCACAGACTCCTATACGAGCCGCGCTAATCCGCTTGGAAGCCGAAGGGCTCGTCGTAAAAAAGCACAACGTAGGCTACAGTGCTGCGCCCGTTCCCAATGCGCGTCACTTTGAAGAAATCTATGAGATGCGAATGTTGCTTGAACCAGCCGCCGCCGAGCTGGCGGCTCGCAATATGACACAGGAGACAGCGGAAAGATTGCAGGAGGCACATGACCATATGTGCGAACTAGAAAATGACATAGCTCAAAGAAATTACAGCCAGTTTGCTCGCTTCGATGCTGAGTTTCACGCCATTATTGCAGAAGCCTCGGGGAATTCACTTATCGTGGATACTCTCGACCGTCTTCGAATCCATACCCATCTATTCCGCTCCCGTCAGCACTTTACAATCACACACGAAGCGGTGTCCGAACATATTGTGTTGCTTGACGCCTTGCTGAATGGGAAGACTGAGGATGCCAAGTGGGCAATGGCAGATCATATTGCCCGTTCACGGGAGAGGATTGTGCCTTTCAGCGAGATGGACCATCAGCTCTGAGGTGAACCTCCATGTGTGAAGCTTCACTCTGCTCATATGGGGTATGGAGGTGGTTTCTTTTGCGCGCGAGGTTTACAGCACCGGGGTGGACTCTCTCCGGCCCGATGTGATGACGAGGTAGGCCTTGCACTCACACTGTCACCTGTTCGGGTGACAGCGTGACTCAATCACCATGCCAATTGCCAACCCAGCGGAACTTGCCTTGAGATGGCGAGTACAGTCTCGCGGTGAGCGTAACCGACATATCGAAGCGCAGATCATCCTGGCGCTCAGTCGAGCGCCTTGAACTCCTCCTCGTGCAGCCAGGCGGCATGCTTGGGGGCGCGCTTGGTCTTCGACCACTCTTCGATCATCGCCGGCGCCACTTCCTTGAGCTGGCGCATCTGCTCCGGCGTGCCCTTCACGTAAGTCAGCTCCAGGCGATGGCCGTTGGGATCGAAGAAGTAGATCGAGCGGATGATGCCGTGCTCGGTGGGGCCGATCACCTCCACTCCCTTGCTTTCGAGCTGCTCCTTCGCCGACAGCAGGGCGGCCTCGTCGGCCACCCGGAAGGCGATGTGCTGCACCCACTCCGGGGTGTTGGGGTCGCGGCCCATCTCGGGGGAGTTGGGCAGCTCAAAGAAGGCCAGAATGTTGCCGTTGCCGGCATTCAGAAACAGGTGCATGTAGGGATCGGGTGCCTTGGTGGAGGGCACCCGATCCTCGGCGATGGCGACCAGGAACTCCATGTTGAGCTTGTCCTGGTACCACTCAACGGTTTCCTTGGCGTCGCGACAGCGATAGGCGACATGGTGGATCTGCTGGATATCGATCATGGTGGGTCTCGTAGGGTGGCCGAAGGAGCGCCAGGGTCCTGCGCGGGCTTTTTTAGCCTCTATTTTAGTTTCATTTGAAACTAAAATAGAGGGGCTTGGCGTGCCCTGTCAAGCTGCCTTGGTGTTGCCGGAAGCCCTGGGTCATACTGCGCTCATTTCCCGTATCACGATGGAACGCTGCCGATGAGCCAACAGACGAGCGAACGACCCTTGCGCGTGGGCGTGGTGATGGATTCCATCGCCCACCTCACCTACAAGAAGGACACTACCCTGGCCATGCTGTGGGCGGCCCAGGAGCGTGGCTGGTCGCTGCACTACATGGAGCAGGAAGATCTCTACCTGCGTGACGGTCGGGCTCACGCGCGCATGCGCGATCTCGCCGCCTTCCGCAACCCCGACGACTGGTACGCGCTGGGGGCCCCTCAGGAGCGTCCGCTGGCCGAGCTCGACGTGATCCTGATGCGCAAGGACCCGCCGGTCGACGCGCACTTCCTCAATGCCGTGCACCTGCTGGGCTTCGCGGAACGCGAGGGCGTGCTGGTGGTCAATCCCACACGGGCGCTGCTGGAATGCAACGAGAAGCTGTTCGCCCAGCAGTTCCCGCAGTGCTGCACGCCGACGGTGGTTTCTTGCAGTGAGTCGGTACTGCGCGCCTTCCATGCCGAGCACCGGGACGTGATCTTCAAGCCGCTGGACGGCATGGGCGGCAGCGGGATCTTCCACGTGCAGCCCGAGGGGCGGAACCTGGGAGCCATCATCGAGACGCTGACCGAACGCGGCCAGCGCCAGATCATGGCCCAGCGCTACATCCCCGAGATCAAGGACGGCGATACCCGTATCCTGCTGGTGGACGGCGAGCCGGTACCCTACGGCCTGGCCCGGGTGCCGATGGCCGGTGAGACCCGTGGCAACCTGGCTGCCGGCGGCACCGGAGTCAGCCGCGAGCTGACCGAACGCGACCACTGGCTGATCTCGCAGGTGCAGCCGATGATCCGCGAGAAGGGGCTGATGTTCGTGGGGCTCGACGTGATCGGCGACTACATCACCGAGATCAACGTGACGAGCCCCACCTGCGTGCGTGAGATCGATGACCAGCGCGGCACCGACATTGCCGGCCTGCTGATGGATGCCATCGAGCGGCGCCTGGCGCAGCGTTCGTAACGCATAGGGCAAGGGGAGGTTGGGCTCCGTTCATGGCGGCCTCGATCAGCGACTCCATCCGCTGCGCTCCGGTCACGCGACCCTACCGGCGCTGGTCGGCGTTGTTGGCTGCGCTGCTGTTGCACCTGCTGCTGATCGGGATAGTGGCAAGCTGGCAGTTCACGCCGATGCCTGCGGAGCGCACCAGCCTGGACGTGGTGCTGGTGACCCGACCTGCCGAGGCGCCGGTCGAGGCGGAGACCATTGCCGATACGGACCAGGAGGCCGCCGGCCAAGAGACTGCGGAGACTCCCGGGCGATCGGTACCGCTCGACGAGCTGCCGCACCTCGAGGCACCGGATAGTAGTGCGGCACCGGCGGCGTCGGCCGAACGGCCCGCTGACGAACCCGAGGTGGCCGAGGAGGGGCCGGCCGAAGCCGCCGAGGAGAGCGAAGCCCAGCCACAGGCGGAGTCGCAAGGCACCCTCCCACCGGAGGAATCACTGGCGGAGTCGGCTGCCAATGTACCTTCGACATCGGGGCGCGACCTGCTGGCCCAGGCCACCGGCAGCATCCGTCAGCAGCTCGATGCCAACCTCGCGGGCGAAGCCGACGACACACCGCGTTCCGCCGCCCAGCGGGCCGCCGAGGCACGCTATATCCATGACTGGACCCGCCGTGTCGAGGATTACGGCAATCGGGTTCATCCCGCTCCGAGCCATCTGCATGGACAGCTGCGCATTCGCGTAGTGATCGGACGAGATGGTCAGCTTCGCCAGGCGGAGGTGGTACAATCCTCAGGACATACCGAACTCGATCAGGCGGCACTCGATACCGTGCATGGAGCCGGGCCCTACCGGCCCTTCGACAGCGCCATGGGTGGGCTGGACAGCCTTTCCATCACCCGCGTCTGGCGGTTCGGGCAAGGTAATCATTTTGGCGTGCGCTAAAGGGAACGACGCATACCGCGTTTCCTCGGATCTCGCCGCCGCCCGGGAGTCCCATGCAATCCGTGCAAAACCTAGGCTTGAGACATCATTTTCTGCTGGCGATGCCGCACTTGGAGGATTCCAATTTTTCCGGCACCCTCAGCTATCTCTGCGACCACGATGAGAACGGCACCATGGGCGTGATCGTCAACCGGCCGCTGGAGATCACCCTGGAGGCGCTGTTCGAGCAGCTCGAACTCGACGGCGAGGAGAGCCCGCATCGTAACGCGCCGGTCTACTACGGCGGTCCGACCCACAAGGACCGCGGCTTCATCCTGCATCGTGGCTCCAGTACGCCGTGGGATTCCAGCATTCAGGTGGACGACGACATCGCCCTGACCACCTCCATGGACATCCTGCTGGCGCTGGCCGCCGGTCGTGGCCCCGAGGAGTTTCTGGTGTGCCTGGGCTGTGCCGGCTGGGAAGCGGGTCAGCTCGAGCAGGAGCTCAAGGACAACGCCTGGCTCACCGTCGAGGCGCAGGGCGATATTCTGTTCAGGGTCCCGGCGGAGCAGCGCTTGAGTGCCGCCGCCGGCATCCTGGGGGTCGACCTGAATCTAATGTCGCGGGAGGCCGGACATTCTTGACATTCGCGCTGCAACGGCCTGCACTCGGTCATACTGCGTTGCCCGCCCTATCTGACCTTCGTTCATCGCGTTGCCGCATCGAATGTCGGCCCGAGGAGGGGCTATGTCCAGCGAGCGCCTGATCCTGGCCTTCGACTTCGGCACCCGCCGCATCGGCGTGGCGGTGGGCAACGAGCTGCTCGCCAGCGCCCGCCAGCTCGAACCGCTGCCGGCCCGCGACGGCATCCCCGATTGGAACGTCGTCACGCGGCTGGTTGAGGAGTGGCAGCCGGACCTGTTCGTGGTTGGGCTGCCGCTCAACATGGACGGCAGCGAATCGGAGATGAGCGCCAGGGCGCGCAAGTTCGGCAAGCGCCTCTACGGCCGCTACGGCAAGCCCTGCGAGTTGGTCGACGAACGTGGTTCTACCCGCGAGGCCAAGGCGATCGCCCGCGAATCAGGGCTGCTGCGCAACCCGCGCAAGAGCTACCGCGACGATGGCGTCGATGGCATCGCAGCGGTGCTGATCCTGGAGAGCTGGTTCGCTCGCCGGGAGGGGCTGCCGGAGCGTTGACCTCGGGCCGCTCTTGTGAAGGAGCCGCTGCCGGGCTCTAATGGCGCTCATGGCCAACGCATCGACTCTCGACAACCGTCGTTTCCTGGTGGGCGCCGCCATTGGCACCGGCATGACGGCAAAGGCTGCCGCCCAAGGAGGCGCCGACTTCCTGCTGGCACTCAACGCCGGCCGCCTGCGTGTGCAGGGCGGCCCCTCCATTTCATGCATGCTGCCGCTCGCCGATAACAATCGCGCGGTGATGAGCTTCTCACGAGCGGAAATTCTCACGCGTGTGGCGCTGCCGGTCTATTTCGGCGCCTGCGTCTTCGACCCCGACTGCGATCTCGAGAGGCTGGTGCAGCAGGTTGCAGAAGCCGGCTTTCAGGGCATCTGCAATTTCCCCACCGTGGTCCATTTCGACGGCGCCATGCGCGCCCGACTCGAGCGCAACGGGGTGGGGCTGGCCAGGGAGGTGCGCCTGCTCCAGCTCGCACGGCAGGTGGGGCTGAAGACCTGCGGCTACGTACGCGAGCTGGGCGAAGCGCTGGCGATGGCCGATGCCGGCGTCGACATGCTGTGCATCAATTACGGCTGGAACGCTGGCGGCGTCAGCGGCGTGCCCAGCCGTTTCAGCCTGGACGAAGCGGCCGAACACGCCCGTGTGATCTGTGAAGCCGTGCGAGCCCGGCATCCGGCAGTACGCTGTACCGTCGAGGGGGGGCCTATCACCACACCCGACGAGGCCAAGAAGGTCGCGCAGGTGTCCGGGGCCAATGGTTACATCGGGGGCTCCACCATCGACCGCATCCCCCTCGAAGCGGCAGTGGCCGAGACGACGTCCGCCTACAAGGCCGTTGCCCAGTTACAGCACCGCTTGCACAACCTCAAGAGCGAGTGGCTGGGAGATGGCCATGAGTTCGGTCTGATTGGCCGTTCCGCCGCCATCACCGAAGTGGTGAAGATGATTCGCAAGGTGGCCCAGAGCGACATCTCGGTGCTGGTGACCGGCGAGAACGGCACCGGCAAGGAGCTGGCGGCACGCGCCATTCATCTCAGCAGCCCGCGTCGCCACCAGCGGCTGGTGGCGGTCAATTGCGCGGCGATTCCCCGGGAGTTGCTCGAAAGCGAGCTGTTCGGCCATGAAGCCGGCGCCTTCACCGGAGCCCACAAGGCCCGCATCGGACGCTTCGAACAGGCGCATGGCACTTCTCTGATGCTTGACGAGATCGGCGATCTTGAGCTGGCACTGCAGGCCAAGCTGTTACGGGTATTGGAAGATGGTAGCTTTGAGCGGCTGGGCAGCAATACGCCGCGTCACTCCGATGCCCGGCTGATCTGTGCCACCAATCGCTCCCTGCACGCCATGGTGGCCGAAGGGGGCTTCCGTGAAGACCTGCTGTACCGCCTCAATAGCGTCGAGATACGCCTGCCGCCATTGCGCGAGCGCATCGAGGACATCCCACTGCTGGTGCGCCACTTGTTGCCGCGCATCGCCGATGAGGTGAACCCGCGTGTGCGCGAGATGGATGCCTCGGCTTACCGGGTGTTGATGCAGCACCCGTGGCCGGGCAATGTGCGTGAGCTGCGCAACGTGCTCGAGCGCGCCGTGGTCATGTGCGATGACGTTGTGGTCACGGTCGACGACCTGCCACTGCTGGACAGCCGCATGCCGCCACCACCGAGTCCTCGGCCCGGCACCGGGCATGCCGCCTCTGCGGTTGCGATGCCCGAGAGCGAGCGTGAATGGATTCTCGACGCGCTGCGGCGCAATCGTTTCCGCCGCCAGGCCACGGCGGTCGAGCTGGGACTGTCGCGTAAAACCCTCTACAACAAGATGCGGCGCTATGGCCTGCTCTAGGCCTGACTGAACGGCGTCTGCGCCTGGGGCCTACAAGGTGGGGCCTACAAGGGAGCCGTCATGCTGCCCTCGTCGGCCCTGTCGGAGTGACGGATCAGGACTTCCGCCCAGTGGTGGAGGCTCGCCGTTACGGCTTTTACCTCGTCATGTTCATAAAGCCACAGCGGGTAGCCCGCGTCCCGAATCCTTTCCGCCAAGCTCGCCAGGCGGGCGCTCTCCCGCTCCGACGGGCCCTCGGCGGCCTCAAGCGCAACGGCGATGAGTAGCCGTGAGGGCTGGGCCGCCAAGGCTGAAACGAGCTGCTGCTCCTGTGTGATGACCGCCAGGGTCTCGAAGCCTTGTTGACGCGCCCGGGCCAAGAACGCCATTTCCTCCGCATAGCCCAACCCCGAATGGGCCAGCGCCTGCCCAAGCTCGCCCCCGAGCATGGCGGTGCTAGGCCAGTTGGCCACCCGGTTGCAGCCTCGTTGGCGCAGCATCTCGAGCAGGTCGTCCGCGAGACGAAACGGGTCGGTGGCCAGTACCCCGGCAACGGTTCGCGTGGGAAAGTCGCCATGGCTACGCAGCGCCTCCAGCAGCTCGCCGTTGGCATCGCCGATCGGCAAGCTGCTGGCCAAGTCGGCCAGCTGCGCCGGGAGGCGGGAGGTGATGGGGCTCAAAAGCGTGGCGACATCGTCGTGGCGGCGTGCCTCTTCGAGGCTGGCCACCAACCGTCCGAAGACAGCAGGGCTTGGCAAGATCATCGGGTACCCATGGGTCAAGTCGTGTCATTTCGGGTAATGGCTACTCAGTATTACCCGTTTCGTCAGGTGTCCATAGGGCAGAAAACCGCGCCGGGGCGGACTAAGCCAACTTGGCACGCTTACTGCAACGTCATGAAACGAAAACAAGGAGACCGCTGCAGCGACGGCGGCAAAAAGGAGACATGCCATGAGTTCGAAAGCTTACATCATCGGTACCTGCGACACGAAAGCCGCTGAGCTGCGCTACGTTCGCAGTCTGCTCCAGGCGGCAGGCCTGGATACCGTGGTGGTCGACGTCAGTACCCGCGGTGAAGACAGCGATACCGCCGATATACGCGCCGCGGATGTCGCGGCCAGCCACCCCGACGGACCCGAAGAGGTGTTCGTCAACGACCGCGGTCGAGCGGTCGCCGCCATGTCCGAAGCCTTGCGTCGGCTGCTTGCCAGCCGCCCCGACGTCGGCGGCGTCATCGGCTTGGGCGGCTCGGGCGGGACGGCGCTTATCACCCCGGCCATGCGGGATCTGGATGTCGGCGTGCCCAAGGTCATGGTCTCGACGGTGGCGTCCGGCAACGTGGGGCCCTATGTCGGTCCCAGCGATATCGCCATGATGTACTCGGTCACCGATGTGGCCGGCCTCAACCGGATTTCCCGACGGGTCCTCGGCAATGCGGCCAATGCCCTTGCTGGCATGTTGCAGGGCCGCATTCCGGAAGGGGAAGGCGGCAAGCCGGCTATCGGCCTGAGCATGTTCGGGGTGACCACCGACTGCATTACTCAGGTGACGCGAGAGCTGGCTTCGGAGTACGACTGCCTGGTCTTTCATGCTACCGGCACCGGCGGGCAGTCCATGGAGAAGCTGGTCGCCAGCGGCATGATCACCGGCTTGCTGGATGTCACCACTACCGAGATTTGCGACCTGTTCATGGGCGGTGTGTTCAGTGCCGGCGAGGAGAGACTCGACGCCGTGGCCCGCTTCGCCGTGCCCTATGTGGGCTCGGTTGGGGCACTGGACATGGTCAACTTCGGTGCCCTGGACACGGTGCCGGCCGCGTATCGTCAGCGTCTGCTGTACGAGCATAACCCCCAGATCACGCTGATGCGCACCACGCCGGAAGAGAATGCGCGCATGGGTCGCTGGATCGGCGAGAAGCTCAACCGCTGCCAGGGGCCGGTGCGCTTTTTGCTGCCGGAGGGCGGTGTCTCGATGCTCGACGCGCCCGGCCAGCCCTTTCACGACCCAACCGCCGATGTCGCCCTGTTCGAGGCGCTGGAGCAGACCGTGGTGCAGACCCCCGAGCGTCAGCTGATCCGTTACCCCTTCCATATAAACGATCCCGAATTTGCCGCCGCCCTGGTCGAGCATTTTCAGGAAGTCATAGCGACAGACCCCAGGAGGCATCCTTGAGAAAGTGGAATCGAGAAGAACTGATGGCGCAGTTTCACGCCATGGTGGAGCGCGGTGAGGTGATCGTGGGCGGCGGGGCCGGTACCGGGCTGTCGGCCAAGTGCGAGGAGGCCGGTGGCATCGACCTGATCGTGATCTACAACTCGGGGCGCTATCGTATGGCGGGGCGTGGCTCGCTGGCCGGCATCATGCCCTATGGCAATGCCAACGAGATCGTCAAGGAGATGGCCCGGGAGGTGCTCCCGGTGACCCGGAAGACCCCGGTGCTGGCGGGCGTTTGCGGCACCGACCCCTTCGTCTTCATGGAGCCGTTTCTCGCCGAGCTCAAGGCGATGGGCTTTGCCGGGGTGCAGAACTTTCCCACCGTGGGCCTGATCGACGGCACTTTCCGCGCCAATCTCGAAGAGACCGGCATGAGCTACGCCCAGGAGGTGGAGATGATCCGCCTGGCGTGTCAGGCCGGGCTGCTTACCACGCCCTACGTCTTCAGTGCCGCGGATGCCCGGGCCATGACCGAGGCCGGTGCCGACATCATCGTCTGCCACATGGGCCTTACCACCGGGGGCAGCATTGGCGCCGAGACTGCCATGAGCTTGGACGACTGCGTTGCGGCCATCAACGAGTGGGCGGCGGCGGCCCGGGCGGTGCGTGAGGATGTCATCGTGCTCTGCCATGGCGGGCCCATTGCCGACCCCGAGGATGCCGAATACGTGCTGGCGCGCTGCTCGCACTGCCACGGCTTCTACGGCGCCTCGAGTATGGAGCGGCTGCCCACGGAGCGCGCTCTGACCGAGCAGACCCGCGCCTTCAAGAACGTGCGTCGAGGCTGAGCCGCCATGTGCACCAATGACAACAACGGCACGTCGGCGCCACACGCCATCCGGCGGGAGGTGACACCATGAACACCTTCTACTTCCTCACTCTCAACGGCCTGACCATGGCCGCGCTGCTATTCATCATGGCCAGCGGCTTGACCCTGGCCTTCGGCCTGATGCGGGTGGTCAACCTGGCTCACGGCGCCTTTTATCTGCTGGGCGGCTATATCGGCGTTCAGGTGATTCGGGACACCGGCAGCCTGACGCTGGGCATCCTGGCCGGCGGCCTCGCCGCCCTGGCAGGCGGGCTGCTGATGGAGCGCTTTCTGTTGCAGCGGGTGCGCGGCATGGACCTCTCCGAGGCGCTGCTGACCATCGCCGTGGGCCTGATCATCGCCGACGCGCTGCTGGTGGTCTACGGCGGGCAACCGGTGAGCCTGCCGCTACCCCGCGAGCTGCGTGCGCCGGTGGACCTCGGCGTCATGATGTATCCCTACTTCCGGGTCCTGATCATGGTCTTCGCTGTGCTGCTGGGCATCGCGCTGTGGCTGGTGATGACCTACACCCGCATCGGCGCGGCCATCCGCGCCGGGGTCGACGACCGCGAGACCGCCATGGCCCAGGGCATCAACGTGCCGCTGCTGTTCGGCGGCGTCTTCGCCGTGGCCAGTTTCCTGGCGGGTATCGCCGGCGTGGTGGGCACCTCCTACATGTCGCTGACCCAGGGGCTGGACGTGCGGGTCCTGATGCTCTCGCTGGTGGTGATCATCATCGGCGGCATGGGCTCGCTCAAGGGCGCGGCCGTGGGGGCGCTGATCACCGGCATGGTGTCGAGCTTCGCCACCGGCTATCTGCCGCAGTTCGCCCTCTTCTTCCTGTTTCTACCCATGACGCTGATCCTGGTCTTCCGGCCCCAGGGACTGTTCGGGAGGACCGCATGAAACGTGAGCACCTGATCATTCTGGCAATCGTCGCCGCGCTGGTGGTCTGGCCGCTGCTGATGGGCAACTATGCGGTGTCCCAGGCCAACCGGGCGATGATCTACGCCCTGGCGGCGCTGAGCTTCTCGCTGCTGGCGGGGCGGCTGGGTTGGTTCTCGCTGTGCCAGACCACCTTCGCCGGCATCAGCGGCTACACCATCGCCATCCTCGGCGTGCGCTACGGCCTACCCTTCCCGCTGGTGGTGACCCTTGCGTTGCTGTTCACCGCGGTGAGCGCGGTCATCTTCGGCCTGCTCACCGTGCGCTCGCGCCAGGTGAGTTTTCTGATGCTGACGCTCGCGCTAGGGCAGATGGTGTGGGCGCTGTCGTTCCAGTGGGTCGACATCACCGGCGGCTACAACGGCATCGCCGGGGTGCGCATGCCGGTCTACGGCGGTGTCGATCTCAACGATACCCGGGTCTTCTACATCCTGGTGGTCACGGTCACGGTGGCGATATTCCTCGCTGTGTGGCGGCTGTATCGCTCGCCCTTCGGGCTGCTGCTGCTGGGCATCCAGGAGAACGAACAGCGCATGCGCGCCCTGGGCCACCCCGTCTACCTGGCGCGCTTCATCGCCTTCGTGCTGGCCGGGATGATCGGCGGCGTGGCGGGGGTCTTCCTAGTCTACGACATGGGCATCATGTCGCCTTCGCCGCTGGGGCTGGGACACGCCGTGTGGGTGCTGACAGCCGCGGTGCTGGGCGGCTACCGCACCCTGCTGGGCCCCGCCCTGGGGGTGGCCGTGCTGATCGCCCTGGAGACCCTGGTCTCCCAGTACACCGACCGGCACATGATGGTGATCGGTCTGGTCCTGCTGCTCTCCATACTCCTCATGCCGCGCGGTCTGGCAGAGGTGTTCGAGCAGTATTTCAAGCGCAAGTCGAAGCCACAGGCTTCCGTGACAACAACAACCCGAGGAGAAGAGCCATGAAGCACGCCAAGACGCTCATCATCAGCGGCATGTCCGCCCTGGCGGTGGGCTCCGCCGCCCAACTTCAGGCTGACGACGGCCTGCGTGTCGGGGTGATCGGCCCCACCACCGGGGTGTTCTCCTTCTTCGGTGAGCAGCAGCGCATGGGCGTTGAGCTGGCCATGGAGGAGCTTGCCGACCGCCTCGAGGCGCTCGACCTGGAAGTCCGGTTCTATGACTCCCAGGGCGATGCCGAGACCACCGTGGACCGCCTGCGGGCCATGCAGTCGCGCGACGACATCGACCTGGTGGTGGGCCCGGTACTGGGCGGCACCGGCCTGGCTGGGCTGGAGTGGGCCAAGGGGTCGGGCATGCCGATGGTGATTTCTTATTCGGCGCCCGAGGATATCACCATGCGTGACCGCGCCGAAAACGTGGTGCGGGCCGGCTGGACCGGGGCGCAGCCGATGTTCGCCTTCGGCCAGTACGTGGCCGAGGAGCTGGGCCACCAGCGTATCATCGCGGTGGGCCAGGACTACTCCTTCCCCTACAACCAGCTGGGCGGCTTCCTCAAAGGCTTCTGCGCCGCGGGCGGCGAGTCGGTGGAGCGCATCTGGCACCCCACCGGCACCTCCGACTACAGCTCTATCCTGGCGACCCTGCCGGACGGCGATGCGGTGCTCTACAACGGCGCCGGCAGCGACGGCCTGGCGTTCTTCCAGCAGTACCACGACTTCGGCATCGATGCGCGCATGCCGCTGCTCGGCGGCTCCAACTTCTTTGCCGTGGGCGACCTGCCGGAAATGGGCGAGGAGGCCATCGGCGGGCTGTCGGCGCTGCAGTATGCCGAAGGGCTGGAGACCGATGAGTTCGTGGCCTTCCGCGATGCTTTCTGGGAGATGCACGGTGACGACGTCATGCCGCTGGCGCCGGCCGAGCACGGCTATGTCGCCTTCAAGATGGCGGTGAATGCCTTCGAGAGCGCCAACGGCGGGGATCGCGATGCGGTGATTGCCGCCCTGCGCGAGACCGAAATGCCCGACGCGCCGCGCGGTCCGTTCTACCTCGACGAGTACGGCAATCCGGTGCAGAACATCTACATCAACGAGGTTCAGGAAGTGGACGGCCGGCTGGTCAATGTGCCGATCAAGACCTACGAGGAGGTCAGCCAGTTCGGGCCCTTCGACCCCGAGGAGTACCTCGCCGGAGAGCCCGACAGCCGCGACTTCCCCCCGGGCGACTGTTCGGATCCCTACTATGACTGAAGTACAGCCCTCGATGAGCCTGGTGCCGGCGCTGGAGGTCGCTGGCCTGGCCAAGTCCTTCGGCTCGCTGACGGTGGCCAGCGACGTCAATCTGCGGGTGCAGCCCGGCGAGCGGCGCGGGCTGATCGGTGTCAACGGCGCCGGCAAGACCACCCTGTTCAACATGATCGCCGGCGAGCTCAAGCCCGACCGCGGATCGATCCGCTTCTTCGGTGACGACATCAGTGACGACACGGTCATTCAGCGCACCCTCAAGGGGCTTGGCCGCACCTATCAGGTCTCCACCCTGGTGCCCTCGGTCACGGTCAGGGAGAACCTGGCCCTGGCCCGGGGCAACGGCCGCCTGCCGTCGCTGTGGCAGCCCTGGCAGTCGCGCCTGGACGACGACCTGATGAGCACGGCCGACCAGCTCGGCCTGACGCCGGTGCTCGACGAGACGGTGGCCAACCTGTCGTATGGCACCCTGCGTCAGCTGGAGCTCGCCATGGTGATGGCGCAGCGGCCCCGCCTGCTGCTGCTCGACGAGCCGGCCGCCGGCCTCTCCCATGCCGAGCGCCAGGTGCTGCAAGGGGTCCTGCGCGACCTGCCTCAGGAGGTGACCCTGCTGATGATCGAACACGACATGGAGATGGTACTGGCGCTCAGCGACCAGATATCCGTGCTGCACCAGGGCGAGATGTTCGCCGAGGGCAGTCCTGACGAAATCGCCGCCCACGAAGGCGTGCGCGACATCTACCTGGGGCGTGCCAATGGCTGAAAAGATGATACGCGTGGTGGGGCTCGAGGCCCACTATGGCCTCGGACACGCGCTGCAGGAGCTCAACCTTCACGTGGGCAGGGAGTGCGTGGCGGTGATGGGGCGCAACGGGGTGGGCAAGACCTCCCTGGCGAGGGCACTGATGGGGCTCGATCCGCCCCAGGCGAGTGGCTCGGTGGAGCTGCTTGGCCAGCAGGTGCTGGGCTGGTCGCCGCATCGCATCGCGCGGCTGGGCGTAGGCTACGTGCCCCAGGGGCGCCGACTGTTTCCCTCGCTCAGCGTCGATGAGCACCTGCAGCTCAACACCCGCAAGGGACCGGCCGGCCAGCAGTGGACGACCAGCCGTGTGTTCGAGCTGTTCCCTTCCCTGGGACGCCGGCGCCGGGCTTACGGCGACCAGATCTCCGGGGGCGAGCGCTCGATGCTGGCCATCGGGCGCGCCCTGGTCACCAATCCGGGCTGTCTGATTCTCGACGAGCCCACCGAAGGGCTGGCCCCGGCGGTGGTCGAGGATGTCGCCCTGAGCTTGAAGGCGCTGAGTCGTGAAGGGGTGGCGGTGCTCTTGATCGAGCAGAACGTCAAGGCTGCCGTGCTGGCAGCTGATCGCGCCTACTTCATGGCCGAGGGCCGAATCGTTCACGAAACCGCCGACGGCGAGTCGATGTCTGACGAA
This sequence comes from Billgrantia zhangzhouensis, assembly GCF_021404465.1. Taxonomy (GTDB): domain Bacteria; phylum Pseudomonadota; class Gammaproteobacteria; order Pseudomonadales; family Halomonadaceae; genus Halomonas; species Halomonas zhangzhouensis. Next base: position 64,021 of record NZ_JABFTT010000001.1, on the reverse strand, counting down.
GCCATCCTAGGACGCTATCTGGGCGTCTCGGTCTAGCGGAGGCAAGCCCCCTGGTCGGATGGATCGGCCAAGGGGGTGCTATCCGTCATGCTGGTTTCAGCGTGCGAACCGCTCGATGGCACCTTCGAAGGCGAGCCGGAAGGTATCCGAGACTCGCTGTACGACATCCTCGCGATCGGCCTCGGCCACCTCGAACTCCGCCCACCATTCGCCGAAGCACTGCCCGCTGGTGGTGATCGGCTTGAGGCGCATCTCGGCCACGTAGTTCTGTACCGGCAGGGCCGGAGCCTCGAGAATGCGATAGCAGCAGCGATGTTCGCGGTCCGAGAGGGTGAGCAGCTCCTCGCGGATGAAGTTACCGTCGTGATCGTGGAAATGGCGCACGCAGCCGACCTGGTCGGCGGGCTTGCCCGCCTCGATCTCGCTCCTGGCGAAGAAGGGATGGTAGTCCGGCAAGCCGTTGAAATCGCGTAGCACGCTCCAGGCCTGCTCAAGCGTGATGGGCATGACGGCGCTGACGTAGACCCTGGTCATGGTGGCGTCTCCTCGGTAGTCAGGCAATGGCCTTGAAGCGGCGGATTTGCTCGGTCAGTGCCACTTCGGTGGGCAGGCGCTCCATGCTGCTGGCGCCATAGAAGCCGTTGCAGTGCTCGCTTTTCTGCATGACGTGAGTGGCATCCTCGGGGGTGGCAATGGGGCCGCCGTGACACAGGACGAGCACGTCCCGACGCACGCGCCTGGCCGCCTCGGCCCACTCGTCGATCAGCCGCACCGACTCGTCGAGGCTCTTGGCGGATTCGGCGCCGATGGTGCCACCGACGGTAACGCCCATGTGCGTCACGATGATGTCGGCGCCGGCCTCGGTCATGGCCACGGCCTCGTCGGCCGAAAACACGTAGGGCGTAGTCAGCATGTCCATTTCATGAGCCTGGCGAATCATGTCCACTTCGCTGCCGTAGGTGATCCCGGTCTCTTCCAGGCTGATGCGGAAGGTGCCATCGATCAGGCCCACGGTGGGGAAGTTCTGCACTCCCGAGAAGCCCAGTTCCTTAAGCTCGCGCAGCAGCTTGGGCATGATCACGAAGGGATCGGTGCCGTTGACCCCGGCCAGTACTGGGGTGCGCTTGACCACGGGAAGTACCTCCAGCGCCATCTCCTGCACGATTTGATTGGCGTTGCCGTAGGCCAGCAGGCCGGCGGAAGAGGCGCGGCCCGCCATGCGGTAGCGGCCGGAGTTGTAGATCACGATCAAATCGATGCCGCCGGCCTCCTCACACTTGGCTGAGATGCCGGTACCGGCGCCGCCGCCGATGATCGGCTGGCCGCGGGCGACCATCTCCTGGAAGCGAGACATGAGGGTGTTGCGTTCGAAAACGGGCATGTAAGTACTCCTTGTCAGTGCTGCTGAGCATGTGAGCGGTGCTGAACCTTGGCGGAAGGTGACGGGGTGCGGCGTGAGCGGAGCCATTGGCCGAGCTGGCCGACCACGCCCTGGCGGAAGGTCAGCACGCAGGTCATGAAGACCAGCCCGGTGATGACCGTGACCCAGGCGCCGAAAGGGTCCATGTAGTGGTTGAGCGTGGAAACCAGGGCAGCGCCTACCGCAGGGCCGAATACCGTGTTCATGCCGCCCAGCAAGGTCATCAGGATCACATCGCCCGAGGTGTGCCAGTGCACGTCGTAGAGGGCAGCCAACTGGAATACGATGGCCTTGAGCGAGCCGGCGATACCGGCCAGACCGGCAGAGATGGTGAACACCAGGATCTTGTAGCGAGCCACGGGGTAGCCCAGCGAGATCGCTCTCGGCTCATGCTCGCGGATGGCCCGCAGCACGTTGCCGAACGGCGAATGGACGGTACGCCATACCAGCCATAGCCCGGCAGCGACGATACCCAGCACCACGTAGTAGAGCGCCGTGTCGCTGCGCAGGTCGATCATCCCCAGGAAGGTGCCGCGGGGAATCCGCTGCAGGCCGTCCTCGGCGCCGGTGAACGGGGCCTGGAGGAAGAAGAAGTAGACCAGTTGCGACAGCGCCAGGGTGATCATGGCCAGGTAGATGCCGCTGCGGCGAATGGCCAGACTTCCGACTATCGCCCCCAGGACGGCCGCCACCAGGCCGCCGGCCAGGATGCCCAGGTCGGTGGGTACGCCGTACGCTTTGACCAGCTGTCCGGTTACGTAGGCTCCCGTGCCGAAGAAGGCAGCGTGACCGAAGGAGAGGATGCCGGTATGCCCCAGCAGCAGGTTGAAGGAGCAGGCGAAGAGCACGAAGCACAGCGTCTTCATGACGAAGACGATGTAGATGAGCTGGGGCACGAACGGAACGACCAGCAGTGCCAGCACTAGCAGGGCGAGGGCCGTGTTGGACAGAGTGCGCATGTCAGCCCTCCTCCCTGCCGAAGAGGCCGGCCGGGCGCAGCAGCAGCACCAGCACCATGACCAGGAAGACGATGGTGGAGGAGAACTCCGAGTAGAACACCCGGGTGAAGCCTTCTACCACGCCCAGGCCCAACCCGGTGACGATGGCGCCCATGATCGAGCCAAGCCCGCCGATCACCACCACGGCGAAGATAATGATGACCAGGCTGGAGCCCATGGAAGGATTGACGTGGAAGATGGGCGCGGCCAGTACCCCGGCGAAGGCCGCCAGGCCGACACCGACGCCGTAGGTCAGGGTGATCAGGCGCGGCACGTTGATGCCGAAGGCCTGGGTCAGCTCCGAGCGTTCCGTGGCGGCGCGCAGGCTGGCGCCCAGCGAGGTGCGCTCGATGACGAACCAGGTCAACAAACACAGCAGCAGCGCCGAGACGATCACGAAGCCGCGATAAAGCGGCAGAATCATGAAGCCTAGATTGATGGTGCCACGCAGCAACTCCGGAGTGGCGAAGGGTTGCCCGGAGGAGCCGAAGGCGACACGGAAGCCTCCCTCCAGCACCAGCACCAGGCTGAAGGTCAGCAGCAGGCCGTAGATCGGGTCGAGCCCGTACAGCCGGCGCAGGAACAGGAACTCGAACAGCATGCCGAACAGCGCCACGACCAGTGGGGCGATGGCCAGCGTCACCCAATAGTTGGCGCCCATGTACTGGGCCAGCAGGAAGGCGGTAAAGGCGCCCAGCATGAAGAAGGCACCATGGGCGAAGTTGACGATCTTGAGCACGCCAAAAATGATCGCCAGCCCCAGGCTGAGCACTGCATAGAAGGAGCCGTTGACGATGCCCAGCATGAGTTGCCCCAGCAGGGCCTGAATAGGAATGCCGAATATATCCATGTTCACTTGCTCATCAGGCTAAGAGGGAGGCGCATGCCCGGCTATCGCCGGGCACGAACGACAGGGCATCAGCTGCCGTTGAGCAGACGGCAGGTACTGGCTTTCAGCGGTTGGAAAGCGTCCTCGCCGGGAATGGTGGTCACCAGGCGCAGGAAGTCGTAGTCGTACTCCGACTCGTCGGGGGACTTCACTTCCCACAGATACTGATCGTGGACCATGCGGCCGTTGGGCCGGATGTAGCCGCCCGAGGCGAAGAAGTCGTTGATCTCCAGCTCGCGCATCTTCTCGGATACCGCATCGGGATCGTCGCTGCCGGCGGCCTCGATGGCGTTCAGATAATGCATGGTGGAGGAGTAGTTACCGGCGTGGGCCATGTTGGGCATGCGTCCGGTACGTTCGTAGAAGCGCTGGGAAAACTCGCGGGCTTCGTCGTTGGCATCCCAGTAGAAGGCATTGGTCAGCATCAGGCCTTGGGCGGTCTCCAAGCCCAGGCTGACGATATCGTCATACCACAGCAACAATGCGGCCGGGCGCTGCTCGGGGGTCACGCCGAACTCGGACAGAGCATTGATCGCATTGATGGCATCGGCGCCGGTGGAGGCGATGCCAATGATTTCTGCACCGGAGGCTTGGGCTTGCAGGGCATAAGAGGAGAAGTCGGTGGTGTCGAGAGGGTGGCGAGCGGCGCCGACGACCTGGCCCCCGGCTTCGCGCACTACGTCCGATACCTGCTCCTCAAGGCCGATGCCGAAGGCGAAATCCACGGTGAGGAAGAACCAAGTGTCGCCGCCGTCCTCGACGATCGACTGACCGGTACCCTGCGCCAGCGAATGGGCGTCGTAGGTGTAGTGGGTCACGTAAGGCGAGCAATAGTCGTTGGTCAGCCCGATGTTGGACGATGAGTTGACGATGGCGTGGCGCTTTTGCTCGTCGGCCACGGCTGCCACCGCCAGGGCGACCCCCGAGTTGGACAAGTCGTTGATCATGTCCACGCCTTCGTTGTTGTACCACTCGCGAGCACGGCTGGCGCCGGTGTCGGCGCGGTTACGGTGGTCGCCGTAGATGACTTCGATGGGAACGCCATTGACCTCGCCGCCAAAATCCTCGACAGCCATTCGTACGGCTTCCACCGCTGCCTCTCCAGAAAGGTCGGTATAAATACCGGACATGTCGGTGAGCACGCCGATTCGCACCACACCGTCACTGTAGCCATCGCTGGCCATGGCGCTGGAGAGGCCCCCCAGGCTCAGGACGGCGGAAGACACCACCAGGGTTTTCAAGGAGTTCGTGGCTGGCATTGTTTTTTCTCCTGTTCTCATGGGGAGCTATTGTTGTAATTTGCTCTATTCGAACGGTTTGTTTTCTTGCTGCCATTAATAGTTAGAGCCAACGTGGGCAAATGCGCCATGGCTTCAGAGCACGAACAGCTATCCGAAACCCACATCGTCGGTGACGATACTCAGCAGTGGACCGTGCGCGCCGGCGACTGCACCGTCCTTGAGCAGCGGCATATTTCTCATGTGGGCTTCGGCGATGCCGCGGTGCCCTATCGCATCGTGCGTACCCGCTTGAGTGGCGCCTACATCCACGGCTCGCTGGGTGGCGAGGGCCGCATGCTGCTCGATGGGCGTTGGTGCACCATGCGCGGCGGTATGATGTCCTTCGCTCCCGCACATGGGCTGCACGCCTTCCACGCCGTGCCCGAAAAGCGCTGGCAGTATTGCTGGCTGCGCTACCTGCCCAGCGCACCTCGCTCGGTGGTGGGAACCATCGCCCCGATCATGCAGCACTTCGACCCCGAGCCGATGAAGCACGCTATCCTGGGCCTCTACAGCGAGGTATTCCACGGGGAGGGGGATCCGGCCAGTTGCGTGATGTGGGTCGACACTATCGAGCGCTACATCTCACGCTTCGCCGACCCCTGGCGGCGCGATGCGCGCATCGTGGCGGTCTTCGATGCGGTGATCCCGACGCTAGAGCGGCACTGGACCATCGAGGAGATGGCCGAGATTGCCCATGTCAGCACCGAACACCTGCGGCGGATCAGCCGCAAGGTGTTCGGGCGCAGTCCCATGCAGCAGCTCACCCAGCTGCGAATGCAGCACGCCACCCACCTGCTGGCGACCAGCGACCTGCCGATCGAGGAGATAGCCGAGCGGGTGGGCTATCGCAGTCCTTTTGCCTTCTCCAAGACCTTCAAGCGCATGAACGGCGTCTCGCCCTCGCACTTTCGCCTGCACTCCCGCGCTTGAGTTCGTCACCTGTTGAACCTGTCCGTAGATTGCTAGACGCCTAGGCGTGCCAGTAGGGCGTCAGCGTCCTGCTCGATGCCCTTGCGGTCGTAGCGAGCCATCACCTGGCCATGGTCGATGAGATAGAAATGGTCGGCCACGCTCATGGCGAAGTGCAGGTTCTGTTCCACCAGCAGGATGGTGTAGCCCTGCGTCTTGAGGAGGCGGATGGTGTCGCCGATATGCTCGACGATACTGGGCGCCAGCCCTTCGGTAGGCTCGTCGAGCAATAGCAACCTGGCCCCGGTGCGCAGTGTGCGTCCTATGGCGAGCATTTGCTGCTCCCCACCGGAAAGTTTGGTCCCCGGGCTGTGAAGCCGCTCGCGCAGGTGAGGAAACAGATCGAGCACCTGCTCAGTGCTCAGTCCGCTATCGTCGATCCGTGTCGGTAGCTCGAGGTGCTCCCTGACGTCGAGTGTGGCGTAGATGCCGCGATCCTCGGGGCAGAAGGCCACGCCGTGGCGGGCAACATGGAAGGGGCGCAGGCTGATGGTTTCGACACCGGCAAGCCGGATGCTGCCCCGTCGCCGCGGGACGATGCCCATGATTGCTTTCAGTGTCGTGGACTTGCCGGCACCGTTGCGGCCCAGCAGGGTAATCACTTGTCCCGCCGGTACCTCCAGGTCGATACCGTGCAGCACGTGGCTTTCACCGTACCAGGCATGCAGGTCGCGGATCGCCAGCATGGGTTCGGGGGCGTGTTCCATGGCGGCTTCAGTCATGGCGGGCCCCTCCGATGTAGGATTCGATCACGCGTGGGTCGCGCGACACGGTAGCGTAGTCACCCTCTACCAACACCTCGCCGCGAGCCAGCACGGTGATGCGGTCGCAGAGCTCGGCCACCACGCCCAGGTTATGCTCCACCATCAGCACCGAGCGTCCTTCGGCCACGCGGTGAATCAGCTCGGCGGTGCGGCCCACGTCCTCTGTGCCCATGCCGGCCAACGGCTCGTCGAGCAACATTACCTCGGGGTCGAGCGCGAGGGTGGTGGCGAGTTCCAGGGCTCGCTTGCGCCCATAGGGCAGCTCAGCGGCAGGAGTGTCGGTCCACTGCCCCAGGCCGACGTCGACCAACAGTGCCATGGCGCGTTCACGATGTTGGTCTAGGCGGTGGTGCGAAGCCCAGAAGTCGTAGGACTCGCCGCGCTGGCGTTGCAGCGCCAGCTTGACGTTCTCCAACGCACTGAGGTGGCCGAATACGGCGGATATCTGAAACGAGCGGACCATGCCCAGTCTGGCCACTTGATCCGGCTTGAGATGCGTGATGTCACGCCCCTTGTAGAAGATGCTGCCGGCGCTGGGCTCGAGGAACTTGGTCAGCAGGTTGAAACAAGTGGTCTTGCCCGCACCGTTGGCGCCGATCAAGGCATGGATGGTGCCGGGTTCGATCCGGATGGAGATATCGCTGACTGCCGTAAAGCCCCGGAAGTTCTTGGTGAGGCCCCGGGTCTCGATGATTGCCTCTGCCATCGTGTACTCCGCCGTTATTATTGTCCGTTGGTCTAGTCTCGGGTGACGGAGCAGCCGGCACGGGCCGACGGCTTTCGTCAGTTTCAGTGTTGACACGGATGATAAGCAGCGCCATGGCTGCAGAGCACGTGTGGCTATCCGAAACGCACATGAATGGAGGGCCGACGGGCAAGAGGACAATGCGTGGCCGAAAGGCATGAAGGCCAGCCGGCCCCCTCGGCAAGGATCCGGCTGGTGAAGCACCAAGCTGTGTGTGGCAGTAGGCTCAGGTGGTCAGCACCCGTTCCTCGTCGTACTGCGCGGCGATGTCGTTCACCGAGATGCAGGTGTACTTGAGCACGAAGAAGGCCAGCGTGGCGGGGCAGGTGAAGCTCTCCTCGAAGCGCTCCACCTGGCCACCGTAGCCGCGGGTGACGCTGGCGCGATAGGCGTTGCCTGCCTTGGTCAGCTTGACCGTGGCCTGGCGGTCAGCCTCCTGTTTTTCCAGCACCAGTTCGCGCTGCCGGGTCAGCAGTTCGTCAAGCATCTTGCCTCCTTCGCGCTCCTCGGGCGTGGCCCACACCTCCTGGTCCCGCTTGCCGTATTGGAACAGCATGATGGCCGGCAGCACGGAAAAGATGCCCCCGGTCAGCAGCCAGGTCAGCTCGGCGCCGGGAGGATGCAGCGCGAACACGGCGAACAGCTGCACCACGAAGGCGGCTGCGAGGATACCCGCCAACGGGCGCCACATGCGCGGGTTCATCACCGGCTTGCCCAGGGTATGGCCCCACAGGCCGGCCGCCACCAGGGCACCGAGTGCCAGGGTCGCCACGCCCCAGATCGGGCCGCCGCCCACCAGCAGGGCAATGGCACCGATCGCCACCAGCAGGCTATAGAACACCGCCAGCAATATGTACGCTCGTTCCAGGGTCATGCGTCACATCTCCTTTATCCGGTTGCCTTGGATGGCAACGCCGTCGTCATTCGACTTGTTATTCGAGATTGCAGCTCATTCGAGCCATGTCGTCATGGGGTGGCGGCCGGTGGCCGCCGGGTCAGCTTCGCACACACTTCTTCTATCGCCCTCAGCATAGCGAGGCCGAGCGTTGGCTGCACCGTTACAGTGAGGGATCGTCGACTCCCACACGTTCGGGCACGAACCAGCGCACCGGGCGCAGGTCTTTCTCGATCAGCTCTTCCACCTGCAACAGGGTGGCGAAGATCGCCATACGTACCGGAATGCCATTGTCGGTCTGGCGGAAGATCGCCAGGCGCGGGTCGCCGTTGAGATCCACGTCGAGGTCGTTGGCATCCGGGCGGCTGTCGCGGGGCAACGGATGCATGACGATGGTGTCGCGGCCGCAGCGCTTGTCCATGAAGGCGCGATCGACGGTGAAGTTACGCGACAGGCTGAAGTCCTCGCTCATCTCGGCGGTGAAGCGCTCCTTCTGGATGCGGGTGGTGTAGACCACGTCCACGTTGGCATAGTCGTCGGCCAGGCTGGTGCGCTGTTCGACGCGGTGGCCGCGGGAGGCGACCAGATCGATGAGGTAATCGGGCATCTCCAGCCCCGGCGGGGCCACCAGCGTGATGCGCATGGGATCGTAGAGCGACAACAGCTTGATCAGCGAGTGCACGGTACGGCCGTACTTGAGGTCGCCGGTGAGCAGTACGTGGGCGCCGGCGAGCTGCTTGCCCAGCCGGGTGAATTCCTTGTCGATGGTATAGAAGTCGAGCAGCGCCTGGCTGGGGTGTTCACCGGGGCCGTCACCGCCGTTGATCACCGGCACGTGCGTGGCGGCGGCGAACTCCGCCACTGAGCCCTGGTCAGGGTGGCGCATGACGATGGCGTCGCAGTAACCGCTCATCACCCGGCTGGTGTCGTAGAGCGACTCGCCCTTGGCCATGGAGGAGAAGGTGAAGCCGGTGGTGTCGCACACGCTGCCGCCCAAGCGACAGAAGGCGGCATGGAAGCTGACCCGGGTGCGGGTGCTGGCCTCGAAGAACAGGTTGCCGAGCACGGCGCCCTCCAGCACCCGGGTGACCTGGCGACGTTGGGCGATGGGCTCCATGCGGGCGGCGACGCGCATCAGGTGGTCGACGCTTTCGCGGGTCAGGGAATCGACGGAGAGCAAGTGGCGACTCATCGAGGGCCTCGAAGATGGCAGTGAAGGATGGCCGTAGTGTAACGCTCCCGGCTGTGCGCTTCACGAGGTGCGACGGCATGAGGCTCAACGGCCGACCAGCTCGGCCAACTGCCGTGCATGAGCCTTCACTTCGCGTATCGCCCGCTCGGTATCGAGGTCGTCCATCGCCACTACGCCCACGCAGGCCTCGATGCCGGGGCGAAACTGCGGCGTAGCCACGGGGCTGGCCACGCCTACTGCGCCGCGCTGTAGTTGGCCGCGGGTCAGGCTGTAGCCGTCGGCGCGCGCCTGACGCACCGCCTCGCTGTCATCGTCTCGCGGGGTTCTCCCGGCGAGAATGGCGATGCCCGCGGCTCCCAGCAACAGCGGGTGGCGGCTGCCGACCCGGTAGCCGACCCGCAGCAGGCCCTCCTCCGGCTCCGCCACCAGCAGCACCACGCACTCTTCGCCCTGGGCCACCGACACGAAGGCGGTGGCTCGGGTCGCTTTGGCCAACGCTTGCAATAGCGGCTGGGCCACGGCGCGCAGTTGCGGCTCGAAGCGCGAGGCCAGCAGCGAGATGCCGGCGCCCAGGCGCAGTGCGCCCTCGCTGGTACGTGCCACCAGCCCGTGCTGTTCCAGGGTAGTGGCGATGCGATAGGCGATGGCGCGGTGCACGTCCAGCCGCTCGGCGAGTTCGGCGACGCTGATGCCTTCGGCGTGTTCAGCAACGATCTCCAGCGCGTACAGGCCGCGATCCAGGGTTTGTAGGGTAGTGGCCATCGAACGGCATCTCTCGAATTGATGGTGGCAAAGCAGGGTAGCGCAGCCGGCGGGGATTGACGTCCCCGGACAAACTGCCTATGTTTTCTTTCGTGTGTCGTTAAACGATACCAAGTGTGCGATAAAAGTAAATAGGCTCGGCAGTAAGCTCAGCCACGCATGACAGTAACGATTCCAGGCGACAGCCACGCGGGAGGCATCATGACATCAGCAACACAGCGGAACGCTACCGGTGCGGGCGGCTGCCCTTTCCATGCCGCCAGTGAACCGTCGATGGCGCCCAACGGTTGCCCTGTGTCGCCCCAGGCGGCGGCCTTCGATCCCTTCGGCCGCCCCTACCAGCTCGACCCCGCCGAGGCGCTGCGCTGGTCCCGCGAGCAGGAACCGGTGTTCTACAGCCCCCGGCTCGGCTATTGGGTCGTAAGCCGCTACGACGACATCAAGGCGATCTTCCGCGACAACCTCACCTTTTCGCCGTCGATCGCGCTGGAGAAGATCACCCCGGCGAGCGACGAGGCCCTGGCGGTGCTCAAGCGCTACGACTACGGCATGAACCGTACCCTGGTGAACGAGGATGAGCCGGCTCACATGGCGCGGCGCCGCGAGCTGTTGGAGGCCTTCACGCCCGAGGCGCTGGAGGCCCATGCACCGATGGTGCGCCGTCTGGTGCGCGAGAAGCTCGATGCCATCATCGACCGCGGCCGTGCCGACCTGGTCGCCGAGATGTTCTGGGAGGTGCCGCTCACCGTGGCGCTGCACTTCCTCGGCGTGCCCGAGGAGGACATGGAGCAACTGCGGCGCTTCTCCGTCGCTCATACGCTCAATACTTGGGGGCGCCCCTCGCCGGAGCAGCAGGTCGAGGTGGCCGAGGGCGTCGGCAAGTTCTGGCAGTACTCCGGCGAGGTGTTGAGAAAGATGCAGGCCCGGTCGGAGGGGCACGGCTGGATGTACGACATGATCGAGAAGAACCGGCACAAGCCGGATGTCGTCACCGACAACTATTTGCACTCGATGATGATGGCGATCATCGTCGCCGCCCACGAGACCACGGCGCTGGCCACTGCCAACGCTTTCCGCCAACTGCTGTCGCGCCCCGTGGTGTGGGCCGATCTGTGCGACAACCCGGCGCTGATTCCCGCCGCGGCCGAGGAGTGTCTACGCCACTCCGGCTCGGTGGTGGCCTGGCGGCGGATTGCCACCCGCGAGGTATCGTTGGACGGCGTGATCATCCCCGAGGGCGGCAAGATCCTGATGGTCACCGCTTCGGGCAATCATGATCCGGCCCACTTCGAGAACCCCGACGAGCTCGACATCTACCGCGACAACGCCGTCGACCACCTCACATTCGGCTACGGCAGCCACCAGTGCATGGGCAAGAACCTGGGACGCATGGAGATGCGTATCTTCCTCGAGGAGTTCACCCGGCGCCTGCCGCACCTGGAACTCGAGGAGCAGGAGTTCACCTTTCTGCCCAATACCTCCTTCCGTGGTCCCGAGGCGCTGTGGGTGCGCTGGGACCCGGCGCAGAATCCAGAGCGCCGCGACCCGGCGGTGCGCGACGCCCAGCGCGACTTCCCTGTCGGGGCGCCTTCGCGTCAGGACATCGCCCGGGAAATGGTGGTTGCCAAGGTGCATACGGCGGCCGAAGGCGTATTGCAGATCGCCCTGGAGGATCCACATGGGCGTCGCGTGCCGGAGTGGAGCCCCGGCTCCCACGTCGACCTGATCGTGGGCGACTATGTGCGCAAGTATTCGCTGTGCGGCGAGGTGGAGGATCCCTACTGGTTGCAGATCGCCGTGCTGCGCGAGGAGGCCGGGCGTGGCGGCTCGGCCTGGATCCACGAGCACCTGAAACCGGGCATGCCCCTGCGGCTGCGGGGGCCCAAGAACCACTTCCACCTCGACGAGACGGCCGATCGCCACGTGCTCATCGCCGGCGGCATCGGCATCACGCCGATCATCGCCATGGCCGATCGCCTCAAGCGGTTGGGCAAGCCCTTTGAACTGCACTATGCCGGTCGCTCGCGCTCCAGCATGGCCTTTGTCGAACGCCTCGAACGTGACCATGGCGAAGCGCTGCATCTCTACCGCAAGGAGGAGGGTGAACGGCTCGATCTCGCCGGCCTGCTCGCCGAGCCCCGCGCAGGCACGTTGCTCTATGCCTGCGGCCCCGAGCGCCTGCTCGCGGCACTCGAGGCCGGCACCAACCATTGGCCGGAAGGCAGCCTGCGCATGGAGCACTTCACTGCCGAAGGCGCGCTGCTGGACCCGGAGCACGAGCATGCCTTCGAGGTCGAACTCACCGACTCCGAGCTTACCGTCGAGGTGGCCGCGGATCGCACCCTGCTGCAGGCCCTGCGTGCCGCCGGCCTCGACGTGCCCAGCGACTGCGAAGAGGGCCTGTGCGGCTCCTGCCAGGTCGAGGTGGTGGAGGGCGAGATTGATCATCGCGACAAGGTTCTCACCGCCGCCGAGCGTGCTGGACAGGACCGGCTGATGAGCTGTTGCTCACGTGCCAAGGGCAAGAAACTGGTGCTGGCCCTCTAATCCCCAACACAACCACAACACGCAAGACGTACGCTAACCCTGACAACCGGGACTCATGAGGAACGACAATGAAAATGAAGATGCACAAGCTCACGACACTGACCGCGCTGACCGCACTCTCCCTGGGCGCCTTTCAGGGCGCCGCGGCCACCGAACTGACGGTGAGCACCTGGGCTGGCCCCAACCACGGCGTCAACTCCATCGTCTGGCCGACCTGGGGCAAGTGGGTGGAAGACGCCACTGAGGGGCGCGTGACCGTCAACGTGGTACACGACATGGGACCGCCCAACGCCCAGATGGAGCTGATCGCCGATGGCGTGGCCGACGTCACCTGGCTGTTCCACGGCCTGATGCCGGGACGCTTCGAGCTGACCAAGCTGCCCGAGCTGCCGACCTTCGAGGATTTCTCCTCGGAAGCCGCCTCGGTAGCCTATTGGCGCACCCACAACGAGTACTTCGCCGAGGCCGGCGAGCATCGCGGCGTCGAGGTGATCGGCGTGGGCGTGCACGGACCGGGCTCGCTGTTCCTCAATGCATCGATCGACAGCCTCGAAGATCTGAACGGCAAGCGCGTGCGTATCGGCGGCGGCGTGATGGGGGACATCTCCAATGCGCTGGCGCTCACTGGCGTGGCGCTGCCGCCAGCCAGTACCTACGAAGCGGCGACCCAGGGCGTAGTCGACGGGGCCATGCTCACACTCGAGGGCCTCAAGAGCTTCCGCCTGGCCGAGGTGCTGCCCTATACGGTGCAGATGCCGGGTGGCTTCTATCGCGGCAGCTTCTCGCTGGTGATCAATCCGGATACCTGGGCGTCGCTCTCCGACGAGGATCGCGAGGCGATCCAGAACGTTTCCGGCGAGAAGCTTTCGCGGCTGTTCGGCTACATGATGGACGTGGTCGACGTGCGCGGCATCGAGTTCGCCGAGCAGCAGGGCAACACCTTCATCGAGCTGCCGGCCGAGGAGATCGAACGTTTCCAGGAGATGGCCGCCGACCTGCCGGGAGCCTGGATGGAAGCGGCCGGCGCCAAGGGAGTCGACGGTGAGGCCGCCCACGCCTACTTTTTCGAGCAACTGGATGCCGCCCAAGGCGAGGAGGGGCTCTCCGCCGATGAGGTGACCGATCCCGAGGCGTAACCTGCGATCTTTCCCTCGCTCATATTCTCCACGCATGCGAGCACGGCCCGGCCGTGCTCGCTGCGTCATGGTCGGCACGATTTAAGTTTCAAATGAAACTATTTTGACCTTGGTCAATGTTGCCGAGCGTTCGTGGGCCGATACTGGGACAAACGCACATTAGGGGAGAACAGCATGTCCCAGGCAGTCAAGAACACATGGTGGAACCGTCTCTGCGAAGGCAGTTATCGCGCCTCCACCCGGCGGCTGGTACGCGAGATCGAGGCGGAATCACCACAGGTCTACAGTGAGATGCTGCGGGACCTCGAAATGCCGCTGGAACCCGCCTTCGAACGTGAGATGGCACGCCACCTCGACAGTGGCGGCTTTCGCGCCTTCGTGCCGGCCGACACCCTGATGCCGCCCATGCTGCAGCGCTTCGGCCTCGAGCAGGCCAGCGTCGCCGAGCATGCCAGCTACCCGAGCCTGCGCGGCAACTGCAACGCCTGCCCGGTGGCCGGCCACTGCTGGGGCGCCATGCGCCGCGATGCCGGGATCGACGAGTGCCGTGCCTTCTGCCCCAACGCCGCGGCCTTCGAGCGGCTGGTCGAGACGGCTTGACGTCGCCAGTCGGCGATCACCACAGCGACAGCAGCACGCCGGGCCAGGGCACAGGCGCCCAGCACCTTGAGCATGCCTACGCCGAAGCGGAAGATCGCCAGCAGGGCTGCCACCGACAGCACCAGGGCGGCCACGTGTAGGCCGAACCACACCGCCAGGTTGAGTACTACGCCCACGACGGCAGCGGTGATGGCGGTCATGGCGCCGCTCAGCGCGGCGTTGTCGCGCAGGCGCTCCACGTAGGGGGCACCGATAAAGATCCACAGAAAGCAGAGCACGAAGGTGACCCAGGTGGTGAGGATTGCCGCCAGGGTGACGGCCAGCCACGGGTCGAGGGGGGCGGCTTCGCGGAAGGCACCCATGAAGCCGACGAATTGAACCACCTGGATCAGCGGGCCAGGCGTTGTCTCGGCCATGCCCAGGCCGTCGAGCATCTCTCCCGGGGCCAGCCAGCCGTAGTTCTGCACCGCGGCCTGGGCCACGTAGCTCAGCCGCATAGGCACCGCCGAAGGTCACCACCGCCATCTGGCTGAAGAAGGTGGCGATCTGGCTGAAAACCTTATCCGGCCCGAGCGTCAGCAGCAGCGGACCACCGGCGTCAGCCACAGCGTCAGGCAGATAGCCGATATCCTGAGCGACCAGGCACGGTTGGGCTGCGCGTGGTCGGGTAATTCGGCGCCCAGCAGGGAGTCGCCGTCGGCCAGGCCGCTCGCACCCTCTGGCCCATGTCCGCCACCGACACGAAACAGCGGGGAGCCGGCCTTGCCGCCGACGAAACCGATCAGCGCCGCGCCCAGGATGATCAGCGGAAAGGTGATGTCGAGAAAGAAGGTCGCCAGGAATACGGCCGCGGCAATGCCCAGCATCACATTGTTGCGCAACGCGCGCTTGCCAATGCACACCACTGCGTTGATGACGATGGCCAGCACCGCCGCTTTCAACCCGAAGAACAGCCCCTTCACCATGCCCATATTACCCAGCGCGGCATACAGGTAGCTGAGCGCCAGGAGGGGCAATGAAACCGGGCAGCACGAACAGCGTGCCGGCCACTAGCCCGCCTTTGGTGCGGTGCATCAGCCAGCCGATATAGATCGCCAGCTGCTGCGCCTCAGGCCCCGGCAGCAGCATGCAATAGTTGAGCGCGTGCAGGAAGCGATGCTCGCCGATCCAGCGTTTCTCCTCGACCAGGATGCGATGCATCACCGCGATCTGCCCGGCCGGGCCGCCAAAGCTGAGCAGGGCGATGCGCAGCCAGACGCGAAAGGCCTCGCGGAAGGGAACGTCGTGTGGCAGGGGCGGTGGCATGCTGTCTCCAGTCAGGGCAGGGCTCGAATCGAGGTCAAGCCTATCCTAACTGCTCAAGATGACGGAATCTGTAACTGCGTATTCACCGCCGCCGACACAATGCCACCAGCCGCGCCTTGGAGGGCACGCCGAGCTTGGCGTAGGCACGCTTGCGGTAGGTTTCAGCAGTGGAGAGGGCGATATCGAGTTCGGCGGCGGCGGTCTTGAGGGTATGGCCGCGCAGTAGATAAAGACAGAGCTGGCGCTCGCGCTCGGAGAGCGGAGCGAGGATAGCCGACTCCTCGGGACTCGCCCGCTGCGACGAGACGGGCCTGGCCTGGGCGTAGTGGCGGCGCATCAGGCTGGCCAGCAGCGGCGCCAGGGCATCCAGTCGCGCCAGGTCGTGGGGCGCGAAGGGGCCGGCCTCACTGCCACGGTAGAGATTGAGATAATAGACACTCTGTTCGCCGGGCAGGGTCAGCGAGACCTTGTCGACCAGGTCGGGGAAGGCGAACAGGTGGCTGCGATAGGCTTCCGGCATGGCGTCAGCCTGCATCGGCGTGATTTCGGTGTCGGTCTTCTCGCCCTCGTCAGCCATCAACTGGTGCAGGCGCTGGTAGTTGGGATCCTGGCGGAACAGGCCGCCGGTGTAGAGCTCCGCCAGGCGGCCGGCCACCCGCGGTGAGCGCCGGTTGGCCGCCAACAGACAGTCGACATCGTCGCGACCATCGAAGGCGAACACCATGCACTGCTCGATGCCCACCGCCTGGCGCAGCAGGGCCAGCAACGCCTCGTCGAAGCCTGCCTCGCCCAGTCGCGCCACGCACTCGGCCATGGCCGGCATCAGCCCCGGCCAGCCGGTGATTTGCTCGTTGCTGGTTTCGCTCATTCGTCGCTGCCTCTCGCCGCGTACTGTCCCGGCTTTTACGGGACACCGGCCGGGTCGCTCCCGGGGTAGTCTGTCGCTAGACACAACGCCAATTGGAGCCGCCATGCGACCCGCCGGACGCGCCGAGACCGACTCGCTCTATTTCGATTATCCCCACTTTCCCTTCGTTCGTCCTCCTGAGCTGGATGGCCGGGCGGTGCGTCATCGGGTGGCCATCGTCGGTGCCGGTCCGGTGGGCGTCACCGCCGCCCTGGAGCTGGCGCGCCACGGCATCGAGAGCGTGGTGCTCGACGACAAGGCCACCGTCAACGACGGCTCGCGGGCGATCTGCATCTCCCGTCACAGCCTGGAGATCCTGCAGCAGCTTGGCGTCGACGCCCCTTTCGTGGCGAAGGGCCTGGGCTGGACCCAGGGCCGCACCTACTTTCGCGACCGCGAGATCTTCCGCTTCGAGATGCCCCACTCCGAGCAGGAGCGCTTCCTGCCGATGATCAACCTGCAGCAGCAGTACATCGAGCAGTTTCTGATCGACAAGGCCATCGAGAGCGAGCTTGTCGAGCTGCGCTGGCAGAGCGTGGTGACCGGTGTGGTCCAGAATGAGAGTGGCGTGACCCTCGAAGTGTCCACCCCGGAGGGAGATTATTGCCTCGAGTGCGACTACCTGCTGGCCGCCGACGGCGCGCGTAGCGTGGTGCGCAAGGCGTTCGGCCTGGCGCTGCACGGCGAGGCCTACGAGGGCCGCTACGTGATCGCCGACATTCGCTTGCGCTCCGACTTTCCCACCGAGCGGCGCGCCTTCTTTCACTCCCGCGCCCTGCCCGATACCACCCTCCTGGTGCACAAGCAGCCCGACGACATCTGGCGTATCGATTACCAGCTCGGCCCCGAGGAAGATCCGGGCCAAGCGGTGGCAGAGACGAGTATCCGCGAGCGGGTGGGCCTGATCGTATGCGAGGTGCTGGGCGAGGGTGACGACTGGGAGCTCGAATGGTGGAGCCTCTACAAGGCCTACACCCTGGCATTGGATGATTATCGACACGGAAGGGTGCTGTTCATCGGCGACAGCGCCCACTTGGTGCCGATCTTCGGCGTGCGCGGCCTCAACAACGGACTGGCCGACGCCGCCAACGCCGGCTGGAAGCTGGCCTGGGTGCTCAAGGGGCTGGCGCCGAATCGACTGCTCGACAGCTACAGCCCGGAGCGCCGCGGCGCCACGCTGGATGTCTTCGCCAATGCCGGCAAGAGCACCCGCTTCATGACGCCGCCGAGCCGGGGCTACCGGCTGATGCGCGACGCTGCCCTGGCGTTGGCGCTACATAACGACTATACCAGCGGCTTCGCCAACCCGCGCCAGGTCACGCCCTACAGCTACGCCGAGAGCCCGCTGACCTTGCGCGACGATGCCGGCTTCGACGTCGGGCCGATCCCCGGCGCACCGTTGCCTAACCGCCGACTGGGCGAGGATGACTACCTGCTCGATCATCTGGGCAGCGGCTTTACCCTGTTGCACTTCAGTAGGGATGGCGACGTTGACACCGCGCTAGATGAGCGGCTGGCCGCGCTGCAAGCCCGGGGCCAGGCCGTCGAGCTGCTGTGCGTGGCCCGCGAGCCGGGAGCCGAGGGCGCACTGGTGGATAGCGACGGTGGCTTGTTTGCCGCCTATGGCGCCGAGGCCGGCAGCGCCTACTTGGTGCGCCCCGACCGCCACGTGGCGGCGCGCTGGAAGCGCCTCGACCCTACCGGTTTCGAGCTCGCCTTCGCCACTGCCTTGGGAGAAGAATGACATGACCCATACCACACTGCCCTTTGCCGACCTGGAGCGAGTCTACGAAACGCTGGCCGAGACCCTGGATGCCCTGCCCGAGGCTCAGGAGCGGCTCTTTCTGGCCCAACTGGCCTTGGCGCTGGCCCACCGCGTAGGCGATATCGAGCGGGTCATGGCCGCCCTCGAGGAAGCGCGGCGTGGAGGCCGCTAGCTAACGCAAAGACGAATCATGCCGTGGCTTCCTGCCCCAGCAGTGCCGTCACCGCTTCGCCGACGCGCCGAACGCTGCGTTGAGAAACCGGCGTGCACGGGAACCCGCGCAGGTCCATGCTGCCGTATGAATAAGGCAAGGACGCAACCGGGCAGACATGAAGGAGGGAGAGACGATGATAGAGATTCTACCGGCCCCCGAGTACGTGGCGGCGTTCCGTATTTCGGGTACGCTGCACAGCGCGGACTACGACGTATTGATCCCTGCCATCGAGTCGAAGCTCGAGTACAACGAGCATATCGGCGTGCTGGCGGACATGACCGACTTCGACCATATGACGGCCGGCGCCCTGCTGCGCGACTTGGCCTACGCCATGAGCAAGCTTGGCGAGTACCACCGCTTCAAGCGTGCCGCAGTGATCGCCGACAAGCGCTGGATCGAGACGACCACCAAGCTGGCCGGCAAGCTATTCCCCAATACCGAAGCGCGCCTCTTCCATGCCGGTGAGCTGGAGGAGGCCATGCGCTGGGTCGCCGGCTTTCGCGGCGATTTGATCAACGGCGGGCTATGAGGCTATGGCGGCAGTGGCCCGCTCGCCGTGCCACTGCCGCAGCAACCAGGCGAAGGCCAGCCCCAGGGCCAGCAGCCACAGCCCGGCACCGGCCAGCAGCCACAGGCTGTCGGCCAGGCGCAGCACTAGCCCGCCGAGGCTGACGCCCACTGACTGGCCAAGGAACAGGCAGCCGGCGAATACCGCCATGGCGGTGCCGCGCATGGCGGGTGCCATCTGTGTGGCATTGATCTGCAGCGTGCTGTGCATCATGTAGAAGCCGAGCCCCGCGGCGAAGGCACTGGCGGTAGCCAGAGTTGGCAGCGAAGCCAGTGCCAGCCCGATGAAGCCTAGCCCCATCAGCACGCCGCCGCCCGCCGCCAGGCCCGGCTCGCCCAGCCGGGCCACCAGGGGTCGCGCCAGGGCGGCGAAGATCAGCCCGCCCACGCCGAACAGCGCCACCATCAGCCCCGCCTGGGTCAGCGAGACGTCAAGCCTGGTATAGAGATGACTGGCAACGAAGGCCAGCGCGCCGAAAGCAGCGATGCCCTCCAGGAACACCAGCGCCAGGATGCGCCGGGCGCGGGAAATCAGCAGCACCTCGCGGATGCGCGAGAAGAAGGCGATGCGCCCCTGGTCGGCCTTGGGTGGCGACAGCTGCGGCTGGCGGTGCAGGGTCGTGAGCAGCAGCCCGCCGGCGCCGAGGAACAGCAGCGTGAGCAGCATGAACGCCGCCTGCCAACCCAGCGTGTCGGCCAGGAAACCGCCCGCCACCTGCCCCGAGATCAGCCCCAACACCGCACCGGAAAGCATGTGAGCCAGAGTGACCTGGCGCTGCTCATAGGGCACGTTGTCGCCCACCCAGGCCATAGAGAGCGGGATGATCGCCGCTGCGGTGGCGCCATTCAGGGTGCGGAACAGCAGCAACATGGGCAGCGACTCGGCCAGCGCCGAGCCCAACGCGCCCACGGCACAGGCCAGGGTGGCCAGGCCGATCACCCGCAGAGTGCCGTGGCGGTCGCCCAGCGGACCGTAGGCGAGCTGCATCACGCCGTAGGCGATGGCGAACAGGGTAATGTTCTGCGCCACATCGGCCACCGGCCGAGCGAAGGCCTGCGACAATGCCGGCAGCATGGCGTCGGTAACGCGCATCGAGGCCATGCTGGCGAAGCCGGCCAATGCCAGCAGCAGAATGACGAGGCGGGGCGGTGCAGCCGTGGCATTCAATGCTTGGCTCCTTGTGCCTGTTGGGCCATGGCCCGTTCGGCGGGTCGGACCAATCCCAGGAAGCTCGCCACGGCCAACAGGCCACCCAGTGCCACGACCACCGCCATGGTGCGTGAGGTCCCGTCGTGCAGTTGGCCGACCGCGCCGCCTACCAGTGCGGCGATGGTCATCTGCAGGAAGCCGAACAGCGACGACGCCGAGCCGGCACAGTGTGGGTTGGGCGCCAGGGCGCCGGTCATGGATTGCGGCATCAACACGCCCATGCCGATCATGAACAGCACATGCGGACCAACCACGGCCCAAGCGGCGAATATCCCGGACAGGGCCAGCATCGCCATCAGGCTGCCGCCTAGCGCACAGGTCAGACTGGCCAGACCGACCAGGCGCTCGCGCCCCAGCCGATGGCTGTAGCGGCCGCTGAGCAGGGTACCGGTGAAGAAGCCGGCCACGATCAGGGTGAAGAACAGGCCATACTGGAAGGGCGAAACCTCAAGGAATTCGATTAGCACGAACGAAGAGCCCGAGAGATAGGCGAACAGGCCCGAGAACGCCGCCGAGTTGGTCAGGGTATAGCCCATGAAGATGCGCTGGCCGAGCAGCATGCGGAAGTTGCCGAAGATGGCCGCAGGGTGAATCGACTGTCGTCGCTCCGGTGGCAGCGGCTCCGGCAGCGCCAGGATTAACAGCGGCAGCATTACGGCGGCGTAGAGCGCCAACAGCACGAATACCGATTCCCAGCCGAAGAACAGCAGTAGCCCGGCGCCGACGATGGGCGCCAGGGCCGGCGCCAGCGACATGGTGCTGGCCATGTAAGAGAGGATGCGCCCGGCCTCGAGGGGGCCATAGATGTCGCGTACCGCGGCACGGCCCAGCACCGGACCGGTGGCGCCGCCCAATGCCTGCAGGAAGCGCCCGGCCAGCAGCCATTCGATGCTGGGCGCGAAGGCGCACAGCAGGCTCGCCAGCAGGAACAGGCTGAAGCCGAACACCATCACCGGCTTGCGCCCGAAGCGGTCGGAGAACGGGCCGCAGAACAGTTGGGCGGCGGCGAAGCCTGCCATGTACAGACTCAGAGTCAGTTGCACCTGGTCGGGGCCGGTGTCGAGGGCTTCGGCCATGGCCGGCATGGCCGGCAGATACATGTCGGTGGCCAGCGGGCCCAGCGCAGTCAGGGCCGCCAGGGTAATCACCGTGGCAGGAGATTTCAGCCTCAGCACATTGACCTCATTCTCGAAGGGCGTCTCGAAGGGCGCTCGGGAGCGAAAGACAACGACCGACGGGCGCCGCTTCTCCCGCTCCAGGTTAGAACAGGGAGGGACGGCGCCCGCCAGTCGTTAGCTTGCTTAATATAGCCTAAATAGCGCGGCTGTGCTCAACCCGCATCCGGCTGCTCGCCCGGGGCGGCCTTGGTGAAGGCGTCCATCGCGCGGCAGCGCTCGGTGATGCGCCGGAGCGTTGGATATGCGGAGAGATCGCACTCGAAGCGCTCAGCGTTGAACACCTGCGGCACCAGGCAGAGATCCGCCAGGGTCGGGCTGTCGCCGTGGCAGAACTCCCCGGTAGCGGGCTCGTTCGCCAGTCTCGCCTCCAGCGCGGTGAATCCTTCGGCGATCCAGTGGCGATACCAGGCCAGCTTGGCGTCGTCGTCCAGCTTCAGCTCGTGCACCAAGTACTTGAGCACCTTGAGGTTGTTGAGCGGGTGGATCTCACAGGCGACGATCTGGGCTAGCGAGCGCACCCGGGCGCGACCCTCGGCGTCCGCCGGTAGCAGCGGCGGCTCGGGGTGACGTTCCTCCAGGTATTCGCAGATCGCCAGCGACTGGGTCAGCTGGGTGCCGTCATCGGTCTCGAGTACCGGCACCAGCCCCTGAGGATTGCGGGCAAGACTGTTCTCGGAGCGCTGTTCGCCCTTGACCAGGTTGACCGGCACCTGATCGTACGCCAGACCCTTGAGGTTGAGCGCGATGCGTACGCGATACGCCGCCGACGAGCGGAAGTAACCGTAGAGCGTCGTCATGGGTGACTCCTTACTTGGCCTGGTACTTCACCACCTGCTGGTCGATGGCGCCGAAGATGCTGTTGCCCTGGCGGTCGAACATCTCGATGCGTACCCGGTCGCCGAAGCGCATGAACGGCGTCTTGGCCGCGCCATGCAGGATCTGCTCGACCATGCGCACCTCGGCCAGGCAGCTGTAGCCCACGCCGCCGTCGGCGATCGGCTTGCCGGGGCCACCATCGGGATCGGGGTTGGAGACGGTACCCGAGCCGACGATGGCGCCGGCGCCCAGGTAGCGGGTCTTGGCCGCATGCGCGACCAGTTGCGGGAAGCTGAAGATCATGTCCGGGCCGGCTTCCGGCTCGCCGAACTTCTCGCCGTTGAGATGCACGGTCAGCGGCAGGTGGACCTTGCCGTCCTGCCAGGCGTCGCCCAACTCGTCGGGGGTAACGCAGATCGGCGAGAAGCTCGAGGCCGGCTTGGCCTGGAAGAAGCCGAAGCCCTTGGCCAGCTCGCCCGGGATCAGCCCACGCAGGCTGACGTCGTTGACCAGCATGATCAGCTTGATGTGGCTGGCGGCCTGTTCCGGCGTGACCGCCATGGGCACGTCGTCGGTAATCACCGCGATCTCGCCCTCGAAATCGATGCCGTGCTCCTCGCTGACTGCCTCGATGTCCTCGGTGGGGGCGAGGAACTTGTCGCCGCCGCCCTGGTACATCAGCGGGTCGGTCCAGAAGGTTTCCGGCATCTCGGCGTTGCGCGCCTGGCGCACCAGCTTGACGTGGTTGAGGTAGGCGGAGCCGTCGGCCCAGTGATAGCTGCGCGGCAGCGGCGAGTGCAGCTTGCTCTGGTCCAGAGGGAAGGCGCCGGCGGCGCTGCCGTCGTTGAGTTCGGCGTAGCGCGCCTCCAGCCTGGGGCTGACGGCGTCCCAGTCCTCGATGGCCTGCTGCAGGGTGGCGGCGATGTCGGTGGCGGAAACGGCGCGGGTCAGGTCGCGGGAGACCACCAGCAGTTCGCCGTCGCGGCCGTTTTTCAAAGTGGCGAGTTTCATCTTGGCGCAATCCTTTCGTCAGGGGCGGGGCTCGTCGGCCCCGTCCGGTTCAGCGTTTCGTTTCTCGAGCCTTCAGGGCTGCTTGGGATCGAAGTGCGAGCGCAGCGTCGACCACACGTCGACGTAGTCGCGCTGGCGGATATCCGCGTTGAGCGCCGCTTCGGTCGGGTGGTAGACGTAGCGGCTCTCGAACATGAAGGCCAGGGTCGCATCCAGGCGTTGCGGTGTCAGCTCGGCGTTGGAGGCCTTCTCGAAGGTGTCGGCGTCGGGGCCGTGGGGCGACATGCAGTTGTGCAGGCTGGCGCCGCCGGGCAGGAAGCCTTCGGCCTTGGCGTCGTACTCGCCATGGATCAGCCCCATGAACTCGCTCATCAGGTTGCGATGGAAGTAGGGCGGGCGGAAGGTATTCTCGGCCACCATCCAGCGCGGCGGGAAGATCACGAAGTCGATGTTGGCCATGCCCGGGGTGTCGGAGGCTGAGGTCAGCACGGTGAAGATCGAGGGATCGGGGTGGTCGAAGCTCACCGTGTTGATGGTGTTGAAGCGCGCGAGGTCATACTTGTAGGGCGCGTAGTTGCCGTGCCAGGCCACCACGTCGAGTGGCGAATGGCCGAGCTTGGTCACCCAGAAGCGGCCCGAGAACTTGGCCACCAGCTCGAAGTCGCCCTCTACGTCTTCAAAAGCGGCCACGGGGCTCTCGAAGTCGCGTGGGTTGGCCAGGCCGTTGGCGCCGATGGGACCGAGGCCAGGCAGCTCCAGGGGGCTGCCGTAGTTCTCGCAGACGTAGCCGCGGGCGGCGTCGCTTCCCTCGGCCAGGCGTACCTGGAACTTCATGCCACGGGGAATCACTGCGATCTCGCCGCCCTTGACCTCGAGTTCGCCGAGCTCGGTACGCAGGCGCAGGGTGCCCTGCTGAGGCACGATCAAGAGCTCGCCGTCGGCGTCGTAGAAGAAGCGCTCGGTCATGTCGCGGTTGAAGGCGTAGACGTGAACGCCGCAGCCGGACTGGGTGCCGGCATCGCCGTTGACGGCAATCGTCAGCAGGCCGTCGACGAAGTCGGTGGGCTCGGCAGGAATCGGCAGCGGATCCCAGCGCATCTGGTTGGGATCGGCGGCGGGCCTGGCCAGCGGCGAGGTGGCCACCCGACCATTCTCCAGCGGCGTATAGGCGCTCTGCACTACCGAGGGGCGGATGCGGTAGAGCCAGCTGCGCAGGTTCTCATGGCGCGGCGCGGTGAAGGCCGAGCCGGTCAGCTGTTCGGCGTATAGGCCGTAGGTACACTTCTGGGGTGAGTTCTGGCCCACCGGCAAGGCGCCGGGCAGCGCCTCGCTGGCGAAGTGGTTGCGAAAGCCGCTCTGGTACTCGAGCGTTTGGGTCGTCATGTCGGGGCTCCTCTCTATCAACATCAACGTCCTGTTGATGACTCGTTGTCTTCGGCGTGTCATCGGGTGCTGCCGGCGATTACTCGCCGGCGTGCGCTTCCGAGGGCGATGCCACGGCTTGGCCGGCGATGGCCAGAGCCTCCTCGAGCACCTGCTGGTCGCCGATATGGTTGGCCAGCAGCAGGATCAGCCGGGCGTTGATACATTCGCTCTCGGCCTCGCTGCGCTCGCGGTGCAGTTCGGTCAGCGCGGCATAAAAGGCGTCCGGATCGGTAAAGTTGGGGTTGAGATCAAGCCGTGGCATGGCGCTCCTCCTCGGCATCAAGGTGACGGCCCAGCGCGCGATCGAGCGCCGCCTCGACCTCGGCGGTACTGACTTGGCGCCAGCGGGCGCTGACGTGCTGGTCGGGGCGGATCAGGTAGGCGACACCGCCAGTCAGGCCGTAGCGTTCACCGACCAGAGCCTCCACGTCCTCGATCTGGCGGCTGCGCGGCAGCTCGGCCAGGGCATGCGGCGCCGGTCCGACGACCAGCAGATCGAGATCGGCCTGGCGTGTAAGCAGAGGCTCGAGTTCGGTCCTGAGCGCCTCGGCCTGGGCGCTGTCGACGCGGCCGTCGAGCAGCAGCGTGAAACGCTCTCCCAACTGGTTGAGCAGCCAGGTGCGCCGCCCGGCCAGACCGATCGGGGCATCCTTGGCCGGGCTGCCGGGGCGCAGCACGAGGGGCAGGCCCTCGGTCTCGGGGCCGTTGAGCGGCGAGTCGTCGTAGTGGCACGGCATGGAGAGGCGGCCGCTGTTGACCAGGCGCCGGGCGAAGGGGTAATGCTCGGCCAGCTCCAGCACGCTGTCGCGAAACAGCCGGCTGACGCGGCTCTTGGGCGTGATGAAGTCGGTGGCGCGGGTCGAGTTGAGAATGTTCTCGGCGGCGCCGTGCTGGCGTTCGTCGTTATAGGTGGCGAGCAGTGCTCCGGGGGCCTGGCCCTTGAGCACGCGAGCCAGCTTCCAGGCCAGGTTCTCGGTGCTCTGCAGCGCGCCGTTGGCGCCGCGGGCGCCGAATGGCGAGACCTGATGGGCGGCGTCACCCATGAAGAACACGCGCTGGTGGATGTAGTCGTCCATCTTGCGGCAGCGAAAGGTGTAGACGCTGGCCCACTCCAGCTCGAATTCCACGTCCGCGCCGAGCATCGCTTGCACCCGCGGACGGATGTTCTCCTCCTTCTTCTCCTCTTCCGGGTCGGCGTCCCAGCCCAACTGGAAGTCGATGCGCCAGACGTTGTCCGGCTGGCGGTGCAGCAGCACCGACTGGTTGGGATGGAAGGGCGGGTCGAACCAGAACCAGCGCTCGGTGGGGAAGTCCGCCTTCATGATCACGTCGGCGATCAGGAAACGATCCTGGAAGATCTGGCCCTTGCTCTCCAGGCCCAGCATGTCGCGGATCTTGCTGTTGGCACCGTCGGCCACCAGCAGGTAGTCGCAGGAGAGGCGGTAGTCGCCGTCCTCGGTGCTGACCAGGACCTCGCTGCGCTCGGGGCGGCTGTCGACCTCGGTGACCTTGTGCTTCCAGCGCAGGTCGATCAGCTCGGCGAGCGCGTCGGCGCGATCGACCAGATACTCCTCGAAGTAGTACTGCTGCAGGTTGATGAAGGCCGGCATGCGGTGGCCCTCTTCCGGCAGCAGGTCGAAATCATAGACTTCGCGATGCTGGAAGAACACGCGACCGCGCTGCCAGGTCACGCCCTTGTCGACCATCGGCTGGGCACAGCCGAGGCGGTCGAGGATCTCCAGGGTGCGCTTGGCGAAGCAGATCGCCCGCGAGCCGACGCTGACGGTGTTGTTGTCATCGAGCACCACGCTGGCGATGCCCTGCTGGGCCAGGTCGATGGCCATGGCCAGGCCGGTGGGGCCGGCGCCGACGATGACCACCGGGCAGTGGCGGACGCTCTCGCGGTCAAGCTCGGGCGGGCGCCGGTACGGGTAGACGGGATTGTTGTAAGTAGTGGGCATGCTTCCTCCGACTGCGACGGCTGCAGGGCAGGCCAGCGTCAGAACGCTGCGACCTGCCCCGGCACCACGCGCCAGGATTATTTTGAAAACAGCGCGTTACTGGTTCTCTACGACTTCCTGAAGCGAGTGCCACATGGCCGTGTCGCGCTCGGCGGTCCAGATGCGCGGGTCGGGGTATTCGCCGCCAGCCTCGTCATAGCAGCGGGTGATGTCGAACGGCAGGCAGTGGTCGAAGATCACCCAGTGGCCATACTTCGGCTTGAGCTTGGCGTAGGTCTCGGCGTAACACTCGGAGAGCGACTTGCCGGCGGCCTTGCCCGCCTTGACGCTCTCGTACATATCGGCGAGGAAGTCGCGGGTGCCCTGGATCGCCTCTTGGCACTGCTCGGGTGTGGTGAGTGCCTCGCCGCGGCCCGGTACCAGCTTCTGGGGGGCCATCGCCTGCAGGCGATCGAGAGTGGAAGGCCAGTCCTCGTGGTAAGCGTCGCCGGTGTAGGGGGTGGCGCCATACTCGACCAGATCGCCGGAGAACATCACCTTCTCCTCCGGCAGCCAGACCACGGTGTCGCCCTTGGTGTGGCCGCGACCGAGGTGAATGATGCGTACCTCGCGCTTGCCCATGAATACCGTTAGCTCCTGCTGGAACACGATGTTGGGCCAGGTCAGGCCGGGCACCGAGTCGACGCCCTTGAACAGGCGCGGGAAGCGGCCGACCTCGGACTCGTAGTCCTGCTGGCCGCGCTCGACGATCAGGTCATAGGTGTTCTGGCTGGCATAGATGTTCTCGGCATCGTAGGCCGAGGCGCCGAGCACGCGTACAGCGTGGTAATGGGTCATCACCACGTGTTTGATCGGCAGGTCGGTGACCTCGCGGATACGGCGGATCACGTCCTGGGCCATGATCGGCGTGGCCTGGGTATCGATCACCATCACGCTGTCGTCGCCGATCACCACGCCGGTGTTGGGGTCGCCCTCGGCGGTATAGGCATAGAGGCCCTCAGCCAGTTTGGTGAAGCTGACCTGCTTCTCTTCGGTATCGGCGTGGGAAGCGAATTTCTTGCTCATGGTTCCTCCGGTGTCGTCGAGCGTCACGGTGGGCGACGTCAAGGGGGCCGCTGTTGGCCGCGTTCGATGTGCTGAATGCAGCGAGCATAGTTGCTATTGAAACTATATGTCCAGCAAGTCGCAGGCCAGAAGCACAGGGTATGCACCAAGGCTTGAGGAAAAATTGTTTTATATCAGGAATTTTCGATGGTTTTGCGACCTAAGTCTAATGCTAGACTGTCTCAAATTAGTTGCAGGGGAGAGTATCTGGCGGCAAGGTGTAGGCGCAAAGTACGCTGGGGTGATGCGCTCCTTACCCTCCTGCATAGAACAAGCGCCCAGCCAGCGATACAGCGATATAAAAACGCAACGGCGCAACGACAAGCGATTGAATACGCAGCGTGGCGCAAGCACGCCTCCCGTGACGACCCAGGAGCTCACAATGAAAATGACCAACCGCCTCATGATGGGCGCCGTGGCGGCGCTCGGTTTCAGCTTCGCCGCGCCGGTGCTGGCGCAGACTACCATCACCGTCAGCACCTGGGGTGGCCCCAATCACGGCATCAACACCATCGTCTGGCCCACCTGGAAGGCGTGGATCGAGGAGGCGACCGAAGGTCGCGTGACCGTCGAAGTGGTCCACGACATGGGCCCACCGGCGGCACAGATGGAAATCGTCGCCGATGGCATCGCCGACGCTAGTTGGATCTTCCATGGCCACATGTCGGGACGCTTCGAGCTGACCCAACTGCCGGAATTCCCCACCTTCGGGGCCTTCTCTTCCGAGGCGGCCTCGGCGGCATACTGGCGCACCTACCAGGAGTACCTGGCGGCAGCCGACGAGCATAATGGCGTCGACGTGATGGCCATGGGCGTGCATGGTCCGGGCCAGATCTTCACTCGCGACCAGGTGGACTCCCTCGACCAGCTCTCCGGCATGCGCATGCGGGTCGGTGGTGGCGTGATGAGCAATCTGGCCAGTGCCATGAATGTCTCCGGTGTGGCGATGCCGCCTACCAGCGTTTATGAAGGGGCTTCTCAGGGGGTCATCCAGGGCGCCATGCTGACGCTCGAAGGGCTGCGCAGTTTCCGTGTGGCCGAGGTACTGCCGCATACTCTGACGGTGGATGGCGGCTTCTATCGTGGCAGCTTCGCCATCGTCATGAACCCGATGTTCTGGGACCAGGTCTCCGCCGAGGATCGTGAGGCGATCGAAGCCGTTTCCGGCGAAGGCCTCTCGCGGCTGTTCGGCTATATGATGGACGCCATGGACGAGCGCGGCGTGGCTTTCGCCAAGGAGCAGGGCAATACCTTCACCGAGGCCTCGGAGGAAGACATCGAGCATCTGCGCGAGGTGACCGATGAGCTGATTGCCGAGTGGAATACCGCTGTAGAAGGGCGCGGAATCGATACCGAAGCGGCACTGGCGCACTTCCGCGAGCAGCTCGCCCTGGCCGCCGAAGACGAAGGTATCGCCGATCGCGTCGTTCAACCGTAATTCGCTGTGACCCCTGGAGGCTTGACCATGCCGACCACGTCGACGTTCTGGCTGCGGGTCGGCCGTGTCATGCAGCTGACGCTGGAGGGGGTGGCCGGTGCCACCCTCTTCGCCATGATGCTGCTGACCACGGCGGACGTGACCGGACGCTACTTCTTCAACTCGCCGATCCTGGGCACCGTCGAGCTGACCCAATTGATGCTGGCCGCGCTGGTGTTCCTGTCGCTGCCGGTGGTGTGCTGGCGCGAGGAGCACGTCAGCGTCGACCTGCTCGACAGCGTGTTTCCCACGCGCCTGATCTGGATCCGCCAAGTGCTGGTCAACCTGATCGTCAGCGGCGCGCTGTGGGTCATGGCGCGGCGGGTGTGGGCTCTGGGCGAGCGCGCCATGCAATGGGGCGACGTCACCGAGTTCCTGCGCATTCCCAACGGCTATCTCATCTACCTGATGGCGATCATGCTCGCCGCCTCGGCCGTGCTGACCCTGTTACGCGCGCTGTTCTACCTGCTCGAAGGGGTGGGCGTACTCGAGCGCGGCGGCCCGCTCAGCCCGCCGACCCAGCCAGGAGGCCACCATGACTGAAGCGCTGTACGGCTTTGCCGCCCTGCTGCTGCTGGCATTCCTGCGCGTGCCGCTGGCGTTTGCCATGGGCATCGTCGGCTTCGCCGGCTTCTACTTTCTCACCGGCAACTGGAACGCCGCCGAGGCCATGGCCGCGCGGCGGGTGGTGGACACCGCCATGGACTACGGCCTGTCGGTGATCCCGCTGTTCATCCTGATGGGCAACCTGGTCTCGCATGCCGGGCTGTCGGACGCCCTGTTCCGCGCCTCCAACGGCTTTCTCGGCCACCGCAAGGGCGGCCAGGCCATGGCCACCATCGTCGCCTGCGGCGGCTTCAGCGCCATCTGTGGCTCGAGCCTGGCCACCGCCGCCACCATGGGCCGGGTGGCCATGCCGCAGATGCGCAAGTACGGCTACAAGGACACCCTCGCCTCGGCCTCCATCGCCGCCGGCGGCACGCTCGGCATCCTCATCCCGCCCAGCGTGATGCTGGTGATCTACGGCATCCTCACCGAGACCAGCATCCGCGAACTGTTCGCCGCCGGCTTCATTCCCGGCATCCTGGGCATCCTCCTCTACCTGCTGGCGGTCAAGTGGGTGCTGTGGCGCGACCCCGCGGCCGGCCCCGCCGGCGAGAAAGTAGCATGGCCCGAACGCCTGACGGCGCTCAAGAGCGTCGGCAGCACCCTGGCGCTGTTCGTGCTGGTGATCGGCGGCATCTACCTCGGCGTGTTCACCCCCACCGAGGCGGCAGGCATCGGCGCCATGGGCGCCTTCCTCATCGCCCTGTGGCGCCGGGCGCTGACCCCCCAGGTGCTGATGAACGTGCTGATGGACACCGTGCGCACCACCGCCATGCTGTTCGCCGTGGTGCTCACCGCACTGATATTTGCCAACTTCATCAACCGCGCCGGGCTGCCCAGCGACCTGCTGGCGTTCGTCAACGGACTCGACATCGCCCCGTTCCTGGTGATTCTGGTGATACTGGCCATCTACGTGCTGCTTGGCTGCGTGTTCGAGAGCATGTCGATGCTGCTGCTCACCGTACCGGTGTTCTTCCCGGTGGTGGCGGGGCTCGGCTTCGACCTGGTGTGGTTCGGCATTCTGGTGGTGATCGTGATCGAGATCAGTCTGATCACGCCGCCGGTGGGGATGAACGTGTTCGTGCTGCGGGCGGTGCTGCCGGACGTGAGCACGGGGACGATCTTCCGTGGGGTGACGCCGTTCTGGGTGGCGGGAATGGCGCGCGCGTTGCTGGTGCTGGTGTTCCCGGGTATCGTGCTGTTCCTGCCGCAATTGCTCTATTAATCGCTGCCAAGCGCAGGGTGAGGAGTTCCTGATGAACATGGAAGAGAACCGGGCGGGGCTCGCCAGGGAGGGCGAGGGAAGTCTGGTCGAACCGTCAACCAAGCAGGAGCTGGATCTCAATCAGTTCCTGCCCTATCGGCTCAACAGCCTGGCCGATCGTATCAGCCAGGCATTGGCCGAACTCTACGAAGAGCGCTACCAGTTGAATATCGCTCAGTGGCGGGTGCTGGCCTGGCTCAGTCACTGCGACGAGCTGACGGCGAAGAAGATCTGCGCCTACACCAACATGGACAAGGCCCGCGTCTCGCGGGCGATCCAGTCGCTGGAGGAGCGAGGGCTGATCAGCCGCACGCCCGCTCCCGAGGATCAGCGCCAGCAGGATCTCCACCTCACCGCCGCCGGCCAGACGCTACTGGCCAAGCTGATTCCCGAGGCCCAGGCCTGGGAGGCGGAGCTGGTCGCAACCCTCACCGCCGGTGAGTATCGCGACCTGCTCAACGTGATGCGCAAGCTGGAGCGTCAGTTGGAGCGGATCGGGCAATAACGTTTCGGGTCGCTTCAAGCCCTTGCGGTGGCCTCTGCCTTGGCAGGGCTGGGCACGCGCCCGCCGATTCGGGCGGTAATCTCGGCGGCAGTCTCCCGCACCAGTGCGCCCAGCTCCGGCAGCCGCGCTTCGGGAATGCGTGCTACCGGGCCCGATACCGAAATGGCCGCCAGCGGCGTGCCGTGTTCGTCGTGCAGGCAGGCGGCGACGCAGTGCAGGCCGATGGCGTGCTCCTCGCGGTCGCAGGCAAAGCCCTGGCGCCGCACCTCGGCCAGATTGGCACGTAGCGCCTCGGGAGTGTGCAAGGTATTGCGGGTGACCCGCGTGAGGCCGCGCTCGGCCAGCACTCGCTCGAACTCGTCGTCGGGCAGCCAGGCCATCAGCGCCTTGCCCACTCCCGACGCGTGCAGCGGTGCGCGCGAGCCGAGCCGGGTGATCATGCGCATCATCTGCGACGATTCGCTCTGGGCCAGGAATACCGCAGTGGCGCCGTCGCGAATGCCCAGGTTGGCGGTCTCGCCGGTCTCGGCGGTCAGGCGACGCAGGAAGGGGCGGCTAGTGGCGACGAAGTCGCGCGCCTCGAGAAAACTGTTGCCGATGCGGAAGGTCTTGACGTCGATCTTCCACACGCCAAGCTCCGCATCCTGAGTGATGAAGCCCTGCCCCTGCAGCGCCTGCAGCAGGCGATGGGTAGTGGAGGGTGCCAGATCGACCATCTCGGCCAGTTCGGACAGCGCCAGGCCACCCGGTGTGGCGGCCAGCCGCTCGAGCAGGTTGAGCCCGCGTACCAGCGATTGACTATGGCCGCTGGCGCTCTTGCCGGGGCCGGGCGGGCGCCCCGCCGTTCTGCGTTTGACTTCACTCACCTGCGTCATTCCTCTGCTTTGACCTGACGGCCTTTCGCGAAGGCCAGCAACAGGATACCCGTTCGACGCCGGCTTGTCTCGATTGCGGAAATGCCTTCCACTCTGCTCGCGCATGGCAGGTCTTGCACAGGGTGGAGAGGCTAGCGATGTCGCCAATGTGGCTCCCGCTTCTCGATAAAGGCATCGATGCCTTCGGCCACGTCCTCGGCCATCATGTTGCAGGCCATGGTTTCGCCGGCCAGGGCATAGGCTTCGTTCAGCGGCAGTTGCAGTTGGCGCTGGAATAGCGTCTTGCCGGTGCGCAGCGCCACCGCGCTCTTGGCGCAGAGGCTAGCGGTGAGCTCATCGAGCACTTCGTCCAGAGCCTCGTCGTCGGCTACGCGATTGACCAACCCCCAGTCGAGTGCCTGATCGGCATCGATGAACTGGCCGGTGAAGAGCATTTCCATGGCGCGTTTGCGGCCGATGTTGCGCGACAGCGCCACCGCCGGGGTTGAACAGAACAGCCCCACGTTGATGCCCGACACCGCGAAGCGGGCCGAACGCGCTGCCACCGCCAGGTCGCAGCTGGCGACCAACTGGCAGCCAGCGGCGGTGGCCAATCCCTGGACTCGGGCGATTACCGGTACCGGCAGCTGGACGATGCGCTGCATGACCTCGCCGCAGCGGGCGAACAGCTCCTGGTAATAGGCCTTGTCGGGATTGGCACGCATCTCCTTCAGATCATGCCCGGCGCAGAAGGCGCGCCCTTCGGCGGCGATCACCACGCAGCGCACCGAGTCCTCGTTGGCCAGGCGCGAGAGTTCGCCACCCAGTGCCTTGAGCACTTCTTCCGACAGTGCATTGAACTGGCGGGGGCGGTTCAACGTGAGAGTGGCAACGCCGCGCTGGTCGCGACGAATCACCGGGCGTTCGTCGACGGTCATATTCATTGTCGTATCCTGTAGAAACGTGCCCGCCACCAGCCTAGCCTGTCGCGCGCGCAATTCGTCACCCCTGCGACCAAAGGCGGTATGCCACGCTGCCCGGAGTCCGCCTAGCGAGAGCGAAGCATGAACGGGCGGGTGCGAGTGGGCGACATCGTGGCTTTTGGCGTCTCCCACCCCTGCCTGACCTTCGACAAGTGGCGGCGGCTCTGTCGTGTCGATGAGCGGCTCGAGGTGGTAGAGGTAATGCAGACCTGCTTTTAGGTTAGGTATGGGAAGAGGCGCTACTGGGCCATACGGGTCGAACACTCGGCTTCAGGATCGTTCCTGCTCACGCTTGGCCTTCAGCCGCGTCAATCTGTCGCCGAACAGGTAGGCGCCGAGCGCTACCAGGATCAGGACCGCTCCCGCCAGCATCGAGGACGATGGCTGTTCCTGATTGAAGGTCATGCCCAGGCCCAGGGCCAGCACCGGTGTGATCAGCGTGACCAATGCCACGGTAGCTGCCGCGAGGCGTGACAGAATCAGGAAGTAACAAAGGAAGCCCAGCAGCGAACCGAACAGCGCCAGGTAGATGACCGACCACAGGCCACGTGAGCTGAGCGGTACCGCCAAGGGCTCGCCGCTGGCCAGCCACAGCACGAGGAAGCACGGCAGGCTCAAAGCCAGGGCACCCAGGGTCTGCTCCAGTGGGCCGAGACCAGCGGCCACACGCTGCACGGCGATGCCACTGGCGCTGAACAGAGTCACGGCGAGCAGCATCATCAGCAGGGCCGGCAACTGGTCATTACCCAGTACCAAGCTGTCGGCGAACACCACGGCCAGGCCCAGCACGCCGAGCGTACAACCGAACCAGTGCCAGCGGCGCAGCTTCACGGCGCCGGGCAGCAGTTGCAGGATCAGCCCCGAGATCAGCGGTGCCATGCCGAATATCACCGACATCATGCCGGAGGGCAGCGTCATCGAAGCGTGATAGCTCAATGCCATGGCACCAAACACCCCGGGAATCGCCGCTGCGTAGCTCTTCATGGCATGCTTGTCCCTGCGCAGGCCACGGCGCATTGCCATCAGCACCACGAGCCCCGCCAGAAAGGCGAGTGCCATGCGCAACAGCACGCTGCCCACGGGCGCTCCCGCCTCGGCGCTCCACTTGATGGCCAGTGGCGTGGTGGCCCACACCAGCACTACGATCAGGTAGGCGGCGGCAGTTGGCATGCGGTCTTCCTTGGCAAATGGAATGCGCGAGCGCGCTTCGAAGCATAATCATTAGCACAGCAATGGCTTCCGCGTCGAACCGGCAGGGGAGAAGCGAGGCTCTGCTGTGCCTGAACGAGCCATCATACGGGACGGGCGTGAACCGGGGCGTCATATCTGGCATCTTGTTGTAAGGTGTCGCGCGGCCGTGTGTCACCCCCCTTTTCTGCATGCAAGTCCCGAATGCAAGTCCTGTACGCAAGTGATCGGCCGGGAGTGGGGATAGTATCCCTGTCGCTCCTATCATGTCAGGCATGATCGACCGAGAGGTATCGATGAAAGATGCACAGTGTCTGGGTATCCTGTTACCCGAGGATGGGCCGCCCGATTACGAATGGTACGGTTTGGACCAGCGGAGCAAACCTGACGCCGATGAGTTGCCGAATATCGCCGTTGGCAAGGTCCTCAGCGACGGCCACCATGAACACACCGCCCTGATGGCGCTTGGCGCCACTGATCGCCTTGCTGCGGTGGGTGAGTCACTGGTCAGGGACGTCGGGGCCCGGGCGGTCGTCTGGGCCTGCACCAGCGGCAGCTTCATCGGTGGGCTGGAGTGGGCCATTGCCCAGTCCCGCGAGCTTTCGCAATGGCTCGGTGTGCCCGTCACCAGTACCGCCATGGCGTTTCGCGATGCCCTGGCCGCGCTCGATCAGCGCCGGGTCGACCTGCTGAGTCCCTACCCACCGGAGGTTACCGAACAGCTGGTGCAGTTCCTGCATGACAGCGATGTGAAGGTGGACAATCTGCGGGCGCTGAACTGTCCCTACGCGGCCGACTCCAACCGGCTCGACATCGTCACGACGGTACGCGACTTCGCCAACGAGCATGGGGCCTCGCGCAACCCCCTGCTGGTACCCGATACGGCAATCAATACCCTT
This sequence comes from Billgrantia zhangzhouensis, assembly GCF_021404465.1. Taxonomy (GTDB): domain Bacteria; phylum Pseudomonadota; class Gammaproteobacteria; order Pseudomonadales; family Halomonadaceae; genus Halomonas; species Halomonas zhangzhouensis. Next base: position 28,582 of record NZ_JABFTT010000001.1, on the reverse strand, counting down.
GAGCTGGTCGAGGCGATGCAGTGTGAGGCCGACCGAATAGTGCTGACGGCGAACCAGGTGAGCCTGTGGGCGGGCCTACGGTTGCTGGAACGTCGCGGTGGTCCTGCCCGCTATCTACAGGCGCTCACCGAGGCCAACTTGCCGCACTCTTGACATCACATCGACTGACATCCCATCGACAACACCGAGGCGTGGCGATGTCTGTAGGCATAACCTGGGTTAGTAAATCATGAGAAGAGGTTCTGATATGTTCCAAACGGGGCGCGAACATCTGTCATCGGAGGATAAATGAGCGACGAACTGAGCGAGTTCGAGCGGAGCATCAAGCGCGAGATCGATGCCTTCATGAAGCCCGGCCACGAGCCGTCGCCGGCGCGCGATCTGCTGGGCGATAAAAAGGACGAGCAAAAAAGTCGTGGCAAGAAGAAGGATGCCGGCACGGAGGCGGCCGGGAAGTCTGCCCAGTCCTACAAGACCGGACACCTGGTCCGGCTCGCGGTAAGGACGCGCAAGCTGGAAGCCGATACCGTTTTCGAGCATCGCTCCACCAGCATCTCCAAACTGGAAGCCCAGCTCGAGGCCGAGAAGGCCGCCAAGCAGGCCGGCTACCCGATCATCGGATACGTCATCGACATTCAGAGCCTGTAAGGAGAGCCGCCGCGCCTGGGCGCGGCGGCTTGGAACGGCCGGTGGTCACTCCTCGAAGTTGGTCTCGGAGTAGAGTACCCGTACACGCAGCGTGTGCTCGACCTGGCGCAGCGCCTCGAGTGCCTGGGGGCCGTAGGCCTTGTCCACGTCGATGACCACGTAGCCAACCTTCTCATTGGTCTGCAGGTATTGGCCGGAAATGTTGATGTCGTTCTCGGACAGCACCCGGTTGATTTCGGAGAGCACCCCCGGCACGTTGTCGTGGATGTGCAGCACGCGATGCTTGTCTGGGTGAGCGGGCAGCGCCACTTCGGGGAAGTTGACCGAGGTGACGGTGGTGCCGTTGTCCGAGTAGGTGATCATCTTCTCGGAAACCTCGATGCCGATGTTCTCCTGGGCCTCGAGGGTGGAGCCGCCGATGTGCGGGGTGAGGATCACGTTGGGCAGGCCGCGCAGCGGGCTGACGAACTCCTCGTCGTTGCCCTTGGGCTCCACCGGGAAGACATCGATGGCAGCGCCGTAGAGACGGCCGGCCCGAAGCGCTTCAGCCAGATCCTCGATCACCACTACGCTGCCGCGGGAGGCGTTGATCAGGATACCGCTGGGCTTCATCAGCGCGAGCTGGTCCTTGGTGATCATCCACTTGGTGGAGGGCAGTTCCGGCACGTGCAGGCTGACCACGTCGGAGCGTGCCAGCAGCTCCTCGAGGCTGGCCACCTGGTTGGCGTTGCCCATGCCGAGCTTGGTCACCACGTCGTAGAAGATGACGTTGAAGCCGAGCGACTCGGCCAGTACCGAGAGCTGGGCGCCGATGTTGCCGTAGCCGACGATGCCCAGGGTCTTGCCGCGGGCTTCGTGGGAGGCCTTGGCGCTCTTGAGCCAGCCGCCCTGGTGGGCGCGGGCATTCTTCTCGGGGATGCCGCGCAGCAGCATGATCGCCTCGGCCAGTACCAGTTCGGCTACCGAGCGGGTGTTGGAGTAGGGCGCATTGAATACCGGAATACCGCGCGCGAGCGCCGCGTTGAGATCGACCTGATTGGTACCGATGCAGAAACAGCCCACGGCGTTGAGCTTCTCGGCGGCGGCGAACACGCGCTCGTTGAGCTGCGTACGCGAGCGAATGCCGAGGAAGTGCACGTCGCGGATCTTCTCGATCAGCGTGGCTTCGTCGAGCGAGGTGGGCAGATGCTCGATGTTGGTGTAACCGGCATTCAGGAAATTGTCCACCGCGCTCTGGTGGACGCCCTCGAGCAGCAGGATCTTGATCTTGCTCTTGTCCAGGGACGTTTTGGCCATGGTCGAATCAACCCCTTCTAGGTGCGGCGCGTGCGGGAAACAGGGCGCTCATGTTAACACAACCGCTACGCGCGAAGATGAAAAGGCTGCGTCGCGAAGATGAGCGAGCTGCACGTTGCACGGCGCAGGCAGACGATCCCTGGGGCAGTGCGTATAGGACAGTGCGTGTATACTGTGCCTCCTGAAAACAGCGGCGACGAGCTAGAGGTGTCATGGCCGAACGTGACGAGCAGGTGGCAGGCGAGACGGCGAGCGAAGATGCCGAGACCGACTTCGCCGCCACCGTGGAGAGACTGGAGCGGTTGGTGGAGCAGTTGGAATCCGGTGACCTGTCGCTGGAGGGCTCACTTGCCGCCTTCGAGCAAGGCGTCCGCCTGACCCGTGATGCCCAGCGTCGCCTGGACGAAGCCGAGCTGCGAGTACGCACCCTGATCGAACGTCCCGATGGCAACATCGATTTCGCCCCCTTCGACACCCCGACGGGAGAGGACGAGAGTGAACGCTGACTCGCTCGCGGCCCAACTGGCCGCCAACCGGGCGCGCGTCGATGCTTGCCTGGCCAGATTGTTCGAGACACGCCAGCCGCCGGCGCCGAGGCTGGAGGCGGCCATGCGCCACGGGCTGCTGGTAGGCGGCAAGCGCTTGCGTCCGCTGCTGGTCTATCTTGCCGGGCGCGCGTTGGGCGCGAGCGACGAGGCGCTCGACGCCCCGGCGGCAGCCATCGAGCTGATCCATGCCTATTCGCTGGTGCACGACGACCTGCCGGCCATGGACGACGACGATCTGCGCCGCGGCCAGCCCACGGTGCATCGCGCCTTCGATGAAGCCACGGCGATACTCGCCGGCGACGCGCTGCAGACACTGGCCTTCGAAGTGCTCGCCCGTGCCGCCCATCCACGCCTGCCGGCCCTGATGCTGACGCTGGCCACCGCCGCCGGGCGCGACGGCATGGTTGGCGGCCAGGCGCTGGACTTGGCCGCCGTTGGCGGCCACCCTGACGTGGAAGCCTTGGCCACTATGCACGGGCACAAGACCGGCGCGCTGATCCGTGCCGCCGTGCGCATGGGGGCCTTGACCGCCGTGGCCGAACACGACCCCCGCGTCGAGGCGCTGGATCGCTACGCTGCAGCGCTCGGCCTGGCCTTTCAGATTCACGACGATGTTCTCGACGTCATCGGCGATACCCGGACCTTGGGCAAGACTTCGGGCGCCGACGCCGCGCGCGACAAGTCGACCTATCCGGCGCTACTGGGCCTCGAAGGGGCCCAGCGCAAGGCCAGCGAGCTTACCGACGAGGCCCTGCTGGCCCTGGCGGTACTGGGCGAGGCGGGCAAACCGCTGGCACAGCTGGCCCGATACATGATCGAGCGCGACCACTAGCCACACGGCATGACAGCCAGGACGACCGAATCGCACATGAAGCTCTACGATGTAATTCCTGTCGAGCGCCCGCTGACTCCGCTGCTCGATTCGCTGGACACGCCGGCGGCACTGCGGGCCATGACGAACGCCCAACTGCTACAGGTGGCCGACGAGCTGCGCGCTTATCTGCTCTATAGCGTGGGCCGTAGCGGTGGCCATTTCGGCGCCGGCCTGGGCGTGGTGGAGCTCACCGTGGCGCTGCACCATGCGCTGGAGACGCCCCACGACCGATTGGTGTGGGATGTCGGCCACCAGGCCTATCCGCACAAGATCCTCACCGGCCGGCGCGAGGCAATGCCCAGCATTCGCCAGTACGGCGGCCTGGCCGCCTTCCCGCGGCGTGCCGAGTCGCCTTACGACACCTTTGGTGTGGGACATTCCAGCACCTCGATCTCGGCGGCACTGGGCATGGCCCTGGCCAGCGCGACCCGTGGCGACAGGCGCCGAGTCTGCGCGGTGATCGGCGACGGCGCGCTGACCGCCGGTATGGCCTTCGAGGCGTTGGCCCATGCCGGCCATCTGGATGCCAACCTGCTGGTGGTACTCAACGACAATGAGATGTCGATCTCCGAGAACGTCGGAGGGATCGCCAGCTATCTGGCAGGCATCCTGTCGAGCAAGCCTTATCTCACCTTCCGCGAAGAGGGCAAGCGAGTGCTCTCCCGCCTGCCGGGCGCGTTGGAACTGGCGCGGCGCACCGAAGAGCACATGAAGGGCATGGTCAGCCCGGCTACGCTGTTCGAGGAGATGGGCTTCAACTACATCGGTCCGCTCGACGGCCACGACCTGCCCACACTGATCCAGACCCTGCGCAACATTCGCGACCTCGAGGGCCCACAATTCCTCCACGTGAAGACTCGCAAGGGGCGTGGTTTCCTCCCCGCCGAGGCCGACCCCATCGGCTACCACGCCATCACGAAGCTGGAAAAAAGTGAGCCGGAAAAGAACGGCGATGCGCCGCCGAGCCAGTCCGCACCGGCCAAGAAGAAGCCCCCCAAGTATTGCAACGTCTTCGGCGAGTGGCTGTGCGACATGGCTGCCGTGGACGAGCGGCTGATCGGCATCACCCCGGCGATGCGCGAAGGCTCCGACCTGATCCGCTTCTCCAAGGCGTATCCCGAGCGCTACTACGACGTGGCCATCGCCGAACAGCATGCGGTGACGCTGGCGGCCGGCATGGCCTGCGAGTCGATGAAGCCGGTAGTGGCGATCTACTCCACCTTCCTGCAGCGCGGCTACGATCAGCTGATCCACGACGTGGCGGTACAGGAGCTCGACGTCACCTTCGCCATCGACCGCGCCGGCCTGGTGGGCGAGGATGGCCCCACTCACCATGGCAGCATGGATCTTTCCTACCTGCGCTGTGTACCGGGCATGGTGATCCTGGCGCCGGCCGACGAGGCGGAATGCCGTGCCATGCTCAGCGCCGCCTATCACTACCCGGGTCCCGCCGCGGTGCGCTATCCCCGCGGTAGTGGGCCGGGGGTCGAAGTGCCTCGTCACCTCGAGCCGCTGGAGGTCGGCAAGGCCGAGCGGCGACGCGAGAGTGGCGCCGAGCCGGGTAAGCGGGTCGCTCTGCTGGCCTTCGGCAGTCTCAACGGCCCCGCCGCCAAGGTGGCCGAGGCCCTCGACGCTACGCACCTCAACATGCGCTCGGTGAAGCCGCTGGACCGCGAGGCGATCATCGCGGCTGCGGCCGAGCATGAGCTGCTGGTCACCCTCGAGGAAAACGTGGTGGCCGGTGGCGCCGGCAGCGGTGTGAACGAGCTGCTCGCCGCCGCAGGCGTACAGGTCGCCCTGCTCAACCTGGGCCTGCCCGACGCCTTCGTCGAGCACGGCAAGCCCGCCGAGCTGTTGACCGAATGCGGCCTGGATGCGGCCGGCATCGAGGCGTCGATTCGCGCCCGCCTTGCTTGACCCACCTCGCCAGTCCCCTCTACCGGCCGGGCATTGCCCGGCCGAATTCTGTCAGCCGTTGCAGTTGGCGTTTTCATGCCCGCAAGTCCCTCCTCGACTCGCCGACCGAGGCAATTGGCGTATTTGCTTGCCCTATATTCCTGTAGCTAATTTCCTACACGGCTTGTAAGACATTGCCGATAGGGCATGTCGCTTTATGCTGACATGGTTTGGACAATCCGCACCGTTCCGGCGCTGCTATCGTGATGATGACAGGCTCCAGAAAAGGATTTTTCCAGCGGGGGTATATCCCATTAGTGTCCGGCTCGGTGAGTGAAGATGCCGCTCTCCCCTCTGCTTTGTAAGATATTGCTTACATGTAATTCAGCTTTTGCTTACGCCCGCAGTGTTCGTTTACGGTGTCACCGGGAGCGACCTTCTTGGTAAAATGAGCTGTGCGAAATTACTTATCGAAACTCAGTGTTACATATCAGAAAAGTTTCGAATGCTTGGGTGGTGATTCGTCGCATTTGGCTGACGAAATGCGCACGTAGCGAAGAGACTGGAAGGTTTAGGAAATTTGGGCAGTGCGAATGCGCCTGCGTACCTGAGTGCCTGGCATAGTAATCGCCTCGTTGATTTGGCAGCGTGTTGGCTGGGCCGCTGGCAGGCTGCCACATGATGCCATCGCTTCAAATATCTTGCCGAACCATGTTGCGTAACGGCGAGTGCTTTTAAGGGCACCTTGGTTAGATTCTTGTGCTCGTCGAGCGATCTCACAAGGGTTGCTTGCACTAACTATTGGCTTAACGGCGGCACGCTTATGTCATGTCTCGATCATTGGAAAAAGCGGTCAATTTCCCATCATGCAGAGTGGGCGCTGCGTGCTCGGCATGGTGGGATGATTATTTGGCTCGCCATGGTACTGAGCGGGTGCGCCTCGATGTCCAAGGGTGGGGATGAAGCATCGTTCGACTCCATTGAACGCTTCGTGGGCACGTTGCCTTGCGCCGACTGCCGCGTCATACGCGCGGACCTGACCCTTCATCGTGATCCCGAGACCGGCCAGCCGGGCCAGTACTTCCTCCAGCAGACCCACGTCGATGCGATAGGGGGCGACTCCACTTCCACCTGGTGGGGGGACTGGCGTCTCGTGTCCAGCGGAACGGATACCCACTACCACATCGAGGGGCCGTCCGGTCCCATGGTGCTGCGTGTCGAGGAGGAAGGGCAGCGCCTGGGCTGGGCGGGAGTCAGGGAGCTCTCGGACAGGGCGGATTCCTACGAACTCTGGCGTGCCGAGCCTCTGCGCTAGGCGGGTCTCTTTTGGCTTGGACAGGGATGGCGAGGAGGGCGGCGGGATATGCAACGAGAGTTCGATATCGAATCGTTCATCGAGCAGCGCAAGAAGACGCGGATCGTCGGCGACCTGCTGCATGAGCAGGCGACGGATTATCTCGCCACCCTGGCGCTGCTGATTCGTCCGCAACTGGTGTTCGGCGAGTACCTGCAGGGTGCGCCGCGCGGTAGCGGGCGCGAGGCCCAGCATGCCTTCAAGGAGTTCAAGTCGCTGTTCGAGGCGACGGCCAGCGCCGAGCCCTTCCGGTTGATTCAAGAGCTGGACGTACCGCTGGAGATCCTCAGTTCCACGCCCCAGCTATACCCCTATGAATACGACATGACGCTGGCGGGGCGGGAGCAGCCGGTGCGTATTACCAGTCCCGTGCGCTGGGTGCTGGGTTTCAAAGGGTTCGAACTCCAACGCTTCCGGCAGGTCATCCGCGACCCCAACCGCAGCACGGCGGAGCTGTTTCGCTTCGTCGTGCACTACCTGATGCTGTTTTATTGCATCAATCGCGCGCCGGGCCTGGGACGCCTGCTGCTGGGACTGCGTTTTCCCGTCAGCTTCGAGAAGCTGGCGGACTTCGGCGACATGCCGTTCTGTGTCATCGGGTCGCTCGTGTCCTCTCGTCTGCCGGACGAGGGGCTGGTGCTGAAGAGCACCGAGATCGCCGGTAACGGCACCTTCGAGGAGCTGGTCGACGAGGCGGATGTCAGGAACATGGAAGATGCCGTCAAGGAGCGTCTGTTGAAGGCGATCGACGCGATTTGAGGTTGTCGGCACTGAAGCGAAAGCAATCATATCCACGTATGAGGAATCGACGCCATGGCGGAGAGGGATAGCACACAACACAAGCTGGGACGAATTCGTGCGCCGCGGGTTCACATCACCTACGACGTCGAGATCGGCGACAGCCAAGAGCAGAAAGAACTGCCGTTCGTCGTCGGGGTGATCGGGGACTACTCCGGAAATCCCCTGAGTCCGCCGCCCAAGCTCAAGGATCGCAAGTTCGTCGCCGTCGACCGGGACAACTTCAATGGCGTCCTCAAGGGGTTCAAGCCGCGCCTGGCCTACCGGGTCGACAACACCTTGTCCAAGGATGGAACCCAACTGCCCGTCGAGCTGAATTTCAACTCCCTGGAGGACTTCGAGCCCCAGAACGTGGTCAAGCAGGTCGAGCCGCTGCGCAAGCTGCTGGAGGTGCGCAACAAGCTGGCGGACCTGCGCAACAAGATGGGGGGGAACGACAAGCTCGAGGAACTGCTGATGGACGTGTTGCAGAACAGCGAGAAGCTCAAGGCCCTGGGGGAAGAGTTCGGCCGTGAGCAGGCGGTTCGCGAAGACGACGACAAGTAACGGTGGAGTCACGACATGTCAGAGAAACAACCGGAACCACAAGCGTCGGTCGCACAAGAGACCGAGCAGGCCGTCTTCGCGCCCCAGGCGTCGTTGCTGGACAGCATCATCTCGCAGAGCCGGGTGGCGCGCTCGGAAGACGAGCGCAACCGGGCCCGGGACCTGATCGAGGAACTGGTGGCCCAGGTGCTGGAGGGCGAGGTGCTGCCCAGCAAGGACCTGATCGCGGTACTCGACGCGCGCATCGCTGAAATCGACGCCATGCTCTCCGAGCAGATGAACGAAATCATGCATGCCAGCGAGTTCCAGCAGCTCGAGTCCTCCTGGCGCGGTCTCAAGTATCTGGTCGATCAGACCGAGACCGGCAGCAACATGAAGATTCAGGTGCTCAACGCGACCAAGAAGGACCTGGTCCGCGACATGAAGTCCGCTCCCGAATTCGATCAGAGCGCGCTGTTCAAGAAGGTCTACGAGGAAGAGTACGGCACGTTTGGCGGCGCTCCCTTCGGCATGCTGATCGGTGATTTCGAGTTCTCGCGAAGCCCCCAGGACATCTACCTGCTCGAAGAGATATCCCACGTGGCGGCGGCGGCCCATGCCCCTTTCATCTCGGCCTCCTCCCCCGAGCTGTTCGGCTGGGACTCCTTCACCGAAATGAGCGGTCCGCGCGATCTTTCGAAGATTTTCGATACGGTCGAATATGCCAAGTGGAAGTCGTTCCGCAATTCGGAGGACGCGCGCTATGTGGGCCTGACGCTGCCGCACGTTCTGGGGCGTCTGCCATACGGTCCGGATACCGACCCGGTCGAGGAATTCAACTTCGTCGAGAATGTCGACGGACGCGAGCACAACAAGTATCTCTGGATGAACGCCGCCTACGCCCTCGGCGCGCGGGTGACGAGCGCCTTCGCCAATTACGGCTGGTGCGTGGCGATACGAGGGGTTGAGGGGGGAGGCCTGGTGGAGGACTTGCCGACCCATACCTTCCAGACCGACGATGGCGAAGTCGCGCTCAAGTGTCCGACCGAGATCGCCATCACCGACCGGCGCGAGAAGGAACTGTCGGATCTCGGTTTCATCCCCCTGGTGCACTGCAAGGGAACCGACTACGCCGCCTTCTTCGGAGTGCAGTCGGCACAGAAGCAGAAGCAGTACAACACCGACGTGGCCAACGCCAACGCACGCCTGTCCGCGCAGTTGCAATACATCTTCGCCACCTCGCGCATCGCCCATTACATGAAGGCGATCATGCGCGACAAGGTTGGCAGCTTCGCTTCGCGAACCAGCGTCGAACGCTACCTCAACGACTGGCTCTCGCAGTACGTGCTCCTCGACGACAACGCCAGCCAAGAAGCCAAGGCCCAGTTCCCGCTGCGGGAAGCCCGCGTGGAAGTGGCCGAGGTGCCCGGCAAGCCGGGCGTCTACAAGGCGGTCACGTTCCTGCGCCCGCATTACCAGCTCGACGAGTTGACCGCATCCCTGCGTCTGGTGGCCGAACTGCCGCAATCCACCCGGAGTTGAGGACCATGGGTCCGCTATTGGCGACGAGGTGAACCGTGCAAACGACAGGCGCAAGGATGATCGTGCCGGCGCTCTGGCACCGTCTGCTCGATGACGAACCGCATCGCGGCGCGGAAGCCGAGGACCGGCAGTGGCACACGCTGGAAGAGTACAAGGCATCGATCGTGCGTGACCTGGAAGCCCTGGTGAACACGCGCCAGGAGCTATTGGCCACCCGATTGGCGCCATACCCATCGCTGAGTGGCTCGTTGCTGGAGTACGGCCTCCCCGACTTTCTCGGGCGGGGCCTGCACAACAGCGAGGATCGCCAGCTCATTCAGCGGCAGTTGGAAAGGGCCATCGAGGCCAATGATGGGCGCTTTCGCAACGTGCGGGTTCGGCTGTTCGATCAGGACCGGCAGGACCGATTGCTGCGCTTCCGTGTCGATGCCCTGCTGGTGGTGATGGATGCCTCGCAGCATGTGGCTTTCGATGCGGTGCTTCAGGCTGAAACCCAACGCTACAAAGTACAGAACCTGACATGATGCTCGACGAACTGCTGCCCTACTACGAGAAGGAACTCTCGCACCTGCGTTTTCTGGGCCAGGAGTTCGCGCGTGAATACCCGAAAGTCGCCGCCCGCCTGCAGCTCGAGGAGGATGACTGCGCCGATCCGCATACCGAACGGCTCATCGAAGCCTTCGCTTTCCTGTCGGCCCGGGTGCACAAGAAGCTGGACGATGACCTGCCGGAAATCGTCGAGTCCTTTCTGGACGTTCTGTACCCCCACTACCTGAGGCCCACGCCATCCTTGTCGATCGCCCAGTTCGACCTGGGCGAGCGCTCGACACTGGACTCGCGCTACCGGGTTCCGCGGCACACCGAACTGCTTTCCCGGATGGTGGGAGGAACCGCCTGCCGCTTTCGCACCTGCTATGAGGTGACGGTTTGGCCGCTGCGTGTCGAGCAGGCGCGATTCACGCAGTTGGAGCGTTCCGCCTTCAATGGCCGGGACCGCGATGGCGTCGCGCGTCTCGATCTCTCCCTGGGCACCCTGGCCGATCAGGCCGTTGGCCCCCTGGGCATCGACAAGTTGTGCTTTTTCCTGGATGGAGAAGGCACGCTGATGCATCCCTTGCATGAATTGCTGTTCAACAACCTGGCGCGTCTCAGCCTGAGCTTCGAGGAAGGGGGACGACGCCGCGAGATCGGCTTGCCCCTCGAGGCTCTCCGCCCTGTCGGCTTTGCGCCCGAAGAAGGGCTGATCGACTATTCCGAGCGCTCCTTCCTGGGGTACCGGCTACTGCATGAATACTTCGTCTTTCCCGAAAAATTCATGTTCTTCGAAGTGCAGGGACTGGAGCGGGCCTTGTCGGACGCGGCGGGCGGCCATTTCCAACTGCACTTCCTGTTTTCCGATTATGCGCAGGGAGAGCGCCTGTCACGTTTGGCGCAGAATCTGGGACGCAATCACTTCCGCCTGGGCTGCACGCCCGTTATCAACCTGTTTCGCCGGCAAGGGGAGCCGATCAAGCTCACCCATACCCAGCATGAATATCCTGTGGTGGCCGATGTGCGCCACCCATACGGGGTCGAGGTCCTCTCGATCGAGCAAGTGACGCGCATCAGGAAGAAGGCGGCCCGGGACGAAGTCACCGTTTGCCATCCTTTCTTCTCGCCGCACGGCCAGGATATCCAGGGCGACAGCAGCTACTGGATCGCCAGGCGGGTGCCCTCCGAGCGGCGCCGTGACCATGGCACCGAAATGCAGTTGCGGCTGGTCGATCGGGAACTGACGCGAGTGGAAACCTCCAGCGACGTGCTCAGCCTGAAACTGGCCTGTAGCAACCGTGATCTGCCGCAACAGTTGAGTTTCGGTCATCCACAGGGGGATTTCACTCTGCCGCGCGAGCAGGTCGTCAAGGCGATTCGCTGTCTGCGCAAGCCTACCGTCGCGCTACGCCCACCGCTTGGCAAAGGCGTGATATGGCGGCTGATCTCGCATCTGTCGTTGAACCACCTCTCATTGGTGTCGCGTGGGCGCGAAGCATTGCTGGAAATGCTGTCGCTCTACAATTACCGCAATACCGAAGCCTCACGGCGCCAGATCAATGGCATCACCGCCATTGAAAGCGCCCCGACCATGACGCGCATTGGCCACCCCCGTCCCGCATTCGTGAGGGGCATGGGCATCACCCTGGAACTGGACGAACAGCAGTTTACCGGCAGCGGTATCTACCTGTTTGGCATGGTGCTGGATCATTTCTTCGGCCAATACTGCTCGGTCAACAGCTTCACCCAGTTGACCCTGCGTAGCCGTCAACGCGAGAAGGAAGTGGTAACATGGCCACCCAGAACCGGCACTCAGCCCCTGGTCTGATAGACCGCGCGCGGGCTGAGCCCTACAGGTTCGGCTTCTTCCAGCTCGTGCGCTTGTTCCGGCTGCATTATAGCCACTTGGGCCGTCTCGACCCCGAGTCACGTCCCCACGAGGACCCGCTGCGCTTTCGCACCAAGCTGTCGCTGGAATTTCCGGCCAGCGAAATCAGCGATCTGGTCTTCGAGAATCCGAAGCGTCTGTCGCCGCTGGATCAGCCGTTGACCGAAATTCAGGTCACCTTCATGGGCTTGGTCGGGCCTTCCGGCGTCTTGCCGCGCCCGTATACCGAAACGCTGATCGACCGCCACATCCAGTTGCGCGATGACGCGGCCCATGCGTTTCTCGACCTGTTCTCCCACCGCATGACGGCGCTCTTCTACCAAGCCTGGCAGAAGTATCGCTTCTTCATCGAGTATGAGCGAAAGGGCGAGGCGGATTTCGAGCGCCAATTGCATGCCCTTGTCGGGCTCAGCGAGCGGTCGACCCAGCTTCTAACCCGGCGTCATGCCGAACGGGAGCATGACGCCGACCTGCCCCGGGAACTGCTCGGCTACTTCGCCGGCATCCTCTCCCAGCGGCCACGCAATATCCTCAACCTGCAAGCCTTGCTCGGCTCCATCTTCGGCGTGGACTGCCGGGTACGCCCCTTCAGTGGCCGCTGGCTGGCCATCCCGGAACGGGAGCATACCCGGCTGGGAGCGCGCAATGCGTGCCTGGGCGAGACGGCGGTGGCGGGCACCCGAGTCTGGGATTACCAATCCTGCGCCAGGATCGTGCTGGGGCCACTGTCGCGTGCGAACTACCAACGCTTTTTGCCTGGCCAGCCGGATCACGCCCGGCTGGTGGAACTGACGCGTTTCTATCTCGGCGTCGAGCTGGATTTCGAACTCGAACTCGAACTCGAAGCGGGGCAGATATCGGCGGCGCGGCTGGGAGGCGCGGACGGTGTCGCGTTGGGGCGCCTGGGATGGCTGGGAACCCGCGCTCACGCCCGCAATGGCCATGCGATTTTCCCAATTCCTTTCAATGGAGCCACTACGTGAGCCTCAAGACACTGTTTGCCAAGCTCAATGACGTCAGCCGAAACGCCATGGAGGAGGCGGCCGGGCTGTGTCTTGCCAAACGTCAATACGAAGTCGATGTCGAGCACCTGCTGCTCAAACTGCTCGACTCCGACGACAACGACGTGTTGCGCCTCGCCCGGCACTACGAGCTGGCCCTGGACCGCCTGGCCAACCAACTGGACCTGGCATTGGAGACCTTCAAGACCGGCTGTACGCGTACCCCCATGCTCTCGCCGCATATCACCCGGCTGATCGAGCGTGCCTGGGTCATCGCCTCCATCGAACAGCAGGCCACGCGAATCCGCAGCGGGCACCTGCTGCTGGCACTGCTGAGCGAGCAGGAATTGCGCCGGGTGGTGATGGAAAGCGCGCCGGAACTGGAGCGGCTGGAAGTGGACGACCTGCGTCTCAACTTCGACGCTCTGCTGGCGGCCAGTCCGGAACAGGAAGGTGGCCAGGGCGAAGCGCCGGGCGTGGGCGAGAGCCCGCCCGGGCGGCGAGGCGGCAAGACACCGGCCCTGGACCAGTACACCATCGACCTGACCGCCAGCGCTCGTGAACGGCGTATCGATCCCGTGCTGGGGCGTGACGCCGAAGTTCGCCAAATGATCGACATTCTGACCCGCAGGCGACAGAACAACCCCATCCTCACCGGCGAGGCCGGCGTGGGCAAAACCGCCGTGGTCGAAGCCCTGGCGCTGAAGATCGTGGCCGGCAGCGTGCCCGAGGCCCTGGCCAATGTCGAACTGCGCACCCTCGACCTGGGGTTGTTGCAGGCGGGAGCGGGAGTGAAGGGAGAGTTCGAACAACGCCTCAAGAACGTGATCGACGAGGTCAAGCGAAGCCTGCATCCGATCATCCTGTTCATCGACGAGGCCCATACCCTGATCGGCAGCGGCGGCCAGGCCGGCCAGAACGACGCGGCCAACCTGCTCAAGCCTGCCCTTGCCCGTGGTGAACTGCGCACCATCGCCGCGACGACCTGGGCCGAGTACAAGAAGTACTTCGAGAAGGATGCCGCCCTGGCGCGTCGTTTCCAGGTGGTCAAGGTCGACGAGCCCAGCGAACCGGTCGCCATCGACATGCTGCGCGGTCTGGCCGACCGCATGCGCGATCACCATGGCGTCGAGATACTCGACGAGGCAGTGGTACAGGCGGTGCGCCTGTCTCATCGCTACATCACCGGCCGCCAACTGCCGGACAAGGCGGTCAGCGTGCTCGATACCGCTTGCGCCCGTGTTGCCTTGGGGCAGGCGGTGGCGCCCGCTGAGCTGGACGATGCGCGGCAGCGCGCGCTCGACATGGAGGCTGAGCGCCAGGTTCTGCGGCGGGAGCGGGAGCGGGGCGACGATGGGCACGAGGCGCGCCTGGCGGAGCTCGATGCCGAGCTGGATGGGCTGGCCGAGCACATCGCGGCCCTGGAAGCCGACTGGCAACGGCAGCGTGACGCCGTGGCGACCCTTCGCGCGGCCGAAAAGGAACTCGACGAGGCGGCCGATGATGCAGCGCGGGATGCCGCCCGGGAAGCGCTGCTGGCGGCTCGGCGGGAACTGCGGGAGATCACCGGCGAACGTCCGCTGGTGCACCCTTGCGTCGATGGCAACGCCATCGGCGCCGTGGTGGCCGCCTGGACCGGCATTCCGCTGGGCAAGATGCAGCGTGACGAGATCGACACCGTACGCCGCCTGCCCCGGCTGCTCGGAGAGCGCGTCATTGGCCAGGACCACGCGCTGGCGGAAATCGGCAAGCGTATCAGTCTGTCCCGGGCCAAGCTCGAAGACCCCGACAAACCGGTTGGCGTCTTCCTGCTGCTCGGCCCGAGCGGCGTGGGTAAAACCGAGACGGCCCTGGCCCTCGCCGACATCCTGTACGGCGGGGAGCGCAATCTCGTCACCATCAACATGTCGGAGTATCAGGAGGCGCATACCGTCTCCTCGCTCAAGGGCTCGCCGCCCGGCTACGTCGGCTATGGCGAAGGCGGCGTGCTGACCGAGGCGGTGCGCCGCAAACCCTATAGCGTCGTGCTGCTGGATGAAGTCGAGAAAGCCCATCCGGACGTGCTCGAACTGTTCTTCCAGGTTTTCGACAAGGGCGTCATGGAAGATGGCGAGGGGCGCGAGATCGACTTCCGCAACTGCGTGATCCTGCTGACCTCCAACGTCGGCACCGACTGGATCATGGAGCGTTGCCTGGGAGCGGAAACGTGTCCGGAGCCGCAGCTCCTGGTCGAGGAGATGCGCGATACCCTCAACGCGGTCTTCAAGCCCGCCTTCCTGGGCCGCCTCAAGGTCGTGCCCTACTACCCGGTGCAGGGTGAAGTGCTCGAACGCATCGTCGGCCTCAAGCTGGAGCGGTTGCGCCAACGCTTCCAGGCCAACCACGGAGCTTGCCTCACCTTCGAGGCGCCCCTGGCCGCGCATATCGCCGAGCGCTGTACCCAGACCGATAGCGGTGCCCGCAGTATCGACCACCTGTTGACCGGCTCCCTGATGCCTCGGCTGGCCGAGAGCGTACTGGAGCGCATGGCTGAAAACGCTTCCATCGCCGGCATCGTGGTCGGCATCGACGAGCACGGCGACTTCACCTATCGCCTGACCTGAAGGTAAGTCCGAGGAAAAGAAAAAATGAAACACGGGGAACGGAATTCAAGGTGGCTCTGGGCCGGGGTGGCTCTGCTGCTGGCGATAGCCAGCCTGCTGGGCGGCTGCGGGGTCGGTGGACGCATCGGCAACCAGTTCGACGGCGCCGTGGGGGACATCCTGTTCAACCGGGACGAGCGCGTCACCGTTGCCCTCGAAGGGGATGAACGGCTCAACCCGGACGCCGAGGACGCCTCGTTGTCCGTGGTCGTGCGCATCTATCAACTCAGCTCATTGACCGCCTTCTCGGCCGCGGCGGCGGCGGAGTTGTGGCACGACGCCGGAGCGGTGCTGGGAGACGCGCTGATCAGCGAGCGTGAAGTCGT
The DNA here is from genome assembly GCF_021404465.1 of Billgrantia zhangzhouensis. GTDB lineage: Bacteria > Pseudomonadota > Gammaproteobacteria > Pseudomonadales > Halomonadaceae > Halomonas > Halomonas zhangzhouensis. The sequence continues at coordinate 12,713 of NZ_JABFTT010000001.1, read as the reverse complement.
CGTTCTGCCGGGCGGCCAGGCCATGGACAGCGCGCCCATGGCCCAGCCCACCGCCTACGTCGCCGTGGCGGCATTCTTCCGCCAGATACCGGACGAGCGCTGGCGCCTGGTGTTCGATGCCGCGGCCATGCGCAAGGACGGCATCCTGACCTCCCCCGGCGGTGTGACGGTGAATCTGGTGGAGAACCGTATCGAACCCACGAGGCGCAGCGCCAGATTGCTCGCCTCGACAAACAACGACTGACCGCGCCCATGACGAATACCACGTGCCGGGGCGCGACACAGGCGAACATGAAGGAAGCGAGCAGTGAGCAAGCATAACCGGGTGATGTGGTCGCAAGGCATGTTCCTGCAACCGCAGCACTTTCAGTACCAGGACGAGTATCACCAGCATCAGCTCGGTGAGGCCAGCCAGCGCTCGGGCCCCTTCAACTGGGGGGTGCAGGCCCTGGCCGTGGACGAGGATGCCCTGGCCCAGGGACGCCTGCAGTTGACCCGCCTCAAGGTAGTCTTCCCCGATGGCACCCTGATCGACGCGCCTCAGCAGGACCCCCTGCCGTCGGCGCGGGATCTCGGCGAACTGGAAGGCATGGCCGAGTGCAAGGTCTATGCGGCGCTGCGCCTGACGGAACCCCACGCGCCGAACGTGGTGGACGACGAAAACCTGCGGGGCCAGCACCGGCGCTTCCGTCAACGCTTCGAGAACCTGCCGGACCTGCTCGAGGGAGAGACCGAGAACGAACTCGCACTGCTCGAGCTGAACGTGATGCTGCGGCTGGAAGGCGACGATCTGGATGGCACCAGCCATTGTCCGCTGGTGCGCCTCAAGCGCAACGCCGCGGGAGGCTTTTCAGTGGACGGCGACTTCGTGCCGCCCTGCCTGCACCTGAGCGCCAACGAAACGCTGCTGACCCTGGGGCGGCGCCTGCTCGGCGTGCTCCAGGCCAAGAACGAAGCGCTGTCCGGGCGTCGCCGGGAGCGTGCCGACCAGGTGGCGGAGTTCGGCTCCAGCGACGTGACCCTGTTCTGGCTTCTGTACACCGTCAACCGGACCTATCCGCAACTGGCGCATCTGCTCAATCACCCGCGGCTGCACCCCGAGCGCCTTCACGCCTTTCTCAGCGATCTGGTCGCCAGCCTGATGACCTTCTCGATGGGGCACCGGCTGGACGATCTGCCCGCCTATCGTCATTCGGACCCGGCCCAGGCGCTGTTTCAGCTCGATGCCATGGCCCGCGAACTGCTCGACACGGTGATTCCCAACCAGTACATCCCGATCGCGCTGGAACAGACCAAACCCTCCTACTACGTCGGCCGCTTGCACGATCCGCGCCTGGTCGATGCCGACTTCTATGTGTGCGTGCATGCCGACATGCCCGGCGCCAAGCTGATCGAGCTGGTGCCCCGCGCCTTCAAGGTCGGCTCTCCCGAAGACATCGAAGTCGTGGTCAACAGCGCCATGCCCGGCGGGTCGCTGGTCCACGCCACACGGCTACCGGTCGCCATCCCCGTGAGACTGGATAACCACTACTTCGCGCTCGAACCGCAAGGACGGATGTACGAGCGGATGATGGCCGCCCAGGCCATTGCCTTCTATGTCCCCAGCGGTTTCACCAACCTAGAGATCGAACTGATGGCGGTGCTCAAATGAACCAGTACGCGGCGACATCGCAGCACGACGTTGCACAGGATGCCCAGGCACGCTTGCGCACCCTGGCCCAGGACTTCTTCTCCCTGGTCTTGATGATCCGCCGGGGCGGCGAGGCGCAGAGCGTCGAGGCCTTTCTCGAAAGGATCGAGGAATTCTTCCGCGACATGGAAGGCCGGGCCCTGGCCGCCGGCTACAGCATGGAACAGTTCCGCGATGCCCAGTACGCGTTGTGCGCCTTCCTCGACGAAAGCGTGCTGGGCGCCGGGGAAAGCAACATCCGGCGCCATATCGAGCTGCATCCGCTGCAGTACAAGTATTTCGGCGTGCATCTGGCGGGGGAGGGTTTCTTCGAGCGCCTCGAGGCCCTGCGCAGCGACGTCAAGGGCAATCTCGACGTTCTGGAGGTCTACCACCTTTGCCTGGCGCTGGGCTTCGAAGGCAAGTACCGCCTGGAGAGCCGCGATCAACTGCGCTACATCGCCAACACCCTGGGGCAGGACATCGCCCGCTACCGCAAGGTACCGGAGGAACTGGCGCCCGGCTGGCAGCTACCGGATCAGGTCGGGCAACTGCTGCGCTACGAAGTTCCCGTTTGGGTCTATCTCGCCCTGATCGCACTGCTCTGCGGGGTGGTCTACCTGGTACTCGATGGGCTCCTGGGGGCGCGCGCCGACGCATTGGTCGAGCGCCTGTCATCGCTGTTCGAAGCATCGTGAGGGCGGCGTGACATGAGGCGTGTCCTGAGGTTGTTGAAGAGTTTCTGGCTGCTTTCGTTCGCGCTGTGGCTGGTCGGCGTACTGCTGTGCCTATGGTGGATTCCGCGCCTGGGGGGAGAGCCCCAGCGGCTGGTGATTGCCGTGGCCCTGCTCAGTGCACTGTGGCTGCTGGCCATCGTCCTGCGCAGATACTTCAAGGCTCGCGCCGAGCGTGAGCTGGAAACACTGGTGCAACTGGAAGTCGATCGTGAAGCGGCCAGCGCCGCGTCGCAGAGCGGTGACTACGAAGTCCTGCGCGAACGGCTCAAGTCGGCCCTGGGAATGCTCAAGGCCCGCCACGGCGGCAATGGAACCCTGACGGAGCTGCCCTGGTATCTGGTGGTGGGGCACTCGGCTTCCGGCAAGACCTCCTTGCTGACCCGCTCCGGCCTCAACGCCAGCGTGGCCGGGCTCGGGGCGGAGTCCGGCACCCAGTATTGCGATTGGTACTTCGGCAGCGAGGCGGTGATGATCGACACCGCCGGCCGCTACATCGCCGAAGAACAGCCGGCGCGGGAGTTCGCCGACTTCCTGCGGCTGTTGACCAAGCGTCGCAAGCGCACGCCCATCAACGGCTTGATCGTGGTTGTCGACCTGCCCACCTTGCTGAGCGCCCCCCGGGACGAGAACCACGCCTTGGCGCAGCAGCTGATCGAGCGCATCGATACCTACCACGACGCCCTGGGCGCGACGCCGCCCGTCTACCTGTGCTTCAGCAAGGCGGATCTGGTACCGGGCTTCGTCGAGGCCTTCGGCGGGCTGGAAGGCGACAAGCGCCACTGCCCCTGGGGCATCACTTTCCCGGTGGCCGAGGTGCGTGGTAAAGGGCTGGGGCAAGCGTTTCGCCAGCGTTTCGCTCCGTTGGTGGCATCCCTGCGCGCCCATGTGGAGCGCCGGCTGGTTCAGGAAGGATCGCGGGCGGACAGCGCGCTGCTGCGCTTCCCCGACTACGTGGCCGAAATGGAACAGCGCCTGGCCGACTTCCTCGAACCCTTCGATCTGCGCCACAACCCCGACAGCGCCCCGCTGGCCCGGGGGCTCTATTTCACCAGCGCCCTGCAGCGTGGCGAGGGGTTGCAGCCGATCCTCGACGATCAGGTGAAAGACACCTTCGCCCTGACCGGCGAAGCGCCGGCGGAAGATCGCGCCACGCATCGCGGCGAACGTAGCTATTTCATCCAGGGGCTGTTTCGCGATGTCTTGATTCCCGATCGCAACCTGGTCCAGCACTACTCCCGCCACGGCCGGCGTCAGGCACTCAAGCCCTGGCTGATCGCCATGGCCGGTCTGGCCGGCCTTGGAGGACTGGGCGTGCTGGGCCATGCCTACTGGCACAATCATGAATCGCTGCTCGCCCTCGAGCAGCGGCTCGACACGGCGGAGCAGGCCCGTGACGGCGACCGGCTCGATATCCTGCGCGGCGAACTGGAGCGCTTTCAGGGCGAGGTTCGCAACGGGGCGCCCTTCTGGGAGAACGCCGGGCTCGGCATAGGCAGGAGGCTGCTGCCGGGCCTCGAAGAGGCCTGGTTCGCGGCGCTCGAGCGTCAGGTGCTCTCACCGGTGGCCGCGGGGCTGGCCGATCAACTGGTAGCCGTGGGCGATCTGGCGGCATCGCTGGGGCTGGAAACCCGGCTCGACACCTCTCCCGGCGCCTACGCCGAGGACGAGCCCGGTCCCGGCGATGCCTTCGGGCGAGGAAGTGGGCTGCTGAGCGACACCGGTGAACGCATGCAGGAGCGGTTGACCTCGAGGCCGACCCTGGGCAGCGTGCCCCGCTCCCCCGGCGACCTGGCGAGCCGGGTACGTGGCGAGGCGGATTACCGCCTGGCCGGTGGGGTCAGGGATGCCTACTGGGGAGCTCGTGGCAACGCCCGGGACGCACTTCGACAAGGCGCTCGCGATGCCTGGAGTGACAGCTTGCGTGGGAGCGAAGAGGGCGGGCAAGCGGGCCTGTCGGCGATAGAGGACGGGCCCGCCTTCTCCGAGGCGGCTCTCAACCGCCTCGAGCCGGCACAGGTGGCGCAACTGGTCGAAGCCTATGACGCCTTGAAGCTCTACCTGATTCTCACCGACCCCCAGGCCCACCCGGAAGTGGAGTTCGTGCGGGAGGCGCTGCCCCGCGCCTGGCGGAGCGCCGCCGGGTCACAGGGCCATGAGCGCCAGATTCGCGACCACGTCGCCCTTTACGCCGCTTATCTCGAAGCGGGGCGGGCACCGGCCGTGGAGCGCGACGAGCACCTGATCGCCCAGGCGCGTGCCGATCTCCAGGCCTTCCTGGTCGAGACCTCGCCGGCGGCGCGTGAATACCTGCGGCTGCGCCTGGCCGCGGAAGCGAACTACCCGGCGCTCACCCTGGCGGACATCCTGCCCGAATCCAGCCGTTCGCTGATGTACGCCGGCGAGGCCGTGCCCGCCTTCTTTACCCAGCGGGTCTGGCAGGAGTTCGTGCTCCCGGAATTGCTCAAAACCCTGGCCTCGGATCTGCAGGTGGAGCGCGACTGGGTGCTGGAGGGAGAGTCCGAGGTGGACGAAGTGCAGGGCAAGGCCCAGTTCGCCCAGGAGGTACTGGCGCGCTACAAGCTCGAATACATCTTCGCCTGGGAGCGCTTCCTGGCCGATGTCGGTGTGCGCCGCTTCGCGGGACTGGACGATTCACGGCAGCATCTCACCCAACTCAGCGACTACCAGCGCTCACCGATCAAAGTGCTGCTGCAAGAGGTCGACGCCAACACCCGCTGGGACCACCCGGACGCCAGCCAGCGGCGGGCCGAGGAGAACGGCGGCGAAGCGGACGAAGAGGGCGAAGGGCGCAACTGGTGGCAAAACGCCTGGGAATGGCTGGGCGGTGAAGCCGGTCAGGCCGGTGAACGGGCACTGGCGCTGGTCGAGATGCCAACCATTCACGATGGCATCCTGGCCAACCACTTCGAGCCCGTGGGGCAGCTGTTCTCCGCGGACATCGAGGCCGAGGGCGATACCTCCCGGCTGGACCGCTATCTGCTGCTGCTGCGCCAGCTCAAGGTTCGCTTCGACCGCCTGGAGCGTGGCGATGTGGGCAAGCGCACCAAGCAGCTGATGGAAGACGTCGTGGAGGGACGCCCCAACGAAATCACCGCGCTGCACAATTACGTGGCGGCCAATATCGACACTTCCCGGGACGAACTGGTGCAGTCGCTGCAACGCCTGTTCCGCGACCCGGTGGAGTTCGCCGTGACCAGTCTGGACAGCCCGATCGCCGGTCAGCTGGCCGCCGCCTGGGGGGATCAGGTCGCTACTCCGTGGAACAGCATGGTAGGGGGGCGCTTCCCGGTGAGCGAATCCAGCAACGAGGCTTCGGTTCGCGACCTGCGGTTGTTCGTCGATCCCCAGACCGGCCTCCTGACCGACTTCGAGCGGAACGAAGTGGGCAGCCTGGGCGAAGCCTTCAACGGTGATGGCGAGCCGCTGGTCGATCCCCGCATCACCTCCACCATTAGCCAGGGGACCCGTGTCGGGCGGGTACTCGAGAGCCTGGCCGACATCGAGAACGGCTTCGAAATCATGATCGAGCCGTCTGCCAACCTGACCTCCATCCGCCTGATGCTGGACGGCCAGGAGCAGGTATACCGCATGGGGCCGCAATCGTGGCAGCGCTTCACCTGGCCGGGAGATACGCGCCAGGCCGGGGCGCGTCTCGATGTCGTCACCCATGGCGGCCAGCGGGTCACGGTTTTCGATTACCCGTCGCGTTGGGGGCTGTTGCGGCTGGTGGATTCCGCCCAAGTCACCGACCTGGACGGCGTTCGCCAGCGCCTGTCCTGGTACACCAGCGTGGGGCCGGTCAGCATCGTCGTGCGCAATTTCGGCGGCGTCAAGCTGACCGACCTCGAGCAGGTGCGAAGTCTTCGCATACCAACGGTGGAGGCCCATTGAGGCAATGAAGGAGCTGCGCATGGGCTTTTGCCACGGTGAGGAGAGGGAGGCCGCTTCATGATCGGATATTTCGGCAAGGTGCCGGGAAGTGCCGATTTCGTGGCGCACAACGCCGCCTACAAGGACGTGCGTGAGCTAGACGGCTGGCTGCAGAGCGCACTGGCCTGGATGGCCGAGCGCGATACCGACTGGCAGCAGCGCTTCGATGCCTTGCCGACCTGCTTCTTTCACTTCCGTGCCAGCAATGGCCAGTGGCTGCTGGGGGGAATGCAAAGCTCCTGCGATGCCAGCGGACGGCGCTATCCACTGCTGGTCTTCCAGCGCCTGAGCGTTGCGCCGGGCATCGAAGGCAGCATCGGCGTGCACACCCTGAGCGAGACCTTCGCGGGCCAATTGCGCGGCCTGCTGCAACGCACGGTGCACGGCGACGCCACGGTGCACGACCTGCATCACGCCATCGAGGCGTTGCGCGGGCTGGGGGAGGTCGACCTAAGACTTCACCAGCGCCTGCTGCGGCGTTTTCTGGACGACGTGCGCTACCTGGACCTGTCGCAGGCCCTGGCGCCGGGTTTTCCCGAGTTCATCGCCAACGCCTTTGCCCTGCGCATGCAAGGGCTGCGGCAGCGCCTCCAGCGCGGCGACACGCTGCCCGCCGTAATGCCGCTGCCCGCCGAGCGTGCCCTCAAGCGCCCCGCGGCGGACCTGTGGCTGCACTGGCTGGATCGCGATGGCCGAACGCAAGCCAAGGCGAGCCTGCTCGTGGATGACTTCATGCGCCCCCAACTGTGGCGCTTTGCGCAAGCGGAACAGGCGCTCTTTCGGCTCTTGGCGGGGCTGGCGCCGAAGGAGGCGCGCTGCGATGTGCTGGAGGCATTCGAACAGTTCGATTCTCAATGGGCTCATATCAGGCCGCCCGCCGCGGAACTCGACATAGGGACCTATATCACGCGCTTTCCCGGCGAAGGGAACGAGAGGGGAAAGTACGACCGAATGGATGGGCTCGCGTAGATGAACCGATTGAAATACACCTTCGTGAAACATCGCCCTTACGCGATGCTGACCGTCCTCTTCCTGCTGATCTTCGTGATCTGGGGGCTGGGGGTATGGTGGGGCTTCTCGGCCCTGGACAGCCTGCTGGTGGGCATCCTGGTCTTTCTGGTGAGCTCGGCGCTCTACCTGCTGCTGCACCACCGGGGAGCGGGAGAGAAGCACGATGTCGAAGCGCTGCTGATCCAGAGCGCCGACGATGCCGTGCTCGGTGCCGCTCCGGAAGATCGCGAGGAAGTCAGCCTGCTGCGCGAGCGGCTGCTCAATGCGCTGGAGCGCATGAAAAAAGGACGTGGCGGCAAGGGGCGCCGGCAAGACCTGCTCTACCGCCTGCCATGGTATCTGGTCATCGGCCAGCCAGCGGTGGGCAAGAGCACCCTGGTGTATCGCTCGGGGCTCGACTTTCCCTTCGCCGACCGTGAAAGCGCCCGGGTCGCCGGGGTCGGCGGCACGCGCCACTGCGACTGGTTCTTCAGCAGCGAAGCGGTGTTGCTGGACACCGCCGGACGCTATGTCAGCGACCATGAAGAAGTGGGCAAGTGGCGCGCCTTCCTGGAACTGCTCCAGCGTCATCGTCCGCGCCGCCCGCTCAACGGCCTGATCGTGGTGGTGAGCGCCGATGAATTGATCGGCAGCGATGCCGCGGAGCGTGACGCCCTGGCCCGCCGCCTGCGCGAGCGTCTTCAGGAAACGCATGAACTGCTGGGCATGGCACTGCCGATCTACCTGGTCTTCACCAAGAGCGACCTGATTCCCGGCTTCCGGCAGTTCCACGCCCAACTGGACCCGGCCCAGCGCGACGAGGTCCTGGGCATGACGTTCCCGCACCAGGACTTCGCCACGACTGACTGGAAAGCGCGCTTCTCCGGCGCCCTGTCACGCTTGGTGGCGCGCTGCCGCGCCATCGGCGAGCAGCGGCTGATCGAAGGCGACGTGGTCCGCACCCGCGAAGCGCCGGCGGCGCTGGAGTTCCCGCTGGAACTGCAGGCGCTTTCCCCGCTTCTCTCCGGCTTCGTCGGCTCGCTGTTGCAGGCCAATCCCTACCAATCGTCCCCGCTGCTGCGTGGCTTCTACTTCACCAGCGCCCTGGCGGACGGCCAGCCCGCCCAGGGGGAATATGCGGGCACGATCCAGCGCCGCTTCGGGCTTTCCGGCGGGCGCGGGCTTGACGCCCACCAGGATGGCAAGAGCCTGTTCGTGACCGGGCTGTTCTCCCGGGTCATCCTGCCCGACCAGCATCTGGTGGGCCTGTACAGCGGGCCCAACCTCGTGCGCCGCCGCCAACTGCGCTGGTGCTGGGCGGCGCTCTCGGTGGCCGCGCTGCTGTGCGCCGCCTGGGGCGTATCCTTCCACAACAACGCCCGGGAACTCGACGGGATCGACGAGCGGCTGGTCCAGGCGCAGGAAGCGGATGCCCAGCGGCCCGACAGCTATACCCACTGGGAGACCCTGGACACCCTGCGCGACGTGTCGCACAACTACGCCGACCGCCACGCCCAGGGAGTGCCCTGGTCGCTGCGCTTCGGCCTCTACCGGGGCCGGGCGCTGGAGCCTGCGCTGCGTGAAACCTACTTCGGGCGGCTGGAGCATGACATGCTCGCCCCGGTGGCGGACAACCTCAGCCAGGCGCTGTTCGTGCTGCCGACCATTCCCGTGTATCGCCCGGGAGACGGCGGTCGCCTCAGCGTCATCGAAATCGACAACGTCGAATCCCACGCTCGTCCCCAGGACAACTCACCCCAGGCCCTGGCCGATTTCGGCAACGCCACGCTTGGCACCTATCTCGAACTGTCGCGCACGCCCCGGGAGCGGGTCGACGGCGAATTCCTGCGCCAGCGGCTGCCGGACTACTGGTACCCGGCCATCGTGGCGGCCCGGCGGGGCGAGCGGGACTCCCGCGACCTCGGCTACGCCAGCCGCCAGATCGACTTCTACGCCGACCAGATTCACGCCGCGGACGTGCCGCGCATCGACGACAACGCCTTTTTGATCTCGTCGAGCCGCAACTATATCGAGAGCCTGCAGAACCGCTCCTTCCGGACCCTGGAGACCATCACCCTGGAGGCCGACGCCCTGTTCGCCTTCGGGCGTGGCGATCTGGCCGGTCTGCAAGGGGCCGGCCAGCACCAGCTCAACCGGATCGCCGAGCGTCTGGCCAACACCGCCGATATCGGACGCATCACCGTCACCGGGCATGCCGACCCGATCGGCTCGGCCACGGCCAACCAGCGGCTCTCGCTGGAACGGGCGGAAACGGTACGGACCTACCTGATCGGCCGTGGCATGGCTCCGGAACTGATCGAGGCCGTGGGGGCCGGCAGCGAGCGTCCCCTGGTGGAGTGCGACAGCGCCCTGGGCCGTGACGAACGGATTCGCTGTCTGGCGCCGAATCGGCGGGTGGAGATAGAAGTCCGCGCGCTGAACTAGCGCATGGACGGGCGCCTCTGGCGCCGGGGGGAAAGCCGCGGGAGGGCTCGTGGCGCCCCCAGGGAGGTGGCCGGTCGCTTCGCCGAAGCGGCTGGCGCCACAGGCAGGACCGCGTTGGGGGCACCAGATGCCTCCTGGCGGTAGCGTGCCTGAAAAAGGGCCCGGGCGAGTCGTGGAGTGGAATCGCCTTCTCTCCCGGGCCAAGCACATCAACCCCTTGTCACGAGGTTGATGTTCAACCATAGCAAGCAAAGGGAAGTTCTATCATGGCATTTGATGCGTATCTCAAGATCGATGGCATTCCGGGTGAAAGCCTGGACGCCAACCACACGGACTGGATCGAGCTGCTGAGCTTCGATTTCGGTGCCAGCCAAGCCACTTCCGCGACGGCCAGCTCCGCCGGTGGCGCCTCTGCCGAGCGCGTCAACCTCAGCGAGTTTTCCGTCAGGAAGTTCATCGACAAGGCTTCTCCGAAGCTGTTCGAGGCCTGCTGCCGTGGCCAGCACATCAAGGAGGTCACCCTGCAGGTTCACCGCGCCGGTGGCGAACAGGTGCGCTACCTCGAAGTGAAGATGGAAGAAGTCATCGTCTCCTCCACCGAGATGGAAGGCATGTCGAGCCTCTCCCAGTCCGGTACCGAGCAGGACGCGCACGATCTGCCCTCCGAGGAGATCAAGTTCAACTTCGCGCGTATCAAGGTGACCTACACCCAGCAGAAGCGCCAGGACGGCCAGGGCGGCGGCAACATCGCCGGTGGCTGGGACCGCACGCGCAACCGCGTTTATTCCTAAACGCCGGTTAAGGAAGCGCTGAATAATGGCAGAGCTTTCTTAGTGTGCATGGCCATGGGGACCCTCCCCATGGCCTTTCCCGGCGAATGTCCGGGAGAGCCTGGCCCTGGCCGGGTTCTTCCAGGCGTTTGCTGCATGGCAATCGAACACGCAATGGCATAGGAAAGGGGAAACACGATGGTCGAGGACTGGGATCGCGACACGCTTCTCGCACCGATCGGCGAGCATGGTACCGGAGAGGATCTGAGCTTTTCTCTGCTCATCGACCAGATCAAGGAAGCGCGCCGCGCCGACCCCGCCTATCTCAGCCAGGGCGAGTGGCAGGCGGACCTCAAGAAATCCGACTGGAACGAAGTCATCGCCCTATCGGCGCAAGGGCTGGCCGAACAGAGCAAGGATCTGATGCTGGCCGGGTGGCTGTGCGAAGGGCTGGCCCACCGGCATGACTTCGCCGGCATGACCTACGGCCTGGAACTCATCACGGCCCTGTGCCAGCGCTACTGGGAAGGGCTCCATCCGACCCTGGAAGAGGGCGAGGAGGAGCGTCTGGCACGGCTGATCTGGCTGGACGACACCCTGGCCGCCATGGTCGGGGGCATTCCCCTGTTGGAAGGCCAGGGCGACGGCCCGGGCTACGGCCTGGCCCGTTATGAAGAATCGCGCCAGGTCGAAAACCTGGCGCGCAATGACGTGGAAGCCATGGACGCCGCCCTGGCCGAAGGCAAGATCAACGCCGAGATCTTCCAGCGCGCGGTGGTGCTGACCGACAGCGAGAGCTTCCTGCGCCGGCACGGCGAGATCACCGCCTGCCTGGAGGTCCTGGACGGCCTCGGCCGCGCCCTGACCGAACGCCTCGGTGACCAGGCTCCCCCCTTTACCCAGCTCAAGAGCGTGCTGGGGGAGTGCCTGCGCCTGATCGAGCGGTTGCTGGGCGAGCGCGGCGTCAGTCTCGGCCCGGATCGGGAAGAGAGCGAACGGGAGACGTCCGACCCCGCCGACGAAGCCCTGCCAGCCGGCGCCACCGTGTCGCCTGCGCCCGCTGCCTCCGGCTCCGCACAGGCAGCATTGCGCACCGTGCCGCAGAGCCGCGAGGAAGCCTTCGAAATGCTCAATGGCGTGGCCCAGTTCTTCAAGGGCAGCGAACCGCACAGCCCCGTGCCCTACCTGGTGGAACGCGCCGTGCGCTGGGGCCGCATGCCGCTGGAAGAGTGGCTGCGCGATGTGATCCGCGAAGACCACGTCATCGACGGCATCCGCGAGACCCTGGGCACCCAGCGTCGGGACGAGGGCTAACGCATGTCGTATCTCTCCGATTTCCCCCGTGCCCCGGCCCCGACCCCCAATGAAGCCCCGCCGGCCCCGGCGGCGATCGACCGCAGAAGGAGTTGAACATGGCGGACCCCCGTTGGCTGGAGGACATCCTGGCCTCCTTCGACACCCCCCTGACCCAGCACGAGCGGCTGTTGACCCTGCGCCTGGCGGGCACCGACTTCGTGCCCCACCGCCTGGTCGGTGAAGAGCGCCTCTCGCGCCCCTTCGCCTACACCCTGGACTGCGTCTCCCAGCGCGGCGACCTCGAACTCAAGCGGCTGATCGCCCAGCCCGCCGACCTCGCGGTGCGTCAGGCCGACGGCACCTACCGGCCCCTGTCGGGACTGGTCGAGTCGGCGGCCCTGCTCGGCGAGGACGGGGGCGTGTTCTACTACCAGCTCACCCTGGTGCCCTGGCTGGCCCTGCTCCGGCTCGGCCGCGACAGCCGTATCTTCCAGGACAAGAGCGTGGTCGAGGTGATCGAGGCCGTCTTCGAGCCACACGCCATCGCCGCGGCCCGCTGGCGCTTCGACCTGCGCCGGGACTACCCCGCGCGCAGCTACTGCGTGCAGTACCGCGAAAGCGACTACCACTTCGTCCACCGGCTGATGGAACAGGAAGGGCTGTTCTACTACTTCGAGCATACCCACGGCGATGACGGCCACGCCGGCCACCGCCTGGTGATCACCGACGACGTCGACACCTGCACCCCGGTGGCCCCCCAGGTCATCCGCTTCCACCGCCAGGCCGCCACCGAGCGCGAGGACGCCCTGACCCAGTGGGGCGGACGGCGCCGGCAGCAACCCACCCGGGTCAGCC
>NZ_JABFTT010000019.1 GCF_021404465.1 Billgrantia zhangzhouensis | reverse complement strand
CCCTGACATCGAAGCCCAGCGTGGCTGGCTGCCGTAGAGCCCTCAGCGGGTCTCCAGTGAGCGGGGCGCATTCTACCGAATCCGCCATGGGCGTCAAGCGAGAATTTTGCGAAGCGAGTCGAGAAAATTCAAACCATGACAACCACTTACCACCCCAACCACCGCCTGCAACGTTGTCCGTCGCCGGCAGCGGATGCGTACTTTACGGCTTTCCCCTGAGCCCCGCAAGAGGCGGCGGCAAAAAAATTTCAGGAGCGTGACAATGCGATGTCAGGACACGGGCGAGCAAGCTATCCACAGGCGCTTGCAAACGAGGGGCTGTGGATGGTTTTGCACCGGGACCGGAGACGACGACGCCCGCGCGGGGCGGGCGTCGGTAGAGCAACTGACTTGTCATCAGTTGGCCTGGGGCCGGTGGAATGACTCAGCGTAGCGCCACTCGGGCATAGCGCTTCTTGCCGGCCTGAATCACGTAGCTCTTGCCCGTGTCGAGCATGGCATCCTTGGCCACCACTTCGCCGTCGACCTTGACCCGCCCGTTGCCCAGCATGTCCTTGGCCTGAGCGCTGTTGTTGGCCAGCCCTGCCCGGTTGAGCACCGCGGCGATGGGCGCCTGGGCGCTGCCCTCGAAGTCTACCTCCACCTCGGGCAGGTCTTCGGGCAGCTCGCCTTCGGCCAGGCGGTTGCCAGCTGATTTGTGAGCGTTCGCCGCAGCCTCTTCGCCGTGGTAGCGGCCGATCAGCTCGCGAGCGAGGATCATCTTGATGTCGCGCGGGTTGGCACCGGCCTCGACATCGCGCTTGAGCGCCTCGATCTCTTCGTTGGATTTCAGCGAGAGCAGTTCGAAGTAGCGCCACATCAGGCTATCGGGCATGGAGACAAGCTTGTTGAACATCGAGCCCGGCGCCTCGTCGACGCCGACGTAGTTGCCCAGCGACTTCGACATCTTCTGCACGCCGTCGAGGCCCTCGAGCAGCGGCATGGTGATGACCACCTGCGGTTCCATGCCGAAGTGCTTCTGGATCTCGCGCCCCATCAGCAGGTTGAACTTCTGGTCGGTGCCGCCCATCTCGACATCGGCTTCGAGCGCTACGGAGTCGTAGCCCTGCACCAGCGGGTAGAGGAACTCGTGAATGGAGATTGGCTGACCCGACTTGTAGCGCTTGTCGAAGTCGTCGCGCTCGAGCATGCGCGCCACGGTGCTCTGGGCGGCCAGCTCGATCATCTTGGCCGCGGTAAGCTCGCTGAACCACTCGGAGTTGAAGCGCACCTCGGTCTTTTCGGGATCGAGGATCTTGAACACCTGCTCCTTGTAGGTCTGGGCGTTGGCACGGACCTCTTCTTCAGTGAGCGGCTTGCGGGTGACGTTCTTGCCGGTGGGATCACCGATGCGCCCGGTGAAGTCGCCGATCAGAAAGATGATCTGGTGTCCCAGGTCCTGGAACTGGCGCATCTTGGTCAGCAGCACGCTATGGCCGAGGTGCAGATCGGGAGCCGTGGGATCGAAGCCCGCCTTGATGCGCAGCTTGCGGCCGGACTCGAGCTTCTTGATCAGCTCGTCCTCCAGCAGGATCTCCTGGGTGCCTCGTTTCAGCAGCGCCAGCGCGCTTGCGACCTCGCTCATCTCTCCCACTCCAAATACGTTGATCGCCCGTGCGGGCAGGGTCCATCGAATGGGGGACGATGGTAGCATGACTTAATGCCTCACGGTCCCCCCAGCCTAAGGGAGAAAGAGAGATGGCACTATTCGTGGGTTTGATGTCCGGCACCAGCCTGGACGGCATCGATGCCGCCCTGGTCGAGACCGACTCCACGGGGAGCGTGCGCCTGCTTGCCACCCACGCCGAGCCGATGCCCGAAACGCTGCGTGAGCAGCTGCTCGAGCTCTGCCAGGCCGAACGGGTCGCCTTCGCCGAGCTGGCCAGTGCCGAGGATGCCTTCTGCCGGCTCCAGGCTGCTGCGGTCGGGCACCTGCTTGCAGGCAATGGCATCGCAACCGAGCAGGTTACCGCCATCGGCAGCCACGGCCAGACCATTGAGCACGCCCCCTGGGGACACGCTGAAGGCCCCGCCTACACCCTGCAACTCGACAACCCCAGCCTGCTGGCCGAACTGACCGGCTGCCAGGTAGTAGCCGACTTCCGCCGTCGCGATCTGGCCGCCGGCGGTCAGGCCGCGCCACTGGCACCTGCCTTTCACGAGGCACTGTTCCGACAACCGGGGCAGTGGCAACTGGTACTCAACCTGGGCGGCTTCGCCAATCTGACGCTGCTACCGCCTAGGGAGAGCAAGGCCAAGGTCATCGGCTTCGATACCGGTCCGGCCAATGCCCTGTTGGATGCCTGGCACGCGCGGCACCGCGGCGCCCGCTTCGATGCCGATGGCGCCTGGGCGGCATCGGGCCGAGTGGACGAAACGCTGCTGGAGCGCCTGCTTGCCGAGCCCTTCTTTCATCGTCCCCCGCCGCGCAGCACCGGACGCGAGGTATTCCATCTCGACTGGCTGAGCCGGCATCTGACGGGGCGGGAGCGTGCCGAGGACGTCCAGGCCACGCTGGCGGAGCTGACCGCCACCAGCGTAGCACTGGGAATCGAGATGGCACGCGAGCTGGTCGGTGCGCCGGTCGCCACGGCACTGATCCCCTGCGGGGGAGGTGCGCATAACCGCGACCTGCTCTACCGACTGGCCCAGCGCCTGCCCGAGACGGCTCTGGTGCCCAGCAGCGATTGGGGCTGGCCAGCCGACTGGCTGGAAGCGGGAGCCTTTGCCTGGCTCGCCTGGCGTCGCCTGGAAGGCATGCCCGGCAATCTGCCCAGCGTTACCGGCGCCGCCGGCCCGCGCGTGCTCGGCGGCGTCTACGCTCCCTGAGACAGAGGCCAGACAACGACCGTCATTATGGCCCGCAAAGCTTGCTGTGGGACGATAGCGGGCAGGTTGAGGAATGCCCGAGCCAGACCTGGCCATGAGGCTCATGCGAAAAAACGGATGCTCAAACGGCCAGCGCGTTCCTGGCTTGAACCTGTGCCTCATCGCGACTGACCACGTCCTCGGAGACCAGCTTGGCCAGGGCGGCATCGAGAGTTTGCATGCCCAGGCTGCCGCCGGTCTGGATAGCGGAATAGATCTGCGCCACCTTGTCCTCACGGATCAGGTTGCGCACCGCTGCATTGGCGATGAGGATCTCGTGGGCCGCGACTCGCCCACCACTGCGACGTTTGAGCAAGGTCTGGGAGATGACCGCCTGCAGCGACTCCGACAGCATCGAGCGCACCATGGCCTTCTCCTCGCCCGGGAAGACGTCGATGATCCGGTCGATGGTCTTGGCTGCCGAGGTGGTATGCAGGGTGCCGAACACCAGGTGACCGGTCTCGGCGGCGGTGAGCGCCAGCCGGATGGTTTCGAGGTCGCGCATCTCGCCTACCAGGATTACGTCGGGGTCTTCGCGCAGTGCGCTGCGCAGCGCCTGGGCGAAGCCATGCGTATCACGATGCACCTCGCGTTGATTGATCAGGCAGCACTTGCTGCGATGAACGAATTCCACCGGATCCTCGATGGTGAGGATATGGTCGTAACGGTGATCGTTGATATAGTCGATCATCGCGGCCAGAGTGGTACTCTTGCCCGAGCCGGTGGGGCCGGTGACAAGTACCAGGCCACGCGGCAGCAGCGCAAGGCGGCGGAAAACTTCGCCCAACCCCAGGTCCTCCATCGTCAGTACCTCACTGGGGATGGTGCGAAAGACCGCACCGGCTCCGCGGGCCTGGTTGAAGGCGTTGACGCGGAAGCGAGCCACGCCGGGGACCTCGAAGGAGAAGTCGGTCTCGAAGAACTCCTCGTAGTCGCGGCGCTGGCGATCGCTCATGATGCCGTAGATCAGCTCGCGGACCTCACGATCTTCCAGAGCTGGCACGTTGAGACGGCGGATGTCGCCATCGACCCGAATCATTGGCGGCAAGCCAGCCGACAGATGCAGGTCGGAAGCGTTCTGCTTTGCCGAAAACGCCAGCAGTTCGGTAATATCCATGCGTTTTCCCTGCTCCCCGGTTAAGGTTCCAGTGAGTATGACAGACTTGCGGACAGGACGGACTTCCTGTGGCTGAGATGACGGACACCCTGCTTTCCGACTCGCTGGTCAGCGCTCGCCGGCGCCTGGCCGATGCCCTGGCAGCCGCCGGTCGTCCTGCTGATGCCGCACGGCTACTGGCGGTCAGCAAGACCAAGCCAGCCGACATGATCCGCGAGGCCTGGCAGCTTGGCCAACGCGAGTTCGGAGAGAACTACGTACAGGAAGCGCTGGCAAAACAACGTGCGCTCGTCGACCTGGAGGGGATCGTATGGCACTTCATCGGCCCACTACAGGCCAACAAGACACGCGCCGTAGCCGAGCACTTCGACTGGGTCCACAGCGTCGACCGCGAGAAGGTCGCGCGACGGCTGAACGATCAGCGCCCCGAGGCATTGGCGCCACTTGAGGTGTGTCTGCAGGTCAACGTCAGCGACGAGGCCAGCAAGTCGGGAGTTGCCTTCGGCGAGTTGGAGGAACTGGCGGAAGCGGTACTCTCGATGCCGCATCTGCGCCTGCGTGGGTTGATGGCCATACCGGCACCGGCCGCGGATCTGGCTCGCCAGCGTGAACCTCTGGCGCGGCTACGCCAAGCGCTGGAGTCGCTGCGCGAACGCTTTCCCGACGCACCGCTGGATACCCTGTCGATGGGCATGAGCGACGACCTGGAAGCCGCCGTACTCGAGGGGGCCACCCTGGTACGACTGGGTACGGCCATCTTCGGCGCGCGCAACACATCGCGTCGTTAAACGATGCATGCGTACCGGTGCGAGCCGGACGCTCATAACAGAAGAAGGACAGATCGCAATGGCCAGCAGAGTCACCTTCATTGGCGCCGGCAACATGGCCAGCGCCATCATCGGCGGCATGATCGACAATGGCCACCCGGCCACCGCCATTACCGCTACTTCCCCAAGCGATGCCTTCCTGGCACCGCTGCACGAGCGCTTCGGCATCCGTACCAATACCGATAATGCCGCGGCAGTGCGCGACGCCGATGTCGTGGTGCTGGCCGTGAAGCCACAGGTCATGCGCGATGTCTGCGAGGGGCTACGCGATACTCTGCAGCGTCAGCGCCCCTTGGTCATCTCAGTAGCCGCCGGCCTCACTGCCGAATCGCTGCAAGCCTGGCTGGGCGGCGGGCTGCCGCTGGTACGCTGCATGCCCAATACCCCGTCACTGGTCGGCGCAGGCGCCGCCGGTCTTTACGCCACCCCCGAAGTCAGTGCAGAGCAGCGCGCCCTGGCGAGCGAGCTGCTCGAGGCCGTGGGGATTGTCGAGTGGGTGGAAGAGGAAAACCTGCTGGATGCCGTGACCGCGGTATCCGGTAGCGCCCCGGCCTATTTCTTCCTGATGTTCGAAGCCATGGAGGAGGCTGGCGTGAAGCTTGGCCTGCCGGCCGAGACCGCCCGGCGCCTGGCCATTCAGACAGCCCTGGGAGCCGCTCGCATGGCCCAGCAGAGCGACCTCACTCCGGATCGGCTCAAGCGCAACGTAATGTCCCCGGGCGGCACCACCGAGCGCGCCATCGAACATCTCGAACAGGCCGGACTGCGCGGCATCCTCGCCGATGCCATGGAAGCCTGCGCCGCCCGCGCCCGTGAAATGGCCGAAGAGCTCGGCCAGCGTTAGCTTTCGTGCCGCCCGGCCGTTCGGGTGGCCCATCTCGACGAGTAGGGAGGAGCCCACATGGGCCAACTGGGAAATGCCGGCCTGTTGCTGGTCAACACCCTGATCAACATTTACCTGTTCCTGATGATGCTGCGCTTCCTGCTGCAGGCATCGCAGGCCGATTACTACAACCCCATCAGCCAGTCAGTGGTCAAGATCACCCAACCTGTGGTTCGCCCCTTCCAGAGCTTTCTGGGGCCGGTGCTGGGACGCTTCGATCTGGCCACTCTGGCGGCTGCCTTCGTGCTCAAGGCGGTCAGCATCGTGGCAATTCTGCAAATCGCCGGCTTTGGCATGCCTCCCGTCACCCAGGTAGCGATCGGCGCCGTGGCTGCCATCGCCAATGCCATTCTCAAGATCTACTTCTTCGCGCTGATCGTGATGATCATCCTGAGCTGGGTGGCTCCTAACGCCAGCCACCCCGGAGCGCTGCTGATCATGCAACTGGTGGAGCCGATCATGGCTCCGGTGCGCCGGGTCATCCCGCCGCTGGGCATGATCGACCTGTCGCCCATCGTGGTCTTCATCGCCATCAGCCTCATCGATGGTATCGTGGTCGGCGCACTGACCCGTGCCGCCGGTATCACCGGCGCCCTGGTGGGCCTGTGAGGCGCCGTCCGCCTCTGGTGGACCTCAACGACTGGACATAGAACGACACATGCCCGAGTTTCCCAATGACTCGGTCGGCCTGGTGACGCCGCAAACGGCGCACTTCGACGACCCTTTGGCCCTGGCCTGCGGCAGGACGCTGCCGGCTTATGATCTGGTCTACGAGACCTACGGCACGCTCAATGCCGAACGCTCCAATGCGGTGCTGATCTGTCATGCTCTGTCGGGCCATCACCATGCCGCCGGCTATCATGATGCCGACGAGCGCAAGCCCGGCTGGTGGGATGCCCACATCGGCCCGGGCAAGTCGATCGACACCAACCGCTTTTTCGTGGTCTCGCTGAACAACCTGGGCGGCTGCCACGGCAGTACCGGCCCGAACAGCACGAACGCTGCCACGGGACGCCTGTGGGGGCCTGACTTTCCCATGGTCACGGTGAGCGATTGGGTGCACAGCCAGGCGCGACTGGCCGATCGCCTGGGCATCGAGCGCTTCGCCGCCGTAATCGGCGGCAGCCTCGGTGGCATGCAGGCGCTGCAGTGGAGCCTGACCTACCCCGAGCGGGTCGCCAACGCCGTCATCATCGCTGCCACACCCAAGCTCTCGGCACAGAACATCGCCTTCAACGAGGTGGCACGCCAGGCGATCCGCTCCGACCCGGATTTCCACGACGGCTGGTACGCCGAGCACGGCACCGCTCCGAAGCGCGGTCTCAAGCTGGCACGCATGGTGGGACACATCACCTACCTCTCGGAAGATGCCATGGGCAGCAAGTTTGGGCGCGATCTGCGCAGCGAGGACCTGAATTTCGGCTATGACGTCGAGTTCCAGGTCGAGTCATACCTGCGCTACCAGGGCGATACCTTCTCCACCGCGTTCGATGCCAACACCTACCTGCTGATGACCAAGGCACTGGATTACTTCGATCCGGCCGCGGAGCACGGTGGCGTGCTGGCCCATGCCGTCGCCCCCAGCCAGTGCCCGTTCCTGGTGGTAAGTTTCACCAGCGACTGGCGCTTCCCGCCCTCGCGCTCGCGGGAGCTGGCCAACGCGCTGACACGGGCCGGCAAGCCGGTGAGCTACGTCAACATCGACTCGCCTCACGGCCACGACGCCTTCCTGTTGCCGGAGCCACGCTACCAGGCGGTTTTCGCCGCCTTCATGTCACGTGTCGCCCGCGAACTGGGCCTGGAGGAGCGAGCATGATGCGCACCGACCTGGAGCTGATTCATCGCTGGGTGCCCGAGGGTGCCCACATCCTCGACCTGGCCTGCGGCGACGGCACTCTGCTCGAGGCCCTGGCGCGGGACAAGGGCGTCACCGGCTACGGCCTGGAGATCGATCCGGAGGGCATCACGGCCTGCATCGCCAAGGGCGTCAGCGTGATCGAGCAGAACCTCGACGAGGGGCTGGTGCACTTCGAGGACGACACCTACGACCTGGTGATCATGACCCAGGCGCTGCAGGCGCTGCGTCGTCCTGACCGCATGCTCGACGAGATGCTGAGGGTGGCCGACGAGTGCATCATCACCTTCCCCAACTTCGCCTACTGGCGCCATCGGGTCCACCTCGGCATCCGCGGCTACATGCCGGTCTCCAAGTCGCTGCCGCACGCCTGGTACGATACGCCCAACATCCACCTGTCGACCTTCAACGACTTCGAGCACCTGTGCCGCGAGAAGGGGCTGCGCATCACCGACCGGGCCGTGGGCATCGGCGACCACGAAGGCCACTGGGCCACGCGGCTGTGGCCCAACCTGTTCGGTGAGATCGCGATATTCCGCGTCGAGCGCCAGGATCGCCGATGACCGCCAACCATCGACCGGCAGCCTAGTCAAGGAGAGCGCCATGCCGAAATGTCTTTTGTCGTACCATCGAGCTCTGGCCGTTATCCTGCTGCTGGGGCTGCTGCCGCTTTCGGGTCAGGCCCAGCAGTTCGAGCGGATCGGCAACTACCAGGTTCACTATAGTGCCGTGAGCACCAGCTTCCTGCCCGAGTCGGTGACCGAGGCCCATGGCATCCAGCGCAGTCCCGCCCTGGCGCTGCTCAACGTCAGCGTACTCGAGGATGTCGATGGCGAGCTGCGTCCAATCAACGCCTCGGTCAGCGGCACGGTGGGTGAGCTCCAGGGCGAGCGCACGCCACTCCAGTTCCGCGCCCTGCGTGAAGGCAGCACACAGTCGCAGATTGCGGTGTTTCGCATCCGCGACGACGAGCCGATGCATTTCGCGCTGGAGGTTCGCTACGACCGCAACCGGGATCCGGCCGAAGTGGGTTTCATCCAGCGCTTCCATATCGATCGCTGAGCATGGCTGACATCATCGCTCGGCTGGGCCAGTTCGAGGCCTCTGCTTCATACGGCCTGACGTTGCCTGACGGCCGCCACGCCTTTCTAGTGCGCGTGCACGACCAGGTCAGCGCTTTCGTCAACCGCTGTCCGCATCAGCAGGTGCCGCTGAACGTGCCGGAGGGGAATTTTCTCGAGGCAGGTGGCGAACTGATCCAGTGCGGCATGCACGGCGCGCTGTTTCTGCCGGAAACCGGCGAATGCGTATTCGGCCCCTGCCAAGGGCGCTTCCTGGAAGCGCTGCCGATCTCAATCGACACCGAAGGCAACATTCACCTGGCGGGTGAGTGATACCGGGAGCCGTTCTCCCAGCATGATCGCCACCGGGCTGCCGTTCCGCCAGCCGACCTCGCAGCCGTGCGCCACCACCTCCACGCCCCGTTCGACCACGGCCCGGAGCGTGGCGGCATAGGCCGGGTCGAGATGTGCCGCCGGGGCCACGTCGCGAATACCGGTGTGAGCCACGCAGAACAGCAGCACCGCACGCTGCCCCTGTTCGGCCAGGGCCGCCAATGCCAGCAGGTGCTTGCGGCCTCGCTCGCTCACCGCATCGGGGAAGTAGCCGTGGCCATCGAATTCCTTGAGCGTCACCTGCTTGACCTCGACGTAAGCGCTGCCACGCTTGTCATCGTCGAGGCGAAAGTCAAGCCGCGCTCCCTCTACCCTGGCCTCGCGCCTGAGCATGGCATAGCCGGCCAGCGCCGGTACCCGCCCTGCGCTCAGCGCTTCCTCGACGATGCGGTTGGTACGCCCGGTATGCACCGAGGCCAGCGCCACGCTGCCGTCGGGCTGGGTCAGCTCGATCAACTCCCAAGTCCAGGCCAGCTTGCGTGCCGGGTTGTCGCTGGGCGCCAGCCACACGCGACAGCCCGGCACGTTGACTGCCCGCATCGAGCCGGTATTGGGGCAGTGGGCCACCACCTCGCGGCCATCGTCGAGGCGTATGTCGGCGAGAAAGCGCTTGTAGCGACGCAGTAACACGCCGGGGACCAGGCGGGGATATTCCATCTCGACTCCTACAATCGCGCCAGGAAGCGCTCGAGGCGACTCACCGCCTCCTCCAGGCGGGCGATGTCGGTCGTGAAGGCGATGCGCACGTGATGCTCGCCGCCGTTCACGGCGAAGTCGACTCCGGGCGTAATAGCAACGTTCTCCTCCTCCAGCAGACGCTGACAGAAGACCTGGCTGTCGCGGCTGTAGCGCGAGATGTCGAGCCACAGGTAGAAGGCGCCCTGGGGTGGCAGCGATGGCGCCAGGCCAAGCCGGGCGAGACCGGCCAGCAGTGCATCGCGACGCCGGCCAAGCTCGTGGCGGCGTGCCTCGAGCAGCTCCTGGCACTCAGGGGTGAAGGCGGCCAGCGCCGCATGCTGGGCCGGGGTAGGCGCGGCGAGGAACACATTCTGCGCCAGCCGGGTCAGCGGTTCCACGGCCTCCTGTGGTGCCAGCAGCCACCCTAGGCGCCAGCCAGTCATGCCGAAGTACTTGGAAAAGCTGTTGACCACGAAGGCATCCGGCGTGAGCGACGCCACCGTCAGCGGCTCGAGGTCATAGCTGAGACCTTGATAGATTTCATCCACCAGCAGGTGGCCATCGCGCTCGGTCACCGTGTCGGCCACCGCCTTCAGTTGTGCCGCATCGAGCATATGGCCGGTAGGGTTGGACGGCGTGGCGAGCATCACCAGCCGGGTCGCGTCTTGCCAATGCTGTGCGATGAGGTTGGCATCGAGCTGCCAGCCGCTGTGCGGACCGATGGGCACGTTGTCCACCTCGGCGCCGGCCAGGGCCATGAAGTGGCGGTTGCAGGGATAGTTGGGATCGGCCATCAGCACCCGATCACCGCGACCGACCAGCAGTTGGCTGGCCAGCAGCAACGCCCCGGAAGCCCCCGGCGTGACCAGGATACGCCGGGGATCGACCTCTGCACCGAAGCGCGCGGCATAGTGCCCGGCGATCGCTTCACGCAGCGCCGGCAGCCCCGCCGCCGGGCTGTAGCGCGTATGACCGGCCGCCAGCGCCGCGCGTCCGGCCGCCACCACCGGTTCGGGAGTGGCGAAGTCGGGCTCGCCCACCTCGAGATGGATGACATCGTGTCCGGCCGCCTCGCGTGCCTGGGCAGCCTCCAGCAGACTCATCACACGAAAGGGCGCGACGCGTTCAACGCGCGGATTCCACGGCATCTAAGTCTCCTGAATACTGATTGAACGACCGCCGGTGGGCACTTCTACCGTTTCAGCGGTCAAAAAACCATACCATCGATTCGACCTGCTGGGAGGCCCCGCCTGCATTCGTGGGGTATTGCAAAACTCGTCGAATTCCGATAAACAAGCATGCCTTTGGCGTGAGATACCTTGCACGACGTGCGGCGGGTATTGATCAGCAGTCACTCAAGTAATGAGGCAGTCCCATGCCAGTAGCAGACAAAAAAGCGGAAGCGCCCAAAAAATTCACCCCGTACGAGGCGGCACCGGGTGAAGAGTACATGAACGAGCAGCAGCTTGAGCACTTCCGACAGATCCTGCTGGGCTGGAAACAGGAGCTCATGGAAGAAGTGGATCGCACGGTGCGCCATCTGCAGGAAGAGGCGAACAACTACGCCGACCCCGCGGACCGGGCCACCCAGGAAGAGGGCTTCAGCCTGGAGCTGCGTACCCGCGACCGCGAACGCAAACTGCTCAAGAAGATCAACGAGACACTCGAGAAGATCGATGAAGACGACTACGGCTTCTGCGAGGCCTGTGGCGTCGAGATCGGCATTCGTCGCCTGGAGGCGCGTCCTACCGCCACGCTGTGCGTCGATTGCAAGACCCTGGCCGAGCTCAAGGAAAAACAGCTCGGCGGCTGATGCCTCTTCGGTGAGCGTCATGTCGTTTCGCAACGGGCACCGCTGGGTGCCCGTTTGCATGTCGGACACCGTTGCCAGGAGCCAATCATGACCGGCTACCGCGGCCGCTTTGCCCCCACACCTTCGGGCTCACTGCACTTCGGTTCGCTGATCGCGGCCCTGGCCAGCTTTCTCGATGCCCGCCGCGTCGGCGGCGAATGGCTGCTGCGCATCGAGGATATCGACCCGCCACGCTGCCCAGCGGGAGCGGCCGATACCATTCTGCGCCAGCTCGAGGTTTTCGGTCTGCACTGGGACGGCCCGGTGCGCTGGCAGCACGACCGCGACCCGGCCTACGCTGCCGCGCTAGAGCGGCTCGAGGCACTGGGCTTGGCTTACCCTTGCACTTGCTCGCGCAAGCAGTGGCGTGAACATCCGATCTATCCTGGCTGGTGCCGTAAAGGTCCGCGCGAGCCGGGCCAACCGGTTGCCTGGCGATTGCGCAGCGACCTCGGCCTGCGTCCTGTGGTCTGGCAGGATCGGCTGTTCGGCGAACAGCGCTTCGATCCCGCCGAGCTCGGCGACGTGGTACTCCAGCGCAAGGATGGACTGTGGGCTTACCAGCTCGCCGTGGTGGTGGACGATGCCGACCAAGGCATCAGCGATGTGGTACGAGGCCATGACCTGCTCGACAACACACCCTGGCAGCGCCAATTACAGCACGCGCTGGGCCTGCCCGAGCCGCGTTACCTCCATCTGCCCTTGATCGTCAACCGCGAAGGTCAGAAGCTGTCGAAGCAGAATCTGGCCCCCGCGCTGCCGCTCGAGGACGCTCTGGTGCGTCCGCTGCTGCATGGCGCCCTTGTCTCTCTCGACCAGGCCCCGCCCACCGAGCTGAGAACGGCGCCAGTGCAGGAGCAGCTTGCCTGGGCCATTGGCCACTGGGAACCGTGCCGAATCCGTCCCGAGGCCCATCGCAGGGAGTGAGGAGCCCCCATGTACGTCTATCGCATCATGCTGTTCCTGGTCTTCGGCGGCTACCTGCTCTCGCCGCTGCTGATGAGCGGCTGGTCGAGCCCCGGCGTGGCCTGGTACCGCCCCTTTGCCATCTGGGGAGTATTGATCGCCCTGACGCTGTGGCTCGAACAGAAGAGAAAACTCGATGAGCGCTAGCCTGACCAGCGTCTTCGCCCTGGGTGCCGGCTACCTGCTGCTGATGTTCCTCTGCGCACTAGCGGTGGAGCGAGGTTGGCTCAGTCGCAGGGTGACACGCCATCCAGCCGTCTACACTCTGGCGCTCGGCGTCTATGCCAGCGCCTGGGCGATCTACGGCAGCCTGGAGCTGGCGGCCGATTCGGGCTATGGCTATCTGGCCTACTACCTGGGCGTGGCCGGCGCCTTCCTGCTGGCCCCGGTGCTGCTGGTACCGATCCAGCGCATGACCCGCACCCACCAGCTCTCCTCGCTGGCCGACCTGTTCGCCTTCCGCTTTCGCTCGCGCTGGGTCGGCACTCTGATCACCGTGATCAGCCTGCTGGCCGTGATGCCGCTACTAGCGCTGCAGGTCCAGACCCTGGGTGACGCCGCCTACCTGATGACCGGTACCACCTCGCCATCCCTGTTCGCCCTGGCCCTGTGTCTGCTGATTGCACTGTTCGCGATGACTTTCGGTACGCGCCGCGGCAAGGGCACCGCCCGGCACGACACCCTCCTCGCCGTGATCGCGCTCACGTCGGTGATAAAGCTCGTCGCCATGCTAGCGCTGGGCGCCTTTGCCCTGTTCGTCGTCTTCGCAGGCCCCGCCGATCTACAAAGCTGGCTGGATGGCCCCGGACAGGCCTACCAGGCCAGCGTGGTGCAACCCGACGCCGCTCACTGGCGCACCCTGTTGCTGCTGTTCTTCGCCGCCGCGCTGCTGATGCCGCACATCTTCCACATCACCTTCGCCGAGACCCTGTCGCGCCACACCCTGCTGCAGGCGAGCTGGTCGCTGCCGCTGTTCCTGCTGCTGATGGCGATTCCCGTACCACTGATCCTGTGGGCCGGCCAGCGTCTGGGTACGCATGACACGATCGGCGCCGCCTACCTCGCCTTCAGCCTGTCCGAGTCATTCTGGATCCAGGCCTTGGCCTTTCTCGCGGGCCTGGCGGCCACCAGCGGCACCATGGTGATCATCACCATGGCGCTGTCGGGCATGATCCTCAATCACGTCCTTCTGGTGGCCCACCCGCCCGAAGCACAACCCAACCTCTACCACTGGCTGCGCTGGCTGCGCCGGGCGTTGATGGCCATCGTCATTCTGGGCGGCTGGCTGTTCTATCGTACGGTCGGCGTCCATCACGACCTGACCACCCTGGCCCTGGCAGCCTTCGTCGGCATGGCCCAGTGCCTGCCGGGGCTGCTGGCACTGCTCTATTGGCCGGGCGCCAACCGCAAGGGCATGGTGTCGGGTTTGGTGGTGGGAGTATTGATCTGGCTCGTCGGCCTGTGGCTGCCATTACTCACCGGCCTGCCCACCCTGATCCTGATCCCACCGGGCCTGGAGCTGCTCGCCGGCGAGCCAGACTGGTACGTGGTGACCCTGGTATCGCTGGCGCTCAACGTACTCGTCTTCATCATCGTGTCGCTCGCCACGCGCACTTCCGAAGGCGAACGCGCCGCCGCCGAGGCCTGTTCGGTGGACGCCGTGATCCGCCCCAAGCGGCTGCCGTTGATTGCCACCACCGGCGAGGAGTTCAAGCAGCCCCTGGCCCAGGCTCTGGGCGAGGAGGTGGCCCAGCGCGAAGTGGAACGTGCGCTTACCGACCTTGGCATGTCGCCGCTCGATGGACGCCCTTATGCCCTGCGCCGGCTGCGCGATCGCATCCAGGCCAACCTCTCAGGCCTGATGGGTCCCTCGGTGGCGCAGGACATCGTCGATCGCTACCTGCCCTACCGCCGCAGCGGCCAGGAGCCCACAGCTGACATCCACTTCGTCGAGAGCCGGCTCGAGGCCTATCGCTCACGACTGACCGGCCTGGCCCGTGAACTCGACGGTCTACGCCGCTACCACCGTCGCATTCTCGCCCGACTACCGGTAGGGCTATGCGCCTTCGGCGTCGATGACGAGCTGCTGATGTGGAACGATGCCCTGGCCGATCTTTCCGGCATCGATGGCTCGAGCGTGGTGGGGGCACGCCGCGACGGCCTGCCGAGCCCCTGGAGCGAGCTATTGGGCCGCGCCTTGGCCGCGCCCAGCGACCAGCTCTACAAGCAGCCGGTCGAACTCAAGGGTGGCACGCGCTACCTGACGCTGCATCGCGCCGAGCTACAGGCCGACGACGACGTGCGCGGCGGAACCGTGATCCTGATCGAGGATCACAGCGAGATGAAGTGGCTGGAGGACGAACTGGTACATGCCGCACGACTGGCATCGATCGGTCAGTTGGCGGCCGGTGTGGCCCATGAGATCGGCAACCCGGTGACCGGCATCTCGTCGCTGGCTCAGAACCTGCGTTATGACACCGACGATCCCGAAGTACTGGAGACGGCACGCCAGATCCAGCAGCTCACCGACCGTATTTCGCGCATCGTCAGCTCGCTGGTCGGCTTCGCTCACGGCGGCCGCCACGTCAAGGGCACCACGCTAGCGCCGGTCTCCATCGCCGCCATCGCCGACGAAGCACTGCACTTGATCCAGTTGGCACGCTCGGGTGAGGATGTCCATTACCACAACCGCTGCTCCGTCGACTTGGCGGTTTTCGGCGACGCTCAACGTTTGCAGCAGGTCATGATCAATCTGCTGACCAACGCGCGCGATGCCAGCGAACCGAGCGGGCTGGTGGTAATCGATGCCGTGCCTGAAGGCAGCATGCTGATGGTCACGGTGACCGACGAAGGGCACGGCCTCGACGACCGGGTTCGCGAGCACCTCTTCGAGCCTTTTACCACCACCAAGCCGCCGGGCGAGGGCACCGGACTTGGGCTGCCGCTGGTCTACAGCATCGTGGCCGAGCATCATGGCAGAATCGAGATCGAATCACCGCCCCCAGGACAGCAACGCGGTACTCGCATCTGTCTATGGCTGCCCACCGAACGAGAGGATGGTGAACATACCGATGAGCCGGATTCTGATCGTTGAAGACGAAGCCATCATCCGCACTGCGCTACGCCGGCTGCTGGAGCGCCATGGCTATGCAGTCAGCGAGGCCGGCTGTGTGGATGAGGCGCTCGCGCTGGAACCGCGCAGCTTCGACCTGGTAATCAGCGATCTGCGCCTGCCCGGCGAGCCCGGCACCGACCTGATCGAGCAGGCCGTACCGGTGCCGGTGCTGATCATGACCAGTTATGCCAGCATGCGCTCGGCGGTCGAATCGTTGAAGCAGGGCGCCGTCGACTACGTGGCCAAGCCCTTCGACCATGACGAGCTGCTGGAAACCGTGTCGCGCGTCTTGCATCAGCAATCGTCGCATCGCGCCCCGCCGCCCGACATCACCGATGCCGGGGGCTCGCGCCAGCAGATGATCGGCGAGTGCACGGCCATGCAGGCGGTCTACACCCGCATTCGCAAGACGGCGCCTGCCGACGTCACCGTACTGATCCAGGGTGAGTCGGGTACCGGCAAGGAACTGGTGGCCCGCGCCATTCATCAGCAGAGCCAACGCACTCATGCGCCCCTCATCTGCGTCAACTGCGCGGCCATTCCCGAGACACTGATCGAATCGGAGCTGTTCGGCCATGAGAAAGGCGCCTTCACTGGCGCCAGCGCCGCCCGCACCGGCCTGGTCGAAGCCGCCGATGGCGGCACCCTGTTTCTCGATGAGATCGGCGAGCTGCCGCTGGATGCCCAGGCACGTCTGCTACGGGTACTTCAGGAGGGCGAGATCCGCCGCATCGGCTCGGTGGAAACGCGCCATGTCGACGTGCGCCTGATCGCCGCCACGCACCGTGACCTGCGAGCACTCTCCAAGACCGGTGAATTCCGCCTCGATCTCTACTACCGACTCAACGTGATGCAGATCGACCTGCCGCCGCTGCGCGAGCGCGAGGACGATGTCCTGCGGATCGCCGAAGTGCTGCTGGAAAAGGCCTGCAAGCGCCACCACCGCGAGGGATTACGCCTATCGCGCGCGGCACGGCGCGAAATTCGCGATTACCCCTGGCCCGGCAATGTGCGTGAACTCGAGAACGCCCTGGAGCGCGGCGTTATCCTCGCCGAGGGCCACCTGATCCACCCGGACGACCTAGGGCTGGCCGGAAGCCCGACATCACAACCCCGTGGCACGACCGAGCTGCGGTCAATACCTGCCAACCCGCCAGCGGACGAAGAGGAGAGCGCCGAGGAGGACCTCTCGCTGGAGGATTATTTCCAGCATTTCGTGCTGGAACACCAAGACCATATGAGCGAGACCGAGCTCGCCCAGAAGTTGGGAATCAGCCGTAAGTGCCTCTGGGAGCGACGCCAGCGACTAGGCATTCCGCGCAAGAAGCAGGCGCGACGCAGCAACGCCTGACCTATCGGGCGCACTCTTTACGGCTTTCTCTACAGCTATCTCTACGACTAACGTTCAAGCGCCTTCGACAGGTTCACCGAAGGCGCTTTTTCTTGCTCGGCCGGACCGCCATGCACCAGGTGTTACCTTCCCACCCAGAATTTGCCCCGACATGGCGCAACAGGGGTAACACATCTGCCATGCGAAGACAGGCTACATCGCAGGAATATTTATAACCCGCTGTTCCTAATGAATAAAAAACAACGTTGGCACGTGCCGTGCAACATACAGAACAAGAAAAACAACGTCCGGCTGCCACCCGAGCCAATAAGAACAACAGGCATCATGGGAGGCAGAGCCTGCGCCAACAAAAACAACGGCAGGCTGAAAGAGACGCGGCTAGGGGCAATAACAACAACATGCCTCGGAGAAGCCGCCCTTCGCTTTGCCCAACAACAATAAGACCCGAGCGAAGCACCGGATCCATCAGGACGCGACGCGCCACCCCCGGCCCACAACAAGAACAATGGCCGCAAGCGCGCACCTTCGGCAACAACATCAACAAGCCGAAGGCAGGCATACCATCCATGCCGTCGTGGTTGGATTATTGTTTTGAATACGAGGCGGTCGCAACCAGGAACGTCAACAATCACAACAACACTGTTTACCTGTGACTCTTGGTGACTGTGGTGCGTATTCAAGGCGATGCGCCATCACGAAGAAGAAGCAGCCGCAAGGACGCAGCACCGTTTAGCTTGTCAGAGGAGGCCTAACGGCCTCCTCTATTTGCCATGTCCACTCCAACGATGTGCTTGCGGTGAGTCCGCCCGGCGCTTTGCAAGGTGTCGGTGGTCGGCTACACTCTACAACTTTCGCACTGCGAGTCGAAATCGCCGCATGTTCAAAGGATTTACCCGCTTTCTGCAGAGCCCTGGTGCACATTTCAGGACACTCTTCGGCCCTCAGGATGCTTCCGGAGGGCAGCTTGGTCCTCGAATCATCCCCCGCGATCAGCATCCCGTGTCGCGCCAGCACTTCAGCGAGCCGGCGCTGAAGGTACTCTATCGCCTGCACAATGCCGGATTCGAGGCCTATCTGGTCGGCGGCTGCATTCGCGACTCGCTGCTCGGCAAGATGCCCAAGGATTTCGATGTCGCCACCGATGCCACACCGGAGCAGGTGCGCGAGCTGTTCCGCAACTCACGCATCATCGGCCGACGCTTTCGCATCGTTCACGTACGCTTCGGTCGCGAGGTAATCGAGGTCACCACCTTTCGCGGCACCCACGGCGACGACCATGGCGACCATATCGCGCAGCAATCGGAACATGGCCTGCTGCTGCGCGACAATGTCTGGGGCAATATCCAGGAAGACGCCATCCGCCGCGACTTCACCGTCAATGCGATCTACTACAGCATCGCCGACTTCTCGATCCACGACTTTGCCGAGGGCATGCGCGACATCGAAACGCGCACCCTGCGCCTGATCGGCGACCCGGCCGTGCGCTATCGCGAAGACCCGGTGCGCATGCTGCGTGCGGTTCGTTTCGCTGCCAAGCTGGACTTCCATATCGCTCCCGGCTCGGAAGCACCGATCAAGGAGCTGGCACCACTGCTGCTGCAGATTCCACCAGCGCGGCTGTTCGACGAGGTGCTCAAGCTGTTCATGGCCGGGCATGGTGTCGAAACCTTCCGTCTGCTGCGCCATTACGGCCTGTTCGCCATGCTGTTTCCCGAAACCGAGGAAATCATGGCCGAGCTGCCTTGGGCCGTCCCGCTCATCGAACAGGCCCTGGCCAGTACTGACAAGCGTATCCACGAAGAGCGCCCAGTGACCCCGGCCTTTCTCTTCGCCGCGCTGCTGTGGGGGCCCGTACAGCGCCGCCAGACCGCTCTGGAAGCCGAAGGAATGCCCCCCGTCCCGGCACTGCAGCTTGCCTCGCAGCAGGTTTTGTCGCGCCAGCTGCAGCATATCTCGATTCCCAAACGCTTCAGCATGCCGATGCGCGACATCTGGGACCTTCAGCAGCGCCTGCCCCAGCGTCGCGGCAAGCGTGCATTGCAAACCCGTGAGCATCCGCGCTTTCGAGCTGCCTACGACTTCCTGCTCCTGCGTGAGGCCGCGGGCGAGATCGAGCCTGGCCTCGGCGAATGGTGGACCGCCTATCAAGAAGGCGACGAGCATGAACAGCGGCGCCTGCTCGAGAAAGCCGGCGGCGAAGGCGATCCAGGCGGAAAGACGCGCCGTCGGCGTCCACGCAAACGGCGTCGGCGCAGCTCACCCGGCAACTCATGACGCCGTTCATCGATGTCTACGTCGGGCTTGGCAGTAACCTCGACGACCCGGTCGACCAGATCCGCCGCGCACTCGACGAACTCGGCACACTGCCACTGACCCAATGCCTTGCCGCATCAAGGCTCTACGTCAGTCGCCCGGTCGGCCCCCAGGATCAAGCGGATTTCATCAACGCCGTCGCCCACCTGCGAACGCGTCTCTCTGCTCTCGCCCTGCTCGATCAGCTGCAAGCACTGGAACAACGCCATCGCCGGATTCGCCAGCGCCACTGGGGCCCCCGCACCCTCGATCTCGACCTGCTACTGTACGGTGATGACACGCTGTCACTGCCGAGGCTGCGCGTGCCGCACCCGGAAATGACGACACGTGACTTCGTCCTGCTGCCGCTCGTCGAGCTGGCACCGCAGCTGCGGTTGCCGGGTGGACGGCGTATCGCCGAGCTGGCGGGAATTCACTCTGCAGCAGGCGAGGTCAAAGTGTTACCCTGCAGGAGCAACTGAGGCGCAAGTTGTTACCGGTCGACACGAGTGCCGCATTCTGGTAACAATCACGCGCAGCACTGGACGCCGAGCCCCCGGCTCAGCGCCCTGGAACACAACGAGAGCACGCTATGAAAACCGTCACGCTAAGCACGCTGCAGGCCCACAAGCGCGCAGGTGAAACCTTCAGCTGCCTGACCGCTTACGACGCTTCTTTCGCGCGTACCGCCGCTGATGCCGGCATCGAGGCACTGTTGGTCGGCGATTCCCTCGGTATGGTGCTGCAGGGGCATGCCAGCACCCTGCCAGTCACCATCGACGAGATCGCCTATCACACCCGCTGTGTGGCACGTGCCAAGGGCCCCAGCCTGCTGATGGCCGACCTGCCGTTCATGAGCAATGCCACCACCGAACGCCTGCTGCAAGACGCCGCCGTGCTGATGCGTGCCGGCGCCGAGATCGTCAAGGTCGAGGGTGAGGCATGGATGGCCGATGGCATTCGTGAGTTGACCCGCCGCGGCGTGCCGGTGTGCGCCCACCTGGGGCTGACGCCGCAGACGGTCTACCAGCTTGGCGGCTACAAGGTGCAGGGCCGCGACGCCGAGTGTGCCGCCCAAATCCTGGAAGACGCCCGCACCCTGGTCGAAGCGGGCGCCTCGGCCATCCTGCTCGAGTGCGTGCCGGCAAGCCTCGGCCGTGCCATCACCGAAGCCCTCGAGGTCCCGGTGATCGGCATTGGCGCTGGCCCGGACACCGACGGCCAGATTCTCGTCATGCATGACGTGCTCGGCGTCACCCATGGCCGCACGCCGCGCTTCGTCAAGAACTTCATGGCCGAGGCCGACGACATTGCCGACGCATTCCGCCGTTATCATGAAGAGGTCAAGGCGCGCCGCTTTCCTGCCGAGGAGCACTGCTTCTAGCTCTCGCTCGCTACCTTCTGGGAGCCCCCTGATGCGTACCCTGCAAGACATTCCTGAGCTGCGCGAAGCGCTTGGCGAATTCCGCCAACGCGGCCAGCGCATCGGACTGGTGCCAACCATGGGCAACCTGCACGAGGGTCATCTGGCGCTGGTGGCAGCTGCCCGGCACCATGCCGACGTGGTCGTAGCCACCGTTTTCGTCAACCCGCTGCAGTTTGGCGCAGGGGAGGATCTCGACGCCTATCCGCGCACCCTGCTCGACGACCAGGCGAAGCTGGGAAGCGCCGGCTGTGACCTGCTGTTCGCGCCCAGCGACGCCACGCTCTACCCTCACGGCCTGCAGGACCTCACCCAGGTTCGCGTGCCGGTGGTCAGCGAGGGGCTGTGTGGTGGCTCGCGGCCTGGCCATTTCGACGGCGTCGCCACCGTGGTCAGCATCCTGTTCAATCTGGTGCAGCCCGACGTGGCCTGCTTCGGCGAGAAGGACTACCAGCAGTTGGCGGTGATCAGGAAGCTGGTCGCCGACCTGCACTTCCCCATCGAGATCGTCGGCGTGCCGATCGTGCGCGCCGACGATGGCCTGGCTCTCTCTTCGCGCAACGGTTATCTCGACGAGACCGAACGCGCCACGGCACCCGAGCTTCAGCGCACCCTTGCCTTGCTGCGCGAGAAACTCGAGGCCGGTGAGGCCGTCGAGGCCACCTTGGCCACGGGCCTGAACCGATTGCAGGCATGTGGCTTCGTTCCCGATTACCTGGAGCTTCGCGCCGTCAGTCTCGAACCGGTGACCGCAGATACCCGTGAAGCCGTGCTGCTGGTCGCGGCCCGCCTGGGCACGACCCGCCTGATCGATAACCTGACCCTGATCCTGCCGCGCTAAGGCGGCTTCCCACGCCCGAGGAAAGCGTCCGCATGTACACCATCATGCTCAAGGCCAAGCTGCATATGGCCCGCGTCACCCACGCTGTGCTCAACTACGAAGGTTCCTGCGCCATCGACGGCGAGCTGTTGGACATGTCCGGCATTCGCGAGAACGAGCAGATCCAGATCTACAACGTCGAGAATGGCCAACGCTTCACCACCTATGCCATTCGCGCCGAGGAGGGTTCGCGCGTCATCTCGATCAACGGAGCCGCTGCCCACCTCGCCGGCCCCGGCGACCGCGTCATCATTTGCAGCTATGCTCACTACAGCGAGGCCGAACTGGAAACCCACCAGCCAAGCCTGGTCTACCTGCAGGAAGGCAACGCCGTCAGCCATACCAGCAACGCCATTCCCGTCCAGTTCGCCTGACCGATCAAGGCAGCTTGTGGCACCGTTCTCTGCAATCGCCGGGGGCATTGCCGCAGTGCACAATTGTCGCCTATGCTGGTCCCGCTAACGTCAGCGAACGACTCAGGAGAATTCCAATGAAAGACGTGGTGATCGTTGCCGCCCGCCGCACCGCCATAGGCGCCTTTGGGGGATCGCTTGCCGGCATTCCCGCCAGTGATCTCGGCGCCCTGGTGATCAAGGACATTCTGGCCTCGACCGGCGTGGCTGCCGACCAGATCGACGAAGTGCTGCTCGGCCAAGTGCTCACCGCTGGCGTGGGCCAGAATCCGGCGCGCCAGGCCTCCATCAAGGCCGGCCTGCCCGCCGCGGTGCCCGCCATGACCATCAACAAGGTCTGTGGCTCCGGCCTCAAGGCCCTGCACCTGGCGACCCAGGCGATCCGCTGCGGCGATGCCGAACTGATTCTCGCCGGCGGCCAGGAAAACATGTCCGCTTCGCCCCACGTGCTGCCCAATTCGCGCAACGGCCAGCGCATGGGCGACTGGAAGGCCATCGACACCATGGTGCATGACGGCCTGTGGGATGCGTTCAACGACTACCACATGGGCATCACAGCCGAGAACCTGGCCGAGAAGTACGGCATCTCCCGTGAGGCCATGGACGAATTCGCTGCCGCCTCCCAGCAGAAAGCCGCCGCCGCCATCAAGGAAGGGCGCTTCAAGGGCCAGATCGTTCCCGTCGAGATCCCCCAGCGTAAGGGCGATCCGGTAGTCTTCGACACCGACGAGAACCCGCGCGAAGTGACTACCGACAAGCTCGGCGCCATGCGCCCCGCGTTCAAGAAGGACGGCACCATTACCGCCGGCAACGCTTCCTCGATCAATGACGGCGCCGCCGTGGTGATGCTGTGCTCCGCCGACAAGGCCCGCGAACTCGGCCTCGAGCCGCTGGCGCGCATCGCCGCCTACTCCAATGCCGGCGTTGATCCGGCGATCATGGGCATCGGCCCGGCCCCGGCCACTCGCCGCTGCCTGGAGAAGGCCGGCTGGAGCCTGGACGACCTCGACCTGATCGAAGCTAACGAGGCTTTTGCCGCCCAGGCACTCTCGGTCAACAAGGAACTCGGCTGGGATACTTCCAAGGTCAACGTCAACGGCGGCGCCATTGCTCTGGGCCACCCCATCGGCGCCTCCGGCTGCCGCGTGCTGGTCACTCTGCTGCACGAGATGATCGCCCGCGACGCCAAGAAGGGCCTGGCCACGCTGTGTATCGGTGGTGGGCAGGGTGTCGCCCTCGCCATCGAGCGCTAAGCACGTACCGCGGCACGAGCGGCGCCGGGGGCAGGACGTAGCGGAGGTCTTTTGCCAGGGAAGGCAAAAGTAGCGCCCAGGGAAGGGTTTACAGCGCCTCCGCAAAGGCCTGTCGCCGGATCAGCCGCAATGCTAAAAAACCGCCCTCATGGCCAGGCCATGGGGGCGGTTCGCGTTACGGCATCGAGTACGCTTACAGCGCGGTCTCGGCCTGCTCGGCTTCGAAGGCGGCCTTCTCTTCCGGCGTGATCTCCTTGATGGTGAGCTTCACGCGGTTGCGGTTGTCGATGTCGAGCACCTTGACCACCACCTCGTCACCTTCGTTGAGGAAATCGCGCACGTCGTTGACCCGCTCGGGCACGATCTGCGAGATGTGCACCAGGCCGTCGGTCCCCGGCATGATGTTGACGAAAGCGCCGAAGTCGGCGATACGCACCACCTTGCCGCGGTAGAGCTTGCCGATCTCGGCTTCGGCGGTGATGGCGAGTACGGTGTCGATGGCCTTCTTCGCCGCCACCTTGTCCTCGGCGTAGATACGCACGGTACCGTCGTCGTCCAGGTCAATGGAAGCGCCAGTGTCTTCGCAGATCTTGCGGATGGTGGCACCGCCCTTGCCGATGACGTCGCGAATCTTCTCCGGATCGATCTTGATGGTGGCCATCGAGGGCGCGTTCTCGGAAATCTCGGCGCGGCTCTGGCTGATCACCGTGTTCATCTGCTCGAGGATGTGCAGGCGGGCTTCGTGAGCCTGCTGCAGCGCGATCTCCATGATCTCCTCGTTGATGCCCTCGATCTTGATGTCCATCTGTAGGGCAGTGACACCGGCGGCGCTACCCGCCACCTTGAAGTCCATGTCGCCCAGATGGTCTTCGTCGCCGAGGATATCGGTGAGCACGGCAAAGCCGTTGTCGTCCTTCACCAGCCCCATGGCGATGCCGGCTACCGGTGCCTTCATCGGCACGCCGGCATCCATCAGTGCCAGCGAGGCACCGCAGACGGAAGCCATGGAGCTGGAACCGTTGGATTCGGTGATCTCGGAGACCACGCGGATGGTATAGGGGAAATCCGCCTCTTCCGGCAGCATCGCCTGCACACCGCGGCGTGCCAGGCGGCCATGGCCGATTTCACGACGCTTGGGACCGCCCATGAAGCCGGCCTCGCCCACGCTGTAGGGCGGGAAGTTGTAGTGCAACAGGAAACGATCCTTGCGTTCGCCTTCCAGCGATTCGATCAGTTGGGCATCGCGCAGGGTGCCCAGGGTGGCAATTACGATCGCCTGGGTCTCGCCACGGGTGAAGATCGCCGAACCGTGGGTCTTGGGCAGGCTGCCCACCTCGATGGCCAGCGGCCGCACGGTCTTCTGGTCGCGGCCGTCGATGCGCGGCTCGCCCTTGATCACGCGAGAGCGCACCACACGCTTCTCGAGGCTGGCGAAGGCCCCCTTGACCTCTTCGGCGTCGAACTGACCCTCTTCCTCACCGGCCAGTTGCTCCACCGCCTGCTCCTTGAGCGCAGCAAGCGCATCCTGACGCGCCATCTTGTCGGTGACGCGATAGGCTTCGCCGACCTTGGCTTCGAAGGCCGTCGCCAGCGCCTGCTTGAGCGCGGTGTTCTCGGGCGCGGGCTGCCAGTCCCACTTGGGCTTGCCAGCCTCGGCGGCCAGTTCGTTGATCGCACGAATGGCCGTCTGCATTTCCTGGTGGCCGTAGAGCACGGCGCCCAGCATCTCGTCCTCGAGCAGCTCCTGGGCCTCGGACTCGACCATCAGCACGGCCTTCTCGGTACCGGCCACGACCATGTCCAGCTCGGAGGTGGTGAGCTCTTCCACGGTGGGGTTGAGGAAGTAGCCCTTCTCCTCGTTGAAACCGACGCGCGCGGCACCGATGGGGCCGTTGAACGGCACGCCGGAGATCGCCAGCGCCGCGGAGGTGCCGAGCATGGCGGCAATATCCGGGTCATGGTTGCGATCGGTGGAGAGCACCGTACAGATGACCTGCACTTCGTTCATGAAGCCCTTGGGGAACAGCGGACGGATCGGGCGGTCGATCAGCCGCGAGGTAAGGGTCTCCTTCTCGGTGGGACGCCCCTCGCGCTTGAAG
The DNA here is from genome assembly GCF_021404465.1 of Billgrantia zhangzhouensis. Taxonomy (GTDB): domain Bacteria; phylum Pseudomonadota; class Gammaproteobacteria; order Pseudomonadales; family Halomonadaceae; genus Halomonas; species Halomonas zhangzhouensis. The sequence continues at coordinate 37,442 of NZ_JABFTT010000019.1, read as the reverse complement.
AAACCGCCGGGAATCTTGCCGACCGCGTAGGTCTTCTCCTGATAGTGCACAGAGAGCGGGAAGAAGTCCTGCCCTGGCTTGGTGTCCTTGCGAGCCACCACGGTGCACAGCACCACGGTTTCGTCCATGGTGACCATGACGGCACCGGTGGCTTGGCGGGCGATGCGCCCGGTTTCCAGGGTGACGGTGCTGCGACCGTATTGAAACGTTTTCTTGACCGGATTCACGGCGACTTCCTTCAACTTTTCTCTATATGTATGGGTCGTTTTGACTCGGCGACCATTTTAGGGGTTGACGCGCGTGAGAGCCACCTATACCGCCGCTTTCGTCCCTGAAAACGCAAAACGGGCAGCCCCATGGGGCTGCCCGCTTCGTTTTCAGCTTCGCGTCGTTTAACGACGGAGACCAAGGCGCTGGATAAGTGCCTGATAGCGCCCCAGGTCCTTGCGCTTCAGGTAGTCCAGCAGCTTGCGGCGCTGGTTGACCATGCGGATCAGACCACGACGGGAGTGGTGATCCTGCTTGTTGGTCTTGAAGTGGTCCTGCAGGCCGTCGATGTTGGCGCTCAGCAGGGCCACCTGAACCTCGGGGGAACCGGTGTCGTTGTCGCCACGGCCGAATTCCTTGACGATCTCGGCCTTCTGTTCAGCGGTAAGTGCCATCTGTATCTCCAGTAAGCAATATGCCTGAAACGTGAATGTGTGAGACCACGCATATTTGCAGTCTCGGGCGTTTCTCCTTCGGGAGCAGGCTCGCGCCGCCCCTCACTCGGCTGCCGTATTGAGCAGCCGTCTTGGCGCCACTTCCTGTGGCCCCGTCACCACGCCGAGCCCGAGAAAGGTCTCGTCGCAGTAGAGTCTCGTCAGCTTGCCGGTCTTCTCGCCGGCAGCATCGACGCTGGCCGCCTGGCCGTGCATGAGCCGCTGCCTGGCGCACTCGTCGACCTCGAGCTTGGACAGATGCGCCACCAGCACGTCGACCGGCAGCAACGCCGCCTCGCGTTCACTCTGGCTCGGCAGCGCCTCCAGTGCCTCCAGCGGCAGCATGCCTTCACTGTCGAAGGGGCCGGTGGCAAGCCGTCGCAGGGCGGTGATATGAGCCCCGCAGCCGAGCGCACGGCCGATATCCTCGGCCAGAGTGCGGATGTAGGTGCCCTTGCTCACTCGCACCTCGAGTTCGAAGGTGTCACCTTCGAAGGCGAGCAGCCGGGCATCATACACCGTCACACGCCGCACTGCACGCTCGACGCTCTTGCCCTCACGGGCCAGTTCGTAAAGCTTGCGTCCCTGGTGCTTGAGCGCGGAGTACATCGGCGGCACCTGCTCGATCTCACCGCGAAAGCGCTCGAGCACGCGTTCGACGTTCGCCACCGTCAACGACGGCACCGCGCAGCGCTCGACCACCTCGCCCTCGGCGTCGCCGGTGTCGGTCACCGCTCCGAGCTGCACCCGGGTACGATAGACCTTGTCGGCCTCGAGCAGGTGCGCCGAGAACTTGGTCGCCTCGCCCAGGCACACCGGCAGCAGCCCGGTGGCCATCGGGTCCAGCGTACCAGTATGGCCCGCCTTCTGTGCCTGCAGCAGGCGTCGTACCCGCTGCAGGGCATGGTTGCTCGACGCGCCCTTGGGCTTGTCGAGCAGCAGCACGCCATTGATCGGCAGGCCACGGCGGCGACGCGCCATCAGTCGCGCTCTCCCTCGTCGCCCGATTCATGCTCGTCGTCGGCGTGGCGAGCACGGTCGCTCTCGACCGCTTCGTCGATCAGCGAGGAGAGCCGCTGGCCACGCACCACGCTCTCGTCATAATGGAAGCGCAGCTCCGGCACATGACGCAGCTTGATGCGCCGGGCGATCTGGCTACGCAGGAAGCCCGATGCCTGACGCAGCACCTGGAGGTTCTCCTTGATACGCTCAGGGCTGTCCTCGCCGAGCAGGGTCACATAGACGTCGGCGTAGCCGAGATCACGGCTCACCGTGACCCCGCTGACGGTGACCATTCCCAGGCGTGGATCCTTGACCTCGCGCTGGATCAGCACGGCCAGCTCTTTCTGCAGCTGGTCGCCGACCCGGTCGGTACGCTTGAATTCGCGCATGCTTCACTCCCGCTGCGGTTACAGCGTCCGCTCGACCTTGACCTGATCGAAGACCTCGATCTTGTCGCCGACCTGAACGTCGTTGTAGTTCTTGACGCCGATACCGCACTCCATGCCGCTGCGCACTTCCTGCACGTCATCCTTGAAGCGGCGCAGCGATTCGAGCTCGCCCTCGTAGATGACGACGTTGTCGCGCAGCACGCGGATCTTCTTGTTACGGAAGACAGTGCCCTCAACCACCATACAGCCGGCCACGGCACCGATCTTCGGTGCGCGGAAGACGTCACGAACCTCGGCCACGCCGACGATCTCTTCCTTCCACTCCGGTGCCAGCATGCCGCTCATGGCCTGCTTGACCTCGTCGATCAGTTGGTAGATCACGCTGTAGTAGCGCAGGTCCAGGCCTTCGCGTTCGATGATCTCACGGGCCGCCGCGTCGGCACGCACGTTGAAGCCGACCACAATGGCCTCCGAGGCCAGCGCCAGGTTGGCATCGGTTCCGGTGATGCCACCCACGCCGGAGGAGACCACGGCCACCTGCACTTCTTCGGTGGACAGCTCCTCGAGGGCGCCCTTGATTGCTTCCAGCGAGCCCTGCACGTCGGCCTTGAGCACGATGTTGACCTTGGCCACCTCGTCCTGGCCCATCTGGCTGAACATGTTTTCCAGCTTGGCCTTCTGCTGACGTGCCAGGCGCACCTCACGGTACTTGCCCTGACGGAAGTTGGCGACCTCACGGGCCTTCTTCTCGTCGGCCACGACCATGAAGTCATCACCGGCGTCCGGCGTGCCGTCGAGACCTTGAATCTCCACCGGCATGGCGGGGCCCACCTCGTCGACCTGCTGGCCGAGTTCGTTGGTCAGCGCGCGCACACGGCCATAGTGCAGGCCGGCCAGCACGATATCGCCCTTCTTCAGGGTACCGTTCTGGACCAGCACGGTGGCCACCGGGCCGCGGCCTCTGTCGAGACGCGATTCGACTACCACGCCCTTGCCGGGCGCTTCCGGCACGGCCTTGAGCTCGAGCACCTCGGAGACCAGTTGGATCGCTTCCAGCAGATCCTCGATGCCTTCACCGGTCTTGGCCGAAACATGCACGAACTGGGTGTCGCCGCCCCACTCCTCGGAGATGACACCGTGCTGAGACAGTTCGTTCTTGACCCGATCCGGATCGGCCGCCGGCTTGTCGATCTTGTTGACCGCCACCACCATGGGCACGTCGGCCGCCTTGGAGTGCTCAATCGCCTCGATGGTCTGGGGCATGACGCCGTCGTCGGCCGCCACCACCAGGATGACAACGTCGGTCGCCTTGGCACCGCGCGCACGCATGGCGGTAAACGCCGCGTGGCCCGGGGTATCGAGGAAGGTCACGCCGCCGTGCTCGTCCTCGACGTGGTAGGCGCCGATGTGCTGGGTGATGCCGCCAGCCTCGCCGGTAGCCACCTTGGCCTTACGGATGTAATCGAGCAGCGAGGTCTTGCCGTGGTCGACGTGACCCATCACCGTGACAACCGGTGAACGGGTGATCTCCTCGCCCTCGTAGGAGATGCCTTCGAGCATCTCGGTTTCCAGCGCGTCATCCTTGATCAGCTTGGGCTTGTGACCCATCTCCTCGACCACGATGGCAGCAGTGTCCTGATCGATGGTCTGGTTGATGGTCACCGCCGCACCCATGGTAAACATGGTCTTGATGACTTCGTTGGCCTTGATCGACATCTTGTCGGCCAGGTCGGCGATGCTGATCGACTCGGGGATCGAAACCTCGCGCACGATCGGCTGGGTCGGCTTCTGGAAGCCATGCTTGCCACCACCCTGGGTGGTGCCACGGCGGCCACCGCGACGCTCGGCGCGCTTGGCCTTCTTGCCACCGCCGCCACGACGACGCTCCTCGCGATCATCACGGTCATCGTCGTCGCGGTCGTGACGCCCCTTCTTGGCCGAGGCCTTCTTGGGCGGCGCAGTACGGCGATCGGTACGACCCTCCTTGGGCGGCGCCGGCGGCTCCGGCTCGGCCGCGACTTCCTCGGGCGCCTCCTCGAGTTCGGGCCCGGGGATCTCGGGCTCGGCAGCAGTCTTGGCCGCCTCGGCCTTGGCGGCCTCCTCGCGCTCGGCCTGCTCGGCACGCGCCTTGGCCTCTTCCGCTTCACGCGCCTCGCGGGCGGCTTCGGCCTCGGCCATGTCGCCGACGAGCTGACGCGGCCCGGTCTCTTCCACCGGCTCCGGCTTGGGCGCCTCTTCCTCTTCGGCACGCTTGACGTAGGTACGCTTCTTGCGCACCTGCACTTCGATGGTCTTGCCACGCTCACCGGTCTTGATCCGGCTCTTGGTCTTGCGCGTCAGCGTGATGCGGTTGCGCGCTCCGGCACCGCCACCGCCGTGGCTCTTGGTCAGGTAGTCGAGCAGCTTGCGCTTGTCCTCCTCGGACACGGCATCGCTTTCGGACTTGTGCTCAAGCCCGGCTTCTTTCATCTGTTCCAGCAGGCGGGGCACATCGCGCCCCACCTTCGCTGCAAAATCTTTAACGGTCATTTCCGACATCTCGACCCTCCTCAGCCCGTGACCCGTTTACTGTTCGTTCTCGAACCAGGGCGCACGGGCAGTCATGATCAGTGCTGCAGCGCGCTCCTCGTCCATGTCCTCGATGTCCATCAGATCGTCGACGGACTGCTCGGCGAGATCCTCCATGGTGACGATGCCCCGGCTCGCCAGGATGAAGGCCAGGTGACTCTCCATGCCGTCCATTTGCAGCAGGTCGTCGGCCGGCTGCGCACCATCCAGCTCCTCCTCGGAGGCGATGGCCAGCGTCAGCAGTTCATCCTTGGCACGAGCACGCAGTTCTTCTACCAGTTCTTCATCGAGCTCCTCGATCTCGAGGATCTCCTCAAGGGGCACGTAGGCGATTTCCTCCAGCGTGGTGAAACCCTCCTCCACCAGCAGGCGAGCAAGGTCATCTTCGATATCGAGGTGCTGGATGAAGTGCTCGACCAGACTATCGATCTCCTGCTCGCGCTTGTCCTCCGCCTCGCCCTCGGTCATGACATTGATGCGCCAGCCGGTGAGTTCCGAAGCCAGGCGCACGTTCTGACCGCTGCGGCCGATGGCCTGGGCCAGGTTGTCCTCGGCCACGGCCACATCCATGGCATGCGCATCCTCGTCGACCAGGATCGAGGCGACGTCAGCCGGCGCCATGGCATTGATGACGAGCTGGGCCGGATTGTCGTCCCACAGGATGATGTCGACCCGCTCGTTCTGCAGCTCGCTCGATACCGCCTGTACGCGGGAACCACGCATGCCGACGCAGGCGCCAACCGGATCGATGCGCCGGTCGTTGGTCTTGACCGCGATCTTGGCTCTCGAGCCAGGGTCGCGTGCCGCGCCCTTGATCTCGATGAGCTGCTCGGCGATCTCCGGCACCTCGATCTTAAACAGCTCGATGATCAGTTCCGGGCAGGTACGCGACAGAATCAGTTGGGCGCCGCGCGCCTCGGCGTCGACCTTGACCAGCAGGGCGCGAACGCGGTCATTCATGCGATAGCGCTCGCCGGGAATCATCTCGCTACGCGGCAGGAACGCCTCGGCGTTGTCGCCCAGGTCGATGATCAGGCCATCGCGAGTGGTCTTCTTGACGATGCCGGCGACCAGCTCGCCCTCACGCTCGGCATACTGGCGAACTACCTCGGCGCGCTCGGCCTCGCGAACCTTCTGCACAATGACCTGCTTGGCGGTTTGTGCAGCGATGCGGCCAAAGGCGGCGTTCTCGATCTGCTCCTCAACCACGTCGCCCAGCTTGAGCGGCGGTTCGCGGCGCGCGGCGAAGGACTCCTTGATCTCGGCGTCGGGATTCTCGAACTCGTCGTCTTCCACCACTTCCCAGCGGCGGAAGGTCTCGTAGTCGCCGGTGGTGCGGTCGATATGCACCCGCACGCTGACCTCGCGACCCTCGAAGCGCTTGCGCGATGCGCTGGCTAGCGCAGCTTCGACAGCTTCGAAGATGACATTACGGGGCACGCCCTTCTCGTTGGAGATCGCGTCGACGACCGTCAGAATTTCTTTACTCATGCCTATGCCTCGCCAGAAAACCTGTTCTTGTGCACCAACCTTGGCCGGCGACTTCAGTCTTCGAATTGGGGTACCACCCGCGCCTGGTCAATGCTTTCGATAGGAAAACAGTACTCTTCGCCGTCGAGCCGTAGCAGCACCTCGTCTTCTTCGACGCCAGCCAACAGCCCTTGAAACTTGCGCCGCCCATCGAACGGGACTCGCAGCTTCAAGGCCACCTGGTGTCCAGCAAAGCGTACGAACTGATCGAGGGTGAAGAGCGGACGATCCATACCCGGCGACGACACCTCCAGGCGGTACTCACCCGGAATGGGGTCTTCCACGTCGAGCACGGCACTGACCTGGCGACTGACGTCGGCGCAGTGATCCACGCTCACACCGTCGGCATGATCAATGTAGATCACCAACCGGGAGTGCTTGCCCTGGGGGCGATAGTCGATGCCCCAGAGTTCGAATCCCATGGCAGTGACCACCGGTTCGATCAGCGCATGCAGCGCAGCGTCCTTGAGTGCCACAGAGAAAGCTCCTACAGCCGTTGCATCAGGCACCTGGCCGGGAGTGAACAGGAAAGCTAGGTGGCTGATTGGCGTTGCCCGGACAGCGCTGCCGGCCAAGGGCCGACAGTAAGCTGCTAACAAAAAGCCCCTTCGCAGGAAGGGGCCTTTCACAAGAAACCTGTAGTACCATCTCCGACGCCATGCACCCTGCGGATAACATGACTGGAAAATGGTAGCGGGGACCGGATTTGAACCGATGACCTTCGGGTTATGAGCCCGACGAGCTACCAGACTGCTCCACCCCGCAACATTCCAGGTCGGCGATTGTAGGCGCGATACCGGCTCGAGTCAAGGCGACCGCGAAGCCCCTGCCTACTATCTTCCTGGTGCCAATCCTGCTTCTTCTGACGGCTCGCGATCGCATGCGACCACAGCCTTTCAGATGGTGCCGAAGGCGGGACTTGAACCCGCACGACCGTAAGGTCACTACCCCCTCAAGATAGCGTGTCTACCAATTCCACCACTTCGGCTTGCTTGATTGCCAGAACCGCGACTCAGTCGTCGCTTTCTTCCAGCACTGGCGCGGTATTATCCACATCACGGGCATCGTCGTCAAGGGTCGGCAGAGCGCGCTGCTGCTCGATCAGTCGCGCATCGGGAATACCCGCCTCCGGTGCCTGGCCCGCCTGACTGGCAAAGTAGGCCAGGGTCAGCGAGGTGGCAAAGAAGGCTGCCGCCAGCACCGCCGTGGTACGCGAAAGAAAGCCGCCAGTGCCGCGTGAGCCGAACACGGTCTGAGAGGCGCCGCCGCCGAAGGCAGCACCGGCTTCGGCGCCCTTGCCCTGCTGCAGCAGGATGAGGACGACCAGGGCGATGGCGATCGCCACATGGATCATGAGAATGGCAACTTGCATGGGTTCAACCTGCTGACTGACAAATGGCTAGGAAATCGTCGACCTTGAGCGAAGCGCCGCCCACCAGGCCGCCGTCGATGTCTGGCTGGGCCAACAGCTCAGCCGCGTTGCCGGCATTCATGCTGCCGCCGTATAACAGGCGTAGGCCTGCCGCAAGCTCACGGTCGAAACCGGCCTGATACTGCCGGATGCCGGCCATGACCTCCTGGGCCTGCTGCGGCGTGGCCGTGCGCCCCGTACCGATGGCCCATACCGGCTCGTAGGCGATGACGACGCGCGAGCGCTGATCGGGCTCCAGGCGCGCCATCACGTAACCCACCTGACGCAGCACCACGTCCATGGTCCGGCCGGTATCGCGCTCTTCCAGCGTCTCGCCCACACAAAGGATCGGCGTGATGCCAACACTCAACGCGGCCAGCAGCCGGTCGAGCACGGCCTCGTCGCCTTCCCGGTAGAGCTGGCGTCGCTCCGAGTGGCCCGTCAGGGCATACTCGACGCCGAACTCCCTGAGCATGCGCCCGCTCACTTCGCCGGTATGGGCGCCGGAGTGCAGCGGATTCAGGGTCTGGGCGCCCAGGCGCAGCGGTGTCCCCTCGAAGCCCCTCCGCGCCGCGTCCAGATAAGGGAAAGGTGGCAGGACGGCCACGTCCAGCGATGCCGGGAGCCTCGCCTCGGCAAAGGCATGCCCGAACTCTTCGACCAGCGCGGCCGAACCGTTCATCTTCCAGTTCCCGGCGATCAGCGGCGTTCGCATGCTGCGTCCTCCATCAAAGTGGAGCGAAATGGTATAGGAGGCACCAAGTCAAGACAACCGCTGTCGCGGATGTCAACCCAGCTCACCCTCGACTTGGGCGGCAAGACGGCTGGCCAGGGCCTCGACGTCGAGGTGCTCCCGCCCCTCGACCATCACCCGGATCAGCGGCTCGGTTCCCGAGGGGCGCAACAGCACCCGCCCTTCGTCGCCCAGCTTTACTTCCACGGCAGCCACGGCGTCCTTGACCGCCGGACTCTCCATCAGCGCCTTAGCGTCGCTACCCGGCGTCAGGCGCACGTTGACCAGTGCCTGGGGCACCTTTTCCAGCCCTGCAAGCAGGGCCTGCAACGGCTTGCCTTCGTTGACCATGATCGCCAGCACCTGCAGCGCCGAGACGATACCGTCGCCAGTACTCTGCACGTCGGCACAGACAATGTGACCGGAGGACTCGCCACCCAGTTGCCAGCCGTTCTCCAACAGGCGCTCGACCACATAGCGATCGCCCACCTTGACACGCTCGAAGGGAATGTCCATCTGCTCGAGTGCCATGGCCAGGCCGAAGTTGGTCATCAGGGTGCCGACCACGCCGCCGACCAGTTGGCCGCGCTCATGCCGGTCGCGGGCGATCAGGTAGAGAATGTCGTCGCCGTCGATCTCGCGGCCATCGGCATCCACCATCAGCACCCGGTCGCCGTCGCCGTCGAAGGCGATGCCCAGGTCAGCGCCCTGCTGGATCACTGCGGCGCGCAGCGTCGCCGGCGAGGTGGAGCCCACCTCACGATTGATGTTGAGACCATCCGGGCTGGCTCCGACCAGACTGACCTCGGCGCCCAGCTCGCGGAACACGCTGGGCGCAATATGATAGGTGGCGCCATGGGCGCAATCGAGTACCACGCGCAACCCATGCAGGCTGACCCGGTTGGGGATGGTCGACTTGCAGAACTCGATATAGCGCCCCGCCGCATCGTCGATACGCGTCGCCTTGCCCAGCCGATCCGCCGCCACGGTGGTCAACGGCTCGTCGAGCATCGCCTCGATCCGCTCCTCGAGCGCATCCGCGAGTTTGGTTCCCTCGGTGGAGAAGAACTTGATGCCGTTATCGGCAAAGGGGTTGTGGGAGGCCGAGATGACGATGCCGGCGTCGGCACGGAAAGTCCGCGTGAGATAGGCAATGGCCGGAGTGGGCATGGGGCCAAGCAGCGCGACGTCGACACCGGCGGCGGAGAGCCCCGCCTCGAGGGCCGACTCGAACATGTAGCCCGATATGCGTGTGTCTTTGCCGATCAGCACCCGGGCGCGTCCCGACTCGCGTGCCAGAACCCGGCCCATGGCCCAGCCCAGCTTGAGCATGAAGTCCGGCGTGATGGGGTACTCCCCGACCGTTCCACGAATACCATCCGTACCGAAGTATTTTCTAGTCATGCTCGCAGCCTTCCCTTAGCACGGCCCAGGTCATGTTCACCGCATCCATGACCGGGCCGACGTCATGAACGCGAAGGATTCGGGCACCACGCTCGACCGCCAGAGACGCCAGCGCCAGCCCGCCGGACAACCGCTCCTCCACCGGCCGGCCCAGCACCTTGCCGATCAGGCTCTTGCGCGACAGTCCCACCAGCAGCGGCAGCTCGAGAACGGCCAGGCGCTCCATGCGCTTGAGCAGCCGCAGGTTGTGCTCGACGGTCTTGCCGAAGCCGAAACCGGGATCGACCAGCAGGCGTTCACGCCGCAGGCCGGCCGCCTCGCAGGCCGCCACCCGAGCGGCCAGAAAGCCATGCACCGCCTCCTCAATGGGCTCATCATAGCGGGGCGCTTGCTGCATGTCCTGCGGCTCGCCCTGCATGTGCATCAGACACACCGGCAGCCCCGTACCGAGCGCCGCCTCCAGCGCACCTTCCCGCTGCAGGGCGCGTACGTCGTTGATCATGCCGGCGCCTAGCGCCGCGGCCTGACGCATCACGTCAGGGTTGCTGGTGTCCACCGAGACCAGCGCGTCGAGCTGGCATACCAGGCGTTCGACTACCGGCGCCACCCGGTCCAACTCCTGCTGGGTGGTGACCGGCTGCGATCCAGGGCGGGTCGATTCTCCGCCCACGTCGATGATCGCCGCCCCTTCCGCCAGCATGCGCTCGGCGTGGCGCAGGGCGTCGTCGACGGCTATATGATGGCCACCGTCAGAGAAGGAATCGGGTGTGACATTGAGAATTCCCATGACTCGGGGGTAGGAGAGATCAAGGCGGTGCCGCCCACACGGCAGCCAGGTCGGTGAGGGTGTATCTGTCATGTCATGGATCCTGTGGCGCAGGCCTGGGTCGTGCTTGTCTCACGGCAAAGGCGCCCCGATGGGGCGCCTGATGGCTTGCTGCGGTCATCACGACCCGGCGGGGCCGCCTAGCGGGTCGGAGGGACGACGGCGAGGCTCCTCGTCCTCGTCTTCATCGCCGTGTCCGTCGCCACTATCGCCGCCGTCGGTAGGCTGCGGCGCAGATTCTTCCTCGGCCTTCGGCTCCGTCTCGCCGGTGACCGGTGCTCCGCTGCCGGAGTCACCATCCTCCCAATCCTTCGGCGGGCGCGGCTTACGGCCCTCCATGATGTCCTTGAGCTGGTCGGCGTCGATGGTCTCGTATTGCATCAGCGCCTCGGCCATGGCATCGAGCTTGTCGCGATTCTCCTCGAGGATCTGCTTCGCCTTGGCATAGCATTCATCGATGATCTTGCGCACTTCCTTGTCGAGCCGGGTGGTGGTCTCGCCAGACTTCAGCTTGCCGCCTCCCTGCCCCGGGCCGCCGAGGAACTGGTGCGACTCGTCCTCGTCGTACATGATCGGCCCCATTTCCTCGGAGAGCCCCCACTTGGCGACCATGTTGTGAGCCAGCTCGGTGGCACGCTTGATGTCGTTGGAAGCGCCAGTGGTAACCCCGTTCGGCCCCAGCGTCATCTCCTCGGCGATGCGGCCACCGAACAACGAGCAGATCTGACTGATGATCTGCTGGCGCGACAGACTGTAGCGGTCCTGCTCCGGCAGGAACATGGTCACGCCCAGTGCGCGACCGCGCGGAATGATGGTGACCTTATAGACCGGATCGTGCTCCGGCATCACCAGGCCAATGATGGCGTGGCCCGACTCGTGGTAAGCGGTGTTGAGCTTCTCCTTGTCGGTCATGACCATGGAGCGGCGCTCGGCGCCCATCATGATCTTGTCCTTGGCCAGCTCCAGCTCCTCCATGCCCACCAGGCGCTTGTTGCGCCGCGCGGCGAACAGCGCAGCCTCGTTGACCAGGTTGGCCAAGTCGGCACCGGAGAAGCCTGGGGTACCGCGGGCAATCAACGACGGCTTGACGTCGTCGGCCAGCGGCACCTTGCGCAGATGCACATTGAGGATATGCTCGCGGCCACGGATGTCGGGCAGCGGCACCACCACCTGGCGGTCGAAGCGACCCGGGCGCAGCAGCGCCGGGTCAAGCACGTCGGGGCGGTTGGTGGCGGCGATGACGATGATGCCCTCGTTGGCCTCGAAGCCGTCCATCTCCACCAGCAGTTGGTTCAGCGTCTGCTCGCGCTCGTCGTTGCCGCCACCCATGCCGGCGCCGCGCGAGCGGCCCACGGCGTCGATCTCGTCGATGAAGATGATGCAGGGCGCCTGTTTCTTGGCCTGCTCGAACATGTCACGCACGCGGGAGGCGCCTACGCCGACGAACATCTCGACGAAGTCGGAGCCGGAGATCGAGAAGAACGGCACCTTGGCCTCGCCGGCGATGGACTTCGCCAGCAGCGTCTTGCCGGTGCCCGGAGGGCCCACCATCAGCACGCCGCGCGGGATGGTGCCGCCCAGGCGCTGGAACTTGGAGGGGTCGCGCAGGAAGTCGACCAGCTCCTCGACCTCTTCCTTGGCCTCGTCGCAGCCGGCAACGTCGGCGAAGGTGGTCTTGATCTGGTCCTGGGAGAGCAGCTTGGCCTTGGACTTGCCGAAGCTCATCGGGCCACCCTTGCCGCCAGCGCCCCCCTGCATCTGACGCATGAAGAACATGAAGATGGCGAGAATCAGCAGGATCGGGAAGCTGGCGATCAGCAGCCGCGTCCACAAGCTCTGCTGCTGCGGCTCACGACCGATCACGGTGACGTTGTTGGACAGCAGGTCGTCCATCAACTTGGGGTCTTCCGCCGCTGGCCGGATGGTCTGGAACTGAGACCCATCGGCACGCTCGCCGGTGATCGTGTAACCATCGATGGTCACACTGCGGATCTGCTGGTTCTGCACCTGCTGGACGAACTGGGAATAGTTCATCGTCTGCGGCGTGCCATCGACAGAGAAGTTGTTGAACACCGTCAGCAAGACTGCCGCGATGACCAACCACAGGATCAGGTTCTTCGCCATATCGTTCAAGGGACCACCCTCATTGCAAGCATCTCTCGGCCGTAACGCCTGGCACTGTAGACCACAAGGAACCACAGTATTGACCACAGGCGGGCCTGGCATGTTCCGCCGGCCGCCCAGCCTTCCTGACCCACACTGTGACACAGTTGGGCCGTGCTGTCCGGCCATTGCGCCGTTAGTCTGTCTCTATCGGACCAGCCGTGGCTGGTCGGGAAGCGTCGAGCCATCTTGTCGGCTCAGCCGCGAAAACCTTCCGCCAGCAGGTAGACTTCTCGCGAACGGGCGCGGGAGGCCTCCGGCTTGCGCGTCACTACCCTGGTGAAGCTGCTGCGCAGCTCCTTCAGGTAGGCATCGAAACCTTCGCCCTGGAACACCTTGGCCAGGAAACTTCCACCGGGTCGCAGCGTCTGGCGCGCCAGGTCGAGGGCAAGCTCCACCAGATACATGGCCTGGGGCTGGTCGATGGCGCTCATACCACTCATATTGGGGGCCATGTCGGACATCACAAGGTCCACCGGGCGTCCATCGAGGATGGTGAGGATCGCCTCCAGCACGCTCTCTTCGGTGAAATCGCCCTGGATGAACTCAACGCCGGCCAAGGCATCCATCTCGAGGATATCGGAGGCGATGACCAGCCCTTCCGATCCTACACGGTCGGCTGCCACCTGACTCCAGCCGCCGGGAGCCGCGCCCAGATCGATCACACTCATACCGGGCTTGAACAACCGATCCTTTTCATCGAGCGCGAGCAGCTTGTAGCTGGCGCGACTGCGATAGCCATCCTGCCAGCTCTGCTGGACGAAGCGATCGTCGAAGTGCTCCTTGAGCCACGAGGCCGAACTCTTGCTGGCGCCATGTTTGCCGCCGCGCTGCCGACGTGACGTATCGGACGCACCGCCGTGGGACGAGGAAGTGGATCGAGCCACAGATCACCTTGACTGAAGATTCCGAAACGCCGACTGGAAGCATAGGCCGGGTTCGGTATGACGCGGAGCTGGCCAAGGCCTTGACCCAGGCCTGCCATGCTTTCGCCAGCGCGCATTTCACCGTACCATGACAAGTTACGCGCAACCGGGAAGACGCAAGATACCATGAGCTTGTCACAGGCACAAAAGAAAGCATTTCGCAGCATCGGTCACCACCTGAGCCCGGTGGTGACGGTTTCGGAGAACGGTGTCTCCGAAGGCGTGTTGGCCGAACTCGACCGGGCGCTTGCCGACCATGAACTGATCAAGGTGAAGCTGGCCCTGCCGGAGCGCGACGACCGCGCCGCCATGCTCGAGGAGCTGCTCGCAGCGAGTGGCGCCGAACGTGTGCAGACCATCGGTAAGATGGCGCTGCTCTACCGCCGCAACCCCCAGGCCAACCCGAAGCTTTCCAACGTCAAGCGTTTCGAAAATCACCACGGGCGCCACTAGGCGCTGACGCGCCCGCGCGAGCTTCAGGCTCCGGGCCGCGAGCAACTTTGCAAGAAGCCCGCGACCAACTGTCGCGGGCTTTTGCTGGCTCGTAGCTCAGCGATGCTCGACGCTGGATACCTCGTACTCGACCTCGCCACCCGGCGTGCTGACCACCACCACGTCGCCCTCCTCCTTGCCGATGAGGGCGCGGGCGATGGGCGAGGTGACGGAGATCTTGCCAGCCTTGATGTCGGCTTCGTCCTCGCCCACGATCTGGTAGCTGACTTCCTCGTCGTTACCGAGGTTGATCAGCTCGACGGTGACGCCGAAGATCACCTTGCCGGTCTGTGGCAGCTTGGTCACGTCGATCACCTGGGCATTGGAGAGCTTGCTCTCGATCTCCTGGATACGCCCTTCGATGAAACCTTGCTGCTCGCGAGCCGCGTGGTATTCGGCATTCTCCTTGAGGTCACCGTGCTCACGGGCTTCCGCGATTGCCGCGATCACCTTGGGACGCGCCTCGCCCTTGAGCTCCTCGAGTTCCTTGCGCAGGCGTGCCTCGCCGGCAACGGTCATCGGGACCTTGTTCATTGCGTTGCTCCTGCATGCAGTTCCTGTAGCCGCCGCACCGTGATCGCATTGCCATACTCCAACGCCATGCAAACGGCACTCGCCCCTGCCAGGGTGGTGGCATAGGGTACCTTGCGGGCCAGCGCGGTACGACGGATCACCGAGGAGTCGTTGATCGCCTGGCGACCCTCGGTGGTATTGACGATATAGGCGATGTCGTCGTTCTTGAGCAGATCGACGATATGCGGACGACCTTCGTAAACCTTGTTGACGACCTCCACCTCGAGGCCGGCGGCTTCGAGGGCGGCGGCGGTGCCGCGGGTCGCGCAAAGGGTGAATCCCAATCCTAGCAGAGAACGAGCGATTTCGATAACTCCCGCCTTGTCCGGTTCGCGCACCGAGAGGAACGCCTTGCGCTCGCCTTCGAGCTTGGGAATCGCCTCGCCAGCGCCCAACTGCGCCTTGTAGAAGGCCTCAGCGAAGGTATCGCCCGAGCCCATCACCTCACCGGTGGACTTCATCTCCGGTGACAGGATCGGGTCGACGCCGGGGAACTTGTTGAACGGGAATACCGCCTCCTTGA
This sequence comes from Billgrantia zhangzhouensis, assembly GCF_021404465.1. Lineage (GTDB taxonomy): Bacteria > Pseudomonadota > Gammaproteobacteria > Pseudomonadales > Halomonadaceae > Halomonas > Halomonas zhangzhouensis. The sequence continues at coordinate 22,201 of NZ_JABFTT010000019.1, read as the reverse complement.
CGCTGTAGAAATGCGGCACGATCTCCCGGGTGAAGCCCTGCTCGGCGAGGCTTTTGCCGGCCATGCAGCGCGCGGCGATCTGGGCCAGCGAAGTGCCAATGCACTTGGAGACGAAGGGCGCGGTGCGCGAGGCACGCGGGTTGACCTCGATGACGTAGATTTCGCCGTCCTGCCACGCCAGTTGCACGTTCATCAGGCCCACCACGCCAAGCTCGACGGCCATGCGCTTGACTTGATCGCGCATCTCGTCCTGCACCTCGGCGGGCAGCGAGTAGGGCGGCAGCGCACAGGCGGAGTCGCCGGAATGCACGCCGGCCTGCTCGATGTGCTGCATGATGCCGCCGATCACCACCTCGCGGCCATCGGAGACGGCGTCGATGTCGATCTCGATGGCGGCGTTGAGGAAGTGGTCGAGCAGTACCGGCGAATCGTTGGAGACCTTGACCGCATGGGTCATGTAGTTCTCCAGCTCGTCGGCGGAGTAGACGATCTCCATGGCACGGCCGCCGAGCACGTAGCTCGGGCGCACCACCAGCGGGTAGCCGATCGCCTCGGCCTTGACGAAGGCCTCGTCGAAGCTGCGCGCAGTGGCGTTGGGCGGTTGCTTGAGACCCAGCTTGTCGATCATCTGCTGGAAGCGCTCACGGTCCTCGGCACGGTCGATGGCGTCGGGAGTGGTGCCGATGATCGGCACGCCGGCGGCCTCCAGCTCACGGGCCAGTTTCAGCGGGGTCTGGCCGCCGAACTGCACGATCACGCCGACCGGCTGCTCCTTGTCGGCAATCTCCAGCACGTCCTCCAGGGTCACCGGTTCGAAATAGAGACGGTCGGAGGTGTCGTAGTCGGTAGAGACGGTTTCCGGGTTGCAGTTGACCATGATGGTCTCATAGCCGTCGTCGCGCATGGCGAAGGCGGCATGGACGCAGCAGTAGTCGAACTCGATGCCCTGGCCGATACGGTTGGGCCCGCCGCCCAGCACCATGATCTTCTGACGGCTGCTGACCTCGGCCTCACACTCCTCCTCGTAGGTGGAGTACATGTAGGCGGTGTCCGAGGCGAATTCGGCGGCACAGGTGTCGACGCGCTTATAGACCGGACGAATCCCGGCCTTCTGGCGGGTCTTGCGGAATTCCTTCTCGGATACGCCGAGCAGCTTGGCCAGGCGTGCGTCGGAGAAGCCCTTGCGCTTGAGACCAAACAGCTCCTGGGCGCTGAGCTCAGAGAGAGAGCGCTTGGCCACGTCGTGCTCGATGCGTACCAGGTCCTCCAACTGGATCAGGAACCAAGGATCGATCTTGGTCAGGGCAAAGACCTCCTCCACGCTCATGCTGGCACGCATGGCATCGGCGACGTAGAAGATGCGGTCGGCACCGGCGGCCTGCAGCTCACCCTTGATGTGCTGCATGGCCTCCTCGGTGAACTCGCCCACCTTGGGGTCGAGGCCGTCGTTGCCGGTTTCCAGGCCGCGCAGCGCCTTCTGCAGCGACTCCTGGAAAGTACGCCCGATGGCCATCACCTCGCCCACCGACTTCATCTGGGTGGTGAGGCGGTCGTTGGCCTGAGGGAACTTCTCGAAGGTGAAGCGCGGGATCTTGGTGACCACATAGTCGATCGACGGCTCGAACGACGCCGGGGTACGCCCGCCGGTGATGTCGTTGGAGAGTTCGTCCAGGGTGTAACCCACCGCCAGCTTGGCGGCGATCTTGGCGATCGGGAAGCCGGTGGCCTTGGAAGCCAACGCCGAGGAGCGCGACACCCGCGGGTTCATCTCGATGACCACCATGCGCCCGGTATTGGGGTCGACGCCGAACTGCACGTTGGAGCCGCCGGTCTCGACGCCGATCTCGCGCAGCACCGCAAGCGATGCGTCGCGCATGATCTGGTACTCCTTGTCGGTCAGCGTCTGCGCCGGCGCCACGGTGATGGAGTCGCCGGTGTGCACGCCCATGGGGTCGAAGTTCTCGATCGAGCAGACGATGATGCAGTTGTCGTTCTTGTCACGAACGACTTCCATCTCGTACTCCTTCCACCCCAGCAGCGACTCGTCGATCAGCAGCTCATGGTTGTTGGAGAGTTCGAAACCGCGGGTGCAGATCTCCTCGAACTCCTCCTTGTTGTAGGCCACGCCGCCGCCGGAACCGCCCATGGTGTAGGAGGGGCGGATGATCACCGGGAAGCCCAGCGACTCCTGGATGCGCCAGGCCTCCTCCATGGTGTGGGCAACCTCGGCCTTGGGGCACTCCAGGCCGATGCGCTTCATGGCCTGGTCGAACAGGTCGCGGTCCTCGGCCTTGTTGATAGCGTCGGCGTTGGCACCGATCATCTCCACGCCGTACTTCTCGAGCACGCCGTGCTTGTCCAGGTCGAGCGCACAGTTGAGCGCGGTCTGGCCGCCCATGGTGGGCAGAATGGCGTCGGGGCGCTCGGCCTCGATGATTTTTTCCACCGCCTGCCAGGTGATCGGCTCGATGTAGGTGGCATCGGCCATGGCCGGGTCAGTCATGATGGTGGCCGGGTTGGAGTTGACCAGGATGACCCGGAAGCCCTCCTCGCGCAGCGCCTTGCAGGCCTGGGCGCCGGAGTAGTCGAATTCGCACGCCTGGCCGATGACGATGGGGCCGGCGCCAATGATCAGGATGCTGTTGAGGTCGGTACGCTTGGGCATGTCGGTTCCCGCGGCTGGATTCGTTGAAATCAGGCGATAAGACGATGGCGGCGCCGATCAGCGGCGCTCGCGCATCATCGTCACGAAGCGGTCGAACAGCGGCGACACGTCGCGCGGCCCGGGGCTCGCTTCCGGGTGCCCCTGGAAGCTGAAGGCCGGACGATCGGTCAGCTCGATACCCTGCAGCGTGCCGTCGAACAGCGAACGGTGAATGGCGCGCACGTTGCCCGGCAGGCTCGCTTCGTCGACGGCGAAGCCGTGGTTCTGGCTGGTGATCATCACGTGGCCGGAGTCGAGGTCCTGCACCGGATGATTGGCGCCATGGTGACCGTGATTCATCTTCACCGTCTTGGCACCGGCGGCCAGGGCCAGCAGCTGGTGGCCCAGGCAGATGCCGAACACCGGCACGTCGGTCTCGAGGATCTCGCGGATCGCCGCAATGGCGTAGTCGCAGGGCTCGGGGTCGCCGGGACCGTTGGCCAGCAGGATGCCGTCCGGGTTACGCGCCAGCACGTCGGCGGCCGGGGTCTGCGCCGGCACCACGGTAAGCCGGCAGCCGCGCGAAGCGAGCATGCGCAGGATGTTGTACTTCACGCCGTAGTCGTAGACCACCACGTGGAAGGGGCGCTCGCTGACACTGGCATCGACGTTGCCCTGGCCCAGCACCCACTCCGCCTCGCTCCACTCGTAGGCCTCGCGGCACGAGACCTCCTTGGCCAGGTCCATGCCCTTGAGCCCGGGGAACTCCCGCGCCACGGCCAGTGCCCGCTCGACGGCATCGTCGCCCTCGGCCTCCCGCCCCGCCAGGATCGCCCCGTTCTGGGCACCCTTGTCACGCAGGATGCGAGTCAGGCGGCGGGTGTCGATATCGGCGATGCCAAGCACGTTCTGGCTCTTGAGGTAGTCGGAGAGCGATTGCTCGGAGCGGAAGTTGCTGGCAATCAGTGGCAAGTCGCGGATCACCAGCCCGGCGGCGGCGATCGAGCCCGACTCGACGTCCTCGGCATTGACGCCGGTATTGCCGATATGCGGGTAGGTCAGGGTCACGATCTGTCGGGTATAGGAAAGATCGGTGAGGATCTCCTGATAGCCGGTCATGGCCGTATTGAACACCACCTCGCCGCTGGTTTGCCCATCGGCGCCAATGGCGGTGCCGTGAAACACACTGCCGTCTTCCAGGGCCAATATCGCGGGTCTGTTCAATGCGGGGCTGTTCAAGACAAGGTCCTCCCATGCTGGTGCGAGCCTGAGGGGCGCAGGCTCGGCGGCTATCGTCACAGCGACAGATTTGGCTCGTAAAAAAGCGGGACGAAGCCGATGGAACCGGTTTCATCCCGCTTGTTGTCTCTGTTTACTCGGGGCTGGCCACGCAACAAGCGCGCAGTTGGACTGCTGTTTTCAGACGCCCGGCCAAAATTTTGGAGATGTTACAGGATTCGATCTCATTTGGCTACCGAGATGGCTCACAAACCCAATACATCCTGCATGCCATAGCGCCCATTGCTCTGGTCAGCGACCCAGCGCGCCGCCCGCACCGCGCCCTTGGCGAAGGTCATGCGGCTAGAGGCCTTGTGGGTGATCTCGATGCGCTCGCCCTCGGTGGCGAACATCACCGTGTGTTCGCCGACGATATCGCCGGCACGCACCGTGGCAAAACCGATCTCCCTGTCGGTGCGTGGCCCACACTGCCCGACACGCTCGAACACGCCGTGCTCCTTGAGCGTGCGCCCCAGCGCCTCGGCCACCACCTCGCCCATCTTCAGCGCGGTGCCGGAAGGCGAGTCGACCTTGTGGCGGTGGTGGGCCTCGATCACCTCGATGTCGTAGCCCTCGTCGCCCAGCGCCCGGGCCGCGGTCTCGAGCAGCTTCAGGGTCAGGTTCACCCCCACGCTCATGTTGGGGGCGAAGACGAAGGGCAGCCTGTCACGATAGCCGTCGAGCTCGGCCAGTTCGTCGTCGGCCAGGCCGGTGGTGCCGATCACCATGCACTTGCCGTGCGCCGCACAGAAGGCCAGGTTGGCCAGCGTCACCTGGGGCGCGGTGAAGTCGATCAGCACGTCGAAGTCGTCGACGATGGCGTCGAGAGAGTCCACTGCAACGACACCCTGCTTGCCGAGCCCCGCCAGCTCGCCGATATCGGCGCCGACCAGCGTGCTACCCGGTTCGACGATACCGCCGGCCAGGGTGGCCCCGGCATCCTGCTGCACGGCGTTGACCAGGGTGCGGCCCATGCGGCCGGCGACACCCACGATGGCGATACGGGTCATGCGGACTCCTGCGAAATCTGACGAGAGGGGATCGAGGCAGTATACCAGACCCACAGCTTGCCTGACCGAGCGCTTGGGCAGGGTAGCGAGCCATATGCCGACGAGCTGGATTAGCGAGCGTGGGCGTTCTCGCCGCTCTGACGCAGCAATAGGTCGATGGCGGCAAGCACCAGCACACTGCCCGGCAGCCAGTGCCAGCCGATCTGCTCGGGCGCAGCGGCAAACAGCAGCAGCATGGAGACGAAGGGCACCATGTAGCCGTAGGCGGTCACGGCGCCAGGCGTGAGTACCGCCGTGGCATGCTGCATCAGCCAGAAGGTGAGCGCACTGGAGAAGAGCCCGAGATAGACCACCAGGGCCAGATCCTGCCAGCGCATGGAAAGGAGCTGGTTAGCGGGCTCGATGATAAGGCCCAGCAGGCCGATGGCGAGCCCGCCCAGCCCCAGGCTCCAGAAGGTGCGCACCGCCGCCGATTCGGGTAGCCACTCCCGCGCCAGCCCCCACTTGCTCAGCACAGGATAGAGCGCCGACGACACGCAGCCGAGGAAGAACACCACCTCGCCGATACCCAGTTGCATGGCTTCGCCATGACTGCGCGCTTCGGAAAAGGCGAGCCCCAGAGCCCCCGCCGCACCCAAGGCCAGGATGGCCGGCAACTTCCAGCCCGGCCGCTCGACGCGAAAACCGAGCCCCAGCAGGTAAGCCAGTAGCGGCACGGTGACGTAGAGGGTGGCCATGGAGAGTGCCGTGGCGTGATGAGCGGCCCAGAACATGGCACCGAAGAAACCGGCCAGGCACAGCCCCATCAGCGTGTAGAGAGGCAGCAATCGCCAGGCGGGCAGGAAGCCGGGCGAACGCCGCGCCAGCCACCACAGCCCGGCGCAGGCGATGGCGAAGCGTAGCGCGGTGAGCGACAGCGGCGGCAGCTCGCTCATCAGCCCCACGGCGGGAAACGACAGCCCCACCAGCAGCGCCCAAAGCAACATGCCGAGGTGGGCGCGCCGGAGTGTTATCGACGCGCTCAATTTTCCCAGACGATGGCCAGCTCCTCGTCGCCCGCCATGCGCTGCAGGTGGGAATCCACCACGCCCTCCAGGCGGTCGAGCACCTCTTCGTCCAGCGCCTCGATGGCCACCAGCAGCTTGCCCGGCTCGACGCGCATCACACAGGTGCCATCCTCGAAAGCTACACGGCTCTCTTCCTCGCCCTGCTCTACCTCCAGCTTATGCGCCCAGTGCTTGCACAGCCGGTTCATCACCCTCGCCCCGGACTCGGTGGCGATCACGGCACGCGACATTGGCATAGAAACGATCTCCATTCGTATTGGAGTTAACAGACTAAGACGCCGGAACGGGTCAACGCCACCCCCGGCAGGCAGCACTCAGCGGAACGAGAGGTTCGAACCGGCGAGCCAATGGTTCGCCGCCACAAACAAAAAGCCCCCTATGCCAAAGGCACCGGGGGCTAACGGGCCACCGCCTGAATTACGGCTTCATGTCCTCGAAGAACTTCTTCACACCGTCGAAGAAGCTAGTCTTCCTCGGCGAGTGGCTGCGGCTGTTGCTGCCGTCGAGGCTCTCCTGCAGTTCGCGCAGCAGCGCTTTCTGCTCCTCGTTGAGATTGACCGGGGTCTCCACCACCACCTTGCACAGCAGGTCGCCCGGCGGACCGCCGCGCACCGGCTTCACGCCCTTGCCGCGCAGGCGGAACAGCTTGCCGGTCTGGGTCTCCGGCGGGATCTTCAGCTTGACCCGGCCGTCGAGGGTCGGCACCTCGAGTTCGCCACCGAGCGCGGCGTCGACGAAGTTGATTGGCACTTCGCATTGCAGGTGCTTGCCATCGCGCTGGAAGATGTGGTGCGGCTTGATCGCCACCTGTACGTAGAGATCGCCGGGAGGGCCGCCGTTGATGCCCGACTCGCCCTCGCCGTTCAAGCGAATGCGATCGCCGGTATCCACCCCGGCGGGAATCTTCACCGACAGGGTGCGTGTCTCTCGCATACGGCCTTCGCCATGGCACTTGTGGCACGGCACCTTGATGTGCACACCGCTGCCGTGACAGGTCGGGCAGGTCTGCTGCACGGCGAAGAAGCCCTGCTGCATGCGTACCTGGCCGAGGCCATTACAGGTGGGGCAGGTCTCCTTGGTGGAACCCGGCTCGGCGCCGGAGCCGTCGCAACGGTCACACTCCACGTGACGCGGCACGCGGATATCAACCGTGGTGCCGGCGACCGCGCTCTCGAGGTCCAGCTCGAGGTTGTAGCGCAGGTCGCTGCCGCGCTGCGGCGCGTGGGGGCTGCGCCGACCGCCGCCACCACCGAAGATGTCGCCGAACACGTCGCCGAAGATGTCGCTGAACCCACCGGCGCCCGCGCCGCCGAAGCCGCCTGCCTGGCCGTCGACCCCGGCATGGCCGAACTGGTCGTAGGCGGTGCGCTTCTCGCTGTCGGAGAGAATTTCGTAGGCCTCGGACACCTCGCGGAATTTCTCTGCGGCAGTATCGTCATCCGGATTGCGATCCGGATGGTATTTCTGCGCCAGCCGTCGGTAGGCCTTCTTGATGTCTTTGGTGTCGGCCCCGCGCTCGACGCCGAGCACCTCGTAATAATCGCGTTTGGACATAGGTCCATGCGCCTCCTGGTCTAGGCAGATCTGCCCGATCCGCGGAAACGGCAACGCGGGAGTCGTCCCCCCGCGCTACCGTCGCCCGTGGTATCGCCTTGGCGATTACTGCTTCTTCTGGTCGTCGTTGACTTCTTCGTATTCCGCGTCAACCACGTCCTCTTCCGGCTTGGCACCAGCCTCCTGACCTTCACCACCGGCCTGCTGGGCAGCCTCGGCCTGGGCGGCATACATCTTCTGCGCCAGGTTGCCGGAGGCTTCGGTCAGCTTGTCCAACTTGGCCTGGATGTCATCCTTGTCGTCGCCCTTGAGCGCCTCCTCGAGTTCGGAGGCGGCACTTTCGATGGCCTGCTTCTCCTCGTCGGTGGCGTGCTCGCCGGCTTCCTGCACGGTCTTGCGAGCGGCGTGGACCATACCGTCGGCCTGGTTGCGCAGGGCCACCAGCTCCTCGAACTTCTTGTCCTCGTCGGCATGAGCCTCGGCGTCGCGCACCATCTGTTCGATCTCTTCATCGCTGAGGCCGCTGGAGGCCTTGATGACGATCGACTGCTCCTTGCCGGTGGCCTTGTCCTTCGCCGAGACGTTGAGGATGCCGTTGGCGTCGAGATCGAACGCTACCTCGATCTGCGGCACGCCACGCGGCGCCGGCGGAATGTCGGCCAGGTCGAAGCGGCCCAGCGACTTGTTCTGGCCGGCCTGCTTGCGCTCGCCCTGGAGCACGTGGATGGTCACGGCGGTCTGGTTGTCATCCGCGGTCGAGAAGGTCTGGGTCTTCTTGGTCGGGATGGTGGTGTTCTTCTCGATCAGCGGAGTCATCACGCCGCCCAGGGTCTCGATGCCCAGGGTCAGCGGGGTGACGTCGAGCAGCAGCACGTCCTTGACGTCGCCGCCCAGCACGCCGCCCTGGATCGCCGCACCCACGGCCACGGCCTCGTCCGGGTTGACGTCCTTGCGCGCTTCCTTGCCGAAGAAATCGGCCACTTTCTTCTGTACCAGCGGCATGCGGGTCTGGCCGCCGACCAGGATCACGTCGTCGATCTCGGAAGCGGACAGGCCAGCGTCGGCCAGCGCGGTCTTGCACGGCCCCATGGAGCGCTGCACCAGGTCTTCCACCAGCGACTCCAGCTTGGCCCGGGTCACCTTGACGTTGAGGTGCTTCGGACCGGTGTTGTCGGCGGTGATGTAGGGCAGGTTGACGTCGGTCTGCTGGGCGCTGGACAGCTCGATCTTGGCCTTTTCTGCGGCTTCCTTGAGGCGCTGCATGGCCAGGTTGTCACCGGAGAGGTCGATACCGCTGTCGGCCTTGAACTGATCGACCAGGTAGTTGATCAGCGCCATGTCGAAGTCTTCACCGCCGAGGAAGGTGTCGCCGTTGGTGGCCAGCACTTCGAACTGGGTCTCGCCGTCGACGTCGGCCACCTCGATGATGGAGATGTCGAAGGTACCGCCGCCCAGGTCGTACACGGCGATGGTCTTGTCACCGCGCGACTTGTCCATGCCGTAGGCCAACGCCGCCGCGGTGGGCTCGTTGATGATGCGCTTGACCTCGAGGCCGGCGATACGGCCGGCATCCTTGGTGGCCTGGCGCTGGCTGTCGTTGAAGTAGGCCGGCACGGTGATCACCGCCTCGGTGACGGTCTCGCCCAGGTAGTCCTCGGCGGTCTTCTTCATCTTCTTCAGCACTTCGGCACTGACCTGCGGCGGTGCCAGCTTCTTGCCCTTCACCTCGACCCAGGCGTCGCCGTTGTCGGCCTCAGTGATGCCGTAGGGCACCATCTTGATGTCCTTCTGCACCACGTCGTCCTTGAAGCGACGACCGATCAGGCGCTTGATGGCGTAAAGGGTATTCTGCGGGTTGGTCACCGCCTGGCGCTTGGCCGCCTGCCCCACCAGGGTCTCGCCATCATCGGTGTAAGCGATGATGGACGGCGTGGTGCGGCCACCCTCAGCGTTCTCGATCACCTTGGCGCTGTCGCCGTCGAGCACGGCCACGCAGGAGTTGGTGGTCCCCAGGTCAATACCGATGATGCGTCCCATAGGAAATCCTCGAAAAATTCGTTTGCCTTGAATCATCTCTGCGGCAGCTGCCGCGGTTGACGTCTATCTGGGGGGCGCCAAGATACTTTTCAAGCCCCGCCCCCGTTTTATCCGGACAGCCTCAGCTGGCGGCCTGGCTGACCACCACCATCGCCGGGCGAACCAAGCGTCCGTTGAGCAGATAGCCCCGCTGGATCACTTCCATCACGCTGTTGGGCTCGAGCTCGGGATTGGGCACCATGGCCATCGCCTCGTGATACTGCGGGTCGAACGGCTCGCCGGCAGGATCGACCGTCTCGACGCCGAACTTGGCCAGCACGTCCTGCTGCATTTTCAGCGTCATGGCCACACCCTCGCGATGGGCTTCACTGGCGTTTTCGCCCATGGCCTCGAGCGCCTTCTCCAGGCTATCGACTACCGGCAGCAGCTCCTTGACGAAACGCTCCAGGGCGAACTTACGCGCCTTCTCGGCTTCCTGTTCGGCACGGCGGCGCACGTTCTGGGCCTCGGCGGCAGCGCGCAGCGCCTGGTCCTTGGCCTCGGCCAGACTCTGCTCCAGCTCTTCCACCTGAGCGGCCAGCACGTCGGCCTCGGGATTATCGCTCACCGTCGTCGGCTCCTCGGACGCCACGGCCTCGTCCTCCCCGGCACCGACCGCGTCATCCAGCTCGCCTTCCATCGGCTCCGGCTGGGCCTCCTCTTCACGCCGAACCAGCTCATCGTCAAGCGGGGTCTGGGGTTCTTTAGCCATGCGCATCTCCTGAAGCAACGCGACCCTGCGGGGTCGGAACGGTTTCGATTCGGTGAAAGCCTTACGGTCTGCGGCCTATATGGGGGTGCTCACGACAATCTCAAGTGATCCGCGATACTGCATGGCATGTATTGAGCGCCGGACTCGACTACTGTATAAAAACGCAATGACGTGTATGGATATCCAGCCTTGTCGCGGCTATCGGAGGCCCCCATGCTGACGCAGCTTGCCATTCGCGATTTCGCCATCGTCGACACTCTCGACCTGGAGCTTGCCGGCGGCATGACCGCCATCACCGGAGAGACCGGTGCCGGCAAGTCGATCCTGCTCGGCGCCCTGGGGCTGTGCCTGGGCGAGCGCTCCGATGCCGGCAGCGTACGCCACGGCTGCGAGCGCGCCGACCTCAGCGCGCGCTTCGACATCGCCGCCCTGCCGACCGCCCGGCGCTGGCTCGAGGAGCGCGAACTGCCCGTCGACGATTGCCTGCTGCGCCGCGTGGTCACCGCCAATGGGCGCTCCAAGGCATGGATCAACGGTCAGCCGGCCACCGTGGCCGATCTCAAGGCGCTGGGCGAGCATCTGGTCGAGATCCACGGCCAGCATGCCCACCAGCTGCTGCTGCGCGAGGAGACTCACCTGCGCCTGCTCGACGACTTCGCTGGCAACCGCAACGCCGTCACCCAGCTCGGCGAGACCTTCCGCCGCTGGCAGGCGGCCCGGCGTCGCCTGAAGCAGTTGACCGAGAGCGGCGATGAGGTGCAGGCGCGTCGCCAACTGCTGCGCTACCAGGTCGAGGAGCTGGACGTCCTGGCCTTGGGCGAAGACGAGCTTGCCACCCTGGAGCACGAGCAGGAGCAGCTTGCCCATGCCGAGGAGACGCTGCGCGAGGCGCAGATCGCCGCCGAATGCTGCGACAACGATGAAAACGGCGTGCTGACACTGCTCAACCAGGCGACTCATCGGCTCGATCCGCTGCCGGGCAGCGATCGCGGTACGCTGTCCGAGATCATCTCCATGCTGGGCGAAGCGCGCATTCAGGTCGAGGAGGCCGTACGCGAGCTGCATCGCTTCGCCGACGCCACTGAACTCGATCCGGAGCGGCTGGCCTGGGTGGAATCACGCCTGGGCGAGGTGCACCGCATCGCGCGCAAGCACCACGTGATGCCCGAGGAGCTGCCTGCGCTGCATTGCAAGCTTCAGGCCGAGCTGGAGGGCCTCGAAGGGGGCGAGCACGACCTGGAAGCACTGCGCAGCGAAGTAGAAACGCTGCGCGACAGCTGGCGCGAGCTGGCACGCCAGGTGGGCGAGACCCGCCAACAGGCGGCAGGACGCTTCGGCAAGGCGGTGCAGGAGCAGCTCGCCTTCCTGGCCATGGGCAAGGCGCGCTTCGAGGTCGCCGTGGAAACCCGCCAGAGTCCCCAGGCCGAAGGCATGGAGGAGGTACGCTTCCTGATCAGCGCCAACCCCGGCCAGCCACCGCGGCCGTTGGCAAAGGTCGCCTCCGGCGGCGAGCTATCGCGCATCAGCCTGGCGATCCAGGTAGTCGCGGCCCAGCACTCGACCATCCCCAGCCTGGTATTCGACGAGGTGGACGTGGGCATTTCCGGCGCCACCGCCGAAATCGTCGGTCAGCTGCTGCGCCGGCTGGGCGAGAACGGCCAAGTGATGACCGTGACCCACCTGCCCCAGGTGGCAGCCCAGGCCCACCATCACCTGCATATCGAGAAGCAGGCCAAGCGCGACACCACCCTGACGCGCATGGCCCTGCTCGACGAGGCCGGCCGGGTCGGTGAGCTGGCGCGCATGCTCGGCGGGGTCAACCTCTCCGACCGCACCCTGGCCCATGCTCGGGAGATGCTCGATGCCAGCCAACAGGGTGCCGCCCACTAGACTTGCTCCATAATGCATGCGGCCCCGATCGAGGATCGGGGCCGCCATTGGTACTGATTCGGCATTACTCGCGTGTCACTTGCGCGTTGAGCCTTCCTGGCGCGTGGCATTGGAGCCACGTGGACGCACATAGAGTACCAAGGCATGGTCGACGAGCTCGAAGCCATGCTCCTCGGCAATCTCCTGCTGGCGGCGCTCGATGGTCTCGTCGAAGAATTCGATGATCTCGCCACTGTCGAGGCACACCATATGGTCGTGATGCTCCTCCTGGGAGATCTCGAACACGGCATGGCCGCCATCGAAGTTATGACGAATCACCAAGCCCGCCGACTCGAATTGGGTCAGCACGCGATAGACGGTAGCCAGACCGACGTCCTCCCCAGCTTCCAGCAGGGTCTTGTAGACATCCTCGGCGCTCAGGTGGTGCTGACCCGTGGCATTCTCGAGAATCTGCAGGATCTTCACTCGGGGCAAGGTGACCTTGAGGCCTGCCTTGCGCAGTTCATGGTTCTGGTCGGCCATGTTCGCTCTTCGCAGTATCAGGTAGGGTCGGGTATGATCGACCGAATCCACGATAGTGAAGAATGGACACAAATGCAAAAGCTGATCAAAACCCTCCCTCTCGTCATCGCCCTGACCGTCGTCAGCGGCTGCGTCTACAAGCGCGACCTCCCCCAGGGCAACTACATCACCGAGGGCATGGTCCAGCAGCTCCAGCCCGGCCTTAGCCGCGCCCAGGTCGTCGACCTGCTGGGCAGGCCATTGCTGGAAGCGCCCTTCGATGCCAACCAGTGGGACTACGTGTTCCGCCTCGACGAAGCCTACGGCGGCGTGCAGCAGCGTCGGGTGACACTCACTTTCGCAGGCGACCGCCTGGTCAACGTGCAGCAGGAAGGAGACTTCTCCGAGGATATCGAACTGCGTGCTCAGGACGATATCGGTCCGGCAGCCGAAAGTGCCGACCCCGCCGGCATGCTACCCGAGAGCCAGCCGCAAGCCGTGCCGGAGCGCGCACCAGGCGCGGGAGGCACCCTGCCGCAAGGCGGTGAGCCGGCCTCCAGCGAACCGCTGGGTATGTAACGCCGTTGCTTCGCTAGTGCCCGGTGCGTTCGGCTCGCCGGGCACGCGCTTCCTTGGGATCGAGTTCGAGCGGTCGGTAGACTTCGACCCGATCGCCGGCACGCAGGCGATGTGTCTCGGGATCGCGCAGCGGCTTGCCGAAGATTCCCAGGTCGGCGGCGGCGAAGGTCTCGGGTGGAACCTCGGGAAAGAGCCTGTCCAGTTCCACCAGAGCCACCGCCTGGCGGGCGGTAGTGCCCATCGGCACCTCGAGCGTCACGATACGCTGCCTGTCCGGCAGCGCAAACGCGACCTCTACCTCGTGCCTCGCCTCAGCGGCCATAGATTTCATCGGCCCGCCGAGTGAAAGCGTCGACAAGTTGCCCCGCCACCTGCTGGAACAACTTGCCGAAGGCCATGCCCAGCAGCCGGTTGGCGAACTCGAACTCCATTTCCAGACATACCTTGCAGGCGCCCTCCCCCATCGGCAGGAACAACCAGCGGCCGCGCAGGCGCTTGAAAGGACCGCTGACCAGCGACATTTCGATGCGCTCGGGCTCGATGAGATCGTTACGAGTGGTGAAGCTCTGCTCGATTCCCGCCCGCCCCAGGGTCATCTCACCGATCAGATGCGACTCGTCGCGCTCGAGCAGCCGCGCCCGCCGACAGCCCGGCAGGAACTCCGGGTAGCGCTCGAAATCGTTGACCAGTTCGAACATGTCCTGTGGGGTGTGCCGCACCAGGGCGGACCGATTGACCATTGGCATTGAGCTCTCCGCTGACTTCACAGTGCCCAGGGCGTATCATGAGCGGTTATTTCACGCCTTGAATGGTATCACGCTTCCCCCCATATCGAAGGAAGCGTTGCCCCAGGCAAGAACATGACATGAGGTTCCATGGCCAACAAGAAAGGCAAGGGCAAGGGTCCCGGCAGTAACGTCATCGCCCAGAACAAGAAGGCTCGCTTCGAGTATCACATCGACGAGACCTTCGAGGCCGGCTTGGTGCTGGCCGGCTGGGAGGTGAAGAGCCTGCGCGCCGGCAAGGCCCAGCTCACCGACACCTACATCCTGGTGAAGGACGGCGAGGCGTGGCTGCTTGGCAGCCACATCACGCCGCTCAACACCACCAGCACCCACGAGATCGCCGATCCTTCGCGTACGCGCAAGCTGTTGCTGCACAAGAAGGAGATCGCCAAAATCTTCTCGCGCTCCCAGGAGAAGGGACACACCTGCGTACCGCTCAAGCTTTACTGGAAAGGCAACCGGGTGAAGTGCGAGCTGGCGCTGGTGACGGGCAAGAAGCTGCACGACAAGCGCGCCACCGAGAAGGATCGCGACTGGCAGCGCCAGAAAGGCCGCATCATGCGGGAACACGTCAAGGCCTGAACGGTCATAGTGGACGACACCGTGGCCCATTCCCCGAAATCGGCCAGAATCGGGGAGTGCGTGGAACCAACCCACCCGACAGGTGTCATAGAGGTGCCCATGCTGATATGATGGGCCTGCTACGGGGGCGACATGGCTTCGACGCCGGTGACAACCTCCTAGGTGCATGCCGAGAGCGTGATGTATCTCGTAAATCCAACATCACGACTAAATAGTCGCAAACGACGACACCTACGCTCAGGGCGCCCTGGCAGCTTAAACCTGCTAGCGGTTAGTCCGGCCCCAAAGCGATGTGCCCATTCATCGCGGAGGGGATACGAGCTAAAAATGATGGGATCGCGGTTGGCGACGTCCTCTCGTCAATCGCTAAACCTTTGAGGAATCGCGTCGCTGGATCCTGCCCGTCGGAGCTGGTGGCGTTAAACGAAAAGACGGACCTAAGCATGTAGAGCCGAAGAGCGAGTGCCGGCGGACGCGGGTTCGATCCCCGCCGCCTCCACCAATCAAGCAAACGAAAAAAGCACCTCCTGGGTGCTTTTTTCGTTCCTGTTGTCGCATGAGCACAGCGCCTAGCGTGAAACGGCGCCGTCAAGCGAAGCTCTGGAAGACGGAAGGCAAGGCTTCGTCAATATAGGTACCGCTGAACTCGACCAGTTGAGCCAGGGCATCCGGGTCGGGCAGAACCGTGCGCTGGCGATCACGGATCACCAGGCCCTCGTCGCGCAGCATGGAGAAGGTGCGGCTCACATGCACCGCACTCAGCCCCAGGGCATCGCCGATCTGCTCCTGGGAGAGCGGCACGTGAAAGCCGTTCTCTTCTACCGCCCCGATCCGCTTGAGGCGCAAATAGAGTTCGTAGAGGAAATGTGCCAGCCGCTCGTGGGCGGCATACCGCCCCAGGTAGACCAGCCGCTCGGTAAGCAGAGCCTGCTGCCGTACCGCCATCGCCATGATACCGGCGGCTAGCGCCGGCGAGCGGCTGAAGATCTCGAAGAGCTGCTGGTGCGTGAACGGGCTGACCACACCGGCATTGATCATCGCCACACCGGCCAGCCGGCGTGAGAAGCCGAAATCGCGCATGCCAATGATGTCGCCGGGTAGGTAGACCTTCAATATCTGCATCGATCCGTTGCCAAGATTGCGGTAGGAGTAGGCCCAGCCCTCCTTTACCACGCAGAACAAGTCCACGTCCGCACTCTCCTGCCACAGCACTTCCCCGGCCGACATGCGCCTTGGATTGAGTTCGAGGCCCAGCAATAGGGCCTTGTCTTCAGCCGTCAACGCGGCGTGACGGGCAAGCCCCTGCATCACTACGCTGTCGAGTAGGGTCACACTCTACCTCTCCGGCTTATGGTTAAATGACACTACACTAAAGCACAAGAATTTATAGATATTCATAACGCAGGTTATCGACATTCAGTAATAACAAATATAGTGCCGAAAGGGTTATGACGACACCTAGCAACCCCGCATGTGCGCTCGCTTTTCGGCCTGCCCCGCCCCACCCCCCTGCTTTGGTCTAATGAGTCACGAGAAAATCACTTGCCCCCAGCTTCACAGAGGGCCATTATCTGCGCGCAAGCGGCGAGCGAGACCGGGGTGGCATCGGGCACGGGCATACGAGATGGCCGAAACTCCGATAAGACCCTACGCTTTCATACACATCCCGATCTGGATTCGAGAGGCCCATGAGCAAAGTCCTGATTATCGGCGCCGGTGGCGTCGGAGGCGTCGTCACCCACAAGTGTGCACAGCATCCCGAAGTGTTCAGCGAGATCTGTCTGGCCAGTCGCAACGAAGACAAATGCAAGGCCATCGCGGCCCAACTGGCGCGTCCGATCCAGACGGCCCAGGTGGACGCCGATAACGTCGAGGCCCTGGTTGCGCTGATCGAGTCGTTCAAACCGGACGTGCTGATCCACGTGGCCTTGCCCTATCAGGACCTGACCATCATGGAGGCATGCCTCAAGACCGGCGTGCCCTACCTCGACACCGCCAATTACGAGCACCCGGACGAGGCCAAGTTCGAGTACAAGGAGCAGTGGGCGTTCCACGATCGCTACGCCGAGGCCGGCAACATGGCCACCTTGGGCTGCGGCTTCGACCCGGGCATGACCAACATCTACTGCGCCTACGCCCAGAAGAACCTGTTCGACGAGATCCACCGTATCGACATTCTCGATGCCAACGGCGGCGACCACGGCTACCCCTTCGCCACCAACTTCAACCCGGAGATCAACATTCGCGAGATCACCGCGAAGGGTCGCTACTGGGAGAAGGGCGAGTGGAAGGAAACCGACCCGCTGGCGGTGAAGCGCAAGTTCGACTTCGACGGCATCGGCGAGAAGGACATCTACCTGCTCTACCACGAGGAACTCGAGTCGCTCAGCCAGAACATCAAGGGGCTGGAGCGCATCCGCTTCTGGATGACCTTCTCCGAGAAGTACATCACCCACCTCAAGGTGCTCGAGAACGTCGGCATGACCAGCATCGAGCCAATCGAAGTGGGCGGCGCCAGGATCGCACCGCTGGAGTTCCTCAAGGCAGTGCTGCCCGACCCGGCCTCGCTGGGCCCGCGCACCAAGGGCAAGACCAACATCGGCATCATTGCCGACGGCATCAAGGACGGCAAACGGCGCAAGGTGTACATCTATAACATCTGCGATCACGAGGCCTGCTACCGCGAGGTGCAGTCCCAGGCGATTTCCTACACCACCGGCGTGCCGGCGGTGACCGGCGCCATGCTGATGCTGGAAGGGATCTGGAAGGGCGCGGGCGTGTTCAACGTCGAGCAGCTCGACCCCGATCCCTTCATGGAACGCATCGGTGACATGGGCCTGCCGTGGCAGGTGGTCGAGCTCGACCCCGATCACGACCCGCTGGCCTGATCCACCATGGCACCAAGCGACATGGCCAAGCCGGCCTACCCGTTCGATATCGACGCTTGCCCTTCGCCGGCCTATGTGGTCGACGATGCCCTGCTGCGCCGTAACCTGGAGCTGCTCAAGCAGGTCCAGGAGGAGAGCGGTGCGCGTATCCTGCTGGCGCTGAAGGGCTTCGCCATGTGGGACACCTTCCCGCTGGTGGGCCAGTACCTGGTGGGTACCACTGCCAGCGGGCAGGACGAAGCGCGCCTGGGTGCGGAGACCTTCGGCGGCGAGGTGCACGTCTATTCGCCGGCCTTCACCGCCGAGGAGATGGAGGTGGTCCTCAAGTATGCCGACCACATCAGCTTCAATTCCCCGGGGCAGTGGCAGCGCTTCCGCGATAGCATCGCGGCGGCTCCACGCAAGGTCTCCTGCGGGCTGCGGGTGAACCCGGAGTACTCCGAAGGCAAGGTGGCCATCTACGACCCCTGCGCGCCCGGCTCACGGCTGGGCACGCGGGCGGCGGACCTCGCGGGCGCCGACCTCGAAGGGCTGGAGGGCCTGCACTTCCATACCCTGTGCGAGAAGAACAGCGACGCCCTGGAGCGCACGCTGGAAGCTTTCGAGGCCAAGTTCGGGGGCTATCTCGCCGACAAGCAGTGGGTCAACTTTGGCGGCGGCCACCACATCACCCGCCCCGACTACGACATCGAACGGCTGGTACGGGTGATTCGCGGCTTCCGCGAGCGCCATCCCCACCTCACCGTGTATCTGGAGCCCGGCGAAGCGATTGCGCTGAACACCGGCTACCTGGTCTGCACGGTGCTGGATATCGTCCAGAACGACGGCCCTAACGCCATCCTCGACACCTCTGCCACCGCGCACATGCCCGACGTGCTGGAAATGCCCTACCGGCCGCAGATCATCGGCGCCGGCGAGCCGGGCGAGAAGGCCCATACCTACCGCCTGGGCGGCACTACCTGCCTGGCCGGCGACGTGATCGGCAGCTACTCATTCGACGCACCGCTGGCCATCGGCGATCGCTTGATGTTCACCGACATGGCCCACTACACCATGGTCAAGACCACCACCTTCAACGGCATTCGCCTGCCGTCAATCTGCCGGGTGGATGAAGTGAGCCGCGAGGTGCGCACGGTGAAGACGTTCGGCTATGAGGCTTACAGAGACCGCCTCAGCTAAAAGCGCATCAGCAAGCAAAAGCCCCTACGGGGGCTTTTTTCGTATCTGCACCGCCATTTGCACGGCGTGCCGGCCTCCCCTTTCCCCGGCCAGCGTCATGGCCCATGGTGTAGGGCACGACGTCACCAGACAGGGAGAGCCCGACATGACGACCGTGTTCAAGTTCGGCGGCGCCTCGATCAAGGATGCCGATGCCATACGCCACCTGACCCCGCTGCTCGAGGAGCACACGGATCGACCGCTGGTCGTGGTAGTCTCGGCCATGGGCAAGACCACCAACAAGCTGGAAGCGCTGCTTGCCGCCGCCCGCAGCGAAGGCAAGGAAGACGCCTACCGTGAATGCTTCGAGGCCTTGCAGGCCGACCACCACGAGGCGATGGAGGCGCTGTTCGGCGATTCTCGTGACTCACCGGCCGAGCGCGTCGACGCCCTGTTCGACGAGCTCGACGCACTGCACCGCAAGCACCGCGCCAGCCCCTATGCCAGGCACTACGATCAGACCGTCTGCTACGGTGAGCTGATCTCCACCACCATCGTCGCGGCCTGGCTCAACCACAGCGGTATCGCCACCGACTGGCACGATGCCCGCGAACTGGTGCGCACCGACGCCTGTCATCAGGCCGCCAACCTCGACTGGGCCGCCACCGCCGACGCCATTCGCGGGCGCCTGAGGGGCAGCGAGTGCGTGGCGCTGACTCAAGGCTTCATCGGCGGCACCGAGCTGGGTGATGCCACCACCTTGGGTCGTGAAGGCTCGGACTTCAGCGCGGCGATCTTCGCCCACTGCCTCGATGCCCGCGAGGTGGTGATCTGGAAGGACGTCCCCGGTCTGTTCAACGCCGACCCCAGACGCTTCGACAACGCCATACAGCTCAAGCGCCTCTCCTACGCCGAGGCCACCGAACTGGCCTGGCACGGCGCCAAGGTGATCCATCCCAAGACCCTGGGGCCGCTGCAGGAGAAGTCGATTCCGCTAACGGTGCGCTCCTTCGAGACGCCCGATGCCACACCCAGCGTGATCGACGCCGAGTGCCGTTTCGATGCCGAGGCACCCTCCTGCATCCTGCGTGAAGCGCAGGTCTGGGTGGAGGTACTGCCGCGCGATTTCGCCTTCATGGACGAACCGCGCCAGCACGACATTCTCGGCCGACTGGTGGAAACCGGCCTGCATGCCAACCTGGTCGACAGCAGCGCCATGCGCTTCGCCCTCTGTCTCGACGACAAGCCCGAGCGGCTCGAGCAGTTGATCGACTCGCTCGAGGCCGACTACGAAGTCAACCGTGAGGATAGGCTGACGCTGCTGACCGTGCGTCATCCCCAGCCAGGAATGATGGATACCCTCAGCGAGGGTCGCGAAGCCCTGGCCGAGCGGCGCAACGCCACCACTGCCCAGCGCCTGTTCCGCAGCAGCGACTGTCCCGAGACCTGGCATATCCCCGAATCCCGTTAGACGGAAAGAACCGCGCCTGCCATGGGCAGGCGCGGTTCGCTCAGCTCTGTCAGGCTGGTGGCAAATCAATCGTCGAGATCGATATCGTCCTCGTCGGTGGCCGCCCCGGTCACGGCACCCGCCCCGGCGCCGATCGCCGCACCACGTACCACGCTGCCTCCCGTGGCAGCACCCGCAGCACCGCCCACGGCGGCCCCAACGCCGGCACCGCTGGCAGCGCGCTCACCAGTACTGGTGCCACAACCGGCCAAAGCCAGCATCAGCGCCATCGCACAGGCCACAAGAACACTTCGATATCCCAATCCATAGTGTTTCATGACATACCTCCCATTCCATGGATGTAT
Source organism: Billgrantia zhangzhouensis (assembly GCF_021404465.1). Classification (GTDB taxonomy): domain Bacteria; phylum Pseudomonadota; class Gammaproteobacteria; order Pseudomonadales; family Halomonadaceae; genus Halomonas; species Halomonas zhangzhouensis. The sequence continues at coordinate 1,662 of NZ_JABFTT010000019.1, read as the reverse complement.
CTTTCCAGCGTAGTCAAGGTAAGCGATGGGGGGCAAAGGCTGGGCAGTCAGGAGGCCCTGTCGATACAACAACGCCGAAGCGGTTTCGCTTCGGCGTCCGTTCAGGCGGCTCTGCGTGAGCGTATCAGCGCATCACACCACTTCGCGCTTGGCGTCACTCGTGGCCTGCATGGCGAGCGCGGTGTCGAGCATGCGGTTGGAGAAGCCCCACTCGTTGTCATACCAAGCCATTACCTTCACCAGGCGGCCGTTCACCCGGGTGTGGTTGGCGTCGAAGGTCGAGGAATTGGGATCGTGATTGAAGTCGATGGACACCAGCGGCTGGGCATTGACGGAGAGCACCGGCGAGACTTCCGCCGCCTTGGCGACGATGGCGTTGATCTCCTCCTTGGTGGTGTCGCGCCCGGCGGTGAACACCAGGTCCACCAGCGAGACGTTGATCACCGGCACGCGTACCGCCAGGCCGTCGAACTTGCCCTTCAGTTCCGGCAGCACCAGCCCCACCGCGGCGGCGGCGCCGGTCTTGGTCGGAATCATGGAGTGCGTGGCGCTACGTGCCCGGTAGGGGTCGCTGTGGTAGACGTCGGACAGATTCTGGTCGTTGGTGTAGGCGTGCACCGTGGTCATCAAACCATTCTCGATGCCCACCGTGTCGTTGAGCGCCTTGGCCACCGGCGCCAGGCAGTTGGTGGTGCAAGAGGCGTTGGAAACCACCTTGTGCTCGGGCCCCAGCACATGCTCGTTGACCCCATAGACCACGGTGGCATCGGCATCCGGGCTCGGCGCGGAGATCAATACACGCTTGGCACCGGCCTCGAGGTGCTTGGCAGCGGCATCGCGTTTGGTGAACAGCCCAGTACACTCCATGACCAGATCGACACTCAGCGTCTTCCACGGCAGTGCGGCCGGGTCGCGCTGGGAGAAAATGGCGATGCGGTCGCCATCCACGCTCAGGCTCTCCTCATCGTGCTCCACTTTGAAAGGAAAGTGGCCATGCACGGTGTCGTGGCGCAACAGATGGGCGTTGAGCGCCGGGTCACCCAGGTCGTTGATGGCGACGACCTGGATCTGCTTGCGGTAGTCGTTCTCGTACAGGGCACGCAGCACGTTGCGGCCGATGCGGCCGAATCCGTTGATGGCGATCTTAAGCGTCATGGTTCGTTCCTCCGTAAGTGTTCTGTCGGTATGGAGTCGAGCCGATTGGCGGAGGTCGTGCTCACCGAATGGAATACGCGCAAGCCCACGGCTCGTGGCAATACCCACAATGTGGCGCAGGAAAGCGACAGACTCAAGCCTTTTTTAGTAACTTTACAACATAAACATTTTGATGGATCGATCCCACCAGATTCACCTTTGTCCCGCAGGCACTTTACTCCTTGGCAAAATAATCAAGCCTGGCAAGAGGTAGGCAAGCATCTCCCACCTCAAAGAGATGTAGTAAACTTGTAGTAAACTTACCGCAAAACCAATATTGTTGTAGTCTAACGACATCCCCTTCCTTCAGGAGGCGCTCAGACATGCCGAAGCCACCGCTACACGCCCCCATCCGCCGCACCAAGATCGTTGCCACCTTGGGGCCGGCCAGCGATCGCGAGGGCGTGCTGGAGGCGATGATCCGCACCGGCGTCGACGTAGTACGCCTCAACTTCTCCCACGGCAGCG
>NZ_JABFTT010000018.1 GCF_021404465.1 Billgrantia zhangzhouensis | reverse complement strand
GCTCAACGACCGGGCGCTTTCGCTGCTGGTGGAACAGGGGATTGCCGAACCGGGAGATCATGTCATTCTGACCCGGGGCGACCACATGAACGCCCACGGTGGAACCAATACCCTGAAGATATTGGATGTCTCCGAGAAACACTCTCAGGGTTGAGGTTTTGTATACAGAAGGCGGGTGCTCGTGTGGCCAGAGTCGGGGAAACATGCGAAGGTAGGCTCATGAACGAGGGAGACGAGGTCGACTCATGAGCACTACCTGGCAGGACGAGATTGCCGCCGAGACGCGGGGCGGGGGACGGATCAGCGACCGCTTCATCGTCGACAAGGTACGCACTGCCGTGCTGACCCAGCGCCTGCCGCCCGGCACGCGGCTGCCGGAGGTAGCGCTGGGCGAGATATTCAGTGTCAGCCGCTCGGTGGTACGCAAGGCGCTGACCCGGCTGGCGGCCGATCATGTCGTCAGCCAGCAGCCCAACCAGGTGGCTCGGGTACGCGCGCCGAGCATCGAGGAGACCCGCGAAACCTTCGCCGCCCGTCGCTTGGTGGAAGGCGAAGTAGCGGCACTGCTGGCCGGCCGGCTCGACGACGAGCTGCTGGCGAACATCGCCACGCTGGTCGAGCAGGAGGCCGAGGCCCATGCTCGTGGCAACGAGCCTGAGCGTATCGAGCGCTCACTGGCCGTCCATCACCTGCTCGCCGAGCACTCGCCCAATCGCGTGCTTGGAGCGATGCTGACCGACTTGATCCTGCGTACCTCCATCGTCATCGCACTGTACAAGCGCGCCGGCCTGGCAAGCTGCTATCTGGCCGAGGATCATCCGGCGCTGCTCGCTCACCTGCGCAGCGGCGACGGCGAAGCGGCGCGGCGCTGCGTTCACGATCACCTCCAGGCGCTGGAAGGGCTGCTCGATCTGACCACTCGCGAAACACGCATCGACCTGATGGCGATCCTCGGACAGCGCGAGGATGTTGCCTCCTGATTCCATGATGTCTTGGGGGTGGTACCGCCTTTGGCCGGCTTTACCGGCCGCAGCCGCTGAATGACAATGCCGTCACGTCATTTCCTGCGCCTGGGATGCTCACGATGAAATTTTGCCCCCGCTGGCTGGTAGCCGTCTGTCTGGTCTTGACGTGGAGCCCGGTTCAGGCAACGTCGCCGATCGTCGCCGCGGCCTCGTCGTTGCAGTTCGTCTTCCCTGAACTGCTGGAGGCGTTCGAGGCCGAGACGGGGCACAGCGTGCGCGTCAACTACGGCGCTTCAGGCAACTTTCGGCGCCAGATCCAGCAGGACGCGCCGTTCGAGGTGTTCCTCTCGGCCGACGAAATCAACGTCAAGGCTCTGGAGGAGGTCGGTCTGCTGGAGGACGAGAGCGAGGTCTATGCCGTGGGCCGGCTGGTCTGGCTGCAGCGGGCCGGGCGTGGCGACCTACCATCCGCCGAGGCGCCGCTTGCCGGCGTGCAGGAGGCTCTGGCCGGGTTCGAACGGGGAGAAGGGCGGCAGCGCATTGCCCTGGCCAACCCCGAGCATGCTCCCTACGGGGTGGCGGCGCGTCAGGTGCTCGAGCAGGCCGGGCTATGGGAGACCACTACGCCACTGCGCATATTTGGCGAGAACGTCTCCCAGGCGGCCCAGTTCGCCCTTTCCGACGAGGCGCGCGGCGGCCTGGTGGCCGAGTCGCTGGTACTGGCACCGCCGCTGGCCGAGCGCGGCGATTTCCTGTTGATTCCCGAAGCCTGGCACGAGCCGCTGGTGCAGCGCATGGCGCTGGTCAAGGACGCCGGGCTATCCGGCGTAGCTCTCCGGTGGGCAGCGGCAGCGGGTGGCATTGGCGCGAGCGCTGGCATGCGAGCCCCGGGCACTGCTGCTCGACGAGCCATTTTCAGCCGTGGACCAGGTGACCCGCCGCCGGTTGCAGCGCGAACTGTCCCGGCTACGCGAGCAGATTCGCATCCCCGTCCTGCTGGTCACTCACGACCTGGACGAGGCGGTCGCCCTTGCCGACCGGCTCTGCGTGCTGCATGGAGGAAGGAGCCTGCAGGAGGGCGATGCCGAGACGCTCTTTCGTCGCCCGGCCAACGCCGAGGTGGCACGGCTGCTGGATCGCCACAACCTGTTCGAGGGACGGGTGGTGGCGGCCCCTGATGGGCGTCGGCTACAGTGGGGATCGCTCATGCTCGAGGTAGCACAGGGTCTCGATGCCTGTACGCCGGGACAGCGCGTGAGCTGGTACCTGCCCGATTCCGACGTGGTGCTGCATCGGGGAAAGCGGACCGTCGAGAGCAAGCCCGACAAGGAGATGGCGACATGATCCGAGTTCGAGTATCGAACGGTGGGGGGCTGGCGAGCATCATCATGCTGGCACTACTGTCCATGGCCTGGTCGTGGCCTGCCACTGCAGATGAGCCCTCGACGCTTGAGCGTGTGCCGCTGGAGATTCATGCCGGCGACGAGCGCTACCGGCTGGAAGTGGAGCTGGCGCGCACCTCGGCCGAGCGCCAGAAGGGGTTGATGGATCGCGACCACCTCGACCCGGAGGCCGGTATGCTGTTCCTCTATCAGGAGGCCCAGCCGCCCCAGGGTGGTTTCTGGATGTACCGCACCCGCATCCCGCTGGATATCGCCTTCCTCGACGCCGAGGGGCGGATCGCCGCCCTGCATACCATGCAACCGTGCACGTCGCACAACCCCTACGACTGCCCGGTCACCGTGGCTGGAGTCACCTACCACGCGGCGCTGGAGGTCAATGCCGGCTTCTTCGCGGCGCGCGGTATCGAGGAGGGCGCCTGCGTGAGCTGGCCTGGGCGCCAAAGTGCCTGCCGGTCAGCGGCCGAATAAGGCTCTGAAGCGGATCACGATCAGCGCCACGCCAGCGAGGACCATGGCGCCGCCGATCAGGATATGGGCGTTGAGCGCCTCTCCCAGCAGGACGATGCCCAGTACCACGGCGCCTGCCGGCACCAACAGGCTCAGCGGCGCCAGGCGGCTCACCGGGTGGCGTCGCAGCAGGCCATACCACAGGCCGTAGGCGACGATCGACGACATCACGGCGGTGTAGAACACTGCGCCCCAGCCGAACCAGCCGGCCGTTGCCATGGCGTTCATGTGATCGTGCTCGAACCACCAGGAGCCGAGTGCCACCTGGGGCACGGCGAGAAGTGCCGTCCATCCGGCCAATGCCAGGGGAGCGATATTGGGCCCTTTCTTGATCAATAGCTGCGACACCGCCCAGCCGAAGGCGCTGAGCAGCAGCAGAGCCATGGGCAGCGGTGAGGGCAGGCTGGGTCCGCCGGCCAGCACGACCACGCCGCCGAACGAGAGCACGAGCCCCGCCAGGCGCTTGGCGCTCAGGCGCTCACCGAGGAAGATCACCGCCAGCAGGGTGGCGAAGGGTGTACCCATCTGCACCAGCAACGCGCCGGTGCCGGCCTCGGCCTGACCCAGGCCGATGAACAGCAGGGCGAAGTGCAGGGAGCCGAAAGTTGCGGATAGCAGCATGAGGAAGGGCAACTGGTGGCGCGCGACGGGATGAAAGGGTACCAGCAGGGCGGCGACCAGAATGAAACGCAAGGTCGTCAGCAACAGCGGTGGCAGCTCCGTGACGCCCAGCTTGATGACGATGATGTTCAGCGCCCAGATCGCCACAATCACTAGGCCCAGCAGCAGGTCGCGCAGTGGCACGTCGGCTTCCTCGATGAATTCGGCCAGGCGAGGGTAGCAGTCCAGAACTTCCGCGTCGCCCGATATCGTTATCGGGCTACCATTCAACGCATGACATCGTAGAATGTCGAGGCGTGGCGATGCTCGTCGATGCCCGCCAGAACGATAATCACGGCCGGCCCTGTCGGAGCTGGCCTAATCAGCTGCAAGGACACGTCATGAATTCAGCAAGTCGTATCACCCGTATCGCTGCGGCCTTGGCCGGTGCCGCCGTGCTGACCGCTTCGCTCACGGCGCAGGCACGCGAGCTTTCCGTTTCCACCGTGCTGTCCGATGCCTTCCCCTGGGGCCAGGCGGCGGAGAAATGGGCCGAACTGGTGGAGGAACGCACCGGAGGCGAACTCACCCTGCGCGTCTACCCCAACTCACAGCTGGTGGCCGGCGACCAGACCCGTGAGTTCTCCGCCATGCGTTCCGGTTTGATCGACATGGCCGTGGGCTCGACCATCAACTGGTCGCCCCAGGTACCCGAGCTCAATCTCTTCTCGCTGCCTTTCTTCATGCCCGACGAAGCGGCCGTGGATGCCGTGACCGGCGGCGAGGCCGGCGAAATGGTCTTCGCGGCCATCGAGTCGCGCGGCGTGATTCCGCTGGCCTGGGGCGAGAATGGCTTCCGCCAGCTCTCCAACTCGCGCGGTCCGATCACCGAACCCGGCGATCTCGACGGCTTGAAGATCCGCGTGGTCGGCTCGCCGCTGTTCCAGGACACCTTCACCGCGCTGGGTGCCGATCCTACCCAGATGAGTTGGACCGATGCCCAGCCGGCATTGACCACGGGTGCCGTGGATGGCCAGGAGAACCCGCTCTCGGTCTTCGACGTGGCGCGCATCGACCAGGTGGGCCAGGAGCACCTGACCCTGTGGAACTACATGAACGACCCGCTGATCTTCGCCGTCAACCAGCAGGTATGGCAGTCGCTCTCCGAGGAGCAGCGCGAGATCCTGCGTGAGACTGCCGTCGAAGCCGGAGAGTGGGAGATCGCCATGACTCGCGAGCAGGAGAGCGAGCGCCTGGTGGCCATCCAGGAGCGTGGCGTGCAAGTCACCGAACTCACCGAAGAGCAGCATCGCGCTTTCGTCAACGCCACCCAGAGCGTGCATGAGAAGTGGGCTCCTCGCATCGGTCCGGAACTGGTCGAAGCGGCACGCCAGGCCATCGAGGAGCACTGAGTCCACTTTCCCGCCGACCCGGCTCCGCCAATGGAGCCGGGCCCCTATCGCGAGGCCGTCATGAAATTCTCTCCCGATGCCAGGCCCGAGCGCTGGCTGGGCTCGTTGGCGCTGGCCGTCATTTCGCTGATCAGCCTGGGTAACGTCATCACACGCTATGTGAGCGGCGGCTCGCTGGCTTTCACCGAAGAGTTCTCGGTGTTCCTGCTGGTGGTGCTGACCTTTGCCGGTGCCTCGGTCGCGTTGCGCCGTAACGGCCATATTCGAATTGGTCTGCTCGAGCGCCACCTGCCGGCCGGCCCGCGGCGGGCCCTGATCCTTTTCCAGGGCCTGTGCGGCGCCACCGTGCTGGGCCTGATCACCTGGTACGGTGCCAAGCTCACCTGGCAGGAGTATCAGTGGGAGTCGCTGTCTCCGGGGCTTGGGCTGCCGCAGTGGTGGTATCTGCTATGGCTGCCGCTGCTCTCGGCCACCATGCTGGTGCGGTTGGCACAGCAGATACTCGATCGCTGGCGCGGGAGACTCGACGATGAGCCCTGATCTTTGGATGATCCTGGCCTTTGCCGGGCTGTTGATCGCCGGCGTGCCGGTGGCCTTCTCGCTGGCGCTGGCCGGTGCGGTCGGCATCGTCATGGGGCTGCCTCCGGCGATGCTGGCGACGCTTGGCACCAATACCTACAACAGCATCGCCAAGTATCCGTTGATCGCCATTCCGCTGTTCATCATGACCGGACTGATCTTCGAGCGCGCCGGGGTGGCGTTGCGCCTGGTGCGTTTCGCCCAGGCGCTGATCGGGCCGCGCCATGGCGGGCTGGCTCTGGTGGCCGTGCTGGTCTGCATGATCATGGGTGGCATGAGTGGCTCCGGTCCGGCGGATGCCGCCGCGGTGGCCATGGTGATGCTGCCGAGCATGACCAAGGCGGGCTATCCCAAACCCTTCTCGGCCACGCTGATCGCCGCCTCCGCTTCCACGGCGATCCTGATTCCGCCTTCGGTGGCGTTGATCCTCTACTCCATCGTGGTGCCCGGGGTCGACCTGCGGGCACTGTTCGCCGCTGGGCTGTTTCCCGGCATCCTCGCCGGTCTGGCGCTGCTGGTGCCGGCGCTGCTGGTCTCCAGGCGGTACGGCTGGGAGGGGGGCAATGCCATGCCGCTCGCCGAGCGACCGAAGGTGAGGGAGAGCTTCAAGCAGGCATTGCCTGCGCTATTCGCCCCGGTACTGATTCTGGGCGGGTTGCGCTCGGGACTGTTCACGCCCACTGAAGCGGCCGTGGTGGCGGTGGCCTATGGCGCCCTGGTCGGGCTGTTCCTGACCCGCGAAATCGGTTGGCGCGACTTGTGGAGCCTATTCGGCGAAGCAGCGGTGATCTCCGGTGTAGTGATGCTGATCATCGCCTTGGCCGGTATCTTCGCCTGGGCCGGCACCATGCTCGGCACCTTCCGTCACCTGGCGGAGTGGATCATCGGCCTGTCCGACAGCGGCGTGCTGCTGCTGATCCTGATCATGCTGGCGGTGCTGCTGGCGGGCATGCTGCTCGATGCCATCTCGATCTATCTGATCATGATGCCGATCCTGATCCCGGTGATGCAGCACTTCGGTTGGAACCCGGTGTGGTTCGGCATCCTGCTGGCGATGAACATTGCCATCGGTCAGTTCACGCCGCCGGTGGCGGTCAATCTGATGGTCACCACCGAGATTGCCAAGATTCGCCTCGAGCAGACCGTAGGCTGGGCACTACTGTTCGTGCTGGCCATGGCCTGCGCCCTGGCGCTGGTCGCGACCTTTCCGGAGATCGCGCTGTGGTTGCCAAGGGTACTCGGCTACAACGTCTGATCCCGGAGGCCAGGGTGCGCTCGTCGATTCACAAGGTCAACGCGCGCTCGCCAAGCGCATGGCACTTCATTCGGTGGCGGTTATGTACACTCATGGGTCATGCCCAGCAGGCATTAACGATCGCTAAACGAAAAACATGACTAGAATTAAGCCAGTTGAAAAAGACCCATCGTCACGACGTTTTTTTCGTTAAAGTAGAGGGGAGCGGTGGTAACCGCAGCCAAAGGCCAAGTGCCTGGCAACTCAGGGACCTTGCTTTCAGCAATGACAGCTAGCCAATAACGTCAAAGAGGTGTGTTAATGAAACGCCATGCTTTCTCCGCGGCAGCCTTCTCGGGAGCGCTCCTGGGCGCCGCCATGTTCTCTGCACCGGCCGTAGCGCAGGATCGCTTCATCACCATCGGCACCGGCGGTCAAACCGGCGTCTACTACGTGGTGGGTCAGTCGGTCTGTCGCATGGTGAATCGCGGTAGCGACGAGCACAACATTCGCTGTAACGCCCCGTCCACTGGCGGTTCCGTGGCCAACGTCAACGGCATGCGCAGCGGCGAACTCGACATGGGCGTGGTGCAGTCCGATGTGCAGTACCGTGCCTACCACGGTGAGGATAACTTCGAATCCGACGGCGCCTGGGAAGACATGCGTGCCGTCTTCACCATGCACGGCGAGCCGCTGACCGTGGTGGCACGTGCCGACTCCGGCATCGAGCACTTCACCGATTTCCCCGACAAGCGCGTCAACATCGGCAACCCCGGCTCCGGCCAGCGCAACACCATGAACGTGGTGATGGAAGCGATGGGTTGGGACACCAATACTTTCTCGCTGGCTTCCCAGTTGGATGCCGCCGAGCAGGCCGCGGCCCTCGCCGACAACAACATCGACGCCATGGTCTACGTGGTGGGCCACCCCAATGGCTCCATCCAGGAGGCCACCACCACCATCGATGCGCGCATCGTGCCGGTGACCGGTGACGAGATCGACGCCCTGGTCGAGGAATACCCCTACTACACCCGTTCGGTCATCCCCGGCGGCCTGTATCGTGGCAACGACGAGGACGTCGAGACCTTTGGCGTTGCGGCAACCTTCGTCACTTCCACTGCCGCGGATGAGGAAGTCGTCTACGAAACCGTCAAGGCGGTGTTCGAGAATTTCGATCGCTTCAAGCGCCTGCACCCGGCGTTCGAGAATCTCAACGAGGAAGACATGATCTCCGATGGCCTGACCGCACCGCTGCATGACGGTGCCGCTCGCTACTATCGTGAGCGTGGCTGGATCGAGTGATGTGGCGTTGAGGGGGAGAGATTCCCTCAGGAGAGATGCGCGGACCCTCTAGGGTCCGCGCATCCGTTTTGACCCTTGAATGAACCGACTTCTCGGAACCGGTAGTTTTCAGAGCTAAAGCGATCGTGGGGCACACGGTAATGACTGACGAAAAGACGAATCCACACAAGCCCGAGACCGACCTCGAGGATATGGTGGCCTCGAGCGACACCGGGGCACGCAAGCCGCTGGGTGTCCCGGGGAAGCTGCTGGTCGGCGTGGCGGCTGCCTGGTCGCTGTTCCAGCTCTGGATTGCTTCTCCGCTGCCTTTTCTGTTCCGCTTCGGGGTATTCAACGCCACCGAGGCGCGTTCGATTCACCTGGCCTTCGCCACCTTCCTGGCATTCATGGCCTATCCGGCACTCAAGCGCTCGCCGCGTGACCGCATTCCGCTGCAGGACTGGGTCCTCGGGCTGGTGGGCGCCTTCTGTGCCGCCTATATCTATCTGTTCTATGCCGAACTCTCCCAGCGTCCGGGGTCACCGATCTTGCAGGACGTGATCGTGGGTGTCGTGGGTATCGTGGTACTGCTCGAGGCGACCCGCCGCGCGTTGGGGCCGCCACTGGCGATCGTCGCTTCGGTGTTCATTCTCTACTCGCTGTTCGGCCCCTACATGCCGGGCATCCTGGCCCATCGTGGAGTCAGCCTGTATGGCTTGATCAATCACCAATGGCTGACCGCCCAGGGGGTATTCGGCATTGCGCTGGGGGTCTCCACCAGTTTCGTCTTCCTATTCGTGCTGTTCGGCGCCCTGCTCGACAAGGCGGGGGCGGGCAACTATTTCATCAAGGTCGCTTTCTCGCTGCTTGGCCACTACAAGGGTGGGCCGGCCAAGGCTGCCGTCGTTGCCTCCGGCATGACCGGCCTGATCTCCGGCTCCTCCATCGCCAATACGGTGACCACCGGCACCTTTACCATCCCGATGATGAAGCGGGTCGGATTCTCGGCCGAGAAGGCCGGCGCGGTGGAAGTCTCCTCTTCGGTGAACGGCCAGATCATGCCGCCGGTGATGGGGGCGGCGGCCTTCCTGATGGTCGAATATGTCGGCATTCCCTATGTCGAGGTGATCAAGCATGCCTTTCTGCCGGCGGTGATCTCCTACATCGCACTGATCTACATCGTCCACCTCGAGGCGCTCAAGGCGGACATGAAGGGGCTGCCGTCGAGCAATCCGGTACGTCCTTTCCTCAACAAGGCGGTCGGCTTCCTGACCGGCCTGATCCTGCTAATGGCGCTGTCGTTCGCGGTCTACTACGGTCTCGGTTGGCTCAAGCCGGTGCTCGGCGATGCCACGCCCTGGGTGATCGGCATGGTGCTGGCGGTCGTCTATGTGGGGCTGCTCAAGCTCGGCTCTTACTATCCTGAGCTTGAGCTCGACGATCCCACCTCAAAGGTGGTGACGTTGCCGCAAACCAAACCCACGGTCATGGTGGGGCTGCACTACATTCTGCCGGTCGTCGTGCTTGTCTGGTGCTTGATGGTCGAGCGTCTGTCACCGGGCTTGTCGGCGTTCTGGGCGACGGTGTTCATGATCTTCATCATGATCACCCAACGCCCCATCACTGCCTTCTTCCGTGGCCGCAGCCGCCTTGCGGCGGACATCAAGGAGGGCTTCCTCGACTTGTGGGACGGCCTGGTCGCGGGTGCCCGCAACATGATCGGTATCGGTATCGCCACCGCGACGGCCGGTATCGTGGTCGGGGCGGTGTCGCAGACCGGGGTTGGCCTGGTACTCGCCGATGTGGTCGAGATACTCGCCATGGGCAATCTGATGCTGATCCTGCTGCTGACCGCCGTTCTCAGCCTGATCCTCGGAATGGGCCTGCCCACCACCGCCAACTACATCGTGGTATCGGCCCTGATGGCTCCGGTGATCGTATTGCTGGGCCAGCAGAACGGACTGATCGTGCCGTTGATCGCGGTGCATCTGTTCGTGTTCTACTTCGGCATCATGGCCGACGTGACGCCCCCCGTGGGGTTGGCCTCGTTCGCCGCTGCTGCGGTTTCCGGCGGCGATCCGCTACGTACTGGCTTCCAGGCGTTCTACTACAGCCTGCGTACCGCGGCGTTGCCATTTCTGTTCATCTTCAATACCGACCTGCTGTTGATCGACGTCGGATGGGGACAGGGCATCGTGATCTTCGTCATAGCGACCATCGCTATGCTGATCTTCGCTGCCGGCACGCAGGGCTACTTCCTGGTGCGCAACCGTTGGTACGAGTCTATCCTGCTGCTGCTCGTTGCCTTCACCCTGTTCCGCCCCGCCTTCTGGATGGACCGCATACACGACCCCTATGAGTCCATCCCCCCGGCAGAATTCGCTCAGGCGCTGGCAGCGGTGGACGACGGCAGCCAGCTACGTGTGCAGATCGCCGGTGAGGACGCCTTTGGCGATCCGATGACCACCTACGTGCTGGTGCCGGTACCGCGTGGTGACACGGCCGAGGAGCGAATGGAACGACTGGGTATGGAGCTGTGGGTGGAAGGCGACCAGGCCACCGTCGACTTCGTCGAGTTCGGCAGCCTGGCGGCGGATCTCGGCTTCGACTTCGACCAGGAGATCATCGAGGTGTTGGCGCCGGTGGATCGCTGGGCCAAGGAGTGGATGTGGATCCCTGGCTTCCTGGTGTTCGGCCTGGTGGTGCTGTTGCAGCGTCGGCGTCGCCAGCAGCAGCCATCGACTGCCCATGCCGCTTGAGGAGGGTGAAGATGTACAACAAGATTCTGCTGTCAGTGGACCTCAACGAAGAGTCCTCATGGAGCAAGGCGCTGCCTACGGCGTTGACTCTGTGTCGTACTTTCGACGCCTCGCTGCATGTGGTGACGGTACTGCCCGACTACCATATGCCGTTGGTCGGTTCCTATTTCCCGAGGGACTTCGCGAAGAAGGCACACGAGGCGCTGTTCCAGGCGCAGCACCGTTTCATTGAGGAGAACGTCCCCGAGGACATCAAGGTGCAGTCGGTGATCGTCGACGGCTCGCCCTGGGAAGCCATCGTCAAGGCCGCCAAGAAGCTCGACATCGACCTGATCGTGATGGCCTCGCATAACAAGCGTAAATTCGCCGACTATGTGCTGGGCCCCAACGCCGAGCATGTGGTGCACCATTCCAAGATGTCGGTGATGATCGTTCGCTAAAGGAGAGAGGGGAGTAATACTTCCTTGCTCTCGGCAAAACGCATTACGCCTCGGCCATGGCCGAGGCGTAATGCGTTTCAGGTTATGTCGAGTTCGGCCACGTGGCGGGCCGTTTCTCCGCTATCGTCCTGCCAGGTGAACTCGACTTCTCCGCTTTCCTGTGGCGCAAGGAAGAAGCGCAGGTAGGGATTGGCCGATACCGATTGACGCAGTTCCGCTTCGAAGACGGTATCGCCATTCAGCGAGACGCTGAAGCGCTCGACGATATGGCGTGGCACGACATTGCCGTCGTCGTCCTCACGCAGCCCGGTCTCCATGGGGTGATTGATCAACGTACGAACCTCGCCCGGCTCGCCCGCTGCCAGCCCGGAGGGGATGCTGACACGAGGGTTGGAGAGAGAATCCGGCATTTCCCCGCCATTACGCACCAGGCAGCCGCTGACGGTGATACGCACCTCGCGCGCGGTAGCGAAGCGTTCGCCCTGTTGGCTGGTGGCAATGGCGATCACCTGCTGGGTCTCGTTGAGCCGCACCCGGGTGGATATCTCCGTCTTGCCGCCGAGTGGCGTGAGATGGAAGGTGGCGATGCTGGGTGATGGGTTGGCATTGGCAAACAGGTCGATACGCTCGATGTAGTCGCCTTCGTCGAGCTCGCCATCGAAGATTACCGTCAGCGGTACGGAAGAGCCGTCTTCCGAGACATGCGGCAGGTCGAGCGTAAGCCCTTGGGTCTGGGGCTCGCTGTCTCCCAGCAATGACTGGGCGGCGTCCAGACGCTGCCACGGCTCGTTGGCCAGCGCCGGCATGGCGAGCGCAGCGAGTGCGAGGCCGGCGGCGGCATGGACCAGACTGCGCAGCGGGCCCCGGCGAGACGCATGGCTAGCAAAGCGGAACGAAGGCATGAATTTCTCCATAGGGGTCATGAATTGGACCGCGCCAGCGGCCTGCGGATTCCCAACTGGGCGCCCAGCACGATGCCGGCCACGGCAACGAAGGAGGTGAGCGACAGCGTCGAAATGCCCGACAGACCCTGGCCGATGGAACAGCCCAGCGCCATGACGCCGCCAAGGCCCATCAACGTTCCTCCGACCATGCTGCGCAGCATGTGCGTGGAGGAATCGAAGGAGCGTAGGGTCCAGTCGCGTCGTAACAGCGCCGTTGCCAAGGCGCCCAGAAGTACGCCAGCCACTACACTGACGCCGAAGCCAAGGCGGGTGCCGGTGGAGAGCATCAAGTACTGCAGCGACTCTCCGATGGGAGCGACGAAGGTCAGGGTGGCCAGGCGCACGGGCTCGAAGTCGTCAAAACCGAATACGCCGGTGGCGTACCAGCCGGCGGGGACCAGCGTGCCGATGATCAGGCCGCCGAGCCAGTCACGCGGTGAAGCGCGGAATTCCTGAGCCGCGAATGCCCAGCCCAGCAGAGCGCCACCGATGAGCAGCGCCAGCAGCCAGTCAGGCAAGCCTAGCAACGAGGGCAGGCTGGTGGCGGCAAGGCGCAGGCTGGCAGCGCTCTCCAGCCACAGGCGCAAGGGAGCGAGCACACCGGAAAGTGCCATGTAGGCCGTCAGTCCCAGACATACCAACACGACGAAGCTGCGCAGGTTGCCACTGCCGAGCAGCACCAGGGCGCGGGCACCACAGCCGTTGGCCAGCGCCATGCCGTAGCCGAACAGCAGGCCACCCAGGGGGACGGCGAGCCAGGCGAGAGTGGGAGTCGCATACAGCGAGGCGTCGAGCGATACCAAGCCGACGGTAGCCAGGCTTTGGCTGCCAATCAATGCCACCCCCATGGCCAGCGCGAAGGCGCGTAGCTTACGTGTATCGCCCTCGATGGTTGTGTTGGCAAGACTCCGCAACAGGCAGAACCCGGAGGCCTGTGCGGTGCTGCCGAACAGTACTCCGATTGCCAGGCCGGACCATACGACTAGTTCGGTATGGGTCATTTTTCCCCCTAAGCATAGGGCCACCCAAAAGGTGGCCCTGCGCATTATACCGCCGCCCGAGCGGAGTGTGCTTCGATCAGACCGGAGTGCCCCAGGTGTCCTGGCAGATCGCGTTGTACCAGCCTACGGCGTACTCGGCTTCCAGGGCTCGGGTGGTTTCGGGGGCGTTCGCCGGACTCACGCCTCCCGAGCCCTCGACCTCGGCGATGACGCCATCGCGCACGCGATAAACCCCGGCCACCGAGATGCCGTACTTGGGCCCCACCAGGCTGTAGCAGGTATTGGTCCAGTAGGCTTCCGGTGCCGGGCGCGACTCCAGGGAAGCGGCAATCGCCGCTGCCACCACCTTGGCCTGGGCATTGGCACAGAAACCTGATTTGGGCATCGGGGCTGCGACACTGGCATCGCCGATCACATAGATGTGCTCGGCCTGCTGCGACTCGAAGGTGTCGGGCTTGACCGGTACCCAGCCGGAGTCGTCGGTCACACCGGCACGTTCGGCAATCCAGCCGGCCTTTTGCGGTGGAATCACGTTGAGCACGTCGGCCTGGTGGACGGTGCCGAATTCGGTTTCCACTTCCAGGCGGTCGGCGTCGACCCGGGTTACACGACCGTCACCGGACAATCCTACCCATTCGATGCGATCGCCGTAGAGCCGCTCCCAGCCCTCCATGAACAGTCCCTGCTTGGAGAAGTTGTCCTTGGCATCGAGGATCAGCACCTTCGACTTCGGCTTGTACTGAGCCAGATAGTTGGCCACCAGGCTGGCGCGCTCGTAGGGACCGGGCGGGCAGCGGAAAGGATTGGCCGGGGCGACCATGACGAAGGTGCCGCCGTCCTCCATGGCTTCCAACTGGGAACGCAGAAGCTCCGTCTGGGGGCCGGCCTTCCAGGCGTGGGGCGCCTTCTCGGCGGCTTTCTCGTCGTAGCCTTCCAGCGCGTTCCAGCGAATGTCGATGCCCGGTGAGAGAACCAGTCGGTCATACTCCAGCTCACTCCCCGTGGAGAGTCGCACCGTCCGGGTGGCGGCATCGATGTCCTCGGCCATGGCATGGATCACACGCACGCCATAGCGATCCTGCAGCTCATCGTAGCCATGGGCAATGTCGTGCATGCTGCGCAGGCCGCCCAGGTGCAGGTTGCTGAAGGGGCAGGTGTAGAAGGCTTCGGCCGGCTCGACCAGAATCACCTCGATGGCCGGGTTGGTCCGTTTGAGATATTTGGCTGCGGTGGCACCGCCGAAGCCGCCGCCTATCACGACGACCTGTCCGGCATGCTGGCCACCGATGGCAAAGGGTGTGATGCCCCCGACCAGGGGCAGCAACGAGGCAGCACCCAAGCCCTTGATCAGTTGTCGGCGGTTGAGGCCGGGACGTGAAGAATGCTGTGTCATGGCGTGCCCTCTCACTGCTGCGGTTCTTGTTCTGATCCCGGAGCGTCGTCGTCAACCGGATCGATGGCGGCAAAATGCCCCGCCAGTGCGGTTAGCTCCTCGTCCGTGAAGCCTTTGGCGATACGATCCATGATGGTGGCATCGGTCGTTTCGTTGTGCTTGAAAGCGAGCAGTCGGGCTTCCAGCACGGCCGCCGGGCGGCCGGCAAGGGTTGGCACGCTGCCCACCAAGCGGCCATCGGTGCCGTGGCAGTTGGCACAGGCACTTGCCATGAGATTGACTTGCTCGGAAGAGAAGGACTCTTCGGCCAGCCCCGGTGAGGCGACACCCGTAAATAGCAGCAAACCGAGCAATGGCATGCCTGCCAAGCGAATGAACCGTTTCATCGTCAGGCTCCCTGGTGCGTTTCGTTGTTGGGTAATGTCCGATATTAATAGGTATGCAGGGAGGCCATGAAGTAACCCTTCGGTATCTTCTTATACCCAAAATAAGTGTTTCGTAAGAGTTCTTATTCCCTGTGAGCCATCTAGGCCGCTATTTGTCACTCAGGCCATGGCGGAAACAGGGTGAGAAACGGCAGCGTATGATTGCCTCGAGTTGTCGCTGCGTTGACAACTTCGCTCGGCACGCTTGCGCAGGGTCAACTACAGTAAAGCTGTATGAACAACAAGACGTCGTCCGGACCTCCCGGCCGGAAAGATGCTCACATCGTCCTTCCCATGGCGACCAACGGGGTACAACAATGAACGCAGCCACAAGAAGCGCCGGACAACCCTCCGCACCCAACGTCAAGATCACCATCAACCCTGTCGGCATGGACAGGCCCCGGGCCTGGCTGGCAGCCGGATTCAAGGACTTCCGCCGGGCTACGGCGGTCAGCCTCGCCTATGGCATGTTCTGGGTCGGCCTGAGCATTGCCATCACGGCCGGTGCCATCATGCTCGACTTGTGGCACTGGCTGTTGCCACTGATCGCGGGTTTCATGTTCATGGGGCCCTTGGTGGCAGTTGGCTCCTACGGTATCAGTCGTGCCCTGGAGGAGAACCGCGCGCCCCATCTGGGCGACGCCTTCGGCGCCTGGCGCCCTCATGCAGGGCAACTGGCGATGATGGGCGTGATGATGATGATCTTCTTCCTGGCCTGGATTCGCCTGGCCACGCTGCTGTTCGCGCTCTTCTTCGGCTTCGAGGCGCCGGGAGCAGCGGAGCTCTACGCTTCGCTGTTGACCACCCCGGACGGGCTCGGCCTGATTGTCGTGGGTACCGCGGTAGGCGCCGTGCTGGCGTTCGGCGCCTTTGCCATCAGTGTGGTTGCCATCCCGACGCTGATGGATCAGGAACTGACCTTCATGGAGGGGATCGAAGCCAGCGTGCGCACCGTGGCGCGCAACTTCCGTCCGATGCTGCTGTGGGCGGCCATCTTGACCGGCTGCGTACTGATCGGTGTACTGACTTTCTACATTGGCCTGGCCTTGATCCTGCCGGTGTTGGGACATGCCAGCTGGCACGCCTACGAGGATCTGGTACGCTGCGAGTCGGTGGAAAGGATGGCTTCCTGACGTCGGGAGTCGAGAGTGACCGGCAGGGGCGCGCTTCCCTGCCGGTCGCTCGAAGTCTTGGGGGGATCTACCTGAACTTTGCTTGGCTTTCGCGTACGCTTGGCCCTTTCATGTGATTACGGAAGCCAAGATGTTCCCACTACGGTCATGCCGCGCAGTCTCGCTCAGCCTGCTTCTCCTCCTCGCGACCCTGCCGCCCGCGATGGCTGCGTCGCTGCCGCCTCCCGAGGGAGACGTTCTGTTGCGTGTGACGGGCAACATCGAGCATCCCAACGTCGGCGACGAGCTGCATCTTGATCGTGAAATGCTGATGTCGCTTTCGCCTCGGGTAATAGAGACGAGCACCCCCTGGACGGAGGGGATCGGGCGCTTCGAAGGACCGCTGCTGCGTGCCGTGTTGGAAGCGGCCGGTGCTCAAGGCGAGCAGGTGCGGGTTCGGGCACTGAATGAATACGAATACGAGGTGCCGGTAGCGGACTTCCAGGACTATGACGTCATCCTGGCCATGACGCGTAACGGCGAGCCCATTGCCGTGCGCGACCTGGGGCCGATGTTCGTGCTTTACCCTTTCGACGAACATCCGGAACTGCTCAACGAGACCATTCGTCATCGCTCGGTCTGGCATGTGGGCGCGCTGCATGTGCCATGACGCTTCGCGGCAGCGAATTCGATGTATGAGGCGCTGAGCATGCTGCATTATCCGCTGCGCTTGAAGCTGGGAGCGATAGCGGCCCTGCTGTTCTTCACCGCCGCCCTGGTGGTGGTGGGGCTGGCCGCGTGGCGCCAGGAGGAGCTCCACCACAGTGTGGTCGGCGATGCTGCCTGGCACGCCTACAAGCTTGACCGCGACATCATCCAGTTGCGCAGCGACCTGGCGTGGCGAACCGGCAATGCGCAGTCCCTCGAAGCGCTGAAACTGCGCTTCGATCTGATCTATAGCCGTATCAACTTGTTGCAGCGAGGCGACGTCAACCAGCTCCTGGAGAAAGTGCCCCTGGCCAAACGGCTTTTTCCAGACCTGATAATGTTGATGAACGATATCGACGTCCTGCTCGACGAAATCGTGCAGTTGGGAGATGGCGAGCGCTTGGTGCTGTCCGATCGCCTGGAGCGGGTCGGGGGACTGACCGAACAGCTGATCATCGCTATCAACGGCCATCTTGCCGAGGCGGCGACCCGGGATCGGGAAGTGCTGCAGACCCTTTATGCCGTGCTGCTGGCCCTGATTCTGGCTATGAGTCTGGCCGCCATGCTGGTGGCTGTCTTTCTCGTGCGCGAGGCGCGCGACAACGCCGAAGCCCGTCGTTCGCTGGAATCGCTCAGTCGTGAGCTGCAGGCCACCGCGCAACGGGCCGAGGCTGCCAGCCAGGCGAAGTCGGAGTTCCTGGCAACGGTCAGTCATGAGATCCGCACGCCGCTCAACGGGGTCATCGGCATGAGCGACCTGCTCCTGGATCAGCCGATCGATCCGCAATCGCACGAATACGCCCGTACGCTGCACGTGAGTGCCGCGCGCTTGCTGGAGTTGATTAACGACATTCTCGATTTCTCCAAGATCGAGTCGGGCAAGCTGGAGCTCGAGCGGCGCCCGCTGCGCTTGGCGACGTTGATCGGCGATGCCTGCCGGCTCTTCACCCCGCGCGCCCAGGCCAAGGGGCTCGAGCTGGTGGCCCATGTGTCGTCGTCGTTGCCCGAGCAACTCATGGGGGACCCCGCACGGCTACGGCAGGTACTACTCAACCTGCTCTCCAATGCCATCAAGTTCACCGAGCATGGCGAAGTACGCGTCGAGGCGACACTGAGCGCCGAAGGTCGGTTGAATCTGGCGGTCTGCGACACTGGCCCCGGTATCGCCGAGGATCAACAGGACTGGCTCTTCGAGCCGTTTCGCCAGGGCGATGCATCGACGGCGAGGCGCTATGGCGGGACGGGACTAGGACTTGCCATCAGCCGACGCCTGACCGAGGCCATGGGCGGTACCATCGGCGTCGATAGTCAGCTCGGCCAGGGGAGCCGCTTCTGGATCGAGTTGCCACTGGAGTCGACGCATGGCGAACACGAGCCGGAGCTACTCGAGCCGCCGGTTCCGGAAACCGACGTGAGCGGCAGGGTACTGCTGGTCGAGGACAATCCAATCAACCAGCAAGTGGCGGTGGCGATGCTGGAGCGACATGGCTGCGAAGTCGCTGTCGCCGACAGCGGGAGCAAGGCGCTGCAGCTCGCTGAGCGGGAAAGCTTCGACATGGTCTTCATGGACGTTCAGATGCCTGGCATGGACGGCTTGGAAACCACGCGCCGCTTGCGGCAGGCCGGCGGCCGAAGCGCTCGGATACCGATCGTGGCGATGACGGCGGGTGGCCCTGGAGCGGAGCGGGAGCGCTGCCTGGCCGCCGGCATGACCGATTATCTGGTGAAGCCGTTGCGTCGACGTGAACTGGCGGCCGCGTTGCGGCATGGTCTGGCTGGCGCAGCCCGGCCCGCAGAGGCTGGCACCGATGCGGTTGAGGAGAGTCCGGATGACATCGTGGATGAGAGGGTACTGGACGAGTTGCTGGAGTCGCTTGGGGAGAAAACGCTCGCTGGACTGTTCGCCGTGCACCGCGAGCAGTTGCAACAGCATGCCGAGAACCTGCAACTGGCGCTGGAGCAGGATGACATAGCTTCGCTGGCGGTTGGCGCGCATCGCCTCAAGGGCGAGTCGGGAAGCCTCGGTGGGCGTCGTCTAGCCGGCATTGCCGAGCGTCTGGAGCGTTTTGCGCGCAGTGAACGGCGCGACGAAGCGGCTCTCGAACTCCGGCTCCTGCAGGCCAGCATTCCCGTGACGATCGAGGCGATGGAGACATGGCTGGTGAACCGCTAGAGGCCCGCCTGAGCCGGCCTCTAGCGGATATTGCCAGGACGTACGCCGTGATGCCGCGTTCAACGGCTTCGACGTAGCACCGTAAGATTGCCTCTTAGGC
This sequence comes from Billgrantia zhangzhouensis, assembly GCF_021404465.1. GTDB lineage: Bacteria > Pseudomonadota > Gammaproteobacteria > Pseudomonadales > Halomonadaceae > Halomonas > Halomonas zhangzhouensis. The sequence continues at coordinate 74,994 of NZ_JABFTT010000018.1, read as the reverse complement.
CTCGGGCTCGATCCGATAAAGGCCGCCATCGCTCTCGTCGGTGAGTACGTAGAGCAGGCCGTCCGGTCCTTGACGCACGTCGCGGATACGGCCCAGCTCGTTCTCGAACAGCACTTCCTCGTGAGCGATTTCCTCTCCCTCCAATACCAGGCGATGAAGGCGTTCGGCATACAGGGCGCCGACGAACAGATTGCCTTGCCAGGCAGCGAACTCGTCGCCGGTATAGAAGGCTAGTCCCGAGGGGGCCAGGGTGTCGTCCCATACGTGTACCGGGGGTGTGACGCCGGGTGCCTCCTCGCCGATGCCGATGAATTCGTCGGTGGAGTATTCGCGGCCGAAGGCAACCTGAGGCCAGCCGTGGTTGTTGCCGGCCTCGGCGATATAGAGCTGTTCGCCACCGCCCGAGGGGCCGTGATCGATGGCCCATAGCGCCCCGGTTTCGGGGTGCAGCGCCAACCCTTGGTTGTTGCGGTGGCCGTAGGAGAATATCTCGGGGCGAAGGTTACCGGGATCCACGCCGACGAAGGGATTCTCCTCATGGGCGCCGCCATTTTCGTTGAGACGAATGATCGAACCGCCCGGATCGGTGAGATCCTGGGACGGATAGCGGATACCACGATCGCCGATCGAGAACATCACGCTGCCGTCGCCGGGAAAGACGATGCGCGAGCCATAGTGGCGACCGGGAGCGGTGCGCGGTACCTGGGCATAGAGTGTCTCGAGGTCGGTGAGTTCACTGCCGTCGTCGCTCAGGCGGGCGCGGGCCAGTGCCGTGCCGGTGCCGTACTCCTCGTCGCCCATCACCGAGTCGTCGTCGCCGGGACTGGAATAGGTGAAGTAGATCCAGCCGTTGTTTGCGTAATCGGGATGCACGGCGACATCCAGCAGGCCGCCCTGGTTGCCACCTTGGGGAGCAGTGAGCTGATCTTCGTCGGTATCGATCTTGGGCAGGTTGCCGACCTCGGTCACCTCGTCGCCGTCGACCAGATACAGACGGCCCGGGCGTGCGGTGATCAGCATCCGCTCGTCCGGCAGCCAGGCGACGGCCCAGGGGTGTTCGATACCGCCCACCACCTGAGTCACGGTCAGAGTGGCCTCTTCGCTTTCCACGCTGGAGGCCATCTCTTTATTGGTGACCTGGACGTCGGCGTGAGCGAGTCCGGTGAATGCCATGCTGCCAGTTACGGCGAGGATGAGCGGGGTGCGCGTAAAGCGCGGATGAGAAGGGGATCCGTATAGCCTCATGTCGCATTGCTCCTTGCAGGCGAGACAGGGGGAAGCGACGCCGTGAAGCGCCGACCCTAGCCAGCGTAGGAAAACCCACCGGGCTCCTCAAGTTGAGCGCTGGGCCAATGAGGAGGCGTTTCTCCCTCCAAAGTACCGTCTTGGCGAGACCTCACCAATGCTTTACTGAGGTTGCCGTCGCCCATCGGCGTGGTGCCGTTGTGGGGTGGCGAGGTGTCGAGATGATCAAGAACTTCAACCAGGGCAGCCTACTACCAAAGACTCCTTCGATGCCTCCAAGGGAGATAGGGTGCTTTCCTGCAGGCTATCTACACTGCGATCAAGGCTGGCCAATACCGCCAGGCGAGCGGAACCAGGGCAGCCACTCTCGGCACCCGTTCGCAATACCGAGACGCAGGGCGAGCTACGGCAATCCGCCATCCAGCTGAGCAACGACAACGTCATCCAGGAGCTAGCATCATGATATACGCCAATCCCGGTCAGTCCGGTTCCGTCATCACTTTCGAGTCACGCTACGGCAACTACATCGGCGGTGAGTTCGTACCCCCGGTGAAGGGCCAGTATTTCGACAACGTCAGCCCGGTCAACGGCGAAGTGTTCTGCCAGATTCCGCGCTCCACTGCCGAAGACATCGACAAGGCGCTGGATGCCGCCCACGCCGCCGCTCCCGCATGGGGCAAGACCTCTGCCACCGAGCGCAGCAACATCCTGCTCAAGATGGCCGACCGCATCGAGCAGAACCTGGAAATGCTGGCCGTGGCCGAGACCTGGGACAACGGCAAGGCGGTGCGCGAGACGCTCAACGCCGACCTGCCTCTGGCTGTCGACCACTTCCGCTACTTCGCCGGCTGTATTCGCGCCCAGGAGGGCACGGCGGCCGACATCGACGCCAACACCGTCTCTTACCACTTCCACGAGCCGCTGGGCGTGGTGGGGCAGATCATCCCGTGGAACTTCCCGCTGCTGATGGCGGTGTGGAAGCTGGCCCCGGCGCTGGCTGCCGGCAACTGCGTGGTACTCAAGCCCGCCGAGCAGACCCCGGCCTCAGTGCTGGAGCTGATGAAGCTGGTTGGCGATCTGCTGCCGCCGGGCGTAGTCAATGTGGTCAACGGCTACGGTGCCGAGGCGGGCCAGGCGCTGGCCACCAGCAAGCGCATCGCCAAGATCGCCTTCACTGGCTCCACCCCGGTGGGTGCGCACATCCTCAAGTGCGCTGCCGACAATATCATTCCCTCCACCGTGGAACTGGGCGGCAAGTCACCCAACATCTATTTCGCCGATATCATGGACGCCGAGCCGGAGTTCATCGACAAGGCCGCCGAGGGCATGGTGCTGGCGTTCTTCAACCAGGGCGAGGTGTGCACCTGCCCGTCGCGGGCTTTGATTCAGGAGAGCATCTACGAGGCCTTCATGGTCAAGGTCATGGAACGGGTCACCAGGATCAAGCGCGGCAATCCGCTGGATACCGACGTTCAGGTCGGCGCCCAGGCCTCCCAGGAGCAGTTCGACAAGATCATGTCCTACATGGACATCGCCCGTGAGGAGGGCGCCGAGTTCCTCACCGGCGGCGACAAGGAGAGCTTCGATCCGGCCTACGACAAGGGCTACTATTTTCAGCCGACCCTGCTCAAGGGGCACAACAAGATGCGCGTCTTCCAAGAGGAGATCTTCGGCCCGGTGGTGGCGGTGACCACCTTCAAGGACGAGGCAGAGGCGCTGGCCATCGCCAACGACACCGAGTTTGGCCTTGGTGCTGGGGTGTGGAGCCGCGACATCAACGTCGCCTTCCGCATGGGGCGCGGCATCCAGGCCGGCCGAGTGTGGACCAACTGCTACCACCAATATCCGGCGCATGCCGCCTTTGGCGGCTACAAGAAGTCCGGTGTCGGCCGCGAGACCCACAAGGTGGCGCTCGAGCACTACCAGCAGACCAAGAACCTGCTGGTCAGCTATGATATCAATCCGCTCGGCTTCTTCTGAGCCAGCGTGCAGTAAACATGCCGCCCAGGCCGGGCGGCGTCCCTCCTCTTTTTCGAGAGTGGCCCACCACTCCAGGCCCTGGCGATTGCGTTGATTCCGTCGCTCGGCAACTGCCGTCCGACACGACAGGAGATAAGGAGAGCAAGGCTATGAACAAGACGATGAGAGCCGCCGTGGTGCGCAAGTTCGGCGAACCGCTGGCCATCGAAGAGGTCGAGGTACCGCGTCCCGGCCCCGGTGAGGTGTTGGTCAAGATCGCCGCCTCCGGCGTGTGTCATACCGATCTGCATGCCGCCCACGGCGACTGGCCGGTCAAGCCCAACCCGCCTTTCATTCCCGGCCACGAGGGCGTGGGTCACGTCGCCGCCATCGGCGCCGGGGTCAAGCACCTGAAAGAGGGCGACCGCATCGGCGTACCCTGGCTGCACTCCGCTTGCGGCCACTGCGAGCACTGCCTGGGAGGCTGGGAAACCCTGTGCGAGTCGCAGCAGAATACCGGCTATTCGGTCAACGGCGGTTTCGCCGACTACACCCTGGCAGTGGCGGATTACGCTGGTCACCTGCCGGACAACGTCGGTTTCGTCGAGGTCGCCCCGGTGCTGTGCGCCGGCGTCACCGTCTACAAGGGACTCAAGGTCACCGACACCCGTCCCGGTCAGTGGGTGGTCATTTCTGGCATCGGCGGGCTAGGCCACATGGCAGTACAGTACGCCAAGGCCATGGGGCTCAACGTGGCCGCCGTCGACATCGACGACGCCAAGCTGGCACTGGCCGAGCGCCTGGGAGCCAGCGTCACCGTCAACGCGGCCAAGACCGACCCGGTGGCCTATCTCAAGAAGGCCATCGGTGGCGCCCACGGCGTGCTGGTCACGGCGGTGTCGCCCAAGGCCTTCGAGCAGGCCCAGGGCATGGTGCGCCGCGGTGGCACCATCTCACTCAACGGCCTGCCGCCCGGTGACTTCCCGCTGCCGATCTTCGAGACCGTGCTCAACGGCATCACCGTGCGTGGCTCCATCGTCGGTACCCGCCAGGACCTGCAGGAGTCGCTCGACTTCGCCGGCGAGGGCAAGGTCAAGGCCACGGTGAGCACCGACCGATTGGAGAACATTAACGACGTCTTCCAGCGTCTTCACGAAGGTAAGATCGAAGGCAGGGTGGTACTCGATCTGGCCAGCTGAAAGATTGCTCTCTTGTCGCCTGAGCTGGCGGCGTTCAGGTGCGACCCAGGTCGCGCCTTTATTTCAGCTGGTTTGGGCCTTGCCGACAGACCCGCTAGCATGGACGAACATCCGTCCAAGCCACCGACGAGGAGAGAGTCGCCATGTGGCATCAGCAGGAACTGCGCCTGGCGCCGCGCTCGCACGGCTTTCACCTGATCACCGACGAGATAGCTGGGGGGCTGGAGAAGTTGAGTGAGGTGAAGGTCGGCTTGCTGCACCTGCAGTTACTTCATACCTCGGCCTCGCTGACGCTCAACGAGAACGCCGACCCGGACGTGCGTCACGACCTTGATGCCTTCCTGCGCGAGCGTGTCCCGGGGGATCTTCCCTATTTCCGCCACACCCTGGAGGGGCCGGACGACATGCCCGCCCACGTCTGCGCTAGTCTGCTCGGCACCCAACTGACCCTGGCGGTGCGCGATGGCCGCCTGGCGCTGGGCACTTGGCAGGGCATCTGGCTCGGCGAGCATCGCGACCATGGCGGGGCGCGGCGGCTGATCGCCACGCTGCAGGGCGAGTAGCGCGCTTCACGTGGCCGGCGCGGCCAGCAGCCAGCGCTCGGCCAGCCGGCAGGCCTGGGCGAGCTGGCGCACGGCGGCCAGGCGCCCGGTCTGACGCTTGACGCCGGCACGCTTGAGCTTGAGCACCATGCGCGCCGGCATGCCGATGAAGATCAACCCCACCTGGCGTGTGCCCAGCTCCTCGACCAGTGACTGCAAGGCGACAATGGCCGTGGCATCCAGGCTCGGTACGTCGCGCATGTCGAGCATCACCACGCGTACTTCGGGGTCCACCACCCGCAGCGAGGAGATGGCCTTCTCCGCGGCGCCGAAGAACAGCGGCCCGTTGATGTCATACAGCGCCACCTGGCGGGGCAGGTCGCGGCTTTCGTCGTCGCTGTCGGGTACGAGGCGACGGGCGTGGGTCAGGTGTGCCATGCGGCGGATGAACAGCGCCGCGGCGAGGCCGATGCCCACCGCCACCGCCAGTACCATGTCGAACACCACCGTGAGCAGGAAGCAGATCACCAGAATGGCAACGTCGCTTCCCGGCGCGCCCTTCAGGGTATGCAGGAAGTGGCGTGCCTCGCTCATGTTCCAGGCGATGACGAACAGCAGGGCGGCCAGCGCCGCCATTGGCACCAGGGCGAGTACGCCGGCCAGTGCGACTACCGCAAGTAGCACGACCAGGGAGTGAACCACTGCGGCCAGCGGGGAGAAAGCACCGCTGCGTACGTTGGTGGCCGTACGCGCCAGCGCTGCGGTGGCGGTGATGCCGCCGAAGAAGGGTGCGGCGATGTTGCCGAGCCCTTGGCCGATCAGCTCGGCGTTGGGGTCGTGGCGGGTACGAGTCAGGCCGTCGGCCACCACCGCGCAGAGCAGCGACTCGATGGCGGCCAGCATGGCGATGGCCAGTGCCGGCCCGAGCAGCTCGCGGATCAGGGCGAAATCCACCGTGAGTGGCGTACCGTCCGGCCCCGGCAGGTGCCAGGGCAGCACCAGGCCGGGGGCGAAGGGGGGAATGCCGCTGCCGGCCTGACCCAGGTGCTCCCAGTGGAAGCGCGAGGCGATGGTCTCGATCTCCACGCCCAGCGGAGCGATGGCGAGCGCCGCCAGCGTGCCCACCGCCAGCCCGACCAGCGGGGCCGGCACCGGCAGTTGCAAGCGTGGCCACAGAATCAGCGTGGCCAGTGTCACCAGGCCCACGCCGAACTCGGCCGGTGCCAACCCCGGGGCGGCACGAACGATGGCGGCCAGGTTGTGCAGCGTACTGTCACCCAGTACGACGCCCTCGAGCCCGAGGAAGTCGGGCAACTGCAGCAGGGCAATCACCACGGCAATACCGGCGGTAAAGCCGAGCACCACCGGATAGGGCACGAACTGGATCAGGTTGCCCAACCGTGCCAGGCCCAGCGCCACCAGGATCAGCCCCGCCATCAACGTGGCGATCAGCAGTCCGCCGAGCCCATGGCTGGCAACGATGGGGAACAGAATTACCACGAAGGCGGCGGTAGGGCCGGAGATATTGAATCGCGAGCCGCCAGTGAGCGCGATAATGGCACCCGCCACGATGGCGGTGTACAGGCCGTGCTGTGGTGGTACGCCGGTGGCGATCGCCAGCGCCATGGAGAGTGGCACCGCGACGATGCCGATGGTCAGCCCGGCCAGCAGATCACGCTTGAGTTCGGCCAGCCCATAGCCTTGGCGCCAAGCGGCAAGCAGGGCGCTACCAGGCAGCGGGGGCCGGTAGCGGGGGGAGGGTCTTGAACGAGCCATGGCGGTACCAAACGCTGAGCGAAGTCACGATAACGTTACTCCTGCATATTGCGTTGTCGCAAGGCGGCCAAGGTCGATGATGGATGAAAAACGGCGACACCCGAAGGGTGCCGCCGTGACGAGGCTTGATGTGCCGGTCAGGCCGAGCTGGCGGCTGCCGGGGGGTCGCCCACTGCGCCCGGCATGGCCTGAACGCTACCGTCCTGGCCGGCCAGGGCCAGGAAGTGCAGGTGGCGCTCGTATTCCGAGAGCACGTCGGCGATCACCTGGCCGCGGGTGAAGCCGTTGAGATCCTTCTCCTGGCCGCCTTCCGCCAGATAGACGTCGAGCCGCACGTAGTAGTCATCATCCGCCGGCAGGAAACTCGGCGTGCGCATGCGATGTGGGCAGACCTGATAGACGAAGCTCGCCGCATTCTCCAGGTCGACCTGCAGGGTCAGGCTGGGCAGCAATTCGCCTTCGAGCGGCTCCTCGGTCACGTTGGCCTCCTGGCCACGGCTCTCGAGCTCCTGGGCGAACTGCGTCAGCGCCGGGCGGATGGCATGCTCGATAGTGGCGGCGGCACCCGCACGGTTGGAGGTATCCAGGGCGCGGTCGAGACGCTCGCGCCAGTCGCCGCCCGGAGCGGTGCCGGCAATGCGGCGACGCGCCTCGGCCTTGCTGCCTTCCAGCTTCAGTGCCTGGTACATGCCCAGCATGATGGCAAATATCACCAGCGAGAAGGGCAGGGCAGTGATCACCACGGCACTCTGCAGTGCCGCCAGACCGCCAGCCATCAGCAGGGCCACGGTCACCAGGCCGATCACCACTGACCAGAAGATGCGTAGCCGGATCGGTGCGTCGTGGTTGACATCGGACAGGATCGAGGTGAAGTTCGCCAGCACCAGCGCACCGGAGTCCGCCGAGGTGATGAAGAAGACAATACCGAGAATGGTCACCACTGCAGCCGTGATGCCCGCCCAGGGGTAATGTTCGAGCAGCGTATACATGGTGGTTTGCGGTGTGTTCAGCGCCTGTTCGCCGAGCTCGACGATGCCCTGGTTGGCCACCAGTTCGATACCGCTGTTACCGAAGACCGACATCCACACCATCATGAACGCCAGTGGAATGCCCAGTGCCCCGGCCACGAACTGGCGAATGGTGCGCCCGCGCGAGATGCGTGCCAGAAACAGGCCGACGAAGGGCGTCCAGGCGATCCACCAACCCCAGAAGAAAATCGTCCACCACATCTTCCACTCGTTGGCCTCGTCGCCGGCGAAGGCATAGGTATCGAAGCTCTTGGCAACGAAGGTCGAGAGATAGTCGCCGGCATTGTTTACCGCCATGTCAAGCAGTCGCAGGGTATGGCCCTGGAACAGCACGAACAACAGCAGCGCCAGTGCCAGCAGCATGTTGAACTCCGACAGGCGCCGAATGCCCTTCTCCACGCCGCTGACCACCGAGATGGTCGCGAGCACCACGACCAGGGCGATCAGGATCACCTGCACCGAGAGGCTCTCTGGCACGTCGAACATGTAGGCCAGACCGTAGTTGAGCTGCATCACGCCGATGCCGAGGCTGGTAGCGATGCCGAACACGGTGGAAATCACCGCGGTGATGTCCACGGCGTTACCGATGGAGCCATGAATGCGCTTGCCCAGCAGTGGGTAGAGCGCGCTGCGAATGGCCAGCGGCAGGCGATGACGGTAGCTGAAGTAGGCCAGCGCCATGCCCATCAACACGTACAGCCCCCAGCCGGACAGCCCCCAGTGCATGAAGGTCTGCACCACGGCGTAGCGCATCGCTTCCTGGCTCTCTGGAGTGAGGTCCGGTGGCGCCAGGTAGTGAGCCACCGGTTCGGCGACGCTGAAGAACAAGAGGTCGATACCGATGCCTGCGGCGAACAGCATCGCTGCCCACGACAGCGTCGAGAATTCCGGTCGGGAATGATCGGGGCCCAGCCGGATGCGGCCGAAGCGTGACATGCCGATGGCAATGACGAAGACCAGATAGGCCAGTACCGCCAGCATGTAGTACCAGCCGAAGGTTTCACTGACCCAGGCCAGGCCGGCATCGAAGAAGGCGCCGGCCTGCTCGGTGAAGGCCATGGTAAGAACGAGAAAGACCAGGATGCCGGCCATCGATCCGTGGAACACCACGGGATTGAGCCGGTCGCGTCGCTCGTTCGAGGACAGGTTCTGCGTCATGCGGTCGAACTCCTTTCCGAATGAGTGAACCTTCCCGCCTGCTCCTTGCCGAGACGTGCTGAGGATTGTTCCTCACAATCGAAAGCACGCCTGAGGTCTGCCCCATGTTTCAGACCTGACAAGACCGTCGACGACTATCGAGGCCGAGAGAATCGCGTAAATGCCGCGGGAGTGGGGTGACGGTGTCAGGGCTGACGACTTCAAGGCGGAAAGTCGCTCTTATTTTTGAATGAACGTTCAAATAAAATACGCGTTTTGTGGGAGCCCTTCAACTCTGCGTTAACAGATCCGGACAAAACGTTAACTGAACATAGGAGAAGCCGCTTGCGCCCATCTGATGTCACCAGACTTCGTTCCTCACCCCGCCCATGGCGATGTCGGCCTTTTACCTCAAGGGCATACAGCTGGGCGATATTTTCATCGGTATCGCGCGGTTCCTGCTGATGGTGTTCGTGGCCATGTTCATTCTCTACATGGTGTCGGGCATCGTTCTGGCTGCCGGGCGTGCTCTATGACTGGGTCTTTCGGGATGGCATGAAACGCAGCGGGCCCGGCGTGTGCCGGGCCCGCTGCGTATTTCCGGACGTTCGATCAGCCGCGCTGACGTTCGCCATGAGGCTTGCCGTGGCCCTTGTGGTGGCGGGGCTGCATGAAGGCTTCGAGGGCTTCGATCTGCTCTTCGCTGAGCACCTCGCCCAGAGCCTCGCGATGTTCGTCGCGCAGAGATTGCCAGGTTTCGCGGCGCTCTTCGCGGGAGTCGAAGCTCTGCTCGCGCAGCTCCCGCATGTCGGCGTAGAGGGCTTCGCGCAGCTCGGCCAATCGCTCGCGCTCCTCGTCGGAGAGCTCCCAGCTGTCGACCAGTGTGGTCAGACGCTCCTGCATGCTCTGACGACGCTCACCGCCGCGCTCGGCATGGCGCTCCTGGCGCATCTCACGCTTGGCCTCGCGCAGAGCGTCACGCTGCTCCTCGTCGAGGATCTCGTCCATGCGCTCGCGGTGCTGCTCGTGCAGCTCACGCAGTGCCTGCATGTGTTCGCTGTGGGCATCCTCCAGGGCGCTGCGGGCCTCCTCGTCGAGTCCGGCGCGCTCGAACAGTTCTTGGCGGCGCTCCTCGAAGCGCTCCTGGCGCTGCTCGTGCCAGCCGTCTTCACCCTGTCCGGGGGCGGCGACGGCCGCCAGCGACATGGGGGCGATGGCCACGGCGAGCAGGGCGGGCAGCAGCAGGTTTCGGGTGGTGGTACGGCGCATCTCGGTCACTCCTTTGCGTGGGGGATGCTGGCAGTGTCGTAGGGCGCTGTGCAACCAACTTGCAGAAAACGTGAAAGAAGCAAGGTCACTCCTCAGGTTGGTACTTGTAGCCGACGCCATAAACCGAACGGATGATTTCACGTTCGGGCCAGACGTCACTGATCTTGCGCCGCAGTTTCTTGACGTGGCTGTCGACGGTGCGCTCGGAGACGATGCGGTGGTCGCGGTACATGCGATCCATCAGTTGGTCGCGGGTGAAGATACGTCCCGGCGACTGCATCATCACCTTGAGCAGTTGATATTCCACGGCGGTGAGACCCAGGTCCTGGCCGTCGGCCAGCGCACGCCAGCCATCGTCGTCGAGCGCCAGGTGGCTGCCGGCGATCGCGGCCGGATCGCGCAGCGCCTGGCTGCGGCGCAATACCGCCTTGACTCTGGCGACCACCTCGCGCGGGCTGAACGGCTTGCAGATATAGTCGTCGGCGCCGAGTTCCAGGCCCAGCAGGCGATCCACTTCCTCGACCCGTGCCGTCAACATGATGATCGCCACTTCCGGCCAGCGCTGGCGAATCTCGCGGCATAGGGTGAGCCCGTCGGTACCGGGCAGCATCAGGTCGAGCAGTACCAGCGACGGTAGTTGCTCTTCGTCGTTCTGTTCCTGCAGCCAGGACAACACCTGGTCGCCATGGTCGATATGCCAGGTGGCGTAACCGCTACCTTCAAGGTAATCGGCGACCAGGCGTGCGATCTTGGGTTCATCCTCGACGATCAGCAGGGTGTCACGTGGAGTTTCGGCGTCGTGCATGGGCGGCTTTCCTTATGTTCGCTCATCGGCCGCAAGAGCGGGGAACTCGATAGTCCAGCATAACCCACCCAGCGGGGAGGGTGAGGCCTGCATGGTGCCGCCATGGCTCTTGACCAGGGCATTGGCAATGGAAAGTCCGAGGCCGCTTCCGCCGCTGGCGCGGCTACGTGAGCCCTCGACCCGGTAGAGCCGCTCGGTGAGTCGCTCGAGCGCGGTCTCGGGCACTCCCGGTGGGCTGTCCTGCCAGATGACCCGTACCTGGCTGCTCGTAGCCACCAGCTTGACTTCCAGTTGCCCCGGCGAGGTGGTGTAGGCGCAGCTGTTGTCGAGCAGATTGGTCCACAGCTGGCGCAGGCGGCGGGAATCGCCACGCATCCAGGCCGGCCCCTGTATCGAGGTGGAAAGCGTCATGCCGCAATCGGCGAGCCAACCGTTGGCCTCCTCGAGACGTGAGGTCAGGCTCGCCGCCAGATCGAGGGGGGCGAGCTGCACCTCGAGCGCGCCGGCATCGCTTTGGGAGAGCAGGCGCAGGTCGGCCACCAGCCGCTCGAGCTGGCCCACTTCCTGCGAGAGTGAACGCAGGTTGTCCTCATCGAGTGGGCGGATGCCGTCCTGCATGGCCTCGATCTCGCCGCGCAGCACCGCCAGCGGTGTGCGCAGTTCGTGAGCGATGTCGGAGACCCAGCGGCTACGCGCCTCGCGGCTGGCTTCCAGCGTAGCCGCCAGCATGTTGAAGTCGCGCGCCAGGCGCGAGAGCTCGTCTCGGCCGCGCTCCGGCAGCCGTGCACTGTAGTCGCCCTCCATCAGGCGGCGGGTGGCCAATGCCATGCTGCGGGTGCGCCGCCCCAGCCACCAGGCCAGACCGCCGGCCAGCAGCAGCGAGGCCAGGCCCAGGGCGCCGACGATGATACCCAGGTTGCGCTGCTGGCGGGACAGGAAGATGCGGTCCATGCGTGCCATCAACTGCTGTGGAGGACGATAGCCGAGCGTGCCGATTCGTTGGCCATCGTGCTCGATGGGCAGCCACTCGAGTTCGGCGGCAAGCTCCCTGTCATCCGGGGGCAGGCCGATTACCGGCAAGCCCTCGGCGTCGTGCAGTACGAAGTCGCGAGGGTCGCCCAGGCGGCGCTCGATGCCGTGGGGCGGTCGGTCGCCGGGCCACAGCTGCCGGTGCACCAGGCGCTTCCAGGCCGGCGGCGAGTCGCGCAGCCATTGCCAGTCGCCGCGACGTGCCCACTCCTCGGCCAGACCATCGGCGAGGGTCTCGGCGCGGCTGGTCTGGGTAGTTTCGAGGTACTCGAGAAAGCCGCGGTCGAGGCTGCGCGACACCGCCAGGAAGACCAGTCCGGCGATTGCCACGTTGACCGAGAGGATGATGACGAACAGTTTGACGCCCAGGTGCGAGAAGGGCGGACGGGCGAAGCGTGGCCTCATCGGATCGGCTCCTGGGTAGAGTGGGCGTTGCTCTGGTGCTCCCATCGTTCGCGCAGACCCTCCAGCATGAGATAGAGGCAGGGTACCAGTATCAGCAGGATGAGGGTGGCAAACAGCATGCCGAAGCCCAGCGAGATGGCCATGGGGATCATGAACCGCGCCTGGCGCGAGGTCTCGAAGATCATCGGCGCGAGGCCAAGGAAAGTGGTCAGGGTGGTCATCAGGATCGGCCGAAGGCGGCGGGTCGCCGCGGCGACGATGGCCTCGCGGGCGCCGAAGCCTTCACGCCGTCGCCGGTTGGCGTAGTCGATCAGCACCAGGGCGTCGTTGATCACCACGCCGGAGAGCGCCAGCATGCCCATCAGGCTGATTACCGAGAGGCCGAAGCCCATGATCGCATGACCGGCCATGGCGCCGATGATGCCGAAGGGAATCGCCGCCAGTACCAGCAGCGGCTGCAGGTAGCTGCGAAACGGGATCGCCAGCAGCGCGTAGAGCGCAATCAACGTCAGCCAGGTGGCCTGGCTCAGTGCCGAGACGTTGTCGGCAGTCTCCTGCTGGCGGCCGCCGAGGGTCAACTCCAGCCCCGGCCAGGCCGCCTGCAATGCGGGGAAGACCTCTGCCTGTAGGGTGGCGATTACCTGGTTGATCTGCGCGTCGCTGTCGGTGTCGGCAGTGACGCTGATCTGACGCCGGCCGTCGAGACGCTCCAATGTGGTGGCGGCACGCCCCAGGTGGATCTCGGCGATCCGCTCGAGCGGTACCTCCAGGCCATCTGCGGTGCGGATCGGCAGCCGGTAGAGATGCCCCAGGCTGTCGCGCTCTTCTCCCGGCAGGCGCACCTCGACGCTGATCTCGTGGCGCCCGACGAACTGCTCGACGGCGGTAACGCCCTGCAGTGGGCCGCGTAGCTGGGCAGCCAAGTCGGCCCCGGTGAGCCCCAGGGCGCGACCTTCCGGCGACAGGCGCAGTTCGAGCTGCGGCTTGCCGTCGGCCAGGCCGCTGTCGATATCGGTCAGGCCGTCGAATTCGGCAAGCTCGTCGGCGAGTCGGGTAGCGGCGGCCTCCAGTGCGCGGCTGTCGGGATGCGACAGGCGCAGGGTGAGCCCGGCGCCGGCACCCGGACCGCCGAAGTCCGACTCGAAGCGCACCGCCTGGGCACCGAGGACGTCGCCGGCTTCCTCGCGCCAGGCCCGCGCCACGCGTGAAGGTGGCCAGGCGTCGAGGCTGGCGCGCTCCAGCGTCAGTCGCACGTTCAGGCGGTCGCCGTCGATCTGGGCTCGGGTATCGCTGAAGCGTGGGCCGTCGTCACGTTCGGTGAGCGCCGTGGCGGCATCCAGCAACTGGTCGCGAATGCGCCGGTCCTCGGCGATGGGGCTGCCCACCGGCAGGGTCACCGTGGCCTGGACCCGGTCGGACTCCACTCGCGGCATCAGCGAGAAGCCCATGCGACCGCTCAGGCTCCAGGCGATGGCTAGGGTGAGTACGGCAATCGCCAGGCTCACGGTCAGCAGGCGCAAATCGAGGGCACGCTGCAGGAACGGCTCGAAGCGCTGCTGGGTGAAGTGGGCCAGCCCATCCTGAAGTGTACGGCGCAGGCGGTCCAGCGGCTGGAACCAGGGGCGCGGCTCGCGACCGCCGGCACGATGGGCCAGGTGGCCGGGGAGAATGAACAGCGCCTCCAGCCACGACACCAGGAACACCGTGACCACCACCAGCGGCACCACGGCGAAGATCATGCCGAGGAAGCCCGGCAGGAACAGCAGTGGCAGGAAGGCGACGATGTTGGAGAGGATGGCGAAGGTGATCGGAACCGCCATTTCGCGCGCGCCGCGCACCGCGGCCTCGCGCAGGGAGTGGCCCTGCTCGCGGTAGCTGTGGATGTTCTCGCCGACCATGATGGCGTCGTCAACCACGATGCCCAGCGCGATGATGAAGGCGAACATCGACATCATGTTGATCGACACGCCGAGCCACGGCAGAAACAGCATGGCGCCGAGGAAGGCGGTGGGAATGCCCAGCGTGACCCAGAACGCCAGGCGTGCCTCGAGGAACAGAGCCATCAGCACCAGCACCAGGGCCAGGCCCAACCAGGCATTCTTGAGCAGCAGGTCGAGACGGTCGCGGTAGATCTCGGAGCTGTCCTGGGACACGCTCAGGCTGACCCCTTCGGGCAGACCGGCACGCAGCCGCTCGAGCTGGGCATGCACCGCGTCGGAGATACCGATCGGCGTCTGGTCGCCGATCTGATAGACCTCCAGGCTCAGCGCCGGAGCGCCGTTGAACAGCACCTCGCGATCGCTCTCGGCGAAGCCGTCGTCGACCCGGGCGATGTCGCCCAGGCGCAGCTGGCTGCCGTCGGCGGTACCGACCAACGGCAGCTCGGCGAATTCTCGGGCCTCGTCGCGCCGTCCCTGATAGCGGATCAGCCATTCCCCCTCGGCGGTGGCCAGCCGGCCACTGGCGAGATCCAGTGCTTCGTCGGCGATGCGAGAGGCCAGGCCGCGATGGTCGAACCCATGGCGATGCATGGCCTCGGCATCGAGTAGCACCTGGATCTCGCGCTCGCGATTGCCCGACAGTTCCACTCGCGAAATGCCGGGGGATGCCTGCAGCTCGGCGCGCAGCTCCTCGGCGACGTCATGCAGCAGCCGTTCGCCGACCCAGCCATGGACCTGCAGGCTCATGACGCTGCGCGAACGGCCGGCAAGACTGAAACGCGGCGGGTCGGCGGCGGCAGGCAGGTTGGTGATGGCATTGATCGCCTGCTGAATGTCCTGATAGGCGCGCATCACGTCGACCCCGTCGATCAGGGTCAGAGAGACACGCCCGGCCCCTTCGTTGGCGGTGGCGGTCATCTCGTCGATGCCGTCGACATCGGCCAAGGCCGCCTCCATGGGCAGCAGCAGGCTGCGCTCCGCTTCTTCGGGCGTGGCGCCGGGATAGCCGATTGCCACGTGGACGATCTCCAGCTCGAAATCGGGGAAGACCTCTTTCTTGATCGTCAGCGAGGCCAGCAGGCCGCCAACGATCAGCAGTACCATCAATAGGTTGGGGGCGACACCGTGATGGACCATCCAGGCGATGGGGCCGCGACGCATCATGAGCGGCGCTCCCCGTGCTCGGTACGTTCGCCGGCTGGACGTTCGCGGTCGGCGATGCGTGGCCGCAGGCGCATGCCTTCGCGCGGCTGGCCGAGCTGTGACGTCACCACGCGTTCACCCTCCTCGAGGCCGGCACCGACCAACACGCGCGTCTCGCCGCGATGCACCACCTCCACCGTACGGCGGCGCAGGCGCTCCTCGTCGTCCAGCACCCACAGCAGGTCACCCGGGCGCAGGGCGGCGGCCGGAACGACGAACAGCCCCTCTTGGGGCCGGGCGTCGAATTCCAGGCGCACTACATCACCCAGGCGCAGGGCGGGGGCACCGCTCACGAGACCCAGGGGGTCGTCGACCGCCACCAGCAGTTGGGCCTGAAGGCCCTGCTCCTCGAGCGACGGCAGCATGGCGATCACCTCGCCGTGACGCGCCGCGTCGCCGGGCCAGGTGCGCGATGTCAGGCGCACCTGGCTGCCGGGGCCGTTGGCATCGGCGGATGCGAGCCAGTCGAGTGCCGCACCGGGTAGCGAGACACGCACCCAGAAACGCGAAACATCGACTAGGTGGATGACCTCGGTACCGTTGGCCAGCATGCTGCCGGCACCCAGCAACTGGGCCTGGACCATGCCGCGCCAAGGTGCTGTGAGGGTGGCTCGTTCGAGATCCAGCCGTGCCCGGTCGCGGGCGGCCCGGGCACGTTCCACTTCCGCCTGGGCCTGACGCAGCTGTGGCTCGCGCAGTACCAGGGCGCGGCGCTCGGCGGAAAGCTCGCGGCCAAAGCTACGATATTCGGCTTCGGCGCGCTGCTGCTCGCCACGCTCCATGGCCAGCTGTGCCTCGGCCTGTGCTAGTGCCGCCTCGGCTTCGCGCAGGGCCAGATGCAGATCGCTGTCGTCCAGGCGCGCCAGCGGCGTGCCGGTCTCCACCACGCGGCCCGGCAATGCCTCAGGAGTGAATTCGAGTAGCTCGCCGGCAACCCGGCTGGCCAGGCGCGCCTCGCGCTCGGCGACGACCCGGCCGAAGCCGTGCAGCTCCGGGGCGGCCGCCTGCCGCTGTGCCAGCACCGTGTCGACCAGCGGTGCCGGGACCTCTGCCGGTGCCCTACGCTCGATACGGGGCGGTTGCGAGAGCAGCCACCAGGCACCGGCCGCTCCCGCTGCCAGAACCAGTACGGCAAGCAAGGCAACTAAAGAGAAACGACCGCGTTGACGGGTGGCAGCGCCGCTGCGGGAGGGTGGGGAAAGCGATGAAGAGGCTGGCATCGAAGACTCGCGACGAAGAGTGAGCCCCGGCAGCATCGCGCAAGGCGATGCAGCCAATGGTCACAAAGCGTGCAAGCAGTGTGCAAGCGGGCCCGACAGGTAGCTCAGGGGCAGGTTTCGCCCAGCATCAGCTCGGTGCCCAGCAGGCGTGAGTGGCCCGGCTCCAGGCCCAGGATCATGCGTGCCGCAAGGCGCCCCTTGTCGCTGCTCTCCTGACGTGCCGTGGTCAGCCGGGGCGCCCGGTATTGCCCTTCGGCAATGCCGTCGAAGCCGGTCAGGCACAGGTCGTCGGGAATGCGTAGGCCACGCTGCTCGGCGAGCGTCAGGGCGGTCAGGGCGATACGGTCGGACATGCACAGTAACAGGTCGGGCCGCTCGTCGTCGGGAAGGTCGAGGATCTCCTCGAGCACCGGTTCGCAGACCCGGAAGGTGTTCTCCTCCACGTTCCACATGGGGATCCGGTCGGTGTCGAAACCGTGCTTTTCCAGGGCGCGATGAAAGCCTGCCAGGCGTGAACGGGTAATGGTCAGTTCGGCTGGCAGCAGGGTGTGCTTGGGGTCGATGCGACCGTTGCACGGCTCGCGGGTAAGACGCAGGTTGACGATGGCCGGGCGCTTGCGCGGGGTGGCCGTCAGGGCATGGTCGGCAATCTCGAAGCAGGCCGGCTCGTTATCGACGTGAACCGAAGGGTGGCCCGAGACGTTGAAGTCGACGGCGACCAGCGAGGCGTTGAGCGGCAGCGAGTCGAATAGCTCCTCGGAAGGCATCATGCCGTAGACGATGAAGCCATCGGCCATGCTCGCCGAATCGACCAGTTGACACTTGGCCTGGCGTGCGGAGAGCAGCAGTAGGGTATGGCCCTGGGTGTCGAGAACCTCGGCCACGCCCGAGAGAAATTCGCTGGAGACGGCGTCGTTGAGGCTGTAGGTGAGACTCTCTGCCAGGATCACCGCGATGATCCGCGAGCGCCCGGTGCGCAGGCTGCGCGCCTTGGCGTCGGGGCCGCGAAAGCCCAGTCGTTTGGCCTCGGCGAGGATGCGCTCGCGCAGGTTGGGCGAGAGCTGATCCGGGCGGTTGAAGGCATTGGATATGGTGGCGGTGGAGACGCCGAGCTCGCGGGCCAGGTCCTTGAGCGTGATACGGCGGGCCGGTGGCGACACGATGATTTTCCTGCTAATGAGTACGGTGTCCAGCATACCGCCCCGACCATGGCCGGGACAGTCCCGCCGTCGATTTTTGTGACGATGCCACGGCCTCAGGCCACGGCTAGCGTCGCCTTGAGCGGCAGCGCCCGGTTGCCGTTATCGAACAGATGGACGTGCCCGGGGGCGGGCGCCAGCGCCACGCGCTGGCCGACCGACCAGCGTGTGGGGGCTTCGCCACGCTGGATCAATAGCGTGTCGCCCGCCTTGGGTTCGAGATAGACGTAGACCTCGTTGCCGAGATATTCGACGTTGGCGATCTCGAACCCTTCGCTGCCCTGGGCCTCGGCCAGACGCAGGTGCTCGGGACGAATGCCCAGCATCAGCTCCGAGCCCTGGGCGTGACCCGAGGCATCTGAAAATTGGCTAGAGGCGGAAATAGGCCGCCTGATACGGTGGCAGATGCAACGTGCCACCGCTCACCTCGTACTGGAAGCCATGCTCCTGCAGCGCTTCGCGAATATCGGGCAGGGCGGCGGTCTGTGGCTGTCCGGTGAGATTGAACACGCACAGCAGCTTGTCGCTACCCCGCTGGCGGGTGAAGGCGACCAGCGCTTCGCCCAGTTCATGCAGTTCCATGTCGCCGTCGAACAGCGCGGGGTGCTGGTATCGGAAGCGCAGCAGGCGACGGGTGGCGTTGAGCATCGACTCGGTATCCTCCTCCTGGCGCGCCACCGACAGCGGCAGGTGCGGTTCGGCCACCGGCAGCCACGGTTCGATGGTCGAGAAACCCGCCAGCGGGGTGTCGTCCCAGGGCATCGGGGTGCGGCAGCCGTCGCGGCCCTTGAAGTCGGGCCACAGCGGCAGGCCGTAGGGATCCTGGATGCGCTCGAAGGGCACGTCGGCCTCGGGCAGACCGAGCTCCTCGCCCTGATAGAGACATACGCTGCCGCGCAGCGAGAACAGTAGCGCCAGCGCCACGCGCGGGTAGGCGAAGGCGCACTCCTCGCTGCCCCAGCGGGTGGCACTGCGCACCACGTCGTGGTTGGACAGCGCCCAGCACGGCCAGGCATCGCCGGCGAACTGCTGGAAGCGCTGCAGCACGCCGCGGATGTAGTCCGGCGAGCGCGGCGAGTTGAGCAGGTCGAAGGTATAGGCCATGTGCAGCTTGTCGCCGCCCGAGGTGTACTCGGCCATTCGCTCCAGCGGCGTGTCGTCGCCGATCTCGCCCACCGTGGTGGTACCGGGATACTCGTCCATCAGCGCGCGCAGCTCGCGCAGGAAGTCGACGTTTTCGGGTCGGCTGATGTCGTATACGTGGCGCTGCCAGGTATAGGGGTTCTCCTTGGGCGCACCCATGGTGCGGGTGGCATCGATGGTCAGCGCCGGGTTGCTGCGCAGGTGCTGGTCGTGAAAGTAGAAGTTCACCGTGTCGAGGCGGAAGCCGTCGACGCCCAACTCCAGCCAGAAGCGCATGTTGTCGAGCTGGGCGGCGCGCACCTCGGGATTGTGGAAGTTGAGGTCCGGCTGGCTCGACAGGAAGTTATGCAGGTAGTACTGCTGGCGCCGGCTGTCGAAGGTCCACGCCGGCCCGCCGAAGATCGACAGCCAGTTGTTGGGCGGCGTGCCGTCCGGGTTGGGGTCGGCCCATACATACCACTCGGCCCCCGGGCTGTCGCGGTTCATGCGGCTCTCCTGGAACCAGGGATGCTGGTCCGAGGTGTGGCTGATGACCTGGTCGATGATCACCTTGAGGCCGAGCGCATGGGCGCGTTCCAGCAGTTGCTTGAAATCGTCGAGCGTGCCGAACAGCGGATCGACGCCGCGATAGTCACTGATGTCGTAGCCGAAGTCGCGCATCGGCGAGGTGAAGAAGGGCGACAGCCAGATGCCATCCACGCCGAGCGAGGCAACGTAGTCGAGTCGCTCGGTCACGCCGGGCAGGTCGCCGACACCGTCGCCGTTGCTGTCCATGAAGCTGCGCGGGTAGATCTGGTAGATGACGCCGCCGCGCCACCAGAGAGTGTTGTCTTGCATGGGGTTCCCTTGTTCAAGCCTCGATTGGTGCAGTGTTCGTCAGGTGCGAGTCGGCGTGGACAGTGATGTTCGCACCGGGTTCAGTCTTTCTGGCTCATCCCTTCACGGCGCCGGCTGGCATCTGCAGCGCGGCCAGCTCCAGCAGGGCGACGAACGGCGTGGTCTTCCACACGTCGACCATGATCACCGCCCGCATCGAGTAGCAGGCATCGGCGGGCCAGGCGATGGGGGTATCCTTGTCGGCTTGTTGTAATGGCTGGCTGCACGAACTTGATCGTTTAAGTTCGTGTGGCGCCCAGTTAGCCGTTTCTGCTCGATGAGTTCAACCTAGCCTTTCGGCGAGTCAGTGTGTCCTGGCACTGCATGAGCATAGTCCAGCCAAGTGCTTTCTCATCGGGACGAAATGTTCAGAGTGACAGGAAGAACAGGGTCAAGGGCGGCGACAACAGCGAGAGGATGAAGCCGCTGACCACGGCGATGGGTACACAGGCCACGCCGCCATGTTGTTGAATCACCGGCAGCGTGAAATCCATCGAGGTGGCGCCACCGTAGCCGATGGCCAGCGGCGCGTGGCGCCTGATGAGCAAGGGAATCAGGATGAAGGCAAGCAGTTCTCGGGTGAGGTCGTTGAAGAAAGCCACGCCGCCAAGCACCGGCCCCAACTGATCGCCCACCAGGATCGCCGAAAGCGAATACCAGCCGAAGCCGGATGCCAGCGCCAGGCCCTCGTTCCAGCTCAGTGCCAGCAGGGGGGCAGCGAGTAGACCGCCGATAAGGGAACTGATCGCCAGGGTCGTGGCAATGGCCAGTCCGTGACGGTTGAGCAGGATCTGCTTCAGCGGCATGCCCGAGTTGCGGAGCTGGCAGCCGATCAGTGCCAGCAGCACATAGAGCACCCATTCGGCCCATTGCTCGGCATGCTGGAAGATGACATCGCCTCCCAGCCAGGCGAGTGCGAGCCCGAGCAGTATGCCGCCTGCCACCACGGCCACCAGGGAGAGCGAGCCGAGCAATGCCGCCAGCTTGGTGGTGGGGGCGTCCTTCACCACCGGTGATGAGCCCATGCGCAGCCCCAGGCGACGTGACAACCACCACAGGGCGGCGAGATTGCAGGCGGTGATCGCCGCGAACAGCTGCATGGCCTGTCCGCCCATGCGCGACAATTCGCGGCTGAGTTCGTCGAGCCCCGCCAGGCCGATGCCCATCAGCAGCAGGATGACGTAGACCGAGGCATTGACGCCACGGTTGATGACGCTCATCACGCCGGCATGGCGTACCGGTACCAGATAACCCAGCAGCAGCGGCAGCAGTACGATCAAAAGCCCCGAGAGCATCGCGGTTCCTTCGTTGAGCCGCCCAGGCCAGGGCGGCGAAAACCGCTAACTCTACCAGCGATTGGCTCGTTGTGCTGTGTCAGCGCCGTCAATTGGCGCTCAGCGGCCCTCAGAGGTCAGCGAAGTGAGGGTGAGACGACTCTTGCGTTCGCCGTCGCGGTGGTAATCCACCGCCAGCAGCAGCCCCGGATACTGCGGATGGAAGTAGAACAGCATCTTGCGCTCGGGGGTTTCCGGGTCGTTCACTTCGACCTTAATCGCCTCGAACTCTCCGGCAGGCAGGGCCAGCGCTTGCGTGCCCAGCGATCGGAAGTCAAGCGTCTCCTCGCGACCACGGTGGTCCTGATAGACGAGGCGACAGACAGTGCCTTGGCAGTCACCGTTCAAGGCGCGGCGCGAGAGTTCGATCAGCGCTGCCTGACGGTCGGGTAGTCCGGAAAGCTCACTGCTGCCCAGGCGGTAGTTGCCGCCCACGCCCAACAGCGAGTAGCCGCTGGAGTAGTTCACCGAGCGCACACCCTCCGGGGTGACGATGAAGCGGCTGCTTTCGTTGCCGCGGGCCACGGTAATCGCGGCCTGCATGCGGCTCTGCCAGTGTCCGCTCTCACGGCTCAAGCGATGATCGATGGTGGCGTTGGGCCAGCCCTTCACCTCCAGCCGATAGCTGGCATTGAAGGGCTGCAGGATGGCTTGGGGCTCCGGCACCTCCGCCGACGCCATGGCGGGGAGCCAGGCCAGCAGCAGCAGGTAAGTGAGGCGGTCAAGAGCGTGTCGGGGTCGGTTCATGGCGAAGCACCGCTTGACTGAGAGGCGACAGTCCCTGTGAGCCCCGGCCGTGCGTATCGGTTCCCCAGTGCACGATGGTTTCTTGGTTGCTCTTGGTCAGGGGGCCTCATGCGGAGCCGCAGAAACCATGACGCCGATCAGTGTTTTCACCGACGAACGTTCCTGCGGACTCAAGGTTTTCCGTGCCCGGCCGAAGTAGCGTTGGGCCGACGGATATCACAACAACAACGGCATGCTACGCCAGCCACGTCACGACCTTCGATATCACTGAGTTCGGCAGGGTTCCTCACATGCAGAATCTTCTTCACCGCATCCCGGTGTCGCGCAAGTTCATGCTGGCGCTGGCACTTCCCCTTTGCATCATCGTCTGGCTGGCCGGTGTCGGCATCATGGAGCGGCAACGCCTGGCCAATGACATGCAGCAGGTCGAGCGCTTCACCGAACTGTCCGCCCAGCTGGGTGGCCTGGTGCATGAGCTCCAGGTCGAGCGCGGCCTCTCGGCCGGCTTCCTCGGTAGCCGGGGAGAGAACTTCGGCGGTCGACTCGTTGCCCAGCGCACCAGCGTCGACGAACGACTGGCGACCTACCGTACCGCTTGGCAGGAGATAGACCACGGCGGTGACCCCGAGATCGGCGAACGGCTGGAGGAGGTGGAGACGCTGTTGGCCGGGATTGCCGACATGCGGCGCGAGGTCGATGCCCTGGGCATCTCGGATCTGGATGCGCTCGAGTACTATACCGAGATCAACTCGTATCTGGCTGAGGTCGTAGGCCGGCTGAACGCGCTCGGTAACGCCGGCTCGTTGACCCGTAGCCTGGGGGCCTACTACGCCCTGCTGGAGATCAAGGAAACCGCCGGCATCGAGCGCGCGCTGCTGGCCAGTGCCTTTGCCGCCAATCGCATGTCGTCGGATGTCTACTACCGCTTCCTGAGGCTGCTAGGGGAGGAAGAGGCGTTCGAAGAGAGCTTCACGGTACTGGCCGATGCCGACATGGCGGCACGTTACCGTGCCGCCACCGTGGAACACGAGGCGCATGGCAGCCTGTACATGATGCGCCAGATTGCCATGCGCCAGGGCATTGATGGGGGTTATGGCGTTCGCTCCGAACGCTGGTTCGAAGCCCAGACCGGCAAGCTCGAGCGTCTGCGCGAGGTCGAACTTGCCCTGGCCGAGGACGTGAAAACACAGGCCACTGCGCAGGCCAGGGAAGCGCGGCTGGGTCTCTGGACATTCGCCGGTTTGGCAGCATTGGCCATGGCGGTGTCAGTGCTCCTCTCCTTCGTGCTGGTGCGCACCATGGTGGTGCCGCTGCGCCGAGCCCTGGGCCAGATCGAAGCGCGCGGCGGCGATCTCACTCAGCGATTGGCCGAGTCGGGCAGCGATGAACTGTCTCAGCTCTATCGCGCCTTCAACACCTCGACCGCCGACATGGAAGCGCTGGTGGCTGCGATCCAGCAGGGCGCGCGCGGTGTCGGTTCGGCCAGCGGCGAGATCGCCCAGGGCAACGAGGACCTGGCGAGCCGTACCGAAGAGCAGTCCTCCTCGCTGGTGGAAACTGCCACCAGCATAGAGCAGATGACTTCCACCGTGCGTCAATCAGCCGACAATGCGCGCCAGGCCAGTGCCATGAGCGAGCAGGCCGTCACCCAGGCCGAACAGGCCAGCCGGGTCGCCGAGGAAGCGCGCCAGGCCATGCGGCAGATCTTCGAGGCCAACCGCCAGGTCACTGCCATCGTTGAGGCGATCGACGGCATTGCCTTCCAGACCAATCTGCTGGCCCTCAATGCTTCAGTGGAAGCGGCCAGGGCCGGCGAGCATGGCCGTGGCTTCGCCGTGGTTGCTGATGAGGTGCGTAAGCTGGCCAGCCGCAGCGCCGAAGAGGCCGAACACATTCGTCAATTGATCGACAATACCACTCGGCGCGTGGAAGCCGGCAATGGGTTGGTGGGACAGACCTCGGAAGCGCTCACGGCGATTTCGCGTGACGTGCGCCAGTCCGCCGATCTGGTGGCGGAGATCGCGTCGGCCAGCGATGAGCAGTCGGCGGGTATCGAGCAGATCAACCAGGCCGTGGCTCAGCTCGAGGCCACCACCCAGCAGAATGCGGCGCTGGTCGAGCAGGTCGCCACCGCGAGCCGTTCGCTGGATGACCAGGCCGGGGAAATGACCAGACTGATCGCCCGCTTTCAGGTCGGTGAGCATCTCGAGCAGCTTGAGCGGGACGGAACCGACGCCGCCAGGCTCGAGCAACATCCCGTGGAACGCCGGCTGCTGCCGGCTTGAACGAAACAACCAGAATGGGCCAATAGAAGCCCGTCCAAGAACCGAGTCGAAAGCGCCAGGCGTGCTTTCGGCTCTCCCCGTATTACGACTAAGTAATAGACGAATCCAAGGAAGCAAAGACGATGCGCAACTGGGCGACGAGTACCAAGCTATGGGCGACGTTGGGCTTGATGTGGGTAGGGATGTTGGTGCTGGTGGGGTGGACCGCCTATGACAAGCGTGAGGGCTTGTTGAATGAGCGGATCGCGAGCCTCGAGCATTTCGTCGGCAGCGCACGGGACATGGTGGCGAGCCTTGCCTCACGCGCCGAGCGCGGTGAACTGACACAAGCGGAAGCCCAGGCCAGGGCCATCGAAAGCCTGGCGAACTTGAGCTTCGGTGAGGATGGTTACATTTTCGCCTTCGACAGTGACATTCGCATCGTGGCTCATCCCCGTCGCGCCTTGGGCGATTCCATGCGCGACTTCCAGGATAAGAGCGGGCTGTACCTTTATCGGGAGCTCAAGGCAATGGCGGACCGCAATCCGCAGACGGGCGGTTTCGTCGGCTACATGTCCCAGCGCAGCCAGGCCGGCTCCGAAGAAGTGCCCAAGATGAGCTACGTGCAGCGGGTGCCCGGTTGGAATTGGGACCTGGCAGCGGGCGTCTACATGGATGACATCAACGCTGCCTTCTGGGTGAGCCTGATCGAGTTGGGGCTGCTGCTGCTTGGCATCGGTATCCTGCTGACCCTTGCCATGGGTTGGATCATTCGTGACGTGCTCAGGAGTCTAGGTGGTGAGCCGCACCATGCCCAGGAGGTAGTGCGGCGAATCGCGAACGGCGACCTGACCCAGGCGCTGACGCTCAAGGCCGGCGATCAGTCCAGTCTTCTGGCGGGTATCGAGAGCATGCGTCAGCGTCTCGTGTCCTCGCTGGTCAACGTGCATGGCGGCACCGAGCGGATCAATGCCGGCGTCGATCAGATCGTGATGGGCAACCAAGATCTTTCGGCACGTACGGAGCAGCAGGCCGCGTCGATCGAGGAGACCGCGGCCAGTATGGAGCAGCTGACGCAGACGGTGAGTCAGAACGCCGAGAACGCCAATGTAGCCAACCAACTGGCCCTGGAGGCCAGGCAAACGGCGCACCAGGGCGGGGAGATGATGGCGAACGTGGTCGCCACGATGCAAGGGATCGCGCAGAGCGCCGGACGCGTAAAAGACATCATTGAGGTCATTGACTCGATTGCCTTCCAGACCAGCATTCTGGCGCTCAATGCTTCCGTGGAAGCGGCGCGTGCCGGTGAGCAGGGCAGAGGATTCGCCGTGGTGGCGGGTGAGGTGCGTACCCTGGCCAGTCGCAGCGCCGAGGCTTCGCGTGAGATTCGGACTTTGATCGAGTCGTCCCACCAGCAGGTCGGTCAGGGAGCGGAGCTCGTCGAAAGAACGGGCAGCACCATCCGTGAGGTCGTCACAGCTGTCACCCGGGTTACCGATCTGATGGAGGAGATCGCCTCGGCGTCGGGCGAACAGCGCATCGGCATCGAGCAGGTCAACACCGCGGTCGGCCAGATGGATCAGGTGACTCAGCAGAATGCTGCCCTAGTGGAGCGGGCGGCCGACGAGGCGGCGACGCTTCGTCAGCAAGTGGAATCGCTGGTGAAAGAGGTCATGTGGTTCCGCATCGAAGCGCCGCAGCAAGGCGTCGCCGCCGCGCCAGCCTGGCAGTCCGCTCTGGTGCACGATCCGCGTCCGCAGGCCGAGATCGCCTGACCCCCTCCTCCTTCCTCTGACCTGGGCGCGTGCCGCGGCCACGCGACACGCGCCCGTTCAATAACCCGCTTTGGGGTCTACGGTATCGAGCTCTTCGCCGGCCTCGAAGGCGCGGATCGCTTCTGCCACCTGATCGACGGCCTCGCCCAGTGGTGTCGGGCCGGCCATGTGCGGTGTCACCCAGATGCGCGGATGCCGCCATAGCGGGCTGTCGGCGGGCAGCGGCTCCCCGGGGAAGGCATCGAGGATGGCGCCACGCAGTCGGCCTTCCTGCTCGCCTTCTCCCAGCGCTTCGAGCAGTGCCGCCTCGTCGATCAGGCTGCCGCGGCCGGGGTTGATCAAATTGGCTCCCTCGGGCAGAGCGGCCAGTGCTTTGGCATCGATGATGTGACGAGTCGAATTCGTGCCCGGCAGCAGCAGCACCAAGGTGCGCACCTGGCCGAGCAGTTCGGTCAGGCCTTCGCCGCCATGATGACAGGTGATGCCATCGAGCGACTTGGGCGAACGGCTCCAGCCATGCACGGGGAAACCATCGGCGGCGATCATGGCCGCCACCTTGGCGCCGATGGCGCCGAGGCCCAGTACACCCACCGGCCAGTCGCGCTTGTCGGTGACGGTGTGCTCATGCCATTCGCGTTGGGTCTGCTGGCGTTGGTAGCGATCGAAGTCGCGTTGGAAATGAAGTATGCCGTAGCGCACGTAGTCGCCGATCAGCTCACCCATGCCGGCATCGCGCAGCTTGACGATAGGCACGTCTCGGGGGAGGGCGGGATTGCTCAGCAGGGCGTCGACGCCGGCGCCCAGGTTGACGATTCCCTTGAGACGGGTCTGTTCGGCGAGCAGTGTCTCGGGCGGTTTCCATGCCGCCAGGTAATCCGCGTCCCGGCGCTTGTCGGAGGGATCGGCGGCGGTGACGATCTCGGCACCGGGAAGGCGTTGGACCAGGGCGTCGCGCCAAGCCTCGATGTCGTTGATATGCAGCAGTATGCGCATGGCGGCTCCTGTCGTTGGCGAATGTTCGGCACTCAGCGTATCAATAGACGATCTGCATCATGGGTGGGGGGGCCTCGTCGAGCAACACGGCCAGGCGCTTGAGACCTTCCTCGAGGCGGGCAATGTCCTGTTCGGCGCCGAGGCTCACGCGGATGCGTCGTGGCGGTGGGGTCTGTTCCACCATGAACGGCACCGCCGTAGTGATCGCCAGTCCCTCCTGTTCGGCCTGCTGCTGCAACTCCTCGGCGCGCCAGGCGTCGGGCAGCGATATCCATACGTGCAGGCTGGTGGGGCGCGACTCCAGCGCGTGGTGTCCCAGCAGGCGCCGGGTGAGCTGCTGACGTTCGCCGATCAGCGTACGCTGTTCGGCGGCCATGGCTTCGACGGTGCCGTCGGCCAGCCAGCGATCGGCGATCTCGAAGACCAGCGGGGTCGCCATCCAGGTGGTGGCTCGCATGCGTGGCAGCACATGATGCAACTGCCCGCGCGGTACGGTGAGATAGCCGGCGCGCAGTCCCGGCACGGTCACCTTGGTCAGGCTGGTGACGTGGAAGCTGAGCTGCGGAATACGTGACGCGACCGGCGTGAAGCCCGGCGCCTCCAGCAGCGCATGAACGTCATCCTCTATCAGCCACATTCGGTGACGAGCCAGCACCTCGGCTACGGCATCGCGGCGGGCCTCGCTCATGGTCGCCCCGGTGGGGTTCAGTTGGGTTGGGGTCAGGTAGAGTGCGCGCGGCTTGAAACGCTGGCAGGCCAGCTCGAGGGCCTCGGGTATCAGGCCTTCGGCGTCGATGGCGATGCCGCGCAATTGAAAACCCAAGGTGCGCGACAGGGCGATCAGACCGTGGTCGGTCAGTGCCTCGGTCAACACCAGGTCCCCGTGTTGCACCACGCTGGAAATTGCCAGCATCAGGCCATGCGCGGCCCCGTTGCAGAGAACGCGATCGTCCATCTCGCCAGGCACGTGGAGGCGGGACTGGAGCCAGGCGCTGGCACGCTCGCGCTGGTGAGCGAGCCCGGCGATCGGGCGGCAGGCGCTGATCACTTCGGGGCTGGCCTGCTCGGCCAGTTCCGCCAAGGTCTGGCGAAAGCGCAGGTGATGGCTGGGCGGACAGACCGGATGAGCGATCGAAAGATCGATGAGCGGGCTCTCGTGACGGGGCTCATGGCCGCGCAGATAAGCCGACTCCTTGGCATCGTCCAGTGCATTGATCCAGGTGCCGCTGCCTACCCGGGCCTGTACCAGGCCCATTTTCTCGGCCTGGGCATAGGCGCGCGAGACGGTCTGCACGCTCACGCCCAGACTCTCGGCGAGTTGACGATGAGGAGGCAGGCGCGTGCCGGGCACGAGTTCTCCCTGGCGCACCGCTTCCGACAGCGCGCGAGCGATGGCCAGGTACTTGGGCCCCGTATCCGAGAGATACGGAGTCAGATCAATTGTCATGATTCAATAAAGCCTTTGACCGCCAACCAAGGGGTGGTGCTACTATCAGCATAGCGGCATTGACCCGACATTGTCATGCTTTTGCCTAGGTGAAATCAGGACAATTCGACGCTGGTTCCTCCTGCCGGCAATGACCGACTACCCGATGGCCCGGTCCTCTTCCTCGCGGAAGCAGGGCCGGTTCTTGGTGATGCTTTTGGCGAGTGCCCAATGACTCAGGTATCCCTGTCCTTCACTCGTGAGGAATACGCAAGCCGCCTATGGAAGGTGCGGGCCGAAATGGCCAGTCGGGGGATCGATGTACTGGTGATCAGCGATCCCTCCAACATGGCCTGGCTGACCGGTTACGATGGCTGGTCGTTCTATGTTCACCAGTGCGTGCTGGTGGGGCTCGAGGGGGAGCCGGTGTGGTACGGGCGTCGCATGGACGCCAACGGGGCACTGCGCACCTGCTGGATCGATCCCGACAATATCACCTACTACCCCGACTACTACGTTCAGAATCCGGACATGCACCCGATGGACTACCTGGCCCAGTCGATCATGCCCGATCGCGGCTGGCACCAGGGGGTGGTGGGGCTGGAGATGGACAACTATTACTTCTCGGCCAAGGCTTACCAGAGTTTGCTGCGCGAACTCCCGCATGCCCGCTTCATGGACGCCAACTCGCTGGTGAACTGGTGCCGCGCGATCAAGTCGCCGCAGGAAATTTCCTACATGCGCATCGCCGGCAAGATCGTCGAGGGCATGCATTCGCGCATTCTCGAGGTGATCGAGCCGGGGCTGCCCAAGAGCAAGCTGGTCTCCGAAATCTACCGCGTCGGTATCGAGGGCTGCGTCGACGAGCATGGCAAGGTGTATGGCGGCGACTATCCCGCCATCGTGCCGATGCTGCCCACCGGCAAGGATGCCGCCGCCCCGCACCTGACCTGGGACGACACGCCCTTCCGCGAGGGCGAGGGCACCTTCTTCGAGATCGCCGGCGTGTTCAAACGCTATCACGCACCGATGTCGCGTACCGTGTTCCTCGGCCGCCCCCCCAAGGACTTCGTGCGTGCCGAATCGGCCCTGCTTGAAGGGATCGAGAACGGCCTGGCCGTGGCCAAGCCTGGCAACCGCACCGCCGACATCGCCATGGCGCTGGGCGCGGCGATGGACAAGTACGGCTTCGACCGTGGCGGTGCGCGCTGCGGCTACCCCATCGGTATCAGTTACCCGCCGGACTGGGGCGAGCGCACCATGAGCCTGCGCCCCTCCGACGAGACCATCCTGGAGCCGGGCATGACCTTCCACTTCATGCCCGGCCTGTGGCAGGACGACTGGGGTCTCGAGATCACCGAAAGCATTCTGATTACCGAAACCGGCTGCGAGACGCTGGCCAGCTTCCCACGCCAGTTGTTCGTGCGGTGAGAAGCAAGCGACAACTGCTAGGTTTTGTACGAAAAGTCGGCGAGCGATGGCCAGACAAGGCAAAAATCGGCGAAAAGACGGAGTTTACGGGGTGTAAATGAGTACTTTGAGCCGATTTTTAACGCCGTATGGGCGAGCGCAGACAGTTTTCGTACAGAGCCTAGAGCGAGGGCGCCGGGGACAAGCTGAAAAAGGAAAATAGGCTTGTTGCCGGAATAGCCCCGAGCAGTTGCCCATAGCACAAGGAGTTCCAGGAAAATGACCAAACGACCCAGCCCGATCAGCGCTACCGTCGATTTCGATGCCGATGGCGTCCAGCACGGTTTCCTCAAGCTGCCGATTTCCACCGACGAATCGGCCTGGGGCGCGGTAATGATCCCCGTCACCGTGGTCAAGAACGGCGAGGGCCCTACCGCGCTGCTCACCGGCGGTAACCATGGCGACGAATACGAGGGCATCACCGCGTTGATGAAGCTTTCGAGCGAGCTTCGCGCCGAGCAGGTGCGTGGCCGCGTGATCATCGTGCCGATGATGAACATGCCGGCGGCCATGGCCGGCAAGCGGACTTCGCCGATGGATGGCGGCAACCTCAACCGCAGCTTTCCCGGAAACCCCGACGGCACGGTGACCGAAAAGATCGCCGACTTCTTCACCCGGGTCATGGTGCCGATGTGCGATGTGGTGCTCGATCTCCACTCCGGCGGCCGCACGCTGGACATCATCCCCTTCGGCGCGTCACACGTGCTCGACGACCCCGAGCAGCAGCGTCAGGCGCTGGAAGGCGCCAAGGCGTTCGGTGCGCCCTACGCGATGATGATGTTCGAGCTCGACGCTGCCGCACTTTTCGATACCGCGGTAGAGAGCCAGGGCAAGGTCTTCATCGCCACCGAGCTGGGCGGCGGCGGCACCTCGACGCCTGAGAGCCTGGCCATCACCGAGCGTGGTGTGCGCAACTTCCTGATCCACTTCGGCCTCATCGAGGGCGAAGTGGAAATGCCCGCCGAGCCGCAGGTCTATCTCGACATGCCCGATGCCAGCTGCTACGTGCAGAGCGAGCACAGCGGCTTGCTCGAGCTGACCCAGGCACTGGGTGACAAGGTGGAGAAGGGGCAGGTCATCGCCAGGGTCTACGACATGACCCGCTGCGGTGTGGCGCCGGTCGAATACCGCGCCGGCCGCGACGGTATCCTGGCGGCGCGGCGCTTCCCCGCGCTGGTCAACATGGGCGACACCATCGCCGTGATCGCCGACGTCGTCGATACCCTCGGCTGATTTGAACAGCGTGCCAAAAACAAGTGAGAACGATGAAGCTCGATAGATACGACCTGAAGATTCTCGAGATCCTGTCCCGCGATGGACGCATCACCAAGTCGAAGCTGGCCGAGGCGATCAATCTCTCGGTCAGCCCCTGCTGGGAGCGGGTGCGGCGTTTGGAGAAGGCCGGCATCATCGAGGGTTATAGCGCGCGCATCAACCCCGATGCGCTGGTCAAGCGCACGCCGGTGTGGGTGCAGATCGAGCTCAAGCAGCACAACGCCGAGAGCTTCGCTCGCTTCGAGACGCTGGTTCACGACACTCCCGAGGTCACCGAATGCGTAGCCGTGGGCGGCGGGGTCGACTACCTGATGAAGGTCGAAGCCGACTCCGTCGATGCCTACCAGCGCCTCGTCGACGAGTGGTTGACTTCCGAGGTCGGTATCGAGCGCTACTTCACCTATATCGTGACCAAGACGGTCAAGCGCCCCACCTCCGGCCTGGAGCGAGGCGACTTTCTCAGTTGACTCAAGCCGAGGCCGCCCCGCCGGAGACGTGAACTCCGCGCGCAGAAAAAAACGCAACTTAGCCCTGGAGGACAAAAAAAAGCGCACTTGCCCTGCTGGTTAACGAAAAGTCCCACCCCGGATTTGCCCTTACCCTGTACCTATCGAGCAGCCGCCGGCTGCTCATTCGTTTTGCTACAGTCGGCCCGCGAGGTGGGCCCGATGTCAGGGGAGGTGCCCATGAAACTGTCCAACACGCTGGCCTCACGTCTCGACGATCCGCGCCTGTTTCGCGAGCACGCCTACGTGAACGGCAAGTGGACCCACGGCGATGGCGGCCGTGAGGAGACGGTCTTGGATCCCGCCACCGGCGAGGCCATCGGCTACATTCCCTGGCTCGAGGCGCACCAGATCCGTGAAGCGGTGGACGCCGCAGATGCCGCTTTCGCTCACTGGCGGGCGCTGCGTGCCGACGAGCGGGCCGAGCGGCTACTGGCTTGGCACGACCTGCTGCAGGCCAACCGCGAGGATCTCGCCATCATCATGACCCTGGAGCAGGGCAAGCCGCTGCCCGACGCCCGCGGCGAGGTGGAGTACGGCGCCAGCTTCGTGCGCTGGTTCGCCGAAGAGGGCAAGCGCACCTTCGGCGAGACCATTCCCAGCCACATCCCCAACGCCGCCCTGGGCACACTCAAGGAGCCGGTGGGCATCGCCGCGCTGATCACGCCGTGGAACTTCCCGCTGGCGATGATCACCCGCAAGGCCGCCGCCGCCCTAGCCGCCGGCTGCACCGTGGTGGTCAAGCCGGCCGGCGAGACACCGTTCTCGGCGCTGGCGCTGGCCGAGCTGGCCGAGCGCGCCGGGATTCCGGCAGGGGTGTTCAACGTAGTGCTGGGCGAGCCCGCCGAGGTATCGAAGATTCTGTGTGCCGAAGAGCGGGTCAAGGCGCTATCCTTCACCGGTTCCACCCGGGTCGGCCGCTTGCTGCTCGAGCAGAGCGCCCAGACGGTGAAGCGCGTCTCGCTGGAACTCGGCGGCAACGCGCCGTTCATCGTCGGCCCCGACATGGACCCCAAGGAAGCGGCCTTCGCCGCGGTGGCGGCCAAGTTCCAGACCGCGGGGCAGGACTGTCTGGCGGCCAACCGCATCCTGGTACACGAGTCGATCCACGACGAGTTCGTCGCGCACTTCGCCGAGCGCATGGCGGCATTGACCGTAGGCAACGGCATGGAGAGCGAGGTCGACCTGGGGCCACTGATCCATCGCCAGGCGGTGGACAAGGCGGCGGCCATCGTCGACGACGCCATCTCCCGCGGTGCGACCCTGGTGGCCGGCGACCAGACCCGGGCACCGGGAGAGAACTACTTCATGCCCACGCTGCTCACTGGCGTGACGCCGCAGATGAAGGTGTGGCGCGAGGAGAACTTCGCCCCGGTGGCCGGCGTGACCGCCTACCGCGACGACGACGAAGTGATCGAGATGGCCAACGATACCGAGTACGGCCTGGCGGCTTATGTCTATACCCACGATATCCGCCGCATCTGGAAGCTGTTGCGGGCGCTGGAGTACGGCATGGTCAGCGTCAACTCGGTGAAGATGACCGGCCCGCCCGTCCCCTTCGGCGGCGTCAAGCAGTCGGGGCTCGGCCGTGAGGGCGGCATCACCGGGATCGACGAATATCTCGAGACGAAGTATTACTGCTTGGGTGCCTTGGGGTCCGTATCGGGGAGCTAGCTGCGCTTCGGCCTAGCGTTGTTGAACCGCTACCGTGAAATGCTCATGGACAAAAGTCCACTCCGCTTTCCCGGCAGCGCTTCGCCTAGCCAGGCCTTTGCTCGCAGAGCTCCCGGCTCGTCAGCCCAACCTTGAGCAATACAAACGAATTGAACATCTCCTCGCCGCGGCGGGGACCTGAGAGAAGAGAGAGCATCATGAGCCAGCAGCACCGCGATCTGATCGAGCGCGACCGCAAGGTCACCTTCCACGCCTCCACCCACCTGCGCGACTTCGCCCACGGCGACGCGCCGGGCCGGGTGATCACCGGCGGCAAGGGCATCCACATCGTCGACAAGGACGGCCGCGAGTTCATCGACGGCTTTGCCGGGCTGTACTGCGTCAACATCGGCTACGGCCGCACCGAGGTGGCCGAGGCGATCTACCAGCAGGCGCTGGAACTTTCCTACTACCACACCTACGTGGGCCACTCCAACGAGCCGCAGATCGCACTGTCCGAGAAGATCATCGAGCTCGCCGGCCCCGGTATGTCCAAGGTCTACTACGGCCTCGGCGGTAGTGATGCCAACGAGACCCAGCTCAAGATCGTCCGCTACTACAACAACGTGCTGGGCCGCCCGCAGAAGAAGAAGATCATCTCGCGTCAGCGCGGCTATCACGGCTCGGGGCTGGCCACCGGCTCGCTGACCGGCCTCAAGGCATTCCACGATCAGTTCGACCTGCCGCTGGCCGGCATCCTGCACACCGAGGCGCCGTACTACTACCACCGCGCCGCCGAGCAGGAAGGCATGAGCGAGCGTGAGTTCTCCCAGTTCTGCGCGCAGAAGCTGGAGGAGATGATCCTGGCCGAAGGTCCCGATACCGTGGCCGCCTTCATCGGCGAGCCGGTGCTCGGCACCGGCGGCATCGTGCCGCCGCCGGAAGGCTACTGGGAAGCGATCCAGGCGGTGCTGGCCAAGTACGACGTGCTACTGATCGCCGACGAAGTGGTATGCGGCTTCGGCCGTATCGGCGCCGACTTCGGCAGCCACTACTACGGCATCAAGCCCGACCTCATTACGGTCGCCAAGGGCCTGACCAGCGCCTATCAGCCGCTCTCCGGCGTGATCGTCGGCGACCGCGTGTGGAGCGTGCTGGAGCAGGGCACCGGCCAGTACGGCCCCATCGGCCACGGCTGGACCTACTCTGGCCACGCCCTGGGCTGCGCCGCGGCACTGGCCAACCTGGCGATCATTGAGCGTGAGGGGCTGACCCAGAATGCCGCCGAAACCGGCGCCTACCTGCAGGAGCGGATGCAGGCCGCCTTCGGCGATCATCCCATCGTCGGCAACGTGCGCGGCGTGGGCATGCTGGCGGCGCTGGAGTTTGCCGTCGATCCGGCCAAGCGTGCGCACTTCGATGCTGCGCACAAGGTCGGCCCGCGCATCGCCGCGGCGGCGCTGGACGAGAACCTGATCGCCCGGGCCATGCCCCAGGGCGATATCCTTGGCTTCGCGCCGCCGCTGGTGGCGACTCGCGCCGAGGTCGACGAGATCGTCGCCCGGGCCGAGCGCGCGGTGAACAAGGTCACAGACGAGCTGGTCCGCGAGGGCGTGGTCAAGGCCTCCATGTCGGTCGGCTGAACGCGCCTGAGCTGAACGCAATGGCCGCGGGTCTTGCCCGCGGTCATTCCGATTTTTGCCCCTGTGTCGGTGCGCAGACTAGGCTGATGGGCAATGGGTCGCGGCCGGCGCCCTTGGCCACGTGAGAATCCGCGATGACGCAGTTCGAGCACGGCATTTCCCTCGCTTCCATCTATCAGGCTCGCCGCCGCATCGCCGGCCAGGCGGTACGGACCCCGCTGGTCCGCTCTCACGCACTCTCCGAGCGCTTCGACGCCGACATTCTGCTCAAGCTCGAAACCCAGCAGCCCAGCGGCGCCTTCAAGCTGCGCGGTGCCGTCAACATGATCGCCGCGCTGATCGAGCGTCACGGTCGCGATGCCTTGGAAGCCGGCGTGGTCACCGCCTCTACCGGCAACCACGGGCGTGCCGTGGCCTTTGCCGCCTCCAGGCTCGGCATTGCCGCGACGATTTGCCTGTCGCGGCTGGTACCGGCCAACAAGGTGGCGGCCATCGAGGCGCTGGGCGTCGAGGCCAAGCGCGTGGGCGAGAGCCAGGACGCGGCCTTCGGCGAGGTCGAGCAACTGGTGCGCGAGCGAGGCATGACGCTGATTCCCCCCTTCGACGATCCCTTGATCGTGGCCGGGCAGGGCACCATCGGGCTGGAGCTGATGGAGGATGCGCCGGACCTCGACCGGGTCATCGTCGGGCTCTCCGGCGGCGGGCTGCTCGGCGGCATCGGTGCGGCGGTAAAGGCCATTCGCCCCGAGACCCGCATCACCGGCGTCAGCCTCTCCCACGGTGCGGCCATGTGGGAGAGTCTTCAGGCGGGGCAGCCCGTGGTGGTGGAGGAGGTCGCGAGCCTGGCCGATTCGCTGGGTGGCGGTATTGGCCTC
Organism: Billgrantia zhangzhouensis; assembly: GCF_021404465.1. Lineage (GTDB taxonomy): Bacteria > Pseudomonadota > Gammaproteobacteria > Pseudomonadales > Halomonadaceae > Halomonas > Halomonas zhangzhouensis. The sequence continues at coordinate 39,058 of NZ_JABFTT010000018.1, read as the reverse complement.
GACAATCGCTGCACGTTCAGTCTGGTACGCGAGGTGATGGACGGCCATTACCAGGTCTCGGAAGTCGCCATCGCCCATGCCATGGTCGACATCCTCGAGCACGAGAAGCTGCTGGTGGAAGGAGCCGCGGCGGTGGGGCTTGCCGCCCTGGCCGAGCATGGCATCCAGGTGCGCGGCCAGCGGGTGGCGCTGATTCTTTCCGGCAACGGCGTGGCGCTGGAGACGCTGGATCGGGCGCGCGCCATGTGTGGGCGCTGATGTGATCAGTGACGAACCAGGAGGAAGGGATGAAGCTCTATCAGCGTGACGAGATCGAGGCGGTGGTGGGTATCGACGACGAGGCGCTGCGCCAGGTAGAGGCGGGGTTCGCCGCCCTGGGGCGCGGCGAGGTGGTGCAGCCGCCGATCCTGTCGATGGCCATGGAGGAGTTCAATAGCGAGGTCGACGTCAAGACGGCCCATATCAAGGACTGGAAGCGCTACGCGATCAAGGTCAGCAGCGGCGCCTTCGACAACCCCAAGCGCGGCCTGCCGAGCCTGAGCGGTTTGATGATGCTGTTCTCCGCCGAAACCGGCCAGGTCGAGGCGGTGTTGTTCGACGAGGGTTACCTGACCATGGTGCGTACCGCCCTGGCCGGGGCGATTGCGGCCAAGCACCTGTCGCGGAGGGACAGCTGCCGGGTCGGTGTGATCGGCGCCGGCGAGCAGGCGCGACGCCAGGTAGAGGCGTTGCGCCTGGTGCGCAATATCGACACCCTCGATGTGTGGGCACGCCGCCGTGAAAGTGCCGAGACCTACGCCGAGGAGATGCGCAGCCAGGGCCTCACCGTCACCGTGCGCGACAGCGTGCACGACGCCTGCCAGCAGGCCGATATCATCGTCACCGCCACGCCGTCGCGGGAGCCGATGTTGCACGCCAGCGACCTGCCCGAGGGCGTGCATGTCACCGCCATGGGTTCGGACAGCCCCGACAAGCGCGAACTCGACGAATCGGTGCTGACCCGTGCCGACGTCTGCGTCTGCGATACCCGCGCCCAGAGCGAGCACAACGGCGAACTCAAGGTTTTCGCCAATGAGAAGCGTGAGCCGCCGTTCAAGGTGCATGAGCTGGGGTGGGTGATCGAGCGGGGCGAGAACCTGCGGGTGTCGGATGCCGCCATCACGCTCTGCGACCTGACCGGTACCGGCGTGCAGGACACCGCCATCGCCAACTTTGCCCTGTCTCGGCTGGCCGGGTAATGCGCTATCGCATCCTACGCGCCGACCCTGCCGTCTACGCGCATCTGCGCAATCCCTGGGGCATCGAGCCGGACCTGACCGTGACCGATCTGGAGGCGCTTTTCGAACGCCTGAGCTGAGATCATTCGCGCTGCCGGTACGCCTCGACCAGCCGGTAGCGTTCGTGCTCTTCGTAGAAGCTGGGGTCGTCGAACAGGTCGGGCTGGCTGTCGTCGAACATCATCTCCAGCGACAGCGGGCTGGTCTGGGTCATTGGCTCGAAGTGAGCATGACCCTGCAACAGGTCGGACACGTGGCGGCGGCGATACAGCGCATAGGCGCCGAGCAGGGCCAGCACCGCGGCGATATAGAGCGGCAGCGCCTGGGGGCCCAGAGCGCCCATCAGAATGCCGGCGAGAATCGGGGCCAGGGCGCTGCCTGCCCCTTGGGTCACCAGCATGTCGGCCGAGGCCGCGACTACCTCTTCGGGATGCAACTGGTCGATCAACTGCGCCACCGCCAGCGGATAGATGGCGAACGAGAAGCCGCCCCACAGGAAGAACAGCCCCATCAGCGCCGTCTGGTTGGGCGCGAAGGGCATCAGTGCCGCCAGTGCGGCGGCGACGATCACCACCCAGGTCATCACCTGCGAGCGATCGTGCTTGTCGGAGAAGCGGCCGATGGGCAACTGCAGCAGCGCCCCGCCCAGGATCGTCACGCTCATCAACATGCCCACGTCGGCGGCGCTCCAGCCCAACTGGCGTGCGTACAGTGGCGCCATGCCCCAAAAGGCACCCATGGCCAGTCCCGACAGTACCGAGGCAGCGACACACAGAGGGGCGAACCCAAGCAGCGCCTTGAGACTGCTCTTGGCGTTTTCCGGCACCGTAGGCTGCTGGCGCCGGGTCATGGTGATCGGCAGCAGCGCCCAACTGATCAGGATGGCCGTGACGGCGAAAAGCAGGAACCCGCCGGGGGTGTCCAGGCGCAGGATCTGTTGGGCGGCGGCGATCGCCCCCAAGTTGACCAGCATGTAAGTGGCAAAGACCCGGCCGCGCTCGTGGCTCGCGGCCTGCCCGTTGAGCCAGCTCTCGATCACCGTCATCAAGGTCACGAAGGCCAGGCCGTAGAAGAAGCGCAGCACGATCCACACCCAGGGATCGACGAAGATGATGTGCAGCAGTGCTCCTGAAGCGCACAGTGCGGCGCAGAAGGCGAAGGCGCGGATGTGCCCGGCACGGCGAATCAGCCGGCTGCTGACCCAGGTACCGCAGGTGAAGCCGACGAAGTAAGCCGACATGATCACGCCCACCACGGTTGACGAGAAGCCTTCGTCGGTCCCGCGCAGGGTCAGCAGGGTGTTGATGAGGCCGTTGCCGAGCAGCAGCAGGGCGACGCTCCAGAGGATCGAACGGACCGGTTGCAGCATGGCCAACATGTTGTCTCCTTGTTTCGCGTCTCTAGTGACAGCGCTCAGCAAGGCCGCAGCAGTATCACCGCCAGCGGCGGCAGCGTCAGCTCGAGGCTTGCCGGCTGGCCGTGCAGCGGCTCTTCGACGGCTTCGCGCCGTCCCAAATTGCCTATGTTCGAACCGCCGTAGCACTCGGCGTCACTGTTGAAGATTTCCTCCCACTCGCCGCTCTGCGGTATCCCGACCCGGTAGTTCTCACGCGGCATCGGAGTCATGTTGGCTACCAGCAGCAGTGGTTCACCCTTGGTGTCGCAGCGCAGCCAGGCAAAGACGCTATTGGTGTGGTCGTTGCCGATGACCCAGACGAAGCCGCAGGGATCGCAGTCGCTCTGGTGCAGCGCGGGCAACTCGCGATAGAGCCGGTTGAGATCGCCCACCAGCAGGCGCACGCCGGCATGGCGCGGCTCGTCGAGCAGCCCCCAATCGAGTTCGCGATCGTGATCCCACTCCCGCCACTGGCCGAATTCGCAGCCCATGAACAGCAGCTTCTTGCCGGGCTGGGTCCATAGCGTGGCGAGATAGGCGCGCAGGTTGGCGAACTTCTGCCATTCGTCGCCGGGCATCTTGTCGAGCAGTGCGCGCTTGCCGTGGACCACCTCGTCGTGGGAGATCGGCAGCACGAAGCGCTCCGCGTAGGCGTAGACCTGGGGGAACGTCATGTTGTGGTGGCCATGGCAGCGGTAGATCGGGTCTTCCGCCATGTAGCTCAGGGTGTCGTGCATCCAGCCCAGGTTCCATTTGTAGGCGAAGCCGAGCCCATCTTCGTTCACCGTCCGGGTCACGCCAGGCCAGGCGGTCGACTCCTCGGCGATGACCGCCGTGCCGGGTACCTCCTCGGCCACCACCCGGTTGAGATGGCGCAGGAAGTCCAGCGCCTCGAGGTTCTCGTGGCCGCCATGGCGATTGGGAATCCATTCGCCGTCGCGCCTGGAGTAGTTGCGGTAGAGCATCGAGGCCACCGCGTCCACGCGCAGTGCGTCGACGTGGTAGTGCTTGAGCCAGTGCAGCGCCGACGAGAGCAGGAAGCCGTGTACCTCGCGGCGTCCGAAATTGTAGATGTAGGTGTTCCAGTCCTGATGGAAGCCCTCGAAGGGATGCGCGTACTCGTACAGCGCGGTACCGTCGAAGCGCGCCAGGCCGTGGGCGTCGGTGGGGAAGTGTGCCGGCACCCAGTCGAGGATCACGCCGAGCCCCGCCCGATGGCAGGCGTCGACGAAAGCGGCGAAATCGGCCGGCGAGCCATGGCGCGCGGTGGGAGCGAACAGGCCCAGCGGCTGATAGCCCCAGGAACCGCCGAAGGGGTGCTCCATGATCGGCAGTAGCTCGACGTGGGTGAAGCCCATCTCCAGCACGTAGGGAATCAGCTGCTCGGCCAGCTCCTGCCAGCTGTACAGCTCGCCCACGTTGCCGCCGTGCTTGCGCCACGAGGCGGCATGCACTTCGTAGATCGAGATCGGACGATCGGGAGCTAGCGTGTCGGCGCGTCGGGCGAGCCAGGCCTCGTCGTGCCAGGCGAAGCCTTCGATGTCGGCCACTTTCGACGCGGTACCGGGCGGCAGTTCGCTGGCCAGGGCCACCGGATCGGCCTTGTGGATTACCTGATCGTGGGCATCCACCAACTCGTACTTGTAGGACTCGCCCGGTTGCAGGCGCGGTACGAACAGTTCCCATACGCCGGCCTGGTGACGCAGGCGCATGGGGTGGCGGCGGCCGTCCCAGCCGTTGAAGGCGCCGATCACCGAGACGCGCCGGGCGTTGGGCGCCCACACGGCGAAGCGCACCCCCGCCACGCCGTCGACCTTCATGGGTTGGGCACCCAGGCAGCGGCCGAGATCGCGATGGGTGCCCTCGCCGATCAGGTGCAGGTCGATGTTGCCGAGCAGCAGGCCAAAGGCGTAGGGATCCTCGGTCTCGTGCATGCCGTCGGGCCAATGGAGGCGCAGTCGATAGGGGAAGGCCTCGTCCAGCACGATGACGAACAGGCCCGGAGTCGAGCGCTCGGTCGGCTCACCTCGCCAGCGACCGCTGTCGCGCTCGAGCACTTCCACGGCCTGTACGCCGGGCGCGTAGACCCGCAATGCGTAGCCATCGCCCTGGGCGTGCAGGCCGAGTACGGCGAAGGGATCGGGGTGACGACCGCGGGCCAGGGCCTCTGTGTCGGCTGGGGGCAGGTCGGCCGCGATAGGGGCGGCTTGTCGTTCTCTGTCCTTCAGTTCCGTCATAGCCTGTTTCCGTAAAGCGTGAAGGTCGGCATTCATGGCGCCTGCTCGAGTTCGAACAGCGTCAGCGAACGCCCGACCATGGCATGGTCCTCGCCAAAGTCTCTCAAGGTGTTCTCCGGCACTGAGCTGCGGCTGGTATCAAGCCGGCACACCCAGCCGATGCCCCGCGGTACTTCGGGCAGGCGGAAGGCGATTGGCTCGGGGTGAGCGTTGAACAGGATCAGCAGTGAACGGTCATCACCGGCACGACGGATGCCCGAGGGGCGCGCGCGACCGTCCAGCAATAGGCCGAGGCTGCGTGCCTCCGGGTCTTCCCAGCGTGCCACGTTCATCTCGCTGCCGTCGGGAGCGAGCCAGGTCACTTCCTTGAGTCCCATCTCCTCGTTGTACTCGCCGGAGAGAAAGCGGCCGCGGCGCAGGATGGGATAGCGTAGGCGCAGTTGGATCAGCCGGCGCAGGTACTCGATCGTGTCGTGGGCGTCGCCCTCGAGATTCCAGTCGAGCCAGCTGATTTCGTTGTCCTGGCAGTAGGCGTTGTTGTTGCCGCGCTGGGTGCGCAGCAGTTCGTCGCCGGCCAGCAGCATCGGTGTGCCCTGGGAGAGCAGCAGCGTGGCCAGGAAATTGCGGATCTGGCGCAGGCGCAGCGAGTGGATGGCGGGATCCTCGGTGGGCCCCTCCTCGCCGTGGTTCCACGACAGGTTATGGTCGTGACCGTCGCGGTTGTCTTCGCCGTTGGCCTCATTGTGCTTGTCGTCATAGGCGACCAGATCATGCAGCGTGAAACCGTCGTGGGCGGTGACGAAATTGACCGAGGCGAAGGGGCGGCGCCCGCGACGATCGAACAGGTCTGCCGAGCTCATCAGGCGGGAGGCGAACTCCGCCAGTTGGCCTTCGTCGCCGCGCCAGAAGGCACGGCTGGTGTCGCGGAAGCGGTCGTTCCATTCCGCCCAGCCGGGCGGAAAGCCGCCGACCTGATAGCCGCCGGGGCCGCAGTCCCAGGGCTCGGCGATCAGCTTGACCTGACTGAGCACCGGATCCTGGCGGCACGAATCGAGAAAGCCGCCACCCTCGTCGAAGCCGTGGGGCTCGCGGCCGAGAATGGTCGCCAGGTCGAAGCGGAAGCCGTCGACACGCATCTCGGTGGCCCAGTAGCGCAGCGAGTCGGTCACCATCTGCAGCACCCGCGGGTGGCTCAGGTTGAGCGTATTGCCGGTACCGGTGTCGTCGATGTAGTAGCGCGGCTCGTCGGGCAGCAGCCGGTAGTAGGAGGCGTTGTCGATACCCTTGTGCGAGAGGGTTGGGCCGAGTTCGTTGCCTTCGGCGGTATGGTTGTAGACCACGTCGAGGATTATCTCGAGATCCGCGGCATGGTAGCGGGCCACCATCTGCTTGAATTCGTTGATGTTGTCGCCCGAGAGATAGCGCGAATGGGGGGCGCAGAAGCCCAGGGTGTTGTAGCCCCAGTAGTTGCGCAGTCCGCGCTCGAGCAGGTGCTGGTCGTCGACGAAGGCGTGGATCGGCAGCAGTTCCACCGATGACACGCCGAGCGAGCGGATGTAGCCGACCACTTCGTTAACCATCAGCCCCGAGAAGGTGCCGCGCAGCGCCTCGGGCACCGCCGGATGGCGCATGGTGTAGCCACGCACATGGGTTTCGTAGATCACGGTACGCTCCCAGGGTTGCTGAATGCCGTGGGAACGTCCCCAGGTGAAGGCGGGATCGATCACCCGGCAGCGCGGCATGAAGGGGGCGCTGTCGCGGGTATCGAAGCTGAGATCGCCGTCGGGATGGCCGATGGTGTAGCCGAACAGCGCCTCGTCCCAGGTCAGCTCGCCCACCAGTTGTTTGGCGTAGGGGTCGAGCAGCAGCTTGTGCGGGTTGAAGCGGTGCCCCGCTTCGGGGTCGTAAGGGCCGTGGACCCGGTAGCCGTAGTGTTGGCCCGGGCGTGCATCGGGCAGGTAGCCGTGCCACACCTCGTCGGTATACTCGGGCAGTTCGATGCGTTCCACTTCCCGCGTGCCGCTCTCGTCGAACAGGCACAGCTCGACCTTGGTGGCATGGGCCGTGAACAGGGCGAAGTTCACGCCCAGGCCATCCCAGGTCGCTCCCAGCGGGAACGGCGAACCCTCGCGCACGCGTGAGTGCCGGATCACGCCGGGAAGTTCATCGATCGCCACGGCGGTATCGTTCTGTTGCGGCGTTTGCCTGGTGTCCATCGGTTTTCATCCATGAAACTGAGGGGCGCATCTTGCCCCGGTACTTATGGCCCGGTACTTATGGCCTGGCTTTAGGCTCCGGTCTCATCCCTTGGGCTTCGTGCGGCTGGATCGACCCGACGATTTGCCCGCCTTGGACTTGGGCTTGGATGAGGATGAGGCTGCCTTGGCGCTGCTGGCCGTCTTGCCCCGCACCTGGGAAGTGTCGGTGGCGTCCGGCTGGGTCAGCCCGTCGTCGCTGCGGCGTGGCTGGCGGGTACGTTTGGCGGTGGCGGACTCCGGCGGTAGCGGCTCCATCGGTCCTGGCCCGGGGTCGGGGGAAGTGGCCGGTGCATCCGGTCCGCCGCGGTTGGCGACGTCCTGGTCCTGGGCGCCCGTTGTGGTGGCCTGTTCCGCGGGCAGCGGGCGGGTCGAGGCCGCGGTGGGTTCAGGCTCGTCCGGGGCCAGGCCGGGGCTACCGCGATCCTGTACCGGCTCGTCGCGTGCCACGTCGCGGTCGTCGCGATAGGGCAGTTCATCGAAATCGGGCTCGCCATCGGGTGGCTCCAGAGGTAGACGATTTTCCTGGATGCCGATCTCGTCGTCCTCCAATGGCAGGTCATCTTCGAGGATGGGCGGCTCGTCCACCGGCTCGCCGACTTCTTCGAGTTCCGCGTCGATACCTCCTTCCTCCTCGGCGATGACGATCCGTAGTGCCATGTCCCAGTGACGCTGCTGCTGTCCCTCGGGGCGGCCCTCCGATTCCCAGATCTTGTAGGCCAGATTCCGTACGCGCTCTTCGTTAGCCATCCTAGCTCTCCTCTTGCCTCTGACTGTCTTGTCACTGACTGTCGCGTAGATAGATACCGACGGGAAACGCACCCAGCAGTTCCTCGGCGGTGACATGCTCGTTCGTCACTCTCAGCGTGGTACCGGTCAGCGTGCATTGCCAAACGTCATCCATCCCGCCGGGCAGGCGAAACCGGGTATCTCCCCAGCGCGATGGCGGCACCTGAGGCTGCTCGGCGCCCTCCAGCAGCGCTGCGCACAGGCGCGGCACCGCCACCAGCAACTGCCGGCCGTCATGCTCGCGCAGGAAGGCGACCAGACGGTCGCCATGCTCGCCAGCGCTCTCGAGTTCGCAGTAGCTTCCGTGGCGGAACAGCTCGGGCCAGTCGTGGCGCAGTGCCAGCAGGCGGGCGATCAGGGCCTGCTTGACGTTGCCATCCTGCCAATTGGCCAGCACCGCAGCGGGCTCTTGGTGCCTGTCCAGCGCGGCCTGGCGCGCCGCATGGTCGACCGGACGCCGGTTGTCGGGGTCTACCAGGCTGTAGTCCCAGAATTCGCAACCCTGGTAGAGATCGGGCACCCCGGGAGCGGTCAGGCGCAGCGCCGTCTGGACCAAGCCATTGAGCGCGCCTGGCAGGTCCAGCTCGCGGGCTGCCTCTTCGAACCCCCGGCACAGCTCGGGGGAGGTCAGCAGCCCCTCCAGATAGGTACGGCAGGCATGCTCGTAGGCTTCGTCGGGCCACAGCCAGTGGCTGCGCAGCTTGGCCTCGCGCAGGGCCTTCTGCTGCCACTGGGCGAGACGCTCGGTAAAGTGGTGCATGGCCTCGGTGTCGTCGCGCTCGAGCCTCGGCGGCCAGGCGCCGAGCAGGACCTGGTAGAGGATCAACTCGTCGCCGGGAGAGGGAGCGGGCCCGGTGGGAAGCGAATGGCGCAACGGGGCGGCCAGGTCGCGCCAGCGCTCCACGCGGGTGGCGAAGCCGATGGCGTTCTCGCTCAGTGCGGCCAGGCGGGCACGCACGTCTTCGCCGCGCTTGTGATCGTGAGTGGCCGTGGCGACCAGGCCATGGGGAAAGTGGCGCGCACGCCAGGCGTTGGCCTCGTGGAACCAGCGCGTCGAGTGACTGAAGTGCTCGCCGTCGAAGCCCACGTCGTTGCGCGAGATCAGTGCCGCGCTGCGATAGCCGGCAGTGTCTTCCACGGCCTTGGCGGCCACCGGCGAGGTGAGCTGCTGGAAACGCACGATGGCGCGCTGACGCAGCCAGCGCTCCTCGGCGCCATCGGCGTCGGCGGGTGCCTCGCCGCCCAGCCAGCGTTCCAGCCACTCCAGTACCCCGGCATCGGGCGGACTCAGCTCGCCGCGAGCGCCGGCCATGGCCTGGTCGAAAAAGGGCGCGTCGAGCTCGGGGCGGCCGCCGTCGTCGGCATAGGTGCGGTAGACCGGGAAGTGCACGACCAACGCCGCCAGTGCCCGGCGTATTGCCGCCAGGGTGACGTCGCGGGTGGCCAGGGAGTGGCGGGCCACGGCATGCAGGGCGTGGGCACAGGCTTCGAACTCGCTGGCCAGCAGGCTGGCGAGTACCTCGCGGCGGGCCAGGCGTACCTCGGCGAGGAAGTCCTCCTCCCGACCGCTGACGTCACGCCATAGATCACTCAGCGGCTCGGCGCCTGCCGGGTCGTGCTGCAAGGCGGAAATGGCGTTCATCAGCTCGTAGCCGGTGGTGCCATCGACGCCCCAGTCGCGATGCAGGGTCTCGTCGGCGGCCAGTATCTTCTCGACGAAGATCGCCACGTGGCGCACCGCTTCCGGCGGCCGACGCTTCTGGCTCTCGCCCAGGCGGGCCCGCAGGCGGCGGCAGTAGCCGCGTGGATCGGCCAGGCCATCGACGTGATCGATACGCAGGCCATCGACCCAGCCCTGCTCCACCAGGCGCAAGGGCAGGGCGTGCACCGCCTCGAACACTTCGGGCCGTTCGATGCGCAGCCCGCCGAGCTCGGTGATGTCGAAGAAGCGCCGCCAGTTGATCTCGTCGGCTCCCGTGTGCCACCAGGCCAGGCGATAGGCCTGCTGCTCCAGCAGATCGTGCAGGCGAATGGCGCCGCCGCGAGTGCTACCGTCGAACAGCGCCAGAGCCCGCTGTAGTGCCTGCCCGGCGGTCGGGTTCGCCAACGCCTGGCGCAGTGCATGGCGACACTCGGCCACGGCGGTATAGGCGTCTTCGCGCTGTTGCAGGGCATCGAAGCGTGGCGCCAGGTCCCACAGTGTCGGATGCTCGGCCAGGCGCAGGATGTTGCCATAGCGGCGCGGATCGATGGGGAAGCGATGTTCGTGGTAAGCGATATGGAAATCCATCGCTTCGGGCTCGTGGCGCAACACCAGGTCACCGCCATGCAGGGCGTCGGCGTAGGGCGTGCCGAGAAAAGGCAGCAGCAGCTTGCCGTTGAGCAGCGGATCGGGCGAGTGCCAGTCGATATCGAAAAAGCCGGCGTAGGGACTCGCCTGGCCCCAGGCCAGTACGTCCTGCCACCAGGGGTTCTGTGAGCCGCCCACTGCCACGTGGTTGGGCACGATATCGAGGATCAGTCCCATGTCATGCTCGCGCAGGCGCTCGACCAGGCGCTCGAGCGCCGCTTCACCGCCGAGTTCGGGGTCGATGCGGGTGGGGGCGATGCCGTCGTAGCCGTGGGGCGAGCCCGCGCGTGACATCTGTAGCGGCGAGGCATAGACATGGCTGATGCCGAGCCTGGCATAGTAGCCCACCCACTCGGCGGCATCGTCTAGGGTGAAGCCACGATGGAACTGCAGGCGTACCGTGGCGCGAATCTCACTCATCGAACCCCCCTCTCGCGTCACCGTGGGCAGCTTCCCGGCGTGCCTCGGCCAGTGCCTTCAGGCGGCATAGCGTCTCCGGCGAGGCGAGCAGGCGCTCGGTGTCGTCCGGCAGGCGGCGCCGCCAGTTGGGATGTTCGTCGAGGGTGCCCGGCAGGTTGGCCTGCTCCTCGAGGCCCAGGGCATCCTCCAATGGCAGCAAGGTGAGTGGCGCCGGGGTTAAGCCAAGGCGACGAGCGCAGGCATCGAGCACCTTGGAGGCAGGCAGGGCGGCGGCGTCGAGAGGCGCCTCCGGCACGTGGTCATCGACCAGGTGCAACGCCCGAGCCAGGCGCGCCCGCTCGATGCGGCGCTCGGCGTGTTCGCTGCCGGCATCTTGGTTTTCGCCGAGCAGGCCGAGGCGATCGCGCCATTCGATATCGCGCCCCGCCCACCAGCCGGCCAGCGTCGGCAGGTCGTGGGTCGAGCTGGTGGCAACGGCGTGCCGCGACCACTGCCCCGGCGCCAGGAAGCCGCCGTCGTCGTCGCGCTCGAACCACAGCACGCGCATGCCGAGGATGCCGTGGCGTGCCAACCGCTCGCGAAAGCCCGGGGCGACGGTACCCAGGTCCTCGCCGATGACGATGGCGCGATGCCGCCAGGACTCCAGCGCGACCAGGCGCAGCAGGTCGTCGAGCGGATAGCGCACGTAGCCGCCCTCATCGGGAGATGCGCCGTGGGGCACCAGCCACAGGCGCAACAGGCCCAGTACATGATCGATGCGCAACCCGCCGGCATGGGCGAAGCCGGCCCGCAGCATGTCGATGAATCCGGCGAAGCCGCCACGCACCAGGCCCTGGGGAGAGAAGGGCGCGAGCCCCCAGTCCTGGCCGTGTACGTTGAAGGCGTCCGGTGGCGCACCGATCGACAGGCCCTCCAGCATCTCGGCCTGGCGGCTCCAGGCCTGGCTGCCGGCCGCGTCGGCCCCCACGGCGAGGTCGGCGATCAGACCGATCGGCATGCCGGCCTCTCGGGCCGTGGCCTGGGCGCGGGCCAGCCCCTCGCTTGCCAGCCACTGCAGAAAGGCATGGAAGCCGACTTCGTGGGCGTGCTCCTCGGCGAAGCGGGCCACCTCGGGACTTGCCGGGTCACGCAGCGCCGCCGGCCATTGACGCCAGTCGCGTTCGCCCCGCACCTGCTGCAGGGCCTCGAAGCGGCAGTGCGCCTCGAACATGGCACCGCCCCGTTCATGAAAGTCCTGTTCATGAAAACCCTGTTCACGAAAGGTCGCCAGGGCCTGGCGGGCACGCCGTGCCTCGGCGTCTTCGCGCTGCATCACATCGTCATGCAGCGCGCGCAACCAGGTAAGCTTGGTGCGCGCCGCCCGGGGCCAGTCGACCAGCTCCTGCGCTTCGAGCTGAGTCCGTGTCTCGCCCAGACCGCTGCGCTCGATGGCCGCCGCCACGGCTGCTTCGCTGAACAGCGCCTCCGGGGCGGCATGCAGGGCGTGGTAGTGCAGGCGGCTCGAGGGCGAGTAGGGGCTGTAGTGGTTCACATCGGTGCTGAACATGGCGTGCACCGGGCTCACGGCTAGTGCGGCGGCACCGGATTCGGCGGCGTGGCGCGCCAGTTGCTCCAGCGCCAGGGTGTCGCCGAGGCCGCCGTCGCCAGGCCGGCGCAGGGCGTAGAGCTGGGCCGCCAATCCCCACAGGCGTGGCGATTCGTCGGCGCAGGCATCCGCCAAGGTAAAGCAGCGCGGCGGGGCCACGGCCAGAGTCAGCTCGACAGCGGCGATCTGCAGGCGGTGGTAGCCGGGCTCGTCGACGGCGGGCAATACTCCGTGATCGTCGCCAAGCGTCCCTTCCCGGTGCTCGCCGTTTTCCAGCACGAGCCGGTAGCGGGTCCCGCTGGGAAGCGGCGACGGCAGTGGCGTACTCGCGCCCTGTTCGGCGGTGATTAGCGGTGGCCACTCCTGCGGCGAGGCGGGCGACCGCAGCCGTTCCAGGCTGGCCGCGATCTCGGTTGCGCTACCGGCGGGGTAGCCGAGCCGAGCCAGCAGATCGCGCTGGGCGGCGTCGCTGAGCCGGTGAGGGCGGCCCTCGCTGTCTTCCCATTCGACGATCAGGCCGGCAGCGTCGGCCAGCTGTCTCAGGCCCTCATCGCTCATGCACAAAGCTCCTCGTCGCCTGGTACGCGCTTCAGCCAGGCGGCGGCACAGCGCGGCGGCAGGCTGCCGCTCTCGGTGGCAACCGCCACGCCCTCACGGGTCTCGTAGAGACACTGGCCAACACCAAAGGCGCTGGTGGCCGCGGTCCGTTCCCCGAGGTTCATGGCGATGACCAGCCGGGTGTCGTCGTTCATCTGCCAGCGGGCAGCGACGGCGCCCTCGCCGAGTGCTTCGGCGCCCAGGGCGTGGGCGCCATCCAGGCGCGGCACGATCTCGGCCTGGCGAATCGCCAGCAGGCGATGGACGAAGGCCAGCCATTCGGCATGGAGCGAGGTGTCGCGAGCCTCGATGTCGGGCTTTGATGCCTCGAAGGTGGTCGCGTCATTGGGATCGGGAATCGCCGCGCGCGAGGCAGGATCCTGGAAGGCGCTGAACGCGGCGAATTCCGCCCGGCGGCCCTCGCGCACGGCCTTGGCCAGTTCGTCGCGGTGGTCGGTGAAGAACAGGAAGGGGCGCTCGCTGGCCCACTCCTCACCCATGAACAGCAGCGGCACCATGGGCGAGAGCAGCAGCGCAAGCGTGGCGGCTGCCAGCGCCTGCGGCTCGACAAGTCGGGGCAGGCGCTCGCCCAGCGCGCGATTGCCGATCTGGTCATGGTTCTGCAGGAAGGCGACGAAGGCGGTCGGCGGCAGGTGCGCGCTTGGCGTGCCACGGAGAGTGCCTTGTCGGGTGGCGTCACCCTGATAGATGAAACCCTCGCCAAGGCAGCGTGCCAGCTTCTGCGTCGGGGCGTCGGCGAAATCGCCGTAGTAGCCTTCGCTCTCGCCGGTGAGCAGCACGTGCATCACGTTGTGCCAGTCGTCGTTCCACTGCGCCGTGAACAGGCCCGGACCGATCAGGTCGGCATCGTTGTGCTCGTTCTCCAGCACCAGATGCACGTAACGCCGCGGATCGATGTGGCTGCGCAGCGTCTCGGCCATCTCGCGCAGGAAGTCGCGCTCGCCGATGGCGTGTACCGCATCGAAGCGCAGGCCGTCGAAGTGGTATTCATCGAGCCACATCAGGGCGTTCTCGATGAAGAAACGACGCACCATGGGCTGGCGAAAATCGATGGCCGGCCCCCATGGGGTCGGTCGATCGCTGCGAAAGAAGGCGTCGGCATAGCGCGGCAGGTAATTGCCATCGGGGCCGAAGTGGTTGTAGACGACATCGAGGAAGACCATCAGCCCCAGGCCGTGGGCGTCGTCGATGAAGGCCTTGAGCGCATCGGGATCGCCGTAGGTCTCGTCCACGGCGTAGGGCAGGACGCCGTCGTAGCCCCAGTTGCGTGCACCGGGGAAGGCCGCTACCGGCATCAGTTCCACCGCCGTGACGCCGAGTTCGGCCAGATAGGGCAACTGCTGGCGCGCCTGCGCCAGGCCGCCAAGCGCACCCAGGTGCAGCTCGTATAGCACCGTCTCGTGCCAGGGACGGCCCCGCCAGTCGGCATGGCGCCAGGCATGGCGATAGGGGTCGATCACCACACTTGCACCCTCGACGCCTCCCGCCTGGGCGCGGGAGGCGGGATCGGCAATGGCGATGCCCTCCATCGCGTCGGCGATGAAGACACGATAACGGTAGCGGGCTCCATGATCGCAGGGGGCCTCGCCGACGAAGCGCCCCTCGCCGGCGTGGGTCATGGCGATGGGGGTGAGGCCTTCCACTTCGAGATCGACCCGGCTGGCGCTGGGTGCCCACAATGAGAATTGTGTCCACTCCGGACCGATGACCTGGGCGCCGAAGGTGTATTGGAAACGCTCTGCTTCGTTCATGCCGTGATTCGTGCCTCCACACCGGCTTCTTCGCTGATGCGCTGGTAGAGCTGCGTATAGGGCGCGATCGACTGGCGCCAGTGATAACGGCCGGTCATGGCCGCCCGGCGCATGGCGTAGAACAGCTCCGTGGAGTGATAGACCGAAAAGGCCTGTTGGATCGCCTGCATGAAGCTGGCCAGCTTGATCCCGTCGAACAGAAAGCCGGTCACGCCGTCCTCGATAGTGTCGGCCAGGCCGCCGGTGCGGTGAGCGATGGGCAGGGAGCCAAAGCGCTGGGCATACATCTGACTCAAGCCACAGGGTTCGAACCGCGACGGCATCAGCAGGAAGTCGCTACCCGCGTAGATGCAGCGTGCCTCGTCCTCGTCGAAGCCGACATAGACGCCCACCGCCCCCGGGTAGCGTTTGGCCAAACGGTCGAGCTGGGCCTCGACACGGCGCTCGCCGCTGCCGATGAAGACCAATTGCCCCCCGGCCTGGACGATGCTGGGGGCTGCCTCGATGACCAGGTCGACGCCCTTCTGGTGCACCATGCGTGAGACCATGGCAAACAGTGGCCCAGCGCTGGGGGCCAGACCGAAGCGGTGGCGCACGTACTCGGCGTTGGCACGCTTGCCGCGCCAGTCATTGGCCGAGAAGGCTTGCACCAGGTGAGCGTCGGTGCGTGGGTCCCATGAGTCGTCGATGCCGTTGGGAATGCCACTGAGCCGACCCTGCTCCGCCTTGCAGCGCAGCAGGCCATCGAGCCCGCAGCCGAACTCGGGGGTGGTAATCTCCTGGGCGTAGGTTGCACTCACCGTGGTCACGTGGGAGGCATAGACGATCCCCGCCTTCATGAAGGAAAGCTTGCCGTAGTACTCGACACCTTCGATATGAAAGACGCTTCGAGGAATGCCCAGGGCGGCGCAGCGCGACGCCTCGTACAGGCCCTGATAGGCCAGGTTGTGGATCGTGAACACCGTGGGAACCGTAAGTCCCTGCCATGCGAGGTAGGCCGGTGCCAGGCCGCATGCCCAGTCGTTGAGGTGCAGTAGCTGCGGCTGCCAGTCCAGCCCAGCATGGCCGGCTACGATCTCGGCGGCGGCCAGTGACAGCCGGGCGAAGCGAATGTCGTTGTCTTCCCAGCCGCCACTTCCGTACCCGCCCGGTCCGGTGCCGTAAGGACCGCCTTCACGCTCATAGAGTTCGGGGCAGAGCAACACGTAAATGACCAGGCCGTCGTCGCAGGTCATTTCGCCGACCTCGCAGGCCGGTAGGTCGCCATGAGCAGGGAGGTGGCCGACGTGGTGGATCTTGCGTGACGAGGCGAGCACTTCTCGGTAGGCGGGCATCAGGACGCGAATGTCGTGATGGACGGCGAGTGCCCGGGGCAGGGCGGATGAGACGTCGCCCAGCCCTCCGACCTTGACGAAATCGGCAATCTCAGGGGTTACGAAAAGAATGCGCTGTGCAGGATGACTGGAATCGCCACGTTCGAACGGTTCGTCGGAGTCCCTGTCTCGCTCGGTGTCGCTGTGTTCATCGAGTGCCAAATCGCCAGATGGAACGCGTATCGAACAGCTGCGAGTGTCATTTTTTGTTTCAAAATCGATACCCTTCAGTGCCACATTGCCCATAATGACAGACCTCCCTGTAGTGGCATTGGCCACGCTGCCTGAGTTAGCGCCTCTTGCCTTGGATGAAACACTCACCGTTAGCTTTTCCTGGCTGCGGGAGGAGCTTGGTCAAGAGGTACCGTTGCATAGGTATAGCCGATGAAGAGTAATTCGGCGAAGCCGAGAGCGCCGATAACCTAGGTAAAGCGCCGTCGTAAGAAACAGGCCTGTCTCCCTGATAGGCTTGTGGTTGGCGGTATCGTGAAGCTTTACATGAGAGACAATCAGCTTAACTCGCTGTCACAGTCTCGCCCGATAGCTTGTGCCATATTGACAGCCAGTTTCTAGAGAATGGTTTCGTTGGTTTGTAAAGGAATTCGTACGATGGATTGTTAATATTTAATGCAGGGGTTGAAAATTAAGTAGAGATTTAAATCGACAGGGAAGGGGAAAGTACCAGCCGATGGCTGATAAGGTGTAAGGAAAGGCAATGAGGTTAATCGTTTCCTTTCTAATGAATAATGTTGCCAGGATTCAAGGGGGTGGGTAAGCGGAAGTTCGATTCGTTTCGAGCGGTCCTGAAAGGAAAATATCTGCAAGGAGGTAGAAATGGCTCGCAGCAACAAGTTGCATGATGCAGTCGTGGTGATCACCGGCGCTTCGAGCGGCATTGGCCGCGCTACGGCGCATGCCTTTGCTCGAGAGGGCGCCGCTTTGGTTTTGGCGTCTCGACGAGAGCACGCTCTGCAAGAAACCCTGCAGGAATGCGAGCGACTCGGTGGTCGGGGTATCGGCGTACCCACCGACGTGGGCGATGCCGATCAGGTCGCGCGACTGTGCGATAGCGCCGTCGGGCGCTATGGTCGGGTCGACGTCTGGGTCAACAATGCCGCGGTCACGTTGTTCGGAAGGTTGGAAGAGGCACCGCGCGTTGCCTATGAGAAGGTCATCCAGACCAACCTGCTCGGCTGCGTCAACGGTGCCCGGGAGGCGATTCGTCAATTCCGCGAGCAGGGACATGGACGCTTGATCAATGTCTCTTCGATGGTGGCTCACGCCGGTCAGCCCTTCACCAGTGCCTATGTCGCCTCCAAATGGGGTATTCGCGGCCTTTCCGAGTGCCTGCGCATGGAGCTTGCCGACGCCCCGAACATCCATGTTTCCACCATCCTGCCTGCCTCCATCGATACCCCTCTCTTTCAGCTGGGTGCCAACTACGTAGGCCAACCGGCCAAGGCGATGCCCCCGGTCTACCCGCCAGAAAAGGTGGCGGTAGCGATCCTGAGCGCGGCCAAGTACCCCGTGCGTGAGCTTTTCGTCGGCAATTCGGGGCGCATGATGGCCGCGATTCGAACGCTGGTACCACCCCTGGGCGAGAAGATGATGGAGCGCAAGGTGTACAGCGATCACTTCGCCGAAGACCTGCCCATCGAGCCGAGCCCCGGCAACCTGTTCGATTCGCATGGCAGCGGCAGCGTGCGTGGCGGCTGGCTCGAACGCGAACATGGCGGCTCGTCGGGCGGCATGAGCCTGGTGCTGGGACTCGCGGCGGTAGCACTGCCGTTGGCGCTCTACGCTTATCACCGCCGGGCCTGACATCGAGCCGAATTGCATCCGGCGGGCGACAGGACGCGCTCGCCCCGGCACATTGTTGACAGGAGTTTCACATGCGACCGAGTTCCCCTTCTTATATTGCCGACTTCGATTCCGCGACTGGCATGCTGCGTGCGGTTTCCAACTATTTGCATGGGCAGGACTACCCTGGACTTGGCAAAGGCCACGCTATGGGCAGGCTTGTGCAGGCAGCGAATTGGCTGCCGCAAGCGGCGCGTGAGCAGGTCTATGCCGTCGGCGGGGCCACCGAAGGGCATGCTCCCGACAAGCTCGATCGGGTCGATGCCGAGAAGGTGGCGGAGTGGATCACCGCGCGCTATCCCCAGCGCCGCTACCAGGCCGTGATGATCGGTTCGGCAAGCGGCGCCCTGACCCATCTGTCGGCAGCCTTCGATATTCCCTGGCTGCCGCAAACTTTCTTCATACCGGTGCGCCACCTTCAAGGAAGCAACGACGACCCCAAGCTGGCGATGGAATTCGGACGCCGCTACGGCCCTAAGCTGCTGGAGGCTAACCCGGAGTTGCAGTTGCATCACATGCACGATGCCAACCAGGACCGCCTGATGGTGGAGTACATGGACTATTTCCGGGTCAAGCGGCTGACCCTGGGCCGGGCCTATGAACGATTCCTAGAGGCGAACCTCGAGCCAGGCGGCACCATCATCGTCACCGAATGTCGCAGTAGCTGGCCGACCACCCGTATCGGCGAGCGCCACTATTTTCAGCACGGCGCGCTGGGCGGTGCCACCGAGGAGGAGTTCCTGCACGGCAGCGAGCGGGTCGAGGAGTACCTCGAACGCTACGACGCAGCGGTACGACGCTGGGATTCTCCGGAGCCCGATGGCAGAAGTCCCGAGGCGGAGTGGGGGTTCGAGGAAGCGCTGCGTGACGATATCCTGCGCTTCGCGACCCAGCGGGGCTACAAGGTCAAGCGGCTGGTCTTCGACGAGCCGGATTCGCTGAGCCCGCTGGTGGCCGACTTCTACCGCGACTGGTATCGCGAGCGGGGCATGAAGGCCAATCGGGTGCTGGTCGAATCCTTCATCATGCTGGAGCCCTACTGGGCGCTACGTACTGGTTCGGTGCCGTTCTGGATGAAGTTCAACATGGATCCGTCGGTGGATGCCATCGAGTCCTATCTCGACGCCCGCGAGCCGTTCGACGAGATCAATCTGATGCTGTTCAACAACGGTGTCGAGGCGGTGGGGTTCCCGCAGATCGAGCGTTGGCAGCGCGTGCTGGAGCGGGCCCGCAAGCGCGGCCAGTTCATCGGCGTGAGCGAGGAGCTGCACCCGCGGGACTTCGGCTCGCTGGGCCGCTACTACATCGAGACCCGGCAGAAAATCAAGGCGCGCTACCCCCTGCCGGGGCCGCTTGTGCTACAGCGCCTGGTGGACTTTGCCGAGAAGCGGCGTGACCAATACGCCGTCGAGTTGCTCGATGCCTGAAGGACTTTGGCTCGGCATCGGCGCTCCCGCGTCGATGCCTTAGGGGGAGCGATCCAGCTCGATCACTCGGCCACCGGCATCCTCGGCGTCCTCCCTGTCATGGGTGACGAGCAGGCTGGGCAGGCCCGCCTCGCGCAGTCGATCGAAGACCAGCCGGCGCATGTCGTGGCGTAGCGGCCTGTCGAGTTTGGAGAAGGGTTCGTCGAGCAGCACGGCGCAGGGTTCGGAGAGCAATAGGCGCATCAGTGCCACGCGAGCCTTTTGACCGCCCGACAGCGTAGCGGGATCGCGCGACCCGAAACCACTCAGGCCAACCTGCTCCAGCGCTGCCTCGATTCGCCCCGCCTTGTCGGTCACTGTACGGGGCACGCCGAAGCGCAGGTTGCCTGCTACCGAGAGGTGCGGAAACAGCAGCGAGTCCTGGAACAGCAGGCCGATGCCGCGCCGCTCCGCCGGCAACCGGCTGATGTCGTACCCGTCGAGCAGAACCCGTCCGCTGGCCTGAAAGGCCGGTGCGAGAAAGCCCGCCAGGTAGGCCAGCAGGGTCGACTTGCCGGAGCCGGATGGCCCCATGACGGTGAGCACCTCGCCTGGGCCGATTTCGGCATCGAGCGACAGCAGGGGCGATCCGGCCAGAGCGATGTGGATGTCCTCCAGCACCAAATGGTGAGCAGTGTTCATAACGACCCTCGCATACCGCGGCGGTTGGACCAGAGCAACCGCGGCAGGCCCACGGCGATGATGAAGCCCACCAGCGGCAGGCTGGCCTGGACCAACGCCCACACGCCGATCACCCGGCGATTGCCTCCGGCGGCCAGTGACACCGCCTCGGTGGTCACCGTAGCGATGCGCCCAGCCCCGAGCAGCAGCGTGGGCAAGTATTGGCCGATGCTGATGGCGAGGCCCACGGCGCCGGCGGTGAGCAGTGGTGCGAGCAGCATGGGCAGCCGCACTCGCCAGAACACGGCGTGGCGTGAGGTACCCAGGCTAAGGGCGAGCTGCGACCAGCGTGGGTCGAAGCGACGATAGGCTTCCGAAAGGGACAGGAACACGTAGGGCAACACGAACAGTAGATGCCCGAAGATCACCAGCCATAGCCGTGGCCGCGTACCCAGCGACTCCATCACCACCACGAGGCCGAACAGAAAGGCGATCTGCGGCACGATCAGCGGCAGATAGAGCAGCGTCAGCGCCGAGAGCAGCTTGCCCTGAGCCGGGTGGCGCCCGCCGCGCTGCTCGTTCTCCAGCGCCGCCAGTACCAGGATCAGGGCGACTAGCGTTGCGCCGATGGCGATCAGCGCCGTGGTAGCGACTGGTCCGGCCAGGGTTGGCAGGGCGCGCAGCCAGTGAGCGGCAGTAACGGTCTGGGGCAGGGCATCGGGGAAACGCCAGAAGCCTGCAATGGAGCTGAGAGCGAGGCCGGCCAGACTCACGAAGGCGGTAAGCGAGGCGAGCAGGATCAGTCCCTTGCCTGCCAGGCGCAGCGGCTGCTCGCCTTGGCCGCGACCGCCGCGGGCTAGCCATTGTCGCCCCAGCCGGGCGACGAGGCACTCCAGGCACCACCAGGCGATGAGTGCCGTCGCCGTGACGCCGAGCTGTAGCACGGCACCTGCCGAAGCCATGAAACGCCGGCTCAGGTCGGGATCTTGGTACCAGGTCAGGATCGACACGGCGAGCGTCGGCGGCAGCGTCGGGCCGAGAATCAGGGCGACATCCACTACTGCCGTGGCGTAGGCGATCACCGCGTAGACCGGCAGCCGTATCAACGGATAGAGCGCCGGGACCACCACCTTGAGCCAGGCAGTCATTGGGCGATAGCCGAGCGAGCGGGCCATGGCCACGCGTCGCTCGGCATCGAGCTGCGGCAGCGCGGCGAGACTCATCAGCAGCAGGAACGGGATCTCCTTGATCACCAGGCCGGCCATCAGCGCCAGCCCCCAGGGGTCGTTGACGATCAACAGGTCCGGTGGGCGCTGCCAGCCGGACAGCTCCGGCGAGATCAGCCGCGCCAGGAGTCCCGAAGGTGCAATGAGGAACGCCAGGCCGAAAGCAGCGGCGGCGTGGGGGAGCGACAGCAGCGGCGCCACCAGCCGGCGTATCCAGCGATCCAGCCGGCTGACCGACACGCTGGCCAGGAACAGCAGCACCACGGCGAGCGATACGGCCGTGGTGGCCAGGCCGCTAGCAAAACTGACCGCCACGGAGCGTGCCAGTCCCGGTTGGACGAACAGTTCGCGCCAAGGGGCCAGGCTCGGGCGCTCGCCGCCCAGTGCCGGCAGATAGCCGAAAGCGGGCAGCAACGCCATGACCAGGCCTGCCAGTATCGGACCGACCAGCAGCGTGACGATCAGTAGCGGGGCGAGGCGCAGCATCAAAGCGCGCTACCTGCTGCCAGGTGGTGTCGGTGGGTGCATCTTCAGCGTGTCCTAGCGATCGACGTAGCGTGCCTGCCAGGCGCCCTGCAGCGCCGTCATCCAGCTCGGGTGCGGTTCCGGCAGGGTTTCGGCCAGCGCCTCCGGCGGCGGCAGGGCAGGATTGTCGCTCCGCTGCTCGAACAGCGAGCGGGTCTCAGCGTCGAGGCGTGTTACATCGAGCACGGTGGGGTCGCCCCATACTGAGAGGTCCTGCTTGCGTGCCTGGGCCTCGGGTGAAAGCAGGAAGTTGGCCACGACCATGGCGCCGGCCCGGCGAGGTGAATTGAACGGAATGGCGACGAAGTGCACGTTGCCCAGAGTGCCGCCCTCGAGGACGTAGCTGCGGGTCGACTCGGGCAGCTCGGAGTCGGCCACCGCGGCGGCCGGCTCCGCCGGGTTGAAGGTGAAGGCCAGCGTCAGCTCGCCATCGCTCATCAGGCGACGCAGCTCGGGACCATTGGCGGGAAATTGCCGGCCGCTGCGCCACAGGTGGGGATGCAGGGCATCCAGGTATTCCCACAGTGGCGCGGTAACGGTCTCGAAATCGCTCTGTACCACCGGCTCGTAGAGGGCGTCGTTGTCGTTGGTCAGGGCGATCAGCGCCTGCTTGAGAAAGGTGCTGCCGAGGAAGTCGGGGATGCGCGGATAGGTGAAGCGCCCGGGATTGATCTCAGCCCAGGCGAGCAACTGCGCCATGTTGCGCGGCGGCTCTTCTTCGAGTTCCGCGGCGTCGTAGTAGAAGGTGATCTGCGCCTTGCCCCAAGGCGACTCATAGCCTTCCGTGGGCAGGGTGAAGTCGGTGACTACCTCGGGATTGTGCTCAGGATGGGTCAGGGAAAAATTCGGCAACTGCTCGGCGAAGGGGCCGTAGAGCAGGTCGTTTTCCTTCATGGCGGCGAAGTTCTCGCCGTTGAGCCAGACCAGATCGACGCTGCCATCGTCGTGATTGCCCGCGCTGCGCTCGGCCAGCACCCGGGAGACGGCGGAGCCGGTGTCATCGATCTTGACGTGCACCAGTTCGACCGCGTACTCGTCCCTGACCCGGCGCTTTACCCAATCGACGTAGTCGTTGATCCGTGTGTCGCCGGCCCAGGTGTGCCAGTAGACAGCCTGGCCGCGAGCTTCGTCGAGGATTGCTTCCCAGTCGCTGGCTAGAGCAAGACAAGGGGAGGAAAACGTCAGCACGAGGAGGGCGGCAAGGGAGCGGAACATCGTCATCGTCGTCTTCCTTCGAAGCCTTGCGGTGGGTTCGGCTTTCTCTGTACTGCCTGCTAACCTGATTTCAGTAGAAACTGAAACACCACGAGTGGGGTCTTAACAAGCATACCCGTATCACGACGCGAGGAAAGTTTGTCATGAGCGTGCGCCGTGCCGTCTGGTTTCACCGTCTTGTGCTGTGGGCGAGCTTTCTGTGTCTGGTCCTTGGAGGTGGCCTATTGGCGTGGCAGAGCCAGGCCCAGGAGAATGGGCGCATCGCCTTGGTCATGACGGTGGAGGGCGCCATCGGGCCGGCTACCGGCGACTATTTCGAGCGCGGGTTGCAGCGCGCCGCCGAGGGCGATGCCGAACTCGTGGTCGTGCAGATGGACACCCCGGGTGGGCTCGATGCCACCATGCGCAGCATGATCCGCGCCATGCTGACCTCACCGGTGCCCGTCGCCATCTATGTCTCTCCCAGCGGCGCGCGAGCCGCCAGTGCCGGCACCTACCTGCTTTATGGCAGCCACGTGGCCGCCATGGCGCCCGCGACGCACCTGGGATCGGCCACGCCGGTACAGATGGGCGGCGGCTTTCCCGGCATGGACGATCCTGACGACGACGAGGCCAACGGAGAAGAGGTGGATAACGGTGCCAATGGGGAGGAGGCCGCTGAGGAAGAACAGGCAAACGACGAACCGGCCGATAGTCGCCGGCGTGGCGAGACCGCCATGGAACGCAAGGTACTCGAGGATGCGGTCTATTACATTCGCAGCCTGGCCGAGCGCCACGACCGCAATGCCGACTGGGCCGAGGAAGCGGTGCGCGAGGCGGTCAACCTGACTTCCCGCGAGGCCCTCGAGATGAACGTGGTCGACGTGGTGGCGCGCGACATCGAAGACCTGCTCGAGCAGATCGATGGCCGCGACGTGGTAATGGAGCGTGGCGAGCGCACCTTGGAGACGGCCGACCTGGCCATCGAACGCTTCGATCCCGACTGGCGCACCGAGCTGCTGCAGGTCATCACCAATCCCAACGTGGCCTACTTCCTGATGATCATCGGCTTCTACGGGCTGATCTTCGAACTTTCCAACCCGGGCGCCCTGGTGCCGGGCACCATCGGCGTGATCTCTCTATTACTCGCACTGTTCGCCTTCCAGTTGCTGCCGATCAACTATGCCGGCCTGGCGCTGATCCTGGTCGGGCTCGGCCTGATCGTGGGCGAGGCGCTGATGCCAAGCTTCGGCATTCTCGGCATGGGGGGGATCGTGGCCTTCGTGATCGGCTCGGTGATGCTGATGGATTCCGACCAGATCGCCGTATCGCTGCCCATGATCGGCGGTATTGCCCTGCTCGCCGCGGGGCTCATGCTATGGGTGATGGTTCGCTTCACTGGCCTGCGCCGACGCCCGGCCCGTACCGGCCAGGAGCAGCTCGTCGGCAGCCATGCGGTGGCGTTGGAGGATTTCGATCAGGAGGGACACGTGCGGCTGCAGGGCGAGCGCTGGAGAGCTCGCAGCAGCTCGGCCCTGCGGCGCGGGCAGGAGGCTCGGGTGGTGGCAGTCGAAGGACTGACGCTCGAGGTCGAGCCCGCCGACCGGACCCCGTCGTGAACGTGATGGATTCGCGTTGATGCAACCTTGCCCTTGAACCGTCAGGGCCCGATACATCAAGGAGAGTGCTCATGATGATTCAATATCTCGTGCCAGTAGTATTGCTGTTCATGCTGATCGCCGCGTCGATCCGCATCCTGCCGGAGTACAAGCGTGGCGTGATCTTCTTCCTTGGCCGTTTCCAGTCGGTGAAGGGGCCGGGGCTGATCATCGTCATCCCCGGTATTCAGCAGATGAGCGTGGTGGACCTGCGCGTGATCACCATGGACGTGCCGGAACAGGACGTCATTTCCCAGGACAACGTCACGGTCAAGGTCAACGCGGTGCTCTACTTCCGCGTGGTCGATCCGGAGAAGGCGATCATCCAGGTCGAGAACTTTTCCGTGGCCACCAGTCAGTTGGCTCAGACCACCCTGCGTTCGGTACTCGGCAAGCACGATCTCGACGAGATGCTCTCCGAGCGCGACAAGCTCAACGACGACATCCAGGAGATCATCGACGCCCAGACCGAGGAGTGGGGCATCAAGGTGGCCAACGTCGAGATCAAGCATGTCGACCTCAACGAGAGCATGATTCGCGCCATCGCCCGCCAGGCCGAGGCCGAGCGCGAGCGGCGCGCCAAGGTGATCCACGCCGAGGGCGAGCTGCAGGCCTCCAAGAAGCTGGTCGAGGCGGCCAACGTCATGGCCGAGAACTCCGCCGCCCTGCAGCTGCGTTACCTGCAGACCATGAGCGACATGAGCAACAAGAACGCCTCGACCATCGTCTTCCCGCTGCCGATGGACATCATGGAGGCGTTCAGGCACATGAAGGCCTCTCCGGCCGCCCAGGCGCGCAACGCGGGAACGAGACCAGACGACCTGGGCGAGGGCTGAACGAAACGTGCCATGCCCGCCTGGGCATGGCATCCTGAGGTGGCCTGACGGAAGACGAGGTCGCCTTGTTCCATTCTCTTTCGCACCGCCAACAGGGGCTGTTGCTGACCGGTGGCGGTGCGCTGATCATTTCTCCCGATGCCTTGCTGATCAAGCTGATCGGGTTGCCCGACAGCGAGATCCTGCTATGGCGCGGGCTGCTCACCGCGCTGGGCTTCGTCATCATCATGCTCGCTCGTCACGGGAGCGGCATCCTTGCCGCTTATCGCCGTTGTGGCTGGACCGGTCTCGGCGTGGCATCGTTGTTCAGCCTTTCCACCTTCGGCTTCGTGCTCGGCAATCAGTACACCAAGGGCGGTAACGTCTTGATGATCCTGGCCGGCGCGCCGCTGATCGCGGCGCTCCTGTCGCGGCTATTTCTCGCTGAGCGGTTGCCCAGGCGCACCTGGCTTGCCATTTGGCTGTGCCTGGTCGGTACCTCGCTGATCGTGCTCGACGATGCGGGGGCGGGCTCGTGGGTGGGCAACGGCTTCGCCCTGTTGGCGGCGACGGCGCTGGCGGCCAACTTTACGCTCTGCCGCACCCGGCCTGGCGTCGACATGAGCCCCATGCTCACGCTGTCCGGATTGATCGTCGCGGCCGTGGCGGCGCTGTTCGGCCTGGCCGGCGGCGGCATTGCCCTGCCACCTGTCGACAGCCTGTTGCTGCTGGTGTTGCTGTGCCTGGTGCTGCTGCCGCTGGGCTTTACCCTGATCCAGCGCGGCCCGCTCTACCTGCCCGCCGCCGAGGTGGGGTTGTTGATGCTGCTCGAGGTGGTGGTGGGCACGTTGTGGGTATGGTGGCTGCTCAACGAACGCCCGGCGCCGGTGGCGCTGGGTGGGGGTGCCCTGGTGCTCGGTACGCTGCTGGCCAAGGGCCTATACGAACGCCGTCTCGAGCGGCGCCTGCGGGCTCAGGGTGCAGCGCCGCGTGGTCTCTGATAACATGCGCCGCTCGCGAGGGGCGTGCCAGGTCGAAAACCGGGCCCCGCGAGTTTCCTCGATTAAGGGCGCAACGCAACGTGCTGACTCCTCTAACCGGGCTGGCCACGCCGCCCTAGCGTTCTCTCTCCCCGGGTGATGCCGTCATCGGCTCACCACCGCTCGACATCAACCGATGTCACGGGCACCTCGCCCGTACCCGCTTTTTCATTGAGTCCTATTTGATCAGCCCCAGGGCGGCGTCCTCGACGCCAAGCCAAGGGACGCTTGCGACTCGCTCCCTGGTACTTTCCGGTGCTGGCGCCGGCTGGTATGCAACCCATCGACTAGACCGAAGAATGATCCGATCCATCAAGCAAGACTGGTTCTCCAACATCAAGGGCGACACCCTCGCCGGTATCGTGGTCGCATTGGCCCTGATTCCCGAGGCCATTGCCTTCTCCATCATCGCCGGCGTCGACCAGGAAGCACCCCATGAGTACCAACGTCGTCATGCAGGCCTCCGTGGCGGTGACCGTCGGCACGCACAACCTGGCTATCGGCGTGTTCGTCGTCGTGCTGCTGGCGGCGATGTTCTTTGCCAACAAGGTGGGCAATATTCTTTATATCGGTTCCGAGGAGACGGACGAAGGGCGGCGACGCGTCTACCAGGTGGTGGGCCAGGTATTCTTCGCTTCCTCCGAGCGCTTCGGTAACGCCTTCGACTTCAAGGAGAGCGTGGAAAAGGTCACCATCGACCTCTCGCTCGCGCATTTCTGGGACATCACCGCGGTACAGACGCTGGACCGCGTGGTGATCAAGTTCCGCCGTGAAGGCACCGAGGTGGAACTGATCGGGCTCAACGAGGCGAGCGCCACCATCGTCGACCGCTATGCCATCCACGATGACCCGGTGGCCGTCGAGAAATTGATGGGTGGACACTAAGGAGCGAAGAACGATGACTGAACAGGTAATGGCCGCCATCGACGGCTCGCAGTTCTCCACCGGGGTGTGCGACTACGCCGCCTGGGCCAGCCTGGCGCTCGGTGCGCCGCTGACCTTCCTGCACGTGGTGGACAACCACCCCCAGACCGCCGAGCCGGACCTCTCGGGCAACATCGGGCTGGGTTCCCGTGAACACCTGCTCGAGGAGCTCTCGCAGCTTGACGAACGGCGCGCCAAGGTGGCCCAGGAACAGGGCAGGCTGATGCTCCAGGCAGCCTGCGAGCGTGCATTTGAAGACGGCGTGGGTAACCCTGGCACGCGGCAGCGCAACGGTACACTGGTCGAGACCTTGGCCGAGCTGCAGGATGAAGTTCGCCTGCTGGTGCTGGGCAAGCGCGGCGAGACCGCTCATAAGGCCAGCGAGCATCTGGGCTCCAACCTGGAGCGGGTAGTGCGCACCCTGCACCGGCCGATCCTGATGGTGCCGGAGACCTTCACGCGCCCCGAGCGGGTGATGCTCGCCTTCGACGGCAGCAAGACCACCCGCAAGGGTGTCGAGATGCTGGCCAGAAGCCCGATGTTCAACGGCATTCCGGTGCATGTGGTAATCATCGGTGCCGAGACCGGCGACCACCGTTCGCAACTCGACTGGGCGCTGGCCACGCTGCGCGAGGCCGGCCACGCGGCCGAGGGTGTGATCCGTGCCGGCGAGGTGGAGGAGACGCTGCGCGCCTATCAGGAAGAGAATGTCATCGACCTGCTGGTGATGGGCGCCTATGGCCACTCGCGCATCCGCCACCTGCTGGTGGGCAGTACCACTACCGCCATGCTGCGTCGAGCCAAGGTGCCGGTTCTGCTGCTGCGCTAGACCGGATGACTTACGGCGCCGGCCGGTTGCCGGTAGCATGACGGTCTATCGTCCGCTCACACTCACTGGAGGAAACACCCGCATGACCATCGTCCGTCACGATACCAAGGCACGCATGAGCCGCGCCGTCATTCACAACGGCATCGCCTACCTGTGCGGCCAGGTGGCCGGCCCCGAGGCGCGCCATGGCGATATCACCGAGCAGACCGAGAGCATGCTGGCCCGGGTGGATGCGCTGCTCGCCGAGATCGGGTCCGACCGTGAGCACCTGCTCACGGCGACGATCTACCTCAAGGACGGCAGCGATTTCGCCGCCATGAACGCGGTGTGGGATGCCTGGGTTCCCACCGGCCATGCGCCGGCGCGCACTTGCGTCTGCGCGCCCATGCCCGCCGATGAACTCAGGGTGGAGATCACCGTCACGGCCACAGTCGTCACCGGCGGCGACTCTCCCTACTGACGCTAGGTCCTTGATCCTTAGCGTGCGCAGGGGTCATCGAGTGGCGCCTCTCGCGGTCGCAGCCGCCGCGAGAGGGCGTCCACGGCAATGTTGAGCATGGCGGTGACGAGCAGCAGGAAGAAGGCTACGTCGAACATCAGATAATCGAAGCCCTCCTCGATATAGAAGCCCAAGGTGGCGATGCCCAGCATGCCGAGGATCGCCGTTTCGCGCAGGATCACCTCGGCGCGGTAGTAGAGTAGTGCCAGGATCCCCGGGTAGACCCGCGGCAGCAGCTCGTAGGCCAGGCGTCCACTGGCCGGTAGGCCTGGCATGCCGGGGGTGATAGCGTCGGCGTGGCGTGCCGCCAGGAAGGCGATCAGGGCGCCATTGTGCAGTGCCAGGGCCAGCCAGGCGGGCAGCAGCGAGGGGCCGAGCAGCAGCAGGAAGACGAACGCCAGCATCAGCTCCGGCGTCGAGCGCAGGAAAATCAGCGCGCCGTGTCCGGCCAGGCGGGTGGCGTGGTTGCCGAAGTGGCGGCTGGCCAGCGGCCACAGCGCCAGCGCCACCAGCAGTGCCCCCACGGTGCCGAGCAGTCCCAGCAGTAGGGTATTGCCGATGGCCGGTCCCAGCGACGGGATGCGCGCCAGCCATTCCACCAGCCCTGCCCAATCGCCGGCCAGCAGCGCCGCTGGCCAGATATCCTCGGAGACGAAGCGCCACAGCAGCGCGCCGTCCACGCTTGGCCAGGGGCCGAGCAGCCAGGCACCGCCCACCAGCAGCAGCGGTATCAAGCGCTTGTGTCCCCACCACGGCAGGCTGGCGATCAACAGGTAGAACAGCCACAGCAGCGCCCCCGCCTCGTGGTAGCGTCCCTCGCGAAACGCCGTCTCTAGATGGAAGCCCAGGGTCGGCAGGCCGACGAAGCCGAGCAGCACGCTGGCGCGCAGGCCGCATTCGAAGCGGTAACGGGTATAGGCGGCGAGCTGGGGCCAGGCCAGCGGCAGCTCGGCATAGACAAAGCGCGCCAGCCGACCGCTGCCGGGCGGCAGGGCATCGCGCGGCGCGCGCGGGGTCTGCTCGAGGATCTCGGCATAGACCTTGGCGAAGATGCCGGCGTAGGGAATCGCCAGGGCTGCCAGGGCAGTGAGCGCCGAGAGGCCGAACACCTGCAGAAACAACAGCGCCCAGAACAACTCGTGAATGGCACGCACGAAGGCGCAACCGGCCCTGACCAGTCGCGAACGGGCGAACAGCAGGGCCAGGGGAAAGCCCAGGATCACCCCGGCAAGCGTACCCCACAGTGCCACCGCCACGGTGAGGCCGAGCGCCGAGAAAGGCGACTCCAGCGCGCCCCAGGCGGGCCAAACCAGGCCGGCCGCCATGCGGCCGAGTTCTCCCCAGGGATCGCGGGTGTGGACGGCAAGGTCGGCAAAAGGTACCAGCAGCACCGCCAGTGCCACCAGGCCCAGGGTATGCCGGGCCAGGCGCAGGCCAGGCGACTTGCCCCGCCACCACTCTCTCCCCGATGGGGGCAGGGCCGACAGGCTGTCGCTCACGGCCTCCCCCGAGGGCAGGGGAGGGCGTTGACGCTTGGCACGTCGCCATCGGCATCACGCGCGTCCGCAATGTGCCTCGTGGCATCGGCGTCGGGGTAGAGTGCGTCCAGCTCGGTCAGGGTGAGCGAGTCGGTCGGCGCATCGATCACCAGGCGACCGTCTCGCAATCCCCAGACACGATCGAAATGAGTCAGCGCCAGCTCGCGCTGGTGCAGGGCGACGACCGAAGTGGTGTGGCGGGCATCGATCAGGCTCAGTAGGCGCAAGGCCTGGTGAGGGTCGACGCTGGCGACCGGCTCGTCGCCTAGGAACAGCGGCCGGGTCTGGTAGAGTGCCCGGGCAATGGCTACCCGTTGGCGCTGGCCGCCGGAGAGCTGGCCCACCGGGCGCCGCATCAGGCCGGCCAGGCCCAGCTCGTCGCACAGCGTGGCTACCTCGTGCCATGGGCGGCGCAGGGGGTGCACGAGATTCCACAGGTTGGCCAGCGTCGAATGCTCCGGCAGGCGCCCCATGAAGACGTTGTGATACACCGCGAGCTGCGGCACCAGGCCGTGGTGCTGGGGGCACCAGGCCGCCTGGCGGTCGAGCCGGCGGCGCAGCTCGCCGAGCAGCGTCGACTTGCCGGCGCCGCTTTGGCCGAGCAACGCGACCCTTTCGCCCTCATGCAGGGCGAGGGTCAGGCCTGGCAGGACGACATGCGCGCCATGCCCGATGTCTTCACCATCGAAGCGAATCAGCAGGCGACGTTGCTCTCCCTCCATCAGCGCAGCAGGCCGAGTTCCTCGGCCACCTCCTCGATGGGGGCGTAGAGGTCGTTGTCGGCAGGGATGAACGCCTCGCGGGGGAAGGTGGCGAGCAGTTCCGGGTCGTCCATCTCGAGGAAGGCAGCCTGGACTTTCTCGGTAAAGCCCTCGCCGAAGCGCTCGTCGGCGTCGCCGCGCAGCGTCCAGTTGTAGTCGGGATAGGGCGGTGTAGCCCAGATCACCTGGACCTGGTCGGTATTGACCCGGCCATCCTCGACGGCGGCTTCCCATACCGTATAGTTGACCGCACCGATGTCATAGGTGCCGGCTTCTACCAGCGCAATGGTGCGTGAGTGGTCGCCGGAGTAGCCGACGCGGGAGAAAAAGTGCTCCGGGTCGGCATTGTCGAAGCGCTGGCGCAGGAAGTGCTCCGGCATCAGGCGACCGGAGGTGGAGGTGCGTGAGCCGAATGTCAGGCTCATGCCTTCGATCTCGTCGGGCAACTCGTCGGCGCGCTCGAGGCCGGTGGACTCGTGGGCGATGACATAGCTGACGAAGGCGTCATCCTCGCTGCCCTGGATCAGCGCCTGGGAGCCCGGCACCAGGCGTCGTGCCTGCACGCCCGACAAGCCGCCGAACCAGGCCAGTTGGACCTGATCGTTACGGAAGGCGGTAACCGCGGCACTATAGGACTTCACGGGCACGTACTCCACCTCGATGCCGAGGCGCTGCTCCAGATAGTCGGCGACCTTGGCGAAGCGTTCCACCAAGCGTGCCTGGTCCTCGTCGGGAATGGCGGTGAAGCGGAAGGTCTCGGCGGCGGCCGCTTGCGAGAACATGGCGACGGCGAGAGCGGAGAGTGCGATCCGGCGCATGGTGGTTCCTTGAGAGTGAAATCGAGGGGAAGTGGCTATTGTTGTGCCGTGCTGCCCGGCTGACAACCCCGACGCCATACTGTAACGAGGTTGGTAACCAAGTGCTGCTGGAAAACTTGTAATCTTCCGAAAGTTACTGCTAGGTTGCGACTAAAGGTGCATGCGTAGTGTGCACTTCCTGCCTAGAATGTCGTTAATTCACCAATATCTGATATTTGGCGTGGCAATGGCCTACGAGGGCATGCGACGTACCGCCGTCGACCTGGGCAGCGTGGCCGACGCCTCCTCTCATGCGGCTGTCGTACTGGCAGCCGCATTCGACACGCAGGCCAAGGAGCACTCATTATGAAGATCACCCGACTCAAGACTTGGCAGGTGCCGCCGCGCTGGCTGTTCCTCAAGATCGAGACCGATGAGGGCTGCTACGGCTGGGGCGAGCCGGTCATCGAGGGCCGCGCCGCTACGGTGGAGGCCGCGGTGCACGAACTCGCCGACTACCTGGTCGGCCAGGATCCGCATCGTATCGAGCACCTGTGGAATACGCTTTATCGCGCTGGCTTCTATCGCGGCGGCCCGATCCTGATGAGCGCCATCGCCGGTATCGACCAGGCACTGTGGGACCTCAAAGGGCGCGACCTGGGAGTACCGGTGCATCAGCTGCTGGGCGGCGCGGTGCGCGAGCGCATGCGCATGTACGCCTGGACCGGCGGCGATCGGCCGAGCGACGTGGGCGCGGGGGCCAGGGAGCTGGTGGAACGCGGCTTCACTGCGTTCAAGATGAACGGCACCGCCGAGATGCAGATCGTCGACTCTCACCGCAAGATCGACGAGGCGGTGGCCCGGGTAGCCGAGGCCCGCGAGGCGGTCGGACCCGAGGTGGGCATTGCCATCGATTTTCACGGCCGGGTGCATCGGCCCATGGCCAAGGCGCTGCTGCGCGAGCTGGAACCCTACCACCCGATGTTCGTCGAGGAGCCGGTGGCCCCCGAGCACCTGCCTAGCCTGAAGCACATCGCCGGCGGCCTGGGCTATCCGCTGGCCACCGGCGAACGCCTGCACACCCGGTTCGAATTCCGCGATCTGCTTGCCGACGGCATGATCGACATCATCCAGCCCGACCTCTCCCATTGCGGCGGCATCAGCGAGGGGCTGAAGATCGCCGCGCTGGCCTCGGCCCACGACGTGGCCCTGGCACCGCACTGTCCGCTCGGCCCGCTGACCCTGGCCGCCTCGCTCCACCTGGATGCAGTAAGCCACAACGCCTTCATTCAGGAGCAGAGCATGGGTATTCACTACAATCGCGACAATGACGTGCTCGACTACCTGGTCGACAAGTCGGCGCTATCCATCGAGGAGGGCTTCTGTGCCATTCCCCAGGGGCCCGGCCTCGGCGTGGAGATCGATGAGGCGTTCGTCGAGGAGCGAGCCAAGGTGGGGCATCGCTGGCGCAACCCGGTGTGGAGCCATGAAGACGGCTCCATCGCCGAGTGGTGAGGAGATCGGCATGAGCGATGAGGTACGCGAGCGGCTGGCGTGGGTTGCGGTGGACTGGGGCTCGAGCCACCTGCGCGCCTGGGGGCTGGACGAGCGCGGCGAGGTGCTGGCCCGGGGCGGCAGCGACAAGGGCATGCTGGCCCTGGCGGCGGAGGATTACGAGTCTGCGCTGCTGGAAACCGTCGGCGACTGGCTGCCTGCTTCAGGACGCGTGACGGTATGGATCTGCGGCATGGCCGGTGCCCGTCAGGGATGGCGTGAAGCGGCCTACCTGCCGTTGCCGACGCGCCTGGACGAGCTGGCTCGCGGCGCCGTGGCTCCTTCGCTGCGCGATGCGCGGCTCGAGGTGCGCCTGCTGCCGGGGCTGTGCCAGCATGCCGATGCTGCGGAGCGCGGCTTCGACGTGATGCGCGGCGAGGAGACCCAACTGGCCGGGCTGGTGGCCTGGGAGCCGAAGTTCTCGGGGCTGGTGTGCCTGCCGGGTACCCATGCCAAATGGGCGTGGCTGGAGGGCGGCGAGGTCAGGCGCTTCGCCACTTACCTGACCGGTGAACTCTATGGCCTGTTGGCCGGCCAGTCGGTGCTCAGGCACTCCGTGGCCGATGCCGGGTTCGCCGAGCCTGGATGTCGCGAGGCGTTCATCGGCGCGGTGCGCGAGGCAGCCGACGCGCCGGGGCGCTTCAGCCAGTGGCTGTTCGGTCTGCGAGCCGCCGACCTGCTCGACGATACGCTGCCCGCCGGTGAGGTGCGGCGAGCCCGACTGGGAGCGCGCCTCTCGGGGCTTGCCATTGGCCTCGAACTCGGCGGCGTTCGTCACGACCTGGCGAGTGTTCCCATCACCCTGATCGGCAGCGAGGCGCTGTGCGAGCGCTACGCGCTGGCTCTCGAGGCGCTCGGTCATGCCAGCCGCCGACTCGACGGCGAAGCGGCGGTCCTGGCCGGTCTGGGACTGGCACGAGGCGGCGCATGACAACCTCATGGAGACGGATATGACCTTGCCCCTTATCGGTATCCTGCGCGGTATCCACCCCGAGGAGGCGGTGGCGGTTGGCGAAGCCGTCATCGCTGCTGGCATCACCACTCTGGAAGTCCCGCTCAACTCCCCCGACCCGCTCGAAAGCATCCGCCGTCTCGCCGAGGCGCTGGGCGAGCGTGCGCTGGTAGGCGCCGGCACCGTGCTCGGCGTGGATGAGGTGCGTGCCGTTCATGCCGCCGGCGGGCGACTGGTGGTTTCGCCCAACTGCCGTCCGGCAGTGATCGGGGAGACGCGACGCCTCGGTATGCAGAGCTGGCCAGGCGTGCTGACGCCATCGGAGGCCTTCGATGCCCTGGACGCCGGGGCAACGGGGCTGAAGCTGTTTCCCGCCGTGCAGGTGGGAGTGGAGGGGATGAAGGCGCTGCGAGCAGTACTGCCGACCGCTACCCGCCTCTATGCCGTGGGCGGCATCGGCGCGGATGAGTTCGCCGTCTGGCGTGCTGCCGGTGTGGATGGTGCTGGCCTGGGCAGTGCGCTCTACCGCCCAGGGCAGTCGCCTGCGCAGGTGGGTGAGCAGGCGCGCGCCCTGGTAGCGGCCTGGCTGGCCGCAGCAGGCGAGGGTCGTAGCTGAAGTCTAGCCGTGCGCACCGGGCGGGTAGCGGGTTTCCCGCAGGCTGTCCTTGATCTTCTTCAGGTGGGGCAGGAAATCCTCGCCGCGGCGCAGGGTGACGCCGGTGGCCAGCACGTCGATCAGGGTGAGCTGGATCATGCGCGACGTCATCGGCATGTAGACGTCGGTGTCCTCCGGCGTGGGTACTTCGAGCGTCTCGGTGCACTCTGCTGCCAGCGGCGAGCCGGGGGCGGTGATACCCAGTACCACGGCGCCGCTCTCGCGCGCGAGCTGGGCGATCTCGACCAGCTCGCGGGTGCGACCGGTCCAGGAGATCACCACCACCACGTCGCCGGTATGGCAGGCCGATGCCACCATGCGCTGCATCAGCACGTCGACGTAGGAAGTGACCGGAAGATTGAAGCGGAAGAACTTGTGCTGGGCGTCCTGTGCTACGGCACCGGATGCGCCGAGGCCGAAGAAGTGGATCTGCTTGGCCTGGATCAGGTAGTCCACCACCCGCTCGATACGGGCCGGATCGATGGTGCGGCTGGCCTCGTCCAGGGCAGCGATGGTAGCGCCGAAGATCTTGCGCGTGTAGTCCGCGGCACCATCGCCCGGTTCCACCGACTGGCTGACATAGGGGGTGCCTCCGGCCAGGCTCTGGGCTAGCTTGATCTTGAAATCGGGATAGCCCTTGGCATTGAAACTACGGCAGAAGCGGTTGACCGTGGGCTCGCTGACGGAAGCCGCCTGGGCCAGACTGGCAATGCTCAGACCGGTGGCCCGGGCCGGATCGGCCAGGATGACATCTGCTACCTTGCGCTCGGAGCGGTTGAGCTCATCGAGGCGTTGGCGAATTCGTTGCAGCAGGTCGTGGTGGGCCATGGCAGAAGAGACTCTCTAGGGCTGATAATGTAGTGATTTAACAACATTGATGCAGGCTATCCTATCGCGGAGTCGGGGCGGGCGCGAATTGAAGGATCGAAAACCTCTATTTTGAGCGTAATATTACAAAATATCGGTTGATGCCAAGCCTGTTTTTGCGTACTTTTTATGTAAGTTAACCAGATGGGGGCGGACATGAACGCAAGCAAGCGGCCTGAGGAAGAGAGCCGGCCTGTCATCGATCTCGCGCTGTTCGGTGCCCTGGGCGACCTGTCGCTGCGCAAGCTCTACCCGGCACTCTATCATCTCGACCGCGAAGGTCTGCTGCACGACGATACCCGTATCCTGGGGCTGGCCCGTCAGGAGATGGAGCCCGACGCCTTCCGGCGGCGCGTGGCCGAAACCCTGCAGACCTACGTCAAGCCTGCCGAGCTCGATCGTGGGGCAATCAAGCGCTTCACCGCGCGTCTCGACTACCTTCAGCTCGATTTCGCCACCGCCGAGGGCTACCGCGGCATAAGCGAGTGGCGCAAGGCCGTACGCCACGACACCGTGGTTTGTCCCCTGGTGGTCTACCTTGCCGTACCGGCGAGCTTGTATGGCGACATCTGCCGCAACCTGCAGGCCGGCGAATGCCTGGACGATCTCTCCCGCGTGGTGGTCGAGAAGCCGATCGGTTACGACTTCGAGTCCTCCTGCGAGATCAACGACGCCATTGGCGAAGTGTTCCCGGAGTCGCGGGTCTATCGCATCGACCACTACCTGGGCAAGGAAACCGTTCAGAACCTGATCGCGCTGCGTTTTGCCAATCCCCTGTTCGGTACCCAGTGGAACCAGAACCATATCTCCCACGTCGAGATCACCGTGGCCGAGCAGGTCGGCATCGAGGGGCGCTGGGGCTACTTCGACCGTGCCGGCCAGCTGCGCGACATGGTACAGAACCACCTGCTGCAACTGGTCTGCCTGATCGCCATGGATCCACCGGCCAACCTGGATGCCGATGCCATCCGCGACGAGAAGGTCAAGGTGCTCAAGGCACTGCGGCCCTTCAGCGAGGCCAAGCTGAATCGCGACGTGGTGCGTGGCCAGTACATCGCCGGCACCATCAACGGTAAGGGCGTTCCGGGCTACCTCGAGGAGGAGGGCGCCAACCTAGAGAGCAGCACCGAGACCTTCGTCGCCATGAAGACCGGCGTCTCCAACTGGCGTTGGGCCGGGGTGCCGTTCTACCTGCGCACCGGCAAGCGCATGCCCGAGAAGCTCTCGCAGATCGTGATCCACTTTCGCCAGCAGGCGCACTACATCTTCGATCCCGACCAGCGCAACCTGGCCGCCAACAAGCTGGTCATTCGCCTGCAGCCCGACGAAGGTATCGCGCTGGAGGTGCTGACCAAGGACAGCGGCCTGGATCGCGGCATGCGCCTGCGCCGTGGCCCGCTGCATCTGGATTTCGGCAGCGCCTTTCCCCAGGCGCGTATTCCCGACGCCTACGAGCGTCTGTTGCTGGAGGTGATGAAGGGGCGCCAGTACCTGTTCGTGCGTCGCGACGAGGTCGAGCACGCCTGGCACTGGTGCGACAGCCTGGTCGCCGCCTGGAAGGAGATGGGCGAGCCGCCACGGCGTTACCCCGCCGGCTCCTGGGGGCCGGTAGCCTCCATCGCCATGATCACCCAGGATGGGCGCAGCTGGTACGAGGACTACTGACATGACGAATCTAGCAGCCGGGCCGCGCGAGCAGCTCGCCGAGCAGCTTGCCGAAGCCGCCGCCGAAGCGCTGCGCCAGGATCTGAGCCAGAACGACAGAGCCCTGCTGGTGCTCTCCGGAGGCTCCACCCCGGTGCCTTTCTTCCAGGCCTTGGCCAGACAGGAGCTGCCTTGGGAGCGGGTCGACGTGACCCTGGCCGACGAGCGCTGGGTGAGCGAGACCGACGAGGCGAGCAATGCCCGGCTGGTACGTCGCCACCTGCTTCAGGACCAGGCGGCATCAGCTCGCTTCGTCTCGCTGACCACCGACGACGAGACGCCCGAGCAGGGTGTCGAGGCGGTGACCCGGCGCATCGAGACGCTGTCGTGGCCGGCCAGCCTGGTGGTACTGGGCATGGGGGGCGACGGTCATACCGCCTCGCTGTTTCCCGACAGCCGAGAGCTGGAGCTGGGGCTCACCACCGATGCTCCGGTGCTGGCCACGCGTACGCCGAGCCAGCCCCAGGCGCGCATCACCCTCAGCGCCGACCGGCTGCATCAGGCACGGCGCCACGTACTGCACATCATCGGCGACGACAAGCGCAGCGTTTTGGCCCGCGCCCTGTCCGGCGACGATTCGCGTGAATTGCCGATCCGCGCCTTTCTTTCCTGCCCACTAGCTGTCTACTGGGCCCCCTGAACTGGAGTCTTGCTCATGACCATCGAGAAACAGCTGCCGTCCACGCGCACCACCGAACTCGACAGCATCTGCCTCAAGGCCGAGGTCATCCCGGTGCTGGCCATCGAGCGGGTGGAAGATGCCGTGCCGCTGGGCCGCGCCCTGGTCGAGGGGGGGCTCACCGTGCTGGAAGTGACCCTGCGTACCGATTGTGCCCTGGAGGCGATACGCCGTCTCAAGGAGG
The DNA here is from genome assembly GCF_021404465.1 of Billgrantia zhangzhouensis. Lineage (GTDB taxonomy): Bacteria > Pseudomonadota > Gammaproteobacteria > Pseudomonadales > Halomonadaceae > Halomonas > Halomonas zhangzhouensis. The sequence goes on along the minus strand of NZ_JABFTT010000018.1, from coordinate 659 downwards.
CCCTGCCTCAGGCCAGCATCGGCGTGGGTACCGTGCTGACCCCGGCCCAGTACCGCCAGAGCGAGCAGGTAGGAGCCGATTTCGTGGTCACGCCCGGTACCACCGAGGCGCTCTACCGCTATGGAGTCACCAGCCCGGTGCCAATGCTGCCCGGAGTAGCCACGGTGTCTGAGCTGATGACCGGCTGGCAGTACGGCTACCGCCGCTTCAAGTTCTTCCCTGCCGAGGCCAGCGGCGGCGTCAAGGCGCTGAAGGCTTTTGCCGGGCCGATTGCCGAAGCCCGCTTCTGTCCCACCGGCGGTATCAACCTCGACAACGCCGAGGACTACCTGGCGCTGAAGAACGTGATGTGCGTGGGCGGCTCATGGCTGACCCCGAAGTCCCTGGTCGAGGCCGAGGACTGGAACGGCATCCGCCAGCTCGCCAAGGAAGCTGCCCAGCGTTTTCATCACTGAGCGGCTCAACTGACCCTCTTTCTCGTGCTCTCTTGGCAGCCAGTTGCTGTCATTGTGCCCGGCCATCGGCCGGGCTTTTTTATGGTTCTACGCATTCTGGCGTGAAGGCGAAGTGATCTTAGGGAAAGGCAGGATAGAGAAACGGCGGTAAATCCGAGTAAGCTGATGTTCGCCAAAACGCCCAGCCTACGGATACCGCCGTTG
>NZ_JABFTT010000017.1 GCF_021404465.1 Billgrantia zhangzhouensis | reverse complement strand
CGGTGCTGCCGATGATGACGCCGTCCACCTCAGTGAAGGCGATGGCTTCGCCGCCACTGGTCAGGCCGTGCTCGAGAGCGGTATCCACGCTCAGGGCGTAGGCGATGTCGATGCTGCCCGCGCCGTCGGCGCCGTAGCTCGACGTTACGGCATCCTCGAAAGCCGCCGCTACGTTGCCGGTGGCCTTCGAGGTGCCACCATCGGTCTGCTTGTCGTAGAGCTTGAAGGTCACGTCGTCCAGGTCGACCGCGTCCAGTTCCAGCGTCGGGCCGTCGTCGACAAAATTAACCATCTCACCCACATTAATGACGTCACTGGCACTAGCAGTGTTACCGTTGACATCGACAACGGTAACCGTACCATGCAGTTCGACCAAGCCGGCCAGAGTCTCGATGTCGTTGGGGTCATTCGGGTCGCCATGATCGATCGGCAAGTGCTTGGTCAGCGTCAGGCTGTCGCCATCGATCTCAAGCACAAATACTGTTTCACCACCTGCAAGACCGGTCAGGGTATGACCGTCCTCGCTCAAAACCAGCTCGATCGACTGGCCACCACTGCTCAGGCCATGCTGGCCTTGTCCTGCTTCAGTCAAGGCTAGGGCGAAGCTCCAATCCTGAATGCTGCCGTTGGTGGGAGTCGCACTGAAGGCGTCACTAAGCGCCGCATCGTCTTGGCTAACACCCTCCAGAGTCTCGGCATCGTATACCGTAAGGGAGATGGCTTCGGTCACAAGCTCGACGCTGGGCAGCGTATAACCGCTGTCGGCGGTATCGGGTGAGCTGGTGTTGCCGTTGCCGTCGCGGGCGATGACTTCGACGCTGTAGTCACCTTCCGGCAGCTCGAGGTCGGACAGATCGACCGTCCAGTTGCCGTTGGCATCCACCGGCACGTTGCCTACGAAGATCGTCTCGCCGTTGGGGCCGGTCACCGTGACGTCGACGCTTTCGGCGTTCTCGGCGGTGCCGGTCAGTTCGCTGCTGACTTCGTTGTTGGCAGAGCTGACATCGAACTCGGTGATCTCGACCGAAGGCAGGGTGTAGCTGGAGCTGTCTTCCGCCGTGGCAGTGTTGCCGTCGGGAGAGGTGGCGGTCACGTCGACGCTGTATTCGACGCCATCCTGGAAGTCGATACCGGAGAGGTCGATACTCCAGGTGCCGTCGCTCTCGGGGGTGACGGTGAAGGTCTCGTTGAGGCCGCCGCCGGTCAGCACCACGGTGATGGTAGCGGCATTGGTGGAAGTGCCGGTCAGGATCGCCTGGAGCACGTTGTCGCTGGAAACGAGCGTAAAATCGACATCGACAGTGGGAATGATGGACGCAATGCCACCAATGCCATCACCCAAGATTTCCGGTACCTCACTCGCCGATCCTACGCCGAAATCGAACGCCAGCGGGTTGAGTTCCTCGGCGATGCGCGCCAGGCGCACGAAGCTGTGACCACCGTCAGCGGCACCACCGGGACCGGCACCGGCGGCGGTGGCATCGAGCACATCGAGCAGATCGATGCTGTCGTCGTCGAGTGCCGCCAGCAGGGCTTCCAGATCTTCATCCAGTGCACTGAATTCGCCCACGTCCACAGGCTGATCGGCATCCAGCTCAGGCGTCATCGCAACGACCTGACCGCCTTCGATGACGGTGGGGTCGAGATTGTCGGCGAAGTCGAGCTCTACACGCCCGTTATCGGACGTTACGAGCGACTCGCCTTCGAGCAGGGTGTCACCCACACGAAGCTCACGCATGTTGCCATCGGCATCACGCGCCCAGGCCTGACCGGTAATGGAAACGACTGTTGCAATGCTCATGTTGTGACTCCCTGCGTGGGGTGTAGTAATCGATGCCTCGCCGAGTCGCTGCTACACATGAGCAGCCCAGACCCATTGTCGGCTTATGCCGCCACGTTAAGTTACAAGCAGAAACATGGATATTGGACCGATGGACAGGTAGCCGGAGACCTATTGGTTGCTTTCCCTGCCATTGACAATGGCAATGCGATTGCATTACCTTGAGTGCATTACTCTTGCATTACCATTGCGCGGAGGCCAATCATGAACACGGCCGTTGAGGATGACTCCACCCTGACGGATCGCTACCAGACGACCATTCCGGCATCGGTCCGTCGTGCGCTGAAGCTGAAGCGCCGCGATCGGATTCACTACATGATTCGCCCCAATGGGGAAGTGGTGCTCACTCGCGCCCGCGATGCGTCCAGCCAAGACCCCGTGATGACCAGCTTCCTGGCCTTCCTGGAGCGCGATCTGCAGGAGCACCCGGAAAACATTCGCCCTGTCACTGCCAGCACCTTCGCCGAGGCCGAATGCCTGACGGCAGGCATTGAGGTAGACCTTGATGAAGAGCTGCCAGAGGACGACGACGACACATGAGCCCTCTGGAAATAAACGGATGGACGATCTACGCACATCCACTATTTCTGGAACAGGTCGATGCGCTCATCAGTAAGGTGAAGCGTCTTGGGGAAAGGGATCCGCTCGGATATCGCAGCAAACCGGCCACCAAGCGTCTGGCGGCGATTGTGAAGCTGGCCAAGAACGACATTCCACAGGACCCGGCAGGCCCTCAGTATCGCCAAGGAAGCACCCTCGGGGCTGAGCACACCCATTGGTGCCGAGCAAAGTTCTACCAGCAGTACCGGCTGTTCTTTCGCTACGACCTTGCGAGCAAGATCCTCATCTACGCTTGGGTCAACGACGAATCCACCAAACGCGCCTATGACAGCAAACAGGACGCTTACGCTGTCTTCCGCAAGATGCTCAAGAACGGTAATCCACCGGATAGCTGGAATGACTTGTGGAGAGCGGCCAGCAGTGATGGCGAACGCATCAAAGCGCTTCTGGGGGCAGAGGATGATGAGTCTTAATTTCGATATACCGGGGTCGGCCGCCATGCGGCATGGCTGTCGATGCCAAGGCATCGTAGATGTGGTCCCAGGTGATTAGTCACCCGGGACCCGACACCTAACGACCGTTGTCGGCCATATCGACTTCCCGCTGCGAAAGATGCAAGACCAGTTGCATGCGGTCGCGAATGCCCAGCTTGCGGAACACCGCGCCAAGGTGAGCCTTGACGGTACGCTCGGTGATATCGAGTTCCCGGGCGACTTCCTTGTTGGTCTGCCCCTCTGCCACCGCCAGGGCAACGACACGCTCCCTTTCGGTGAGCGCGCCCAACCCATCTTCCGCCTGGTTGCGCGGCCTGCCCCCCAGCGCCTTGAAGGCGCTCCCGGCCACCCAGCTCATCAGTTCCGGCAATACCCAGATTCCCTGGTTGGTCACCACCAGTTCGACCTGCCGCATCAGGGCTGCGGGAGACAGGGCGTGCGTGTAGCCGCGGGCGCCGGCGCTCAACGCCTGGGAGGCCTCCTGCATGCTGGGGAGATAGCTCAACACGACGAGCATGGCACCCCGCTCGGCCAGCTCCCGAACCAGGGCCTCCCAGTCGGTGAGGTTGCTCATCACCCATGCCCGGTCGTCGCGACCGACTCTTGCCAAGGCCTGTTCTGGCCCCACCCAGTGGGCATCGGGGAAGGCCATACGCCAGCGCGGGATCTCACCCTGCCCCTGACCAACGAAGAAATGTGCCATCAACGTTCCCCCATCGAATCACGCCAGGCCCGCAGTACAGGCTTGAGCATAAACTGCATCACGGTGCGCTTGCCGGTCAGGATGTCGACTTGGGCCGTCATGCCCGGAATGACCGAGAGGTCGTTGTCGATCCCCTCGCCCTCAATGGTTCTCACACGCACCAGATAGAAGGTGTTGCCGTCGTCATCGGTAATGGTGTCGGCGCTGATATGATCGAGCTCGGCCATCAGGCCGCCATATATCGTGAAGTCGTATGCCGTCAGCTTGATGGTCGCCGGTTGCCCAGGGCGCAGGAAGGCGATGTCCTGCGGGGCGATACGCGCCTCGACCAGGAGTTGATCGTCGCTGGGTATGATGTCCACCACTTCCTGGCCGGGCTGAACGACACCGCCAAGCGTGGTAATACCCAGACGCTGCACGACGCCGGTAACCGGCGAGCGTACCTCGGCGAGGCGCACGCGGTCCTGCAGGCCGGCACTCGACTCATCGAGCGCACCGAGATCGCCGATGGTTTGTGCCAGATCGTTGCGCCAGTCGCTGCGCCGTTCAGCGCCGAGCTCGCGTAGCTGCGTACGCGCCTCCTCCACGGCAGCCTCGAGTCGAGCGACCGAGGCTGCCGCCTGGTTGCGCTCGCCGGTCGCGCGCGAGACTTCGCGCTCGAGCCGTAGGATGTCGACTTCGGAAACCGCTCCGGACTGCAATAGCGGGCGCGTCAGATTCAGTTCCTGGCTAGCCATGTTGGCCTCGCGCTGGGCGGTATCCCGCCGTGCCTTGGCCTCGTTGAGCTCTTCTTCGCGCTGACGGATGCGGTCGCTCAGAATACTCTCTTGCTCGCGCAACTCCTCGCGCCGGCTCTCGTAGACCTCCCGCTCCTGGAGCACGATGTCCGGCGCTTCGGCGCGCAGCTCATCATCGGGATTGAAGGGCGTGTCGGTGGCCAGGGCACGCAGCCTTTCGGCACGAGCACGCAGCGCCAGCGCCTGGGCCCGGTTTTCGCGGAAGTTGGCAATGAAACGAGTGGGATCGATGCGCATCAGCGCCTGCCCCGCCTCGACCAGCTCGCCTTCGCGGATCAGAATCTCCTGCACCACACCGCCATCGAAAGATTGCACCTTCTGCAGTTGGCTGGAGGGGATCACACGTCCCGTGCCACGGGTGACTTCGTCGATCGAGGCGAAGTAAGACCACACGAGCAATGCGATGACGGCGAGCACAGCGGTATACAGGAATACTCTCGCCCGGATGGGGTCCTGCTGCATGCGCGCCCAGTCGGCATCGCTGGCCCAGTCGCGATTGAGATGGGCAGCCGTGACACGCTTGGAGAACAGGCGGTCAATGAAGGGGCGAAACGGCTTGCCGCCCACTTCGGAAAAGCGCCCGATCGCCTCGAAGCCTTGCTGCTCGGCGCTCTTGCCCTTGGCCTTGGGAGACATGACGGTCATCAGTTGGCCCTCCCGATCTGACCCTTGCGCAGGGCCTCGACCACTTTGTCGCGGGGGCCGTCGGCGACGACCTTGCCGACATCGAGGACGATGATGCGGTCGACCAATGACAATAGCGAGGTACGGTGGGTCACCACGATCAGCGTCTTGCCCTCGCCGTACTGCTTCAGATTGGTCTTGAAGGCTTCTTCGCTGGCGTGATCCATCGAGCTGGTCGGCTCGTCGAGCAGCAGGATCTGCGGGTCGTGGACCATGGCTCGGGCAATGGCCACGGCCTGACGCTGGCCACCGGAGAGCATCTGCCCGCGCTCGCCCACCTGGAGGTCGACACCATGAGGGTGCCCGTTCACCAGGTTCTCCAGCCCGCTGAGCTTGATGGCACGCAGCAGCGAGTCGTCATCGACGCCGTCGCTGCCGCCACCGGCGACGATGTTTTCGCGCAGCGAACCGAAGAACAGGCTCACGTCCTGGGGCACGTAGCCGATATGGCGGCGCAGTTGGATGGGGTCGAACTGGCGCAGATCGACACCATCGAGCATGACCGCCCCCGCCGTGGGCGCATACAGGCCCAGCAACAGCTTGTTGAGCGAGGTCTTGCCACAGCCGACACGCCCCAGCAGCGCCACTTTTTCGCCGGGCTCGATCTTGAGCGAGACATCGCGCAGCGCATCGCGCTCCTCGTCGGGATAGCGCAACGACGCCTTGTCGAAACGGATCTCGCCGCGGACCACCGGGCGCGAGATGAACGATTTCCCATCGGGTCGCTCCACCGGTCGCTGCATGACATCTTCGAGCGACTTGAGCGCGGTGGAAGACTGATGATATTGGGCCAGCAACGCCGCCGCCTGACTGATGGGGGCCATGGCCCGGGACGACAGCATGTAGGCCGCAATGAGCCCACCCTGACTCAGATTGCCGTCGATGATCAGATAGACTCCGATCAGGATGACGCCCACGGCTACGGTGTGCTGGGCCCACATGGCGACGTTGGAGACGGAGGTGCTGACCAGACGCAGTTGGGCGGAAGTGCGCGAGAGAAAGGCGGTCGCCTTCTCCCAGATCGATTGAATACGGCTCTCGGCCCGCAGAGACTTGACCGTTTCCAGGCTCGACAACGATTCCACCAGCGTGGCGTTGCGCTGAGCACTGACCCGCCAAGTGGTTTCAGAAAGTTCATGCAGTTTGCCCTGGGCGGCCAAGGCATAGAGCAACACCAAGACGATACCGGCCAGGACCGGCAAGGCTAGCGGCGCCCCTATCAAGGCAATCACGCCCACGAACAGCAGCACGAAGGGCAAGTCGACCAGCGCCACCACCGTAGCCGAGCCGATGAACGAGCGCACCGACTCGAAGGACTGCAAGGTCGAGGCGAACGACCCGGTAGAGGCAGGTTTGGCCTCCATGCGTAGCCCCAGTACCTGGGACATGATACGCGATGAAAGCTTGACGTCGGCCCGGCTTGCCGCCAGATCGACGAAAGCGCTGCGCATCAAGCGCAGCGCGAGATCGAAACAGAGCACGACGAATATACCCGCGGCAAGCACCCACAGGGTCTCGGTCGCATGGTTGGGCACCACACGGTCATAGACGTTGAGTACGAACAGCGGCATCGCCACCGCGAACAGATTGATGAGCACGGAGCCGGCGATCACGTCGCGATAGAGGCGCCGGTTCTCGCGGATGACGCCCCAGAACCAGTGCCGGGAGCGCTGCTTGCCGACTTCCGGCCCCCGCGTATCGAAGCGGAAGCGTGGGCGCACGTAGATGGCCTGACCGCTGTAACTTTCGGCGAGACCGTCGAGATCGACTTCGGTAACGGCATCGCCGAGTTCGGGAAAGATCACCCGAGCGCGGCGCGCCTTGAGATCCAGCGCGACGAGCACGCAGGCACGCCCCGGTTCCAGCAGCAGCACGGCGGGGAAAAGTGCCGGATTCAGCTGTACCAGGCGGCTCTTGGCGATGCGTGCCGTCATGCCGGCGCGAGTAGCGGCCCGGGGAAAGACCCCGGGAGTGAGACGCCCCTCTTCCAACGGCAGACCTGCCGTCAACGCATCGGGCGTCACCGCATGGTCGTGAGCCAGGGCGATGGATTGCAGGCACTCGAGCAGCTCGTCACGAACTGCCGAGCGCGGTGCTTCCTGAGAGGAATACAATACTTCTTGCTGCGTCACGGGGACCTCGGGGATGAGGCCCGCCCGACTGTCCCGGGCGGGTTGATGCTAGATGACGATCACGGCGTTGTCCGCACAAACGCAGCACGGACAACTTTCACCCCGGGTCGTTCAGCCCTGTACCACATAGCTGTCGGCGTAGCCCAGGTGCTTCAGCTCGCCACGCAGCGCCGCCAGTTCGCCCGGATCGCCGATGGGGCCGAGCTGGATCCGATGCAGTGCGGCAGAGCTGACCAGACGCATCGGCTTGGCCAAGGCATCGCTGAGCTGGCTGCCGAGCTGTTGGGCACGCTGAGCATCGCTCAACGCCGCTACCTGCAGGTAGGCGCCCTGCTCGACACCCACCGCCTGCGGCTCTGCCTGAGCGGCAGCTGACAGCTCGCCAAGGGCCACCTCACCATGAACCTCGACCTGAACTTCGCGATAGACGCTGGCGACGGGGCGCTGCGCCGCCCAGACATCAGCCACGCTGGGCTCCACTGCCTGGGTCGCTTCCTGATGAGCGTCGGCCGGCCACTGCTGCACCGAGGTCATGTCGAGGTTCTCGCCTACCCGCTCGAGCGTGACTTCCACACGACGGTTCTGGCGACGTCCTTCCACGGTATCGTTGCTGGCCACCGGCTGACGCGAGCCGTAGCCGCGAGTCTCGATCAAGTCGCGATCCACTCCCTGGCTGGCCAGATAGTCGCCCACGCTGTCGGCCCGGCGCTGCGACAGTGGATCGTTGATGGCATCGCTGCCGGTACTGTCGGCGTGACCGGCGATGAACACCCGTGCCAGGTCGGTTCGACTGCGGATCTGCTCCGCCAGGCTCGCGAGCTCCTGACGCGAATCGGGCCCCAGCTCGGCGCTATTGACCGCGAACAGGGCGTCGGCGGAGAGCGTCACATCGGGCGCGCGCTCAGGCTCACCGATGCCGCCGGTGAAGTCGGCCAGCGTGAAACCTGCGGGCCCCTCCACCGGACAGAGTGCCTGGGGGTCGAGCGCCACGCCGTCGCTGCCGAGTTCCGCCAGGGTCGGCATGTCGTCGCGCATCACGCCCAGGCTCTGCATCAGTTGCCCCATCGCCGCCAGGGTGCGCGCATCGGCTAGCATGATGTCGTATTCGGCATTGACGTAGGCGCGGCTGGCCTCGAAGTATTCGTTCTCGCTGTCGAGCACGTCGAGCAGGGTGCGCTGGCCGATGTCGAACTGCTGCTGGTAGGCGCCGCGTACCCGATCGATCGACTGGCGGTGTTCATTGAGATAGCGGATCTGCTCGCGCAAGCGCTGGGTGTCGTTGAAGGCGATCTGGGTGGTCTGGCGTACATCGGTACACGCCTTGTCACGCAGGTTGACCGCCTGCTCGACACGGTCGCTGGCGGCGCGGAACGAGGCCAGGTCGCTGCCGCCGCGATAGAGGTTCATGCTGGCCACCAGCTCGATGCTGTGGCGGTCACGACGGCCATAGTCATCGTAGCCGTTATCGTTGTTGTTGGTGCCGGTGCGGCCGCGCAGGTCCAGACGCGGCTGGAAGCCTGCCCGGGTGCCAGCCTGCTCGGCCCTGGCTGCCTCGATGTTCTCGATGGCGGCGTGGAACTCGGGGTTGCCCTGGAACGCCAGGTTGACCGCCTCGGCCACGGAGGGCGGCAGGCGGTCGTCGAGCTGGGGCGCCGGCGCCAGATGCTCTGCCGGCAAGCCACCGACGATACGCTGATAGCGCGCCGTGACGTCATGGAGGTTCGACGCCTCGGTCATCAGATTGGACTCGGCCAGGGCCAGACGGCCACTGATCTGCTCGAGATCAACACCACGCCCGGCGCCGCTGCGCACACGATCCTCGATCTGGTTGAACACGCGCATGTGGTCGCCGTAGTTTTCCTGGGCCAGGCGCACCAGTTCACGGTAGCGGCTGACGTCGAGGTAGGCGCGCGCGGCTTCCAGTGCTACGTTCTCGCTGGCACCGAGCAGTTCGTAGTAGCGCACCAGCTTGGCACGGTCGAGCCGCTCGACTTCGCTGCGTGTGGCAAAGCCGTCGTAGATCATCTGATTAAGGCTGAGTTCAGCGAAATCGGTGCCGTAGCTGCCGCGTGAGTCCCCTTCGCGCGCCTCACGCCCGATGCCTGCAGTCACGTCGATACTGGGCAAATAGTTGCCGCGTGCCACGCTTACGTCATTGCCTGCCGCGTTCAATCCGTTCCATGCCGCCAGCACTTCGGGATTGGTGGCAAGCGCCTGACGCACCACCTGTTGGATGTCGGAGGAGCCCGGTGACGCAAGGCCTGGCGGCAATGCCTGGGCTACGGCAGCGTTAAGCGGCAACAATGCCAGGGAGGCTCCCAGCACAGTGGCTTGAGCCAGGCGATGGGTACGCGAAAGTTCGGTAGCGAGTTTCATGGGATTCCCTTTTCATGAGATCGGATGCACCGTATCGGTTTGGCGACGCAACCGATCAGGAGGTTAAGGCGTTTTTTCTTGTTCTTGCGGGGCGCATCCGGCCTGGGCCGGATGGTGCATCCATTCCCGATTCCCTGTTCAAGGAAACGCTGCATAAATAACTGTGCGGGCGCTTGTCGCGCCCACCGCTCCATTCAGCGCTTCCTTGGCAGCATGGCGCCGTGGTATCGGCTCATGCTTTTTGGCGACTACCTCGCCATGTCTCTTTCGGCTGATCCTCCCGCTTTGTAACCGAAAGAGAAGTATAGAAACCCAACTTTATCATGAGTACCAATGTGTAATCTATTGTAAGCGAGATCGTGACATTATCCAACCGGATTTCCATCGACTTTTGTCGCTTTTCCGACATCGCCCCGTTCCATCGAGTCCACTTTCCTCACGCATCACACTCGGACCTCCCGAACGACGCCAAACATGCTATCGTCGCCCCATCATCGACATGGGCCATCAGCAACAGGGAGAGACGTCATGTCAGCCTCATCCGAAATTCAGAAAACGCGTGTCATCAACGAATTGCGCGGTTTCATCAAGAAGCTGCTTCAGGACCCCCGCATTCTCGAGCAGTCGCTCGATATCGCACGCCGACACTCCGGCGAAGGCAGCCCCGAAGACGTCCTGACTCGTATCGCCAACGAGATCTCGGACACCACGAGCGTGCATATCCCCGAAGACCCGCAGGAACACTCCGAAGCCGACAAACTGTTCCTGGAACTGCTCAAGGAAGTGGTCAGTGAGGAGCAGGCGCTCTACTAAGCCGTATCCCCGGGCGCCCTTGGCGCCCTCCTTTCCCCCGCATGCCTGGGTGTCCTCTGGTATAATGGCAAGCAGTTGTTTTTCAAATTTTTTACAAGTGCGTTGCCAATGTATTACTTGCTGAAGCTATTCCCCGAGATCACCATCAAGTCACGCTCCGTACGGCGCCAGATGACACGCTGCCTGGTCGGCAACATTCGCAACGTGCTACGCCCGCTAGGCGATATGCTTCACGTTCAAGGGGGCTGGGATGAGTTGAAGGTTCGCATTGCGGACGATGTGGCTTCCGAATGGCGCCATCGGTTGGAAGAGATGCTGTGCCGTATTCCAGGTATCCACGAGATACAGTGTGTCGAGGAGATTCCCTTCATCTCCTTCGAGGACACCGCCGAACGTTTGCTGCCGGTATGGCGGGATGCGATCGCTGGACGTTCCTTTCGCATAACGGCGAAACGCCGCGGTGAGCACGAATTCTCTTCCGAACAGCTCGAGCGTTACCTTGGCCAGATACTGCTCGACGCCGCTCCCGGCGCCCGGGTTCGGCTCAAGGCTCCTGACGTGGACGTTCGAGTCGAGGTGATAGAGGACCGCCTGCGTCTCGTGCGCCAGCGCTGGAGTGGGCTCGGCGGTTATCCCATGGGACTGCAGGGTCAGGCCCTGACGCTGATCTCGGGTGGCTACGACTCCCCCGTTGCGGCGTGGAAGATGATGCGTCGCGGAATCAAGTCCCACTTTTTGTTTTTCGAACTGGGTGGCGCCGGCCACGAGGCAGCCGTGCGCGAGGTGGCATACCATCTGTGGGAGACTTACTCACGCTCCCATCGGGTCAGATTCATCTCGGTGCCCTTCGAGGGCGTCGTGGCGGAGCTACAGCGCAGCATTCCCGACGGCCTCATCGGCGTCGTACTCAAGCGCATGATGGTACGGGCAGCCAGCCGTATTGCAGTACGCTCGCGTATTCCCATGCTTGTGACCGGCGATGCCATCGCCCAGGTTTCGAGCCAGAGTCTCACTAATCTCGTGCTCATCGACGAGGCCAGTGAAGTGCCGATCCTGCGCCCACTAATTGCCGAGGACAAGCAGACGATCATCGATACCGCTCGCCAGATCGGCACGGCTCCGTTCGCTGAAGGCATGCCGGAAGTGTGCGGTGCCGTATCCCAACGGCCCAACACCCAGGCCCGCCATGACAAGGTCGTCGAGGCCGAGTCAAACTTCGACTTCAGCGTGCTCGATGCCGCCTTGGAGCATGCCGTACAAACCCGTTCCGACCGCCTATTGGACGCTCTGCCAGTTGAAGAGCCCGGCAACGAACCGTATCTGGAGGTGGTGACCGACCTTTCCATGACCGGCGGAACGGAGGTCAGCGTGATCGACATTCGTCCTCCAACTGAGCGCGAAGCCGCGCCGCTCATGCTCGAAGAAGTGGAGTGCCTGGAAATTCCCTTCTTCGAGCTCCAGTCGCGCGCCGAAACGCTACCCGACGACCGCCGCTACCTGCTCTATTGCGATCAGGGCGTGATGAGCCGCATGCAGGCCCTGCATCTGCACGACAGGGGGTTGAGGCACTTCGGCATCTATCGCGTCGGCTAAGGAAACGTCCCCGTCCTGTTACAAATTCTTTTTTAGCAACCACTTTATCGCTCCGTCGGACTGGGCTAAAACAAAATCAACAGGTCGCGGTCGGGTGGGAGTGACGTATGGGTGCGCGCAGTTCTTCGTCACGCCGGAATTCGTCTACCGTGGCGTGGCTCGACAACGGTGAGTCACTCGAGCAGCGCTCGCCACTCATTCAGGAACCAAAGCTCGCGCCAGCGCCGCGAGAGGCACCGTCCCCTCGCTATCTGTACATGGGCCTGGGGATTCTGCTGTTCCTGTTCGGCGTGTCGCTCGTCACGCTGCTGGTGGCTGAAGCCAAGACCTCGCATTTCCAGGCTCAGGAATTCTCACGCTATGCCGCGACGCTGCGTTATTCGGTAGAACCCGGTCGCAGCCAGCAGATACAGTTCCCCAGCCACGGCCCCTTCGATCAGCGTCTGGGCTATACCCTGCTTCCCGAGTTCGAGTCACGCCTGCTGGCTCGCGGCTATGAGGTCACCGAGCAGGCACGCTTCTCGCTAGCCCTGCTCGACTACACTCGTCGCGGCTTCTTCCCGCCCTATGCAGAGAAGACCCAGGGCGGCCTGCTCATCGAGGAGTGTCGGGGCGATACGCTCTATCACTTCCGCTATCCACGGCGCCAGTACCCCAGCTTCGACTCGATTCCACCGCTCGTGTTGGACGTTCTGCTGTTCATCGAGAACCGCCAGTTGCTGAATGAAAGCACGCCCTACGCCAACCCTGCCGTCGACTGGCCGCGCTTCACCAAAGCGGCCCTGTCGCAGGTGGGTCGTGCCCTGGATCTGCCCGGCCAGGCCGCCGGCGGCAGCACGCTTGCCACTCAGCTCGAGAAATATCGCCACTCTCCCCAAGGGCTGACCTACTCGCCCCGGGAGAAATTGCGCCAGATGGTGTCGGCCAGCGTACGCAGCTACCGGCATGGCCCCCAGACCATGACGGCTCGCCAGGACGTGGCGCTCGACTACCTCAACACCGTGCCGCTATCGGCCGCCCCCGGTTATGGCGAAGTACATGGTATCGGCGATGGCCTGTGGGCCTGGTTCGGGGCCGATTTCGATACCTTCAATCGTCGTCTGGCCATCGGCTTCGACGCGGTCGACGAGCGTACCGAGCAGGGATTTGCCCTTCGTCAGGTCGTGGCGCTGATGATCGCGCAGCGGCGTCCCTCATGGTATCTCGCCGGCGGTCGGCGGGCGCTGGAGGACCTGACCGACAGCTACTTGCGACTGCTGCGACAGGAAGGCGTGGTACCGGATACGCTCGCCCAGGCAGCGCTGGAGCAACGCCTGACATTTCGTGATTACACCGAAGCGCCCGTCAGCCTGCGTGTGGAAGCCGACAAGGCGATCCAAGTCGCACGCCAGCGCCTGGGCGGCATGCTGGGCATGTCGCTCTACGATCTCGATCGCCTCGACCTCAGCGCTCGCACCACTCTCGACGCCAGTCTTCAGCGGGAAGTGACCCGTTATCTGCATCGCCTGGCGGACCCCGGGTTCGCCGGTGAAGTCGGCCTGTTGGGAGACCGCTTGCTGTCACCCGACCGGACACAGGACGTGCGCTACAGCTTCACCCTTTTCGAGCGCAGCGAAGAAGGCTTCATGGTTCGCGTGCAGACCGACAATACCGATCAGCCATTCGACATCAACGAGGGCAGCAAGCTGGAGCTCGGCTCCACCGCCAAGCTGAGGGTACTGGCCACCTATCTGGAAGTGATCGCCGAGTTGCACGCACGCCATGCGGGAAAGAGCCATGAAACGCTACGTGCGATCGAGACCGATCGTCAGGATGTGCTCAGCCGCTGGGTACTGGATCGGCTCATCGAGTCCCCTGAGCTCAGGCTCGACGAACTCTTGCACATGGCCATGGAGCGACGCTACTCGGCAAGCCCGGGGGAAGCTTTCTTCACCGGCGGCGGGCGACACACGTTCAACAACTTCCGTCGTGAGGACAACGGGCGCAACCCGACCCTGGCCGAAGCCATGCGCGAATCGCTCAACCTGCCTTTCATACGCCTGATGCGCGACCTGGTACGCTACAGCACTCATCGCAACGAACCGCGCAGTCAATTGCTGGAGGACGATGGCGATCCACGGCGCATGGAGTATCTGCGCCGGTTCGCCGATCGCGAGGGACGCACCTACCTGCAGCGTTTCTGGCGCAAGTACCGGCATATGGAGAACGACCAGCGACTCGTTACCTTCCTCGAAGGACTCAACGTCTCGGCGCCACGGCTGGCCGCCGTCCATCGCTACCTGTTTCCCGAAGCCAGCCGCGATAATTTCGCCGCCTTTCTTACCGCCTGGCTACCCGATGCCATCCGCCTGAACGAACGCGAGGTAGATACGCTTTACGAGCGCTACGCACCAGGAAACCATTCGCTCACCGACCAGGGCTATATCGCCAAGGTGCATCCACTGGAGCTGTGGCTGTTGGGCTATCTGCTCGACTACCCCGATGCGAGTTTCGGCGAGGCTGCTTCCGCCAGCGCGGACGAGCGTCAGGAGGTCTACCAATGGCTGTTCAGGACGCGCCATCGCAGCGCCCGTGATGTGCGTATCCGCACCATGCTAGAGGTCGAGGCGTTCAGTGATATTCATGAGCGTTGGCAGCGCCTGGGCTACCCCTTCGACCACCTGGTGCCTTCGCTGGCCACTGCCATAGGCTCATCGGGCGATCGTCCGGCGGCGTTGGCGGAGCTGATGGGCATCATTCTCAACGACGGTGTGAGGCTACCCACCCTGCGCATCGACGAACTGCACTTCGCCGCCAATACCCCTTACGAGACACGCTTCCTGCCAGCCGGCGGGCGAGCCCAGCGCGTCATGGCTCCCGAAGTGGCCGCGGTGCTGCGCGAAACGCTGTCGCAGGTGGTCGAAGGCGGTACCGCCAGACGCCTTCAGGGCAGCTTCACGCTCGAGGATGGTTCATCGCTGGTGCTGGGCGGCAAGACCGGCACCGGCAACAACCGGATCCAAACGGTAGGTCGCGGCGGCCAGGTCACTAGTTCCCGGGCGCGCAACCGCACGGCGACCTTCGTGTTCTATCTCGGCGAGAACCATTTCGGCACCCTTACTGCCTATGTTCCCGGTAGCGCCTCGGACAACTTCCGCTTCACTTCGGCTCTGCCGGTCCAGGTGCTCAAGGGCATGGAGCCGATCTTGCACCCCTATTTGTCAACGGGCAGCGGCGCCTGCCGCTCCGCTCCGAGCGGTGAGTATCATTTCGCCGAGGGTGAAGTCGATCATTCTCCCCATGCCTCGAGCGAGGATCCCGCCGTGTCGTCCGGCCTGGCCCTGCGCTAGTTCTCGTGCCGTCCGCCTTGCAGGGAGATGGCGAAAAACAGCGAGTAGAATACCGGTACCGCAATCAGCGTGAGCAACGAGGCGAAGGCCAACCCACCCATGATCGTCACGGCCATGCTGTTGAAGAATGCGTCGAACAATAGCGGCAGCATGCCCAGGATGGTGGTGCCGGCAGCCAGCATCACCGGACGCAGACGGCTGACGCTGGCATCCAACAGCGCGCTCAGACGCTCCTTGCCGGTCTTGATCTGAGCATCGATCTCGTCGACCAGCACGATGGCGTTCTTCATCAACATGCCGGAAAGGCTGAGCATGCCCAGCAGAGCGGTAAATGAAAACGGCAATCCGGTGAGCAGCAGGCCGATCACCACACCACAGATTGACATGGGTACCACCAGCCAGATGATCAAGGGTTGGCGCAGCTTGCCGAACAGCAGAATCGAGACCACCAGCATGGCAACGAAGCTCAACGGCAACTGCCGGGCCAGGGATTCCTGGGCATCGCTGGAATTTTCATACTCGCCTCCCCAGGTGAGCGCATAGCCGGGCGGAAGCGTCATGTCCTCGATTGCCCCGCGTACGGTCGAGAAAGCCGCATTGGCGGTGTATCCTTCGGCCGGGTCGGCCTGAACCGTCAAGGTCCGTACACGATTTCGTCGATGGATCAGCGCCTCCTGACTTTCGGTCGCGAAGCCATCCACGATCTGGGTGATGGGTATGAAGCGCTGCTCGGCGCTGCTCCATACCATGCGATCGGCCAGCCGCGAGACGTTCCGCCGCTCGTTTTCCGGCGGGCGGGCGATGATGGGAATCAAACTGTCGCCTTCGCGGTAGGTCCCCGCACGCACCCCCGATGAGGCGAACTGCAGGGTCTGAGCCAGCTCGTCACGGCTCACGCCGGCGATCCGTGCCCGCTCCTCGTTGAACTGCGGCGCCACGACGGTTTCCTGCTCGCGCCAATCCTGACGAATGTCGATCAGCGCAGTATTGTTACGCATGACTTGCTTGGCCTCATCCGCCAAGCGGCGCAGTACGGCCGGGTCGCTGCCGTGGAAACGCGCCTCGATCTGAGCGCCGGTACCGGGACCGAACTGGATACGCTGGGTACGCACCCGGGCTTCGGGAAAAGCCGCCTGTAGTTCGGCGTAGACTTCGCTATCGAGTTCAGCAATGCGCTCGAGGCTCTCAGCCCGCACGATGAACTGGGCATAGGCGGGATCGGGCTGCTCCGGAGCATAGGTCAGCATGAAACGCGTCGCCCCGCGACCGATGAAGGTCGACACCGTCTCGACGCCGGCCTTGTCCAGCAGATAAGACTCGATACGCTCTGCATCGTGCCGGGTGGTGCGGATGTCGCTACCCTGGGGCAACTCGTAGTTGACGTAAAACATCGGTGTGTTCGAGTCGGGAAAGAACGACTGCGAAACGAAGGTGAACCCCCAGGCACAGGCGGCCGTCACTCCCACCAACAAGGCCACGGTCAGCCCGCGCAGGCGCAGCGTCAGCGACAGGAAGCGGGCATAGAGGCGATAGATCAGCCCACCATGCGGATCCTTGTCGCTGCCAAGCCGTGCGTGACGAAACAGATAGTAGCCGAACAGCGGCGTGACGGTGATGGCCAGCGCCCAGCTCAGCAGTAACGAGACCGCTATTACCGCGAACAGAGAGAACAGGAACTCGCCGGTCACGTCATCCGACAGGCCGATACCCGAGAAGGCCAGAATGCCGATGACCGTGGCACCAAGCAGCGGTATTTGGGTACGGCCGGCGGCCTCGCTGGCAGCCTCCTTGACCGCCCTGCCACGCTGCATGTTGATCAGCATCCCTTCGGCCACCACGATGGCATTGTCCACCAGCATGCCCATGGCAATGATCAGGGCGCCAAGCGAAACCCGCTCCATCTCGATATCGAACACCCACATGAAGAACAGCGTGCCGAGTACGGTGAGCAGCAGCGTTGCGCCGACCACCATGCCGACCCGCCAGCCCATGAACAGGCACAGCACACCGATGACGATGGACACCGACATGGCCAGGTTGATCAGGAAATCGTTGATCGCTTCGTCGACGACACGATGTTGTTCGTAGATGGGATGCAGCTCGACGCCAAGCGGTATGCGTCCTTCCAGCGCATGGAGATGCCGCTCCACGGCTTCGCCCACCTCGACGATGTTGGCCTCGGTCACACCGGCCACGGCCAGGGTGAAAGCAGGCTCGCCATTGTGCCGGATCAAATGGCCAGGCACCTCGACGGCTTGACGCGTTACCGTGGCGATATCGATCAGGGAGATCTGCTCGGTGGTACCGGGGCGGCCGATACGAATCGATTCGATATTGGCCACGCTGTCGACCCCGGCACGCACGACGATGCGTACGTGGTCGTCGCCGATGCGCATCGAGCCGGCATCGGCGACCTGGTTTTCGGTCTGGATGGTATTGATCACGTGATCGACGGGAATTCCGAGGGTAGTGAGCCGCTCGTTGGGAATCTCGATATAGATCGCCTCTTCGCGCTCGCCGGCCGTGGCAACCCGCGCCACGTTGGGCACCGTGAGGATCTCCCGTTGGAGAAAGCGCGACACGTCGCGAATTTCACTCTCGCTGTAGCCAGGTGCCGTCACGGCGTAAAAGATGCCGTAGACTTCACCGAAATCGTCATTGACCTGCGAGGGCGAGGCACCTTCGGGCAATGCCGCCTGGGTATCGTTGATCTTGCGCCTGAGTTCGTCCCAGATCTGCGGTAGCTGGTGGCTGCGGTAGGTGGAAGCGACCTCGACCTCGATCTCCGAGCGTCCAGGCATGGAGAGCGACTCGATCACGTCGATCTGCTGCAGCTCCTGAATGGCCGTTTCCAGGCGCTCGGTCACCTCCTCTTCCACTTCCTGGGCGGTCGCGCCGGGGTAAGGCGTGTTGATGATGGCATTGGGTATGGTGAACGAAGGGTCCTCGAGCTTGCCGAGGTTATTGAAGCCCCAAATGCCACCGACCAGGCAGATGACGACGATGAGCCAGGTCACGACCGGCCGTTCGATGGACGACTTGGCGATATCCATATCCTGCTCCCGGGCTAAAGAGTCGCTTCCATGGGACGCACCCGCGCATTCTCATGCAGCAGATGCGCGCCGGCGGCGACGATGCTCTCCCCCGCTTGCAGGCCAGCCAAAACCGGCACCGACTCGCCCTGTATCTCACCGATCAGTACGCTGCGCTGCGCTACCCGCTGGTCGTCGGCATGGTACACCCAAACCCGAAAGCCGCCTTCGCTGTCCTTGTCGAGCGCCGTGAGCGGGATACTCAGCGCCCCATGGTCGATGGCATCGATCAGCGAGACGGCCACTGACACCGTCATGCCCGGCAACGCCCCGACCTCGGCGGGCTCGGTGATGGCGAAATCCACCTCGTAGGTCTGCGCCACCACATCGGGTTCGGTGACGTGTTCGCGGTACTCGAGCGGAAAGCGCTCGCCGGGCACGGCGAGCAGTTCGGCCTCGACCTGGAAGCGCTCGGGGTCGCTGACATGGCGCACCAGGGTTTCGGGCACGTTGATCTTGACCCGCAACTCGGTCACGTCCTGTACACGCACGATGGCCGTATTGGGCTGCACGTTGCTATGGTTCTCGATCAGCCGCCGTGTCACCAGCGCATCGAAGGGTGCCTCGATGGTGGTATAGGAGAGATCCTGCCGGGCGCTGTCGCGTTGAACTTCGGCAAGCTCGTAGCGGGTGCGCACCTCGTCGAATGCCGACTGGGAAATGGAGTTGTTGTCGAGCAGGTGCCGGGTACGCTCCATCTCGCGCCTCGCCAGCTGATATTCAGCTTCGGCGCGCCGCACGGCCAGCTCGTAATCGGCCGGATCCAGCCGGGAAACCGTTTCGCCCTGCTCGATCACTTCCCCCTGACGCGGCGGCATCTCGGTCAATTGCCCGCCCACGCGAAATGACAAGTCGACCGTACGTACGGCCTCCACGCGACCGACGAAGCGTCGGCTCGGCACGAGACTGTGCTCGCCCACCTCGACGAGCTTTACCACCCGCACAGCAGACTCTTCCTCATCGACTTGCTGCCGGTCGCAACCGGCCAGAGTCAGGATGAGAAGCGTTATGAGCATCACAGCTCGCTTCATCGACCAACCTCCCTGTGAACCCGCTCACCATGTAGAGGCAGAGATCCATGCAAAGACTGCCTGAACGACTAACCATAGACCATACACCGGCGTAGGTAAGCCGTATCCGCCAGCAATTAAAGCATACGTTTGAAACATGGTGTTTGTCGAAGGGAATAAGGATGCCTCCGTGATACCGACTGCTGCGCCGCGTGCCGGTGCGGGATGCCTTGCTCAGAACAGGCCAAGCTGCTTGTCGACCAAGCTGGCGAAATCATCCCCCAGGAAAGGCAGGATGGCATCGGCGACCGGCTGTAGCTGCCGCGAAAGATAGTGTTGGTAGTCGATGGTGGAGCGGCGTGCCTCGAGCGGCTCGGGTCCGGCCACGGTGATGACATAGCGAATCCAGCCGCCATGCTGGTACTGCCGAGGGCGTCCCAGCCGGTCGTTGAGTTCGTCGGCCAGGCGGGCGGCGCGTACGTGGGGCGGTACGTTGCGGCGGTACTCGTCGAGCCGACGACGCAGCCGCTTGTGGTAGACCAGTTGCTCGTCGAATTCGCCGGCCAGGGTCCGACTGACGTAGTCGCGCACATAGTCCCGGTAGGCCTCGCCGACGAAGATGCGGCGATAGAGCTCCTGCTGAAAGGTCTTGGCCAGCGGCGACCAGTCGGCACGCACCGTCTCCAGTCCCTTGAACACGACATGCTCAACGCCCCTCTCGTTGCGAACCAGTCCCGCGTAGCGCTTCTTGCTGCCCTCCTCGGTCCCGCGGATGGTCGGCATCAGGAAGCGCCGAAAATGGGTTTCGAACTGCAGTTCCAGTGCGCTCGTCAGACCAAGTTTACTGTCGAGGTGTTGTGCCCACCAGCGGTTGACCCGCTCCGCCAGGTGCCGACCGATGGCATGGGCTTCATCCTCCTCATGGGCGCTCCCCAGCCAGACGAAGGTGGAATCGGTATCGCCATAGATCACGGTAAAGCCTTCGGCCTCGATCAGCTCACGGGTGCGCCGCATGATTTCATGACCGCGCAGCGTGATCGACGAGGCCAGGCGCGGGTCGAAAAAGCGGCAGCCACGCGAGCCGAGAACGCCGTAGAACGAGTTCATGATGATCTTGAGCGCCTGGGAGAGTGGTCCATTGCCCTCGCGCTTGGCGGCTTCTCGCCCCTGCCATACCCGCTCCACCATGTCGGGTAGCGCGTGTCGGGTACGCGAGAAGCGTGCGCCGCGAAAGCCCGGGACCGCCTGCACCTCGGGCTCGCTCAGGCCCACCACCAGACCGACCGGATCGACCAGGAAGGTGCGGATGATGGAGGGATAGAGACTCTTGAAATCGAGCACCAGCACCGAGTCGTAGAGTCCCGGCCGGGAATCCATGACGAAGCCGCCCGGGCTGTCCTCTCCGCCGCGCCCTTGCGCAAGGCTCGGCGCCACGAACCCCAGCCGGTGCATGCGCGGCAGATAGAGGTGCGAGAAGGCCGCGACCGAACCACCGCTGCGGTCAGCCGGCAGCCCGGTGACGCTGGCACGCTCGAGTAGGAAATCGATGAGCTCGGTCTTGACGAAGATCCGTGTGACCAGTTCACAATCCTTGAGGTTGTAGCGTGCCAGGGCCGGCTTGTCCTCGGCGAACATGCGCTCGATCTCATCCATGCGCTGGTAGGGGTTGTCGATGGCCTTGCCCTCGCCCAGCAGCTCCTGGGCGACGTGCTCGAGACTGAACGAGGCAAAGCGCCAGGTGGCCTGGCGCAAGGCTTCGATACCGTCGATGATCAACCGCCCCGCCGCCGAGGCAAAGAAATGGTTGGGATTGCTGCCATGAACACGCCACCCTAGCGGCTCGCCACCCCGCCCCAGGCGCAAAGGCATTTCCAACTGCTCGGCATGACGCTGCAACAGGCGCAGGTCGAACTGCACCAGGTTCCAGCCGATGATCGCATCGGGATCGTGCCGGGCGAACCAGGCGTTGAGCCGTTCCAGCAGCGCACGCCGACTGTCACAGTATTCGAGCGCGAAATCGGGCGAGCCCTCGGCCTCGCCATCCTCACCGGCCGGCGAGCCCAGCATGAACACCTGGCGTTGCTCGCCACACGCAATCGCAATGGAGTAGAGATCGCCCTGCGCACTGGTCTCGATATCCAGCGAGGCCAGCCTGAGCCGGGGGCGATACCCCTCCTTAGGGCGGAGCTGAGCATCATGCAGGGAACCATCATCGGCTTGCCGTCCGGTAAACGACACTGGCGCGGTAATGAAGCGTTCCATGAGGTAGCGCTCCGGCGGACGTACGTCTGCCTCGAGTACCTCGATACCGGCCTCATCGAGGCGCCGAGCCAGCTGCTGCAACCGGCGATATTGCGTGCAATAGAGCCCCACTACCGGCCGCTGACGGAAATCGCGCAAGGCCAGGGGTTTGAGTTCAACACCCATCTCGCCCTGCAGGATACGCTGTGCGCGTCGGCGCTGCTCGGCGGGGAGAAAAGCCACCACTGGCTGCGGTGGCAGGCGCAGGTAGCGTGGTCCTCCTTCGGTCGCCAGCCAGAACGCCACCTCACAACCCGCGGGGGTGTCCCGCCAGTGCCGTGTCAGCACGAACCCCTGCTCTTCCACCGCCGTCTCTCTCAACCTGCCGGACCGGCTGATATGTTACCTGGCGGGATCGAGACTGTCGCTGTCGTCCATGCCTTGCGACGCATGGGAAGCGTTTACGCGGGTTTTAGCCTATGGGTTCAGCACTGCCCGGCAGGCTGGCGGCAGGGTACGGCTCGGCAGTGGGTAGCTCTCGGGACGAGGCGTCGGCGCCAGTGCCTGACAGCCATCGCCGGGCGGCGGCGGAGGCTGGTTGACGCACTCCGCCTGACCCGGCGGGCAGCGCAGGCGTACATGCAAGTGCTCGTCGTGAGAATGCCAGGGGCGAATCACACGCAACCAGGTGCGGTCGTCCCACTCCCGTTCGCACAGATCACGCTTCACGGCGGAGTCGACGAAAATTCGTGTTACCCGCGGGTCGTCGGCCGCCAAGCGAATGAGTTCAGCATGCCGATCCGTCCAACGCTCATCCAGTCGCTGGGTGCGCGGATCGACCAGAATTGGCTGCTCGAGCGCCTCGCGCTCGCTACGTTCGAGAAACGGGAGGTCGAGGCGAAACCAGACGTCGGCATCGAGTCCGGTCTGATGGCTGACATGGCCATACGGCATCGGCCCACCGCGCGGCTGGGCCATGTCACCCACCAGGATCGGGCCGAAGCCGGCCCGATTGACGCGCTCGCCCAAGCGCTCGACGTAATCGATGAGCGAGGGGTGTCCATAGTGGCGGTTGCGTTCGAGATCCACCGCCTGGTAACCGATGCCTTCTTCGGGCAGTCGTACCGCACCAGCGATACAGCCTCCATCGTATGGGCCAATCACGCGCGGCGGGCCGGCCAGTGGCTCGCCGACCTCCGACCAGTCCGCCGGCGTGGTGGGCGCCGCCGAGGCGCTGGGTTGCGCACTGGCGGCCAGCGTGCCGCTGGCCATGAAAGTCGCCGACAACATGACGCCCACTAAGCGTGGGCGTCGGGTGAAATAACGTAACGACATCGAAGATTCATCCTTGCCAAACGGTGGATTTCCTCAATCGCGTTCTTGCAGGGCAAGCCATTCGAGGCCGGGCCGATAGAGCATGTCGTGTTCACCATCGAACAGTGCCAGCTCGGCCAGACCCGACTGCAGATGCAGCAGGACCGGTGCCTCGGCTTCGTCGAAGAACGGGTAATCGCGCTGCTCGTGCAGCGACGACTCGAGCAGCGCCTCGGGTATTTCACCGTGCGCCGTGATCGCCTCGATCTGCTCCCGGGAGATGCGCGCGTCCTCCGCAACCAGATCGTTGTAGGCATGCAGCGCCTGATCGACCGGCACGGTCTCGTCGTCGATGCCGTGAGCGATGAGCACACGGATCTCGCCGGCCGCATCGGGCACGTGCGCCCTGGGGCTACGCTGCATGCATTCGTCATGGGCTTCGCTACCCTCCTCCGGCACGCCACCACAGGCGCCCGCTATCTCTTCGGCGTAATCCTCTCCGCGCTCGTCGTTCCACTCATGCCAGCTGACGAGATCGTAGACCGGCACCCAGGCGGCCACCCCGGCGAACGTATCGGGATGACGGCTGGCCAGGTGCAGCGCATTCATGGCACCACCCGAGTTCATGGCACCACCCGAGTAGCCCAGCAGATAGATGCGGGATTCATCGACATTGGCATGCTCGCGGGCATATTCCAGTGCGTCCTCCATGTCCGAGATGACCGGATCCGAAGCCATCGACTCGGGCCGGCCATCGTTGGCGCCACGAAAGTCGGGGTGCATGAAGACCCAGTCGTTGGCGACGGCAAACTGCGCGAGGGGAATGTCGATGTTCTGCCGGTAATCGGTACTCCAACTGTGCAGCACCAGCAGCAAAGGACGCTCTTCATCGCTATCCGGCGCATGGAACAGCGCTGGCTGCTCGGCATCGTCGGCGGAAGAGTCGATCTCGATCTCTTCGACCTCGGGTACATGCTCCTGCCACGCCTCCAGATCGGCATCAATGAGTTCACCGGGAAAGTCGGTCACGACCAAGTGCTCGCTGGGATGCTCCAGTCCGCTCTCCTCGGTCTCGCCTTCCGCTTCGATACCCATCAAGCGTTTCGATTCGGGCTCCTGCGCTTGCGCCAGGCCAATGCCGATCTGCACGGACAGCGCTGCCAGCAGCAATGCCAAACTACCCGTTTGCGCAGCGGTAGCAGACCGACAAGATAGATAGCGAGCGGTCGAGGCCGAACCGAGGGGATGGAGCAACATGCGGGAAGGGGAAGTGGCGCCTTTGTGTTCCATGGCATACCTCCTGACAGCGGCAGGTTCCTTGGCGTTGTCTCCTCCAGTCTAGTCGCCAAGCCAGGTGTTGCCAGGCGCCCTTGACGAACCGGCCCATGCCGAGGCATGGGCCGGTCGGTCTTCCGCCGTGCCGCCGGTCGCTCGGCCAGCACGGCACATCGGTGTCGGGTATTCAGTCACAGGGTACCACGGCACGACTGGTGTCCTTGGCCCACAGGGTCTGGCCATCGGGCGTGCTACCGTGCGAATTCCAGGTTTCCGTCACCTCGACACAGTAGGAGCCAAGGTCCTCGACGCTGCGCTCCGGATCGGCGGGACGATCGTTGCCGATCCGCATGATATCGGGGTTCTCGCTACTATAACGCGGAGCGACGGCATTGGCGCCACAACCTACCAGCAGCGCGGAGATGAGTAGCAGGGGCAGAGTGAGTCGCAGTTTCATCGTATCATCCTCACGAAAGTTTCAGTCATTCGTTCGTTTTTCGGATGATGCGTAACGGGCTTTGCGTTGAGTCCTGCCGCGACGGTCCATCCCTTTGACCAATCGTCAGCGGATGACCTCATCTTACCCCAACCTCCCTACAAGGTGCCAACCTTCCCCCCACGGCAGATGCAGCGAGCGGGGAAGACGGATACAATCGAGAGTCTGTTT
Organism: Billgrantia zhangzhouensis; assembly: GCF_021404465.1. Taxonomy (GTDB): domain Bacteria; phylum Pseudomonadota; class Gammaproteobacteria; order Pseudomonadales; family Halomonadaceae; genus Halomonas; species Halomonas zhangzhouensis. Next base: position 73,574 of record NZ_JABFTT010000017.1, on the reverse strand, counting down.
TTCTTGGGAATTCCAGAGCCGATATGTCGAACTCCACCAGCGCCCCGCGCAAGATCCTGGTCACCAGCGCCCTGCCCTACGCCAACGGCTCGATCCACCTTGGCCATCTGCTGGAGTACATCCAGACCGACATCTGGGTGCGTTTCCAGAAGAGCCGCGGCCACGAGTGCCATTACGTATGTGCCGACGACGCCCACGGCACCGCGATCATGCTGCGCGCCGAGCAGGAAGGCATCAGCTCCGAGGCACTGATCGAGCGTGTCTCGAAGGAGCACCAGGCGGATTTCGCCACCTTCGGGGTCGCCTTCGACAACTATCACTCGACACATTCCGAAGAGAACCGCTACTACAGTGAACTCATCTACACTCGCTTGCGCGACGCTGGCCACATTGCCACCCGCGACATCGAGCAGATGTACGATCCGGTGAAAGGGTTGTTCCTGGCTGACCGCTTCATCAAGGGCACCTGCCCCAAGTGCAAGACTCCCGACCAGTATGGCGACAACTGCGAGGCCTGCGGTGCCACCTACACGCCGGCGGAGTTGATCGACCCCGTATCGGCGATCTCGGGTGCCACTCCGGAAGTGCGCAGCTCCACGCACTATTTCTTCAAGCTGCCGGACTTTACCGACTTCCTGAAACAGTGGACCCGTGGCGGCCACGTGCAGTCCCAGATCGGTAACAAGCTGCAGGAGTGGTTCGAATCGGGGCTCAACGAGTGGGACATCTCCCGCGATGCCCCCTACTTCGGCTTCGAGATTCCCGATGCACCGGGCAAGTACTTCTATGTCTGGCTCGATGCACCGATCGGGTACCTGGCGAGCTTCAAGAACCTCTGTGAACGTACCGGCATCGACTTCGACGCCTACTGGAGAAAGGACTCCGAGGCCGAGGTCTATCACTTCATCGGCAAGGACATCGTCTATTTCCACGCCCTGTTCTGGCCCGCCATGCTGCATGGCGCCGATTTCCGCACCCCCACGGCAGTGAACTGCCACGGCTTCGTCACGGTAAACGGAGCCAAGATGTCGAAGTCACGTGGCACCTTCATCAAGGCCGCCACCTATGCGGAATTCCTCAACCCGGAATATCTACGCTACTACTTCGCCGCCAAACTCACCTCACGGGTCGACGATCTGGATCTCAATCTGGAAGACTTCGCCGCCCGGGTAAACGCTGACCTGGTCGGCAAGGTGGTCAACATCGCCAGTCGCTGCGCCGGCTTCGTCAAGAAGCTGGGCGACGGTAGGCTCTCGACCCATTGCGTCGAGCCGGAACTGGTGGCGCGCTTCATCGCCGCCGGCGACGCCATTGCCGAGGACTTCGAGGCGCGCGAGTTCGGTCGCGCCGTGCGCAAGATCATGGAACTGGCCGATGAGGCCAATACCTACATTGCCGACAAGGAACCCTGGGCACTGGCCAAACAGGAAGGACGCGAGCAGGAGGTACTGGAAATCTGCTCGGTGGGTATCAACCTGTTCCGCCAGCTGATGGTCTATCTGGCTCCGGTGGTACCGGCCATGGCCGAGCAGGCGCGTCAGTTCCTGCAGTTGGAATCGCTCGCCTGGGAGAGCCGCCAGGACGCGCTGCTAGGCCACGAAATCGCCAAGTTCAAGCCCTTGATGACCCGCGTCGAGCGGGACAAGATCGATGCCATGATCGAGGCATCGAAGGAGGATCTGGTGGAAGAACGGAAGCTCAAGGAAGCGGCTAAGGGGCCGCTTGCCGACGATCCCATCGAAGAACGTATCTCCTTCGACGACTTCGCCAAGGTCGACCTGCGCATTGCCCGCATCGCCAAGGCCGAGTACGTCGAGGGCGCCAACAAGCTACTGCAACTGACCCTGGACCTGGGCGGCGAAACGCGCAACGTGTTTGCCGGCATTCGCTCCGCCTACGCTCCGGAGGCTCTGGAAGGACGCTTGACCGTGATGGTTGCCAACCTGGCGCCGCGCAAGATGCGCTTCGGCGTATCCGAGGGCATGGTGCTAGCTGCCGGCAACGACGACGGCATCTACCTGCTCTCCCCAGACTCCGGCGCCGAACCTGGCCAGCGCATCAGGTAAAGGCTTCAGCAAGGACTATAGCGCGGCTTAGGTCGCGCTTTTCATTGTCTTATGGCTACAACAAGCCAACTCGTAACGCAGCGGGGGGCGCGTATAATGCCGGGTCGCCAACCGCTTGCCGACGGCCAATCCGTGCCCTCCCAGGAGACGATGTGACAACGGGCCACAGCACACTGATCGATGCCATCGATGCCCTGCTGCCACAGACTCAGTGCGGCAAGTGCGGGCACCCCGGCTGCCGACCCTACGCCGAGGCCATTGCCGAGGGCGAACCGATCAATCGCTGCCCTCCTGGTGGCGAGGAGACCATCGCGCGCCTTTCCGAGCTGACCGGAGAACCATCCCTGCCGCTCGAGCAACCGGCCCAGATGCCTTTGGCGGCGATCATACGCGAAGCAGAGTGCATCGGCTGCACCAAATGCATTCAGGCGTGCCCGGTGGATGCCATTCTTGGGGCCAGCAAACGCATGCATACCGTGATCGCCGCCGAGTGCACCGGTTGTGAGCTGTGCGTGGCACCCTGCCCGGTCGACTGCATCGATCTCGTGCCCCACCCCGATTGGCAGGCCGCCACCGATGCAGCCGAACGCCACGCCTATCTGGCACGCCGGGCCCGGCTGGGACGCCGGCGCCACCAGGCGCGCCAACAGCGGCTGGCTCGCTTGGAGCGGGAAAAGCGCCTGGAGCGGCAGCGTCGTCTGATCCGGCAAGGTACGCGCGGCTCGCGTGGCGGTCCTGGCCCGACACCGCCTCAGCGTCAGTGGCACATGGCGGTGAAAGCGGCCGAGCAGGCAGTACGCAGGGCACGCATGCAATTCGAGAGCGCCCAGCGTCGCAATGACCAGGAAGCTTGCCGCCTGGCCGAAGCCCAGTTGGAACGTGCCACCGCCCTGCTCGAAGAAGCCCGTGCCGCCCTGACTTCGAACCCGTCGCCATGACTCGACCGTTGAGCCCAATAGACCCATGAATGCCGAAAAACGCTACGAAATCTTCGCTCGCCTACGCGAGCACAACCCCGAGCCGACGACGGAGCTGGACTGGAACACGCCGTTCGAGCTACTCACCGCCGTACTGCTCTCCGCCCAGGCCACCGATGTCGGCGTCAACAAAGCCACCGCGCGGCTGTTCCCGGTAGCCAACACCCCCCAGGCCATCCTCGACCTAGGCCTCGAGCCTCTCAAGGAGCACATCAAGACCATCGGACTCTACAATACCAAGGCCGAAAACCTGATGAAGACCTGCCGTATGCTGGTCGACCAGCACGGCGGCGAGGTACCGCGCACCCGGGAGGCGCTCGAGGCATTACCGGGGGTCGGGCGCAAGACTGCCAACGTGATTCTCAATACCGCCTTTGGCGAACCCACCATCGCCGTGGACACTCATATCTTTCGCGTCTCCAATCGCACCCGCATGGCTCCCGGCAAGAACGTGAACGAGGTCGAACAGAAACTGCTGCGCCACGTACCCAGGGAATTTCGTCGCGATGCGCACCATTGGCTGATCCTGCACGGGCGCTATACCTGCGTAGCGCGCCGGCCGCGCTGCGGCAGCTGCGTGATAGAGGATCTCTGCGAATACAAGGAGAAGGTGGACCTGGCCTGAGGCAAACGCCTGAGACTAATGATGACTTTGCATGACTCGGCACAGTCAGGGAGGATAACAACACAACAATAACCAGAGCCGTACCATGCCATTGCACGATCATCCCATCGACAAGCGCGTCGACGCCCTGCTCGCGCTGTCGCACGAGCATGCCGAGATCTATTGCAGCCCCTCGGCCTGGCTGGCTCGCGAGCGTTACCTGGCCAACCACCCCACGCGCATCCTGGCCATGAAGTGCATGGACGGCCGCATCCACCTTCCCCATGTCACGCGCACGCCGCTGGGTATCATCACGCCCTTTCGCAACCTGGGCGGCATCTTCCATCTGGGCTGGCCGTACCTCGGCGAGATGCTCACCGACGCCGTCGATGAGGCCATCCATAGCGGCAGCGGCGTACTGCTGATCATCAGTTACCATTTCTCCCGCGGCGATCGGAACCGCGGCTGTGCCGGCTTCGCCTGTGATGTGGCTGCCGCCCTGGCCCACGCTCATGAGATACGCCGTCAGGCCGAGAGTATCTTTGGCCGTGACCACCGCCACGTCTATCCCCTGGTATGCGGCTTCGAGACGGATAGCGACGCGCTCATCGTACACGGTATCGATGACGCCACACTCGACATCGGCACGCTGCAGCCCAGCCAGGAGGGTGAACTCGAGCGCCGTATTGCCAGCCTGTGTCCCGACATGCCAAGCGACATACGCCGTGACCTGCTGCCGCTACTGAAGGGCAACCTGCAGCATGTCGACTCCCTGCGCGGCATCACCCGTGATCTCGATATCGAACACCGCGAATGGGTGATCTGCGTCGGTCGCGGCTTCGATTTTCTGCACCTGCCCAATACCGCGCTGATCGTCGGGCCCTACAGCCCCGACCTGTCCCAGCCCATCAGTACGGCCGCAGCGATCATCGATGCCAATATGAAGGCGGGGCGTGTCCCCGACGACGGCTTCCTCCTGCTTGCCTCGACGCCCTATGAAGCGATCGGCGTCGACCGCGCGCGCGCCGAACTCAAGTCCCGCTTCCTGTCGAAGTTCGCGGCCCAGGTCATCGCTCGCGAACACTCCAGGCTGGTGGCCGGCATGATATCTCGCACAGCTGTCGTCCATTGGCCCAGCCGCAGACTGGAACTTCTCGATCACGTTTGACGGAATGCAACGATGACACTGCTCAAGATCCTACTCCTGCCGCCCACCTTGAACGTGCTGCTGGTGCTCCTGGGGCTGTTGCTGAGCCCAAAGCGCTTTCTCGGCGCCCTGTTGATCATGCTGGGTCTGTTCGGGTTGCTGCTGTTTGCCACGCCAATGGCCAGCCATACCCTGCGCCAGGGGCTGGAGCCCTATACCACTCCGTCCACTGCGCAGTTGGAAAGCGTCGAGGCAATCGTCATTCTCGGCGGCGGACGTGACTACGAGGCCCCCGAATTCGGCTGGGGCGACGCGCCAGCGAATCCCACCTGGCGCCGACTGGCCTACGCGGCCCATCTCCATCGTCAAACCGAACTGCCGCTGCTAGTCAGCGGCGGGCGGGTACATAACGAGGAAAGCGCCGAAGCCAATCTGATGGCCGTCGCCCTGCGCGACGTCTTCGACGTACCGGTACGCTGGCTGGAAGGCGAGAGCCGCAGCACGGCGGAGAACGCTCGTTTCAGTGCCGACATGCTGCGCGCCGAGGATATCGCCCGGGTGGCGCTGGTGTCTCAGGCCTGGCATCTGCCGCGTGCCGTGGCGGAGTTCGAAGCCCAGGGTCTAGCCGTGGTACCCGCCCCGACCGAATTCACCAGCCCGCCGCCCGAAGGGCTCCAGGCCTGGCTACCCCGGGCCTATCACCTTAACCAGAGCACACGCGCCTTGAACGAGTGGCTGGGGCGTGCCGGCCAGTCGCTACGCGGCCTGCTGCCGTAGCACCGTTCGCCCCTTGGCCGCACCAAGGGGCGCTCACCGCCTCATCAATGTCGCCTTATGCTTCGGCGCCCACCTGACGCAGCCACTCCTCAAGGTTGTAGTAGTTGGTCACTCGGGTGATCCGTCCCTCGGCCACTTCGAAGAAGGCACCGCCGGGCAGCACGTAGCGCTGTCCAGTCGCCGGTGGCAATCCCTCATCGGTGGCACGGTACTCGCCGTGTACCGTGTACTCGGCGGCTACCCGGTGACCGTCTGCACTGGGCAGGATCACGATGTCTTCCAGCCGCTCCACATAGCTGCGATCCATGCGCTCCAGGAACTGGCGGAATGCGTCACGTCCCGTTTCGCGTGGCCCCTGGTTCAGGTCATGTGCCACTTCGGCATCGAGACATTCGAGCATGGCGGCCCAGTCGCCACGGTTGAAGGCGTCATAGTATCGCTGGATCAGTCGTCCACTCTCGGACATCGTCGGGCTCTCCTGGAAAATTCAGGCGCCAGTGTAAACGCCCCGGCAACGAGGCATTAGCCGGTGAGAATGGATTTGTTCATTGCCATACAGCAATGACGGCCCAACGGACGCGATCAGAAGCCAACACTCTCCAGCCGGCTGGCAAGCGTCTCCAGGATGGCAATGCCCTGCACGTCGCTCGGCAGTAGCGCCAACCGTGGACGGGGCAAATGGGCGAACTGTTCGTCGATGCGGGCCAGGTACGTGGTCTCCTGCTCGCGTCGGGCACGCAGGAATTCACCGTCGGCATCGTCGGGGAGCACCCGATTGACCAAGGTACCTGCCACCGGAATCTTGACTGCTTCGAGAGCCTGCACGGCACGTGCCGTCTCGAGAATCGGCAGTCGTTCGGGAGCCATCACGAATAGGAAGCCGCTCTCCTGTGCGTTCTCGATGCGTCTCCGGGCACGATGGAACAGACGCCGTCGCTCGAGCAGCGTGCGCGCCACGTCACGCGTGCGCTCGTCGAGGTCGTCCAAGGGGTCTTCCTGGGGGTCGTCGAAGGGTGTGGCCACGTCACGGCCACGCTTGGGCGTCAGATGCGAGAGCACCTTGCCCCACTCCTCGGACTTGCGATTGTGCGCCAGCAGGCCGTCGGTCCAGGCCGCCATGGCTTCGGGCAGGGTCAGCAGACGCAAAGTGTGCCCGGTGGGCGCGGTATCGAAGATCACCAGGTCGTAGGGCGCCGTATCGTCGCTGACGATACGTGAAAGCCGTTCCAGCAGCGCGGCCTCCTGCGCGCCAGGAGACTGCCGCGTCAGGCGCATCTGACGCTCCAGCTCGGCCATCATTTCCGGTGCGGCGTAACGGCGCATCTGTTCGGTCACCCGGGCCAGGTGCGCATCGACCTCGGCGTCCGGGTCGATCTCCATGGCGTCCAGGTTGGGCAGCAGGCGCCGCGGCGCATCGTTCAGTTCGCGGTCGAAGACGTCGCCGAGGCTATGAGCCGGGTCGGTGGAGACGACCAGCACCCGGCGCCCGCGTCGAGCGGCCAGCACCGCCAGCGATGCAGCTACCGTGGTCTTGCCCACGCCGCCTTTTCCACCCACCCAGAGCAGGCGTTTGTCGAGTAACTCTCTCATGTCACATCCTATGAAGCATGGTGGCTTCGCGGCCAATCCGGCGACAGGCCTATGCGGGGGCGCTGTAAACCCTTCCCTGGGCAATACTTCTTCCCCCCTGGAAGAAGCCCCCCGCTGCGGCCTGTCCCCGGCGCCGCTCGCTCGAGGTCCGGACGCTAACAGCACCTGAAATGCTCCAAGGGCGAGCGCTCCATGCCCATGCGCCGATGCCACTCGTGGAAGCGCTCGAGCAACAACGGCTGCAGCTCCAGCGTGTAATAGGCGGCCGGGTTGGGAACGCCCATCATCTCCGAGAATACCAGCAGCATGAACAGGTCGTCCTCGTCGCGCTTGGCGCGGGCGATGGCGCCGCGATAGCGCGCGCTGTAGAACTCTTCGGCGACGAATCGGGCCTGGCTCAGCCAGGCCCGAACCCGCTCGCGACGAGAGTCATGCTCCTTGTCATGATCGTCGCTCATTGCATGCCTCCGGTTCACTCCTGACGGGCCACTTCCGCCCGCGAGCGCTTCAGCGCCGAGGCGCATTCCATGGCCACCAGGATCGCGGCAATCAGCACCACGATGTCCACGAAGAGCAGGAAGTAATTGCCCTCGTTGAAGAAGGTGCGCAACTGGATGAGCAGCGCGGCGATGGTCATCACCAGCAGGAAGCACAGCGGCGCCAGGGTGTACCACATGGGACGGCGCAGGCGTACCAGCATCACCGTGACCACCAGCAGAGTCAGACCCGCCAGCAGTTGGTTGGTGGTGCCGAACAGCGGCCAGATGATCATGCCGCCGGTTCCACCGGCCCCTCCGGCGCCAAAGGCCAACAGCAAGCAGCTGCCCACGGCGAGCAGCGTGGCCGGTACGTTTTTGGTCATCCACTTGAGGTTATAGATCACGCCCCACTCCTGGAAAATGTAGCGCTGCAGGCGCAGGCCGGTATCCATGGTGGTACCGGCAAACAGCGCCGCCATCACGGTCAGTAGTGTCGCTGCGGTCACCTCGGGCAGGCCCAGGCCGTTGTGAATCATGTAGGCGCCGCCTTCGACGAAGGCGTTGACACCCCCGGCCCCGAAGGCCGTATAAACCGCCTGCCAGTCGGCGAAGGTAGCGAAACCGGCCGTGGCAGCCAAGATAGCCGCCAGTGCCAGCATGCCCTCGCCCACGGCGCCGAAATAGCCGACGAAACGCGCGTCGGTTTCGCGGTTGAGCTGCTTGGAGGTGGTGCCGGAGGAAACCAGACCGTGGAAGCCGGAAATGGCACCGCAAGCGATGGTGACGAACAGCAGCGGCAGCATTGATGGCGTGCCTGCCGGCAGGTCGCCATTGATCATCGGCGCCACTACGCTAGGGTTGAGCAGCAGAATGGCGCCGTAGAGTACGATCAGGCCGATGAACAGCTGCAGACCATTGATATAGTCACGCGGCTGCAGCAGCACCCATACCGGCAGCATCGAGGCGATGGCGGCATAGCCGAACAGGATCAGAATCCACACCGCATTACCGGAAAGTCCCCCTACCTCGGCCGGCATCTGGATGGGTACCGAGGGGCCGATGAAGATCAGCACGTACAGGGCGATGACGCCGAGAATCGATACCACCGGCAGGCTTAGAATGCGGCGATAAATCAGTTGGCCGATGATCAGCGCGACCAGAATGGCCCCCCATACCGGTACCACGGCGCTGGAGAAGTTCATCATCAACCCGGCGATGACCACGGCGAACACGGCGTTGACCATCAGCAGCACCAGGAAGATGACGATCATGAAGATGCTGCGGGCCCGGGCGCCGACCACGTCGCCGGTCAGCGCACCGACGGACTTGGCCTTGTTGCGCACGCTGGCCCAGATGGCACCGGAATCATGCACGCCGGCGAAGAACACGGTTCCCAGAACTACCCACAGGAAGGCCGGCAGCCAACCCCAGATGACCGCGATGGCCGGCCCGACGATGGGGGCAGCCCCTGCCACTGAGGTGAAATGGTGGCCCCAGAGGATATAGCGATTAGTCGGCACGAAGTCGACCCCATCCTCGTACTCATGGGCTGGCGTTCTGAAATCGGGATCGAGACGATAGATCTTGGTGGCTATGAAACGGGAATAGAGAAAGTACCCCGCTGCCATACCCCCAAGACCAAGAATCAGCAAGATGATGGCACTCATTCTGGTCAGCTCCTGTTTGAGGATTATCTTTTATCTTTCTTGCCGGCTCGCCTGTTACGCGACGCGCCAGGTCCGGCAGTACGCCTGACTCTGCCAAGGAAGTCTGCCAGGGAAAGAATGCGCAGAGCGAGACCCTAAGTCCAATTCGCGGCCTTCTCGCGTCAACGATTTACAGCTAAAGTCGTATGGCTCCTTCCAACCGATCAAAAGTCTTACAGCACCGACAGAACGCGCACGTTACGCTGCCGGAAGGAAGTCCGCCCGTGGAAAGACGAGACGCTCATGCAAGAGACACTGCTCCAACTCGCCATGGCCGGCGCCTTTGGCGCCTTCATTGGCATGCTTTTTCGTGTGACCCGCCAGCCAGGCCAGGCACGTGCCTTCCTGTTCACGCTGGTGGGGCTTGCCGCCGGCGTAACCGCCTACTTGATCTATTACGTCCTGATCCGCACCACCGGCGCACCAGCCTGGCTGTTACCGGTGCTGGTGCTGCTGCAGGTGTGGCTATGGCTCGGCCCGCTGGGACCCAAACGCTGGCGACTCGAGAAGGGCAGCGACGAACCGCGCTAGCCCATGCGCTGACGGCCGTCTCTTCTGCCAAGGTCGTCTTTGCCGCTCCCCACACGCGCACTAGGCTAATGATCAATAACATACAAGACTCTCGAGGAGTGATGCATGGCCAAGGTGCTAGTGGTGGACGATGAGCCCAATATCGTCCTTTCGCTGGAGTTCCTGATGCAGCAGGCCGGTTTCGAGGTGGCAACGGCCGAGGATGGCGAAGGCGCCCTGGCCGAGGTCGAGCAATCGCCGCCCGATCTGATCCTGCTCGACATCAGCCTCCCCGGCCTGAGCGGCTTCGACGTGCTGGAGCAACTGCGCCACGACCCCCGGCATGCCAGGCTCCCCATCATCATGCTCACCGCCCATGGGCGCGAAGTCGAACGGGAGAAGGGGCTGGCACTGGGTGCCGACGACTACGTGACCAAGCCCTTCTCGACCCAGGCCCTGGTCGAGAAGGTGAAAGCCCTGCTCGCTGAGGACGCCTGATGTTCGGGCGCAAGCTACCCAAGCGCCAGCGCCTGATCGGCCTGTGGCTACTGCTCAGCGGTATCAGCCTGTTGGGAGGCGCCATCTTTGCGGCCTGGCTGGACAGCTTGTTCCAGCCCCAAGGCTTCGCTCGCCTGGTCCTGTGGCTGGGCTGTTTTTCCGGCGGCGGCACCATCTTCCTGGTCGGCCTGCTGCTCGAACGCATGCTTTTCACTCCACTGCGCCATCTTCAGGTGCAGCTCGCACGACTGGTCGCCAATCCCGACGCCCGTGACGACTATCCGCCCGAAGGCTGGCTGCGCGGCCTTGGCCCCGACCTGGTGCGGGTGCGCGAGGCCTGGCGCAGCGATCGCGCGCGCCTGGCCACGGCGCATGCCGAAGGGGCACGCAGTGCGGCGCGCATACGCCAGGAACTCGAAACGCTGCTGCAGGTGCTCGACATACCACTGCTGCTCTGCGATTACCACCGCCGCCTGCTGCTATTCAACCAGGCCGCCGAGAATCTGTTCGCAAATCACCCGGGGCTTGGGCTAGGCAAGCGTCTGGATGCCTTGCTGCCAATCTCAAGCCTGCAGGACTCCCTGGGCCAACTGCCCGACGACGGCTCCCCTCGCGAGCTGTTGGTGCCCTGCAATGAGCGCTGGCTGCACGTAATCTTGCGCCGGGTACCTCAAAGCAATGGGGAAACGCTGCTGACACTGACCGATGCCACTTCCGTATGGAACAGCGAGATGGGGGCTCGTGCCAACCTCGCCGACCGAGTCGCCCCGCTGCGCCGGCACGGCGCTAGCCTGGCCAGCGCCGCCGAAGCGCTGGGCAGCGCACGCCATACCCGGCATATCGACGACACCTTGCGTCGACGCCTGGAAGCGGTCATCGATGAGGAAAGCCGCGCATTGGGCAACGAGATCGAAGACCTCGGGCGTCTGATCGAGGACATGCAGCAGCAAGGCGAGCGGCTGGTGCCACTGTGGTCCAACGACCTCTGGCAATCGCTCAATGAGCGACTGGGCGACAGGCCCCTCGAGGTTCTGCCCATCGGTATGCCGGCTTGGTTCAAGGGCGATGCTCCCGCCCTGCTGGTGATGCTCGAGGCACTGCTGGAGCGCCTGAGCGAGCATACCGGCACCACGCATTTCGAGGGCGAGATCCTGCTCGGCAATCGCCGTGTCTATCTCGACCTGATCTGGCCCGGCAGTCCATTACCGCAACGCACACTGGCCACATGGTGCGAACAGAATCTCGCCGCATTGCCGCTTTCCCCCCGGATCGGCGACCTGCTGCGCCAGCACGCCAGCGATGCCTGGAGTCTGGCTGACGACGATGGTCGGCACGCCCGCCTGCGCCTGCCGCTGCCCGCCGTGGACCGCGTCGGCGCCCCGCCCAGCCAGTTGCCGCCGCGCCCTGAGTTCCATGATTTCGGCATCGCCGATCTGCCGCCGCCCGATGCCGAGCTGGCCCGCTGCCCACTGCGTGCCTTGGAGATCGTCGCCTTCGATACCGAGACTACCGGCTTGGAGCTGCGGCGCGGCGACACGGTGATCAGCATCGGCGCATGCCGAATCGTCAATTCACGCCTGCTGGCCAGCGACATCTTCGACGCACGGATCGACCCCGGCAAAACGATCCCTCCCACCAGCTCGGCGATTCATGGTATCACCGACGACGATGTCGCCGGCGCCCCGCCATTGCCGGTCATTCTGCCGCGTTTTCGCGACTACATCGGCGATGCCGTGATACTGGCCCACAATGCGGCATTCGACCTGCTGGCCCTGCAGACTCCCAGCACCGGCGTCATCCTCGAGATGCCGGTGCTGGACACGCTGTTGATCTCACGTGCCTTGGACGAAAGCTTGGATGGCCATGATCTGGACACTCTCGCCGAACGCTACGACCTGAGCTTTCCGCCCGGCACCCGCCACACCGCCCTGGGAGACGCGCGCATGACGGCCGAGCTGTGGCTGGCACTGTTACCGCGACTGGAGGCACGCGGCATCGAGACCCTGGAGCAAACGCTGGCGCTGCAGGCCACCGCATTCGACCGGGAGGACGCGTGCACATGAGCGCCTCCGGCCCCCAGGCACGGCTGGTCGCATTGATCGGCCTGGCCACGCTGCTCTTCTCACCGCCCCTGGTACTGATCTTCGACCGGCCTTCCACCGCCGGGCTGTCATGGCTGCCGCTCTATCTGTTCGTGGCCTGGCTACTGGTCATTGGCCTGGCCGCCTGGCTGATGGAGCATCGTCGGGAGGATAGCTGACGCGATGAGGACCGACCCGGTCGTACTGACGGTCGCCTTCGGCTACCTGGCGCTGCTGTTCGTGATAGCCGCCTGGGGTGACCGACGCGCCGAACAGGGCCGCTCGGTAATTGGTTCGCCCACCGTTTATGCCCTCTCCATTGCGGTCTACTGTACCGCCTGGACCTTCTACGGCAGCGTGGGTCGTGCGGCGGAGTTCGGCCCCAGTTTCCTGCTGATCTACCTGGGTCCGACGCTGGCGATGCTGATGGCGCCGCTGCTGATTCGCAAGATGGTGCGTATCGCCAGTACCCAGCGCATTACCTCCATTGCCGACTTCATCAGCGCCCGCTACGGCAAGAGTTCCAGTCTCGGTGCGCTGGTGGCGCTCATCGCCCTGATCGGTGTCACGCCCTATATCGCCTTGCAGCTCAAGGCGATTACCCTGAGCCATGCGGTGCTGGTCAACTACCCGGAGGCCGCCGAGTTTCGCCTGGTCGAGGAGAGCTTCTGGGTCGACAAGTCATTCTGGGTCGCACTGGTGCTGGCGGTCTTCATCATCCTGTTCGGCACCCGGCACCTGGACGCCAGCGAGCGCCACGAAGGCATGGTGGCGGCCATTGCCTTCGAATCTCTGGTCAAGCTGGTGGCCTTCCTCACCGTCGGCATATTCGTCGTATTCGTGCTCTTCAACGGCCCCTTCGACCTGTTCCGTCAGGTTGCCGACAGCCCTCATATCAGCGGAGCGCTAGGGCTCGAGGCGGTACCCGGCGGCGCCATCGGCTGGGCCGGCACCCTGGTGCTCGCCTTTCTCGCCTTCCTGACACTGCCGCGCCAGTTCCAGGTGCTGGTGGTGGAGAACGTCGACGAGCGCCACCTGGCGCGTGCCAGTTGGCTGTTTCCCCTTTACCTTGTAGCGATCAACCTGTTCGTGATTCCCATCGCCATGGCCGGCCTGCTGCTACCGGCGGGCAACAGCGACCCCGACAGTTTCGTCCTGACCCTGCCGCTATCGGCCGGTATCGAGGGCATTCCGCTGTTGGTGTTCATCGGCGGGCTCTCGGCGGCCACCGGCATGGTGATAGTCGAAACCATCGCGCTCTCCACCATGGTAAGTAACCAGCTGATCATGCCGCTATTGCTGCGCTCCAAACGGCTCCACCTAAGCTCCCAGGGCGAGCTGGCCGGCTGGCTGCTGGGCATCCGCCGTGTGGCAATCGTGCTGATCTTGCTGCTGGGCTATCTCTACCATGCCTTGATCGGCGACTCCTACAGCCTGGTGACCATCGGGCTGGTGTCGTTCGTCGGCACGGCCCAGTTTGCCCCGGCCATGCTGATCGGCATGTACTGGCGCGGCGCAACCCGATCCGGTGCCAGCCTGGGGCTGCTGGCAGGCTTCATTACCTGGATCTATACCCTGCTGCTGCCAGGCTTCGCTCAGTCGGGCTGGCTCGATGCCACCTTCCTGGTGCAGGGTCCCTTTGGCCTGGAGTGGCTGCGCCCCTATGCCCTGTTCGGCCTCGAGGGCTTCGATATCTATAGCCATGCCCTGCTATGGAGCCTGCTGGTAAACATTGGCCTGCTGGTCGGCATTTCACTGTTCACCCGCCAGAGCCCGGTGGAGCAGACCCAGGCGGCACTGTTCACCGAAGCCATGAATCCCGGACTGCAGCACACTTCGCTTTGGCGTGGCCAAACCACCCGCGGCGAACTCAAGAGCCTGCTGAACCGCTACCTGGGCGCCAGCGCCACGGCTCGCATCCTGGCCGACCCACAGGGCACCCAGGCTGACGATGCGCCCGCACCACCAACCCTGATCGCACGTGCTGAACAAGCCTTGTCGGGTGCGCTGGGCAGCGCGTCGGCGCGGGTGCTGATCAATTCCGTCGTACGTGGCGAGGCACTTGACCTGGAATCGATTCTCAGCATCCTCGATACCACCTCGCAGACGCTGGAATACAACCGGCGCCTCGAGCAGAAATCCAACGAGCTGGCCAAGATCGGCGAGGAACTGCGTGCCGCCAACGAGCGGCTGCGCGAACTCGACCGGCTCAAGGACGAATTCGTCGCCATGGTCAGCCACGAGCTGCGCACACCGCTCACCTCGATTCGCGCCTTCGCCGAGATCCTGCGCGACGGCAAGGACCTGCCGGAAGAGAAACGCATCCACTTCCTCGAGGTGGTGGTACTGGAGAGCCAACGGCTCTCGCGTCTGATAGAGGAAATCCTCGACTTGGCACGCCTGGAGAGCGGCCGTCTGACCCTGACACCGCAGCGGCTCGACCTGGTGGCACTGGTACGCCACAGCGTGGACGCGGTGCATCGGCTGCAGGAGGATCGCGGCGTAGAACTGAAGGTCGACCTGGAACTCGACCAAGCTCCGGTGATCGGCGATTCCGACCGCCTGGAGCAGGTGATCATCAATCTGCTCGACAATGCCGGCAAGTTCGCCGCCGACGAGAATCCGCGGGTAAGGCTCCACCTGTCCCGCCATCAGCAGAACTTCCGCTTGAGCGTGGAAGACAACGGCCCAGGCATCGTTCAGGAGGAGCGCGAGAGAGTGTTCGAGAAATTCCATCAGATCAAGCGCTACGGCGGCGCCAGCGGCAAGGCCCGCGGCCGCCCCCGCGGCAGCGGCCTGGGTCTGCCAATCAGCCGTGGGATCGTCACTCATCTGGGCGGCCGGCTCTGGGTCGATGATGCCCCGACGCTGAACGGTGCCTGCCTAATAATGGAGCTGCCTGAGGCACCGACAGCATAAACGGTCACACGCCCAGGGCATGACGCAGCCCAGCCTCTTCTCGCCGACGAGCGAAGAAGCAGAGTGAATTACGCACTTTTTGCCAAACTTAAGAAAAGAAAGATATTGCCAAGAATGGAAGAAACAAGCTAGGTTGTCATGCATGGAGCTGCCCGATCCATGCACCTGGACGGCAAGCCGGCGAAAGGAGTAGCAGGGGAGCATAAGGGGCAGCCAGCATGACACCAGCATCAAAGGGGGTAGGCAACCTCTTACTGGCAGTACAGCCGATCTTCGACCGTCAGGAAACCACTCATGGGGTCGAGTTGCTCTACCGCAATGACGCTGGCGAAAGCGCACTCGATGTCGGTGAGGATGTCGCCACCTCGGAGCTGATCTACCATCTCAACACTGCCATCATCGACAGGACCGAACTGCTTCGAGTACCGGCGTTTATCAATGTCTCCACCGAGTTCCTGCTCGCCCAGCCCTTTCTTCCGTTGCCACCCGACCGGGTCGTCATCGAGCTTGTCGAGCGCATCACCCCCACCCCGAGAGTGGTCGACGCCGTGCGCCGCCTGCATGATCAGGGATTTCGCTTCGCCCTGGACGACTTTGCCTTTACACCCGACTGGGATCCGCTACTCTCACTGGCCTCATACATCAAGGTTGACATCACCTCATTGTCCCTCGCGACAGTCAAGCAGCACCGCACTCGCCTCGCCCATCTGGACGTGCAGTGGATCGCCGAGCGTGTGGAGACGCGTAACGAGCATGACGCCTGTCTGGCGCTGGGGTTCGACCTCTTTCAGGGCTACTTCTACGCTCACCCCGCCCCGGTCTATGGCAAGAAGGTCCCACCGGCGACACTCCAAGCCACGCAAATACTCAATCAACTCACCCGACCCGAGCCCGATATTGCTGAGATCTCCTCCCTTATCGGATCCGACCCACAACTTACCATCAAGCTGACACGCATCGCCCATAGCGCCTTTTATCCCTGCTATCGCGCCATCGTCTCGATCCAGGGCATCGTCATCCGTCTGGGCTTCCGTCAACTCTTCAGTTGGGTGACGCTATTTGGCCTGCTCGACCATACCTATTCCCCATACGCCTCGCTGGCACTGACACGCGCCAAGGCCTGCGAGCATCTCGCATATCAGGAGCAATTGGACGGCCAAACCGCCTATTTCATTGGTCTGCTCTCTACGGTCGACCTGCTGACCGGCATCCCCAGCGATGAGTTCTTCGCCGACCTGCAGATCGATACCACGATCCGCAAGGCAGTATTGCTGCACCAAGGGAGCTATGGAAGCCTTCTGAACCGCATAGAGGAAGCCGAGCGTCGCCATGCCCAGCGGCAGCCGGTCCGCAACACCGAGGAAGAGAAGCTGTCAGAACTGTATTACCAAGCGCAGCATGCCGCACTCGAACTGCTGGCCACGCTCACGCAGGAAACCGTTACCGAGTAAGTAAACCACGAAAGTCGCCCCCCGAGCCGCAGGATGGACAACGTCCATTTAATTGTTACCAATCACCGCAATACTGCACCCCAAATGGTATTGACCAAGCGGTGCCTACCTTTTTCCCCTGTCAGCGGAAGGCGGCCAGTGCTATGACATTATTCATGGTAGCCTCATCCATAGCATCGCCATGACGCAGATAGTACTCGTAAATTAGCCGGATCACCTTGGCCTCGGCCTCGGGCCGTAGCTTGATATCCTTGGCCTTGAACAAGGCACAAGTCTTAGCGATGACCTCCTCTAGAGTGTCGAAGTCGTGGGCAATGCCACTACCAACGGCAGGCTCCCTATACTGCGGGTCGGCCAGTTCCTCGAGCAGCATTTGTCCTTCACCGGTAAGAAGCCAATGGCCACTCACTCCCACGGCCTTGGCGATTGAGGCGAGCGCCGCCCCTTTGGGCTCACTCCGCCCGCTGAAATAATTCTCGAGCGTCCGTCTAGCCACCCCGGACTTATCTGCCAGGGCATTGCCACTCCCTGCGATACGCGCACAAGCACGTAGCCTATCGCTTAGTGTGCTGCCTAGCTCTGCTGCACCTGAAGGGGCGTCGTGCGTAACACTTTTCTTTTTCACGTGTCGCATTTCCAGTAAGCCGCTGATAATTATATAGAAGCGATGCCACTTCGATAGATACGCACTTATTTCCAACACAGTTGCAAAAAGGCTTGCACAGATTGGCATTAATGGGCTAACATCTGTGACACTAACCCATTTATCTGGCAGAGATGGGTATGTTGACGTAGCCATGGCGTTCGGTACCGCCACCCAAGCCCTGCTGCTTGTCGATAAAGTGGCGTCGCAACTCGGCACCTTACCGCTCCGATGGCAAGGACTGTCGATAGATGGCATAGACCGACAGGATAACATTGCCCGCACCTCCCGCAATGTTGGCAAAACAGCAGTGGCAACCTTCGCCTCTTTGGGCGACCGACCCTGGACGACGATGCTCCGATGCTGAAAGGCACCCCGCCTGCTCATGGATTCGCCCGGCGCACTCATGAGCCGATCGTCCGCTTACTTAATCCAAGCCAGCTTACTTGATCCAAGTTAAAGTATTTTCAAAGCGCTGCCGATAACGGAAAAATAAGAGTCCGAGGGTCAAGGCATGACACAGGGACCGGATAATAATCTCTTACTGGCTTCGCAGCCGATTTTCGATCGCGCGGACAATGTGCGTGGAGTCGAGTTGCTCTATCGCAACGACCAGGGCCTGAGCGCCCTGGATGTCGGTGAAGACCACGCTACAGCGGAAGTGGTTTACCAGTTGTGTACGGCCATATCGCAAAAGACCCTTCATTACCGGGCGCCGGCCTTCCTCAACGTATCCGCCGATCTGTTAATGGCACGCCATTTTCTGCCGGTATCCCCGGCGCATGTGGTGATCGAGCTGGTCGAGCGGATAACGCCCACACCCGCCTTGGTCGAGGCCGTCAGCCGCCTGCACCAGCAGGGCTTTCGCTTTGCATTGGACGATTTCGCCTTTGCCCCGGAGTGGGACCCCCTGCTTCCCTTCGCCTCCTATATCAAGATCGACATTCAAGTGTCGTCCCTGGCGGAAGCACGGGCGTACCGCGAGCGTTTCGCACATCTTGAGGCAACGTGGATAGCCGAGCGGATCGAAACCCGAGAAGAGCGCGACGCCTACCTCGAACTTGGATTCGAACTCTTCCAAGGGTACTTCTACGCGCGGCCGGCGCCAGTGTATGGCAAAAAAATCCCTCCCGCGACGCTACAGGCAACTCACCTCCTCAAGGAGCTTTGTCGATCCGAACCGGACATCGGCGAAGTCATCCGATTGATTCAGGCTGATCCTGAGTTGGCCATCAAGCTGATCCGCATCGTCAATAGCGCCTACTATCATCCGCTCATGCCCATCGGCTCGATCCAGGACGCAGTGACTCACCTTGGCTTCCGGCAGCTTTCCAGTTGGGTGACGCTCTTCGGGTTGCTCGGCAACGCACCATCCGCATACGCGGAGTTGGCGCTGACCCGCGCCAAGGCCTGCGAACTCTTGGCCCAGCGGGACCAATTGAATAGCCAGGATGCCTATTTCATCGGTTTGCTATCGACGGCCGAGCTGCTCTTGGGCATCCCACGCGAAGAGTTTCTCAGCTGTCTGGAACTCGAGCCGGCCACCAGCGATGCCATACTGCGCCGGGAAGGAGTTTACGGAAATGTGCTGCAATGCATCGAAGGGACGGAGCGGCAGTTCGCCATGCGCCAGATGGCGCCATACGATGGCAATTCCTGCCTGTTCGATATTTATCAACAGGCTCACCATCAGGCCAATGAACTCCTGACCGCCCTCACGTCCACGTCATAGGAGTGACAGCAGGGACATGCGTAGCGCTCAAGACTGGAATTACCTGCCAGCACTCCCCTGTGCCAGCCTGACCAGGCTTCGAATCGCCTGCATGTCGTACCGTAGCAACAATCGGTGGTCATCCTCGAGCCTGACGACATCGATCCATCCATCGGCGGCTCCCCCCGCCTTCAGGTTGATCAACTGCTCCATCAGCAACCGCTCCTGAAGACGGTCCAGCGCGGCGATACCCGACCTCGCCTGGCGCGCCGTGAGCGCTTCCTTGAGTACCAGCGCCGATAATCTCCGGCGCGTATCGGGCACCCTGACACCATGACGCAACGACAACAGACGTACCGCATTGACCAACGGCAGTAGTCCTTGTCGCTTGAGATTGAGAGCGTTCTCGTGAGGCGCCCCCTCGCCGTCTCCGGACAGCCGGCCGAAACGGTCCAGCGCCACGGGTAGCTCATCGAGCAGTTGCGCCATCTCATCGAGGAACAGACCGGCCCGAGGCATGAGTTGGGCGACATGTTCCGCCAGCGCGCCGGCCAGATTGGCATCGCCGAATACTGGATGAAAGTCGAGCAGGATATTGCTCTGCTGGACACGCTTGACGCGACGCTCCTGGGTCCACAGCGTGAGCTGGTCACACCACTCGGAGAGGCGCTTGCGCCACATTGGCCAGCGCGCCATGACATGGCCGTTGCACAGCGGGATGCCAGCCTCGTCGAGGCGTGCAGTGAAACGCTCCCCCAGGGCCTGAAAGAAACCGTCGATCTCTGAGTGACGAGCGTCTGGGTAATCAGCCACGATCATGGCGTTGTCCTGATCGGGGGCAAGCAGGCTCTCGTGACGGCCGGCAGAGCCCAGCGTGAGCACACAGAACGTCACCGGCGGACTACCCCACCCTTGGCCCTGCATCTCGTCCAGCGAGAGCTGTATGGCACGACGATAGAGCAGGTCGTTGTGATCGCTGATCAACTGACTGATGCGCCAGGCAGGCAGGTCGAGCCGCTGCAGCGCTTCGACCAGGCGTAGTTGCCAGGCATGGGCGGTAGGCAGATCGGGGCTTGGTCCCAACTCGTCCAGCGCGGCGCACAGAGGGGCCAGCAGAGCCACCGGCTCCGGCTCGCCATCGCCTACGAACAGCTCCCGCCAGGGTGAAGCCCGATGCAGCACACGCATGTCGTCTCCCGTTGCCCGACCCCATCAAGCGAGTGTAACGAGAGAAGGCCCGCGAGGCACTTGGGCCAAGGGATGAAGTCGCCTCGCGGCCAAATCCGCTTCAGCGCGATTCGAACATGTCGTCGCCGATCTGATCGATGTAACGCTGTGCCTTACTCACCATCAACTGGTCGCAGGCTTCGCGCCCCGGAACCAGGTCGGAACGCTCGAAGCGATGCTCTCGCACCTCACCATTCTCGCCCGGCTTGCGAATCCAACCGCTGACGCGAAATTGCCCGCTCTGCTCAGCCGGCTCCGAGACGATCTGATAGCCGTTGTACTCGACCGGCTCGGCGGCCTTGGCATTCTCCGGCTTGGCTTCGCCGCTTCCGAACAACCCGCTCAACAGTTTCTTCAGCATTGTTCTCTCCCCTATGGCTTTTCCCTACGAATTCTTCCCTACGAGCTCTTTCAATGCGAACCCACCAAACGAGAGCGCCGGCCACTGGCCGGCGCATTCAAAGCAGATCGACAGGCAATCAGCCTTGCTGGCGGCCCTTTCCGGCCGCAATACGTAACCGCAAGGCGTTGAGCTTGATAAAGCCTTCGGCATCCTTCTGATCGTAGGCGCCGGCATCGTCCTCGAAGGTAGCGATGGATTCGTCGAACAGCGACTGTTCCGACTTACGGCCCACCACGGTGGCGCTGCCCTTGTAGAGCTTCATGCGCACCACGCCGGAAACGTTCTTCTGAGTCTCGTCGATGGCGGCCTGCAGCATGCGACGCTCCGGGCTCCACCAGTAGCCGTTGTAGATCACCTTGGCGTACTTGGGCATCAGCTCGTCCTTGAGGTGCGCTTCCTCGCGGTCGAGGGTAATCGATTCGATGGCGCGATGGGCGCGCAGCATGATGGTCCCCCCCGGGGTCTCGTAGCAGCCGCGGGACTTCATGCCGACGTAGCGGTTCTCGACGATGTCGAGACGGCCGATGCCGTTGTCGCCGCCCAGCTTGTTGAGGGTTTCGAGCACTTCGTGGGGCTTCATCGGCTTGCCGTCGATGGCGACGATGTCGCCTCGCTCATAGGTCAGCTCGACGTAGGTGGGCTTGTCGGGAGCGGCTTCCGGCGACACGCTCCAGCGCCACATGTCCTCCTCGGCCTCGGCCCAGGGATCCTCGAGAATGCCGCCCTCGTAGGAGATGTGCAGCAGGTTGGCATCCATGGAGTACGGCGACTTCTTCTTGCTCTTGGAGAAATCGACGGGAATGTCGTGCTGCTCGCAGTAGGCCATCAGCTTCTCGCGGGAAGTGAGATCCCACTCGCGCCAGGGGGCGATCACCTTCACGCCGGGCTTCAGCGCGTAGGCCCCCATCTCGAAGCGCACCTGATCGTTGCCTTTGCCGGTGGCGCCGTGGGAAATGGCGTCGGCACCGGTTTCGTTGGCAATCTCGATCAAGCGCTTGGCGATCAGCGGGCGCGCAATGGAGGTGCCCAGCAGGTATTCGCCTTCGTAAATGGTGTTGGCACGGAACATCGGATAGACGTAGTCGCGTACGAATTCCTCGCGCAGGTCCTCGATATAAATCTCCTTCACGCCCAAGGCCTGAGCCTTGGCACGTGCGGGTTCGACTTCCTCGCCCTGACCGATGTCGGCGGTGAAGGTCACGACCTCGCAGTTGTAGGTTTCCTGCAACCACTTGACGATGACGGACGTGTCCAGGCCGCCGGAATAGGCAAGCACGACCTTCTTGACATCGGACATTCGGGGGCTCCTTTCAGATAAGCGTCACAAGGCGTCCAGTATAGCGTGGCTGCCGCCCGGCGAATACCGGCGGCGGGACGTATCGCCTCCGAGCTGATAGACTTTTTGCTCATGACTGCCGGCCGGACAGGGAACTCCTGCCGGCAGCAAGCCGATGCCGAAACGGCAGACGAGCAACAACGACTGACGACGACAGAGAGAGGCGCGTGACGCGTAATGAGGAGAGGCGCATGAGCGAGGCGACTCGCGAGCTGATGGCACAGAGGTTTCGCAGTTTCCTGCCGGTGGTGGTCGATCTGGAAACCGGGGGGTTCAATCCGGAGCGCGATGCCATTCTCGAAATCGCCGCCGTGACGCTGACCATGGACCCCGATGGCAACCTGATGCCGGACGCGACCTACGCCTACCATGTGCAGCCTTTTTCCGGGGCCAACGTGGAGCAGTCGGCACTGGACTTCACCGGCATCAAGCTCGACGACCCTCTGCGCCAGCAGGTGGCGCTCTCCGAAGCCGAAGCCCTTGGTGAGATCTTTCGCCCGGTTCGCAAGGCGATCAAGTCTCACGGCTGTACCCGCGCCGTGCTGGTCGGCCACAATGCTGCCTTCGACCACGGTTTCCTCAACGCCGCGGTCACCCGCTGCGGCATCAAACGCAATCCTTTCCACCCCTTTTCCAGCTTCGATACCGCCAGCTTGTCGGGTCTGGCCTACGGCCAGACGGTACTCGCCCGCGCGTGCCGCGCCGCGGGCATTCCCTTCGACAACCATGAAGCGCATTCGGCACGCTACGATACCGAACGCACCGCGGAATTGTTCTGCGCCATCGTCAACCGCTACAAGGATCTCGGCGGCTGGACGCTGGCGCAACGGGAACAGGGCCTGGAGGACCTGTAAAGCCCAGCGATGAGGCTTAATGGCGGGTGCCGGTATCCTGCTCCCAGCCGGCGGGCATGTCGAGGTCATCTTCGCCTGGCGTGCCGCCAACCCCCGGCTTGTCGATGATCTGCACGGTGCTGGCGTGCAGCCCCTCCTCGCCTTCATCGGGTTCGAAGCGCACCCGGGCACCTACGGTCAGGCGCTTGAAATCATCGTGCAGCACCGAGTTCCTGTGGAAGTAGAATTCCTCACCGCTGAGGCTCTTGAGAAAACCGTAGCCATCTTTCTCGAATAGGCGAACCACCGTCGCCACTGGAGGTATCGGCTCATCGTTATGCTGCTTGACCTTACCAACGCGCTTCGCCGTCTGTTTCTTGAGCTGCTTTTCCATGGCTTCGAAGGCGTTACGAATGATGGGGCGCAGTTGGACCTGTGGGTCGGTGACCTTGTCGCTCTTCTCGGCGACGAGTTCTCCCTTGGCCGGCAGGGACACCTCGACCAGGGCGCGATACGGATTCCCCGTCTTATGGGGGTTCTGGGTCTGTTCGATAGTGACGCGGCATGACACGATATCCTTGCTGAAGTGCTCCAGCTTGGCCACGCGCGACCTGACGTACTCATCGATCCAGTCGGAACGTGAAACGTGCTGGTAGGTGATTTCCAATGGTGTCTGCATCTTGCCTCCCTGGCGTTGCATGCCTGAATCCATTTCGCCACTCAGCTGTCAGCGTGGCCATGCCGGCAGGGGATTTCAAACCCGTTGCTTCGTCATTTGGTTTCCTAACGTATCAAGCTCGTGGACGCAGCCCGGAAACGACAAGGCCCGCGAGCCGAAGCTTGCGGGCCTTGTCGGGGCATGCCGTATCGAGGTGGAATCAGGCTTCGCCTCCCTCCTCCTTGGCCTTGGTACGTGCCGCCGCGTCCTTGATCAGCTTCTCCAGCTCGCCGCTCTGGTACATCTCTACGACGATGTCGCAGCCACCCACCAGCTCGCCTTCCACCCATAGCTGGGGAAATGTCGGCCAGTTAGCGTACTTGGGCAGCTCGGCACGGATGTCCGGGTTGTCAAGCACGTTGACGAAGGCGAAGCGCTCGCCACACGACATCAGGGCCTGCACGGTCTGGGCGGAAAAGCCGCACTGGGGCAGTTGGGGAGTGCCCTTCATGTAGATCAGGATGGGATTCTCGCTGATCTGGCGCTGAATGTTCTCGAGGGTAGTGCTCATGTGCGCTCCAGGTTGGATCGTGGACGCCGAGGGTGCCGGTAATATCCGAGTACCGCGCTCGGCCTTTTGCTCTTGGTCCCATTCTACTGATGACGGGCGAATTGCGCATCCCCCGCCGGCTGGATAGGATGGTGGTTTTTCGCGCGGAGAGATCGCCATGGCGACACGCCATTTCCTGACCTTGCTGGACCTGAGTCCCGAAGAGCTGCATTACCTGATCCAGCGCGCCATCACGATCAAGAACCGCCTGCGTGCCCAAGGACCAACCTACGCGCCGTTCACCAACCGCACGCTGGCCATGATCTTCGAGAAATCGTCGACACGAACACGGGTCTCGTTCGAAACGGCAATGGCTCATTTCGGCGGCCACGCCCTGTTCCTCTCGCCGCGAGACACTCAGCTTGGCCGGGGCGAACCGATCGAGGATACCGCAAGGGTCCTGGCGGAGATGGTCGATATCGTGATGATCCGCACCTTCTCTCATGCCGGCCTCGAGGCGTACGCCGCTGCCAGTTCAGTGCCGGTGATCAATGCCCTCTCCGACGATTATCACCCCTGCCAGTTGCTGGCCGACGTGATGACCTGGACCGAGCTGCGTGGCAGCGTGCGCGGGCGCACGGCGGTATGGATCGGCGATGGCAACAACATGTGCCACTCCTGGATCAACGCCGCACGCCAGTTCGACTTCCAACTGCGCGTATGCTGCCCCAAAGGCTACGAGCCGCGCCAGGACATCCTCGAGGCCGCTGGCGACCGGGTCACCCTACTGCACGACCCCGCCGAAGCCGTAGCCGGCGCCGATCTGGTGACCACCGATGTATGGGCCTCGATGGGCCAGGAGGAGGAACAGGCCAAGCGCGAGGCCGATTTCGCCGGCTTCCAGGTCAGCGAGGCGCTGCTCGACAAGGCCAAACCGGACGTGCTGTTCCTGCACTGCCTGCCGGCCCACCGCGGAGAGGAGATCAGCGAGACCCTGCTCGACGACCCGCGCGCCGTGGTGTGGCAGGAAGCCGGCAATCGACTGCATGCGCAGAAGGCACTGATCGAGTTCCTGCTGCTGGGTCGCGTCGACCACTGAGCTTTCGCCGCATCGTCGTGCCCTGTCCCCGCGACGCTGCGGCTATCCTCCATCCCCTTCGAGCGAGCCGCCTGCGACCGCGCTTAGCCGCTCGCGTCCTGATGCAGCAACAGCTCGACGCGCCGATTGGCAGCTCGCCCTGCCGCTGTCTCGTTGCTCTCCAGCGGTCGCGTCTCGGCATAGCCCACCGCCCGCAGCCGCTCGGCCGGCACGCCCAGTTCGGACAGGTAGCGCAGCACGGCAATGGCGCGCCCCGAGGAAAGCTCCCAGTTGGACGGGAAACGAGAGGTCGCAATGGGCATGCTGTCGGTGTGCCCCTCCACGGACACCTCACCTTCGAAGGAGGCGAGGACATCGCGCAAGCGTCCCAACACTTCTCTCCCCTGCATGGTAAGAATGGCCTGGCCGCTATCGAACAGCAGGTTGTCCTCAATGCGCAGGGTAACGCCTTTCTGATCTTCCAAGACGCTCACACCTTCGATCTCGAGTCCCGGGAAACGTGGCTGCAGGCCATTGTGATTCGGCATGATCCCCGCCCCCGCCACCATCCGAGCGGCGACCTCAGCCTGCGGAGTCACCAGTGCGGTCGCTTCACCGCCGTGTCGGCTGCCCTTTACGGCCAGGCCGTTACCGGCCAGCGAGAGCAGCAGGACGAACAGCGTGATCAACAGCGTCAATACATCGAGATAGCTCACCAGCCAGCCCTCGCCCTCCCCTGGCTCGATAGGAGGAGGGTGCAGCATGTCTCGCGTGCTGCGATCAAGCATTTTGCGTCTGTCCGTCAGTGGCATCGGGCTTGGTCACGACCGAGTCGCGAATCTCGTCGTGATAGTTGGCGACGAAGGAGTTCAGAGTCTCCTCGATAAACGAGGGCAAACGGCGCTTGGTGATCAGCGAGATCCCTTCCAGCACCATGTTCATGGCGATCAACCGCTCTTCAGTGCGTCGCTCGAGCTTCACGGCGATCGGCTTGAACACCAGGTTGGCCAGCAGGATGCCGTAGAAGGTGGTCAACAGCGCCACCGCCATGCGCGGTCCGATGACGTGCAGGTCGCCCGACTCCATGACCTCGAGCATGTTGACCAGCCCGACCAGGGTACCGATCATGCCGAAGGCCGGCGCATAGGTGGCCATGGTGCGGAAGATCTGTGCTTCGGCATGTTCACGCGCCTTGAGCCGCGCGATACGCCAACGCAGCAGGTCGAAGATCTCCTCCTCCTTGGTATTGGCGATCACCAGTTGGATGCCGGTACGCAGGAAGGGATTGCGGGCCTTCTCCAGCGCCGCCTCGACGGCTCTCACGTCGCCCTTGAACCATAGCCGCGAAATGTCGACCAGTTCCTTGATGTCATCGCGTATGTAGGTGTTCTCGCGCCGGAACACCAGCCCCACCAGGCGTACGACCCGGACGACCTCCTTCAGCGGGTAACTGATGAACGTCGCCGCCATGGTACCTGCCAGCACGATGGCGAGCCCGGGCAGGTTGATGAAACTCTGCGGAGACTCGGCGGTGAAGAAGAGTACGCTGACCAGCAGTATCGTGCTGGCAATCATGCCGATGATGGTAGATGGATTCATTGAAGCTCCTGAGCGTACGGGGCCGACTTGTCAGCCGAAGCCTAACGGTGCAATTCGGCTGCAGTAACAACTACTTTAGCCATGCCAGTGAAAAAGCATGCGAGAATTGATGTAGATCAAAGGAAACGCTGAACGACCTTCAATCAGGTTCCGTCAGACGCACCCGCAGCCGGCTCACCGCCTGGCTGTGTAACTGGCACACACGCGATTCGGTCACGCCGAGCACGACACCGATCTCCTTGAGGTTGAGTTCTTCCTGGTAATAGAGCGCCATCAAGAGTTTTTCGCGCTCGGGAAGCGCCTCGATGCCCTCGGCCAACTGCTGTCGCTTCTCCTCGTCGACGAGTACGCGGTAGGGAGTATCGACGGAGGCATCTTCGATGCCCAGCTCGATGCCCTCGGCCATCAGCACCTCAAAGGGCAACAGGTGTCCGCTATTGGTGTCGCTCAGCAGTTGGCGGTACTCGTCCCGTTCCATACCAAGTTCGGCGGCGATCTCGCTCTCCTCGGCCGGCCGCCCCAACTGCTGCTCGAGACGTCGCACGGCTTCGTCTACCGTTCGAGCGTTGCGTCGGACGCTGCGCGGCAGCCAGTCGCGACTGCGTAGCTCATCCAGCATTGCGCCACGAATACGCTGGCTGGCGAAGGTGGCAAAGCTGGCTCCCTGGGTCGCATCGAAGCGCCCCAGAGCTTCGAGCAGTCCTACCATGCCGGCCTGAATCAAATCATCGAGTTCAATGCTTGCCGGTAGCCGGACCTGCATGGAGAGCGCCTGGCGCCTTACCAGCGGCAGGTACTCATCCAGCAGGTCTGCCTGTTCGATCTTGCCTCGTGCTGTGTACATGCGCTTGCTCTCACGTCTGACGATGCCCTCGAGCTTCGATTCGATGGCTCGACGGGTCAGGGACGTTGCGGGTGTTCATGATTGACGATCACCTGCAGCCCTTGCAGGGTCGTGGCACGCTGGCGGCGATCCTGCAGTGAAAACTGAAAATGCAGTGGCGTATCGGCCGGCAGCCCGGCCATGGCTGCGGTCTGCCCTCGTGGCCCAGGCAGACGCACGCAGTTTCCCGGGTGGCACAACCAGGCGTTCACCTCGCCACCCACCGGAGCCTGATATTGCCAGCCGACCCGCCCCATGACCTGTCCACGCGCCAGCTCGGGCGTGGGCGGCAACATAGCGGCGGAGCTCATCGGGCGCTCGACCATGACCACCGTCAGCGCAGGGGCGGTGGCCACCCAACTGCCGGCAGCCTGTGCCATGCCCACCCAAAAACCGCTCGCTGCGATGGCCGCGAACCAACGGCTCCTGCAATATCTCATCTTGCCAATACCAACAATTCGATGCCGAAATAATCCTGCGCCACGTACTGCAGGTTGCTCAGCAGGCCCTGGCGCCCTACTCCCGGGGGGTGCACGGCAATCAGGCGTTGCGGGCCACCCCGCTCGGCAATCTGACGGAGCATGCGATAACCACGCCGGAAGGCCTCCAGGTCGTCATCCACCCACAGCGCCCAGTGCGATTGCTGAGCGGCCAGCACCGACAAGTGTGGGCTGCTGATGGGCAGGGCAACGACGCTCCAGGCACGCGGGTTGCCGACCCAGCGGCGACCCTCTCGCGCCCAGCACTCCAGCACTTCAGTCACCCTGGCAGTGTGGCGCTCGGCAGTACCCGGCAGGCCCAGCACCATCAACGTCGCCTCTTGAGCGTTACGCGCCGTGCGCGGAGGCACGGCGGCCGTGCTCGGCGCCGGCTTGGCCGGCGGCTTCACAGCAGCCTGCGGCCTGGGTTTGCTTGCGCCTCCGGCGGCAGCCAGCTCCACCAGCATTTCGGCCACATATGCCGGGCAATCCTCCTGCGAGGCTCCCTTTGCTGCCCATTGGCGCAGTCCAGCGGCCTGGTCCCATCCCATCTAGCCTGTCTCCCGTTCACCAAGGCCAAGGTGGCGAATGGAATCGCGCACCATGAAGAGTTGTACCAACGACTCGAGCAAAGCAACGTCACGGCGCCGACGACGCCCACCGCCGAGTCCCAACAGTTCCGCCCGAAGATCCATCGCCCCCTCGTCTTCGGCAATATCCAGATGAGCCGCCACCGTTGCCAGGCCACTCGCCATCAGCAGACGCACGTCGGCACGCAGTTCCCCAAATGCCCCCGGGTCGAGGTGCCGCCAGGCACGGCGGGCAAGCTGCGGCAGGACTTCCGCTTGCAGCAAGGCCAGCAGTAACGGCTGCGGCCCACGGCCCAGTCGCGCCGGAGTGAGCCAATAGCGCTTGGCCAGGATCCTGCCGCTTTCCTCGTCACGAACCTCGCCGAACCAGGCACGAGCGTCCAGGCTCTCGCGCCGGTTACCTTTGAGCATGCTCCCAACAGGCAACGTGGCAAGCTCGAGGCGGCCAGGCACGCCGCGGAAGCGGCAGCGGACTTCCCCGACGGGTTCACCTACGGCGCCAAGCATCGCCAACGACGAACGTTCGGCGGCATGCTCGACCCGCTGGCTACCCCGCACTTGGCTGCACCAGCTCAGTGCCTGGTCTTCCAACCACGCACCGGCTTCACCGTCGGGCAGACCGTTCAGCAGATGCACGCCAATCTCGCACTGCTCCAGTGCCGCCTCCAGGCGCGCCTGCTGCCCTGCTACCTGGCGATGCTGCAGCAGCGGCAGCGCCAGCCAGATGCCTTCCGGACTGAGTGCCACATCGGGCATCGACCAGGCTTCACCCGCGACACGGCGCCGCTCGCTCCATAGCATGCCAAGTGCCTGGCCGGAATGAGGGTATTCCGCCAACAGCGAATCCAGGCGTTGCTGCTGGATCGAAACGGGCAGTCCCGGCAGATTCCAGACTTCCTCGAGCCGATCGAATCCCGGCAGGTGCTGACGCAGCGTGCGCAACAGCGTCGCCAAGCGACGCCCCTGTCCCAACAGGCTGCCCGTTCCCCTCGCGACCGGCTCAGTCACCGGACGAGCCAGGGGCGCGGTCAGCGGTACACGCTCGGCGAAAGATTGCTCGATCAGGGCAGCGGGATCGGCGAGCGACATGTCTTCCGGCACCCGTTGACCATGCGAGACGAACAGCAGTCGCAGCCCATGGCGCATGATGATGTCCAGCACCGGTGCCAGCCGGCCCGCCTCATCCTGCTTGGAAATGATGCAGTCGTGCAGCTCGCCGCCAGCAGCCTGAGCCGCCTGACGGTAGCGCACCACCACCTCCTCGAGAGTCTCCGGCTGGCTGGCGGCATTGAGCAGCAGTACCAGACGAACCGGTGAGTCACCGCCGTGCAGGTGCCTGACCTGCTCGATGACACGCTGATCGCGCTGGCTCATGCCCACCGTGTCGATGATGATCCAGGACTTGCCCTTCATGCGCCCCAGCAGCTCCGATACCGGCTGGTCGGCATTGAGCGCATACATCGGTACGTCGAGCAGGCGCGAGTAGATCCGCAACTGTTCATGGGCGCCGATACGGAAGCTGTCGGTCGTCACCAATGCCACCGGACGCGTGCCGTGACGCATGACGTAGCGTGCCGTCAACTTGGCGGTGGTGGTGGTCTTGCCCACTCCAGTGGGTCCAATCAAGGCGATGATGCCGGTACGATCCATGAATCCGGCTTCATCATCCAGGCTGCCGAGCCGCTTGACCAATTGGCGTGTCAGCCAGGAAAGTGCCCGGTCATCCAGAGTGCTACCGGCCGCCAGCTCCTCGGGCAGGGTCGCCACGACCTCGTCGGCCAAGGCTTGGCCGAAGCCGGCTTCCCGCATAGTGAGGATGAGACGTTCGCTCAACGTATCGGCCGGTTCCGCCTGGCTGCGCTCACGGGCAAGCATGGCGCGCATCTCTTCGAGCAGCCGTGCGCTCATCGTCTCGAAAGCCTGGGCCGGGTCCTGATGCACGGGTGCGGCCGGGCTCTGCTGCCGGAGCTCAGTGGCGGGTGGCGTCACCGCCTCGGCGCTACTCTCCGCTGCCACCGATTCGGCCATGGCCAGGATCTCGACCCCCTGCTCGGTATGACGATTGGCCAGGATCAATGCCTCATCGCCCAGGGCCGCACGGACCTGGCGCATGGCCTCGCGGCTGTTGATGCCAACGAAACGCATGACACTCATCGGTTATCGACCTCCTACCGGCGTCACGATGCGCAGTGTACGATCGTCGGGCAGTTCCGCCTGCGACATGACCACCAAGTGGCGCATGCGCCGGCGCAGGAACCGGGAGAGCAGCGGACGCAGACTGTGCTGTACTACCAGCACCGGCGGCTCACCGCTTGCCTCATGCCGCTCTAGGGCTTGCTCGGTCTGGTGCATCAAGGTTTCGGCGAGCCCAGGCTCGAGCGCGCCATTGCCATTCATTGCCTGCAGCAGAACCTGCTCGAGCTGGGCGTCCAGGCCGATCACGTTCAGCGTATCGTGCCCAGGGAACCATTGCTGGGTAATGGTCCGCCCCAGTGCGACGCGCACCAGCGCCGTCAATTCGTTGATATCCTGCTGCTGCAGTGCATGTTCGGCCAGCGTATCCAGAATGGTACGCATGTCGCGGATGGAGACGTCTTCGTCGAGCAAGCTCTGCAGAATGCGCTGCAGAGCCGTCAAGCTGATCGCCTTGGGCACCACGTCCTCGACCAGCGACTTCTGCTCCTCGCCCAGCTTGTCGAGCAGCTTCTGCACTTCCTGCCGCCCCAGCATTTCGGCTGCGTGACGATGCAACAAGTGGTTGAGATGGGTCGCAATCACGGTACCGGCATCGACTACGGTATAGCCGTAGACCTGAGCATGCTCGCGCTGCCCGCTGTCGATCCAGATGGCTGGCAGGCCGAAGGCGGGATCGGAAGTCGGGGTGCCCTGGAGCTGCCCGGTGACCTGACCAGGGTCGATGGCCAGCCACTGACCGGGGAACGCTTCGGCACGGCCGATCTCGGCACCCTTCAGGGTGATCACGTAGGTATTGGCCCCAAGCTCCAGGTTGTCGCGGATATGCACTACCGCGGGCAGGAAGCCGACCTCTTGGGCGAATTTCTTGCGCACGCTCTTGATTCTTCCCAGCAGCTCGCCATCCTGGCGCTGATCGACCAGCGGAATCAGCCTATGCCCGACCTCGAGCCCTAGCGTATCCACCAGTTGAACGTCCTCCCAACTGGCCTCGGGCGCCTCGGGCTGGGGTGGCGGCTCGGCATTGAGCTCCTGCTCCACCAGACGCTGTTCCTGCTGACGAGTCAGCATCCAGGCCAGCCCCGCCAGCAGCCCGGTGAAGAGCAGGAAAACCAGGTTGGGCATGCCCGGCACCAGGCCCAGCAGGCCCATGACCAGCGCCGCCAGCACCATGACCTGAGGGTTGACGAACAACTGGCTGATCATCTGCTGGCCAACATCCTGTTCGGTGTTGACGCGCGAGACGGTAACGCCGGCGGCAGTGGAAATGATCAGCGCAGGAATCTGTGCCACCAGGCCGTCGCCGATGGTCATCAAGGTATAGGTCCTGGCGGCGTCGCCGAACCCCATGCCGTGCTGCAGCATGCCGATCAACAATCCGCCGATGATGTTGACCACCATGATCACCAGGCCGGCCATGGCATCGCCGCGCACGAATTTGCTGGCACCGTCCATGGAACCGTAGAAGTCGGCTTCCTGGGCGACTTCGGCACGCCGCTTGCGAGCGTCTTCCTCGCCGATCAAGCCGGCGTTGAGGTCGGCATCGATGGCCATCTGCTTGCCGGGCATGGCGTCGAGCATGAAGCGCGCGCCGACCTCGGCGATACGCCCCGCCCCCTTGGTGATGACCATGAAGTTGATGATGACCAGTATCAGGAACACCACCAGGCCCACGGCGAAGTTACCGCCGATGAGGAACTGGCCGAACGCCTCGATCACCTTGCCCGCAGAGTCGCCGCCCTGGTGGCCTTCCATCAGGATCACGCGGGTGGAAGCGACGTTGAGCGACAAACGCAGCAGCGTGGTGAACAGCAGCACCGCAGGGAAAGCGGCAAAGTCCAGCGGCTTCTGGGTGAACATGCTGACCAGCAGCACCATGACCGCCAGTGCGATGTTGAAGGTGAAGAGCAGATCCAGCGCGAATGGCGGCAACGGCACGACCATCATGCTCAGGATCATGATGATCAGGACGGGACCGGCCAGCAGCTTCATGCGCACGTCACCCAGCAGGTCGCGACGTCCGATGATATGACTGAGAGGTTTCATCGACGCTCTCCGCCGGGTCCGACCGCACCTTGGTCAGCGGCTGCGTCGCTCGCATCGGCGGCGGGCACTTCCAGGCTCGGCGGTATAGGCAAGTTCTCGGGTGTAGGCGGCACCTCTCCTCCCTCTCGTGTTACGTGCCTGAGACGGAAGGCCCAGGCCAGGACCTCTGCCACGGCAGTGTACAGATCCAATGGAATCTCATGCTCGAGATCGACGTGATGATATAGCGCTCGCGCCAGCGGCGGCGCCTGGAGCAGCGGCACACCAGCCTCCTCACCGAGTTCGCGGATACGTGCCGCCACCATATCGGCTCCCTTCGCCACGACGCGGGGAGCGCCCATGCGCTTCTCGTCGTACTGCAGCGCCACGGCGTAGTGGGTGGGGTTGGTGATGATCACATCGGCCTCCGGCACCTTGCTCATCATGCGGCCTCGTGCCATGGCCTGCTGCTGGGAACGAATCCGTGCCTTGACGTGCGGGTCGCCCTCGGACTCCTTGTGCTCGCGCTTGATCTCGTCCTTCGACATGCGCAGCTTCTTGGCGTGGCTCCAGAGCTGATAGGGCACGTCGATCAGAATCACCACCAGCAGCGTCAGCACCATCAACCCGCAGGCTTCGGCCGCCATCATCAACGCTCGGGCCAGCGCCTGAGAGGTCGGCTGATCCATCAACGACAGGTATTCCCCGCGATGGAAATAGAGATACGCCATGCCGACCCCGCCAACCAGCACCGACTTGGCCACTGCCTTGAACAGCTCCACCAGCGCCTGGGTGCCGAACATACGCTTCAAACCCTTGAAAGGGTTGAGCTTCGACATCTGTGGCTTGAGTGACTTGGCTGAGACCAGCCAGCCTCCCAGCAAGGCCGGCGCAACCAGTGCCACTACCGTCAGCAGCACGAACAACGGCAGCATGGTCAGCAACGTGCGATTGGCAAGATCGAGCACATTGCTCAACATGGGACCGGTTTCAAAGGCCTGACGGCGCTCGAACAGGAATGCTTGTTCCATCACCAGGCCCAATTGATCGTAGAGCAGCGCGCCCATCGACCACATGCCGACCACTCCGCCCAGCAACAGCATGAAGGTGGTCAATTCACGGGAGCGGGCGACCTGGCCCTCTTCACGTGCCTTCTCCAGGCGTCGTGGCGTGGCCTCTTCGGTCTTTTCCTGATCGCTGCTTTCGTCCGCCATGGTACCCGCACAGTTCTTCTCACGATGGCCATTGTCGCGTCAACGGCGGGTTGGCGATACGCCAAAAAGCGCCGATGATCGTAGTCTTATCGACCACGACCGTCGGCGCGGAAACGTTCGCTGAACGAAATGTATGGATTTCCGGTATCAGGCAACGGGCGCCGAACGACGGCCCGGGCCGGCTGTCTACGACTGACGAGGTCGCTCAGAAGCCCAGTTGATCGAGCAAATCATCAACCTGATCCTGACTGGTGACGATATCCACCCCTGGCTTGATCTGCGGACCGTTGAGCAATCCTTCCTGACGACGGGCTTCGTTCTCCCACTGATCGTTGGCCTTGCGCTGCATGTTCTCGCGAGCCTCGCCCTCGGGCACGTTATCGATCAGCACCTGAACCAGTTGATGCTCGATCTCGCGGATGACATCCATCATCTTCTTGATCACCTGGCCGGTCAGGTCCTGGAAGTCCTGGGCCATCATGATCTCGAGCAGCTCCTTCTGGGTTGCCTGGGTCTTGTCCGGCACCTCGGCCAGGTAGGAGCGTGTCTGCTTGACCAGGTCGCGTGCCTCGTCGAGTTCCTTGGGTTCGGCAAACCACTCCGCCCAGCGCTTGTCCAGCGACTCGGCGCCACTGCTGATGGAATCCTGAAGCGGCTGGGCACGATCGATGGCGTTGAGCGCACGCTCGGCGGCCTGCTCGGTCATGGTCGCCACGTAGCTCAGTCGATCCCGTGCGTCGGGAATCGCCTCAGCGGCCTTTTCGATTTCCTTGTCCAGGCCCAGCTCACGCATGCTTTCACGCAGCATGCGGGTCAGTTGCCCGATACGCTGAACCAGATCCTCACCACCGGCGCCGGGCGCTTGAGCCTGGTCAGGCTGCTCGTTTGCGCTCATCTCGTCATCTCCTCCGCAAGCGGGACTCGCCTGCCGGCGTCATTTGCCCAGTTTTTCGAAAATCTTGTTGAGCTTCTCTTCCAGGGTGGCGGCAGTGAATGGCTTCACCACGTAACCGCTGGCGCCCGCCTGGGCGGCGGCAATGATGTTCTCCTTCTTCGCCTCGGCGGTCACCATCAGAACCGGGAGCTCCTTGAGCGCGGCATCGGCACGAATCTGCTTGAGCATCTCCAGCCCGTCGAGATTCGGCATGTTCCAGTCCGACACCACGAATTCAAAGGAGCCGGAACGCAGCTTGGCCAAGGCTTCTTGACCGTCCTCGGCCTCCTCGACGTTGGTGTAACCCAGCTCCTTCAGCAGACTGCGAACGATCCGACGCATGGTCGGAAAGTCGTCTACCACCAGGAAGCTCATGTTCTTGTCAGCCATCGGTATTCCTCTTTTCTGTCAGGCTATGGTCGTCGTCAACGGCGCATGGAACCGTCGTAGATTTCGTCTTATGGATTCAAAATTCTTCCCAGTCGCCCTCGGCCACCGCCTCGCTGCGGGACCTGTGCTTGGGCTTGGGGTCGACCTCGGCCGGCTCGTGCCCTCTCGGACGCGTCTGGGCGCTCGGATTGGCCAGTGCAGGGACGCCAGTGCGTTGGGCCGGAGAAGTCTTGTCACTCAGGCCGTCTTTCTCTCCCTGCCGATGGCGGTGCTCGCGCTGCGCATCGCCTGACAGGCGGAACACGGCAACGGCCTGCTCGAGGCGGCCCGCTTGCTCCTCGAGAGAGGCAGCGGCAGCCGTGGCCTCCTGAACCAGCGACGCGTTCTGCTGGGTCACTTGATCCATCTGTCCCACCGCCTGGCTCACCTGCTCAATGCCGTCACTCTGTTCCTGCGATGCCGCCGAAATCTCATCCATGATGTCGGTCACACGGCGAACCGCCCTGACCACTTCGTCCATCGTCTCGCCCGCCTGCTCGGCCAGAGTCGAGCCTTCCTTCACCTGAGCCACCGAGCCTTCGATGAGTTCCTTGATCTCCTTGGCTGCCGTGGCACTGCGGCTGGCAAGGTTACGCACCTCGCCGGCCACCACGGCAAAGCCACGACCCTGCTCACCGGCTCGCGCCGCCTCCACCGAGGCATTCAGCGCCAAAATATTGGTTTGGAAGGCAATGGAATCGATCACGTTGGTAATATCGCTGATTTTCTGTGAGCTGGCCGAAATGCCCCCCATGGTCTTGACCACGCGATCCACCTCCTCGCCGCCACGCTCGGCGGTGGTAGAAGCGTCCAGGGCCAACCCACTGGCCTGGCGTGCGTTATCGGCATTCTGACGCACCGTGGCGGTGATCTCTTCCATGCTCGATGCGGTCTCCTCCAGCGAGGCCGCCTGCTGCTCGGTGCGCGAGGAAAGATCCACGTTGCCCTTGGCAATCTCGCGCGTGCCGACATGGATCGAGCTGCTGCTGTCACGTACCTGGCCGACGATGCGCGTCAGGCTCTGCTGCATGTTGCGCATGGCATTGAACAGCGTGCCGATCTCGTTGCGGCTGCCCTCGGGAATCTTGCCGGTCAGGTCGGCCTTGGCGATGGTCTGCAGATGCTTGACGGCGGAGCCGAGCGGCTGGATCACCGTGGCACGCAGCCCCATGTAGACCAGCACCAGCACCACCGCGGCCACCAACAGCGCTGCCAGAATGATGTAGACGAAGCGATTCGACTGGGCGTAGTACTCGGCGGTCATCGTCCGGGCATTGCTGAAGCCATATGCCACGAACTCGGTCATGCTGTTGGCCAGGACCGCACTCGGCTCGCTCAACTCGTTGCGCAGATTGCCGAATCCAGGCGTATTGAGTTCGTCAAGCGCCTGATGCTGCTGGCGTACCAGGGCGAGAACCTCAGCAAAGGCCTGCTCCAGCGGCTGGGATATCTCCTGGGCTTGCTCCGACTTGGGTACGGCAACGAAATTGTTGAAGCGCACCTCGGCACGCTCCATGCGATCGGCAGCGATATCGAGCTGCCCGTTAGCCTCGCCCATGCGCCCCAGCATGATCTGGTTTGAGGCAACCTCGAGGCTCACCCGGGCCACGTTGAGCAGGGCGTCGGCACGGTTGATCTCGTTGAGCTGCTGCACGTTGATGCGGTCGAGATCCTCCATGATCCGAGCCGCCTGTCGGTCGGACATGAGCGAGAGCAAAGACACTACGCCAATCAGCACGGCAAAACTGGCCAGGGCGGCAATCATGGTAGCGTGAATGCTGATGTTGCGTAACAAGCGGCTCATTCTGGCGTTCCTCGCGATGAAACGGGCACTTTGCGTAACGTTCGGTATCGTCTTGATATTGCGCTCAAACCCTCTGTGCGCGGCCCGATGCCGCCACCAGTGCCATCAGGCGCTCGGGTATGTCATCCAGGCTCACCACTTCCCCCGCTCCCCCCAAGGCAATGGCTTCCCGCGGCATACCGAAGACGACACAGCTTGCTTCGTCCTGAGCCAGTGTGGACGAGCCGGCCTGACGCATCTCGAGCAGGCCAGCGGCACCGTCCTTGCCCATCCCGGTCAGGATCACCCCGATGGCATTGCGGCCAGCCTGGGTGGCGGCGGAGTGAAACAGGACGTCCACCGAAGGGCGGTGCCGGTTGACCGGCGGGCCGTCGTCGAGTTTGGCAACGTAGTTCGCCCCGCTGCGCGCGAGCTTGAGGTGTGCATCGCCCGGGGCAATGTAGGCATGCCCCGGCAGCACGCGCTCACCGTCGCCAGCTTCCTTCACGGTGATGTTACACAACCGATTGAGGCGCTCCGCGAAGGAACGGGTAAAGCCACCTGGCATGTGCTGGGTGATCAGGATCGCAGGACTGTTGGCCGGCAACGGCTCGAGCACGCTACGGATCGCCTCGGTCCCTCCGGTGGAGGCGCCGATGATGATCAGTTTCTCGCTCGATACCAGCGGTGCTTTCAGGGTGGCCCGCGGCGTTGCCTTGTCCTGACGCGCCTGGCGAGGCCGCGATTTGGCGGCGGCCCGAATCTTCTCGGCGATGTCGTTGGCATACTCCAGCATGCCGTTGCGAATCCCCAGCGAAGGCTTGGCGACGAAATCCAGCGCCCCCAGCTCCAGCGCGCGCAAAGTAATTTCCGAGCCGGCCTGCGTCAGCGATGACACCATCAGTACTGGCATTGGCCGCAGGCGCATCAGGCGCTCAAGGAAATCGAGGCCATCCATGCGCGGCATCTCGACGTCCAGCGTCAACACATCGGGGTTATGGCGCTTGATCAGGTCCCGCGCCACGAGTGGATCCGGCGCTACGGCCACTACTTCCATGTCCGGCTGCGAATTGATGATCTCACTGAGCAGGTCACGAATCAGTGCCGAGTCATCAACGCACAACACCTTGATCCTGTTCGATCCCAAGGCAAGTCTCCTATGTCACGGGGAGTCACTGCGACCCGAGGCAAATACATATTCGATAGACATCGGCGCAACCGGCAGAAACTTTAGCCCCTTCCTGGGTTCTGCCCAGAAAATAGCGACGCCCGTCAGCATTGCTGACGAACCTAGGCGAGGGTGTACACCGTTTGCCCCCTCAGGCGAAACACCTTGCTGATGTACGAGAAATTCTCCGAGTGGCCCGCAAACAACAAACCATCGGGCTTGAGCAAGGGAGCGAAGCGCTCGAGGATCCGCGCCTGGGTCTGCTTGTCGAAATAGATCATCACGTTACGGCAGAAGATGGCATCAAAGGGTCCCTTGACAGGCCACTGTGATGCCAGCAGGTTCATGGAGAGAAATTCGACCATCGACGACACTTCGGGCCGCACTCTGGCCAGCCCCTCATGCTGCCCCCGCCCCTTCTGGAAGAAGCGTCTTACTCTCTCTTCGTCGAGCTTGCGTACCTGTTCGACGGGATAGACGCCGGCACGAGCGCGCGCCAGGGCTTCGGTATCGATGTCCGTTGCCACGACACGCGCTTCCGCTGCCCGAGAACCCAGGCTCTCCTGTAGTGTCATGGCGATCGAATAGGGCTCTTCCCCAGTCGAGGCGGCTGCACTCCAGACTCGCACGGGTCCACTCGACTTGCGCACGTGTTCGGCCAATATCGGGAAATGATGCATTTCCCGGAAGAAGGCCGTGAGGTTGGTCGTCAGGGCGTTGGTGAACGCTTCCCATTCCCTGGAATCCGGCTGACGTGCGAGCCGCTCCAGATAATCGTTGAAGCGCGTCAGCCCGTGATGGCGCAGGCGCTTGGCCAGGCGGCTATAGACCATCTCGCGCTTATGCTCCGCCAGCACAATACCCGCCCGCTGATAAATCAGCTGGCGTATGCGGGAAAAATCCTCATCGGTCAGGATCAGGTCACGCTCGAGGTGACCCAACCCGGACCATTGTCCCGGCTCCATTTCAGAGCCCTGTGCTTTCGTCAAAATGTTTCCCACTCTTCCTCGGCTGCTGACTTGTGCGTATCAGTCGCAGCCCGTCTGGCAGGAAGTGGGTCGCGCTGCGCAATCGGCGCAGGCGACGACTTGATTCTGGAACCTGCCGACGAATGCGCTTCCGCTTCTCCTACTGCCGGCACTATCTCGGGACCGGCATCGCGCAGACGATAGACACGGATGGCCTGGGCCAGCCGTTCCGCCTGCTGCTGCAGATCGGCGGCTGCCTGTGCGCTCTGCTGCACCCGCTCGGCGTTCTGCTGGGTGACCTGATCCATTTCGGTGATGGCCTGGGTGATCTGGCCGATGCCGCTGCTCTGCTCCTCGGAGGCCGCAGTAATCTCACCCATGATGTCGTTGACCCGCTGCGATGCCGTCACCACCTCGGCCATGGCGTTCTCGGCGCGCTGCACCTGGCTGGCCCCTTCATGGATCTCACTGGCGGAGCCGTCGATCAGTTGGCGGATCTCACGCGCGGCATCCGCACTGCGTCCCGCCAGGTTGCGCACCTCGCCGGCCACCACGGCGAAACCGCGGCCCTGCTCGCCCGCCCGTGCCGCCTCCACCGAGGCGTTCAGCGCCAGGATGTTGGTCTGGAAGGCGATCGAGTCGATCACGTTGATGATGTCCTTCATCTTCTCGGCGCCGGCGGTGATGCGCTCCATGGTCTGCACCACGCCCTGCATCAACTCGCCGGTGTCGCGCACGCGGCTGGCATTGTCCAGCGCCAGCCCGCTGGCCTGACGGGCATTGTCAGTATTCTGCTGCACCGTGGCGGTCATCTCCTCCATGCTGGAGGCGGTCTGCTGCAGCGAAGCGGCCTGCTGCTCGGTGCGTGACGACAGATCCTCGTTGCCCCGGGCAATGGAGCGGGTGGCGGGCGTCACCACGTCGATACCGCGCTGTACACTTTCGGTGGTGACATAGAGGCTCTTGCGCATGGTATCCAGCGAGCCGAGCAATGCACCAATCTCGTCACGGGTTTGCTTCGGCGTGGTGACAGCCAGGTTGCCCGAGGCGATCTGCAAGGTGAAGTCCGCCGCGCGGCGCACCGGGCGGGTAATCGCCCGCATGATCCATACGCTGATGACCAGCAGCAGCACGAAGCCAATCGCCATGAATCCCAACTGACCGGCCAGCACCTGCTGCTGCCCGCGCTCGGCCTCTTGGGCCATGCCCAGCGCGGCGATGCGCTGCTGATCGATCAACCGGTTCACCAGCACCGTCAGCGCTTCGGCCTGCTCTCGCAGTCCGGCCGTACTGTCGTTCAGCGCCATCATGGCTTCAAACGCCTCCTCGCCCCCCAGCGCGTCGGCCATGGGTATCAGCCCCTCATCGAGAAAGCTCGACAGCGAAGCGTCGAATTCCATCGCCATCTCGGTGCGATTGACCTCGCGATCCAGATACTCGCCCCACAGCTCCGAAAGCTGCTCACCGACATGCGTTAATGCCTCGGCATGCTGATGACGCTCGCTCAGGACCTCCATACGCTGCTCGGCGCTCAGGCGCTGTGGTCCCTCGCTCACCAATTGGCCTAGCTGTTGCAGGCGAATGATATCCTGCAAGCCATCGCGGTTCAGCTCCGCCAGGCGCTCGCCCGAAGCGTTCAGGCCATAGAGCCCGACTCCACTGCTGAGGGCGAGTAGCAGCAGGGCCGACAACGTCAACATGGAGAGCCGTGCGCGAATCGAGTGCAGATTGATACGCGAAAGCCAGCCCAGCGGGCCACGGCGGATCAGCTGTCCCTGGCGAACGGCCAGGCCGGAGCGCCCTTCGCGCAGTTGCGCATAGGCACGCTCTGCGGCCTCTGCAGCAGCCGGCTCGATGGCGCTACGCACCGAGGTGTAGCCCAGGCACTGGCCATTCTCGAGGATCGGCGTGACCGTGGCCCGAACCCAGTAATGGTCACCATTCTTGCGACGGTTCTTGACCAATCCCTGCCAGGTTTCGCCTGCCTTGATCGTCCGCCATAGATCGGCAAAGGCCTCCTGCGGCATGTCGGGATGGCGAATGAGGTTATGCGGTGAGCCAATCAGCTCGTCATGACGAAAACCGCTGACCTCGACGAACGCCGCATTGGCGTATGTAATCCGTCCTTCCAGATCGGTGCGGGTGATCAGCAGTTGCCGATTATCCAATGTGTATTCTCGCTGAGTTACCGGCTGATTGTTGCGCATCGTTATAGTCCTTGCCGATTCGATTCGTCAGGGGGGAGAAGCGGCGTACCGATCGGCCACTGCGCCCCCTCCTGCCCTATGACCGGTAGCGCCCCATAATCGGGAGTGCTCCTCAATCGGGAGTGTTGCCCTGCTCCCAGGAAATCCCTAGAAGGAAGCCCACTCCTCTTCTTCATTCGATCTACTGGTATTCACGGCGGTGCCGCGCGACTTGCCCTCGACCGGCCGCGGATCATGTTCCATTGGTGCCGCCAAGGCCCTGACAGTCTCACGCTTGGGCGAAGCGGTATGAACTGGCTGGCCCTGCTGGCCTGCCAAGCGGAAGCGCAATACGGCCTCACGCAGGCGAGCGGCCTCGGCCTCGAGCTGGGTCGCCGCCGTGGCTGCCTGTTGCACCAGCGCCGCATTTTGCTGGATGACCTGATCCATCTGGGTCACCGCCTGGTTGACCTGACCGATCCCGTTGCTCTGCTCCAACGAGGCCGAGGCGATTTCGTCCATGATGTCGCTGACACGCTGAACGGCCGCCACGATTTCGCTCATGGTCTGGCCCGCCTGGTCCACGCGGGCCGTGCCCACGTCCACCTTCTCTAGCGATGCCTTGATCAGGGTGCGGATCTCCCCCGCCGCCGACGCACTGCGCCCGGCGAGGTTGCGCACTTCCTGAGCCACC
This sequence comes from Billgrantia zhangzhouensis, assembly GCF_021404465.1. GTDB lineage: Bacteria > Pseudomonadota > Gammaproteobacteria > Pseudomonadales > Halomonadaceae > Halomonas > Halomonas zhangzhouensis. The sequence goes on along the minus strand of NZ_JABFTT010000017.1, from coordinate 31,185 downwards.
ACGGCAAAGCCACGACCATGCTCACCGGCGCGTGCCGCTTCGACCGAGGCATTGAGCGCCAGGATGTTGGTCTGGAAAGCGATGGTATCGATGACGCTGATGATGTCGGACACCTTGTGCGAGCTTTCGCTGATGTCGTGCATGGTCGCCACCACTTCGCCGACCACCTCGCCGCCCTGGACGGCGGTGCGCGAGGCATCGGCGGCCAGCTGGCTGGCCTGGCGCGCATTGTCGGCGTTCTGCTCCACGGTGGAGGCCAGCTCCTCCATGCTCGAAGCGGTCTCGGCCAGCGAGGCGGCCTGCTGCTCGGTGCGAGACGACAGCTCGCCGTTGCCTTCGGCGATCTCCTGGGCGCCCAGGTAGATGCTTTCGCTGCTGCCACGCACGGTACCGACGGTTCCCGAGAGGCCGTCCTGCATGTGCCTGAGCGAGGTGAAAAGCCGCCCGATCTCGTTGTTGCCGCGACTCTCCACCGGCTGGGAGAGGTCGCCTTGCGCCAAGCCCTCGAAGTACCCCACCAGGCGAGCCAGCGGCCGCAGCACATTGGCATTGATGCCCCATACTACGATCACCATCACGACCGCCGAACCCGCCAGTACGGCGACGATGGCCAGTCGCATCAGGCCGGCCGCGGCGGAGAATGACGCCTGGTAGGCGGCCCCCGACTCTCCGGCATGCGGCGCCATCGCAGCGACGGCATGGCTCCCCTGCTGCAGCGCGTAGAGGCCCAGAATACTCAGCACGACGAGCATCGCGCCGAAGAACAGCAGCACCAGAAACCAGCTGGCCCGGACCGTAAGGTTGTCGAGTAACTTCACGTCATCCCCTCATGAACGACAGGCGTAAGGAAACGGCTTTATTTGTTATCGGCTCGAGCGAGGCAAACTTGAATTCGTCATTACTCGGCCACGCGATCCACCAGCTCCATCTCGTCGCTGGTCAACAGCTTGTCGATGTCGACGATGACCAGCATGCGATCCTCGAGGCTGCCCAGCCCGCTGAGGAAATCCGACGACAGCGTGACGCCGAACTCCGGCGCCGGCTTGATCTGGTCGGGTGACAGCGTCATCACGTCGGAAACGCCGTCGACGACGATGCCGACGACCCGATCCTCGACGTTGACCACGATGACCACGGTCTGGCCACCATATTCCACCTTGTCGAGATGGAACTTGATGCGCAGGTCGACGATGGGCACGATCACCCCGCGCAGGTTGGTCACGCCCTTGATGAAATCGGGCGCGTTGGCAATTCGGGTGACGTTCTCGTAGCCGCGGATCTCCTGCACCTTAAGGATATCGACGGCGTACTCCTCATCGCCCAGTGAGAACACCAGGAATTCACGGTTGTAGGCTTCAGCCGCAGCCAGGGCCGCATCGTTCGTCTGGTTCATGTTCAGATCTCCAGCACTTTGTCAGTATCAGCTTCGAGTGTTTGCCATCCGCGCTCGGGCCTACGGTCTTCCTTCTTGGCCCGGCTCAGGCGGTGCAGTCCGGTAATGTCTAGGATCAACGCCACGCTGCCATCGCCGAGGATGGTGGCCGCGGAGACTCCCGGCACCTTGCGATAATTGGTTTCCAGATTCTTGACCACCACCTGCTGCTGGCCGACCAGGTCATCCACCAGTAGCGCATAGCGACGCCCCTCGCCCTGCACGATCACAGCGATCGTCTCGGTGAGTTCGGTCTTGGCATTCGGCACATCCAGTGCCTCGTGCACCGCCACGACCGGCAGGTACTCATCACGGACCTTGAGCACCACATCGTCACCTGCCATGGCGTACAGGTCCTCCTTGGCCGGCTGCAGCGACTCGAGTACGGCGGACAGTGGCAGGATGAACATCTCGTTGCCGACCTTGATCGACATGCCGTCGAGGATCGCCAGCGTCAGCGGCAGGACGATGCGTATGGTGGTACCTGCGCCGGGTGTGGACATGATCTGCACGTGGCCGCCCATACCCTGAATGTTGCGCTTGACCACGTCCATGCCGACGCCACGACCCGAGACGTCGGTCACTGCCTTGGCCGTGGAGAAGCCGGGAGCGAAGATGAGCTGCCACACCTCGTCGTCACTCATGGTGTCGGCAACGGGCAGGCCATTTTCACGCGCCTTGGCCAGCAGCCTGTCACGGTCGAGGCCGGCACCATCGTCGATCACTTCGATGATGATATTGCCGCCCTGATGCTTGGCCGAGAGCACCAGCTTGCCGGTACGCGGCTTGCCGGCTGCCTCGCGAACCTCGGGCGGCTCGATGCCATGGTCAAGACTGTTGCGGACCAGATGCGTCAACGGGTCGATGATGCGCTCGGTGAGGCTCTTGTCGAGTTCGGTCGACTCCCCTTCGGTGGTAAGTTCGATCTCCTTGCCCAGCTTGGCGGCGGTTTCACGCACCACCCGCGGGAAGCGGCTGAAGACGAAATCCATCGGGATCATGCGAATCGACATCACTGATTCCTGCAGGTCTCGCGCGTTGCGCTGAAGCAGGCTCATGCCATTCAACAACGCACTGTCGGCGGCCCCCTCCAACTCGCTGACGGTCTGGTCGAGCATCGATTGCGTAATGATCAGCTCACCCACCAGGTTGATGATCTGATCGACTTTGTCGACCGAAACCCGGATCGAAGTCGACTCACCGCCACCCTTGGCCTTGGCCTTCACCTTGGCGGTCTTGGCATCACCAGCAGGCTTGGCGGCTGCGGAGGGACGTGCTGGCTCGACGGGCTTGGCTGGTTCAGCGGCTTTCGCCGCCGGCTCGCTCTTCGCGGGAGCGACCTCGGATGCCTGGCCGTTCTCGGCGTCACGAATCTTGACCTGATCGGCATCGACGATGAAGCACATCACGGCCTCGATGTCGTCACTGTCGATCGTCGAAGCTAGCGTGATTTCATAGCACGCCTCATCGCCACCATGCGTCACGACCTCGCCCAACTGCCCCAACTCCTCGACGAGCAGTTGCCGGTCCTTTTCACCGACATTGAGAAGCGTCACGATACGCCGGCCAGCCCCGCCGGCGCCTTCACTTGGCGTAGCGGGCTCCGGCTCGGGCTCGGGAGCCGGCACCGGAGCTGCCCCCCCATCCAGATCCCGCCCGATCTCTTCGAGCGCTATCTGCTGGAGTGTCTTGCAGATACGCTCGAAGGCCTCCTGATCGGGCTCGTCGCCGTTACGATAGGCGTCTAGCTGATCGCTGAGCATGTCCTTGGTTTCCAGAAAGGTATCGACGATATCCCGGCGCAGCTTGAGCTCGCCCTTGCGGGTATGGTCGAGCAGGTTCTCGAACAGATGCGTGGTCTTTTGCAGCACGTCGAAGCCGAACGTGCCTGCTCCTCCCTTGATCGAGTGAGCTGCCCGAAAAATCGCGTTGAGATGCTCGGTATCGGGCTCATCCACGTCGAGTTCCAGGAGGTAGCGCTCCATGTCGGCCAGCAGCTCTTCGGCTTCCTCGAAGAAAGTGTCATAGAAATCCGTGATATCCATGCGCTTTACCACCTGGTGTCAAAATAGGTTATTGGGGATTGAGAGCACGGCGCAGGCCTTCAGTGAATTGGTGTACGGGTGCCAGATCGACCTCGCTCTCGAGGCGAGTACTCATCGGGCTCGGCACGCCCGGACCATTCAGGATGCTTGGCCGGCGGATGAACTCTGCCACCTCGGGCAGCAGTACCAACAGCTCGATGCGTCGATTGTCCGCGTCGAAGGGATCGGTATCGGGCAACAGCACGCGGTCGGCGAAGCCGGACACACGCAGCAGCTTGCCCGAATCGAACCCACCGGCAACCAGCTCACGACGCGAAGCATTGGCCCGATCGTTGGAAAGCTCCCAGTTGCTGTAGCCCCGGTAGCCGCCAGCATAGGGCCGGCTGTCGGTGTGCCCGCCGATACTGAGGTAATTGGGCAGATCGTTGAGCAGCGGTGCAATGGTACGCAGCAGGTTGCGCATGTAGGGCTCGACGCGGTCGCTGCCGATATCGAACATCGGCCGCTGCTCGGTATCGAGCAGTTGGATACGCAGACCCTCGGGCGTCAGGTCGAAGCGCATCTGCTGACGTAGCTCGCGCAGCTCTGGATCGGCCTCGATCACCGCCTCGATGCGGCGCTGCAGATCCATGAAGAAACGCCGCTGCTGCTCACTTGGGCGCGAGAACTCCCGGGTGTCGATACGTGCCCGCTCGCCATCGCTATGGGAGGGATCGGGACCGCCACCGGGAATGGCCCGGGTGCTGCCTGAACGATCCCCTCCGGTCACGGCGCTGACCAAGGGGGTACTGAAGTAGTCGGCGACACCCTCCCGCGTTTCCGGACTTGCCACCGCCAAGATCCACATCACCAGGAACAGTGCCATCAGGGCCGTCATGAAGTCGGCCAACGCGATCTTCCAACTGCCGCCATGATGGCTGTGGACTACCTTCTTGCGCCGAATGATGATCGGGCGCTTGTCGCCGCCTGCACTCATTCCGTTGTCGCACCCGATTTGGCATTACGTACGTAGGTCTCGAGTTCGGTGAATCCGGGGCGCTCAGAGCTGTGCAGCGCTTTGCGACCGAACTCGACCGCCAGCTGCGGCGCATAACCGTGCAGGCTGGCCAGCAGTGTGATCCGGATGCACTGGAGCATCTTCTCCGCTTCCTTGGCCTGACGCTCAATGCTGCTGGCCACCGGGTTGATGAAACCGTAGCCCAGCAGGATGCCAAGAAAGGTACCGACCAGGGCGTGAGCGATCATCTCGCCCATCTGCTCCGGCCCGGCATCGGCATAGGTCAGCGCCTTGACCACCCCCATGACGGCCGCCACGATACCGAACGCCGGCATGGCGTCGCCCACCTTGGCAATGGCATCTGCGGGAATGTGGGCCTCCTGTTCAAAGGTCTCGATCTCATGAAGCATCAGCTCGTCGATCTCCAACGGATCCATGCCGCCGGCCACCATCAGGCGCAGGTAATCGGTCAGGAAGTTCATGATCATCGGATCGGCCAGCACTTTGGGGTGCTCCTGAAACAGCGCGCTCTCCTGCGGGCTGTCGATGTCGCGCTCGATGCCCAGCATGCCTTCGCGGCGTACCTTGGTCAGCAGCTTGAACTGCACCGCCATCAGTTCCATGAACATTTCTTTCTTGTATTTCTTGGTACGCCGCAGCTTGGGGAATATCTTGAACGTCGCGACGATGGCCTTGCCATTGTTGGCGGCAATGAAGGCCCCCACCCCTGCCCCGCCAATCATCAACAGCTCAACCGGCTGATAGAGTGGCCCAAGATAACCTCCAGCAAGCACGAAGCCGCCGAAGACACACAATATGACTACGATGTAACCCAGCAGAATCAGCACAACCGATACCCTTCATTGGATGTAAGCCGTCGTTATCACTGTTTATCGGCCGACTGTCGAAACACTTGAGCCCTTGGTTCAAAAAGAAATGATGGGGCCGGACGGCAAGACGCCGCCCGAAGGCGGCATCTTGTGAGACAGGCAACCGGCACGCGCCGGTAGCCGAGCGTTAACCGACCTGCGTGACTCTCGGCGTGGCGCAATCGTCGACCGCCGCTTCGCGCTCGCGGCGCTTGCGGGTCTTGCCGGCCCGAGAAGGCGGCATGCAAATACCACAGGCGTAGTCGTGGTCCGGCGAATGCGCGTGAGCAACGAAATGCCCCCCGCAGTGAGTACAGGTGGATAGCTGCAGCAGCTCGCTTTCGAAGAACCTGACCAGGGTCCAGGCGCGGGTCAGCCCCAGCACCGGCTCGGCTTGATCGATGCTGACCTGCTCGTTATACAACCGATACGCCGTGACGAAAGCCTGCATCCGTTCGCATTTCTGCCCCACGAGCAGGTTGCGATAGATGTTGTAGAATAGCGAGGCATGTACGTTGGGCAGCCAGGTAATGAACCAGTCGGTCGAGAAGGGCAGCATTCCCTTGGGCGGGGACATGCCGCGCACTTCCTTGAACAGGCGAATCAAGCGGGCACGACTCAGGTCCGTTTCGGTCTCCAACACTTGAAGGCGAGCGCCCAACTCGATCAGCTCGATGGCCAATTGGACTTGCTGCATCTCCTCAACCAGGCTTTTTTGGGTCATTTCATATCCCCCCGCGACATTGGCATCGCTTCAAGACCCGCCATCAGCAGAGCGGCATGAAACTGCGACAGTCCATTGTCACGGGGATTATCGACCACTTGGCGCAGCTGCTCCGCGCCCTCGAAACCGAAATGGCAGAGCAGTTGGTTGGTACGGGCCAGGCGGGTCAGCTGCGCGGCACCAAGGGACACGAGCAGATCGGCTGTTTCGTCATCGATCTTGAGGCGGAACATGGCCGCAGCACGATTGTCGTTGAGCAGCCGCTGAGCCAGCAGCAGATAGGCGAGGTTGAGCTCCTGGATATCACCCAGGTGATTCGTGTTCTTCATTTTAGGTTCCCTGCACGCTATTGATTCGCGTGTCCTTATTTTCTTGTAACGCACTTGTTCAGGACTAGCCTAGAGATACGTCATGCAGCTCATTGTAGCGATCAGGTAATACCTGATAAGGACATATCTCATACGCGAGCTATTGTGACCACTGTTTTTCACGCTGCCAAGCGCCTTACAGAGATGACTGCACTCAGCAGAAAATCTTAGCTTGTCAAGCCCTAGCACTAAATCGTTAACGCATTGTGCGAAAACATAAAAAAGGCTACATAACGCCCTTGACAAAGTCATTTCCATAACATTTCAGTTACATTTTTTTACAAAAAAACCAGCCGAATCCTGCTTGTGCACTCAACGCTGCTCTTGCACCTCGACCAACTCGTATACCCATACGAGCAACTCGGCGATTACCTGGTAGAGCATGGGAGGGATCCGTTCATCTAGGTCCAGCCCCATCAGCAATGACACCAGTTCAGGGGCGTCATGGACGTAGATGCCTTGACGCTTGGCTTCGGCCAGGATCCGTTCGGCCATGTCGCCATATCCCTTGGCCAGCACCCGAGGAGCATCGTCACCCTCGCGATAGGCCAACGCCACTGCCTGCTGGCGGCGCTCAGGCTTCGGTTCCGTCATTCGCTTCCTCCCTGCTCCAAGGGCGCGCATCGATCAGCACCGTCGAGAGCCCGGCATTCCGCAAGCGCTGCTCCAATTGCGGCAGCCCACCCTCCAAGACTCTCAGGGCATCTTCATCCCGCGCCAGGAGCTGCAGCCGCATCTGTTGGTCTTGTAGCCACATCGCCACACGAATATCGCCCAGGCTTGGCACCGAGAGCTGGAGCTCGGAGTGCCAAGCCCCTTGCTGCGATTCCTCCCCCTCCTGCCCCTCTCCGCGCTCCTCACGCCGGAAGCCGGCTGGCATCTGGATCATCAATGCCATGAAGATCCCTGACCAGACATCCCCCTCCCAGCGCAGCACAGGCGTGACCAGCATCTCGAGCTGATGCCGCACCACCCCCTGCAGGCCCTCGTATACTACCTCGCTCCCTGCGGGGCGTGCGCGCGCCCACTGCTCGCCACCCTCGCGCCCGCTCGATTCGACACCCTCGCCCCGCGCCATACCGGCTGGCGTCATGTCGCGCGGCTGAGCGGTCGTAGACATGGGGGCCTCCCCGCCGGCACGTTCGCCGCGAGCCGCCGCAGGATACAAGGATTCGGTAACGGCATAGGTATTGGCCATGGAAGCTGCCTGCCCAGGCAGCACTTGGCCAGGCACTACCCCCGACTGCAGCTGTCCTACCGATGCCTGGCTCTGGGCATTCGGCGCTGCGGCGGCGGCATTCGCCGACTGCATGGACGCGCCACCTGTCGTCGACGCAGCCGGCGCGAAGCGCTGCGTACGCAGCATCTGCGGCTCGTTCTCCAACTGCTGACGACTCATCTCGCCACGATACCAGCGCGCCAAGTGGGACTCGTAGAACAACCCGCTGTCTCGCACGCTGGATTGCAGCCTGTCGGCCAGCGTGGACGCGCCAGGTGTCTCGCCCGCATTCATCAATGGAGCCTTGGCACTCAATACCGAAGGTGGAGCCGGGAAACGTAACAGCAGGTCAGCGATGGTGCGCGCCGTGGGGCTGAAGTGGGTCTGAAAGGAAGCGGGAGCCAGGGGAGTGTCGCCCCGCAACGGCTGGCCATCGCCGCGCTGCGCAGGAGTCGACGTTCCCTGAAGGGGTGCCGTGGTCGGCCGGCGCCCTTCCAGGCGAGAGTCACTGTGCAGCGCCCTGGGGCCCTCTCCTGGGTCGACCGACCGCACTGGCTCGGTCAGCTCTCGCGGAGGCGCCGTATCGACACGCTTGCCCAGCACTTGGTGGAGCAGCGTATCCAGTAGCGGCGTGATGCCACTCACGACGTCCCCGGGCTGAACTTGTCGGCGGCATCGACCACGGATGCAGCCTGCTTGCCATAGCTGCGGTGCAGGTCGCGCTGGCGCCGGCTGGTATCCATCAGATGGCCGAGTTCACTGCGTCGCGCCATCAGTTGCTCACGGATCTCCAGGTCGTCGTTGAGGATGGCCTCCAGCAGATCGGCCTTGCAACGTCTTTCTTCGTCGTCCAGCACGGCCTCCCTATCGAGATGCCTGAGCCGGTCGACGAGTTGCAGATAATCGGACTGGCGTTCGATCAGCGCATCCCACTCACCGGCTCGCGCCAGTTCGAGCATGATGGCAACCTGTTGCCTGAGCTGGGCATAGCCGTCAAGCAGAGCACGGGCGGTCGACATGGCCATCAATCCTGCGCTCCGGTATTGCCGATTTCCCGCCACGCCGAGGCAATGTCGTCCAGCAGGCTTTCGGCCTGGTCCAGGCTTTCCTGATCGTTATGCAGGTTGGCGGACAGCAGCAGTCGACTGATGTAGTCGTAGAGGGAACCGAGCCGCTCGGCAATCTCGCCTCCCTTCTCGGTATCGAGAGCGGCCAGCAGGCCGTTGTTGACGATATCCAGCGCCTTGGAGATCGATTTGCCCTTTTCAGCTGTGTTACCCGCCTGCATGTGAATGCGGGCCGCGCGAATGGCACCCTGGGCGCCATCGAACAGCATCACGATCAGTTGATGCGGGCTGGCCGACATGACACCGCTTTCGACGCCAACTCTGGCATAGGCACTGGCCCCTCTCCCGTAAGCAGCAGCTCCCTTCAAGGTACTCATGTCTCATTCTCCGATTTTTGTGGCTGCGAAACGGTCACGAACGCAAACGGGTAGAACTGGCCTCTCAAACTAGTCAGCCCCAGCTCCTTCGCTCCAGGCTTGAAACGCCATAAGCCTAGTGTGCCAGGCTTCGCGCCAACATTTCCGGTGGAAAAGCCCGCGACCGAGGGGTTAATTCGTATTATCGGCACAGCGTGCCGCCGACTTTAGGCTCCCAGGGCCTCATTGCCACTCCTTCCGGCCGGCCTGGTGTCGCCGGCCCCGAACCCCTCACGTCGAGACGGGCAGTTCCTCGATCATCTCGCCCAGCCGCGCCGTAATGTCACCCCGCAGCACCTCGCCCAGGGCCTCACCGGGCGGTGCGATCTCCCCGACAAGCTGCACCTGGAAGGGCTTGCCCTGCTGGTCGAGCCGCTGTATCCAAGCCAACGCACCGCCGGAGAAACGCACCAGGGACCCGACCGGACGCAGCCCAAAGCGCTGCACGTAACGCTTCACCCAGCGCGGATCGAACAGATGTGGCGACGTAAGCAGATGACGATATATCGCATCGATACGCCAGGCGGGACGATCGGCCCGGTTGCGGCGCATCGCATCCACCACGTCCACCACCGCACTCATGCGGGCCAGTTCGGACAGGTCGTCGCCGGTGGCGCCGCTCGGATATCCACTGCCGTCGAGGCGCTCGTTGACACCGCCTATCACTGCTGTCCTGACTCCCACCGACAACCATTGACACCCCGCCAGGCGCTGCTGCAACCATTCCACATGCTCATGCAACTGAGCCCGCTCTTCAGCTCTCAGCGATTCGGCCCCCAGTAGCGCAGGCGGCAGGAGTCCCTTGCCCAGGTCGTGCACCATGGCGCTAGCCGCCAGCGCCTTGCGCACGTCCCGAGGCACCGCGCCGCTGCCGGCCAGGGCCAACATGTGCACGGCGACCCCCAGCCCATGGCGTACCAGCAGCGGCTCCTGCCCCAGGCAACGAGTGGCGAAGAGCAGCGCCTCAATGTCCTCCTCGGCCAGCTGCAATAGCATATCGGCGTGTCGGGACAGCTGCACGGAGTCGATATCGTCGCCCTGCTGCAACTCTAGCAGTTGTGCGTCTAGATAGCCGGCCACCCTGGCCAAGCGTCGCGCCATGGGCGTGGGATAGGTCAACAGGTTACGACGCCCGACGGGTGGCGCGCCCCCCGCCGCTTGGCTCTGGAACAGCATCGAAGGCAAGCGACCGACATCGGACTCGTCGTCGTAGCGTGACGACTCGCGCTCGATTTCACGCACGAAGAACCACAGCTTGCGCTCCTGCTCGGCGGTGCAGTTCTCGAAGTGGAATCCTACCCGCAGGGCCTGGCGGTCGCTATCGGCCACTTTGTGACGCGCCGCGGCCTGCACCGTGAAACGCGTCTCGTTGGGAAAACAGAATTCGATCTCGACCAGCAGCGCCTCGGCCAGCAGGCTCGCCGCCGAAGCGGGCAGTTCGAGCTGGCAGCCCTGCTGAGAGAGATCCTTGAGATCGCCCTGCACTGCCGTTTCGCCATTTCCCTCCACTCCACGCACGATGGCGCCCACCTCCATGCCCAAGCGCAAGCGCGCGCGGAAGGACTCGCGACGCTGCAGCTCCTCGAGATAGTGCGGATACTCGCACTGACAGTGGATTCGCCCTTCCTGGAGATCGAGCTGCAGCGACTTGAGCACCGGCGTGCGGATCATCTTGCCCTGTACCTGGCCCAGCAATCGAAACCCCGTGCCACGCTTGAGTTCACCGACGATTTCCCGTACTGCCGTGATGTCGAGAAGCAGCGTCTGCGGTGACCGCTGCTCCATCACCACCACGGGTATCGGGGTCGCGTCGGGCTTGTCGAGCAGCAGCGAAGCGCCACCGGGCTGGATCAACCGCTCCAGCAGCACCTCGATTTCACTCGGGCTCCCCACCCGCAGAAACTCATCCTGGACCTGCGCCATCCTTGCTACCCCACCCTTTGAGCTATTGGTGATCATCGCCTGGCCATGACGGCACACTTGCCAGCGTCTCGTTATCGGCATTTCGTTGCAGGACTTGAGCCGGACCGACCTCGATGGTCCGCTCCTTCAGGTAGACCCTGAGTGCTTCGAGCGGCATCGGGCGAGCGAAGAAGAAACCCTGGAACACATCACAGCCGTGGGCCGTCAGGAAATCGCGCTGCGCGGCCTCCTCGATCCCTTCGGCCACCACCCCCAGCCCTAAATGATGGGCCATGGAAATGATACCCTGCACGATGGCGCCATCGTGACGATTGACGGTGACGTCGCGCACGAAGCTGCGATCGATCTTGATCTTGCCGATAGGCAGCTGTTTCAGATAGCTCAGGCTGGAGAAGCCAGTGCCGAAATCGTCGATGGAGACCTCCACCCCCATGTCGCGCAGGTGATGTAACGTCTCGACTGCCGCCACGGTGTCGATCATCAGAATGCCCTCGGTGAGCTCCAACTCGAGACAGTCCGGCGGCAAGCCGGTCTCCCGCAGAGCCTGCTGCAGATTGCTGAGGAAATTGGTTCGACGGAACTGCAGCGGTGAAAGGTTGACCGACACGCGATAACGGCCATAACCCTCGGCGGCCAGACGGCACATGTCGCGGCAGGCCTGACGCAACACCCACTCGCTAATCGGTCCGATCTGGCCGGTTTCCTCGGCCAGCGGTATGAACAGGCCCGGGGAGAGGTAGCCCTTGATCGGGTGATTCCAGCGTACCAGCGCCTCGAAGCCCACGATCTCTCCGCCGCGGGCACCCAGCAGAGGCTGATAGTGGAGTTCGAAGTTCTGCGCCTCGATCGCTTCCTGCAAGTCGTTGCGCAGTGCCATGCGCATGCTCACCTCATCGTTGATGTCGCTGGTGAAGCACTCCCAGGCGTTGCGCCCCTTCTGCTTGGCCCGGTACATCGCCATATCGGCCTGTTGGATCAGCTCAACCGGATTGTCGCTACCCTCCTTGAGGCAGGCGATCCCCACGCTGGCCCCGATGTAGAGTTCATGACCGTCGACCCGATAGGGGCGGCCGACACGCGACAACAGGCGTTCGGTCAAGCGAATCGCATCTTCCTCACGGTCCAGCCCAGGCAGCAGGATGACGAACTCATCGCCACCGAACCGGGCCAGGGTATCGCCCGTGTCCAGCTCCTCCGCCAGGCGCTGGGCCACCTGAATCAGCACCTGATCGCCCACCTCGTGGCCGAGGCTGTCATTGATCGGCTTGAAGTCGTCCAGATCGACGAAAAGAACGGCCAAGTGACGGCCGTGCCGCTGTGCCTGCGACACGTCATGCAGCAGGCGATTCTCGAACAGCGACCGATTGGCCAACCCCGTCAGGGCATCGTGGCTGGCATGGAACGACAGCTTGGCCTCGTAGGACTTGCGCTCGGAAATATCGTGCTGCACGCCGACGAAGTGGGTGACGCCCCCTTCGGCATCCCTTACTGGAGCCAGGTGAAGGTCGTTCCAGAAGGGCGTACCGTCCTTGCGATAGTTGCACAGCGTGACGTTGATCTCGCGCCGCTCGGCGATTGCATGCCTCAGTTGGGCCATGGCCTTCGCATCGGTCTCCCTGCCCTGCAGGAAGCGGCCATTGCGACCAAGCACCTCATCGCGCCCGTAGCCAGTGATACGTTCGAACGCCTCGTTGACGTAGACGATGGGATTGTCGGGTTGACGGGCATCGGCGATAACGATGCCATTGGTGCTCGCCTCGACGCTTCGCTGCAGTATGCGAAGCTCCGTCTCCCGCCGATGTCGTTCGGTCATGTCCTTGGCGATGCCGTAGAAGCCGATGACGCGTTCGTTGACGACGATGGGCAGGTTGGTCACGTCGAGATAGACGCTGCGTGACTCGCGATGCTGGATAGTGACCGAGTAGCGGAACGCCTCGCCCCGGTCGACGTCGCGATAGAGCGATTCGAAGCGCGCCCGGTCACTGGGCTGCACCAGTGACGAGAAATGCGAGCCGAGCAATTGCTCCAGGGGATACCCGGTCACATTGCTGCACGCCGCATTGGCCGAGGTGAAGTGTCCCTCCAGGTCGAGAGAGAAAACGGCATCGGGGTGATAGGTGAAAAGGGAGCGGTAGCGCTGCTCGTTCTCTCTCAGCGCCTGGCGATTTCGCTCGCGCTCCACCGCCAGCGACACCAGCTCGGCCGCCTCGATCACACGTCGGCGGTCGCTCCGTGAGGGTTCGCCCGGCTGGCGATAGTAGATGGCGAAGGTACCCAGCAAGAGGTCATTGCTGCCGATCACCGGATAGGACCAGCAGGCGCCCAGGCCATGACGAGCCGCGAGATCATGTACCCCCTCCCAGCGCGAGTCGTGAGCGATGTCGGCGCAGACCACGAAATCGCGCAGATAGGCGGCACTGCCGCAGGCGCCGTTTCCCGGCCCGATCGCCACCCCCTCGATCGCATCGCAATAGGCTTGCGGCAGACCGACGCTATGGATCCGCTCCAGGCGCAGCTGGGCTCCGTCGCAGAGCATGATGGACGCGATGCCGCCCGGCACCTGAGCCTCGACGATCCGGCAGATGGCCTTGAGAATTTCCTCCAGGGGTTGGTCGCGCGCGATCAGCGTCTGAACACGCTGCTGCGCACGCAGGTGGCGCTGGGTGCGCGCCAGCGCCAGAGAGCGGCGCCGACTCAATCCGGCCATACCCAGACTGAAGGCCAGCAGGTAGCTCATCACCAGACCGCCTACGGCCACCGCCAGCGGCATCAGGCCAGCCAAGTCCGCTGCCAGCGGCCCATCGCCATGAACGATGACCTCCATGGCCACCCCGCCAGGCAGCAGCACCCAGCCGCGGCTCAACGCCATCCCCTCGCCGGTTTTCTGCTGATGGTTGGCCACCATCAGGCTCGCATTGCGCTGTACCGAAAGCCGCAGCGGCGTTACCAGGGAGCGAATCTCTTCATGAAAGAGTTGGGCAAGGTCCAGCACGGCAACCAGCGCGCCGTGCGCAGGCAGGGACAAGGGCACCGCCACCAGGGCAAGCTCGGAACGCTGCTCGTCGGGCAATACCCAGCGCGGGTAGGATCCGCCCACCGCCAACCAGTCCAGCAACCAGTCGTGCTCGGCCACCCACTCCAGAAGAAAACCCTCGTCCCGTTCGCGCCCCCAGCGGAACTGCTCGTCCCGCCCTGACTGCCAGTGAAGCGACATCAGGCTCGGCATGTCGCGGAAATAATTATCGACTTCCGCCTCGCGATAGCTCAACGGAGGCAGCCCGCCGGATTCCACCCAACGCGCCGCCATGCGCTGGATCTCACGCTGCTTGTTATCCACGACGCGCTCGGCACCGACCTTGAAGGTCAAGAACAGCTCCGAGGCATGCCGCTGCTTGGCATCGTACTGCTGCCAGGTGAGCGCATACCAGACGAAGCCGCTGGCCAGCACACCACCGGTCAGGGCCAATACCATGGCGCGGTTCAATGACGGGGCCACGGTCGGATGGCGTGCCATCAGCATCATCGCCGTGCCGCACAACAGCGCGGGCAAGGCGGTAAAAGGTGTCGTGAAGGCTACTCCCCATGAGCTGGAAAAAAGCCGCTCGGGCCAGACACCGGCCACGAGGCCCATTCCGCCCGCCACGAACAGCCCTCCCCCACCAAGCCACCAGGCAAGGCGGGCACGCGGTGAGTCGTTGCCCGCCACTAGACAAACCGACACGATCAATACTGCGATACTGGAGGCTGGCGCCAGTGCCCCCCGCCCCAGTCCGAACGGCTCCACTAGCCCGGATGGCAACCAAGTCAACACCGGCGCATACAGTCCAACAGGCAACAACAACGCCCCACACAGCTGCGCCACGTGCACCCTGCCCAACAGCCTGGCCAACAGGCCGCTCCCCACCAGCAGCATGATGGGCAGGGTGAGCCAGGGTGGCTGCCAGTCGACCGGCAACTGCCAAGTCGCAAGACCGTTGACGATACCCATGACCAGCAGCAGTACCGGCACCAGTACCAGCCAGGTATGCAACGCCACCTGCTGTGAATTATTGGGCATTCGCCCCTCGCTCGCTAATTTCCTTATCCGATTTATCGGCTGGAAATTGCGAAACTTGAGATCGATAAAAGCCTGCCTAGACTCATGGCAATGCAGGCTCCACGGCAGAGATCACTTGATTGCGCCCCTCACGCTTGGCCTGATAGAGCGCCTCGTCGGCTCGCTTGAGCGCCTCTTGAGGCGGCTCATCCTGCTGCAGATGGGTCACGCCAATGCTCGTCGTCACCGGAATGGGCTCGTCGTCGTGGCCGGTGAACTCGGTTTTCTCCACGGCGTAGCGGATGCGTTCGGCGACTTCCAGTGCCCGCGCCTGGCCGCTCCCCACCAGGATGATGACGAACTCCTCACCGCCATAGCGCGCCACGCAGTCGTGCCGGCGGGTTTGACGCACCAACAGCTCGGCAAACTGGCACAGCACGCCGTCGCCCACCGAATGGCCGTAGCTGTCGTTGATATGCTTGAAATGATCGAGATCGAGCATCAGCAGGGAGCAGGGCACGCACACCAGGCTACCCCGCCCTTCGGTATCGCGCTGCCAGGCCTGAACCTTTTCCAGGTGAACCTCCAGCGCACCGCGATTGAAGAGCCCGGTCAGAGGGTCGTGCGTGGCCTGGCGATAAAGTCTCAGCAGCAGGCTAAGCTGGAAATGGTTGGCCGCCAGCGACACGATCAGCAGGCTCGACAGCAGCCAGATACTCTCCACCCCGTGCCCGGTCAGCCAACTGCCGTCGACCGTCTGTGAGAACGCCAGTAACCCCAACATGGCAAGCCCGGCAGCCAGCGACTCCAGCAGGGTGAACGGAAAGACGCTCAGCGCCGCCACCAGCAGAAAAGGTATGAAGCCATAGCCCACCAGGCCATGCACCTGATCAGGCGGCAGCATACTCAGCACCAGCAGATAAAAACCCGCCGGCAGCGCCAATAGCATGCCGGCACTGAAACGTATGTGGCGTATCCGCTCACGGCTGAAATACGCCAATGCCAGCACTCCCACCAGCCCCAGCAGCAATATGACCCTACCCAGCAGGGTATACCCGAGCAGCTCGGTTGGCAGCATCAGGGAATCGACCACGATCCACAGCGGCGAAAGCAGCGCGAAGATGAGCCCCAAGGCCAGCACCCGGCTACGCAGATAACGCGCATGAGCGAAGGTGAAATCACGCGAGTGGTAGCGGCTGCTCAGAGTATCTCGCAAAGCGCTGAGCCCGACGAACAGCTCATGCCCCACCTCGGGCGGTTCGGCCAGCTCATCCAGACGGCGGTTCTGGTACTCGCGAAGTTCTCGTGACTTGCTGAAAAGCATGGTAAGGCCTTGTCGGGTGGCCACACATCACATGGCCGGAACTATGCAGAATCGATGTTATAACAGAGCAAAGTCAGCCTAACGAGAGGGCTGGATCCGATATACGTCAAACATCGGGCCACTCCTGGGCTATTTCACGTCCAGCTTGTCAGGCCATGTCTCAGCCACATCGCCCAGACGCGTTATCGACAGGAAACGACCCTCGGAGGTAAAAGAGAGACGAAAGGTGCCCTGAACACCCTTCCGGGACACCACGCGGCGTAGCGCTTCGGCAGGAAACACCACACGACGGCCATCGAGGCTGCGGGCCATCACCTGCCCTACCCGGCCTTCATAGTGAGCAAGGCAAGCCTCGGCGGAAAGTTCAAGCACGACATCGATATTCGGCATGAAGACTGACTTCTCAGCAATCTCGAACGGCCTTATTCTACCCCTTTCACTTGCCTCGGTCGTACTCACGGTGGTTGAGAATATCGCGCCTGGCTCACTAGCTCTACTCGAAATCCACGTTTGGGCGGGCAGTGGTAGGAAGGCGTCAAGATTGCCAACCATGATCCCGGCAGGCATCCTGTCCTCATCGTAATCATCATGGTGGAGTGCCATGCCCTACTCACCCGACGCACTAGCAGCAGTCTCGGAGTACTTGGCTTCAGCGCTACCTGAGCTTCAAGCCGTCTACCTTTATGGCAGCCAGGCCACAGGGGCGGCAACACCCGACAGCGATGTGGATCTTGCCCTGCTGCTGCCCACTCGCCTGACAGCCGAACAGCGCTGGCAGATGAGCGGTGAAGTAGCAGAAAGGTTGCGGGCCGATGTCGACCTGGTGGATCTGCGTCGGTCTTCAACCGCTTTGCAATATCAGGTCGTGACCGAGGGACGAAAGCTTTGGCAGAGCGGCAACAGCAGCGATGAATTCGAGTTGATGGTACAAAGTGAATATTGGGACTTGGCCATTCAACGACGGGAACTGATCAAAGACATCAAGCAAAGAGGCAGCGTTTATGGCCGATGAAGTGCTTCTCAACAAGAGTGCAACCATCGAACGCTGCGTGGCCAGAGCAAGGGAGGAGTACAATAAAGATCCCGTCACATTCGAACACGATCAGACGCGACAAGATGCAGCGATACTGAACTTGCAGCGAGCTTGTGAAGCCAGCATCGATGCTGGTAACCGTCTTATTCGACTGCGAAAGCTGGGGTTACCGCAGAGTGCACGTGATGTATTCGATATGCTCGCACGTGAGCACCTGATCGAGCCTGACCTTGCCACGGCGATGAAACGAATGACGGGCTTTCGCAACATTGCCGTACACGATTACCAGGCCGTGCAGATCCCCATCGTCGTCTCCATCATACAGAAACACACCGACGAGCTACTCAACTATGCCACTCGCTTGATTGAGCTGGCTTAGCCAGAATTCACGCTCAAGCGTATGCATGCCAAAGCGTTCAACATCGCCAAAGTATGCTCGCGCTGTTGCTTTACGGCGTCATCCAGAATCGTCAGCAACTTCTCGTATTCCTCCAGCATTTTTTCATCCATGCCGGTGACCTCGAAGCGGTTGCCCCCCTCGCCGCATACTCGAGCGCCCTTCCGCTTCGCATACAGGCATGTGCGGCCCGAACGAGCGGCAATTACTGCGTCTCCACCTCGAACGCCACGATCTGGCGCCGCTCGCGGGAGAATTCCACCCCGATCAGATGCATCGGTTTGCCCTGGCCGCGGTACTTGTCGGCGTAGCCCCTGGCCTTGATCTGCTCGAGTGCACTGCCTTCGGGTAGCTGCTCCACCACCTTGAACTCGAACAGGTACAAGTGCCCGGCGAAATCCACCGTCATATCGACCTTGCCGTGGTGGCTGGCGTCCTCCACCGTCACGCTCACCCCCAGCGCGGCAAAGTGGCTGTAGAACACGCTGGCATAGTGGCCCTCGTAGCGGGCGATGGGGTTGTTGCGGTACCAGTCGTGGGGCAGCCCGGCATAGAGCGCCTTGAAGTAGGCCTCCAAGCCGACCACGTCCGCCGCCTTGAGCAAACCTGGCAGCTTGAGAGTCAGTTCGTCCAGCGCATCGTCGCCGAGCCCCAGCACAGGCAGCAGCGCTTCGTTGAGGCTGGTTTCCACCTCCTGATTGGGAAAGCCCAGGCGATAGATGGGGCGGTTCGGCACCTCTTCACGCACCCCCTTCAGAGTGAGATAACCGGCCTGGAGCAGCAGCGCCTCGGTGGCGATATCGTCGACATCGAAGCGCCCCAGTAGCGCCGGTCGGCTGTGCCAAGCAATCAGCGAGGGAGTGAACACCCCCCGCTGCTTGAGCACCTCCACCAGAAAGGTGGGCGTGGCGCTCTCGAACCAGTAAGGGCCAAACTGACGTTTCTGAAACAGCAGCAATACGTCGAAGGGATTGTAAACGGCCGTGACCTCCTGCCCGCCCCAGCGGTAGCCGTTGTACCAGTGCTTGAGCTGGCTTCGCTCCAGCCCCGGCAGCTCAGGAGCGAATACCATGTCGATGTCCTCGTCAGTATAGCCGCAGATGGTCGCGTAGGGGGCATCCAGGGTGATGTCGTTGAGATTGTTGAGACCGGAGAACAGGCTCACCTTGCTGAACTTCGATACCCCCGTAAGCAGCACGAAAGCCAGGTGCGGGTCGGCATCCTTGAGCACGCTGTAGAGGTTCTTCAGCCCCTCGCGCAGCTCGCGCGCCCGTTCGGGCTCGAGCAGGTTGTCGAGAATGGGCTTGTCGTACTCGTCGACCAGCACCACCACGCGCTGGCCGTGCTTTTCGTGGGCACCCCGAATCAGGGCCGAGAACTCACCGGCTATGTCGGTCTCGCGCCGCAAGGGAACACCCAAGCGTTCGCGGTGCTGAAACAGTTGGTCGCGTATACGCTCATCGAGTTGCTCGCGGTCCTGCAGCACGCCATCGGCAAAGCTCAGGCGAATCACCGGATGCCGAATCTGCCAGTCCCACTTGTCGTGGATATGGAGCCCTTCGAACAGCGCCTCGCGCCCCTCGAACAAGCAGCGCAGCGTATCCAGCAGCAGGCTCTTGCCGAAGCGTCGCGGGCGCGAGAGGAAGTAGTAGCCCCCCTGTTCCACCAAGCGATGCAGCTGTGGGGTCTTGTCGACGTAGTAGCCGCCTTCGCGCAGCTTGTCGAAGGCTTGAATACCAATGGGCAGTTTCTGTCAGGGCGCGGCGGACACGACACTCTCCTGGGACAAGCGCTGATTCCGGGCCAGCATAGCATGGTGCACCGCCGGGTGGCTTGGTGTGGACGCACCTCTGTTTAAAGTGGCCTCTTCGAGACTAGGTGTGGGCGACCGACGTCAGCTACATTCCGCTGGCACGCGGGTTCATGTACCTGGTGAGGATGGGGTCCACTTCACATTACACCCATGATAAGATCAAAAAAACTAAAAAAGATGAGCTAAGCCATGAGAGCCTAGCCGCAAATATACGCAAGGAACCTGATATGCCTCGGGAATGGCTGCGGCGGCTTCCTTCTCGTGCCTTTTGGTCGATCAACAGGTGTGGGGTACGATGGCTGACGCTTTTGTGCGATGTTTGGCGTCATTCATTCGTGCGCTATGCATGCTATGTGGCTCTGGGCGTGTGGGCTCTTGCCGCGGATCCATTCACGCTCTCTTCGACTTCAGATCGTGCGCTCTCGCGTGAATATCAGAACATCCATGTGCGGCTCTCCGGCGTTGAAACCGCACCATTAACAGTGGTAATGATCGATGCGCAAAGCATACGGGAGTTGCATGCCGGCGGCCTAGGCTGGATGTCGAGCGATGATTGGCCACTGAATTACAATGACCATGCCCGGTTAATCACCGACTTAACCGTCAACCAGCCTCACCCTCCTAGCACCCTTTTTTACGATGTTTTTTTCGAGGTTCCACGCAGCTCGAGCGGTGATCTAGGACGGCTCGGCACTCGCATTTCCCGACTATCGAATCAAGCAAATCTTGCTGCTTTGTTTTTTGCCGGCGGCGGTAGCCCCATGCCCATTTCCGAGCTTTCTTACCAGCTGCTCGCCGAACCTCGCGTGGCGCCAACCTCGTGGAGCGGTCATGGCGACGACTACCCGATGACGGCGCCCGTGCCCTTTCAAGATTCAGATAGGGTCGATGTGATGCCAACCCCGGCAGTGGCTTTATATCAGGCGCTGTGCGACGCCGAAGAGCGTTCGTGTGACTGGCTCACTCCCAGCGAGGCACCCGACCTTTCCCTGCAATGGGCGGCTAGGGCAGCTCCGGAATGCGTGCCCGAGGAACCATTCACGCGTACGAGAGCGCTACTGAAACGCTTCTCACAAGGCGTGCTCCAGGGGCTTTATGGCAGGGCTGAGCCGCATCACCTTTCCCCGACCTGTTTGCCGATACATCTGGTTCGCGCCTCTCAGCTTTACGGCAACGAGCCAGTCTCGCTGGTACCGCCAGGCATCGATGAAGGAGCGCCCTATGCCGTGATGGTCGGGGTAGTCATGCCAAGCACACTCGATTACGTTACCACGCCCATCTATGAGCAGCTGCCGGGAGTGTTACTGCATGCCGTCGCCTTCGAGAATCTTTGGCGCCTGGAAAGCGACTATTTCCGGTACAGCGATATGACTCTATGGGGCATAGGGGCCTGGTGTCTGACGGTACTGCTATTCATGCAACAGGCGAAACGACGTCAACACTCCCCTCCCCGCTCGAAGATTCTGATGTTTTTACTCTGGTGGCTCGTCATTACCTTGGCGGTGCTTTTTCTTCAAGGGGTTTTTTACAGCCTGATGAGAGTCGTGCCGGAGGGGTGGCTATCACTAATTGCCGTCATTCCTCTGCTTCGTGAAGTGGTACTGCGCAATGAAGCCGCTACCCTACAACTCAAGGAGAAGAAAATTGTCACGAATAAGAAAGCCTTTACCAGCGAAAAAACGCCTTGATAAAAAAGCACTAGTCGCTGCCTTCGTCATGATGGCCGCTTCATACGCTTGGGCGGAAACCGTCCAGATCGTGGAAATTCCCAACCCACGCTTTACTGAAGCCCAACAGGCCGAAAGTGGCCAGTGGTTTCTGATTGAAGAGATCGATGGGTTCGTCTTACCTCTGCAGGCGAGTACCGATTCCTCCAGTCCACGGCGTGAGTTACTGTTCACCGCGGGCGGTGAGCAGTATCGCATTGCTCGAGCCGACGTGGTCCTCGCCAATGAGGTACTCGTCACTAGCGCTTGCGATACGGTTCCACTGGCCCTGGCGTCTGACACACGCTCCGCCAGCGTAAAGGGAGCCGGTGAATCATGCCATTGACGAAACGCGCTACTGCCATACTCTTTACACTGCTACTGGCAGGATGTGCCGCGCTACCCAGTGGCAATACCGAGCTCACTGGGGTGGGCTATGAAGTACGCGCCAGCGATCTCCAGAAAGTTCATCGCATGAATCGCATGCTGGTCAGCGACCAAGTCATGCTGGACTACCTCAACGGCATACTGGCTCGACTCGAAACGGCACTTGACGAGCCCTGCCATTGTATCGCCGTCGTCGATACCTTCGGCGGCTATGAAGCCTATACGCTCTCCCCTCACACCATCGTCGTAACGGCAGGCGTCATGGCCCAGGCGGAGAGTGAGGATGAGATCGCCGGCCTGCTGGCCCATGAGCTATCGCACGTCATTCATGACGATACGACAAAAGGCCATTTTCAACAGGCCGCTATCACGGCAGCCCGAGTCGGCGGTATCGCGGCCGGAAATGCCTACAGTGTGGTGCTGGGCGATGCCGCCAGAGAAACCGCTAACGGGCTGATTTATCATCGCTGGAATAGAGAGCACGAAATCCAGGCCGACGCCTTCGCTGTAACCCTGCTGGCATCGGCAGGCTACTCCCTGGACGGACTGAAAATGGCCATTCGCCGTGTGGCGCAATATTCGGAGAGCGCCCTGGCCAGCCGAGGTGACGATGCTCCCGACTGTATAACTGACGCAGGCAACAACCGCTACAACGTCAACTTCACCGGCTGCGCAGCCCGTATGACCGGCTCACGGGACAGTGTCTACGAGCCCCTCGACAGCCGGTTGGAGATGTTACAGGAAAACATCTGGGCGCTCGCCCCCGAAAAGCGGCGTCGACGTATTCAGAATGTAGTGCCACGGTTTGCCTCGGTTGACTATCTATACGGCCTCAATCGTCTCGTCTCGAACGATGAAGCCGAGCTCAGGGCAGGATTGGCCGCGGTGGAAGCGCAAGCCATTCCCACCGTGCTGGAGAAAAACGCATACGTGTACAACCAGCTCTCGCTCGCCCATATGATGCTCAACGACCTTGAGACAGCACAGCGCTATTTTCTCTACACGCTGGAAAGCGATTACCGTACCACGTTCAATTACCAACGCCTGCTGCACTATGCCAATCAGCAGCGGGACCCACAGTTGGTGAGCCACATGATTACGCTCATGCATCAGGATATTGGCCTATCCGACGAAATGCTGCCAATCGAGTACTATCTGGCAAAGCGTCACGACTTGAAATTGATGGAGATGCAGGCCTTCGCCCGCTGCGGCCTCGCCTTGGCAAGGGACATGGAGCTTGCTCAGCGCTGTTCTGACTTTGGCAAGGCTGCAGATGCCAATCGGAACATCAGTTGGTGAATGCCGACCGAGAGGAGACTTGGAAAAGCCAAGCTTCTGTATTCAGATTGGGTTCGAGCAAACCGTGCCCAACTGCGGACCAGGCAGGGGAGGTTAAACTCACCAGCGCCAGGCGGCCGCAGCCACCATGCCCAAACCGATGGCGAGCAGCGGGCTACGCCATAGGATGGCCACCAGCGTCGTTGCCAGGGCAGCCAGGCGGGCTCCTCCGTCTCCGTACACGATCAGCGGTGCCACGATGGCGATGAGCACCGAGGTGGACATGGCATCGACGAAGCGCTGCACCTTGGGGCCCAGGGGCACTCTCGACATGACCAGCAAGCCAAGCACCCGGGAGCCATAGGCGATTGCTGCCAGCAGGCCGATGGCCAACAGCGCATGCCACAGCGATGGAGAGTTCATGATGCGGACTCCCCCGCCCTATTCCTGGGCATTACCACAGCCACCAGGCCACCGGCCAGCCCCCCCATCATGATATGCAGGTAAGGCGGCAACCAGTGGTAGGCCGCAAGCGCCGCTAGCGTCGCCGCCAGCCACGGCATGGCCATGACCAGGCGTGGCCGACCGCCGAATAGCATCATCAAAAAGAAGCAGAGCATGATCACGTCCAGGCCGTAGCGCTCCGGCTGGGAGATTCCGCCTCCGAAGGTCACGCCCACCAGGGTACCCAGTATCCATGCCCCCCACAGGGCAATACCGCTGCCCAGCAAGATGCCCAGGTTGCGCTCACCGCGGTGATACTGACCCAGCGCCATCGCCCAGTTGGAGTCGCTCATCAGCAGGACCATGGCAAACTGACGTCCACGGCCAAGGGTATGCAGCCACGGGTAGAGCGCTGCGCTCATCAGCATATGGCGCGTGTGGATCGCCACGGTGACGGTGGCCAGCGCGAGCAGCGGCATGGACGAGTGCCACATATCCAGCGCCGCGAACTGCGACGGTGCCGAAAATACCAGGGTGCTGAGTAGCATCGCTTCCCAATCGGCCAGGCCGTGGTGAACGGCAGCCACCCCGAAGGCTAGACCAAAAGCCACCGTGAAGGCAGCGACCGGCATCATCATGAGCAGACCGCGCCAAATGCCCGGTGCATCCAGCCAAGCCTCGCTATTCGCCTGCCTCTTCATCATCATCCCCCTTGCATGACGGCCCCTCGTCATGGCGTTCCTCAAGCCCAGTGACTGAGAGTCGCCGCCCCCGTCGAGCTTGGCGCTAGGAAAGAAAAACAAACAGTCCTGCTTGTTTTTTTCCTTCTCAGAGTCTAGTTTGGAATTCGCACGTTGGCTATTCACTCTGCCAACGCGGGAACACAAGAGCAACAACGCCGCCGTCAACACGGCTCGGGAGAACAAGATGACCTTCAAACGCAAGGCGCTGACACTGGCAGTCACCACACTGGCCCTACCTGCTCTCTGCACCACGGCGCAGGCTTCCACTTCCTTCATCGCCAATTCCTTCTACGACCAACAACACCCGCATTCGCGGTATGGCTACATCGAGTGGGCCGAAACGGTCGAGCAACTTTCCAATGGCGAGCTGCAGCCCGAGGTGTACACCGGCACGGTGCTGTTGGCCCCGCGCGCCAATCTCCAAGGCATTCAGGACAATATCGTTCAGGTAGCCCACCACGCTGCGGTATACACCCCATCCGAGATGCCGGTCGCAAATGCGGTGCAGGAGCTTGGCTTCAACTTCGACGACCCGCTTATCGGCATTCTGGCCGTGACCGATTTCAGTACCCGCAACCCGATCCAGCTGGCGGAGTGGGAGGAGCTGGATATCGTCTACCTGGGGGCTTACAACACGCCTCCTTACGTGCTGTTCTGTCGCGAGCCAGTGCGCACGCTGGCTGAGCTGCGCGGAAAGCGCATTCGTACCGCGGGCTCCACCGTTTCGGCCTGGGTGGAGGAAGCCGGCGGCGTACCAGTCAACGTTCCTTCAAGTGAGATGTACAGCGGCCTAGATCGCGGCTCTCTGGACTGCGCCTCCAACGCTGCCAACGATTTGATCGACCGCTCGCTGTGGGAAGTAGCACAGCACACTACCCTGCTGCCCACCGGCATGTACTGGTCGGGCCCTCAGTGGGGCTTCAATCCTGAGTTCTGGGCCGGTCTGAGCAACGACCAACGCGATGTCTTCAAGGAAGCGACCGCTAAGGCCATGACACGAATGATCGTGCAGTACCTGGCCATCGCCGATGCGGCCCTGGAAGAAGCGATTGGTCACGGCAATAACGTTTATGAACCCGGCGAAGACCTAATGGATTCGGTCGAGGCGTACCGTGAAAAGGCGCTGGCCAGTGTCTACGATACGGCCCGCAATAACTACGGGATAGACGATGCCGAAGCCTTGATTGACGACTTCCTTGCGACCTACGAGAAGTGGCAAGGCTTGGTGGGTGAAGTAGACCGTAACGATGAAGAAGCCCTTGCCGCTCTGGCAATGCGCGAAATCTTCGATAAGCTGCCGGCAGACTACGGGATCTACTGACCCGTCTTGCTCAGGCCGCCTCACCGAGGCGGCCGCTGCCAACGGAATTCGCCATGACCAAGCGCCAGACCCAGGAAGAACGTTCACGCCAGACCCAGAGCCGGGTCAAGCAAGCGACCATCGAATGCATTCTGGAGAAAGGCATTCGCGCCACCTCGACGGTGGACATCGCGCGGAAAGCCGGCGTTTCACGCGGCGCTTTGCTGCATCAATATCCCTCTAAGGAATTGCTGATGCAGGCCGCGCTGGAGGACATCCTCAACAGAGAAGTCGATAGCGTTCAAGACATGGCAACACGCATCAAGGCAGGCAAGCTCGACTTCGAAACCATGCTGCAGGCGTTGCATGAGCACTTCAAGGGCGACATGTACATGGTGACGCTAGAGTTTCTCACCACGGCACGCACCGACCCAGCCATCAAGGAAGTGTTGGTGCCCCTGGCCACGAGGTTCAATGCCTCCCTAGAGCAGATCTGGGAGCAGTTGGTCATGAGTGCGGAGCATACTTCCCATGAGAAGCGTGTGGCGCTGAATGCCACGCTCTGCATGATGCGCGGTATGGGAGCACAGAGCATCTGGCGTAACGACCCGGGGCTGTACCGGGACATGCTGTTGTTCTGGAAACGAACCCTGTTGGAATTGGGTTTTTCCACTTCGGAGAACACCAAGAGAGTTCCACACAATGACAAGAACGATCGAGATACTGAATGACTGGGTGGCCAAACTCGCCCTGACGCTGGCGGCGCTGTTCTTGCTACTCATGGCGCTACATGTCTCCCTCGACGTGGCACTTCGCTACCTGTTCGGCAAGTCGTTCCCCGGTACGCTGGAAGTGGTCTCCTTCTATTACATGGTGGCCGTGGTATTCCTGCCCTTGGCGTATGTTGAGCTCAAGCGTGAGCACATCAGTGTAGATGTACTGGTCGGCCGTCTTCCCGCTTCGCTGCAGTTGGTCCTTTACCTCTTTGCTTGCAGCCTCGGCCTGCTCTACTTCGGCATGCTCTGTTATCAGAGCTACCTCGATGCCATGCGTGCGACCACCCGCATGGAAACGGCCATGGCCAACTTCCGCTTTTACCTCTGGCCCAGCCGCTGGGCGCTACCCGTCGGTTTCGGCGCCATGATGCTGGCGATTATCGCCAACATGCTGAAGGCATTGCGTTTACGTCAAGCCCTGTAGGAGTCTCCATGAGCAACCTCGAGATAGGCGTGGCAGGCATTGCCATCGCCTTGGCCCTGATCGCCCTGCGCGTGCCAATTGGCGTAGCGTTGGGACTGGTTTCGATCATCGGCATCAGTGAAATGACCAGCATGCACGTGGCCTGGGGCATGATTTCCGCCACGCCCTTCGACTTCGCTGGCACCTGGGAACTGACCGCCGCGCCGATGTTTCTGTTCATGGGCTACCTATGCACCTCGACCAACATGACCCAAGGGCTGTTTCACGCGATGCGCCTTTTCATGGCGAGGCTGCCGGGCGGCTTGGCGGTTTCCAGTGTAATGGCTTCCGCTTTTTTTGCCGCTGCCTCCGGCTCCAGCGTGGCGACCTCGGCGGCCATGTCGCGCATTGCCGTTCCCGAGATGCTGAAGTACCGCTACGACAAAGGCCTGGCCACCGGCACTGTAGCCGCCTCCGGCACGCTGGGCTCGCTGATCCCCCCTAGCGTGCTACTGGTGCTTTACGGGGTTTATGCTCAGGTCTCGGTGGGCCAGCTGTTCATGGCGGGCTTCATTCCGGGAGTGCTCTCGGCGCTGCTCTACATCGCTATGATCATGGTACGCACCAAGCTCAACCCCAGCCTGGCCGGTGATGCTGCCGTGCGCTCCAGCGCCAAGGAAAAATGGGATGCCTTTCGTGACATCTGGCCGTTGCCGCTGCTGATCGGCTCGGTGTTGGGCGGTATCTTCCTGGGTATTTTCTCCCCCACCGAGGCCGGTGCGGTAGGCACTACCATCGCCGCCCTCATCGCATTTACCAGGCGCACCCTGACCCTGCGCGCGCTGAGGGAAGCGCTGATCAGCACGGCCGTCAGCACCGCCAGCATCTTCATCATCTTGATTGGCTCGCTGTTCTTTACCCGCTTTTTGGCCCTGAGCGGCGTGCCGGCCGCTTTTTCGGAGCTGATTCTCGGCGTGAGCACCGAGACCTGGTGGATCCTGCTTGCCGTTGCTCTGATCTATCTGGTGCTCGGCATGTTCATCGACTCCATTGGCCTGCTGCTGCTGACGCTGCCGCTCATCCTGCCGCTGGTGCAAGGGGCCGATCTCAACTTGGTGTGGTTCGGCATCATCGTCGTTAAGCTGCTCGAGGTCGGCCTGGTTACGCCCCCCATAGGACTTAACGTCTACGTGATCAAGGGCGCTCTCGGTAAAAGCGTCACCCTGCCTGAAGTCTTTAAGGGCGTGAGTTGGTTCATCGTGATGGACATCGTCGCCCTGCTGTTGATTGTGCTGATCCCGGCACTCTCACTCTTCTTGCCACAGTTGATGTTTTGACATCCCGGCTCCTACAAGGAAACTCTCATGACAACGACTCGCTTCATCAATGCCAACGTCATCGATACCCGTAACGGCCAAGTCTTGCCCGACCGGCAGGTGCGCGTGCAGGACGGCCGCATCGTGGCTGTCAGTGACACCGCCCTAGAAGGAGCGGACGACCAAGTGATCGATGTACGCGGACGCTACCTGATGCCCGGTCTGGTCGATTCTCATGTCCACGTAACGGCCATTACGCCCAACTTTGCCCTGCTGGAAACGCTCTCCCCTTTCTATGTAGGCGCCAAATCGAGCCAGCTGTTGAAGGACATGCTGATGCGAGGCTTCACCACCGTGCGCGATGCCGGCGGTGCCGACCACGGGCTTGCCAGTGCCGTGGAGGAGGACAGCCTGATTGGCCCTCGGTTGATGTATGCCGGCAGGGCACTATCGCAAACCGGAGGGCACGCCGACATGCGCGGGCCGGGACAGCAGACCTTTGAAGGCTGCTTCTGCTGCGCCGGGCTCGGGCGGGTGTGCGATGGAGTGAGTGAGGTGCGCCGAGCCGCCCGCGACGAGATCCGTAAGGGCGCCACCCAGCTCAAGATTATGGCATCCGGAGGTGTCGCCTCCCCCACCGATCGGGTCGACAGCACGCAGTTCTCCATAGAGGAGATCGACGCCATCGTCGAGGAAGCCACCGCCGCCAATATCCACACCATGGCCCATGCCTATACCGCGCGCGCCATTAATCGGCTGATTCCGCGCGGCGTACGGACCATCGAACACGGCAACCTGATGGACGAAGAGAGCTGTCGCCTGTTTCTAGAGCACAGCGCCTACCTGACCCCTACGCTGATCACCTACGATGCGCTGGCAAGAGAGGGAGTCGAGGCCGGCATGGCCGAGCATCTGCAGCGCAAGGTTTACGATGTTCTGGAAGCTGGCCACAAGGCCTTGGCAATGGCTCAAGAACACGGCGTGAAGATGCTTTACGGCTCCGACCTGCTGGGCCGTATGCAGTGCTACCAGTTGGACGAGTTCCACCTTCGCAAGGACGCGATACCCACTGCCGAACTGCTCCGCAGCGCTACCTGCAACGCGGCCGATGCCTATGGCCATAGCGGCGATTTCGGCGAGGTCATTCCCGGCGCACGCGGCGACCTGCTGGTGCTCGAGGGCAACCCCCTCGACGACATCACGCTGCTGACACAGCCGAATGAGCAGTTGTTGCTGATCATGAAGGCTGGCAAGCTCTACAAGAACGTGATGTAAGCCTCCAAGCAGCCCGGCCAAGGCCGGGCTGCTCGGTTACGGGTTGAACCCTCACGAGTAAGTTACTGCGTCTCCACCTCGAACGCCACGATCTGGCGCCGCTCGCGGGAGAACTCCACCCCGATCAGATGCATCGGTTTGCCCTGGCCGCGGTACTTGTCGGCGTAGCCCCTGGCCTTGATCTGCTCGAGTGCACTGCCTGCGGGCAGCTGCTCCACCACCTTGAACTCGAACAGGTACAAGTGCCCGGCGAAATCCACCGTCATATCGACCTTGCCGTGGTGGCTGGCGTCCTCCACCGTCACGCTCACCCCCAGCGCGGCAAAGTGGCTGTAGAACACGCTGGCATAGTGGCCCTCGTAGCGGGCGATGGGGTTGTTGCGGTACCAGTCGTGGGGCAGCCCGGCATAGAGCGCCTTGAGATGGGCCTCGAGGCCAATCAGGTCATGCGCATGCAGATGCGTGAACAGCGTCTTTCGCTCGCGTGGCGCATTCTCCACCCCCAACACAGGCAGCAGGGCGTGGTTGAGGCTGGTTTCCACCTCCTGGTTGGGAAAGCCCAAGGTATAGAGCCGATAGCCCAGCATGGGCTCTTCGATATGTTTCACCGTGAGATAACCGGTCTGGAACAGCAGCGCCTCGGTGGCAATATCGTCGACATCGAAGCGGCCCAGCAATTCCGGCTCGGTCTCCCACCGATCCAACGACGGCGTGAACACCCCCCGCTGCTTGAGCACCTCCACCAGAAAGGTGGGCGTGGCGCTCTCGAACCAGTAAGGGCCAAACTGACGTTTCTGAAACAGCAGCAGTACGTCGAAGGGATTGTAAACGGCCGTGACCTCCTGCCCGCCCCAGCGGTAGCCGTTGTACCAGTGCTTGATCTGGCTTCGCTCCAGCCCCGGCAGCTCGGGAGCGAATACCATGTCGATGTCCTCGTCGGTATAGCCGCAGATGGTCGCGTAGGGGGCATCCAGGGTGATGTCGTTGAGATTGTTGAGACCGGAGAACAGGCTTACCTTGCTGAACTTCGATACCCCCGTAAGCAGCACGAAAGCCAGGTGCGGGTCGGCATCCTTGAGCACGCTGTAGAGGTTCTTCAGCCCCTCGCGCAGCTCACGCGCCCGTTCGGGCTCGAGCAGGTTGTCGAGAATGGGCTTGTCGTACTCGTCGACCAGCACCACCACGCGCTGGCCGTGCTTTTCGTGGGCACCCCGAATCAGGGCCGAGAACTCACCGGCTATGTCGGTCTCGCGCCGCAAGGGAACACCCAAGCGTTCGCGGTGCTGAAACAGTTGGTCGCGTATACGCTCATCGAGTTGCTCGCGGTTCTGCAGCACGCCATCGGCAAAGCTCAGGCGAATCACCGGATGCCGAACCTGCCAGCCCCACTTGTCGTGAATATGGAGCCCTTCGAACAGCGCCTCGCGCCCCTCGAACAAGCAGCGCAGCGTATCCAGCAGCAGGCTCTTGCCGAAGCGCCGCGGGCGCGAGAGGAAGTAGTACTTGCCCGCCTCCACCAAGCGATGCAGTTGTGGCGTCTTGTCGACGTAGTAGTAGCCGCCTTCACGGATATCGGAAAAGGTCTGAATCCCGATGGGCAGTTTCTGGTGCGGCGCGACAGTCACGATACACTCCTGAAGCAAGCTGAGCTGCGAGGCTGACAAGTGGCCAGCATAGCATTTCCAGAGCCAGCTTTACCCGGCCGGCAGATCGATAGCGATCGTGATCTTGTAATGACCCCCTGGTTTTTGCACACCCTACGCTGCTAATGCAGGGTGTGCTTGGGGTGCCACATAGCCAAGAGACTGATGTGGCCGCTCTTCGTTGTAGTATCGGATCCAGCGGCCGATGATCGCTCTGGCCTGCCCCAGCGACTCAAACCGATGTAGCCAGA